>CAJXJW010000003.1 GCA_913055625.1 uncultured Pseudomonadota bacterium | reverse complement strand
TCGCAAAAGGAATGGGTGACATCGGCAACGCAGTTCAGGCAAACATTCCGCAGGGGCGACCTGATCGCAGCCAAGTCGGCTTGAGCGGCTGCACACGTTAATCAGGCCAGGCGCTTGAGCATTGGTATGCCTGTCTTCTGCGGAGAAGCGCCGCCTACTTACTCAAAGAACCATTGAGACTAGAAGCAGTCTTTCGGTGGGCTCAGGTATCAAGGGTTTGTGCCTGTCCATGTTGCTTTGGTAGCCTCGAGCCTCGGGCGCTCATTAGCTCGCGATTGCCCTAAAGGGTTTCCCGAAACGCTCTGAGTAGATAGAGCGCCGCATACGCGATGACCAGAAAAACGACTCCTGGCAGGAACAATCGAATCACCGCATCGAGGACTACCGACAACGGAACGCCCTTTATCGATTTCTGTTCTGCCCTCAGGCGAGAAAGCTCCGAGTCTTGGTACTCCGGGTCCCGGCCCTGCTCGATCTCACTGCCGACGTGCTCCAGTTCGACTTTGTAGGTCTTCTTACGCTCCGCGTCGGCGAATCGGCCAAGGGACAGGTACACGCTCTTGACGAGATCATCCTCTCGACGCGTAGGGTCCAGTTTGCAACGGGCGCACTTCTTCCATGGAGCAGGCTTTGTGTTCCCGCAGCGGATGCAAATCGCGTTGGCCACTACGTGTCAACCATCGTAGTGCTCATGGACAGGCACAGCGATGCCACACCCAATCGGATTGCCGCTCTCATGCCCCGGTCCCTCCGGAAATTACCCGCCTCTTCCGCATCGGCGCAGCAAGTTGCGATTCCGCCAGATACACCCAGCGCTAGCTCGCGATCTCCACCACCGTACGCCCGGTGATCTTGCCGTCGAGATAATCCTGGAATGCACCGGGCAGGTCGTCGAACGCGATGGTCCGGTGGCCGATACGGTCGAGGTGCTGCGGCATCAGGTCGCTCGCGATGCGCGACCAGACAGCAAGCCGCAGGTGCCGCGGCGTGTCGACCGAGTTGATGCCGAGCAGGCAGACGGCGCGCAGGATGAACGGCATCACGGTCGTGTGCAGTTCGTGGCTCGCGGCGAGGCCGATGCTCGCGATGTTGCCGCCGTAGCCGGTCGTGCGGGTGAGCCAAGTCAGGTAATCGCCGCCGAGATTATCGACAGCGCCCGCCCATTCCGCTTTCTCCATTGGCCGCTTGCCGAAGTCGACGTCGTCGCGCAACAGGATGCGCTGCGCGCCGATGTCGCGAAGGTACTGCTCTTCGTCTTTCTTGCCGGTCAGTGCAACGACGTCGTAGCCGCGGCCCGCGAGCATGTCGACGGCGACGCTGCCGACACCGCCGGTGGCCCCGGTGACGACGACCGGCCCCTGCTCGGGCAGCTGGCCGTTCTGTTCCATGCGATGGATCGCGAGCGCTGCGGTGAACCCCGCCGTGCCGAGTTGCATGGCCTGTGCGGCCGAGATCCCGTCCGGCAGCGGCACGACGGCGTCCGCCGGCACGCGTACCATTTCCGCATAGCCGCCGTCACGAGTCTCGGAAAGACCGCAGCCGTTCACAAGCACGCCGGTGCCCGGTGCCAGGTCGGGGTGCTCCGAACTCATGACCGTGCCGGCCAGGTCGATGCCACCGTTCAGCGGGAATCGTCGCAGGATGCGGCCGGCGCCGGTCGCGGCGAGGGCGTCCTTGTAGTTGATCGTCGAGTGACTGACGCGGATGACGACGTCGCCCTCGGTCAGCTCGTCCACGGTCATCGTGGTGAAGCCGGCGACCGGCTTGCCGTCCTGTTCGTCGATGCGAAATGCGCGAAATGCGTCCACCGGCCTCCCCTTCTTGGTTTCTGTTAGTTCTTGCGCCGCTTCAACCAGACGTCAAGGCCCTGGGCGTTCAGGTCCACGTCGATATTCAGCAACGACCACAGCGCGTCACTGTCGCCGGCGTAGCCGTGCGCGTGCGCCCGCTCGCCGAGGTACGCGAACATGCTCTCGCGCAGGCGCTCGACCCGGTGGTCGTCGTTCTCGTGCGCCAGCGCCATGTGACGGTAGGCGTCGATGCCGGCGTGCAGGTCGGCGACGAGGCGGTCGAGGTCCCCGACTCGGCTGTAGTGCGTCAGGAACACCTGCCGCGGCTCGCAGGCCATGATGCGATCGTACGCCACGTGCGCGGCATCCGGGTCGAAATCGATCGGCGTTGCCGACGGGAAAATGAACGGGCCGGCCGCGGTGTCGAATTCACGATAGGAAATGCCGAAGCTGTCACCGGTGAACACGCTACGCGACGCCGGGTCGTGCAACACGTAGTGATGGCGTGCATGGCCCTCGGTGTGCAGCGCGCGGAACTCGCGGCCCGCGAGCCGGAACGTGTCGCCATCGTTCGCGATATCGATGCGATCCGCAGCGATCGGCACCAGCCGCCCGTAGATCTCCCGCGCGCGGCGCTTGCCGTACACGGCTTCGGTGCCTGTCCACAACCGGGACGGGTCGATCATATGCGGCGCGCCGCGCGGATGCAGCACGCAGCGGGCATTCGGCAGGTGCGTCAGCAGTTCGCCCGCGCCGCCGGCGTGGTCCAGGTGCACGTGCGTGAGGAAGACGTAGTCGACGTCGCCGCGGTCGAGGCCGGCGCGGTCGAGTGCGTCGAGCAGCAGTGGCACGGCGTTGTTGGCGCCGGTGTCCACGAACGCGGCCCGGCCGTCCTCGACGATGAGGTGGCTCGCGTCCTGCGACGGACGCGCGTACTCGGTATCGATGGCGGTTATGCCGTGGTCGTACGCCGTCAGTCGGGCGGAGGGCGCAGGCATCCCCGGTGGCTTATTCGCCTTCGGCCGGTTTCGTCGTCTCGAGGCCGTCCAGGCCGGCGAAGTACTTCGCCAACGCGGCAACGTCCTGGTCGGTAAGCGGCGCGGCCATCTGCGACATGACCGGGTCCTGCCGCTCGCCGTTCCGGTACTGGTTCAGGGCGTGCACGAGGTACTCCTCGTGCTGGCCGGCCAGCGTCGGCCACATCGGCGAGGCGCTGATGCCGTTCGCGCCGTGGCAGGCGACGCAGGTCGCGGCGCCGTCGAAGGCTGCGTCCGGCGTGCCGCCCGCCTCGACAGTGCCTGTCCCGCGGGTCGCAAGATAAGCGGCGACGTCCTCGATCTCCTGGTCGGAGAGGCTTTCCGCCTGGCCGTTCATGGTCGGGTGCTGGCGCGTGCCCGCGCGGTAGCCTTTGAGCGCGACGACGAGGTAGGCCGCCTTCTGCCCGCCGAGTTTCGGCACGCGGTAGGACGGGTACGCGTTGCGGTAGCCCTCGATGCCGTGGCATCCGAAGCAGGTGTAGGCCAGCGCTTCGCCACGTTCGACGTCGCCTTCGGCGCGGGCCGTTTGCGCGAGGAGCACGAGCGATGCGAGCAGGGTCGCCAGGGCAGCAGCGGTTCTCATCATTCCAACCAGTTGATTCAGCGAAGATTTGCCCGGATCGGCCGCGTGGCCGGGGCTACAGGACGGGCTATGTTAGAGAGAGTTGCGGCCAAATTCCAGATGTAGCGCACGGCCCGGGACGCACGGCGGGGCCGGGTGTGCGACGATACGGCGGCATGCCGCCCGGGAGCCCGTGCCGGCACGCACCGGTCCACCGGAGAACCACCATGAAAAAGAGTATTGTCATCGGCCTCGTCGTCCTCGCATTGGTCGTCCTGGTCTCGCCCGGCATCGTCGGCAAACTCGCGGAGCGTTCGGTGGACACACAGCTCGAGTGGGCGGCGGACGAGAACCGCGAGTTCGAGATCACCGCGTCGCGCTTCGACCGGCGCTGGTTCTCGTCCGAAGGCACGCACCGGATCGCGTTCGCGGACACACCGGCCGGCGCCGCGCTCCGGGAAACGCTCGGCTTCGAGGACGGCGACGGGGAGCCGGCCATCATCATCGAGACGCGGCTTGACCACGGCATCGTGCCGGTCTCGTCCGTCAGCGGTGAGAACGCATCGCTGATGCCCGGCCTTGGCCGCGCCACGTCGCACGTCAGCGTCGAGGCGGCGGACGGGACGATTACGCCGCTGCCCGGCGTGATCCAGACGAGCATCGGCCTGACCGGCGCCGTAACTTCGCACTACGCGCTGGAACCGGGCGGCACGGGCGACGTGAGCTGGGGCGCGGCGGACGTCGAAGTCTACGGCGATGCCCGCAAGGGCCGGGTAAGGTTCAAGGGCTGGCTCGATTCCTTCGCGATGAGCGAGAACGAGGGGGGGCTCTCGACCGGGCGGCTGGACCTCGCGGCCGACATGCAGATCACCCCGTACGGTTTCTCGGTGGGCGACGTCGAGATGCAGCTTGCGTCCATCACGGCGAACAACGGCGGCCATCCGGCCCGCTACGGGCCGCTGACGTTGACGAGCCACTCCTCGCTCGCCGACGACCGCGTCGACAGCGACTTCGAACTGACGTTCCTCATGGAGGAGGTGCCGGACATCGGCACGGTGGCCTGGGCGGTGCGCGGCGAATTCGCGGACCTCGACGCCGGCTCTCTCGGCCGGGTGCGCGAGGGCATGAAGCGTGCCGGCGAGGCCGAGGCGCCCGCCGACCTGCTCGCGGAAGTCGAGGAGGACTTGAAACGGCTCGTGGCGGCCGGGTTCACCGCGGACTTCGAGCAGCTCGATGTGACCCTGCCCGAGGGCACGGTGGGAACGACGCTCAACGTCAACATCCGCGAATCCGACCCCGCCGATTTCGTCTGGACCAGCGTGCTGCTCGCGCTGGAGGCCGAGGCCGACCTGAACGTTCCGAAGTCGATCTTCGACCGCATTGCCGCGCAGAACCCGAACGCGCACGGCGCGGTCGCGATGGGCTTTCTTCAACTCGACGGCGACACGTACCGGATGGCGGCGGAGTACCGGCAGGGCCTGTTGACCGTGAACGGCAACCCGGTTCCGATCCCGGTGCCGTCGATGTGATGGACAACATGCCCGGAATGAGCGAAGACAACATGGGCCGGCTGCCCGCGAAAAACGGCTTCCGGCAGCGCGGCATGGAGATGACGCGCACCGAGACGTTCACCGATGCGGCGTTTGCGTTCGCGCTGACACTGTTGGTCGTGTCGATCGATTCGATACCGTCGACGTACGAGGAACTCCTGCTCGCGGTACAGGGCATCCCGGCGTTTGGACTTTCGTGCGCCTTGTTGTTCCTGTTCTGGCACGGCCACTGGAACTGGAGCCGGCGCTACGGGCTCGAAGACTTCGCGTCGATGGTGTTGAGCTTCTTCCTCGTGTTCGTGATGCTCTGCTACATCTACCCGATGAAGTACGTGACATCGATCTTCGTAGCGTGGATCACCGACCGCCGCCTCGAAGTCGGTGCCGACATCAGTTCGCTGGAAGAGCTGTACGGCATCTTCACGATCTACAGCGTGGGCTTCGTCGCGTTGTGCGTCGCAATCCTGCTGCTGTACGTGCGCGCGTGGGTACGCCGGGACGACCTGCAACTCGACGCGGTCGAGCGGCACACCACGCGCTCGGAGCTTGGGAGCTGGACGATCCTGGCCAGCGTCGGCTGCCTCGCGATCCTGATGGGGCTGTTCGCGCCCATACACCCGGCCACGGTGCCCGGTTGGGCCTACCTGTTGCTTCCGGTCGTCATGCCGGCCTGGGGCGTCATTCGGGGACGGCAGCTGGCGCGTTTGCGCGCGGCGGATTGATCGCCGGTCGCTGGCGCGCGGGCTACGACGTTACCGCGGTAACGCGGAGATCCCGACGCACTAGCCGATCCGGACGTACCTCGGCACCCGCGCCTTCAGCAGCGCAACCAGCACCGGGTCCATGTACGCGAACACGTCGGGGATGTTCAGGACCGCGAGCTTCTTGTCCTTCAGCAGCGGGCGGAACTTCCTGGCGACCTTGTTCCGGTGCGACGACTCCATGACGAGAATCACGTCGGCCCACTCGATGAGGTCGCCGCTCACCGGCGTCTCGCAGTCCGCATTCGTTCCGGCGCTGATCGCCTCGACGCCGTCGTACGCCGAAAACACGGCCGCGGCCGTCGGGCTCCGCAGGCGGTTCTCACTGCAGACGAAAAGCAACCTGGTCACCGCTTTCCGTGAACCGCTTCGATCGGCGGTCCCCGTCCCGAGTCCGAGATGCCCGTGCATGTTTTCACGGCGATTCGGCGCCCGCCCATTCGCCGGGGTCGATGGGATACCACGCGTAGTGCAGATGCCAACGCGCGCTGAGCGGCATCACGCACTCGCCGCTTGCTGCTCGCGCGGAAGAAGTCATCTTGTCGCACATTACCGCGTCGGGTGTTTGGGGCGGGAGCAGGTAGCTGACCTCGAACAGCGTGCGGCCGCGACGTTCTGAACCAAGGAATACCCACACGCCGTCGTCTTTGTTACTGACGAATTGCGCATCCACCGATACCAGCGCGTCCAGGATGTCGGGGCGGTCGAGCTTTTCGTCCCGATACTCATCGGCCTGCAACCTCACATTGAGACCGACAGCGGAAATTGTCAGCCCGTCGACGTGCGGCAACGCCTGCAGAAAGCCGACAATAGTCTGCAGGTCCGGCTGTCTGTCTTCGAAGTGACGGCGAACTGCCCACTCCAACGGCCAGTCGCCGAGGGTAAGGCATTCCACCGCGCGCCCCTGAATGCGCCTGGGTGCCATCGCGAAGGCAATGCTCAGGCCCAACAACACTGCCAGAGCGACGACGAAGCGCCTCTTTGTCTTCATTCGGGCATCGCCAGCAAACCCGCCGTGTCGCACGATCTGGCGACGGCGCGTGTGCTACTTGCCGGATTCGCTCCACGCATTCGATCAGTCCCGACAGGGCAGATCCAGGGTGAGAACCTCGTCGCAACGTCCGCAGTTGAGAACGTCATACACCTCTCGCGACACGCGCGCCCCGTTCTCGGTGTTGGCCGCGGGCGTTGGCCCGGCGTCGGTGGCCGCGCAGCCAATCGCGGCCTTCAGGTCGACCGTGACAGGCATGCTCCCGAACGACATCGCTCGGCCCCTTTTCAGTCAGCGCTGCCCAGGAACCGCACGATCTCGGCACTTACCTCGCCCATCGCCGCGGACGTCGCATCGAGTTGCGCGCGCAGGCGTGTTTCCTGGAAGTTCGTGTCGTTGTTATTTTCGACGACGTCGTACGAGTGCGTCACCACCGTCGTGAACGGGACCAGGCCGGTGCGGGTATCGAGCAGTACGGCCTCGACGCCGCAATACGCCCGCGACTGGTCGGCGGCGAAGAAACGGTAGCGCTCGAAACTCTGGCAGTAACTGCGGTACACCAGCAGCAGGTCTGCCTGGTAACGCGCCGCCGCCTCACGGAGGTGCGGCACCGTGCGCTTCTCGGGTACGAGGATCGACGGCAGGTACGACGCGTCATACACCCTGGGCGACGCACGCAGGCGGCCCAGCACATCGCTCTTGATCTTCGCCGAGGCGACGGCCAGCTCCTCGGACCAGCCCGACCAGCGTTCACGCCCGAACGGCATCAGTGCGACGCGGCTCAGCGCCGGCGGTTCGTAGTCGTAAGCCAGGATGCGCTGGATCGCGTCGTCGGACAGCGTGGCCGCATCGCCGGCGAACAGTGATGCGTCGTCCGTGCCCGACACGGCCGACGCGTAATACGCATCCGGCCGCGACCCGGTGGACAGGGTGGTGCCGCAACCGCCCGCTGTTGCGACTACAACGAGAAGAATCAGGATTCGCGACATGCTTCGCTCCGTCGTTGGGTGCCGAACGTTCTCCGCGCGAGACTACGCCCGACCGCGCGCCAGATCGAGTTCCTCGGCACGTCGGCAGGCGACACTGGAATTGCCGGCGGCGCGGCGCGCCGGCGCCTCGGCGCGGCAGCCGTCCTCGGCGTACCGGCAGCGCGGATGGAATACACAGCCGGGTGGCGGTGACAGTGGCGACGGTACTTCGCCGGGCAACACGGCCGGTCGTCCCGCTTCGCCCGGCGGCGGGGGCACGGCGTCCAGCAGCGCGCGTGTGTACGGGTGCCGCGGACGCTCGAACAGTTCGTTGCCGGGCGCCAGTTCGACGATTTCGCCAAGGTACATCACCGCGACGCGGTGCGCGATCTGGCGAACGACCGCCAGGTCGTGCGCGATGAACAGGATCGCGAGGCCGGTGCGCGCCTGGATCTCCCGCAGCAGCGCCAGCACCGTCGTGCGCACGGTGCCGTCGAGCGCGGCCACCGCCTCGTCGCAGACGAGCACCGTGGGCCGGGCGATCAGCGCGCGCGCGATCGCCACGCGCTGTGCCTGTCCACCGGAGAGCTGGTGCGCGTAGCGGTCGAGGAAGGTCGTGTCGAGGCCGACGTCCGCGAGGGCCGCGGTGATCTCGCCGGCCGTCGCCGGGTTTCCGGCGATCGCCCGCGGCTCGCCGACGATGGACGACACCCGCATTTGCGGGTCGAGCGACGCGGCCGGGTCCTGGAAGACGAGCTGCAGGTCGCGGCGGGTTGTGCCTGCGCGGTCCACAAGGTCGCGGGCGAGTGCCTGTCCAGCGTAGACCACGGTGCCGGCTGCTGGCGACACGAGCCCGAGGATCGCACGCGCCAGCGTGGACTTTCCGGAGCCCGATTCGCCGACGATCGCGAGCGTTTCGCCCTCTTTCAGCTCCAGGTCAGCACTTTTCACGGCGGCGAGGGCTTTTCCGCGTCGCGCACGGTAGCGCACCGACAAGCCCTCGGCGGCCAGCAATCCCGGTGCGTCCCGCGCAGCCGGGCCCGGCGCGTCGAGGCGCGGCACGGCGTCGAGCAGCGCCCGCGTGGCATTCGCCGACGGCGCACCGAACACGTCACGGGTCGCGCCCGTCTCGGCAACGCGCCCCCGGTCCATGACCAGCACGCGCTCGCACTGGCCGGCAACGACACCGAGATCGTGAGTGATGAGCAACAGTGCGGTGTCGCGCCGCAGCCGGTCGAGCAGCGCCAGGATCTGCGCCTGGACAGTCACATCGAGGGCCGTCGTCGGTTCGTCGGCGACGAGGATGGCCGGTTCCGCGATCAGCGCCGCCGCGATCATGACGCGCTGGCGCATGCCGCCGGACAACTCGTGCGGCCAGGCGAGCACCTGGCGCGCCGGGTCCGGCAACCCGACCGCATCGAGCATCGCGACGACGCGCTCCCCGGTTTCGCGGCCCGTGCTCAATCCGTGCGCTTCCAGTACATGTCCCAGTTGCGCGCCGATCCGGAGGTACGGATTCAGCGCCTGGAGCGGGTCCTGGAACACCATCGCGATGCGCGTCGCGCGCACGGCATCCAGCACCGGCTCCGTGGCGCCGACGAGTTCCTGCCCGTCGAGCCGGATGCTGCCGGAGACATCGGCGGACCCCGGCGTCAATCCGAGCAGCGCCAGCGCCGTCTGCGTCTTGCCGGAGCCGGACTCGCCGACGATTCCCAGCGCTTCGCCCGGCGCGACGTCGAAGTCCACGCCGTCCACGACCACCGCGTTGCCGTGCCGCACCGTCAGCCCGCGCACGGACAACAGGGTCATCGTGACTCCCGCACGTCGAACGTATCGCGCAAGCGGTCGCCCGCGAAGTTGAAACACAGCAGCAGGAATGCCAGCAGCCCGCCGGGAATCAGGAGCAGCCAGGACGCGCTCTCGAGGTGGTCCGCCCCGGCCGACACCAGCGTGCCAAGCGACGTTTCCGGCTCCTGCACGCCCAGCCCGAGAAAGCTCAGGAACGACTCGACGAGGATGGCCTGCGGGATCGTCAGCGTCAGGTACACCACCACGATGCCAGCCAGGTTCGGCACGATATGTCGCGCGAGTATCCACGTGCCGGACGCCCCGTTCAGCCGGGCCGCCAGCACGAACTCGCGCTCGCGCAGCGCGATCGTCTGGCCGCGCACGATGCGCGCCATGTCCAGCCAGTTGATCGCGCCGATCGCGACGAACATCAGGAAGAAGTTCCGCTCGAACACGACCATGAGCAGGATCACGAAGAAGATGAACGGCATCGCGTACAGCGTATCGACGACGCGCATCATCACGCTGTCGGTGCGGCCGCCCGCGTAACCCGCGATCGCCCCGTAGCCGACGCCGATGACGAGGCTGACGAGGCTCGCGACCAGCGCGACGATCAGCGTGACCTGCGCGCCTTCGGCCGTGCGCACGAGCAGGTCGCGCCCGAGGTCGTCGGTGCCGAACCAGTGCATGTTCTCGGACGTCGGCGCCTCGAGGATGCGGTCGAAGTTCGTGGTCCGGCCCTCGTTCGGGCTCGCGAACGGAACGGCGATGGCGAACACGGCGATGAGCACCAGCCCGGCCGCGCTCCACGACAGGCGGCGGCGCGATTCGCGCGTGGCGGCCGGCGCGCTCACCGGTGCCGCACCCGCGGGTCGATCGCGCCGTACAGGATGTCCACCAGCAGGTTCAGGCCGATGATCAGCGTGGCGTACAGGATGACGACGCCGAGTACCAGCGTGTAGTCGCGGTCCAGCGCGCCGCGCACGAACGCCTGGCCGATACCGGGTATGCCGAAGATCTGCTCGACGACGACGGAGCCGGTGAGGATGCCGGCGAGCGCCGGCCCCA
Source organism: uncultured Pseudomonadota bacterium (assembly GCA_913055625.1). Classification (GTDB taxonomy): domain Bacteria; phylum Pseudomonadota; class Gammaproteobacteria; order Steroidobacterales; family Woeseiaceae; genus UBA1847. Next base: position 571,105 of record CAJXJW010000003.1, on the reverse strand, counting down.
GGTATGACAACACCGGCAGCAGGGCCGGCTTCAGCGCGTGCCGGCGGACGACGCGCCCCATGCCGAGGCCCTGCGCGCGCGCCGCGCGGATGAACGGGCTCGCCAGCACGTCGATGAGGCTCGCCCGCGTGAGCCGCGCGATGTAGGCGATCTGCGGCAGCGCAAGCGCAGTCACCGGCAGAATCCAGGCGCCGGCGCCGCGCGCCCCGCTCCAGCCGGCCGGCAGCCAGCCGAGCTGCACCGCGAAGACCAGGATCAGCGCCGGCGCCACGACGAACACCGGGATCGAGATGCCGGTCAGCGCGAAGGTCATCGACACGCGGTCGCGCCAGCCGTCGCGGCCGAGCGCGGCGACCGCGCCGACGCCGATGCCGACCAGCAACGCCGCGGCCATCGCCAGCAGTCCGAGCGCCGCCGACAGCGGGAACGCGTCGGCAATCAGGTCGTTGACACTCTCGCCATGGCGCCGGTACGACGGCCCGAGGTCCCCGCGCAGCAAACCACCCGCGTAGCGCAGGAACTGTTGCCACATCGGCTCGTCGAGGTGGTAGGCGGCCTCGATGTTCGCGCGGACGTCCGCCGGCAACGCGCGTTCCTCGTCGAACGGCCCGCCCGGCGCGGCGCGCACCAGCACGAACGCGAGCACGACGACCAGCAGCAGGGTCGGGACGGCGCCCAGGACCCTGCGCAGGACGTAGCGCGGCAGGCTCATGCCGACTTCTGCAGGTGGCGCTTCTTCAGGTGAATCAGGATCAGGGACACCGCGGACGGCGTCATGCCCTCGAGGCGTGACGCCTGGCCGAGCGTCGTCGGGCGGGCGGCCGCCAGCCGCTGGCGGGCCTCCGTCGACAAGCCGGACACGGTGGCGTAGTCGAGGTCGTCGGGCAGCGCGAGCGATTCCTGACGCGCGTGTTTCGCGATTTCGCGGGCCTGCCGCTCGATATAGCCGGCATAGCGAGCGCGCACCTCGAGCTGGGTCACGACTTGCTCACTGAACTCGTCGATCTCGCCGCTAACGTCGCCGAACGCGCCACCAACCATCGACAATGCCGTAATTGCAGCGTAGTCCAGCTCCGGCCGGTGCAACAGGTCCGCCGCGCTTGCGTCGCGGCCGAGCCCGTCGGGCAGAATGTCGTGATCTTCGGCGGTGATCGCGGCAGATCGCACCATGATGCCAGCCAGTCTCTGCTGTTCTTGCACGACGGCCTCGCGCTTGCGCTCGTAATGCGCCCAGCGCGCGTCGTCGACCAGCCCCAGCTCGCGGCCCGCCGGCGTCAGGCGCTCGTCGGCATTGTCCTCGCGCAATGTCAGCCGGTACTCGGCACGCGACGTGAACATCCGGTACGGCTCGCTGACGCCGCGGGTGACCAGGTCGTCGACGAGTACGCCGAGGTACGCCTGCTCGCGGCCCGGGAACCAGCCGACCCGGCCCTGCGCGCGCCGCGCCGCGTTCACCCCGGCGAGCAGCCCCTGCGCGCCGGCCTCCTCGTAGCCGGTCGTGCCGTTGATCTGGCCCGCGAACCACAGCCCGGCGATGAACTTCGTCTCCAGCGTCGGGCGCAGGTCGCGCGGGTCGAAGTAGTCGTACTCGATCGCGTAGCCCGGTTGCGTGATGACCGCGCCCCCGAACCCGGCGATCGAACGGACGAAACGTTCCTGCACCTCGGCCGGCAGGCTCGTGGAAATGCCGTTCGGGTAGACGATGTGTGTGTCCAGCCCTTCCGGCTCGACGAAGACCTGGTGCGATGGCCGGTCCGCGAAGCGCACGACCTTGTCCTCGATCGACGGGCAGTAGCGCGGGCCCACGCCCTCGATGAGGCCGCTGTACATCGGCGACTGGTCCAGCGCACCGCGGATGATGTCGTGCGTCGCCTCACCGGTGTGCGTGATGTGGCACGCGACCTGCCGCGGGTGCTCGGCGCGGCGGCCGAGGAACGAGAACACCGGCGCCGGCGAGTCGCCGGGCTGTGCCTGCATCACCGAGTAATCGAGCGTGCGGCCGTCGAGCCGCGGCGGGGTGCCGGTCTTCAGGCGGGCGACGCGAAACGGCAGCTCACGCAGGCGCGCGGCCAGCCGGATCGACGGCGCGTCGCCGATGCGACCGCCCGGCGTCTCGTCCCGGCCGACCAGGATGCGGCCGCCGAGGAACGTGCCGACGGTCAGCACGACCGCTGCCGCGTCGAAGCGCCGGCCGTCGTCGCACACGATGCCGGAGACCGTGTCGCCGGCGACAACGAGGTCGTCGACCATCGCCTCGGCGACCGTGAGGCCGGCCTGCGCCTCGATGAGCGCGCGGATCGCCGCCCGGTACAGCGCGCGGTCGGCCTGCGCGCGGGTGGCACGCACGGCCGGGCCCTTGCTCGCGTTCAAGGTGCGGAACTGGATGCCGGCGCGGTCGATGGCGCGCGCCATTGCGCCGCCCAGTGCGTCGATCTCCCGGCACAGGTGTCCCTTGCCGATGCCGCCGATCGCCGGGTTGCAGCTCATCTGTCCGAGCGCGGCCGCGGATTGCGTGACCAGCAGCGTCCGCGCGCCGGCCCGCGCGGCCGCCAGCGCGGCCTCGGTTCCGGCGTGTCCGCCACCGACGACGATGACGTCGAATCGCTTTTCGGGTGCCCGGTTCATCGACTGAGTAAATGCTCAATTTTCAAGCAGTAACGGCGGCGCATTTTAGCCGTCCGTGCCTTTACATGCACGGCTCCAGCACCCAAGATAGCCCGCCTCCGTCGTTAGGGCCTGGATGTTGCGACCCGGCAAGACCTCCTTCCTCGTACTGGCGCTGCTGTCGCTGACCACGGCCGTCCCGGCCCTCGAACTCGAGGACTGCCGGATCAGTGCCGGCGAGGCCTTCCCGAGCCTCAAGGCGCGCTGCGGCACGCTCTCGCGGCCCGAGAACCCCGAGGACCCGGACTCGCCCCGAATCACGCTGCGCGTCGCCGTCGTCCCGGCGCTGAACCTCGAGCCGATGCCGGACCCGGTGGTGCCGATCGCCGGCGGCCCCGGCCAGGGCGCGGTCGAGTTCTACGCGGGCACATCAGGGGCCTTCGAGCACTTGCGCCGCGACCGCGACATCCTGCTCGTCGACCAGCGCGGCACCGGCGAGTCGAGCCGCCTGAGTTGCCCGACGGACGACGACCTTGCCGACAGCACGCTGTCGACCGAGGAGATCGTCGCGTACAGCACCGATTGCCTCGAGGCGCTGCCGCACGACCCGCGTTACTTCACGACCAGTGTCGCCGTGGGCGACCTCGAAGCCGTGCGCGCGGCGCTCGGCTACCCGGCGCTGAACCTGTACGGCATCTCCTACGGGTCGCGCGTCGCGCAGCACTACGCGCGCCGCTACCCGTCGACGACGCGCACCGTCGTCCTCGACGGCGTGGTGCCGCCACAGCTGCCGCTCGGCCCGGAGATTGCCACGGAGTCGCAGGCCGCCATCGACCGGATCTTCGCCCGTTGCGCCGAGGACCCGGACTGCAACGAGCGTTTCCCGGACCTCTCTGCGCGCTTCGCCGCGTTGCGTGCGCAACTCGAGCGCCGGCCCGTCCGCGTCAAGAGCGCGAACCCGGTCACCGGGGCTTTCGACACCGTCACGTTCGGCAACGCAGAGCTCGCGGCAGCGCTGCGCCTCATGGCCTACAACGCGCGGACGATAGCGCTCGTCCCGCTGCTCGTGCACGAGGCGGCGAACGGCAACTACCGGCCGCTCGTCGCGCACTTCCAGATGAACACCGTCGCGATCGCGGACGCGATGGCGCTGGGCATGCACAATGCCGTCATGTGCTCCGAAGACGTGCCGTTCTACTCGGACGACCTCATCGACGACGCGGCGTTGGCCGAGAGCTACATGGGGCCGCTGCAACTCGAAGCACTGGAAGCCATCTGTTCGGCCTGGCCGGCCGGCGTGGTGGACCCGGACCTGCACACGCCGCTCGCCACCGACGCGCCCGTCCTGCTCCTGTCCGGCGACGCGGACCCGATCACGCCGCCGCGCTACGCGGACATGGCCGCGATCAACCTGAAGAAGGCCTGGCTGCTCACCGGCCACCACCAGGGGCACGGGCAGATCACGGTGGGCTGCATGCCGCGCCTCGTCGCGGAATTCGTGAACGCCGCGGACCTCACCGACGTCGACACCGCCTGCATGGAAAAGAACTTCGTCATGCCGTTCTTCCTGGACTACGGGGGGCCCGCGCCGTGATCCGCGTCGACGACATTCACAAGTCCTTCGGCAAGGTGCGGGCCGTCCGCGGTCTCGGCTTCACCGCGCCGGACGGCAAGATCACCGGCCTGCTCGGCCCCAACGGCGCCGGCAAGTCGACGACGCTGCGGGTCCTGTACACGGTGCTGAGGCCGGACAGCGGATCGGCCACGATCGACGGCCATGACGTCGTTACCGACAGCCTTGCGGCGCGGCGCTGCACCGGCGCGCTGCCGCACGGCGCCGGCCTCTACCCGCACCTGACGGCGCGCGAGAACATCGTGTACTTCGCGAAGCTCTGCGGGCTGCCGAAGAGCGAGCTGAACGGGCGCGTCGATCGCATCATCGAGCAGCTCGACATCGGGGACATCGCACACCGTCGCACGAAGGGCTTTTCGCAGGGCGAGCGGACGCGTGTGGCCCTGGCGCGCGCGCTGGTGCACGACCCGCAGAACGTCATCCTGGACGAGCCGTCGAACGGCCTCGACGTCATGGCGACGCGGGCGCTGCGCGAGCTGATCCTCCAGTTGAAGGCCGCGGGCCGCTGCGTGCTGTTCTCCAGCCACGTCATGCAGGAAGTCGCCGCGCTCTGCGACGACATCGTCATCGTCGCGAACGGCCGCATCGCGGCGGTGGGCACGGCGAACGAGATTCGCGAGCGCACCGGCTGCGAGGACCTCGAGGACGCGTTCGTCGCCGCGCTGAAGGGCGTACCCGACTGATGGGCACGATCGGCACCGTCTTCGCGAAGGAGGTCCTCGATAACTTCCGGGACCGCCGCACGCTGCTGTCCGCGTTGATCATGGGGCCGCTGTTCGGCCCGATCCTGTTCGCGTTCATCATCAACCTGTCGATCCAGCGCTCGCTGTCGGACGCGGAGGAGACGCTCGACGTGCCTGTCATCGGCGCGGAACACGCCCCGAACCTCGCCAGCTACCTGGAAAGCCGCAACCTGCGCATCGTCGACGCCCCGGAGTCCCGCGACGCGGCGATCGCCGCGGTCGAGACGGGCCAGCATGACGTGGTCGTCTACATTCCCGGCAACATCGGCGAACGCCTGCGGCAATCGCTGCCGGCCCGTATCGAGGTGATCTCCGACCAGGCGAACTCGGCGGCCACCCGCGACGCGCGCCGGGTGCGGTCCGCGCTGTACGGCTACAACCAGGAGCTCGTCGCGATGCGCCTCGCCGCGCGCGGCATCAGCCCGCTGGCCGTGCAGCCGCTCAACATCGACGACGTGGACGTGTCCACGCCGTCGGGCCGATCCGCGCTTCTGCTCGGCATGATGAGCTATTTCTTCATCTTCTCGCTGATGATGGGCGGCATGTACCTCGCGATCGACTCGACGGCCGGCGAGCGCGAACGCGGGTCGCTGGAGCCCCTGCTGTCGCTCCCGGTCACGCGCGACCGCCTGATCCTCGGCAAGATCTCCGCGGCCTGCCTGTTCATGATGCTGTCGCTCGCGCTCAGCATGCTGGCGTTCTTCGTGGCGCTGAACTTCCTGCCGCTCGAGCAGCTCGGCATGACCCCGAACTTCGGCCTGCCGGTCGTCGGCAAGGCATTCCTGCTGCTGCTGCCGTTCATCCTGCTCGGCGCCGCGCTGATGACGCTCGTCGCGTCGTTCACGAAGAGCTACCGCGAAGCGCAGACCTGGCTCAGCGGGTTGCTGCTCGCGCCGACGCTGCCGATCCTCATCGTCAGCGTGCTGACGCTCAGGCCGCAGACGGTCTACATGTTCATTCCGAGCCTCAGCCAGCACCTGTTGCTCGTCGACATGGTCAAGAACGAGCCGCTGGACCCGCTGCACGTGACGATCTCCGTCGTGTGCACGCTGGCCATCGGCATCGCGCTGACGTGGCTGTGCGCACGGCTGTACCGCCGCGAGGGCCTGCTCGGCTGACGGACCCCGCGGCCGCCCGGCGAGTTGACTTTCACGGGGCATGCACCAAGATGGGGTTCCCCGGCCAAGCGCTGCACGCTCACAGGTTCCATGGCTTTATTCGCTGAGATGCGGCGCCGCAACGTGTTCAAGGTGGCCTTCGTCTACCTGTTCGGCGCGGCGCTGGTGTACTGGCTGTCGGTCGTCGTCCAGACCCAGCTCGGCCTGCCGTGGTGGACGAGCCGCCTGATCGCCCTGCTGCTGTGTGTCGGATTCCCGGCCGCGCTGATCTTCGCGTGGGTCTACGAGATCACGCCGTCGGGGCTCAAGAAGGCCATCGACGTGGACCAGACGCAGTCCATCGTCTTCAAGACCGGCCAGAAACTGAACGCCGCGCTCGCGGTCGTGATCGTGCTCGGCACCGTCGCCATGGTCGCCGACCGCCTGCTCCCGGAACTCGCGGTCGTCGAGCCGCCGCCGCCACCCGCGCCGGTGTTCGACGCGCCGGCCAGCGCGCGCGTGCCGCCGGAGATCGCGAGCTTCACGCTCGCGAACGGGCTGCGCGTGATCGTGTGGCCCGACCACGACATACCGAACGTCGCGCTGTACCTGTTCGTGCGCGCCGGCGGGCGCAACGAGGTGCCGGGCATTACGGGGCTCTCGCACTTCTTCGAGCACATGATGTTCAACGGCACCGCGACCCGCGCGCCCGGCGAGTTCGACGAGGTCATGGAGGCGGCGGGCGGCGCGAACAACGCGTACACGACGAACGACGTCACCGTCTACACGGACTGGTTTCCGCGCTCCGCGCTCGAAACCGTCTTCGAGCTCGAGGCCGACCGCTTCGAGAACCTGGCGTTCGTCCCCGAGGTCGTGGAGACCGAGCGCGGCGTCGTGTACTCGGAACGCCGCACGCGCGTCGACAACGACAATACCGGCCAACTCTATGAACAGATGATGGCGACCGCCTACGTCGCGCACCCGTACCAGTTCCCGGTCATCGGCTGGCCATCGGACATCGAGGCCTGGACGCTCGGGGACCTCGAGAGCTACTTCCGGACCTACTACGCGCCGAACAACTGCACGCTGGTCGTGGCCGGCGACGTCACCGCGGAGGAGATCCACTCGCTGGCGACGGACACGTTCGGCGCGATCCCGGCGCAGGCGCCGCCGCCGCCCGTGCGCACCGTCGAACCGCCGCAGACCGGCATGCGGCGGGTCACCGTCGAGGCGCCGGCGCAGACGCCGTTGCTGCACGTCGCGTTCCACGCGGGCCGCACGGCGGACCCCGACTCGCTGCCGACGGACCTGCTGCTCAACATCCTGGTCGGCGGCGATTCGTCGCGGCTGCACCGCCTGCTGGTCGAGGAGGAGCAGCTCGCGATCAGCGTCGGCGGCTTCCGCGGCGACTCGTTCGACCCCGGCCTCGTCTACCTGTACCTGACCCTGCCGCCGGGCGCCGACCCGTCCACGGTCGAGGCGCGGCTGTTCGACGCGCTGGCGTCGGTTGCCGACGACGGCGTGACCGAGGCCGAGCTCGCGAAAGCGCGCAACATGATGCTGGCGGAGTTCTGGCGCGGCATGGCGACGATCAACGGCAAGGCGTCGGCGCTCGGCGACTTCGAGGTTTTTCACGGCGATTACGCGCGCCTGTTCGACCGCGCGGCCGACATCGATGCCATCACGGGCGTCCAGCTGCGCGACGTCGCCGGGCGCGTCTTTCGCCGGCACAACGCCACGGTCGGCGTGTTCCGGCCGTCGGCGGACGACGGGGAGGCGCCATGAGCCGGTGGCTTCGGTGCGGCGGATGGCTGGCGCTGCTGCTGGCCGGGACGGCGACGGCGCAGGGCGTCACGTTGCCGCCGGCCGAGCGATTCACGCTCGAGAACGGGACCGACGTCGTCCTCGTCGAGCAGCACGAGGTCCCGCTGGTGGGCCTGCGGGCCATGCTCGCCGGCGGCGCGTCCGCAGACCCTGACGGCAAGGAGGGGCTCGCGAGCCTGTTCGCGGGCCTGCTCGAGAAAGGCGCGGGCGATCGCGACGCCGCGGCGTTCGCCGAGGCGGTCGGCGCCGTCGGCGGCCGGCTCTCCGCGGACGCCGGGCGCGAGGCAATCACGATATCGGGGGAATTCCTGGCCCGCGACGCCGGCCTGGCCATCGACCTGCTCGCCGACATGCTGCGGCGCCCGCGGCTCGATGCCGAGGAGTTCGCGAAGCTGCGGGAGCGCCGGCGGAGCTTCATCCTCGCGGCGAAGGACTCCGACCCGGGTGACCTTGTCCCGCTGTATGCGAACGCGTTCGTGTTCGGGGATCACCCCTACGGCAACCCGGTGTCCGGCAGCGAGGCCTCGCTCGCGGCGATCGCGCACGCCGACGTCCGGCGCTACCACGCGAATGCGGTGGGCGGCGACCGGCTGCTGATCGTGCTGGCCGGCGACTTCGACCCGGCCGAGATGCGCGCGCGCCTCACGGCGGCATTCGCCGACTGGCGGCCCGCCGCCGAACCGGCCGCCGCCGTGTCGCCGCCGCAGGCCCCTGCGGGCGGACGGGTGCTGCTCGTCGACAAGCCGGGCGCCACGCAGACCTACTTCTGGATCGGCAACGTCGGCGTCGCGCGCGGCTACCCCGGCCAGGCGGACCTCGACATCGCGAACACGCTGTTCGGCGGCCGGTTCACGTCCCTGCTGAACACGGAGCTTCGCGTCAAGTCGGGGCTCACCTACGGCGCGCGTTCGGTGCTCGTTCAGCCGCGGCAGCCGGGAACGGTGGCGATCTCGTCGTTCACGCGGACCGACGCCACGACGGAGGCCATCGACATGGCGCTCGACGTGCTGGGGCGGTTCCGCGACGGCGGCGTCGACGCGGCGATGATCGACTCGGCCCGGAGCTACGTGCTCGGGCAGTTCCCGACGGATTTCGAGACGGCCGCGCAGCTCGCCGCGCAGTTCGCGCAGCTGGCGTTCTTCGGCCTGGACGACGCGACGGTCAACGAGTACGCGGACGCGGTCGGCTCCGTGGACGCCGGCTCGGCGGCGCGCGTGATCGACGCGGTGTACCCGTCGCGGGAGGAACTCGTGTTCGTGTTGCTCGGCGATGCGGCGTCGATCCGTGAGTCCGTCGAAAAATACGGGGCCGTGACCGAGATGCCGATCACGGCCCCGCAGTTCCGTCCGCCAGAAGAACGGTAGACGGGTGGCGCCCGGGCGTCAGTCGAAGTAGACGCGCGCGCCGAGGCCCCAGGACGTGACGTCGTCACCCAGCCCGACCTGTGCGCCGAGCGCGATGGTCCGCGTCAGGCTGTACCAGGCCTCGCCGCGGAACGACGTGTCGTCACCACTCTCGTCCAGGTCGATGTAGTCGACGAAACCCGCGAGCTCGAGCTTCTCGCCCCACATCGAACGCAGGCCAAGCGAGGCGCCGAACCCGTCGTCGTCGCCGGACAGGCCGAACGCCTCCGCGTCCACGTTGATGTAGGACAGGTTGATGACCAGGTCCATGCCGGGGGCCACCGGAGTGTGGTAGCCGCCGCCGATGACGACCTCGTCGAGGTCGATGTCGAAGTCGAGGTTGGCGCGGCCGAAGCTCGAGAAGATGTGAAAGCTGTCGCCCACCTCCAGCGAACCGGCAATACCGAAGCCGTCACCATCGATGTCGCCCGCCGAGTCGTCGACATCGAGTCGCTGGTAATAGCCCTCGATGTAATTGTAGTTGATGTCCTGTGCCAGGGCCGGGCCGGCGACGAACGCCAGTGCGGCAATAATCGTTACTCGCATGTTTGTCTCCATCGTGCGAATCCAACCCGGGGATCGGGTTGCGTATAGGATGCCTTCCGAAGCTGTACGGCAGATGAACGCCGACGACCCCTTTGAGGGCCCCGCGGCGCGAGGGTTCCGCGAGAGCGCGGGGTCCGGGCCGGAGCCGGCTACTTGCCGATGCAGAACTCTCGAAAGATGCGGCCGAGCAGCTCGTCCGAGGACACGGCGCCGGTAATGCGGCCGAGCGCCGCCTGGGCCTCGCGCAGCTCCTCCGCGAGAAGCTCGCCGGCGCGGGCCTCGACCAGTGCGCGCCGGCCCTCGGCGAAATGCCGCGCCGCGTCGGCCAGCGCCTCGACGTGCCGCCGACGCGCCGTAAACGCGCCGGCGCCGGGTTCCCGGTGACCGGCCAGCTCCCGGATCGCCGCACGTAGCGCGCCGAGCCCGGCGCCGGTCCGCGCGGAGACCGCGACACCTGCGCCCGTCTCACCGTGCGCCAGGTCCGACTTGTTGCGCACGACGAGAACCGGCACCTGCGCCGGCAGGTCCGCGGCGGGCACGGCGGCGGCGGTCGCGTCCTGCACCCAGAGGACTGCGTCGGCGCTGGCCATGGCTTCGCGCGCTCGCCGGATCCCCTCCTTCTCGATGACCCCGGGATCCTCGCGCAACCCCGCCGTGTCCACGAGCTCGACGAGCAGGCCGTCGATGTCGATGGTCTCGCGCAGGATGTCGCGGGTCGTGCCGGCGACGTCGGTGACGATCGCCGTCTCCTCGCCGGACAGCCGGTTCATCAGGCTCGACTTTCCGGCGTTCGGCGCGCCGACCAGCACCACCTGGAAGCCGTCGCGGAGGACGCGGCCGGCGTCGGCGCGCGCCTGCAGGTCCGCGAAGGCCCCGGCACAGGCGTCGAGGCCGGCCGCGAGCGCATCGTCCGCGAGGAAGTCGATCTCCTCCTCCGGAAAATCGATCGCGGCCTCGACATGAATGCGCAGGCGCGTGAGCCGCTCCACCAGGGCGTCGATTGCCGCCGAGAATTCGCCGCTCAACGAGCGCAGCGCCGCCTGCGCCGCCTGCGCCGTGCCGCTGTCGATGAGGTCCGCGATCGCCTCCGCCTGTGCGAGGTCCAGCTTGTCGTTCAGGAACGCGCGCTCGGAGAACTCGCCGGGGCCGGCGCGACGGGCGCCCATCGCGATCGCGGCCTCCACGATCATCGCAATCACCGTCGGGCCGCCGTGGCCGTGCAGTTCGAGCACGTCCTCGCCGGTGAACGAGGACGGCCCTGGAAAGTACAGCGCGATGCCCTGGTCGAGAGAAACGCCGTCCGCGTCACGGAATACGCTAAGCTTCGCGACTCGTGGCGCTGGCAGGGCGCCGATCAGCATTTTCGCCATGCGTGGCACGTCCGGCCCGGATAGCCGCACGATGCCGATGCCGCCGTGCCCCGGCGGCGTCGCGGCGGCAACGATGGTGTCGGTGGCTGTGCGCATGAGGACCGTTGGTTTCAGAGGTGAGCACACTATGCAGAAAGGCGAATCGTCGAACAACACGGGGGCGGTGACGGCGCGCACGCTGATCGACAGCTTCACGACGGAGCTGGACATGGCCGGGCACGCTGCGGTGGCCGACGAGCCGGCGGCGCTCGGCGGCAACGCATTGGGACCGTCGCCGTACGAGTTCCTCGCGGCGGCCCTCGCGAGCTGCACGAGCATGACGCTGAAGATGTATGCCGCGCACAAGGGGCTGGCGTTGCGGTCGGTCGGCGTCACGGTCGTGCACGACCGCATCCACGCAAAAGACTGCGAGGACTGCGAATCGACGGAAGGCTATATCCACGAGTTCCGGCGTGAGATCGCCATCGAGGGAGATCTCGACCGCGACGCCCGGCTGCGCATGCTGGAGATCGCCGACAAGTGCCCGGTACACAAGACCCTCACCGGGGAAATCCGCATCCGCTCGGTGCTCGCCCCGGCGTGAGCCACGCATATGCGATTGACCGTATATACGGTTGATCGTATATTCACGCCATGAAACGCCCCACCCGCGAGCTGCTCGCACTCCTCGCCGACGAGACGCGCCTGCGGGCGCTGATGCTGCTCGCGCGAAACGACGAACTGTGCGTCTGCGAGCTCACGTCCGCACTCGGCGTCGTCCAGCCGAAGGTGTCGCGGCACCTCGCCGCATTGCGCGAGGCCGGCGTCGTCCTCGACCGCCGTTCCGGGCAGTGGGTTTATTACCGTATCGATCCCGGGCTTCCCGCCGCGGACCGGCGTCTCCTCGACGCCGCCGTCGACGCGGCGGCGCGTGAGCCCTGGGCCGCCGCCGACGAGCGCCGGCTCGATCGCATGCCGAACCGGCCCACCCAGAAGGACTGCGCGTGATGAGCGAGACCCCGTACCGATTGTTGTTCCTTTGCACCGGCAACTCGTGCCGATCACAGATGGCGGAGGGCTGGGCGCGCGCGCTCGGCGGCGAGCGCCTCGCGGCGATGTCCGCCGGCATCGAGGCACACGGCAAGAATCCGCGGGCCATCGCCGTCATGCGGGAAGCCGGCGTGGACATCTCCGGCCAGGAATCGACGAAGCTCACCGACGCGATGCTCGACGGCGTCGACCGCGTCGTCACCGTCTGCGGTCATGCGGACGAGAACTGCCCGCTGTTGCCGCCCGGCGTCACCAAGGAGCACTGGCCGCTGGACGACCCCGCCCGCGCGACCGGCACCGAGGAGGAGATCATGGCCGTCTTCCGGGCGACGCGTGACGAGGTGCGGGAGCGTGTGACGGAACTGCTCGGGCGGTTGCCGGCATGAGCGTCTTCGAGCGTTACCTGACCGTCTGGGTCGGGCTGTGCATTATCGCGGGCATCGCGCTCGGCCGCCTCGCGCCCGGCATCGCGGAATCCCTCGACGCGATGAGTATCACGATCGGCGGCGCGCCGGTCATTTCCGTCCCGATCGCGATCTGCCTGTTCTTCATGATGTACCCGATCATGGTGAAGATCGACTTCGACGGCGTGGTGCGCGCCGGCAAGTCCGCGAAACCGGTGCTGCTGACCCTGGTCATCAACTGGTGCATCAAGCCGTTCACGATGGTCGCGATCTCGGCATTCTTCCTCGGCACGGTGTTCATCGGCTTCATCGGCCCGGAGGCGACGGACCTCGTGAAGCTGCCGTTCGGCGTCGATCTCGTGCCCGGCGACGCCTGGGGCGCGGGGCGCGTGGTGCTCGAGAACGGCGTGCCGATGCTGGAGGTGCCGCTGTGGCGTAGCTACCTTGCCGGGTGCATCCTGCTGGGCGTTGCGCCGTGCACGGCAATGGTGCTCGTGTGGGGCCATCTTGCACGCGGCAACGACGGGCACACGCTGGTCATGGTCGCGATCAACTCGCTCGTCATGCTGCTGCTGTTCGGCGTGATCGGCGGCTACCTGCTCGGCGTCGGCCGCCTGCCGGTGCCCTGGGAGGCGCTGCTGCTGTCGATCGGCGCGTACGTCGTGCTGCCGCTCGTAGCGGGCTACGTCTCGCGGCGGGCCATCATCTCGGCGAAGGGCGAGGAGTGGTTCCGGGAATCGTTCCTCGGGTTCCTCACGCCGGTGACGATCGTCGCGTTGCTCGTGACGCTCGTCGTGCTGTTCTCGCTGAAGGGCGAGACGATCGTGGCGAAGCCGCTGACGATACTCTGGATCGCGGTGCCGTTGTTCGTGCAGACAGTCGTCGTGTTCGCGCTCGGGTACGGGCTCGCGAAACGCCTGGGGCTCCGCTACGAGGACGCCGCGCCAACCGCGATGATCGGCGCATCGAATCACTTCGAGGTGGCAATCGCCACCGCGGCGATGCTCTACGGTCTGTCGTCCGGCGCGGCGCTCGCCACCGTCGTCGGCGTGCTGATCGAGGTGCCGCTGATGCTGGCCCTGGTGCGCTTCTGCCTGCGCTCCCGAAGCTGGTTCGCGACGGGCGACGCCTGACTTACTCGGGGTCGTCGCCGCCTTTCTTGTTCTTCTTGCGACCGGCCTTGCGCGCCAGCGCTTCGGCATGCACGAGCTTGTTGATGCGCCATTGCTGCGCGATCGACAACAGCGTGTTCGTCACCCAGTAGAGCACGAGGCCCGACGGGAAGAACGCGAAGAACACGGTGAACATCACCGGCATGATCTGCATCACGCGCGCCTGCACCGGATCCGGCGGCGCGGGATTCAGCTTCTGCTGGAACAGCATCGCGGCGCCCATGATCAGCGGCAGGATGAAGTACGGGTCCTTGACGGACAGGTCGTTGATCCACAGCGCGAACGGGGCCTGGCGCATCTCCACGGACTCGATGAGCACCCAGTAGAACGCGAGGAAGAACGGCATCTGGATCAGGATCGGCAGACAGCCGGCGGCCGGGTTGATCTTCTCGCGCTTGTACAGGTCCATCATCGCCTGCGACAGCGCCTGTCGATCGTCCTTGTAGCGGTCCTGCAGGGCCTTCATCCGCGGCTGGATCTCGCGCATTTTCGCCATCGACCGCCCGCTGGCCGCCGTCAGCTTGTAGAACGCGAGCTTGATGATCAACGTCACCAGGATGATCGCCCAGCCCCAGTTGCCCACGAAGCTGTGGACCCACTCGAGCAGCCAGAACATCGGCGCTGACAGGACCGTCAGCAGGCCGTAGTCCACCGACAGGTCGAGGCGCGGGTGGACGGCCTCGAGCTGGTGCTGCAGCTTGGGCCCGATGAACAGCGTGCGCGCGAAGACGGCGCTGTCGCCCGGCTCGACGGTCTCGGGTGCGCTGATGACGCTGGCCGTGGTGTGGCCGTTGGCAAGGCGCACCGTGTAGACGTTGGTGCTTCCTTCCGCCGGAATGATCGCGCTGAGGAAGTGGTGCTGGATCGACGCAACCCAGCCGTTGTCCGACGTGTGGCCGCTGCGCCCGGTGTATTTCTCCGGGTCGCCATCGAGCAGGTCGTCGTGCTCCAGCTTCTCGGCTTTTTCGCCATCGAAGACGAGCGGCCCGTCGAACGAATAGGTGTCGGGATCGAACATGGAGCGATCCCGCTCCACGTTCCGGCGGATGAGCTGCGTCACCTGGTCGCCGGTCCACGGCGTGTCACCGGCGTTCGAGACGCGCTGCTCGAGCGTGATGGCGTACTGGCCGCGGCGCAGCACGTAGCGCTTCTCGACCGTGACGCCGTTCGGGGACACCCAGGTCATCGGCACGACGAGCTCGTCGGCATCGCCCAGCTCATAGCGCTCGTGCTCGGCCGTGTAGACGGTGTCGGCATCGGGCGCGTCGCCGTCTCGGGCGCGCAGCCAGGAGCGTATCAGGCCGAGGTCGTTCGCCGCGGTGTTCAGCAGGACGACCTTCTCCGGATGGTCCTTGTGAACCGGGTAGCGCAGCATCTCCGCGTAGGCGAGCGTGCCGCCGCGGGTATCGATGTGCAGCTCGACGACGTCGGTGCGGACGACGATGACGCGGGCGGTTGTCGCGTCCGCTGCCGGGGTGTCGCTGCCGGTGTCGGCGGCGGCGCCCGGCGCCTGTACGGACGGCAGCGCGCTGCTGTCGGTGGCGGGAATGCCCGGCAGGTCGACGGCGCCGGACTCCGGGTTCGGTGTGGCGGTTTCGCCGGTCGGCGGAACAGGCTGCGGTCCGTAGTCCCGGTTCCACGCCTGCCAGGTCATGAAAGCAAGGAACGCGAAAAGGCCCCAGGTGATCAGTCGCTGATTGTCCATTCCCTATCGATTTCCAGTCGCCGCGTTGCGGGCGCATCGGCGCCAGTGCTTCTCGAGGCTCGCGAACAACTCCGGGTTGCCGGCGGCCGCGGTTTCCACCTTGTTGAGGACGACGACGTCGAGTCCCGCAAGGTTGTCCGTATTGTGCCGAAAGGACTCGCGGATCACCCGCTTGATGCGATTGCGGTCCGTCGCCTTGCGGCAATGTTTCTTCGAGATGGCGAGCCCCAGTCGCGCCGTCTCGCTATCGTTGTTGCGGCACAGCACGGTGAACAAGCGGTCCCGGCTGCGCTCCGCCTGGTCGAACACGCGCGCAAACGCCGCCGCGTCCAGGAGCCGGTGAGTCTTCCTGAACCGGTTCGGGCGCGATCGTTCCAAACGGGGGTGGCGGTCTGAAGGGCTCGACCGGGAGCCTATGGCGTGAGCTTTGCGCGGCCCTTGGCGCGACGGCGCTTCAGCACCAGTCGGCCGGCCTTGGTGGCCATACGGGCACGGAAGCCGTGCGTGCGGGCGCGCTTCAGGGTGCTGGGCTGGTACGTACGTTTCATCTGCCTGTTACCTGGGTTTCAGGGCGGGCTCACGGACCCGGCCGAACAAAAGGGCGGCAAGGGTACGTGCGGGGCCGTTGGGTGTCAATAGACGCCGGGAATCATGGGGTTTTTCGCGCTGATCGGGCTTCGCGGGCGGCGTGTGGCAGCGCGTGTTAATCGGCGTTAGACTGCCCGGTCTTTCGACGCGCCTGGCTCACAAGAAGCATAACGCAAGATGGGGAACTCGTTGCCGGCAGAAACTGCGCTCTGGGACCGTTGCCTCCGGCTGTTGCAGGCGGAGCTGCCGGAACAACAGTTCAACACGTGGATCCGGCCGTTGCAGGCGATTGAAGACGGACGGAATCTGAAACTGCTGGCGCCGAACCGCTTCGTCATCGACTGGCTGCAGGATCACTACGTCGAGCGCATCCTGGAGATCATCGACGGGTCCGCGCCGGGCCGCGAGCTCGTGCTGGAGGTCGGGTCGCGGGACAAGCCCGCGCCGGCACCCCGGCGTGCGCCGGTGACGCCGCTCGGTAGCAGCGAGCCCGCACCGCCGCCGGTCGCGTCCCGCCTGAGCCCGTCTTTCACGTTTTCGAGTTTCGTCGAGGGCAAGAGCAACCAGCTGGCCCGGGCGGCCGCGAGCCAGGTCGGCGAAAATCCCGGGAAGTCCTACAACCCGCTGTTCATCTACGGCGGGGTCGGCCTCGGGAAGACGCACCTGATGCACGCGGTGGGCAATGCGATCCTCGCGTCGAACCCGGCGGCGCGGGTGGTGTACGTGCACTCGGAGCGCTTCGTCGGCGACATGGTCAAGGGCCTGCAGCACAATAAGATTTCGGAGTTCAAGCGCTCGTACCGGTCGCTGGATGCGCTGCTGATCGACGATATCCAGTTTTTTGCCGGGAAAGAGCGGTCGCAGGAGGAGTTCTTTCACACGTTCAATGCCTTGCTGGAGGGCCAGCGGCAGATTGTGCTGACCTGTGATCGTTACCCGAAGGAGGTGAGCGGCCTCGAGGAGCGGCTCAAATCGCGCTTCGGCTGGGGGCTCACGGTGGCGATCGAGCCGCCGGAGCTGGAAACGTCGGTGGCGATTCTCATGAGCAAAGCCGCGGCGGAGAACGTCGAGTTGCCGGAGGAAGTCGCGTTTTTCATCGCGAAACGGATCCGGTCGAACGTTCGGGAGCTGGAAGGCGCGCTCCGGCGAGTCATGGCGAATGCGCGATTCACGGGGCGGCCGATCAACCTGGATTTTGCAAAGGAAGCGCTGCGCGACCTGCTGGCCCTGCAGGAACGGCTGGTGTCGATCGAGAACATCCAGAAGACGGTAGCCGACTATTTCAAAATCCGCGTGGCAGACCTGCTGTCGAAGAAGCGCAGCCGGTCGGTTGCGCGCCCGCGGCAGATCGCGATGGCCCTGGCGAAGGAACTCACGAATCACAGCCTCCCGGAGATCGGCGATGCCTTCGGTGGCCGGGATCACACGACCGTGCTGCACGGCTGCCGGCGCATCGAGTCGCTGCGCGAGACGGAGAAGCGGGTCGACGACGACTATTTAAACTTGTTGAGAACCCTGACAGGATGAGGTGGGCAAGCTGTGGATAAGTTGGCGTCCGGTTTTCATCCACAGGCTGTACACAGGGAGCCCGTGTGCGGTCCACCCGGTCAGCGGCCGGAGTTTTTGTTATAGGTTGTTGTTTTTATTAGGGTGTTTCGTTTTATCCACAGCGGTGCGTCGCCTTAATAATCACTATAAATAGATATTTCCAATTTTTACTAACAGGTGGAACGTATGAAATTGAGCGCTTCGCGGGACGTGCTCCTGAAACCCCTGCAGGCCGTCATCGGGGTGGTCGAGCGCCGGCAGACGATGCCGATCCTGTCGAACATCCTGCTGGTTGCGCGGGACGGGGAGCTGTCGGTAACGGCGACGGACCTGGAGGTGGAGCTGGTCGCCCGCGCGGACGTCGACGTGGCGTCCGGCGGGGAGATCACGGTGTCGGGGCGTAAGCTCCTGGACATCTGCAAGGCGCTGCCGGACGACGCGGTGATCCAGATTGCGGTCAGCGGGGAAAAGATGAGCGTGCGCTCCGGGCGGAGCAAGTTCTCCCTGACGACGCTGCCGGCAGCCGAGTTCCCGACCGTGGAGGACATCAAGGCGGGGCAGACGATTTCCGTGGACAAGGCGTCGCTGGGACGGCTGATCGAGAAGACGCATTTTTCGATGGCGCAGCAGGATGTGCGGTACTACCTGAACGGGATGTTGCTGGAGACCGGCGGGGCGCATCTCCGGGCGGTGGCGACGGACGGGCACCGGCTGGCGCTGTGCCAGGTCGCGGTGAACGGCGGCAAGGTGAAGGAGCAGCAGGTCATCATCCCGCGGAAGGGCGTGTTGGAGCTGCAGCGCCTTCTCGGCGGTGACGGCGACGTTGACCTGCAGCTGGGCGAGAATCACGTTCGCGTACAGATCGGCGGAATTCGGTTCACTTCGAAGCTGATCGATGGTCGTTTCCCGGAGTACAGTCGGGTGATTCCGAAGGAATCGGACAACGAGTTGACGGCGGACAAGGAAGTGCTGCGTAGCGCCTTGCAGCGGACGGCGATCCTGTCGAATGAGAAATACCGGGGTATCCGGCTGATCATCCGGGACAGCGGGGTGGTTCTTCAGGCACACAACCCGGAGCAGGAAGAGGCGGAGGAAGAAGTCGAGGTGGCGTACAGCGGCGACGATATCGAGATCGGCTTCAACGTCAATTACCTGCTGGACGCGATCGGGGCGGTGGACACCGACGAGGTGACGTTGTCGGTGGTGGACGCGAATTCGAGCTGCCTGATCCGGGAGCCGGGCAACGACGACCGGAAGTACGTCGTGATGCCGATGCGGCTGTAAGGCCGACAAGCCCGATTCTCCGTGCCGATACGGTCGTTCCGGGCGCAGGACTTTCGGTGCCTGCAGGAGGCGGAGTTCGAGGCGGACGCGCACTACAACCTGGTATACGGGGCGAACGCCTCCGGCAAGACAAGCTTGCTGGAGGCGTTGTCGTATCTGGGGCGGGGAAAGTCGTTCCGCGGGGCGCCGACGGCGAGCCTCGTGCGCCACGGTCAAGCCGGCTTCCTGTTGCTGGGCAAGGTGCTGGTGGGCGAGCGGGAAGCGACGGTCGGGGTTCGGAACGGCCGGGAGGGCCTCGAGGTCCGGATCGACGGGGATCCGCAGGTAGGGGTGGCGGAGCTCGCGGAGGCGCTGCCGCTGCAGGTCATCGATCCGGAGGTTCACGAGCTCGTGAGCGGCGGGCCGGACGGCCGTCGGCGCTTCCTGGATTGGGCCGCGTTCCACGTGGAACATGGCTTTCTGGCGGCGTGGCGGCGATATCGCCGGGCGCTAAAGCAACGGAATGCGGCGCTCAAGCAGGGCGCGGGCCTGGACGCGTGGACGCACGAGCTGGTCCAGGCCGGGTTGCGGCTGGATGCCGCGCGGCGGGCCGTGGCGGAACGTAGCGGCGCGGTGCTGGAGCGCTTCGCGTCGGGCATGGTCGGTGCGGACGTGCGATTCGCCTACCGGCAGGGCTGGTCCGCGGACAAGTCGCTGGAGGCGGCGGTGGAGGGCTCGCTGGAGCGGGACCGGCAGCAGGGGTCGACGCAGGTGGGGCCCCACCGTGCCGACCTCGGGATCGAGTTCGATGAGCGACAGGCGCGCCGGCTGGTGTCCCGGGGCCAGCAGAAACTGCTGGCCTGTGCGATGGTGCTGGGTTCCGTCGACATCGTGCAGGGTGCGCTCGGCAAGCGCTTGCTGCTGCTGCTTGACGATCCGGCGGCGGAACTGGACCGGGCATCGCTCGGCCGACTGATGGACGCGGTTTTCGGGCTGGATTGCCAGGTCGTGGCGACGGCGCTGGAACCGGGATTGCTCGCGTTCCCGTCGCCGCCAGCGGTGTTTCACGTGGAACACGGCCGGCTTTCCCGGGTAGACGGCTGAGCGCTGCCGCCGGCGCCCGGTAGCGAATAGAAATCGCCACCACCAGGCCCGCCGCCGCGGGCCTGAAACCCGCAGCCGGCAAGGCTTTCGACCCCCCCGGAACCGTACTCCCGGGCGCCCCGTTTTGGTACAATGCGTCGGTTCACGCCCGGGAAACCCGTATGTCGGATCAGAAAACCTATACTTCCAGCAATATCAAGGTCTTAAAGGGCCTCGAGGCCGTCCGGAAACGCCCGGGAATGTACATCGGCGACACCGATGACGGCACCGGCCTTCACCACATGGTTTTCGAGGTCGTCGACAACTCGATCGACGAGGCGCTGGCCGGCTATTGCGACACGATTACCGTCACGATCCACGCCGACGAGTCGGTGACGATCAGCGACGACGGCCGCGGTATCCCGGTCGACATGCACCCGGAAGAAGGTCGGTCGGCTGCGGAGGTCATCATGACCGTCCTGCACGCCGGCGGTAAGTTCGACGACAACTCCTACAAGGTTTCGGGCGGCCTGCACGGCGTCGGCGTGTCCGTGGTGAACGCGCTCTCGGAGCTGCTGACGCTCACGATCTACCGCGACGGCAGGGTCTGGCAACAGGATTACGCGCACGGCGAACCGAAGGCGCCGCTCGCCGAGGTCGGCCCGACGGACAAGACGGGCACCACGATTCGTTTCAAGCCCAGCGCCCGGACGTTCACGAACATCGAGTTCAACTACGACATCCTGGCGAAACGGCTCCGGGAGCTGTCGTTCCTGAACTCCGGCGTCCGCATCCGCCTGGTCGACGAGCGAGACGAGCGCGAGGACACGTTCGAGTACGAGGGCGGCATCCAGGCCTTCGTCAAGCATCTGAACCGCAACAAGACCCCGGTGCACGAGTCGGTGTTTCACTTCACGTCCGAGCAGGACGGCGTCGGCGTGGAGGCCGCGCTGCAATGGAACGACGGCTACCAGGAAAACATGTTCTGCTACACGAACAACATCCCGCAGCGCGACGGCGGCACGCACCTGGCGGGCTTCCGCAGCGCGCTGACCCGGACGCTGAACGGCTACATCGAGCGCGAGATGACCGGGCGCAAGGACAAGTTCACGCCGTCCGGCGACGACGCACGCGAAGGCCTCACCGCCGTGCTGTCGGTCAAGGTGCCGGACCCGAAGTTCTCGTCACAGACCAAGGACAAACTGGTTTCGTCTGAAATTAAAGGCGTGGTGGAGAGCGCGATGGCCGGCCGGCTGGAGGAGTTCCTCCTGGAGCACCCGGTCGAGGCAAAGGCCATCGTCACGAAGATCGTCGAAGCCGCGCGCGCCCGCGAGGCCGCCCGCAAGGCGCGCGAGATGACACGCCGCAAGGGCGCCCTCGACGTCGCCGGGCTGCCGGGCAAGCTGGCCGATTGCCAGGAGAAGGACCCGGCGCTGTCCGAGCTGTTCCTCGTCGAGGGCGACTCCGCCGGCGGCTCCGCGAAGCAGGGCCGTGACCGGCGCACCCAGGCGATCCTGCCGCTGAAGGGCAAGATCCTGAACGTCGAGAAAGCGCGCTTCGACAAGATGCTGTCGTCGGCCGAGGTCGGCACGCTGATCACCGCGCTGGGCTGCGGCATCGGCCGGGACGACTTCGACCCGGACAAGCTGCGCTACCACCGCATCATCATCATGACCGACGCCGACGTCGACGGCTCGCACATCCGCACGCTGCTGCTCACGTTCTTCTACCGGCAGATGCCGGAGCTGATCGAGCGCGGCCACATCTACATCGCGCAGCCGCCGCTGTACAAGATCAAGCGCGGGAAGCAGGAGGTGTACGTCAAGGATGACGGCGAACTGAATCGCTACCTGCTGAGCTCGGCGCTCGACGGCGCCGAGTTGCACGTCAGCGAATCCGCGCCGCCGATGTCGGGACCGGCGCTCGAGACGCTCGCCGCCGAGTTCAACGCCGTCGAGAACATCATTGCGCGTCTCGCGCGCCGCTACGACGAGACCGTCTTGCGGACCGCGGCCCGGCTGCCGAAGCTCGATCGTGAGCAGGCCGACGACCTGGCACGGCTGCAGGAATGGACCGACGCACTGTCGGCGGCGCTGCCGAAGAACGACGGCCAGCGCAAGACGAACGGCGACGCCGGGTCCTACACGGCGACGCTCGACCGAGGCAGCGACGACGGCGAAGGCGTGCGCATCGGCGTCACCCGCGTGCAGCACGGCGTCGGCACGACCCGCTATATCCCGCGCGAGTTTTTCGACACGAACGAATACCGGCACATCATGGCGCTCGCCGAAAAACTCGACGGGCTGCTCGAACCCGGCGCGTACGTGAAGCGCGGCGACAGGACGGAGCCGATCGGCAGCTTTGCCGCCGCCATCGGCTGGCTGATGAGCGAAGCGCGCCGCGGCCAGACGATCCAGCGTTACAAGGGCCTGGGCGAGATGAACCCGGACCAGCTCTGGGACACGACCGTCAACCCGGAGACGCGGCGACTGATGCAGGTGAAGATCGAAGACGGCGTCAAGGCCGACGAAATCTTCACGACGCTGATGGGCGACCAGGTCGAGCCGCGCCGGGACTTCATCGAGAAAAACGCGCTGACGGTCTCCAACCTGGATGTCTGACGGCAAGCGACGACCATGACCGATCGCCGCCGGCTGATCCACGCGATCGCCCTGTACCTGCTGCCGCTCGCGGTGGCGGCCTACGGCTGGTCGCTCTGGGGCGCGCTGCTCGCGGTGCTGCTGATGCTCGCCTGGCGCTGGCTCATCTCCATCTCGGGCTTCGTCCTGCCGGAGAAGCACCCGCCGGTCGTCCTCGACAGCATCTCGGCGAGTCACTTCGTCGAGAAAGTGCGTTGGAACATGGACGTCGCCGGCATCGACTACGTCGAAAAGGCCGCGGCCGGGACGCTCGGCGCTTACTTCCTCGGCCGCACCGTGCCGCGCCTGCGATTCACGACCGGCGCCGTGCGCTCCCAGGTCGGCAACTCCGCCGAGATTCTCCGTTACCTCTGGGGCGCGTACCGGGTGCCGCTCGGCGACGCGGTCCAACACCTCGAACCCACCGCCGAGCGCCTCGCGCTCGAGGAGAAGCTCGATCGCCACGGGCGCAACCTCCAGGTGTGGGTCTATCATCATATTCTCGAAGACCGGAACCTCACTGTGCACGCCTGGGGTGCGGATGACCCGCGCACCCCGGTCTGGCAACGCTGGCTGCTGCACGCGCTGTTCCCGGTGCTCTCAATGCTCATCCGCCGGTCGTTCCGGATCACCCCGGCCGGCTACGACAAGGCCTGCGGGCACATCGAGGCCCTGCTCGCCGAGATCGACGCAACCCTATCCGACGGCCGCGCATCTATACTCCGTGGTGACCGGCGCAATTACACGGACTACCAGTTCGCGGCCATGACCGGCCTGTGGCTGCAGCCACGAGGCTACGGCGGCGGCAAAGCGGACCACGTCCGCATCGAGCGAAGCCAGGCCACCAACCCGATGCGTGCCGACATCGAGCGCTGGATCGCGGACTACCCGACTGTAGTGTCCTGGGTACAGCATCTGTACGCGGAGGAACGAACATGCACGACGGAAGACGCCTGAGCGCCGGCTACGCACTCGCGCTCGTCGGGGTCGCGCTGCTGCTCGGCGCGTGCGTGACGCCGTACGATGACCGCGAGATCGAGGCCGTCAGGGACTACATCGTCGCCGCCCAGCTGGAGGAGGTGGAGTCGATCCGTTATTTCCAGCAGCTGAGCTATCGCGTGATCAACGACCAGTTCGTCACGGTACCGACCCGCACAGGCGACTACCTCGTCGAGTTCGCCCGGCTCTGCCGGGAGCTGCGCGAAATGAAGTTCCGCCCGGACATGGTCGATTACCGCGACGATACCCGAAGAATCCGGGCGCGCTTCGACACGATTCGCGGCTGCCGCATCGAGAAGATCTACGCGATCACGGAGGCCCAGCGCGAGGAGATCGAGGAGATCGGCGACGCGCCGGGCGATGAAATCTACCTGCCGGAGGACGACGACAACTGAGCAGGTCACGAAGGAACTGCACGGCCACCGCGTGGTCAATGCACAAACTACCGGCGGCCCGGAGGGCCGCGATGAAGGGGAATACCGTGAAGAAATACCTGTTGGGTGCCGCGGCACTCTTTGCCCTGGCGGCGTGCGGCGAGAAGGCCGAAGACCCGGCCGCCGACGCGTCCGGGGCCGGCGAGTCACTCGTCTCGGGCCTCGCCCTCGAGAACATGGACAAGAGCGTCGACCCGGGCGACGACTTCTTCATGTACATGAACGGCGCGTGGATCGACCAGACCGAGATCCCGGCCGACAAGGCCAGCTACGGCGGCTTCGGCATCCTGAACGACGAGTCGCAGGAGCGGGTCAAAGCCATCATCGAAGACTCGGCCACCGGCGACTTCCCGAAGGGCAGCCCGGAACAGATGGTCGGCGACCTGTACCAGTCCTACATGGACTGGGACACGCGCAACGCCCGCGGCCTGGAGCCGCTGGACCCGGAGCTCGAGCGCATCGCCGCGATCGCCGACTACGACGACCTCGCCGTGTACTTCGCCGAGGCGGTCAAGCGCGGCATGGACGCCCCGCTCGGGCTCACGCAATTCGCGGACCTGAAGCGCCCGACACACTACGGCATCTACGCGTTCCAGAGCGGCCTCGGCCTCCCGGACCGGGAGTTCTACTTCAACACTGACGACAAGTCCGTGGAGATTCGTGAAAAGTACGTCGAGCACATCGCCACGATGTTCGACCTCGCCGGCCTGCCGGACGGCGAAGCCGCGGCA
Source organism: uncultured Pseudomonadota bacterium (assembly GCA_913055625.1). Classification (GTDB taxonomy): domain Bacteria; phylum Pseudomonadota; class Gammaproteobacteria; order Steroidobacterales; family Woeseiaceae; genus UBA1847. Next base: position 546,290 of record CAJXJW010000003.1, on the reverse strand, counting down.
CAGACGATCATGGCCCTCGAGACGCGCCTCGCGGACGAGAACATGAAGAAGGAAGACACGCGGAACTGGGACAAGAACTACAACAAGGTGCCGTTCGACAAGCTCACCGAGCTGATGCCGAACTTCAACTGGGCCGGCTGGATCGAGGCCGCGGAGATCGACACCGACATCAACCAGGGACTGATCGTCGTTACCACGGACTACGTGAAGGCGCTCGACGGCATCATTCGCGACACCGGGCTCGACACGTGGAAGACCTACCTGACCTGGGTGGCGCTGAACCAGCGTGCGTCGATGCTTACCGAGGACCTCGACAAGCAGAACTTCGCGTTCTACGGCACCGTGCTGTCGGGCACCGAGGAGCAGCTGCCGATGTGGCGCCGTGCCGTGAGCACCGTGAACGGTACACTCGGGGAGGTCGTCGGCGAAGTGTACGTCGAACGGCATTTCCCGCCGGAGGCGAAGGAGCGCATGCTCGAACTCGTCGGCAACCTGATTCGCGCCTACGAGAAGAGCATCAAGGAACTCGACTGGATGACGGACGAGACGAAGGCGCAGGCGCTCGACAAGCTGTCCAAGTTCAAGCCGAAGATCGGCTACCCCGACGTCTGGCGTGAGTACGACTTCGAGATCACCCCGGAAGACCTCTACGGCAACCTGGAACGTGCCATCCTCGCTGAGTACGAGCGCGAGGCGCAGCGCCAGGGCGGCGAGGTCGACCGCAGCGAATGGGGTATGACACCGCAGACGGTGAACGCCTACTACAGCCCGCCGATGAACGAGATCGTGTTCCCGGCCGCCATCCTGCAGCCGCCGTTCTTCAACCTGGAGGCGGACGATGCCGTGAACTACGGTGCGATCGGGGCGGTCATCGGCCACGAGATCGGCCACGGCTTCGACGACTCCGGCAGCCGCTTCGACGGCGACGGCGTGTTGCGCAACTGGTGGACGGACGAAGACAGGGAGGAGTTCGAGCGCCGCACGAAAAAACTCGTGGAACAGTACGACGCGTTCCAGCCGTTCGACGACCTGCACGTGAACGGCGAGTACACGCTCGGCGAGAACATCGGCGACCTGGGCGGCATCAGCATCGGCCTGCTGGCCTACAAGATGTCGCTCGACGGCAAGGAACCGCCGGTCATCGACGGCTTCACCGGCATCCAGCGGGTGTTCCTGGGCTACGCGCAGGTGTGGCGCAACAAGTACCGCGATGAGGCGCTCAGGAACCTGATCCAGACGAACCCGCACGCGCCGTCGATGTACCGCGCGAACGGCGCCGTCCGCAACGTGCCGGAATGGTACGAGGCGTTCAACGTGACGCCGGACGACGACCTTTACCTGCCGCCGGAGGAGCGGGTGAAGATCTGGTAACCGCGAGCCGGCAACGGTTCCACGAAAGGGCGCTCGAGCGGGCGCCCTTTTTTTGCGCGCTCAGCCGCGCCGACGGGGCGATCCGGGCATCGGTCGCGAGGACAGGCCAGCCGGCATCGGCCGGCACTGGCAGTTGCTGAGCCGCCGATTGCCACCGACACCCGATGCGGTGCAATAGACCGCCGTTCCCATCCGGCATCGAATGTTGGCGGGGTCGGTTTGCACCAGGTGCGGACGTAGGTTTCCGGAAGCCGGGGCACCCGTTCCGGCGCAGCCGGACGCAATCGTCGTCACCAGCAGCAGGCCGAGTCTGACCATCTCGCTGTCCTCCGGAGACTGGCGCTGTTCTTCGCAGGCCGCTGGTGCGACCAGACAGCGAACCGGCAGCCTCACGCATTCGGCGCAGACTTGCATTGAAGAAAACCTCCCGATCTTCTCCGAAAAAAAACCGTGTGGGATAGCTTGTGAGATAATCCACAAGCCAGCGCGCGAAAAAACATACTTCATGCGGCGAGAGCGTGATGTCCTCCGACCTCCTGCAAGGGTTCCGACTGGACGCCTGCACGATCGAGCCGCTTAAGGGGGCCGTGACGGGGCCGGCTGCCGACACCCACCACCTGGGACCGATGGTGATGGAGGTGCTTCTTTGCCTCGCACGCCAGCCGAACCAAGTGGTGACCCGGGAGGCGCTGCAGGACTCCGTCTGGGGTGATCGTGTTGTCACGGACGACGCACTGACGCGGGCGATCTGGGAGATTCGCCACGCGTTGAAGGACGTCGGCGCGGACCCCGCCGTGATCGAGACCGCGCCGAAACGCGGGTACTGCCTGAACGCCGACATCCGGCCGCTTGACCCACTCGACCCACTCGACCCACTCGACCCGCCCGACCCGGTCAGTGCTGGGTACGCGTCCTCGCGAAGGGCGAACAAGATCTACGTGACCGTCATCGTGTTCCTGGCGGCCGTGCTCCTGTACCTGCTCATTGATCGTGCCTGAAGTCCGCGTGGCAACCCCGCGAAACCGGCTGCGCCAGGCGCAGGTGATCGAACGCTCTTGGACCCTACGCAGTCACCTTGAGCCCGACGATACCCGCAACGATCAGCGCGATGCAGATGAGCCGTGCCGCGTTTGCCGGTTCGTGAAACAGCACGATGCCAAGGATGACCGTGCCGACTGCCCCGACGCCGACCCAGACACTGTAGGCCGTGCCGACCGGCAGCGATTTCATCGCGACCCCGAGCAGCCAGAGGCTGACGGCCATCGTCACGGCGACCCATACGCTCGGCCACAGTCGCGTGAAGCCTTCCGTGTACTTGAGGCCGATGGCCCAGGCCACCTCGAAAAGGCCGGCGATGAACAGGATCGTCCAGGCTATGGCGGCACTCCTTCAGGCGCTGATTGATAGACGGCACTGATCTCGTGCATGGTCGCCTCGACCCAGGCCTGGGCCTTCTCGTTGACCTGACGGGGCTCGAGCCCGGCAGGGTCGATCGTCGGGCCGATGACGAAACGCACGGTCCCGGGCTTCTTCGTGAACGAACGGCGCTGCCACAGGTCCCCGGCGTTGTGCGCTACAGGAACGACGGGCACGCCCGTGTCACAGGCCAGTGCCGCGCCGCTCACGCCGTACTTCCGGGTCTGCCCCGGCGCCATCCGCGTGCCCTCCGGGAAGATCGTCACCCAGATGCCCTGGGCGAGTTTCTCACGGCCCTGCCGGATCACCTGGCGCACGGCGGCGCCGCCAGCGCCGCGGTCGATCGCGATGGGTTTGAGCGCAAGACCGATCGCCCAGCCGAAGAACGGCGCGTACAGGATCTCACGCTTCAGCACCCAGGTCGTCTGCGGGAAGTAGGTCACCTGCCACAGCGTCTCGAGCGTCGACGTGTGCTTGATCATCACGACGCTCGGCCGGTCCGGCACGTTCTCCTCGCCCTCGACGACGACGTGGATGCCGCAGAAGAACTTCGCGGCCCAGACGGCGAGCCGACACCAGGTCACGCACATGAACCAGTGAAAACGGTACGGCGCCCAGAAGCACAGGAGCAGCACGATCGCGAACAGGACGACCGACCCGAAGCCGAAGACGTTGAAGGCAAGCGACCGGAGCGCGAGCACGGTCAGACCTCGCCGATCAGGGCATCCGCTGCCTCGGACAGTGTGTCGAAGACCTCAATGTCAACGAGCTCGTCCGGGAGCCGGGTCTCCGTCTGTGCGCCGTTGCCGGTGCGCACGAGGATCGGGCGTGCGCCGACCGCGACGGCCGCCTGCAGGTCACGCATGGAGTCGCCGATGACCGGCACGTTCTCGAGCGTCACGTCGTAGTGTCGGCCGATCCGGACCAGCAGCCCCGGGCTCGGCTTGCGGCAGTCGCAGTCGTCGTCGGGACCGTGCGGGCACCACTCGATGCGGCCGACGACCCCGCCCGCGGCGTCCACGAGTTCGCGGAACTTCGCGTGCATGGCGACGAGCGTCTCCTCGTCGAACAGCCCGCGCGCAAGGCCGGACTGGTTCGATGCAACCGCGACCGTGAAGCCCGCGGACGACAGGCGCGCGACCGCCTCGATGCTGCCGGGCAAAGGGATCCACTCGTCCGGCGTCTTCACGAAATCCCGGGAATCGCGGTTGATGACGCCGTCGCGATCAAGGATGAGGAGTCTCGTCATCGTGGCCCCTCAGTCGATCGCCAGGCGCGACACGTCGGCCACGCGCAGGAACAGGTCACGGACGTCGGCGAGCAGCGCCAGGCGGTTTGCGCGCAGCGCATCGTCGTCGGCCATGACGAGCACGTCGTCGAAAAAGCGGTCCACCGGGTCGCGCAGGCCCGCGAGCTGGCGCATCGCCTCGGTGTACTCGCGGCCCTCGAGCAGCGGCGACACCGCGGTGACCGCGCTGGCCGTCGCCTTCGCCAGCGCACCCTCGGCCGGCTCGTCGAACAGCGCCACGTTCAGCGTGGCAATGGCCTCGCCGCTTTCCGCGGATTTTCGCAGGATGTTCGCGATGCGCTTGTTCGCCGCCGCGAGGCTCGCGGCTTCGTCGAGCGCAACGAAGCTCTGCACGGCGTCGAGGCGTCGCGCGAAATCGACCAGCGACGCAGGCTCGCGCGCAAGCACGGCGTCAAAGGTTTCGGCCCCGAGCGACGCGTCGCGGTCCAGGAAGTAGTTGCGCAGGCGCTCGACGATGAAGCCGTAGATGTCTGCCGCGAGCGCGTCGGTCGGCGCACCGTCGGTCGGCTGCGCGTCGGCGGCGCGGGTGATCGCGGCCTTGAGGTCGATGTCGATGCCGCCCTCGACGAGCGTGCGCACGATGCCGAGCGCGGCGCGCCGCAGCGCGAACGGGTCGCGGTTGCCGGAGGGCCTCTTGCCGAGCGCGAACACGCCGGCGATCGTGTCGAGCTTGTCGGCCACGGCCAGCAGGCGGCCGGCGTCGGTGGCCGGGATGGCGTCGCCGGCAAAGCGCGGCTGGTAATGCTCGCCGATCGCCGTGGCGACGCTCTCGGGCTCGCCATCGGCGTTCGCGTAGTAGCTTCCCATCGTGCCCTGCAGCTCGGGGAACTCGCCCACCATGCCGGTCAGCAGGTCGCACTTCGCGAGCAGCGCGGCGCGGCGCACGGGTTCGGGGTTCAGCCCGAGTTCGTCGGCAAGCGACGCAGCGAGGTCCGCGGTGCGCGCGGCCTTGTCGCGCAGGCTGCCGAGCCCCTGCTGGTAGACGACGTCGGCGAGGTCCGCTTCCCGCTCGGCGAGCGTGCGCTTGCGGTCGTGGTCCCAGAAGAACGCGGCGTCCGCGAGCCGCGGCAGGATCACGCGCTCGTTGCCGTCACGCACCTGGTCCGGGTCTTTGCTCTCGAGGTTCGCGACGGTGACGAAGGCCGGCAGCAGCGCGCCGCCCTTGCCGGCCACCGGGAAGTAACGCTGGTGGCCGGTCAGCGTGGACGTGACCACCTCGCGCGGCAGCTCGAGGAAGGCCTTGTCGAAGCGGCCGGTCAGCGGCACCGGCCACTCGACCAGCGCGGCGACCTCGTCGTACAGGCTCTCGCCGTCGACGACCGTGCCCTTGGCCGCCGCCGCGGCCTTCGCGACGCCGTCGACGATGAGTGCGCGGCGGCGGTCGAAGTCCGCGATGACGCGGCCGTCGGATTCCAGTGCGTCGAGATAGGCATCCGGCCGCGCGATCGTGATCTCGCGGTTTGCGTGGAAGCGGTGCCCGCGCGTGGTGTTGCCCGCGCGATGACCCATGATCTCGCCGTCGACGACGCGTTCGCCGTGCAGCATCAATACCCAGTGCACGGGCCGGACGAACTCGGCCTCGCCGGCACCCCAGCGCATTCGCCGCGGGATCGGCAGCGCCGCGAGCGCGGCCTCGACGAGTTCCGGTAGCAGTTCGTCCGCGCCCCGCCCCATCTCGGTGACGTTGCAGACGAGCCACTCACCCTTGTCGGTGGCCACGCGTTCGAGGTCCTCGACGGCGACGCCGCATTTCTTCGCGAACGCTTCGGCGGCGGGCTTCGGCTTGCCGTCGTCGTCGAACGCGACGCGCACCGGCGGGCCCTTCTGCTCGGACGTGCGGTCTTCCTGTGCAAGTGCGAGTTGGTCGATGCGCACGGCCAGGCGCCGCGGACTCGCATACGCGTGCAGTTCGCCGTGCGCGAGGCGCGCCTCGTCGACACGGCTCGCGAGGTTGTCGCGGAACGCATCCATCAGCGTGCGCAGCGCTTTCGGCGGCAACTCCTCGGTGCCGATCTCGACGAGAAAGTCCGCGGTCTTCATGCGGCACCCCGCGCGGCCTGCACCGACTCGACCATCGGGAAGCCCAGCGCCTCGCGGCTCGCGAAATACGCCTCCGCGATCGAGCGCGCCATCGTGCGCACGCGCAGGATGAAGCGCTGGCGCTCGCTCACCGAGATGGCCTGGCGCGCGTCGAGCAGGTTGAACAGGTGCGAGGCCTCGAGCATGCGCTCGTAGGCCGGCAGCGCGAGCCCGGCGTCGATCAGCCGCACGACCTCGCGTTCGCAGTGGTCGAACGCGCCGAACAGCGTGTCCACGTCCGCGAGCTCGAAGTTGTACTTCGACTGCTCCACCTCGTTCTGGTGGTAGACGTCGCCGTAAGTAATGCGGCCGAGCGGGCCGTCCGTCCAGACGATGTCGAAGATGCTCTCCACGTCCTGCAGGTACATCGCGAGGCGTTCGAGGCCGTAGGTGATCTCGCCGGTCACCGGCCGGCACTCGAGCCCGCCGACCTGCTGGAAGTACGTGAACTGCGTGACCTCCATGCCGTTCAGCCAGACTTCCCAGCCGAGGCCCCAGGCGCCGAGCGTCGGCGACTCCCAGTTGTCCTCGACGAAGCGGATGTCGTGCACGAGCGGGTCGATACCGATCGCGCGCAGCGAGTCGAGGTACAGGTCCTGGATGTCGTCCGGGGACGGCTTGATGACCACCTGGTACTGGTAGTAATGCTGCAGCCGGAACGGGTTGTCGCCGTAGCGCCCGTCCGTCGGGCGCCGCGAAGGCTGAACATAGGCTGCGCTCCAGGGTTCCGGCCCCACGGCCCGGAGGAACGTCGCCGGGTGGAACGTGCCGGCCCCCATCTCCTTGTCATAGGGCTGCAGGATCACGCAGCCGCGGGCCGCCCAGTATTCCTGGAGGCGGAGAATGAGGTCCTGGAAGGAAAGGCGCGTCGGCGCCGCGTCGGTCTTCATCGGGAAAATTCTACAGGCTCGGTGCGCCAAAAAGTCGCGGATTATAGCGGCCCCGGGGCCGAAGGGGCGACATCGCGCGATGGCCGGGGAACGCGCGGTCCCGGTCGCGGCGGAACACATGATGCAAAGCGGGGCGGAATGCACTAGGATGGTGCGATCGCGGTGCGTTTCGCACGGACTTGGTGCGCATCAAGGGCTGTGGATAACTCGGCCTTCAATACAATCAATAGCTTGGGCTCAGCACCATTTTGGCACAAAACCTGCACTCTCTGGCTACCCGGGCCCGTAGGCGACGGGCCAAACCACTTGCAATGCACTCGGAGGACATCCCATGAAGCCGTCAGAGGTACTCGCCCTCATCAAAGAAAAAGAGGTCAAATTCGTCGATTTCCGTTTTACGGACACGAAAGGTAAGGAACAACACGTCAGCGTGCCCGCGCGAACGGTCGATGAGGACCTGTTCGAGGACGGGAAGATGTTCGACGGCTCGTCGATCTCCGGCTGGAAGGGCATCAACGAGTCCGACATGATCCTGATGCCGGACGCGTCAACGGCGGTCATCGACCTGTTCTCCGAGGAAACCACGCTGAACCTGCGCTGCAACGTCGTCGAGCCGTCGACGATGCAGGGCTACGATCGCTGCCCGCGCTCGCTCGCCGAGCGCGCCGAGGCGTACCTGAAGTCCACCGGCATTGCCGACACGGCGTTCTTCGGCCCGGAGAACGAGTTCTTCGTGTTCGACAACGTCTCCTGGGACGACTCGATGCACGGCGCGTTCTACAAGGTGGATTCCGAGGAAGGCGCCTGGAACCGCGGCCGATCGAGCGAGGACGCGAACACGGGTCACCGCCCGACCGTCAAGGGCGGCTACTTCCCGGTACCGCCGGTCGACTCGCTGCACGACCTGCGCTCGGCCATGTGTCTCGCCCTCGACGACATGGGCGTGGAAACGGAAGTCCACCACCACGAGGTGGCGACGGCTGGCCAGTGCGAGATCGGTGCGCTGTTCAACACGCTCGTGAAGAAGGCGGACGAGGTGCAGATCCTCAAGTACGTCATCCACAACGTGGCGCACGCCTACGGCAAGACGGCCACGTTCATGCCGAAGCCGCTCGTGAACGACAACGGTAACGGCATGCACGTTCACCAGTCGCTCGCGAAGGACGGCAAGAACCTGTTTTCCGGCGACGAGTACGGTGGCCTGTCCGAAACCGCGCTTTACTACATCGGCGGCGTCATCAAGCACGCGAAGGCGATCAACGCATTCACGAACCCGGCCACGAACAGCTACAAACGCCTGGTGCCGGGCTTCGAAGCGCCGACGATCCTCGCCTACTCCGCGCGCAACCGCTCTGCCTCGATCCGCATCCCCTGGGTGTCGAACCCGAAGGCTCGCCGCATCGAAGTGCGCTTCCCGGACTCGATGGCGAACCCGTACCTCGCGTTCTCGGCGCTGATGATGGCCGGCCTCGACGGCATCCAGAACAAGATCCACCCGGGCGACGCCATGGACAAGGACCTGTACGACCTGCCGCCGGAGGAAGAGAAGCAGTTGCAGCTCGTCGCGTTTTCGCTCGAGGAGGCACTCAACGCACTGGACGCCGACCGGGAGTTCCTGAAGAAGGGCGACGTCTTCTCGGACGACCTGATCGACGCCTACATCGACCTCAAGATGGAGAACGTCACGCGCCTGCGCATGACGACGCACCCCGTCGAGTTCGACATGTACTACAGCCTCTGATCGCCAGAAATGTGAACTGGGCGGCACTTTTGGCCGCCCGGTTCACTGGCTTCGAGGCGGCACCCGTTGCTATGCTAACTGTATGGACAAGCGCCCGATTTTCCTGCTCGCAGGAATCTTTGCCGCCGGCTCGCTGGCGGCGGATGCCTATCGCTGGGTGGACAGCGACGGCGTCGTCCATTATTCCGACCGGCCCGAGCCGGGCGCCGAGGTCATCGAGCTGCCCGAGGCGAACACGACCACCGTGCGCCGCTACGAACAGTCGGCCAACCGGGCAAGTGACAGCGCGGACGCCGAGTCAGCCGCGGCGCCGGCCCGGTACGAGAGCCTCACGGTCACGGCACCCGCTGCGGAAGAGACGCTATGGAACATCGAGGGCGTCCTGAACGTACAGCTGGCGTTGACGCCGGGGCTGCAGCCGGGCCACCAGGTCCGCGTGTACTTCGACGGCACACCGCGGCTGGTCAGTGGCACGAGCTTCCAGATCGAGGAGGTGTACCGCGGGGTGCACAACATCCAGGCGGAAGTGATCGACGAGACCGGCAAATTGATGATCCGCAGCCAGCCGAACCGATTCTACGTACAGCAGAACACGGTGAACTTCTAGGCGGGACCGGCGCCCGTGGCTCGCGCGGCGGCACCGGCACCGGCACCGGCTCCGGCGGCTTCCTCGACCGCGACGCCCGTCACATCCTCGACAGTCTCGCAACCGGCATCGCCCTGCTGGACCGCTCCCTGCTGATCGTCGCGCTGAATCCCGCGGCGGAAAACCTGCTCGGCATCAGCGAACGCCGCGCCCGCGGCGACTCGCTGCTGCGGCTCGTCGGGGACGAGCCGGAACTCCGCGACGTCCTCTCCCGCGTCATCGACACGGGTGACCACTACGCAACCGAGCTCACACTGCCGAACACCGAGGTGCACGCGGAGGAGCGGATCATCGACTGCCGCGTATCACCGGTGGGCAGTGGCGAGGCCGCGTTGCTGGTCGAGATGACCGACGTGACCCGGCGCTCCAAGATCACGCGCGAGAACGCGCTCCTGATCCAGCACGGCGCCGGGCGCCAGATGATCCGACAGCTCGCGCACGAGATAAAGAACCCGCTCGGCGGCATCCGCGGCGCCGCGCAGCTCCTGGCCAAGCAGCTCGAATCCCCGGAGCTGCGCGAGTATACGGACGTCGTGATCAGTGAAACCGACCGCCTCGCCGGACTCGTCGACACGCTGCTCGGTCCGGGCGGCCCGCCGCGCAAGGAGCCGCTCAACGTGCACGAGCTGCTCGAGTACGTCGTGCGCCTGATCGAAGCCGAGGATCACCGCGCACTGACGATCCGGCGCGACTACGACCCGGGCCTGCCCGAGATCCGGATGGACCGCGACCAGATGGTCCAGGCGCTGCTGAACATCGTGCGCAACGCCGCGGCGGCGCTCGAGGGCCACGGCACGATCACGCTGCGCACGCGCGCGGCGACGAACTTCACCATCGGCGAGGTCCGGCACCGGGTCATCGCCAGCATCGACATCGAGGACGACGGGCCGGGCATCCCGCGCGACCTGCAGGACTCGGTGTTCTATCCACTCGTTACCAGCCGACCTGAAGGCACGGGATTGGGGTTACCGGCCGCGCAGGAGCTGATCAGCCGACATGGAGGCCTCATTGAATTCGACAGCCGCCCCGGACGCACGGTCTTTTCCATCCGACTCCCGCTCGAGCAGCAGGACCTGGTTACCCATGAGCGCTAGCGAACCCGAAGTCTGGGTCGTCGACGACGACCAGTCCGTACGCTGGGTGCTGGAGAAGGCGCTGCGACAGGCCGGCCTCGGCTCGCGCAGTTTCGAGCGCGCCGAGCACCTGCTGGAGGCGATCGAGCACCGCAGCCCCGACGTGCTGATCACCGACGTGCGCATGCCGGGCATGAGCGGCATCGCCCTGCTCGACCGCCTGCGCGACACGCAGCCGGACCTGCCGATCATCGTCATCACCGCGCACTCCGACCTCGACAATGCGGTCGCGGCCTACAAGGGCGGCGCGTTCGAGTACCTGCCGAAGCCCTTCGACATCGACGAGGCACTGGAGCTCGTGCGCAAGGCCGCCCGGGCGAACGGCGCGCACCGGCACGGGCCCGACGACGACGACGGCCACCCGATCCCGTCCCTGATCGGCCAGGCCCCGGCCATGCAGGAGGTGTTCCGCTCGATCGGCCGCCTGGCCGGCTCGAGCATGACCGTGCTCATCACCGGCGAGTCCGGCACCGGCAAGGAGCTCGTCGCCCGGGCGCTGCACGAGCACAGCCCGCGCGCCGACAAGCCGTTCATTGCGCTGAACACGTCGGCGATCGCGTCCGAGCTGCTCGAGTCCGAATTGTTCGGGCACGAGAAGGGCGCGTTCACGGGCGCGGACTCGCGGCGCATCGGCCGTTTCGAGCAGGCGAACGGGGGCACGCTGTTCCTGGACGAGATCGGCGACATGTCGCCGGCGCTGCAGACGCGGCTGCTGCGCGTGCTCGCCGAGAGCGAGTTCTACCGCGTCGGCGGGCAGACCTCGATCAAGGTCGACGTGCGCGTGATCGCCGCCACGAACCAGGACCTCGCCCGTGCCGTGAAGGAGGCGCGCTTCCGCGAGGACCTTTTCCATCGGCTGAATGTCATCCGCATCAACACGCCGCCGCTCAGGCAGCGGCGCGAGGACATCCCGCTGCTGCTGAAGCACTACTTTGCCGAGGCCGCGAGCGAACTCGGCGTGGCCGCAAAGTCGGTCGACAGCGAAGCCATGGACCTGCTGCGTGCCTACGACTGGCCGGGCAACGTCCGCCAGGTCGTCAACGCCGCCAGGCGCCTGACCGTGACCGCGCCCGGCAGCGTGATCACGACCCAGGACATCCCGACGGACCTCGGCGGCCAGGACGTCAGCGCGCGCGCCGCGCAGGACTGGACGCGCAGCCTTGCCGCGTGGGCGGAGACGCAGCTCGGCGAGAACGGCAGGCCGCTGCTGGACACCGCGTTGCCGGAGTTCGAGAAGACGCTGATCCGTATCGCGATGGCGAAGACGAAGGGTCACCGCCAGGCTGCCGCGAAGCTCCTCGGCTGGGGCCGCAACACGCTGGCCCGGAAGATGAAGTCCCTGCAGATGGACTGACGCGCGGCTACGACGCTTCGAGCGTCCCGACGAGCTCCGACGCGGAGCCGAAGCCGTGGTGCGTGAGGTAATCGGCGATACCCGCATTGATCTTCCGGCAGACCAGCGGGTCGTAGAACAGCGCGGTGCCGATGCCGACGGCGCTCGCCCCGGCGATGATGAACTCCAGCGCGTCCTCGGCCGTGCAGATGCCGCCCTGGCCGATGATCGGCACGCCGTGGTCCTTCGCGACCTCGTAGACCTGGTGCACCTTCAATAGCGCGATCGGCTTGATAGCCGGGCCGGACAGGCCGCCCTGCCGGTTGCCGATAACCGGGCGGCGCGTGCGCACGTCGACGGCCATGCCCATCAGCGTGTTGATCACGGCGAAGCCGTCGGTGCCGGCCTCGATGCAGCGCCGCGCGTTCTCGGCGATGTCCGTCTGGTTCGGCGAGAGCTTCGTGATGATCGGCTTCGAGGTCTGCGCGCGGCAGGCCTCGACGACGCGTGCCGACATGTCGGGGTCGTTGCCGAACTGCACGCCGCCCTCCTTGACGTTCGGGCAGGAGATGTTGATCTCGATCGCGTCGATCGGCGAGTCGTCGAAACGCGCGGTTACGCGCTCGTACTCGAGGATCGTCGAGCCGGAGACGTTCGCGAAGAACCGCGTCTCTGAAAAGTCGAGGCCGGGAAGGATCTCGTCGACGACCCGGTCGACGCCGGGGTTCTGAAGGCCGATCGCGTTCAGCATGCCCATCGGTGTCTCGTACACGCGGTGCGGCGGGTTTCCGAGGCGCTCTTCGGCCGTCGTGCCCTTGAGCACCACCGCGCCGACGTCGGCGTTGGAAAAGCCCTCGACGCGCGTGTACTCCTCGCCGAAACCGACGCAGCCGGACAGCAGCACGATGGGCGACGCCATCGGCACGCCGCAGAAATCCGTATGCAGTGCGGGTTGCGTCCTGAAGGCGGGGGCGGTCATCGGGCGGCATTCTACACAGATCGGCCGGGCGCCGCCGCAGCCCGTGCTACCCTCGCCGCAACGTTCGCGCCGCCCCGTCCATGTTCTCGATCATTCTCTACGAGCCGGAAATACCACCGAACACCGGCAACATCATCCGGCTGTGTGCGAACACCGGCAGCGCCCTGCACCTCGTCGAGCCGCTCGGCTTCGAACTCGACGACGCACGGCTGAAGCGCGCCGGCCTCGACTACCGCGAATACGCGGACGTCCGGACGCATGCCTCGCTGGAGGACTGCCTGGATGCGGTGAGGTCGCCGCGCGTCTTCGCGCTCAGCACGCGCGGGACGGTGCCGTACGCCGAGGTGCGGTACCGCGCCGGCGACGCGTTCCTGTTCGGCCCGGAGACGCGCGGCCTGCCGCAGGCCGTGCTCGACAACTTGCCGCCGGAACAGCGGCTGCGGCTGCCGATGGTGCCAGGCAACCGCAGCCTGAACCTGTCGAACGCCGCCGCGGTCCTCGTCTACGAGGCCTGGCGGCAGCAGGGGTTCACGGGCGGCGAGTAGTTCCTACGCCGGCTCGATGTTGCTGTTCATCCGGAACAGGTTGCCCGGGTCCACCTGGCCCTTGATGGCGCGCAGGCGGGCGTAGTTCGGGCCGTAGTTGCGCTTCACGGACTCGTCGCCCTCGAACTCGATGTTGTCGTAGTAGCCGCCCGTGTAGGGCTCGAGCTCCGAGAACCACTCGCGCGCGGACGCCATCGCGGACTCGTCGTCGGCCGGGTCCATCCAGCCGCCGCCGACGATGATCATCGTCTCGGCATTGCGGTGCGGGAACGCGGTGTCGAGTTCGCCGACGTCTTTCACCGCGCCGCCGGCCGTGTGCGTGAAGACGGCGAGGCGCGGGTCGGGGCGGAACGAGTCGAGCAGCTGGTCGACGAGTTCGCCGGTGATCTCGCGCACCATGCCGTTCTTCGCGTAGGAGCGCACGCCGTGACCGAAGGACTCGTCCTCCTGCGTCTGCATGACCATGTAGTCCTGCATCTTGATGCCGTCGTCCATCGGCGTGCCGATCGCACGCAGCGGCGCCATCTCCTTTTCGCCCGCTGCCGGGTCGTCGCCCGCGTACACGACTTCCATCGCGATGACGCTGCCGCCCTCGGGCATGGTCATCATTGCGGGGCCGACGTACAGGTCGCGCGACAGGCCCCGGTACCAGTCGCCGTAGAACTCGAGCACGTCACGCGCCTGGTCGATGGGCCACACGATCATGCCGGACAGCACGTTGCGGTCGAAGTCATGCAGCCGGTAGTCGAACCGGGTCACGACGCCGAAGTTGCCGCCGCCGCCGCGCAGGGCCCAGAACAGGTCGGACTCCTCGTCCGCGGAGACGTAGCGCACCTTGCCATCGGCCGTGACGATCTCGGCGCCGAGCAGGTTGTCGATCGTCAGCCCGAACTTGCGGTTCAATCGCCCGAATCCGCCGCCGAGCGTGAAGCCACCGACGCCGGTGTGCGACACGACGCCGGCCGTCGTGACGAGGCCTTTCTCGAGCGCTGCCGAGTCGAGGGCATTCAGGAGCGCGCCGCCGTTTGCCCGCGCGACCCGGGCGTCGCGATCGACGTTCACGGTGTTCATCGATCCGCCGAGGTCGAGCATCAGCCCGCCGTCGCACGTGGACTTGCCGGGCCAGCTGTGGCCGCCGCCCTTCACCGCCAGCAACAGGTTGTTGTCGCGGGCGAATTCGACGGCATGCACGACGTCCTGCGTGCCGGACGGGCGCACGATCAGCGCCGGCCGCTTGTCGTGCATGCCGTTCCAGATCTTGCGCGCGGTGTCGTACTGGGGATGCCCCGACAGCATCACCGTGCCGGAAACCGCATCCTGGAGTTCGTTGATGGCGGCCTTGCCGAGCTCCATGGACGCGCCGTCCAGCGACACGGCGGGAATGCTGGTGTCCGCTTTCTTGCCGCAGGCGGCGAGCATCGGGTAGGCCGCGGCCATACCGGCCGCGAGCGAGGTCTTGCAGAACTGGCGTCTGTCCATTGCAGTCTCCCGGGTATCGTTGTTGTTCTAGTCGCAAAAGATAGCGCATTCGCCGGAAAGCGCCAGTTCGGCGGCGACGGCCGCAGCTAGTCGAGTTCCGGCCCGATCTGCCGGCGCATCAGGTTGCCGACGGCCTCCCGCGGGTCCACGCCGTCGTACAGGATGCGGTAGACCTGGTGGCAGATCGGCATCTCGATGCCGAGCTCGGTAGCGACTTCCTCGACGGCGCGGGCGGCCTTGACGCCCTCGACCACCTGGCCGATCTCCTGCTCGGCCTCGGCGACGGATTTGCCGGCCGCCAGCGCGAGGCCCATCCGGCGGTTACGGGAAAGGTTGTCAGTGCAGGTGAGCACGAGGTCGCCCATGCCCGCCAGCCCCATGAACGTGTCACGGTTCGCGCCAAGCGCGACGCCGAGGCGGGTCATTTCGACGAGCCCGCGCGTGATCAGCGCGATGCGCGTGTTCGCGCCGAAGCCCAGGCCGTCGGACATGCCGGCGCCGATCGCGAGGATGTTCTTGACGGCGCCGCCGACCTCGACGCCGACGATATCGCTGGACGTGTAGGCGCGAAACTGGTCGCCCGAGAGGGACTGCGCCAACTCGCTGGCGAACGTCGCGTCGTTCGCGGCAATGGTCATTGCCGTCGGCAGGCCCTCGCCCACCTCCTTCGCGAACGTCGGCCCCGACAGCACGGCCATCGGCCGGTTCTCGCCCAGCACTTCGCGTGCCACCTGGTGCGGCAACTTGCCGGTGTGGAGCTCGAAGCCCTTGCTCGCCCAGCAGACGCGCGCGTCCGGGGCCAGCAGCGGCTTCAATGCGGTCAGCGTCCCGCGCAGCGCATGGCTGGGCACGGAGACGAGCACGTCGCGAACGCCGGCCAGCGCGGCGGCAAGGTCAGTGCAGGCGACGAGATGCTCCGGAAACGCGGCGCCCGGCAGGTAGCGCGTATTCGTGCGCGCCCGGCCCATCGCGGCGAGCTGCCCGGCGTCGCGGCCCCAGAGCCGCACCTCGCGGCCGCGGCGCGCGAACTGCAATGCCAGCGCCGTGCCCCAGGAGCCCGCGCCGACGACCGCCAGCGGCGCCGGCCGGTCGTCTGCCTGCGGCTCGGTCGCGATCGGCGTTACTCTGCGGCGGCGGCCTGTGCCTTCCCGGCCTCGGCCTGCTTCGCCTGGAGCTGCTTCAGGTACAGCGCGTCGAAGTTGATCGGCTGCAGGACGAACTCGGGGAAGCCGCCCTTCTGGATGATGGACGCGGCGGCCTCGCGCGCGTACGGGAACAGCACGTTCGGGCAGAAGCTGCCGGTCAGCGCGGAGATCTCGTCCTTCTCGTAGCCGGCAATCTCGAAGATGCCCCCCTGGTGAATTTCGGCCAAAAACAGCACCTTGTCGGAGTCGCGGTCCTTCGCCTCGATCGTCGCCGTCAGCACGACCTCGTACAGGTCGCCCTCGACCGGTGCCCACGCACTGCGCAGGTTGAGGTTGATGTTCGGTTTCCAGTCGTCGGACCGGAAGATGCCCGGCGATTGCGGCGATTCGAACGACATGTCCTTGATGTAGATCTTGACGATCGAGAGGCGCCGATCCGCGCCCGCCTGGTTTTCTTCCGCCATTTGGTTTTCCTGTCTGCTACGTTGTCAGTTCCGGCCGCGTCAGCTCGCAGCCAGTAGTTCGTCGAGTTCGCCGGCGGCGTCCAGTGCCGCCAGTTCGTCATAGCCGCCGATCAGCCGATCGCCGGCGAAGATCTGCGGTACGGATCGCTTGCCGGAACGCTGCTCCATTTCTTCGCGCTTCGCCGGGTCCTTGTTGACCAGCACGTCGTCGAAGTCCACGCCCTTCTTCTTCGGCAAGAGCCGGGCCGCGCCGCACCATACGCAGGTATCGGTGCCGTAGATCGTCACGGGCGCCATGCGCTACTTATTCTTGCCCTTGCGCGCCGTCGCCGTCTTCTTCGAGGTGACCACCGGCATGCCGTCCTGGCTCCAGCCGGCCATGCCGCCCTTGAGCCCGTACGCGTGTTCGACGCCGGCGGCCCGCAGACGTTCCACCGCCTTCTGCGAACTCATGCCGGTATCGCAGACCGCGACGACCGTACGGCTCGCGAGGTCGCCCAGCTTGCCGAGGCGCGAGTCGAGTTCGTCGAACGGCACGTTCCGCGCGTTGACGATGTGGCCGCGCCCGAAGGCCTCGACGGATCGAAGATCGAGCACGAGCGCGTCCTTGTTGATCAGCGCCACGGCGTCCGCCGGCGACACCGTCAGGATGCCGCTCGCCTTGCGCCGGAGTTCGGTGAACACCAGCAGGAAAAAGCTGGCGACGAGCGCCACGACCAGCAACGTGTGATTGCCGGCGAATTCCAAGTATCTGTCCATGCCTCGGTATCGGTTTGCGCGGGACGTCGCGCCTGTGGAAAAACCGCCATTATAACAATACTCTGCGCCCATGAAGCGCTCACACCTGCTCCCGCTCCTGCTGTGCCTGCCCCTCGCGGCGCCCGCGGACGAGGAAAACCTGACCAGAATCAAGGAGCAGGAGCTCGAGGTGGTGCGCGAGCAGATCAGCGCGCTGAAGCAGTCGATGGACGCCGCGGCGCGCGACCGGGACCGCCTCACGGGCGAATTGCAGGCCGCCGAGGTGTCGATCGCCCGGAAGCGCCAGAAGCTCGCGGCGCTCGAGCGGGAGCGGGCGTTCACGGAAAAGCGCCGCGTCGAGCTGGAGGCCGAGATCGCCCGCGGCGAGGCGGACCTCGAGCGGGAGACCGGGGAGCTCGCGGCGCAGCTGCGGGCCGCGTACATGAGCGGCGACCAGGAGCGGCTGAAGCTGCTCCTGAACCAGCAGGACCCGGCGATGCTGGGCCGCATGATGGCCTACTATGCCTACCTGAACGATCACCGGACCGGCAACATCAACACGGTCACCGGCCGTATCCGGCGCCTCGCCGGCCTGCAGAGCGAGGTCGCGGCCGAGGAGCAGCGCCTCGCGCGTATCGCGGACGAGCAGGCCGCCGAGCTCGCGGCGCTCGACGCCGCGCAGGCGGAGCGCAAGGGTCTGCTGGCCACGCTGCAGCAGCGACTGTCGGACGAGAGCCGCGAGCTCGAGCGTCTCGCGGCACAGGAGAAAGACCTCGCGCGCCTGATCGACGAGCTGACCGCGATACTCGCGGACTACCCGATCCGCTCCGAGGAACCCTTCGCCGCGCTGAAAGGCCGTCTCACCTGGCCCGTGGCGGGCACGCTGCTGCACGACTTCGGCCAGCCGCGGGTCGGCGGCAAGCTCACGTGGAACGGCGTCGTGCTGGCGGCGCCGCTCGGGCGCGAGGTGCGAGTGGTGTACCACGGCCGCGTCGTCTTCGCCGACTGGCTGGCCGGCATGGGTCTCCTCGTGATCGTCGATCACGGCGACGGCTACATGAGCCTGTACGGCTACAACGAGACGATTCTCAAGAACCCGGGCGACTGGGTCGCGCCGGGGGACGCGATCGCGACCGTCGGCGAGAGCGGCGGCCAGCCGCAGCCCGCGCTGTACTTCGAAATCCGCCGCGGCAAGAACCCGGTCAACCCGCGGCAGTGGGTCACGCGCCGGCCGGGCGCGTGAAGCGCTTGTCATAATGAAGGATTCCGCCCGCGGGTGACCCGAACGGTGGCCGCGGTCGGTAGGCGCCCCCGGGGGGCTGTGCTATCGTCGAGGCCGTCGAGCCGATTGCCGGTCGCCGCCGGCGGCCGGGTTCGCAGCGTCGCTCGGAGAACCGCATGTCTCTAAGAACACGGGCTTTCCTGGTCGTCTTCATCGGCGTGCTGATGGGGGTCAGCCTGAGCGTCGGCGGCCGGGTGATGAACCCCGCGCCGGTCGCGACGGAGCCCGATCTCGCCTGGGAGCAGGCGCGACTGTTCGCCGAGGTCATGGAGCGGGTGAAACGCGACTACGTCGAGCCCGTGGACGACACGGTGCTGCTCGAGAACGCCATCCGCGGCATGGTCGCGGATCTCGACGCCCACTCCGAGTACCTCGACGCCGAGGAGTACCGCGACATCCGCATCAGCACGACCGGCAGCTACACCGGCGTCGGCATCGAGGTGGGCGAGATCGACGGCAACATCCAGGTGATCACGCCGATCGCCGGTTCGCCGGCGGCGCGCTCCGGCATCCGCAGCGGCGACCGGATCATCGCGGTGGACGGCCACGCGGTCGAGCGCGACAACCTGAAGGACACGATACACCGCATGCGCGGACGGCCCGGCAGCAAGGTCATGATCACCGTGCTGCGCGACGACGAGGTGCTCGAGTACACGATGCGCCGCGAGATCGTCCGCGTCGCGAGCGTGCACGGTCAGCTCATGCAGCCGGCTTTCGGCTACGCGCGCGTCAACCAGTTCAGCGAGACGACGGCCCGGGAGCTCAGCCGCGCGGTGGACGACCTCGCCGACCGCAATCACGGACTGCTCGACGGCCTCGTGCTGGACCTGCGTAACAACCCCGGCGGTGTGCTCGATGCAGCCGTCGACGTCGCGGACCTGTTCCTCGACAGCGGGATCATCGTGACGGCGGACGGGCGTTCGCCCGAGTCGCGTTTCGAGCGCGCCGCGCACCGCGGCGATATCCTCGACGGCGCGGACCTGATCGTCCTGGTGAACGGCGGCTCGGCCTCCGCGTCGGAGATCGTGGCGGGCGCACTGCAGGACCACGGCCGGGCGCTGGTCGTTGGCACGTCGACGTTCGGCAAGGGGCTCGTGCAGACCGTGATGCCGCTGTCGAAGGGCCGTGCGATCAAGCTGACCACGTCGCGCTACTACACGCCGTCGGGCGACTCGATTCACGAGACGGGTATCACGCCCGACATTTACATCGACGACACGCCGGGTTTCCCGGACCTGAGCCTGACGGGCGCGATCGATCGCGAATCGGACCGGCAGCTCGTCGAGGCACTCGGCCGCCTCCAGAATCGCGGGGTCATGCACAGCCTCGCCAAATGACGCGTCTCGCCGTCGTCATTGTCGCGGTGCTTGCCCTGGGGCCGGCCGCCGCAGAGCCCCCCGCCAGGCCGCAGATCGCGATCATCATCGATGACCTCGGCTACCAGCGGCGCGCCGGCGAGCGCGTGATCGCGCTGCCCGGCCCGGTCGCCTGCGCGATCCTGCCCGGCACGCCGAGCGGTGAGGTGCTGGCGCGTGCCGCGCGGTCGTCGCGCAAGGAGGTCCTGCTGCACCTGCCGATGCAGGCCGCGGACCCGCCGCGCCGGGCGGAGCCGGGCATGCTGTCGCTGGACATGGACCGTGCCGAGGTTGCCGCGGCGCTCGATGCCGCACTCGCCGAGGTCCCCTACGCCATCGGCGTCAGCAATCATCGCGGCAGCCTGCTCACGCAGCAGGCGACGCACATGCAGTGGCTGATGGAGGCGCTCGGCGCGCGGGAGCGGCTGTTCTTCGTGGACAGCTATACGACGCACCGCAGCGTCGCGATGCGGACGGCCCGCGGCAACGGCGTGCAGGCCGTCCGTCGCGACGTGTTTCTCGACGACGATCCCTCCGTCGACCGGATTCGCGAGGAGTTCGAGCGCTTGAAGCGCCTCGCCCGGGAGCGCGGCGCGGCGATCGCGATCGGGCATCCGTACGACGCCACGCTCGGATTTCTCGAGACGGCGCTGCCCTCGCTGGTGGACGAGGGCTTCGACCTGGTGCCGATCAGCGTGCTGGTAACGAACCCTGCGGCGTTCGCGTACTCTAAGACCATGACGGGCCCCACCGGGTCCGGATTGACGGAGATGCTCGATGACTGACCGGACACGCCTTTGCGCCCTACTGCTCATGGCCTTCATGGCCGGGGCCGGCCGCGCCGCGGATGTCGACGTCCGGCGTCTTTTCGCGCCGCCGCTGGTGCTGGCACAGGCGGACGCGGACGTGTGCACGCAGCAATACGACCCGGTGTGCGGCGCTGACGGGCAGACCTACAGCAACGAGTGCGTCGCGCGCGCGGCCGGCGTCGCGGTAGCCGCGCGCGGCATCTGCGGTGAAGGCGACGAGGGTGTCTCGTGCCCGCAGACGCTCGACCCGGTCTGCGGCACTGACGGCAATACCTACATCAACGAATGCTTCGCGCAGCGCTCCGGCGTGCCGCTGGCCGGTCTCGGCGCCTGCACGGCCATGGGCTGCCCGAGCATCGAGGAGCCGGTCTGCGGCATGAACGGCCGTACCTACCTGAACCGCTGCGAGGCCGACGCGCGCAACGTGCCCGTGCAGCGCGCGAGCACCTGCGACGTGGAGAACTGCCCGCAGGTCTTTGCGCCGGTCTGCGGCGAGGACGGCAACACCTACGACAATGCGTGCCTGGCTGACGCGGCCGGGCTCACCACCTATACGGCGGGCATCTGCAACGTCCGCCCGTGCCCCTCGATGTTCGTCCCGGTCTGCGGCGCGGACGGGATGACCTACAGCAACGCCTGCCAGGCGGAACGCCGAGGGCAGCGCATCGACTATGCGGGCGTGTGCGAGGACCTCGGGCGCAACTGCCCGCGCGACTATGCGCCGGTCTGCGGCATGGACGGCATCACCTACGACAACGACTGCCAGCTCGAGAATGCCGGGGTCGTCAAGGCCTACGCCGGCGCCTGCCTGGGCGAATAGCGCCTCAATCCGTTCCGAGCCGTTCCGGGAAGCGCTCCCAGCGAACGCCCTCGTCGTAGGAAAACCAGCGGTACACGACGCGGCCGCGCAGGCCCTCGACGGGTACCGGCCCGAACATGCGGCTGTCGAGGGAGTTGCGGCGGTTGTCGCCGAGCACGAACACGGCGTCGTCCGGGACGACGACGGCGGAGAAGTTCGAGAACCCGGGCAGTGCCGAATCCAGCAGCAGGACGTAGGGTTCATTGATCGTCTCGCCGTTCCGGACGAGCACATCGTCGCGCAGTTCGAGTGTGTCGCCCGGCAGGCCGATGATGCGCTTGACGAAGACGGCGCCCGGGCGGCTCGGGACTTCGAAGACCGCGACATCGCCGTAGGCCGGTGCCGTGCGACGGAAGTGCCAGGTATCGGTCATGACGTAGTCGCCGGACTCGAGCGCAGGCGCCATCGACGACACCGGCACCTGGAACGGCTCATAGCCGAACCACTCTGCTCGATGCGGCATCACCAATGAGCTGGCAAGCATCCCCGCCGCGATCCAGAGCAGGTACATCCACCAACGCTGGTAGTGCTTCCGCACCGTCTGGTGCTCGCGCGCGGCGATGCGCCAGGCGTGCACCGCGAACGCGGCCTGGGCGCCGATCGCGCCGAGCGCCAGCGCCCAGGTCGCGTAGGGAATGAACACCAGTCGCGTCCAGCCGGCGACGGCCAGAACCAGAAAGCTCCCGGCCAGGACGGCGATGCCGAAGCAGCCGCGCCCGACGTACAGGTAGCCGAGACCGGCGTAGAGGAGGTTCGCGAGGCCCGCGAGCCAGGGGCGCCGCCGCCGCAGTTTGCCGGGCTCCGCGACGGCGGCCTCGCTCATCGTGCTACCAGGCGGGCCGCAGGCGGCCCTTGTCGTCCGAGCTGTACGGCAGCCAGCCGAGACCGAAGACCGGCACCGCGATGTCGGTGGTCTTCGCGCGGATGACGACCTCGTCGAGTTCCTCGCCCTGCACGTCGACCGCCGTGTCGAGTTCCGCGATCTCGCGCTCGAGCTCGGCGTTCAGGTTCTCGATGTCCTTCTGCACGCGCGCGATGGTCTCCTCGGCGCGGTCCACGTCGGCGGATTCCTTGTGCGCCCCGCCCGCCGTCTTGATGGCCGTGCCGATCTTGCTGGCCGTCGTGCTTGAGAGCTTCTTCCGTCCGAACAGTGCGCCGAGGATCGCGTTGCCGGCCGACACGACCGCATCGAGGCGCTTCTTCGACACCTGTTCCTGCTCGCGCTCCAGCGCCTGCTGCGCGCGGTGCAGGCGGTCCTCGAGCGTCTTAAGCTTGCCGGCGTAGCGGTCGCGCAGCTTGCCGACGGCCGCGTCCCGCTCCTCGCTGGCCGCCTGCTGCAGCCGCACGCGGAAGTCGCCCTCCGTCTCGCCGGCCTCGGACGTCAGTTTGAAGCGCTTGCTCTTGTACAGCGTGAGCGTCGCGTTCTGCCGCAGCCAGCGCTTGTAGTCCTTCTCCCAGCCGCCGTAGGCCTTCGGGTTGCTCGCCGCTGCCGGGCAGTCGGCATGGCCTGCAGCCGGGTCCGGCCCATCGCGAAGCGTATCGACGGAGATGTGCAGCGCTTCGGCATCGTCCCACTCGACATCCACCGGCCCGTCGCCGATCTCCACCGCGTGCAGGAAGGCCTCCGACACGCTGACCGGCGGCCGCGCGCGCTCGTAGGCGATATCGGCAGCGCCGATGACATACGGGTAATAGACAAGCTTCTCGCCGGAGCCGGGCACGTAGAACTGCGAGACGCCGGGCGGCAGGGCCGGCGCCTTGCCGGCGGTGCCGGCGGTGCCGGAGGCCGCCTTCGGCGAGCTCGCGACCGCTTCCGGTGCTTCGGCAGTACGTCCGGCCATCAGCGTGCGGATCTGGTCGCGCGTGAGCGGACCGGCGAGATAGGACATGACCCAGCGCGTGCCGAACACGACCGGCGCGTCTTCGTGCACGTTGTGCAGCAGGAAGCGGCGCTTGCCGAGTCCGGCCAGCGTGCGCTCCATCTTCTGCTTGTCGAAGTTGCCGTCGCTGGCGCCCTCGAGGCCCTCCATGACGCGCGCCTTGTCGCGCTCGGTCTGCAGGCGCCCGATGAACCAGGTGCCGGTGTTCGACAGGCCCTTGTAGTCGAGGTCGACCGGATTCTGCGTCGCGAGCACCAGGCCCACACCGTAGGCGCGCGCCTGTTTCAGCAACGTGAGAAAAAGGTTCTTCGACGGCGGGTTCGCGACCGGCGGCAGGTAGCCGAAAATCTCGTCCATGTACAGGATCGCGCGCAGGCTGCCGGTACCGGGCTGCGCGCGCATCCACGCGATGATCTCGTTCAGGAGCATCGTCACGAAGAACATGCGCGAACGATCGTCGAGGTGCGCGATCGACATCACCGACACCCGCGGCTTGCCCTCGGCGGTGTACAGGAGGCTCTTCGCGCTGAGCGGCGCACCCTGCATCCACGCCTCGAAGCCGGGCGCTGCGAGCAGGTTGTTCAGCTGCATCGCGAGCGCGAAACGGTCCTTCGGCGGGAAGAACTGGTCCACGGCCATGACGCCGATCTTCTGCACCGGCGGCGACTGGATCTCGCCGATCAGGCCCGCGATGTCGAGGTCGCGGCCGGCGCGCCAGGCGTGGTCGAGAAGTTGCGAAACGAGGATATGCTCGCGGCTCGTGACCGGGTCCGCGTCGACGCCGATCAGCGTGAGAATGCTGGTCGCGGTCGCCTGGATGCGGTCGCGGTACAGGTCCGCGTCCGCGATGAGCTTCTCGTCAGGGGCCGCGAACGTCTTCAGCACCGACACCGGCAGGCCGGCGCTGCTGCCGGGCGTGTAAACGGTGAAGTCGGCGGCGGCCTTCAGCGCGGCGATGCGCTGGCCGTCCTGGCCCCACTCGCCGAGGCCCTTCTTCCAGAGGGCCGCCTGTCCGTCCGCGTACTCCTCCGGCGACTGGCCCTTGTCGCTCGCCGCGCGGCGGTTGATCCACGGCAGGAAGTCCTGACCACGCAGCTCCGGGAACGTGAGGAGCAGGTTGCCCATGTCGCCTTTCGGGTCGATCGCGATCACCGGCACGTGGTCGAGCGCGGCCTCCTCGAGCAAGCCGATGCCGAGGCCGGTCTTGCCGGAGCCGGTCATGCCGATAATGACGGCATGGGTGTTCAGGTCCTTGGAGTCGTACAGGACCAGGTCGTCTGTCAGGTCGTCCGCACCCTCGTCATGGCGCTTGCCAAGGTAAAACGCGCCCAGCTTTTCGAAATCCAGCACAGACCGCCTCCTGGGTCAGGTAGGCGGATAAGTGTAACTAGCCTGGATGCCGAGCGGGAAACCGATCGCATAGTAGACGAGCAGGAAGATCGTCCACAGCACGAGGAAGGCTATCGAGTACGGCAGCATCATGGCCGCCAGCGTGCCGATGCCCGTGGACTTCACGTAGCGCTGGCAGTACACGACGACCAGCGGGAAGTACGGCATCAGCGGCGTGATGATGTTCGTGCTGGAGTCGCCCACGCGATAAGCCGCCTGGGTGAGGTCCGGCGAGATGCCGAGCGACATCAGCATCGGCACGAAGATCGGCGCGAGCATGCCCCACTTGCCGCTCGCGGAACCGATGAACAGGTTCACGAAGCCCGTCAGCAGGACGATGCCGACGATCAGCACGGACGGCCATTCGTCGAGCGACTTGAGCAGCTCCGCGCCCTGCAGTGCCAGCAAGGTCCCCAGGTTGGATGCGCCGAACGCGTAAACGAACTGCGCGATAAAGAACATGATCACGAGGTAGTACGCCATGCTGTGCATCGCGTGCGTCATGCCCTCGATCATGTCCTTCGTGCTCTTGAACGAACCGGAGACGTAGCCGAACACGATCCCCGGCAGCAGGAAGAAGACGAAGATCAGCGCGACGATCGACTGCATGATCGGCGCCGTGAAGCTCGCGAGCCTCCCCTCGGCGTCGCGCCACGGCAGCCAGTCGAAGGTAAGCGACAGGCCGAGCAGGATGAAGCCGATACCCATCGCGACCAGCGCCGAGGTGAGGCCCTTGCGCTCGTTGTCCTTCAGGTCGTGCATCTCCGGCAGGTCTTCGGCGTCCCCGTCGATCGCTACGTTCCGGATGCGCGGTTCGACGACGCGGTCGGTGATCCACCAGCCGAGGCCGACGATCAGGAGGGACGACGCCGTCGTGAAGAAGTAGTTGTTGAGCGTGTTGATCTCGATGGACGGTTCGAGCAGCTGCGCCCCGCCCTGCGTCAGGCCCTGGAGCAGCGGGTCCAGCGCCGACGGCACGAAGTTCGCGGAGAAGCCGCCCGAGACGCCGGCGAACGCGGCGGCGATACCGGCCAGCGGGTGCCGGCCGGCCGCGTAAAAGATGACGCCGCCGAGCGGAATCACCAGCACGTAGCCCGCGTCCACTGCCGAGTGGCTGACGATGCCGACGAGGATCACCATCGGCGTCAGCACTCTCGTGGCCGTGACGTTGAGGAGCGCGCGGATGCCCGTCGTGATGAACCCCGAGTGCTCCGCGACGCCGATGCCCAGCATCGCGACGAGCACGGTGCCGACCGGGCCGAAGGTCACGAAGTTGTTGACGAGTCCCGTCAGGAAGGCCGTGATGCCCGTGCCGGAGAGCTGGTTGATGACGACGATCGGCTCCCCGGACCGCGGGTCGATGACGTCGTACGTGACGTAGGACAGCAGCCACGACAACAGCCAGACGATGCCGAGCAACCCGATGAACAACATCGCCGGGTCCGGGAGCTTGTTGCCGATGCGTTCGACGGCGGCGAGAAAGCCCCGCTGCGGTGTGTTCAGAGTGTCTTCGGCGGCCATGGTGTCTCCCCGGTTGTTGTTATAGGCGCTGCGGCATTCCCCTTACCAGCCGCAGCTCCGGCCTTCGTTCTGTTCCTTAAGATACGCCATCAGCGGCTCGAAGTAGTCGATGATCGCCGTGGCGTCCATCTCGCGCGTGCCGGTCAGCTTCTCCAGCGTGTCCTGCCAGGGCTGGCTGGCGCCGGCCTCGAGCATCGCCCACAGCTTCTCGCCGGCCTCCTTGCTGCCGTAGATCGAGCAGGCGTGCAACTCGCCCTCGTAGCCCGCGGCCTCGCACAGCGCGCGCTGGAACTGGAACTGCAGGATGTGCGCGAGAAAATAGCGCGTGTAGGAGACGTTCGCCGGGATGTGGAACTTCGCGCCCGGGTCGAAATCCGCCTCGCCGCGCGGCACCGGCGGCTGGATGCCCTGGTACTGCGTGCGCAGGTCCCACCAGCCCTGGTTGTAGGTCTCGGGCGGAATCGCTCCCGAGAACACGCCCCAGCGCCACTCGTCGATCAGCTTGCCGAACGGCAGGAACGCGATCTTGTCGAGCGCCTGCATCATCTGCCGGTTGATGACGCTCTCGCGGCCCTGGTCCGCCGACGGGATCAGGCCGACCTCGGCCAGGTAGCCCGGCGTCATCGACAGCGTGATCGTGTCGCCGATCGCCTCGTGGAAGCCCGAGTGCGCGCCGTTCCAGAACAGCGGCTGCTCGTCCTTGTAGGCCCACTGGTAATAGTTGTGGCCGAGCTCGTGGTAGATCACGCGCAGCTCGTCGTAGGTTTGCTTGATGCACATCTTGATGCGCAGGTCGTCGGCACCGTCCATCGTCCAGGCGCTCGCGTGGCAGACCACGTCGCGATTGTCCGGCTTCGAGAACATCGAGCGCTCCCAGAACGTGTCCGGCAGGCGCGGCATGCCGAGCGACACGTAGAAGTTTTCGGCGGAGCGCACCATTTCCTGCGGCGAGTAGTTCTTGGTCTTCAGCGTCGCGTCGACGTCCATGGTGGGCGCGTCCGGGTACGGCTCCATGATGTCGTAAATGAAGCTCCAGCCCTGCGACCACATGTTGCCGAGCAGGTGGGCCGGAATCGGCGCGTCCTGCGGCACCTTGTCGGTGCCGTACTGCTCGCCGAGCTTCGCGCGGACGTGGCAGTGCAGTTCGTCGTACAGTGGCTTCACCTGTTGCCAGAGGCGCTCGGTCTCCGCTTCGAACTCGGCCGGGCTCATGTCGTACCCGGAGCGCCACATCTCGCCCAGGTCCGAGTAGCCGAGTTCGCGGGCGCCCTCGTTCGCGAGTTCCACGAAGCGCTGGTACGGCTTCCGCATCGGCGGCGAGATCGTGCGCCAGCCCTGCCACGCGTCCAGTAGCTCGTCGTAGTCGCGGCTCTGCGCGAGGATGTCCTCGAGTTGCGGCAGCGTCTTGCAGTCACCCTCGCTCCTGCAGTATTTGCCGGCGCCGTAGTCGGCCTCGAGCTTGCTCGCGATCTGCGACAGCTCGCGGCGCTTGTCGGGATCGTCCGGCGCGGGCTTCGACGTGCCGAGCTTCAGCAGGTCGATCGCGCGCTGCACTTCGGGTGCGAGTTCCTTGCCGTCGTAGCGCATCGCCTGCTTGACGATGCCGGAGTGCCACGCGGCATAGCGCTCGCTCTGCGCGGCGGACAGCAGCTGCGTGTCCTCGGTGATGTAGGTCGCCATGACCCAGTCGGCGGCGGCGGTTTCCTTCCAGAGGTCCGCGAATTCCGCGTTCGCGCGGGCCACGAATTCCTCGGCGGTCTCCTCCTCATCGGCTGCAACTTGCGAGGTGGCGGGAACACGGTCGTCGGCGCCGCAAGCCGCGAGTAAGAAGACAGCGACGATTGAATACAGTCTCGATTTCATTTTCTTGCTCCCGCGGTTTCGACGGCGCTCCCGTCGGACCGCGTCTGTTTACTTGATACCGCCCATCAGGCGCTTGATCGGAATCGTCAGCAGCAGCATGACGAGGCCTGCGCCGCCGATGACCTTGACGATGTCCAGGTACTGGCCGGGCATCGACGCCAGGTTATCCGGGTCGAACTCGCCGGCAATCTGGCCCGCGATGAGGTTGCCCAGCGCGGTTGCGAGGAACCACATGCCCATCATCTGCCCGACGAAACGCCTCGGCGCGAGTTTCGTCGTCGCGGACAGACCGACCGGTGACAGCATCAACTCGCCCCACGTGTGAAACAGGTAGGTGAATATCAGCCATGTCGGAGCCGCCTGGTCGCCGCTCACGACAATGCTGGCGGCAATGACCATCAGCCCGAAACCGGCGGCGAGCCACAGCAGGCCGAAACCGAACTTCAACGGCGTCGACGGGTTCAGGTTGTGGCGTGCGAGCCAGACCCAGAGCCACGCGAAGATCGGTGCGAAGACGATGATGAAGAAGGAGTTGACGGACTGGAACCACGTCGACGGAATGGAGATGCCGCCATAGTCGAGCTGCGTGTGCCGGTCCGCGAAAATGTTCATCGAGCTGCCGGACTGTTCGAAGCCCGACCAGAACATGGCACAGGCAAACAGAAGAACCAGAAGCGCAATGACGCGCTTCTTCTCGGTGCCGTCCAGGCCCGCGAGCAGCAGCACGTACGCGAAGAACAACACGAACATGCCGACGATCAGCGTCGTCGTCTTGGCCGCCACGTCGACCGGGTCCAGCTTGATGAGGCCGGCGAAGGCGGCGCCGAGGAACGCGACCAGCAGCACCAAACCCGCGATGAGAAGAGCCCAGCTGCGCTTCATCGACACCGCGTCCGCGGACGGGTCGGCCTTGTGCGTCGGGTGCAGGCCGGCCTCGCCGAGGGAGCTCTTCGTCATCTGAAACTGGATCAGGCCGAACAACATGCCGACGCCGGCCGCAGCGAAGCCCCAGTGCCAGCCGAACGAGTCGCTTTGTGCCAGGCCGCCGCAGATCAGCGGGCCGAGCAGGCCGCCCACGTTGATGCCCATGTAAAAGATGCTGAAGCCGCCGTCCCGGCGCGGGTCACCCTCGGGGTACAGTTCGCCGACGATGGTGCTGACGTTGGGTTTCAGCAGGCCCGTGCCGAGGACGACGAGGATCAGGCCGAGGAAAAACGTCTGAACCGACGGGATCGCGAGGACGAAATGGCCGGACATGATGATCAGGCCGCCGACGAACACGGCGCGTTGTGAGCCGATCAGCCGGTCGGCGATCCATCCGCCGGGCAGGCAGACGAGGTACACGGCGGCCGTGTAGATCCCGTATATCGCTGTCGCGCTTCGATCGTCGAGCGCCATACCGCCGTTGACGATCTGGTCCGTCATGAAAAGGACCAGGAGAGCGCGCATGCCGTAGTAGCTCAGGCGCTCCCACATCTCGGTGAAAAACAGGGTCATCAGGCCCCTGGGGTGGCCGAACAGCTCCTGCTGGTCAAGGTCTCCCGCAGCCGCGGTGGCGGACTCGCTCATACATTCCCCTGTTGATGGTCTGGATCGAGTCCGAAGCCCCCCGGCGATCGGCCCGAAGTATCGTGTTTATGCGGCCGGAACCGGCACCGCATTAAACACCATTTCGCCTGTTACTTTCTACTTGACCGGGCGAATTGCGTTTGGTTTCAGGTCTTTATGTAACACGGGGTGCCGTCCCGGGGCGTCAGGGGTCGGCGGGTGCCGAGACCTCGTCGTCAGCATCACGCTTCTTCGCGACGAGGATGCGCGACATTACGATGCCCAGTTCGTAGAGCAGGTAGACCGGGATGGCGAGCAGCGTCTGGCTGAAGATGTCGGGCGGCGTCAGGAACATGCCGATGACGAAGGCCATCAGGAAGACGTAGGGCCGTGCCTTGCCCAGGCTCTGCTGCGAGACGAGCCCGGTCCAGACCAGCAGCACCGTGGCGATCGGCACCTCGAACGCGAGGCCGAACGCAAACACGATCATCGTGATGAACGACAGGTAGCTCGAGATGTCGGTCATCACCTCGACGTCGGCCGGCGCGATCGCGACCAGGAAGCCGAAGATCAGCGGGAATACGACGAAGTACGCGAACGCGACGCCGGCATAGAACAGCGCGATGCTGGAGAACAGCATCGGGAACGCGAAACGCTTTTCCTTGCGGTACAGGCCCGGCGCGACGAACGCCCAGACCTGGTACAGGACGACCGGCATCGCGATGAACAGCGCGACGAAAAACGTCAGCTTGAAAGGTGCGAGCAGCGACGACGCGACCTCGGTCGCGATCATCTTGCCGCCGGGCAGCACGGCAACCAGCGGTGCCGACACGATCTCGTAGATCTTGCGCGCGAACGGCAGCAGGCAGACGAAGACGCCGATGACGGCAGCCGCCACCTTGACGAGCCGCGAGCGCAGCTCGACGAGGTGCGACAGCAGTGTTCCCTCGGCGAGTTGCTCTTCGTCTTCCGGCGTTTCAGGCGTTTTGTCGCTGCTCAACGTCGTCGGTTCCGGGTTCGGCCTCGGCGCTTGCCGCTGCGACCGGTGGATCGCCGTCATCGGGTTCGCCGTCGGCCGGCTTCGGCGCGGCTGCGGTCACCGGCGGGGCGACCGCGGTTTCGTGCAGCGGCGAGTACGTGTCGTCGTCGCGGGGCGGCGTGTACTTCGGCGGGCTGATGTTCATGGCACGGTCGAGGTCGAGTTCCTCCTCGAGCTGGCGGCGCAGTGTGCGGGTCATGCGTCGGGCCTGACCGACCCAGTTGCCGATCTGGTTAGCGACCTGCGGCAGGCGTTTCGGCCCGAGCACGATCAGGCCGATCATGCACAGCAGCAGAAACTCGAAGAAACTGGGCCCGGCGGACACGGTGGCCGGCCTCAGCGGTCCTTGCGGCTCTCTTCCGCCGGGGTGGTGTCAAAGTCCGCGTCTTTCGTCGATGCATCACCGATCTTCGCGGACGGCTTCTCGTCCTTCTCGGCGTCGTCCATCGCGGAACGGAAGCCCTTGACGGCGCTGCCGAGGTCGGAGCCCAGCGTGCGCAGCCGCTTCGTGCCGAAAATGGCGAGCACGATCGCGAGTACGATCAGAAGCTGAACTGGGCCGATGTTGGAAAACATCTCGTGTACTCCCGGGAACTGAATTCCCTAGCTTGTTTCGGTCGAACACCCGCCTCCGGCGGGCGCGCATTATGTTCATGATACAGCGGGTGGCGCAACACGGCCGAATATTTCACGGACGGCGCCGCGCGCACAGGACCGGGTTCGCAATTCGGCCGGGCCGCTAGCTTTCGAGCCAGAACGTCACGGGCCCGTCGTTTGTGAGGCTCACCTGCATGTCGGCGCCGAAACGGCCGGTTTCCACGACGTCCAGGCGCTCCCGGCAGCGCTCGACGACACGCTGGAACAACCGCTCTCCCACCTCGGGCGCTGCCGCGCGCGTGAAGCTCGCCCGGGTGCCTTTGCGGGTATCAGCGGCCAGCGTGAACTGCGGTACCAGCAGCAGCCCGCCGCCGATGTCCGCGACGCTCAGGTTCATGCGCCCGCTGTCATCGGGAAAGACCCGGTAGCCGCTGATTCGTTCCGCCAGCCGGTCGGCGTCCCGCTCCCCATCGTCCCGGTGGACGGCCACCAGCACCAGCAGCCCGCGGCCGATGCGGCCCACGTCCTCACCGGCGATGGCGACGCTGGACGCGCTGACACGCTGCAGAAGACCGATCATGGGCTGCCGTGACCTGCGGAAGACGGGCGGGGGACCTTTATTAATGCACAGCGCAGTTTGGAGTACCAGAGTGGGATTCACCCCGTGGCACGATGGTCCCCCGGCCGGCGGGTGGGCGATGGCGGCCGCCAGGGGCGGGCGACGGGGCCGCGGCCAGGGACGGCCAATGCCCTGCGCGCCCGCCGGCCGGGCCCGTCATGGGTAGAAACCCCCACATGGTCTACGAATTTGACCGCCGGTATATCTAATTATCCCACTAATACTTATATTGCCCAATAGTGGCGTTTGTTATGTTTCTTCGCGCCAAATTCGCAGCCCGGTGGGAGACTTGGCGCAGTCGGCATCCGCGTTGGCAAGTCCGGCGGGCCTCCCTAAACTAGCGCCCACGCGATATTGACCCCGGGGGTCCCATGAAGAGACGCGAATTCGTTGGTGGGCTGGCCGTTGCGGCCGGCCTCAGCGCCTGTGCCGGTGACAGCAGGGATTGCGGCGAAGGCGGCGCCGCCGGCGACGCGCGCTTCGAGTGGACGGCGGTGACGTCCTGGCCGCCGAAATACCCGGGCCTCGGCATTGCCATCAACAACCTGGCCGACCGTGTCGCAACGGCGTCCGCGGGCCGGCTGCGGATCAAGGTGTACGCCGGCGGCGAACTCGTGCCGCCGTTCGAGGTGTTCGACGCGGTGAGCCGCGGCACCGCGGAATGCGGCCACGGCGCGTCCTACTATCACAAGGGCAAGGTCGACGCCGCGCAGTTCTTCACCGCGGTCCCGTTCGGCCTGACCGCGCAGGAGATGAGCGGCTGGCTCTACTACGGCGGTGGCCTCGAGCTCTGGCGCGAACTCTACGCGCCGTTCAACCTGGTGCCGTTCCCCTGCGGCAACACGGGCGTGCAGATGGGCGGCTGGTTCAACAAGGAAATCAACAGCGTCGCGGACCTGAAGGGCCTGAAGATGCGCATCCCCGGCCTCGGCGGCGAGGTCCTTCGCCGTGCGGGTGGCACGCCGGTGACGCTGCCCGGCTCGGAGATCTTCACGTCGCTCAAGACCGGCGCGATCGACGCGACCGAGTGGGTCGGCCCGTACAATGACCTCGCGTTCGGTCTGCACAAGGCTGCGAAGTACTACTACTACCCGGGCTGGCAGGAGCCGGGGCCGACGCTCGAATTCATCGTCAACGCCGACGCCTGGAACGCGCTGCCGCCGGACCTCCAGGAGATCGTGCGGACGACGGCACAGGCCATCGACCTCGACATGACCGCCGAGTACATGAACGGCAACGCCGGCGCGCTGGCACAACTCCGGGAAGACCCGAACATCGAGATCCGCCGGTTCCCGGACGACGTCATCGCGCGACTGCGGGCGATCTCCGAGGAGGTCATGCGGGAACTGGCCGACAGCGATCCTGCGTCGGCGAAGGTGTACGAGGCCTTCGTCGCCTACCGCGACGCATCAACGCCCAACCAGCGCTTCACGGAACAGGCCTACCTGGAAACGAGACCGTGATGCGCAACCGGGCCGCGTCGTTCGCGGTTCTGCTGGCGGCCGCGGCCTGCGCGCCACCAACCGCAGACGTGCCGGAGATCCGAGGCGAGGCGGTCGAGGCGCACGTCACCTACCTCTCGGACGACCTGTTCGAGGGCCGCGAGGCCGGCAAGCGGGGTTACGAGCTTGCGCGCCGCTACGTGGCCACGCAGTTCAGCACGATGGGCCTCGCGCCGGGCAATGGCGACGAGTGGTACCAGCGAGTCCCGTTCAAGGTCGCGCAGGTTCTCGAAGGCTCGCGGGAGATGGCGGTCACCGGCAACGACGCCAACCTGGTCTTCGGCGAGATCGAGGAGTTTACGACGGGAGCCACGCTCGCCGGGGAGGACGTGTCGGTGACCGCGCCGCTGGTCTTTGTCGGTTACGGCGTCGACATTCCGCAGATCGAACGCAACGACTACGAGAGCGTCGACCTCAACGGCAAGATCGCCGTCGTCGTGCACGGCGCCCCGAAGGAGCTCGGGAGCGAGGTGCGCGCGTTCTACAAGGCCGGGCGCTACCACAAGGCGCAGCAGCTCGAAGACCGCGGTGCGGTCGGCGTGATCTACCTGCAGCATCGCATCATCGGCTCCGAAGGCGCCCTCGTGCGCGGAGCAAGGGCCGAGCGCTACTGGCGCACGGACGAGCACGGACATCCGCAGTACGCGTTCCCCGGGCTCGAGATCGAAGCGCACCTGCTGGATGCCGGCGCACGCCGGCTGTTCGCGAACGCACCGATCAGCTTCGACGAGATGGTCGCCGCGATCGACGACGAGACCTACGAGCCCATGGACCTCGGCTTGACCGCGACAATTCGTAACCGCGTCGTCCGGCGCGAGACGGACAGTCACAACGTCATCGGCCTGCTGCAAGGCAGTGATCCCGAACTCCGGGACGAATACGTCGTACTCACGGCGCACCTCGATGGCGTCGGCATGGGCAGCGAGGCGGACGACAACATCTACAACGGCTTCTACGACAACGCGTCAGGGATCGGAACGATGCTCGAGGTTGCGCGGGCACTCGCGAACCAGCCGGTGGCACCGCGACGGTCGATCCTGTTCATCGCGACGACCGGCGAGGAGAAGGGGCTGCAGGGCTCGGACTACTTCGCCAGCAACCCGACCGTGCCGGTCGACAAGATCGTCGCGAATATCAACATGGACATGGTGATGTTCCTGTGGCCGGCCAAAGACGTGGTCGGCTTCGGCGCGGAGCACTCGACGCTGGTCGACGTGCTGGACCAGGCCGCCGCGGCGACCGGCCTCGAGCGCAGCCCCGACCCGTTCCCGGAGCGCGGCTATTTCACGCGCAGCGACCAGTTCCCGTTCGTGCAGCAGGGGATTCCGGCCGTGTTCCTGGCGACGGGCTTCAGGACGGACGAGCCCGGCACGGACCCGGAGGCGCTCTACAACCACTTCATGGCGACGCACTATCACAACGCCACCGACGACCGGAACCTGCGTTTCCACACCGCGTCGGCCGGCAAGGTGGCGATGGTGAACTACCGGATGACGCTGGCGATCGCCAACGCGGACGAGCGGCCGCGGTGGGCAAAGGGCGACTTCTTCGGCGAGCTCTACGGCAGCGAGCTGACGCGGGCACCGGACTGAGTCAGCGCGCTACTCCCCGTAAATCTGCCCGGGCAGCCAGGTGACGAGCTCCGGCGCGGCGGCGAGCACGATCAGCGCGAAGAGCTGGATCGCGACGAACGGGATGACGCCGCGGTAAATCTGCGCGGTCGACACCTCGGGCGGTGCGACGCCGCGCAGGTAGAACAGCGCGAACCCGAACGGCGGCGTCAGGAACGAGGTCTGCAGGTTGATCGCAATCATGATGCCGAGCCAGACCGGGTCGAGGCCCATGGCCAGCAGGATCGGGCCGACGATCGGCACGACGACGAACGTGATCTCGATGAAGTCCAGCACGAAGCCGAGCAGGAACATGACGAGCATCACGACGATCACGGCGCCGACCACGCCGCCGGGCAGCGCCTCGAGCAGCCCGCGCACCGCTTCGTCGCCACCGTAGCCCCGGAACACGAGTGAGAACACCGAGGCGCCGATCAGGATCATGAAGACCATGCTGCTGATCGTCAGCGTGGAGCGCATGATCTCGCGCAGCCGCTCGAGGTTCAGTTGCTGTCTCGCAATGGCGAGCAGCAGCGCGCCCATGCCGCCGACCGCCGCGGCCTCGGTCGGCGTCGCGAGCCCGAACAGGATGGAGCCGAGCACCGCGAAGATCAGGAACAGCGGCGGGAACAGCGCGTGCACGATCCGCCCGATCGAGATGCCGGCGTCGCTCTCGCGCGCCGGCATACTCGCCGGCCGGAACAGCGCGACGGCGACCAGGTACAACACGTAGAGCGCGACCAGCAGCAGGCCGGGGATCAGTGCGCCGGCGAACAGGTCTCCGACCGACACGGTCTTCGGCTGGTAGATGCCCATGTCCAGCTGCGCCTGCTGGTAAGCAGAGGTCAGCACGTCGCCCAGCATCACGAGGATGATCGACGGCGGAATGATCTGGCCCAGCGTGCCGGACGCGCAGATCGTCCCGGTAGCGATCTCGGGCGAATAGCCGCGCTTCAGCATCGTCGGCAGCGACAGCAGCCCCATCGTGACCACCGTGGCACCCACGATGCCCGTGCTCGCCGCGAGCAACATCCCAACCAGCGTCACAGAGATGCCGAGCCCGCCACGCAGTGAGCCGAACAGGCAGCACAGGGTGTCCAGGAGGTCCTCCGCGATGCGCGCGCGCTCCAGCGTCACTCCCATGAACACGAACAGCGGCACCGCGACCAGGGTCTCGTTGTTCATGATGCCGAACAGGCGGTTCGGCAGCCCCGACAGCAACGCGTCGTTGAACACGCCCGCCAGGGAGCCGATCCCGGCGAACAGGAGCCCGACGCCGGCCAGCGTGAAAGCGACCGGGAAACCGGCCAGCAGCACGATGACCACGACGACGAACAAGAGCAGCGCGACCCATTCCATCGTCAACGCTCCGCCGGCGCGCGCATCGCGCGCAGGGACTTCAGCAGCAGCGAGAGGCCCTGAAGGCCGAGCAACACGGGCATCAGCAGCAGGACGGACTTGAGCATCGGGACGAAGGGGTACGGCAGCCCGCCGGACTCGCGCGATGCCTCGCGGATCGACCAGGACGCCGCGACGAAGTCCCAGGACTCCGCCACGAGGTAGGCGCAGAAGGGGAACAGGAACAGGAGTATGCCGAACACGTCGACGATCGCGCGCCGCCGTGGCGCCATCCCGCGATAGAAGATGTCCACGCGTACGTGTTCTTCGTGGTGCAGCGCGTAGGCCGCGCCGAGCATGAACACCATCGCGTGCATCCAGGTGACCGATTCCTGTACCCAGATGAAGCCGGCGTCGAAGACATAGCGAAGAACGACGATGACGAACGTGACGACGGTCATCACGAGCGTGAGCCACGCGGTGGCCCGACCCACGACGTCACTCAGCCGGTCGATGATGTCAGTGCCTCCAGAACATCGGCGTGATCAGCACCAGCAGGGTGAAGATCTCCAGGCGTCCCAGCAACATGCCGACGACTGCGACCCATTTCGCCGTGTCCGAGAGCGTCATGAAGCCGCTGGAGACCTCGCCGAGGCCCGGGCCGAGATTGTTCAGCGTGGCCGCGACGGCGGAGAACGCCGTCACCTGGTCGAGCCCGGTCGACATCATGACCAGCATCATCACGCCGAAGACGACGATGTAGATGGAGAAAAAGCCCCAGACGGCGTCGACGACGCGATGCGGCACCGCCTTGTTGCCGAGCTTCACCGGGATCTCCGCGCTGGGGTGTACGAGCCGCGCGATCTCGCGAACGCCCTGCTTGTAGATCAACAGCCAGCGAATGACCTTGATACCGCCCGCCGTCGACCCGGCCGACCCGCCGACGAAACTCGCGAAGATCAGCAGTACCGGGAGGGCGGCCGGCCACATGGAAAAGTTGTCCGTGGTGAATCCCGTCGTGGTTGCGATCGATACGGCCTGGAACACGCCTTCGATGATGTTGTCCGACGCCGATGCGTAGTACTGGTACTGGAACAGCACGGCGACGACGAACAGCGACAGCGCGATGAGGATCACGGTGTAGGCGCGGAACTCGGGGTCCTGGTTGTAATGCCGGATCGACACGTAGCGCCAGGCGAAGAAGTGCAGCGAGAAATTGATGCCCGCCGCGAACATGAAGATGATGGCGACGATATCGACGGCGGCGCTGTCGAAGTAACCGATACTGAGGTCGTGCGTCGAGAAACCGCCGATCGCCACCGTCGAAAACGCGTGGCACAGCGCGTCGAACCAGTCCATGCCGGCCGCGAGGTAGGACAGCGAACACGCGGTCGTGAACGCGAGGTACACGTACCAGAGCGCCTTCGCCGTCTCGGTGATGCGCGGCGTCAGCTTCGTGTCCTTGACCGGTCCTGGCGTCTCCGCGCGGTACAGCTGCATGCCGCCGACGCCGAGCATCGGCAGCACGGCGACCGCGAGGACGATGATGCCCATGCCGCCCAGCCACTGCAGCTGCTGGCGATAGTAGAGGATCGACTTCGGCAGGTCGTCGAGACCGACGAGGATCGTTGCGCCGGTAGTCGTGAGCCCCGACATCGACTCGAACACGGCGTCGGTGAACGACAGCGAAATCGAGTCGTCGAAGAACAGCGGCGCCGCACCGAACGTGCCGAGTACGGTCCAGAATGCCGCGACGATGAGGAAGCCGTCGCGCAGCCGCAGGTCGCTCCTGGCGCGAAACACCGGCGCCCAGCAAAGGAGGCCGGCAAGCAGCGTCAGCCCGAACCCCTCCAGGAACGAAACCCAGGAATGGTCATTGAAGATCAGGCTGATGACCACCGGCGGAAGCATCGTCAGGCTGAACAGCATCAGCAGCAGCCCGAGGATGCGTTGTACCGTCTTCCAGTTCATGTCATCCGGCGATCAGACGAAGGAGACGTCGACCTGGAACAGCGTCTCGATCTTGTCGATCTTGCGCCGGTCCGTCATGAAGATGATGACGTGGTCGTCGGCTTCCACCACGGTGTCGTGGTGCGCGATGATCGTCAAGTCGTCCCGCACCAGGGCGACGATGGCCGCACCCTGCGGCAGCGGGATGTCCTCGATCGTGCGGCCGACGACTTTCGACGTTTCCTCGTTGCCGTGGGCGATGGCCTCGATCGCCTCCGCCGCACCGCGACGGAGCGAGTGCACCTTGACGACGTCGCCGCGGCGGACGTGCGCGAGCAGTGAGCCGATCGTCACCTGCTGCGGCGAGATGGCGATGTCGATGCTGCCCGACTCGACGAGGTCCACGTACGACGGGCGGTTGATCAGCGCCATGACCTTGTGCGCGCCGAGCCGCTTGGCGAGCATGGAGCTCAGGATGTTCGCCTCTTCGGAATTCGTGAGCGCGCAGAACACGTCGACGTTGTCCACGTTCTCCTCGAGCAGCAGCTCTTCGTCGGCCGCATCGCCGACGAGCACGATGGCCTTGTTCACCATCTCCGAGATCTGGCGCGCCCGGGTCGGGTCGCGCTCGATGATCTTGACCTGGTTCGTCTGCTCGAGCGCGAGCGCGAGGCGGACGCCGATGTTGCCGCCGCCGGCGATGACCACGCGCCGGACCGGGTCCTCGAGACGGCGGATTTCGCTCATGAAGACGCGGATGTCCTTGCGGTCGGCGATGAAGAACACCTCGTCGCCTTCCTCGATCACCGTGTCGCCGTCCGGCAGCATTGCCTCGCCGCCGCGATAGATCGCGGCGATCCGGCCCTCCGTGTTCGGGATGTGTTCCTTGAGCGTGGCAATGCGCTGGCCGACGAGAAGGCCGTCGTGCGCGGCGAGGACGCCTACCAGGCGCACGCGCCCGTTCGCGAAATCCAGCACTTGCGTGGCGCCCGGGTAGAGAATCAGCTGCTCGACGTATTCGCAGACGAGCTGCTCGGGGCTGATGCGCACGTCGATCGGGATCGCGTCCTGCGTGAACAGCTTGTTCGCGCTCATGTACTCCGCGGCCCGGATGCGCGCGATCTTGGTCGGCGTGTGGTACAGCGTGTAGGCAATCTGGCAGGCGACCATGTTCGTCTCGTCGCTGTCCGTCAGGGCCACGACGATGTCGGCGTCGTTCGCACCGGCGCGGTTCAGCACGTCCGGGTAGGCGGCGTGGCCGACGACGGTGCGGATGTCCAGCCGGTCCTGCAGCTCGCGAAGGACGTCGGGACGCATGTCCACGACGGTGACCTCGTTGGCTTCCTCGCGGGAGAGATGATAGGCCGCGGAAGAACCGACCTGACCTGCACCGAGTATGAGAATTTTCATTGTTTTTTCGTGAGGCCTTCGAGCCCGGCCGTGGCCGGCTCACGGGTCCAAGTCTACATCAGTTCGAGGTTCGCATACTGGAACACGAGGATCTTCGTGCCCGCCGTCTCGAAGTTGACGTGCACCTGCATGTGGGCGCCCTGACCCTCGCAGTTCAGCACGACGCCGTCACCGAACTTGCGGTGCCGGACGCGTTGCCCGAGACGGATGCCGGCCTCCGACGCGGCATCGACCGGGCGCCGCCCGGCGCCGGCGGACGGCCGCATCGGGCGCACCGGCCTGGCGACCTGCACCCGCGGCCGCACCTCCTCGACGTGCTCGGCGGGCACCTCGGCGATGAATCGTGACGGCTGAGCGAAGCTGTCCATGCCGTGCAGGCGGCGCTGCTCCGCGTAGGTGATGTACAGCACCTGCTTGGCACGCGTGATGCCGACGTAGCACAGGCGCCGCTCCTCCTCGAGCCCCTGCGGGTCCGCGACCGAGCGCTGGTGCGGGAACAGGCCGTCCTCCATGCCGCACAGGAACACCAACGGGAACTCGAGCCCCTTGGCCGAGTGCATGGTCATGAGCTGCACGCAGTCCTCCCACGCGTCGGCCTGCCCCTCGCCGGCCTCTAGCGCGGCATGCGCGAGGAACTCGTCGAGCGGCGACATCTCTTCCTCGGCGAGCCCGGGCTCGAAGCCCTTCGCGGCGCTGACGAGTTCGAGCAGGTTCTCGACCCGCGTCTCGCCCTTCTCGCCCTTGTCCTTCTTGAAGAAGTCGATGAGGCCGCTGCCGTGAATGACGTGGTCCACCTGCTCGTGCAGGTCGAGGCCGGCCGTCTCGCGCGCGAGGCGCTCGATCAGGTGCAGGAACGCCAGCACCGCGTTCGCGGCGCGGCTCGCGAGCTGGTCGCTCGCCAGTGCGCCGGCAGCGCGCCACAGCGAGCAGGCGTTGGCGCGGGCGTACTGGCGCATTTCCTCGACTGTGCGCGCGCCGATGCCGCGCGTGGGCCGGTTCACGATGCGCTCGAACGACGCGTCGTCGTCGCGGTGCGAGATCAGCCGCAGGTAGGCGAGCGCGTCCTTGATCTCCGCGCGCTCGAAGAAGCGCAGGCCGCCGTAGACGCGGTAGGGAATGCGCGCGTTGATCAGCCCCTCTTCCAGCACCCGGGATTGGGCGTTGGAGCGGTACAGGATCGCCGCGTCGGCACGCAGATTGCCCTGGTCGATCCAGTCCCGGAGTCGCCCGACGACGAAGTCCGCCTCGTCGCGCTCGTTGTACGCGGCATAGAGGCGAATCGGCTCACCGTCGGCGCCGTCGGTCCAGAGGTTCTTGCCCATGCGCGACGAATTGTTCGCGATGACCGCGTTCGCGGCGTTCAGGATCGTCGCCGTGGAACGGTAGTTCTGTTCCAGCTTGACGACCTTCGTACCGGGAAAGTCCTTCTGGAACTGCCGGATGTGCTCGACGCGGGCGCCGCGCCAGCGGTAAATCGACTGGTCGTCGTCGCCGACGACGAACGGCACCGCCGCGTCGCCGGCCAGCAGGCGCAGCCACGCGTACTGGATCGCGTTCGTGTCCTGGAACTCGTCGACGAGCAGGTGGCCGAAGCGGCGCTGGTAGTGCGCCAGCAGTTCGGGGTTGTGCAGCCACAGCTCGTGGGCACGCAGCAGGAGCTCGGCAAAGTCGACCAGCCCGCCGCGCTCGCACAAGGTCTCGTACTCGCGGTACAGGGAGATCATCTGCCGCCGCTGCGGGTCGCCGTCGTCGTGCAGGTTCTTCGCGCGCAGGCCTTCGTCCTTCTGCCCGTTGATGAACCACTGCAATTCCTTCGGCGGCCAGCGGCTGTCGTCGACCTCGAGGTTCCGCAGCAGGCGTTTGATCAGGCGGAGCTGGTCGTCGGAGTCGATGATCTGGAAGTTCTGCGGCAGTCCGGCCTCGCGCCAGTGCCGCCGGAGCAGGCGATGGGCCAGGCCGTGAAACGTGCCGATCCACAGGTGCTGCACCGGCATGTCCAGCAGCGCCTCGATGCGATGACGCATCTCGGCGGCGGCCTTGTTCGTGAACGTGACGGCCAGCAGGCCCTGCGGCGAGACACCCTCGACGTCGATCAGCCAGGCCGCCCGGTGCACGAGTACCCGGGTCTTGCCGCTGCCGGCACCGGCGATGACCAGCGTGGGCTCCGGCGGCGCCGTGACCGCCTCGCGCTGGCGATCGTTCAATGAATCGAGGATGGGCGTGACGTCCATGTGTCGCGGGCGGGGAGCGGGAAAGTGCGCGATTCTAACAGGTCGGGACGCCGGATCGGTCCCGGTTTTTCCAGCGATTCGCCGGCCACGACGCCGGCGCCGGGACCTACTGAGACCAGCGCACGCCGAGCGCGAACTGGTTGCGGTCGTACGCGATACGCGTGTCGTTCGAGACCTTCTCGAAGTGGTCGGCGCTCAGCACCAGGTACAGGTTCCGGGTCATCCGGTAGCTGATCTCCAGGTTCGCGTCGAGGCGCTCGAGCGTCTTCCGCGGGAGGGCGGGGTCGTTGAACGCAAACGCCCGCGGGTAGTTGTAAAGCTGGTAGACGCCGAGCGCCTGCAGATTGAAGCGATAACCGAGCTGCCAGTAGAAACGAAAGCCGTACTGGTCGCGGATGTAGTCGTTGTAGCCTTCGAACTCGTCGGTACGGTCGGTCCGTCGATACTCGATGCCGAACCACATCTTGCGCGTGATGCGCTGGCGTGCCTCGAGGCTGAGGTCGAGGTAATCGTAGCGCAGCATCTCGTTCGCGGGGAGCTGTTCGCCGTCCGTGTTGTAGGCCCG
Source organism: uncultured Pseudomonadota bacterium (assembly GCA_913055625.1). GTDB lineage: Bacteria > Pseudomonadota > Gammaproteobacteria > Steroidobacterales > Woeseiaceae > UBA1847. The sequence continues at coordinate 503,655 of CAJXJW010000003.1, read as the reverse complement.
GCGATCACCGTAGCGCCGGCTGGACCAGGCACCGGCGACGCGCAGCAGTGACGTCGACGTGAACGCGTATTGCGTGTACACGTTCACAATGAAGTATTCGTGGTCGTACTCGGGCACGACTTCCGTGTCCGTGTAGTTCCAGAGCTGCCCGGTCACGTCGAAGCCGAACGCGAGCCGCTCGTGCGACTGGCGGAACGACAGCTCCGGGCCGTAACGCAGGTAGTTCATGCGTTCGTCAATGAGTTCGTCGTCCACGCTGCGCGCCGACCCGTCGTCGGGATCGTAGTAGACCTGGTCGTGCTGTGCGATCGTGAACGCGCTGAACACCTCGCGCGTGCGGCCCTTGTCCTCGTCGAGCCGGGAGTACTCGCTGCCGAAACTCAACTCGTGCACGAATTCGTCCGCGTTCTCGAGTTCTTCGTCCGGGTAGTAGCGGCCGGCGAGGCGGTAGGCGCCGAAGAAGCCCTCGTGCTCGTAGGCGTTGACGCGATACTTCGCGCTCAGGCTGTAGGGCATGAATGAGCCGGACACGATCTCCGGCGTGACCACGGGCTGCGCCGGGTCGGAGTAGTCGATGTAGGGGACGTCGGCCGAACGGAACACGTTGTCGTCGTTGCCGAAGCTCATCGTGCCGCGCAGCTCGAGGTGCGCGAACCCGGCTTCGCGCTCGCGGCGCTCTTCTTCGATGACGATCGGGTCCTCGGTCCGTTCGTTGGCGCGGATGCGCGCGACGGCCTCGCGGGCGTACTCCGCGATCCGGGGGTTGCCCTGCTGATCGCGCGCGAGCCGCAGCCAGCGCAGTGCTTCCTCCGTCTCGCCGAGCTTCCAGGCGTTCAGGCCGAGGTTGTACTGGGTCACCACCCGCAGGCCGGGGGCGTCGACCGCGCGCAACAGGTGCTCACGGGCGCGGATGTGCTGGCCCGCGCGGTAGTGCGCCACGCCGGTGTTGTAGTCGAGCAGCGGCCCGCTCATACCGGCCTCGGCGGCCTGGCTGTAGCGCAGCAGCGCAGCCCAGTACAGGTCGTCGCGGAACAGTCGGTTGCCGTCGTCGAACAGTTCCTGGGCGGTCATGGCCGACGCCGGCGGCACGGCCGCAAGGCACAGCAGCACGACCGCGAGGCAGGCGCGCGCGCGCAGCATGGCTGTCATCGAAAGACGAAGAATGATGGTGCCCCGGCGAATGCGTTATGTCAGGTCGTAGTGTACCGAGGCCGGGTGGGCCGCCACTGTGACGTGGCGCAAGGAATTTGCGGCAGGGCGTCGCCGGGCGCTACTCCTGGCCGTAGTCGTCGTCCGGCAGGTAATCGTCCTCGGGCAGCATGTCGAGGTCGACGTCCTCGCCCTCCGCGAACTCGAAATCGCTCTCGCTCGCGAGATCATCCTCGGGCAGCGACTCGTCGCGCGCGAAGCCGTCGCGGCGCTCGTCCGCGTCGCCGAACGGGTCTGCCTCGCGTTCGGCTGCCGGGATGGCCGGGCTATCGCCCGTGGCCTCGTCGCCGAAGCCGCTCCCGGCGCCCGCGGAATCCGGGCCGCGCATCTCGTTGATCAGGAGATCGACCTCGCCTTCGTAGTCCAGCACTTCCATCGTGACGTCGAGGTCGCCGATCTCGTCCTGGGCGAAGGCCGGCAGCGGCAGCATCGCGGCGAGCAGGACAGGCAGCCATCGGGGGTAAGACATCGTCGGTTCTCCGTTTCCGTTCCCTGGTCGACCGGCGTCAGCCCACGTCGACGTGCAATCTGAAGGTGCGGCCGCGCGCCGCGTGTTCAAGCCGGGCGACGATGTCGCCGCCCGCGCCGTCCACCGCGACGAGCGTCAGCGGCAACCGGTTGCGCCCCGCTGCGAGCGTGGTTTCCCAGCGGAGTTCACGCTGGCCCGGGAAGCCGTCGACCTCGACGCCGTCGGGGAGCGTGAGCGTCAGCTGCGCATTCTCGAGCGGCTCGCCGGCCGCGAAGACCAGGCTGACCGTGCGCGGCTGATCCAGTGTCATGTGGACCGATGCCACGGCGTTGTCCGGGCGCGGCCGCTCCGCGTCGAACAGCAGCCCGGCCACGACGACGGCCACGATGCCGGCGGCCACCGCCGACCCGGCGCCCGCGAGCATCCAGCGAAGCTTCGAACGGTGCAATACGCGGCCCTGTTCGCGTTCACGAACGGCGGCGTCGATCGCGCGATCGTAGAAGCCAGGCTTCGGTCGCGGCGCGGGCAGCTTCTCGAACAGCGCGCGCAGCTCCTGGTCGATGGGCGTGTCGTCGGTCATCGGAATTTCATTCGTCGGTGCCTGTACCGGTACACGATGCGCGGCCCGGTTAGGTTCCATCCGGCGCCCCGAGCAGCTCCCGGAGGCGCGCCCGGGCGCGGTGCAGGCGGGACTTCAGCGTGCCGACCGGGGTTCCCGTAAGTTCTTGTATTTCAGTGAGTTTATAGCCGTCGGCATCGTGCAGCAGCACGACGATCCGGTGCTCTTCGGAGAGCCGTGCGAGCGCATTCTCGAGGATGGCCGCGACCTGTTCGCTGTCGCTCTCGCGCAGCGGGTCGTCATCGGCCGCGAAGCCGGCGATGCCGTCCGAATCCAGCCGGCCTTCGTCGACCACAACGAGGCGCCGTCGCGCGCGCCGCCGGTGCCCGTCGACGAAGCGGTTGTACATGAGGCGCGAGAGCCAGGGCCCGGGCTCGTCGACGCTGGCGAGGCTCTCGAGGTCGGCGCAGGCCTTCACCATGATGTCCTGGAACAGGTCCTCCGCCTCGGCCTCGGCACCGGTCAGCCGCCAGGCGAGGCGGTACAGCCGGTCGAGATGCGGGCGCACGAGGCGCTCGAATTCGTCGGCATCGGCGCCCGTGGTCATGGATTCGCCCCGGCGCGGCCTAGGACTCGCGCAGGTAGCCCCAGGAGTGCAGCTTGTCGTGATCCTCGAACCAGCGGTCGCCGATGTCGGTGCGGTAATACATGTTCGGGATCAGGATGTTCTTCACGCGCTGGTAGGCCTGCTGCTGTGCCTGCTTCACCGAAATGCCCATGCCCGTCACGACCAGCGCGACGCCGGTGTGGCCGGTGATAAGCCACTCGCCGTTGACGAGCCGCACGTCCTCGATGTGGATGCCCTCGAAGTTCGGCTTCCGGAAGATGATGACGCGGTCCTTCGAGTTTGCCTCGAACGTCTTCGGGTCGTGGAATGGAAACGGCGGCACGACGACGCGCAGGCCGATCTGGAAGCCCTTCTTCGTCTTGAAGTTCGTGAGCGAGCCCTCGGCCATGCCGCGCAGGAACTCGCCCATCGGCATCGCGATGCCGTCGGACTGGATGCAGATCGTGGGATAGCCAAAGCGCGCCGTGAACTCGAGCGGGTAGATGCCCTGCCCGTTCACGATGCAGTTCACGTCGATGTAACCGACGTAGCGCTCGTCGCGCAGCTTCTTCTCGAGTTTCGCGAGCGTCGCGGCGAATACCTTGTTCGGCCCGCTCCAGTACATGCAAGTGCCCATCTCACCGGTCGCGGGGCCGATGTTGCCGGGGAACAGCGGCTTGTGCTCGAAGTTCACGTTGATGGGCATCATGAACTCGTGTCCATTGAAGAACGCGCCCACCGCCATCTCCACGCCACGCATGCGCCGCTGGAGCTGGAAGATCTTCACGGTATCGGCGTACACGGCCTTGTACGAGCGCAGCACGTGGATCACGTCCTTGCCATCGTCTTCCTGCCCGACGAACAGCAGCCGCTTGATGTTCTGTGCCTCGCCGCTCGGCTTGATGACGTAGGCGGCCGGGTGCGCCTCGACGTAGGCGATGGCCGAGTCGAAGTCGCTGAACTCCTGGAAAGGAATGATCGCGACGCCGTGCTTCTTCAGCTCTTCCTGGCCGAACGTCCGGTCGTCCTCCAGCCGGTCGGTGTACGGCGTCCCGCCGACGACGGCCTTGCCCTGCTTGCGCACGCGGTCCGCCATCTCGCCGTGTCCGAGCACGTCGTCGAACACGACGACGTCGGCCCAGTCGACGTGCGGCTCCCACTCGTCCACCTTCGGCACGAAGCCGTCGCCGATGTCCTTCTCGACCGGGTTCGAGATGAAGTAGCGAACGTCATTGCCCTCCGCCGTGACGCGCCAGGCGATGTCGCTGATCAGGCCATCATAGGATACGAACAGGAATTTGGCGGGCATTCAGATCGATATCTGCAGTAGAAAGTAATGGTCGATCAAAAGTGCCGCAAACAGGAAGCCGAGGTACGTGATGGAATACTTGAACGTGGCGTACGCGCGTTCGAGGTCGTCCGGGTTGCGGCGCATCTGCAGCACGTAATACAGGAAAATCGCGTCCAGCACGACGGCCGTCGCGAGGTAGATCAGCCCGCTCATGCCGATCAGGTATGGCACGATCGTGATGACGGTGAGCAGGATCGTGTACAGCAGGATGTTGAGCCGCGTGTAGTCCTCGCCGTGCGTGACCGGGAGCATCGGGATGCCGACCTTCGCGTACTCTTCCTTGCGCGCAATCGCCAGCGCCCAGAAATGCGGCGGCGTCCAGATGAAGATAATGAGGAACAGCAGGAGCGCGCTCGCGTGTACGTCGTTCGTCACGGCCGTCCAGCCGAGTACAGGGGGCGCCGCGCCGGCCGCGCCGCCGATGACGATGTTCTGCGGCGTCGCCCGCTTCAGGAACACCGTGTAGACGACCGCGTAGCCGATCAGCGAGAGGAACGTCAGCACGGCCGTGAGAGGGTTCACGAACAGCCAGAGCACGAGCATCGATGCGAAGCACAGCACGCTGGCGAACGCGAGCGCGCGCGCCTCGGAAACGCGGCCCTGCGGCAGCGGCCGGCCGCGCGTGCGCAGCATGTGAATGTCGATGCGCGCATCGAGAACGTGGTTGAACACCGCGGCGCCCGAAGCGGCGAGGCCGATGCCCAGCGTGCCGAGCAGCAGCGGGCCGGCGCCCGGCCAGCCCGGCACCGCGAGGAACATGCCGACGATTGCGGTGAAGACGATCAGCATGACCACCCGCGGCTTCGTCAGCTCGTAGTAGTCACGCCAGTCCGTGTAGGTTTCTACGTTTGCACTCATAAGCCGGAATCATCAACCGATGCGTGAGAGTTTCAGCAGGCGTTTGAGGTCGGCCACGATATCCTTCGGCGCGAGGTCGGGGGGGAAGTACATCACCAGGTTGCCAATCGGGTCGATCAGGTAGTAGCCGCCGGGCCGTGCGCCGGCGGGTGTTTTTGTGCCGATCAGGTCGGCGAGCCCCCCGTCATGCAGCGCCACCAACCCCTCGTGTTCTGCTGCAAGAAACACTGTATCGGGCGCTTCGGGGCCGTGCAAGAAAATCCGGCCCAGCCGATCCATCTCGCGGCCGAGCATCAGCCGCATCTGGCGGGTCGTGTACAGGCCGTCGCGGCATTCGGCCTCGCAGGGACCGTCGTGGGCGTAAAGCAGCAGCCAGGCTCCGTCGTGCAGCGCGGCGAGCGGCGCGCCGTCGACCTCGGTGTCGACGTTGACGTAGGGCTCGAGCAGCACGCCGTGATTGGCGCGGCCTTCGGGCTGCAGGTCGCCGCCCTGGTAGTACAGCCATGCCGCGACCGCGAGGGGGCCGAAGAAGATGACGGCCAGCAACCCCAGTTGCCGTCGGCCGCGCGGATCCGGTCGATCAGTCATGTTCACGCTCCCGGCGCCGGTAGTGCCACACGAGCAGGCCCGCGAGGACGGCGCCCATAGCAAACCATTGCAGCGCATAGCCGAAATGCTTGCCCGGCCCCATCTCCTCCGGCACCCAGTGGCGGACGAAGCCATCGTCGTCGTGCGGGTCCATCAGCAGGACGAAGGGGCGCACCTCGCGGCCCAGCGCGATGGCAATGTCCTCGGCCGTCGGGTAGACCGCGACCTTCGGCCACGCCGTCGACGCGGGGATGGACTCACCGAGACGCATGCCGGGCCTCGGCAGCGAGCCGGCGCGGCCGCGTACCGTGACGCGCGCCGGCGGCAGTGCGAGACTGCGCGCCACCTCGGAGAGGTCCGGCTGCAGCCCGCCCTTCTCCATCCACCCGCGATTGACCAGCAGGAGCGGTTCGTCGGCGGCGATCTCGAGCGGCGTCACCACGTAGTAGCCGTAGCGGCTGTTCAGGATGATGTTGTCGAGCAGGAACTGGTACTCGCCGTCCCAGTGCCCCGTGGCCTGCAGCGGCTGGTAGGGGTGCACCTCGTCGCCGCCGTAATAGGTGGAGAACGTGCCGGGTTCGCCCCAGGCTTCGCGCGCCTCCAGCTTCTCCAGCCCGCGGCTGATCTGCCAGGCGCACAAGCCCGCGAACTGCAACACGAGCAATGCGCCGGCGGCGAACGGCAGCCAGCCGGGCAGCGAATTTTTCGTCGGGGGGTTCACGCTATACTGAGACTTCGACATCGAACGGGCCGCGTATGAAAAGCATCGTCATCGTGCTGCTGGCAGCCATCGTCATCAGCCTCGGCTCGGGGCTGTTCTTCCTGACGAAGGACCGGCAGGACTCCACCCGGATGCTGAAGGCCCTGAAGATCCGGGTGGCCCTGTCGGTCGTGCTGATCCTGTTCCTGGTCGCGGCCTTCTGCTTCGGCTGGATCAACCAGGGGTGACGCGTCTCGGGACGGGTTACATCCAGTAGACGAAGACGTACAGTCCCACCCAGACCACGTCGACGAAGTGCCAGTACCAGGCCACCGCCTCGAACGCGAAATGCTTGTCGGGCGTGAAGTGCCCTTTCATGACCCTGAGCCAGATGACCAGCAGCATGATGGCGCCCAGCGTCACGTGCATGCCGTGGAAGCCGGTCAGCATGAAGAACGTCGACCCGTAGATGCCGGTCGTGAGCTTCAGGTTCATGTGCTGGTAGGCCTCGATGTATTCCTCCGCCTGGAAGAACACGAAGATGAAGCCGAGGATGAAGGTCAGCGCGAGGAAGGCCTTCAGAACGCCGCGATGGCCTGAAATCAGGGCGTGGTGCGCGATCGTCACCGTGACCGAGCTCGTGAGCAGGATCGCGGTGTTGATGAGCGGCAGGCCGAACGGGCCCATCTTCTCGAACTCACCGCCGACGTTGGCCGGGCCGTTCGTCGGCCAGGTGCTTTCCCAGCCGGTCCACAGCAACAGGTTCGTGAAGAAGTTGTTGCTGTCGCCGCCGAGCCACGGGATCGACATGTTGCGGGCATAGAAAAGCGCGCCGAAGAACGCCGCGAAGAACATGACCTCGGAGAAGATGAACCAGAACATGCCCATGCGGAACGATTTGTCTACCTGCGCGTTGTAGAGACCGCCCTGGTTCTCGCCGATGACGGTGCCGAACCAGCCGACGACCATCGTGATGATCGTCGCGAAGCCCAGCATCATCACCCAGAAGCCGAGGTCGCCGCCGTTCAGCCAGGTGGAAACGCCGACCATGAGGAACAGAAGGCCGATGGAGCCCACGATGGGCCAGTGGCTGCCGTGCGGTACGTAATAGTGGTCGTGTGAGGTTGAGGACATGTGTGTTCTCTTGGCTACTTCGCCGACAGGCGGACGGTGTCATAAAAAGTGTACTGCAGCGTGATCGTGTCGACGTAGTCCGGCAGGTCCGGGTCGACGATGAACTGCAGCGGCATCGGGCGCTCTTCGTGCGCGGCGAATGCCTGGCTCGTGAAACAGAAGCACTCGAGCTTGCGAAAATGTTCGCTCGCAGAGATCGGGGCGACGCTGGGAACGGCCTGTGCCACCTTGTCGTCACCGGTCAGGTTGCGGGCGGTGAACGTGGCGAAGTTCAGCTGACCGGGGTGCACGTCCATGCTCGGCACGTCGGCGGCGAACTCCCAGGGGGCATACTCGTTCGTCTGCGTGATGAACTCGACGCGCACGGTACGCGTGAGGTCGGGCGCCTCCGCCACGACGGCGGCCTCGGTGTTCGTGCGGCCGCCGAAGCCGGTGATCTCGCAGAACACGTCGTACAGCGGCACCAGCGCGTAACCGAAGGCAAAAAACGCCACGACCCAGCCCCCGAGGACCAGGATCAGCGACCGGTTTGTCTGCCTTTGCCCGCTCATGGAATCAGCTGTTCAGCACGCCCGAGAGGATGAAGCCGAAATAGAAGACCAGGACGACGCCGAGCAGCATCAGCGCCGTGCGGCGGATCTTGCGTTTCGTCTCCTGGTCGATCTCGGTCATCACGGGTTTTCCTGCGGGAACGCGACCGTACGGTCGACGTGCACCGGCTCGTTGAACGTGTGGTACGGCGCCGGCGACGGCACGGTCCACTCGAGACCACGGGGCGCCTCCCAGACCTTGCCACTGGCGTGCGCGCCCTTCTTCGACGTCAGCAGCACGTAGACGAAGATGAGCTGCGAAAGGCCGAAGCCGAAAGCACCGATGCTGGCGACCAGGTTGAAGTCCGCGAACTGCGTCGAGTAGTCCGGTATGCGGCGCGGCATGCCGGCGAGCCCGAGGAAGTGCATCGGGAAGAACGTGACGTTCACGAAGATCGTCGAAAGCCAGAAGTGCAGCTTGCCGGCGCGCTCGCTGTACATGTGGCCGGTCCACTTCGGCAGCCAGTAGTACGCCGCGGCCATCAGCGCGAAGATCGAGCCGGGCACGAGCACGTAGTGGAAGTGCGCCACGACGAAATAGCTGTCGTGGTACTGGATGTCGGACGGCACGATCGCGAGCATCAGGCCGGAGAATCCGCCGATCGTGAACAGGAAGATGAAGCCGATGGCGAACAGCATCGGCGTCTCGAACGTCATCGAGCCGCGCCACATCGTGGCCACCCAGTTGAACACCTTCACGCCGGTCGGGACGGCGATCAGCATCGTCGCGAACATGAAGAACATCTGGCCGGTCAGCGGCATGCCCACCGTGAACATGTGGTGCGCCCACACGATGAAGGACAGGAACGCGATCGATGCCGTCGCGTACACCATCGAGTCATGGCCGAACAGCGGCTTGCGCGAGAACGTCGGCAGGATCTCGGAGACCACGCCGAACGCCGGCAGGATCATGATGTAGACCTCGGGGTGGCCGAAGAACCAGAAGATGTGCTGGAACATCACCGGGTCACCGCCGCCCGCCGCCAGGAAGAAGCTGGTGCCGAAGAACTGGTCCGTGAGCAGCATCGTGACGGCGCCCGCGAGTACCGGCATCACCGCGAGCAGCAGGTAGGCGGTGATCAGCCACGTCCAGACGAACATCGGCATGCGGATCAGCGTCATCTCCGGCGTGCGCATGTTGATGATCGTGACGATGATGTTGATCGCACCCATGATCGAGCTGATGCCCATCAGGTGAACGGAGAAGATCAGGAACGGGAACGCATTGCCCGTCTGCAGGACGAGCGGCGGGTACATCGTCCAGCCGCTGGCGGGGCCGCCACCCGGCATCAGCAGCGTGGACAGCAGGATTCCGAATGCGACCGGCAGTATCCAGAACGACCAGTTGTTCATGCGCGGCAGCGCCATGTCCGGCCCGCCGATCTGCATCGGGATCATCCAGTTGGCGAGGCCGACGAAAGCCGGCATGACGGCGCCGAAGACCATGATCAGCGCATGCATCGTCGTCATCTGGTTGAAGAATTCCGGGTGCACGAACTGCAGGCCCGGGATCGCGAGCTCGGAACGGATGACCAGCGCCATCAGCCCGCCGATGAAGAACATCACCAGGCTGAAGATCAGGTACATCGTGCCGATGTCCTTGTGGTTCGTCGTGAACAGCCAGCGCTTGATGCCCTTCTCCGGGCCGTGGTGATCGTGCACGTCGTGCGAATCTGCTACGGCAGTACTCATGTCCTTGTTACTCCAAGCCTGACTGGTTGCTGGCGAGCGTCACGTCCGTCGTGCCGCCATTACTTGCGACCCATTCGTTGAACGCGGCCTCCTCGACGACCTCGACCACGACCGGCATGTAGCCGTGGTCCTTGCCGCACAGTTCCGCGCACTGGCCGCGGTACGTGCCGGGCGTCGCGGCCCGGAACCAGGTTTCGTTGACCATGCCCGGGATCGCGTCCTTCTTGATCGCGAGGTCCGGCACCCACCAGGCGTGCAGGACGTCGTTCGACGTCAACAGAATGCGCACCTTCGCGCCGACCGGCACGACGAGGGGGCGGTCGACGTCGAGCAGGTAGTTGTCGACCGTGAACGGGTCGATGCCGGCGTCCTTCGTGCGTGCCTCGAGACTCGGGCGGGCCAGCGAGGAATAGAACTCGACGTCCTGGTCCTGGTACCTGTAGTGCCACTTCCACTGGTAACCGGTAACGACGACCGTCAGGTCCGGCTTCCGCGAGTCCTCGAGCTTGATCATGGTCTCGGCGGCCGGGACGGCCATGAAGAGCAGGATCAGGACCGGGATGATCGTCCAGATCACCTCGGCGAGCGTGCTGTGCGAGAACTTCGCGGGCACGGCGCCGGCCGCCTTGCGGTGCTTGATCAGCGAGATGATCATGACGCCGAAGACGACGATGCCGATGACAGTGCAGACCCAGAAGGCCATCATGTGCAGGCTGTAGGTTTCGGCACTGAGCTCGGTCACGCCGACCGGCATGTTGACTTCCCAGTCCGCGCTGGCCGCCGCTGCCCAGAAAAGCCCGAGCAGGCCCGTTACGGTTTTTCGAATCATTGATGGTTCACCCTGCGGGCCCCGGGGGCCGTCGCATTCCGTCCGCACCCCCCGTGCCGTATCTGGCGATACGAGCCGGCACCGCGCGCTGCGGGCGCGGTGTCAGCAGCTACATCGGGTGGCGTGACAAGATGACCGGCAGCACACGCTGACCGGCGAAAAAAAGCGCGCAAAGTGTACTGAAAGGCCGGCGGCCATGCAATCCTGAGGTCTCCGGATTGGGGATGAAAATGATTTGCTTTACAGCGACTTAGCCTGTCGGTGCGATTCTGTAACAAATCACCGTCGGGTCAGCGCGGCCGGCGCCGGACCGGGATCGAGCCGGGGTCGATGTGCACGTCACCGCTCGGTGGTCCGCCCCGGCCCCAGCAGTGGCCGTAGACGAGTTCGAAGCCGACCTCGACGGAGTCGCCGCCGGATGCCGCCGCCAGTGCGTTACGCAGGCGGGCGATCCGGCCACGACCGGTCAGGGATTTTCGTCGTTCCGCCAACGAGTTACGGCTTCCGCTCGCCGTCAGGTCGCGGAACAGGGCGTCGATCGAGGCATAGTCGACGCGGAGCCGGTCGACGTCGAGCACCGGGTCCCGGAGGCCGGCGCGGACCAGCGCGTCGCCGACGTCGTGCATGTCGGGGAAGCCGGGCACGTGGGCGTCATCGTCGACGGCGGCCCAGGCGCGCCGCAGCTCGAGCAGGCTGTCGGGTCCCAGCGAGGCGAACGCGAACAACCCGTCCTTCCGCAGCACGCGGCAGACCTCCGCGGCGAGCTCGGCCGGGTCGTCGAGGTGCGGCAACAACAGGTTCGAGAACACGACGTCGACGCTGCTGTCCGCGAACGGAAGGGCGCGGGCATCGCAGCAAACGTACCCCGAGCGCGACAGGAAGCGGCGTCGCCGACGCGCGACGTTGAGCATCGCGGGCGACGCGTCGACGCCGATCACGCGGGCGCCGCGGAAGCGCTTCTCCAGCGGCATGATTGCGGCGCCGGTGGCGCAGCCGAGGTCGACGACGCGTTTCGCATCGACGGTGACGGGCGCGAGCCGCGCGAGCAAACCCTCGCGCGTGTGGGCGTGAACGAAGTCGGCCGAGTCGAACACCGCCGCCGCGCGATCGAAGCGGCGTCGCGCGTGCGCGGTGTTGATGATCGGTGTCGGGGGCACTAAGGCGGGCGTGGCGGTGACGGGGTGCGGCTACGGTAGCATGCTTTTCCGGGCGCAGCGGCCGGATTCGGGGGTCGCACGTCGCGGCGTCGATCGGTCACGTTGCGGACATGTTGACCGAGGTTCGCCGGCAGCTCGTCGCCGCGGCACGCTGGCTGGAGCAGGAACTGATGCCGGTGTCCTGCGTGTTCTGCGGCGAACCCGACGGCGGCAGCGGTCGCTACGTCTGCGACGGGTGCGCGGCGGACCTCGTGCGCAATGCGCCCGCCTGCCGCCGCTGCGCATTGCCGCTGGCCGCGGCGTCGGACCTGCCGTGCGGCGCGTGCCAGGTTCGGCCGCCACCGTTCCACACCGTCGTGGCGCCGCTCGTCTATACGTACCCCGTCGACGTCGCGATCCGGCAGTTCAAGTTCCATCGAAAGCTCTGGTACGCGCCCGGCTTCGCCGAGATTCTCGTTGCGGCCGCGGATGCGCTGCCGGCCTCGATCGACGCGGCACTGCCCGTGCCGCTGCACCGGCTGCGGCAGGTGCGCCGGGGCTTCAACCAGGCTATCGAACTCGCGGCGCCGGTGGCACAGGCGCGCGGCTTGCCGATGATCCGGAACGTCGTCCGGCGGCGGCAGACGCCGTACCAGTCGGGGCTTCCGGCGGCGCACCGCCGCCGCAACCTGAAGAACGCGTTCGCCGTGCGCGGGCGCATCGACGCGCGGCACGTGCTGATCGTCGACGACGTCCTGACGACGGGGGCGACCTGCCGGCAACTGGCGCTGCTGCTGAAGCAGCACGGGGTCGGTTCGGTCAGCGTCCTCGCGCTGGCGCGGGCGATTACGGATTGAAGCTGTAGTGCAGGACGATGCCGATGAAGACGACAAGCCCGATGCGGTGGTTTTCGAGAAACGCCTGGAAGCAGGCGGACGGCTGGCGGGCTCGCGCCAGCCACAGGTGCCGCGCCATGAGGCAGGCTGACAATGCGACAGACAGGTAGTACCAGAACCCCATGTCGGTCCGCAGCCCGATGAACACCAGCGTCGCGAGCATCAGCGCCTGCAGCCCGCCGATCACGAACAGGTCCATGTCGCCGAACAGGATCGCGGTGGACTTGACGCCGATCTTCTGGTCGTCCTCACGGTCGACCATGGCATAGAACGTGTCGTAGATGACGGCCCAGATGAGCGCGGCGGCGAACACCAGCCAGCCGATCACCGGGACTTCGCCGAGCTGGGCGGCGTACGCCATCGGCACCGCCATGCCGAACGCCGCGCCGAGGATGAACTGCGGCACGGACACGAAGCGCTTGATGAACGGGTAGACGATCGTGAGCCCGGCACCGATCGCGGCGAGGATCTGCGCCGGGCGATTCAACATCGCGGCAAGCCCGATCGCGATCAGGCCGAGCGCGGCAAACAACGTCAGCGCTTCGAGCGGTGCGACGGCGCCGGACGCGATGGGCCGGTCGCGCGTGCGTTCAACGTAGGGGTCGATTTTCCGGTCCGCGTAGTCGTTCATCACGCAGCCAGCCGAGCGCATCACGAACACGCCGATAACGAACACGACGAACAGGCCCTGGTCCGGGTGACCGTCGCCGGCGAGCCAGAGCGCCCACAGCGTCGGCCACAGCAGCAACCAGTAGCCGATGGGCTTGTCGATGCGCATCAGCCGGCCGTAATTCGACAGCTGCGTGCGCAGGTGCGGCGGCAACCATTCCGCGGGTGATTTCATGCGCCGGAGTGTACGTGACTGACGGACAGCGTTGCAGGGCTAATTGGGGTGGCGGGGCGACCGGTTTTCGTTGGAGCCTCCGTCCAATATCGTATGACCCTCATGAATCCGGCGCGGCGGATCGAAACCGCGATGCCAGTATTCGTGATCAGCCTCCCCGGCGAGCGCGATCGCAGAGAGCACGTACGCAGCCAGCTCGACGCGGCCCGCGTGACGTTCACGTTCTTCGATGCCATTGGTGGCGAAGCCGTCGCGTCGGGCTATTTCAAGGGGCTGGATGAAGAGGAGTTCGTCCTCAACTGCGGCCGGCGCGTCGTTCCCGGCGAGGTCGGCTGTTTCGCGAGTCACCGGGAGCTGTGGAAGCGCGCGGCGGAAACGAATACGCCGATCGCGATTCTCGAAGACGACTGCGCCTTGACGCCGGCGTTCCCGCGGGCGCTGCAAGTCGCGTCCTCGCTGATCGGGAAGCTGGGCTTCATACGGTTGCAGAGCGACCTGCGGGCACGGAAAGTTGCGGTCGGGCGCCGAGTGCCGTTCGTGGTGCAGCGTTTCACCAAGCCGCCGCATGGGCTGATGGGTTACTGCATCTCGCCGGACGTCGCCCGTATGTTCGTCAACGACACCCGCATTCTCGACGCGCCGGTCGACGTCTACGTGAAGAAATTCTGGGAGCACGGCCAGCCACTCTACGCACTGACGCCCTACAGCGTTTGCGCTTCCAGGCTCTGCGCGACGACCGGCATCATCGGCCGGAAAAAGCACCCCAAGCCGCTGCCGGTCGCGGCGCACCGCTTTGCGCGCAAGTGCGCGTGGATCGTCAAGCGCATCGGCGCGAACCGCGCATTCCGGCGGCGCGAGGCTGCCGGCCGGAACACAACTACGTTGCCAGTTGCGACTGGCGCGCGGCACGAGGGGGGCTAAGGATTTATCGCGGGTGTACGCTGGCGCTCCGCCTCATAAAGATGAAACACCGCGAGATCCCAATCCATCCGGTCGCCGGCATACCATTGAGAAACACAGGTATCGTCGTCGATGCCGAGCCGCTCGAAGCGGTGTCTCAGCCACGCGGTGGGGTCTTCGCCGCGGGGCACCGGGCGTAGTGCCGGTTCGTTGCTGAGCAGCACGCCTTCCGGGTCCCGGAACTCGACGTTACCGCGGAAACGTCGCGTGCAGGTAAAGCCGCCCTCGTGCACCAGCCGGTGATGATGGCGGCAGAGCAGCACGAGGTTCCCGAGGCTCGTTTCTCCGCCGTTCGCCCAGTGCTCGATGTGGTGCCCGTCCACGAACCGGGTGTGCGTGCAGCCCGGAAACCGGCAACCCTTGTCCCTCGCGATCAGCGCGCGACGCATCGGTGGCGGAATCGTGCGGGACTTGCGGCCGATGGACAGCGGCTCGCCTTTCGGGTCTTTCACCAGCCGCACCAGCGAGGCATCGCAGGCCATGCGGCGTGACGTTTCCGCGGTATCGCCCGGCCCGTTCTCGAGGCACGACGTTTCCGCGGTAACGTGGCGATCGCACTCATCAGTTGCCGCCAGCGTTTCCGCGGTAACGTGCACCACCACCTGGTGCCGGTCGGCGGTGTCGCAGGCCACGTTCTCCGAACCGAGGTAGCCCTCGGCGATCTCGGCCAAGGCATCCGCCCGCCGCGCCGAGATCGTCTCCCGCGTTTCCGCGGTAACGTCTTCGCTTCCGTCGTCCGACGTTTCCGCGGTAACGTCCGGCTGCTGCTCGACGGCCGCTTCCAGTGCTTTCAGCACCAGCGCCCCCTGTTCCGGCGACAGCCGGGCCTCGATCACCAGCATGCCGTCCTCGTCGGTGTGGTAGTGAAGAGCGCGAGTTGAATTAGGACCTTTCTTCTGTGCGGCCCGGAGCCGGCACTCGCGGCGATAGAGCCGCACCAGCTTCTCGACGTGGTACGCCGTGCCGTGCTTCGCGATCATCATCAAATACTCTTCGTTCTCCGGCGCGGCCACCCGGGTCATGGCCCGCACCTTCGAGTAGCTGACCCGGCCCTCGGCGAACGCGGTCGAGATCAACGGCAAGCCGGCCAGGGCATTCGCCACCCGGATCTTCTCGCGGGCGGCGTTCAGGCCGATGCCGCACTTGAGGTTCAGCCAGTGCGCACAGGAGTGCAGGCCGAGGCGTTCCCAGCAACGGTCGGTGTCGAACTCCCGCAGCAAGGAGAGAAACTTCGCCTCGAGGGCGTAACGGTAGGCACACAGTTCGGTGAGTTCGCGGGCGAGGGCTTCAGCGCGATCCCGCGCGGGATTGGAGCGGACGGCAGCCATGACATTCCTCCCTGAACGAATACTGTGAATGCGTACAGTATACAAGATAAGTCATTGGCAGGAAACGAGAAAATGACCCGATCAGCCGGCTTTCAAAGGGCAATTCGGTCAATGATGTCAGGGCTGTTTTCCAAGGGTGAAAAGACCATGGTGCCGAAAAATAAACCTGACACCTTTTTGTGACACCTTTTTGGATCGTTACACCTTCCCGTAATGCCCGCGACTGCCCAGCCAGCGGCGCACGATACGTTCCGCGTTCTCCGGTGCGCGTCGCTCGAGCTGCTCCGCCGCGACCTGCACCTTCGGCATGAGTGACGCGTCGCGGCCGAGGTCGGCGACGCGGTAGTCCGGCAGGCCGGTCTGGCGCGTGCCGAGCAACTCGCCCGGGCCGCGCAGTTCCAGGTCACGCTGTGCAACCACGAAACCGTCGTTCGATTCGCGCAGTACCGCAAGCCGGCTCTTCGCGAGCTGGCCCAGCGGCGGCTTGTACATCAGCACGCAGTGGCTTTGGGCCGCGCCGCGGCCCACGCGCCCGCGCAACTGGTGCAGCTGCGACAGGCCCATGCGTTCCGCGTTCTCGATGATCATCAGGCTCGCGTTCGGCACGTCGACGCCGACCTCGATCACGGTCGTCGCGACCAGCAGCTGAATCAGCCCCTCCTTGAACGCACGCATGCCCTTTTCTTTCTCCGCCGGCCGCATGCGACCGTGCACGAGCCCGACGCGCACGTCCGGCAGCGCCTCGGTGAGCATCGCGTAGCTCGCCTCCGCGGCCTGGTAGTCGAGTAGCTCGGACTCCTCGATCAGCGGGCACACCCAGTAGGCCTGCCCGCCCGCCGCGCAGGCGGAATGCACGCGCTGCACGACCTCGTCGCGGCGCGTGTCGGGAATCGCGACCGTCTGCACCGGCTGGCGGCCTGGCGGCAGCTCGTCGATGACGGACGTGTCGAGATCGGCGTAGGCCGCCATCGCGAGCGTGCGCGGGATCGGCGTCGCGGTCATGACGAGCTGGTGCGGGTGGCCGCCCGGCCCCGCACCCTTGTCACGCAGCGCCATGCGCTGGTGCACGCCGAAGCGGTGCTGTTCGTCGATGACAATGAGGCCCAGGTTCGCGAACTCGACGCCCTCCTGGAACAAGGCGTGGGTGCCGACGACGACGGATGCAGTACCGTCGGCGATTGCCGCGAGTGCCTCCCGCCGCGCGCTCGCCTTCTGGCTGCCGGACAGCCACGCGGGTTCGATGTCCAGCGGTCGAAACCAGTCGCTGAAACTTCGCCAGTGCTGCTCCGCGAGCAACTCGGTCGGCGCCATGATCGCGGCCTGCACGCCGTTCGCCACGGCTTTGCGGCAGGCGATCGCGGCGACGACGGTCTTGCCCGAGCCGACGTCTCCCTGGATCAGGCGCATCATCGGGTGCGGCCGCGCGAGGTCGGACAGGATCTCGCCGGTGACGCGCTGCTGCGCGCCGGTCAATGCGAACGGCAATGCCGCCACGAACGCATCGACCTCGTCCTTGCCGCCAGTCAGCGCGGGCGCGGCCTCGGTGGCCGCCAGCGCGCGCAGCCGCTTCAGGCTGAGGTAGTGCGCGAGCAGTTCCTCGAACGCGAGGCGCTGCTGGCAGGGATGTTCGCCCGCAGCGAGCATTGCCACGTCGGCATCCGGCGGCGGGTTGTGCAGCATCTCGATCGCGTCGGCGAGCGGCGGCATCGATAATTTCGCCAGCGTGTCCACCGGCAGCAGTTCCTCCGGCGGCTCGCGGCGCATCTGCTTCAGCGCCTGGTTCACGAGGTTGCGCAGGCGGCCCTGCCCCACGCCCTCGGTCGAGGGATAGATCGGCGTCAGCGCGTCGTTGATCGCGGCATCCTGCCCGGCGCGGAGAATGCGGTACTCGGGGTGGATGATCTCGAGCCCGGCGCCGCCCTTGCGGACTTCGCCGTAGGCCGTCACGTGTACGCCCGCACGGAACTGCTCCTGCTGCGCCTTCGAGAAATAGAAGAAGCGCAGCGTGAGCTGGCCGCTGCCATCGCCGATGCGCACGAGCAGGTTGCGGCGGCCGCGGAACGCGACCTCGGACAACAGCACCTCGCCGCTCACGAGGCAGCGCATGCCGGCCGACAGTGCGCCGAGCTTCACGAGCTGCGTCCGGTCCTCGTAGCGCGCGGGCAGCAGGAACAGCAGGTCCTCGACCCGGTTCAGGCCGAGCTTCTCGAGCTTCGTGGCCAGCGCCGGGCCGACGCCGGCGAGTTGGGTCAGCGCATCAGAGAGCAAGAATCGCGTCTGCCTCGACATCGACGCCCTTCGGCAGCGAGGCGACGCCGACCGCCGCGCGCGCCGGGTAGGGTTCGGCGAAGTAACCGGCCATGACCTCGTTCACGGTGGCGAAGTTGCCGAGGTCGGTGAGGAAGATCGTGAGCTTGACGACGTCGTCGAGCGAGCCGCCCGCCGCCTCGGCCACGGCCTTCAGGTTCTCGAACACCTGCTTTGCGCGTGCCGCGAAGTTGCCGTCGACCACGTTCCCGGACGCCGGGTCGAGCGGGATCTGCCCGGACAGGAACACGAGGCCGCCGGTGCGGATCGCCTGTGAATAGGTGCCGATGGCCGCCGGTGCGGCGTCCGTGTGGATTGCGTGCTTGCTCATTCTCGCTCCGTGGTGTTCAGGCGCAGTCGCGGATGACGCGGATGACGTTCGGCATCTTGCGCACGTTGCGCATGATCTGTGCGAGATGCCGCCGGTCGCGTACCAGTAACAGGAACGACAGCATGGAGCAATCGTCGTGGCGCCCGAGCACTTCCACCTGTTCGATGTTCGAGCCGCAGTCGGCGATCGTGGCCGCGACCTCGGCGAGCACTCCGGTCTTGTTGCGCGTCTCGCACTGGATCTGGCTCTGGAACTCGCGCTCGATCTCCTGCTCCCAGGACACCGAGATCCACTTTTCCGGCTGCTTGCGGAAGTTGCTCAGGTTGCCGCACACGTTGCGGTGGATGACGACGCCGCGGCCGGAGCTCAGGTAGCCCATGACCTCGTCGCCCGGGATCGGGTAGCAGCACTTGGCATAGGAGACGACCATGCCCTCGGTGCCGGCGATCGTGAGGCTGGCCTGCTCGATCGTGGCGTCGCCCTCGACCTTGCTGCCGAGCAGGAAGCGCGCGGTCAGCGGAGCGAGGCGCTCGCCCAGCCCGAGCTGCTCGTAGAGTTCCGACGCGTTGTTGAAGCCGAGCTCCGTCAGCGCCTCGTTCATGCGGACCTTGCCGATCTTGCGAAGCGACGAGTCGAGATCCTTCAGTGAGCGGTCGAGCAGGCGCTTGCCGAGATCGATCGACTCGTTCGAGCGCAGGTTCTTCATGTACTGGCGGATCGCGGTGCGCGCTTTCGCCGTGCGCACGAACGTCAGCCAGTTCGGGTTCGGGTTCGCGTTGCGGCTCGTGACGGCCTCGACCGTCTGGCCGTTCGATAACTGCGTGCGCAGCGGCACGAGCGCGCGGTCGATCTTCGCCGCGACCGTGTGGTTGCCGATGTCGGTATGCACCGCGTAGGCGAAGTCCACGGTCGTCGAGCCCTTGGGCAGCGGCATGATGTCGCCCTTCGGCGTGAACACGTAGATCTTGTCGGGAAACAGGTCGACCTTGACGCTTTCGAGAAACTCTTCGGACGAGTCCGTCTTCTGCAGTTCCGCGAGGCTCGAGAGCCATTCGCGCGCGCGGCGTTGCGGCGTTGCGTCGACGCGGTCCTCCGCTTTGTACTGCCAGTGAGAGGCAACGCCGGACTCGGCGACGCGGTCCATGTTGCGGGTCCGGATCTGCACCTCGAGCGGCAGGCCCTTCGGGCCGAACAGCGTGGTGTGCAGCGACTGGTAGCCGTTGATGCGCGGGATCGCGATGTAATCCTTGAAGCGGCCCGGCATCGGCTTGTACAGGCCATGCACGATGCCGAGCACCTGGTAGCAGGTCGTCGGGTCGTCGACGATGATGCGGAAGCCGTACACGTCGACGACGTCGGACAGCAGGCGCTTCTTCTCCGCCATCTTCTTGTAGATGGAGTACAGGTGCTTCTCGCGGCCGATGACCTCCGCCTCGATCTCCTCGGCCTCGAGGGCAGTCTCGAACTCCTCGGAGATGCGTTTCACGATCTGCTTCTGCGTGCCCTTGCTCTTTTTCAATGCCTTGTCGAGCACGCGGTAGCGCATCGGGTACAGGTACCGGAAGCCGAGGTCCTCGAGCTCCACCTTCATGCGGTTGATGCCGAGGCGGTTCGCGATCGGGGCGTAGATGTCGAGCGTCTCGCGGGCGATGCGCCGCTTCTTTTCTTCCGGCATCGCGCCGAGCGTTTTCATGTTGTGCAGGCGGTCGGCGAGCTTCACGAGGATGACGCGGATGTCCTCGATCATCGCGAGCATCATCTTGCGGAAGCTCTCGGCCTGCGCCTCGGCGCGGGAGCGGAACTGGATCTGGTCGAGCTTGCTGACGCCGTCGACGAGCAGTGCCACCTCGTCGCCGAACTTCTCGCGGATGTCGTCGAGCGAGGCGTCCGTGTCCTCGACGACGTCGTGCAGAATCGCCGCCGTGATGGCCTGCGCGTCGAGGTGCATGTCCGCGAGTTCCTGTGCGACCGCGACCGGGTGGGTGATGTACGGCTCGCCGGTTTTGCGGGTCTGCCCCTCGTGCGCCGCGGCGCCGAAGTCATAGGCGCGCATGATCAGCGCCACCTGGTCGTCGGGCAGGTAGGTCTCGAGGGCGGCTACCAGCCGATCGAAGCCGCGGTCGCGCCGTAGCGCGGCGGGCAGCTTCGCGAGCAGGGTGGCGGCGTAGTCCATGGGTTGATCATACCGCTAACGCCGGGGCGTTTAGGAGCCCGGGCCGTCCTTCGGGCGCGGGACGTTGGCGTGCGGGCAGGCCGGCCCGCCTACCCGGCCGGGTACACGACCCCCGGCAGCCACAGCGCGAGCGACGGAAAGACCACCAGCAGCAACAACACCGCGACCAGTGGCACAAGGAACGGCAGCGTCGCGCGCACGCAGTCCTCGAAGCGCAGCCGAGACACTTTCGCGAGCACGTACAGCACCATGCCGACCGGCGGGGTCAGCAGGCCGATCATCAGGTTCAGCACCAGCACAATGCCGAGGTGCACCGGGTCGATGCCGACGGCGATTGCCACGGGCAGCACCAGCGGCGCGAGGATCGTGATGGCAGCGATCGTTTCCAGGAAGAACCCGACGACGAACACCAGCAGCATGATCAGCAACAACAACAACGTCGGATTGTCCGTCACGCCGGTGAGCAGCCCGGCGAGCTCCGCCGCCACCTGGTTCAGCGTCAGTACCCACGCGAATAGCGCGGCGGACGCCACGATCATCAGGATCGACGCGGTGATCTCGGCGGTCTCGACGAGGATGCGGCAGACGGTGCGCCAGTCCAGCGTGCGAAACACCAGCACACCGACCAGCAGCGTATAGACGACGGCGGCGACGGCGGCCTCGGTCGGCGTGAAGATTCCGAACACGATGCCGCCGATGATCAGCACCGGCGCGAACAGCGGCAGCGCCGCGCGGCCGAACAGGCCGGCGAGTTCCCGCACGCCGAAAGACCGGTCGCGCGGGTAGCCGCGGCGAACGGCGAGCACGTGCACCATGACCATCAGCGCCAGGGCCATCAGCAGGCCCGGCACCAGCCCGGCGGCGAAGAGCTGCCCTATCGACACTTCGGCCACGACGCCGTAAATGATCAGCGGCAGCGACGGCGGGATGATCGGCCCGATCGTCGACGAGGCCGCCGTGATGCCGACGGCGAAACCGCGGTCGTAGCCGGCATCGCGCATCGCCTTGATCTCGACCGCGCCGAGCCCGCCGGCATCCGCCACCGCCGCGCCGGACATGCCGGCGAAGATCATGCTCGAGCCGATATTGACGTGGCCGAGGCCGCCCGGTGCCCACCCGAACATCCCGCGGGCGAGCGCAAAGATGCGATCGGTAAAGCCGGACGCGTTCATCAGCTGGCCGGCGAGCACGAAAAACGGAATCGCGATCAGCGGGAAGCTGTTGATGCCGTTGATCATCGTGTGCACGGCCGCGCTCGCCGGGATGTCTGCCCCGATGAAGTACAGGAGCGACGCGACGCCGAGCGCAACGTGCACCGGCGTGCCGGCGAACAGCAGCGCAAGCAGAAGCGCGAGGACGAGCAGCAGTTCCATCAGCCGGCCGCTTCCTCGCTGCAGCTTGCCTCGAGCTCCGCGAGTATCTCCTCCGGCGACTGGCGCCAGCGCCGCCGGGCGCGGGCGATCGCAAAGCCGGTGCAGGCGATGAGCGCCGCGCCCACGACGAAGTACACGAGGGCCTTGGGCGCGTCGACGGAGACCATGCGCTGGTCCGTCACGCGCGCGAGCTGGATGGCGAGTACGCCGAGTACGAGGTGGTATGCGACACCCAGCACTTCCGTGCCCAGCGTAAGGGGCTTCAGGTTCTCGATGCGGGTGCGCCGAAACAGCACTTCGAGAAACAGGTGCTCACCCTTGCGCAGCGCGCCGACCGCGCCGACATAGGCAACGGCGATCAGCAGGTACCGCGCAATCTCCTCGGTCCAGCCGAGGCTGTCGTTGAGCACGTAGCGCGTGAAGAACTGCAGGAACACGACGACGAGCAGCGCCACGAACAGCACGAGTGCCGGCAGGTCCGCTACGTCAGGCAGTTTGCCGGGCCGCGAGCTCACTGGTCTGCCAGCGCCCGCAGGCGGGCGAAATATTCCTGCCCGACAGGCTTGCCGGCCGCGGCAAGGGCCGGCGCGAGCCTGCGGCGAAAGGCCTCCCGGTCGACGTCAACGACCGTCACGCCCTGCGCACGGAACCAGTCGGCGAGTTCGCGCTCCTGCTGGTCGATCTCCGCCGAAGCCCGGTCGCCGGCAGCGGCGAGCACGCGCAGCAATTCGGCACGTGTCGGGTCGTCCAGCCGCGCCAGCGCGTGCGATGAGGCAAGGATCAGCAGCGAGTTTGACATGTGGCCGGTCAGGCTGATGTGCGACTGCACCTCGTAGAAGCGCTTGAAGCGTATTGTCGTCAGCGGATTCTCCTGTGCATCGACCACGCCCTGCTGCAGCGCGAGGTACACCTCGGCGAACGGCATCGGCGTGGAGTTCGCGCCGGTGTTGTCGGGCATTAGCAGGTACATCGGCGCGTTCGGCACCCGGATCTTCAGGTTTCTCATGTCGTCGGGGTGACGGATCGGGCGGTTCGCGGTGACGTGGCGGAACCCGTAGTACACGAAGCCGGCGACCGTGATGCCGGTGGCCTCCCGGAAGTTGGTTGCGATCTCGTCGAACAGGCTACTGTTGCGGAAGGCTTTCCAGTGCGCGAAGTCGTCGATCGCAAACGGGTACTCGGCGATGGCGATCGGCGGGTACATCGGCGCGACCAGCGACGGTCCGGTGTAGATGACGTCGATGGCGCCGATGCGCAGCGCCTCGTTGAGTTCGACCTCATTGCCGAGCACCGACGCCGGGTAGACGCGGACACGGTATTGCCCACCGGTGAGTGCCTCGAACTCGGCGGCTGCCGCGAGCGCCTCCTGGTGGTAGGGCGAGTTGATTTCGTAGACGTGCGCCCAACGGATCTCGCCGCTGCTTCCCGGACGCAGCAACAGGCCGATCGCGGCGAAGGCCGCGACGCCGACCAGTAGCGCGCTTACGCGATAGCGGTGGAAGACGCCCACGGGAAAGCGACGGCGCCGCGAGCCGGACGCCGGCTCAACGATGCGGCGTGCTACCGCCGGTCGGGCGGGTCATGATCCGTGTGCAGGAGCAGGCGAGGCGGTCGGTGGTTCTCTCGCAGATCTTCTGCTGGCCCGGCGGACAGACGGCCGGGCCCTCGACGTCGCGCGCGGCTCTCGCGCTGTCATCGAGGCCCGGATCCGATGCGCAACCGGTGAGCGCCAGCGCTGCGAGGACCAACAGGGTTTTGCCGTTTGTCATGGTGGTACCCCCCTGAGCCGAGTCTAGTGCACGACACCGGTTTCCGCTAGCGAACCGCGCAGGGGCAGGGCCGGTGAGCCGGCCATGTCGGTCGACGGGTGATCAGTCCCCGATCGAGATGCCGCGGAGCGGCATCAGGTCGTCGGCGAGGTCCGGCTGCTGCAGCAGCTCCTCGGCCGGCGGCTGCTCGATCTCGTCGAGGATGGCCGGCGTGACGTGGCCGGCCGCAATTTCGCGCAGCGCGATCACGGTGGGCTTGTCGTTCTCGAGGTCGACCATCGGGTCGGCGCCGTGGGCGACGCGGCGCGCGCGCTTGGCGGCGACCAGCACCATCTCGAAGATGTTGTCGATGTTGTCGAGGCAGTCCTCGACGGTAATACGTGCCATGTCGGTTCCTTCGTCGGGGCCGATGGGGCCCGTTGAGTCGATGGCGGAAGACTAGTGGCCACGGCGGCCGGCAGGCCAGCCCATATAACCACACGTTATATAGCGGCCTTCCAAGACGCTGTTTTTATGAGGAATCCGCGGACCCGGCCGCCAGCCGCGCCACCATCTCCGCGGCGACCGGCGCTGCCGCGTCCGCGTCGTAGCCGTCGCGGCAGTCGAGATGCGCGATGCCGCCGTAGCGCATGCCGAGGTAGTCGAACGTGTCCCGGAACATCTCGACGAACGGCGCCGGCGCGTCCGGGTAGATGGACGTGCTGACGACGTAAGCCGTCTTTTCCCGCAGCCGCCGGCCCTCCGGCTTGAGTGCCGGCAGGTCGAGCAGGTCGCAGACGCGGTCGAGAAAGATCTTCATCGGCCCGTTCGGGCCGTACCAGTACACCGGCGTCGCGAACACGATGCTCTGATGGTCCAGCACGCGACGCATCAGCGGCTCGAAGTCGTCGTCGCGGTTCGAGTGCTCGTAGTCGTAGGGCGCAATCGCAAGCGGCGCGAGGTCGACGACCTCCACGTCCGCCTCCGCCGCGATCGTGTCGATGAGCCGCCCGGTGTTTCCGTGCCGCCGCCCGCTCGAGAACAGCGCGATCGCGGACGCGCTCACGTACCGACGATGTCCTCGACCGCGGCGCGCAGCGCGGGCTCGTTCGTCGACGTCGCCTCGCCGTGCCCGTCCACCACGGCGAGCAGCCGCGCCACGGCATCGTCCAGGTCGTCGTTGATGATGACGTGGTCGAACTCGCTCCAGTGGCTCATGTCGCCGAGCGCGTCGCGCAGGCGTCGCTGGATGACGTCCTCGGAATCCGTTCCGCGTGACCGCAGCCGCCGTTCGAGCTCCCCGACCGACGGCGGCATGATGAAGATCGACACGCACTCCGGCATCGCATCCCGCACCTGCCGCGCTCCCTGCCAGTCGATCTCGAGGATCACGCCGCGACCGTCGCCCAGGTGCCTCTCCACCTGTCGCCGGCACGTGCCGTACAGGTTGTCGAATACCTCGGCCGACTCCAGCATCTCGCCGGCGTCGCGCAGGCGCTCGAATTCGTCGCGCTCGACGAACAGGTAATCCACGCCATGCGCCTCGTTGCGGCGCTTGCGCCGTGTCGTGTACGAGATTGAGAAGCGCAGCTCCGGCCGGCTGGTTACCAGCGCGTGCACGAGCGTCGTCTTGCCGGCGCCCGACGGCGCAGCGATGACGAACAGGCGCGGTGCGTCGTCGCTACTCGACATTCTGGATCTGCTCGCGCATCTGTTCGATCAGCACCTTCAGGTCGACGGCGGCCTTCGTCGTCTCCGCGTCGGCGGACTTGGAGCCCAGCGTGTTCGCCTCGCGGTTCAGCTCCTGCATCAGGAAGTCGAGGCGTCGGCCGACCGGCTCGTCGCTCGCCACCGCGTCGCGGATCTCCTTGATGTGACTCTCGAGCCGATCCAGTTCCTCGTCGACGTCGAGCTTTTGCGCGACAAGCGCGAGCTCCGTCTCCAGCCGCGCGGGGTCGGCCTCGATGTCGAGCTTCTCGATGCGCTCCCGTTGCCGGATGCGCGTTGCCTCCAGCACCTCCGGCATGCGCGCGCGCACGGTGCCCGCGATGCGCAGCACCTCGTCACAGCGCGAGAGGATCATCTCCTCGATGCGCTCGCCCTCGCTGCGGCGCATCGAGGCCAGTGCCTCGAGCGTCGTCGCGAGCAGGGCGGCCGCTTCGCGCGCGAGCGGTTCCGCATCGACTTCCGTCGGCCGGATGACGCCGGGCCAGCGCAACACGTCCACCGGGTCGACGTCGTCGGCATCCGGCATCGCGTCGGCGATCTCGCCCAGTCGCTTCGCGAGCAATGCGACGAGGTCGCGGTCGAGCTGCATGTCGGACGACGCGTCGAGCGCGCGCCGGAAATTCAGCAGGCATTCCACCTTGCCGCGCTTCAGTCGCTCGCCGATGAGTTGCCGAAACGCCGCTTCGCTCGGGCGCAGGTCGTCGGGCATCTTGAACGTAATGTCGAGGTAGCGGTGATTCACCGCGCGCAGCTCGCAGGTCAGTGTCCCCGGCGCGGTTTCCGCCGATGCTCGCGCAAAGCCGGTCATACTGTGTAACATCGGCGTCCTTCTCCCGAATCCCCGGGGCATAGTAAAAGCCCCGGCAGCAGAACGAAACTCCATGCAGGTCGAATACGCCAAGATCTCCGCGCTCGGAGACCGGCAGGACAACCAGGATCGCGGCGCCGTCGTCGTCGCCAAGGAAGCGGCAATGTTGCTGGTCTTCGACGGCATGGGCGGGCATTCCGACGGCGCGCGCGCCGCCGAAACGGCGCTCAAGGTCGTGCAGGACCAGTTCACGTCGGCGAAACTGCCGGTGCTCGACCCGCAGGGATTCCTCTATACGGCGCTCGCGCGGGCGCACGACGCGGTCGTGGCGCTCGGCAAGGACGTGGCGGTGGACTTCCGTCCGCGTGCTACCTGCGCGATCTGCCTGATCCAGGAGCAAGGCTCGTTCTGGGCGCACATCGGCGACAGCCGCATCTACCAGGTGCGCGAGGGCCGGGTGTTGTCCCGTTCGCGTGACCACAGCCACGTCGAGGTGCTGATCCAGGAAGGCGCGATCAGCGAGGAAGAGGCGCAGGATCACCCGATGCGCAACTTCGTCGAGTGCTGCCTGGGCGGCGACGCGCCGGTGCCGGACATGACGATCACGCCGAAGCTGAGCCTCGAGAACGGCGACGTGCTGCTGGCCTGCTCCGACGGGTTGTGGTCCGGCCTGAGCGATGACGACATGGCCGGGATCGGTGCGCCTGGCGACGACAAGCTCGCCGACAACCTGAAGACCCTGAGTCTCAAGGCGTTGAACGCGAACTCGCCCTACAGCGACAATACGACGGGCGCGGCGCTACGCTGGCTCGGCCCCTGACCGGCGCGGTGGCGCCAGGAGATCGATGATCATGCGACCGAGCGGCCGTGACGCGGGCGAGATGCGCCCCGTGTCCTTTACCCCCGATTTCACGCGCCATGCCGAGGGCAGCGTCCTCGCGGCGTTCGGCGATACGCGCGTCCTGTGCACGGCCACGGTCGAGCCGCGGGTCCCGCCGTGGATGCGCAACCAGGGCACGGGCTGGGTGACCGGCGAATACGGCATGCTGCCGCGCGCGACGCACACGCGCTCGGCGCGCGAGGCGGCGCGCGGCAAACAGAGCGGACGCACGATGGAGATCTCGCGGCTCATCGGCCGTTCGCTGCGCGCCGTCGTCGATCTGTCCGCGCTCGGTGAGAACACGGTCACGCTCGACTGCGACGTGCTGCAGGCGGACGGCGGCACGCGCACGGCGTCGATCAGCGGCGCCTACGTCGCGCTGGCGCTGGCAACGCGTCGGCTCCACGCGAAGCGCAAGCTGAAGAAGAACCCGCTGCACGGCCAGGTGGCCGCGATCTCCGTCGGCATCTACCGCGGCGTGCCCGTGCTGGACCTCGACTACGAGGAGGACTCCGACGCCGAGACGGACATGAACGTGGTCATGAACGAGGCCGGCCGGTTCATCGAGGTGCAGGGCACCGCCGAAGGCCACGCGTTCACCGGCGACGAGCTCGCGTCCATGCTCGGGCTCGCCCGCGACGGCGTGGCGCACATCGTCGAAGCGCAGAACAAAGCGCTCGACGCGGCCGGCTGAGCCGGCCATGCCCGGGCCGACCACCCTCGTGCTCGCCAGCGGCAACCCCGGCAAGCTGAGGGAACTGGCCGAGCTGCTCTCGCCGCTCGGCGTCACGGTCGTGCCACAGTCCGACTTCGGCGTCAGCGAAGCCGACGAGACCGGCACCACGTTCGAGGAGAATGCGCTGATCAAGGCGCGGCATGCGATGCAGGCGACCGGGCTGCCGGCCGTCGCCGACGACTCCGGCCTCGGCGTGGACGCGCTCGGCGGTCGCCCGGGCGTGCACTCGGCGCGCTATGCCGGCCCGGGCGCGAGCGACGAGGCGAACGTCGACAAGCTGCTCGCCGAGCTCGGCGAGCGGGAGGACCGCGGCGCCGCGTTTCATTGCGTCGTGTGTTTCGTCGCGCCGAACCAGGACGAGCCTGTGTTCGCCCGCGGCGAATGGCGCGGCGAAATCCTGCGCGAACGGCGCGGCACCGGCGGCTTCGGCTACGACCCCGTGTTCCTCGACCCCGCGTCCGGGCGCGCGTCGGCCGAGCTCACGCCGGACGAGAAGAATGCCCGCAGCCATCGCGGCAAGGCGCTCAGCGCGCTGTCCGAGCAGCTGAGCCAGCGCTACGGCGCATGAACGCGCCGCCGCTCGCGCTGTACCTGCACTTGCCCTGGTGCGTGCAGAAGTGCCCGTATTGCGATTTCAATTCCTACACGGCCGGCGCGGACGCGCCGCGCGAGCGCTACGTCGACGCGATCGTCCGCGACCTGGCGCTCGAGGCCGGGCGGGTGCCGGAGCGCGACGTCACGAGCGTGTTCATCGGCGGCGGCACGCCGAGCTTCTTTCCGCCGGCCGCGATCGCCCGGATGCTCGACGCGGCCGCGGCGCATTTCCGGCTTGCGCCCGACGTCGAGATCACGATGGAGGCGAACCCGGGCACCATCGAGTTCGGTGACCCGGCGGGCTACCGGGCCGCCGGCGTGAACCGGCTGTCGATCGGCGCGCAGTCGTTCTCGGCCGGGGCACTGAAGACGCTCGGCCGCATCCACGGCGTCGGCGACATCCATCGCGCCGTCAGCGCGGCGCGCGCCGCCGGCTTCGAGCGCCTGAATCTCGACCTGATGCACGGCCTCCCGGGACAGGATGTCGACGCGGCACTCGCCGACCTGGGCGCCGCGCTCGCGCTCGATCCCGGCCACCTGTCCTGGTACCAGCTCACGCTCGAGCCGAACACCGTCTTCCACGCCCGGCCGCCGGCGGGGCTGCCGGACGACGAGCGGGCGTGGGCGATCCAGTGCGCCGGCCACGCGCGGCTTGAAGGCCACGGCTACCGCCAGTACGAGGTGTCGGCATGGTCGCGCCCGGGCGACGAGTGCCGTCACAATCGCAATTACTGGACGTTCGGGGACTACCTGGCGATCGGGGCGGGCGCGCACGGCAAGCTGACACTCGCGGACGGCGTGCGGCGCTACCGGAAGCCGGCAAACCCGCTGGGCTACCTGGATGACGTCGAGGGCCGGGATGCGCCGCAGCCCCTCGAGCCGCCGCTGCCGGACGAGGACCGGCTGTTCGAGTTCATGCTGAACGCGCTCCGGCTGCGCGACGGATTCCACGAGTCGCTGCTCGAGGAGCGGGCGAGGCTGCCCGCAGGACGGCTTGCCGGGAAGGCCGCCGGGGCGGTCGACCGGGGCCTCATCGAGCGCAGCGGCGCGGGCCTTTGGCGGCCGACGGCGCTGGGCCGGCGCTTCCTCGACGACCTCCAGGCGGCGTTCCTGCCGTGAGGGTTTATGCACAAGACCGGGGCGCGCCTGTATTTTTAGTGCGAAAGCCCAACGATTTCAGCCTGAGGCTCGCAAACCGGGTGTAAGTTTTTGATTTAAGACAGTTTCACAAAATGGCCATAAATTAGTCATATTGGCAGGCGGCTTTGAAAATCCGCACCTTAGGCCATTGGTTCAATTTCGATCCACAATGTTATCCACAGGTTCTGTGGATAAGATCGGCCCGCCCGGGGCGGGGCTTGCGGCCCTTGGGCCTTCCCGATATATTACGCGCCCTTTTGACGCGGCCCGTGCCGCAGAGAGCCCAGAAATGAAAGCCGACATCCATCCCGCGTACAACGAGATCAAGGTGACTTGCAGCTGCGGCAACGAGTTCACGACCCGTTCGACGCTCGGCGACGATCTGACGATCGAGGTGTGCTCTTCCTGTCATCCGTTTTACACCGGCAAGCAGAAGATCGTCGATACCGGCGGCCGGGTGGACAAGTTCCGCAAGAAGTACGGCCGGTAAGCCCGTATCCGGGCTCGGTCCCGGTTCTGCTATGCTCGCATGTCTGTCCGCCGGTGGTCGCAGCCACTCGGCGCCCCGGCCGGTCGCGCCGGGATCAGTACTGGACAACATAAGAGGATAACAATGAGCCAGGATGCTTTTCGCCTGACGAGCCCGGACGGGAAATCACTCGACCTTCCGATCCACCGCGGCACCTGCGGTCCCGACGTCATCGACGTCGCCACCCTGTACCGCGAGCAGGGCGTGTTCACCTACGACCCGGGCTTCGTGTCGACGGGCAGCTGCTCGTCGGACATCACGTTCATCGACGGCGAGAAGGGCATCCTGATGTACCGGGGCTACCCGGTCGAGCAACTCGCCGAGCACTCGAGCTTCATCGAGGTGTCCTACCTGCTGCTGCACGGCGAGCTGCCGACGGCGGAACAGCTCGCTGCATTCGACCGCACGATTCGCACGCACACGATGCTGAATGAGGGCATGCTGCGGTTCTTCAACGGCTTCCGCTACGACGCGCACCCGATGGCGATGCTGTCGGCGGTCGTCGGCTCGATGTCGGCCTACTACCACGACACGACGAACGCGGAAGACCCGGAGCACCGGGACATCTTCTCGCACCGTATCCTGGCGAAGCTGCCGACCATTGCCGCCGCGGCCTACAAGCTGAACATCGGCCAGCCGTTCATGTACCCGCGCAACGACCTGAACTACTGTGAGAACCTGCTGCACATGTTCTTCGCGGTGCCGGCCGAGCCCTACGAGATCGACCCGATCGCCGCCGAGGCGCTCGACCTGCTGTTCATCCTGCACGCCGACCACGAGCAGAACTGCTCGACGTCCACGGTGCGCATGGCCGGCAGCTCCGGCGCGAACCCGTATTCCGCGATCGCCGCGGGCATCGCGGCGCTGTGGGGGCCGGCGCACGGCGGTGCGAACGAGGCCGTGCTCAGCATGCTCGAGGAAATCGGCCATGCGAAGAACATCGGAAAGTACATCGAGAAGGCGAAGGACAAGAACGACCCGTTCCGGCTGATGGGCTTCGGTCACCGCGTGTACAAGAACTTCGACCCGCGCGCGACGATCATCCGCGAGATGTGCCACAAGGTGCTCGCGAAACTCGGCCGGAAGGACACGCCGCTGTTCGACCTGGCGCTGGAGCTCGAACAGGTCGCGCTGAACGACGACTACTTCAAGCAAAAGAACCTGTACCCGAACGTCGATTTCTACTCGGGTATCATCTACCGCGCGCTCGGCATCCCGACCTCGATGTTCACGGTGATGTTCGCGATCGGTCGTTCGGTCGGATGGACCGCGCACTGGCGCGAGATGATTTCGGACCCGAAGGGCAAGATCGCGCGCCCGCGCCAGCTCTACACCGGGTCGCCGCCGCGCGACTACGTGGATATCGCCCAACGCAAGTAATGCCACCCCGGGGCGCCGCTTGTGCCGGCGCCGCCGTGAGCTATGCTGTCCGGGGGTGCATCGATCCTGGGGAGCGACATGACCTGCCGCCGAGTCCTGATCTACCTGTCGGCCCTGGCCGTGCTCTGCGGTTGCGCCGGCATCAACGAGGAGCCGGCCGGCCCGGGCGTGTTCGGCCGGCCGCTGCCGGACTACCCCAAGTCCGAGCTCACGCGCCACCGCGAAGGCTGGGTCATCGTGCACCACGCCGTGGGCCGGAGCGGCCTGGTCGAGGGCGCGGACGTTTTCGAATCCAGCGGCAACCGGGCCTTCGAGAAGGCGGCGCTCGATGCCGTGCGCCGCTGGCGCTACGAGCCCGGCGATGCCCGCGAACTGAACGTGCTCGTCAACTTCGTCTTCGACTACCCGGTCGTCGAACTGTCGCGGAAGTTCGTCTCCCGAAACGCGAAGGTCCACGCGCTGATCGATGCCGGTGACCTGGACGGCGCGCAGGATGCCATCGAGCGTTTGCGCAAGGACCGGAACCTCAGCCCCTACGAGCTCGCCTATTCACGGCTGACGGAAGGCCGTGTTGCCGAAGCGCGCGGCGACGCGCGCGGCCAGCTGCAGGCCTTTCGGGCGGCAATGATCGACGACGGCCGCTGGCTGACGCGCGAAACCTACCTGTCCTGCCTGCGCGCGGTCGTGGCCCTGGAGGTCGACCAGGGCGACTACGCGTCCGCGCAGCGCGACTACGCATTGCTGATGGATTCGCCGGCGGGCCGCGAGAAGGGCGTCGTGCTCGGCGAGACGATGCAGTCCGTTGCACAGTGGTTGGCGGCGACCCCGGAAGAGAACCCGGGGCTGTGGGTCGTCGCGGACACCACGATCTCGGTGGAGCGCGAGCGCCCGCCGGCGGTCACCGAAGATCGTTACCCTCCACGCGCCGACGATCGCGCTGCGGCACCCCCGGCGCGGTCACCGGCGACGAAATAGGCTCAGGCCGTCAGTCGCAGCGCGACGTACGGCGCGAGGAAGAGCGCCATGATCGCGAGCTTGTAGCGGGCCAGGTAGGCGAAGGACTCGTTCCTTGCGGTCTGCTCGTCGACGTCGAACAGGCGGCTGCTGATGCGCCCCACCAGCCCCTTGAACAGCATCAGCGCCAGCGACGTGATGGCGTAGAACGCGATGTTGAGCACCAGCGCCCAGCCGAAGAAGGTCGTGAGTGTGTCCAGGGTCATGGACATCAGACTAGCAGATCATTCACGCGCGCAATATCCGCGCGCTGCATCGGGCGGCCGTCCACAGGGCTCAGCGGCGCCTGGCGCAACCCGTCGTAGGGGAACACGGTCGCCTGCACCGTGACGCCGTTGCACTCGAACTCGTAGCCTGCGAAGACGGCGCTGCGGTCCTTGCGGCTCTTCAGGCGACGCTCGTAGCTGCGTGACGACAGCCCGGTGCCGTCGAGGTGCGCGCCGATGGCCTCGGCACTGTCGCTGAAGACGTGCAGGTTCACGACGGAGTTCTCGTCGGCCGTGCCGTTCAGCACGGGCCCGACCAGCCGGGGTTCGAACGGTGCCAGGATCTGCATCGCGGTGACGGCCGTGGCCCGCAGGGCGCGGAGGACGTCGGCGTGGCTCTCGCCGCCAAAGATCTGGTGATAGTCCTCGATCGCGCGTTCGATCTCGCCGTTGCCCGGCAGCGAGCCGCGGTCGTTCATGCCAAGGCGCAGGGCGGCTTTGCGCTTGGCGGCGCCGTAGTCGCGGATGCCCTGCGTCACGATGATGCGCGCGGTTTCCTGCGCGACAAGCTGGCGCGAACGCTCGTTGCCGTTCTTCTTGCCCATCAGTGAGTGCCTAGAACAGGGATCCGGGTTCCTCTTCCACTGCCTCGTCGTCGCTGCCGCTCCCCTGGTCGTTGAAAATGTCGGGCAGCTCGTGGACCTCTTCGCAGACCGGGACGTGTCCTTCGCGGAAATACTCGAACATCGTGTTGCGGTCGGTCGCGCTCGCGGGGCAGCCGGTGTCGCGGTTGATCTTGCGGCTGACGATGCCCTGCGGCATCGGCATGCGATTGTTCGGAACGCCGGCGAACGCGAGGCGGCCAAACTCGACCCAGATCGGCAACGCGGTGCGGGAGCCTTCCTCGCCCGGGCCGAGGCCCTGGTCGTCGTCGTAGCCGACCCAGACGATCGCGGCGAGGTCGGCGTTGAAGCCGCCGAACCAGGCGTCGCGCCGGTCGTTCGAGGTACCCGTCTTGCCGGACAGGTCGTTGCGGCCCAGTGCCATTGCGCGCCGGCCGGTGCCGCGGGCGACGACGTCGCGCATCATGTCCTGGATCAGGAATGCGTTCTGCTCGCTGATGACGCGCGGCGCCTTGTTGACGTTCGCGAACAACTCGGGATCGACGGCGGCGTCAGGCCTGAAGTCCTCCGCCACCGAGACCATTTCCTCCAGCGACATCGGTTCGGCCGGGTCCTCGCCGTAGATCACCTCTTCCGGTTCGGCGTCGCACGGGCGGCATACGACGAGCGGATCCGCGCGGTACAGCTCCTCGCCGTTCGGGCCGTAGATCGCGTCGATGACGTAGGGCTTCACGCCATAGCCGCCGTTGGCCAGCACGGAGTAGCCCTGCACCATGTCCAGCGGCGATGCGTTGCCACCGCCGAGCGCGAGCGACCCGTTGTAGGGCAGCGCCGCATCGGGGAAGCCGAACTTGCGGATGTGCGCGACCGCGTTGCCGACGCCGGTCTCGTACAGCAACAGGCGCACGGACACGAGGTTCATCGAGCGCGTCAGTGCCTCGCGGAGGCGCGTCGGGCCGTAGAAGCGCCCGGTGTAGTTGATCGGCCGCCAGTCCGCCTCGAGTTCCGACGAGCGGATGACCACCGGCGAGTCGTCGATCACCGTGGCCGGGGTGTTGCCGTGCTCGAGCGCTGCGGAATAGATGAATGGCTTGAACGAGGAGCCCGGCTGCCGGTAGGCCTGCGTGACGCGGTTGAACTTGCTGACCGCGTAGTCGAAGCCGCCGGCGAGGCTCGTGATGGCACCGTCGTCCGGGTCCATCGACACGATCGCGCTTTGCGCCTCCGGTACCTGCGCCAGGGCCCACGTGCCCTTGTTCGTGGGCATGACGTAAATGAGGTCGCCGGCCGCCAGCACGTCGTGCACGGACTCGGGCGCGGCGCCGGTCGTCTCCCGGTCGATGAACGGCTTCGCCCAGCGCATGCCCGACCACGGCAGCCGGGCCCGCGTGCCGTTCGCGAACAGGAGCCCGGCGCTGTTGTCCTCCTGCGTGTCCGTGACCAGCGCCACCGACAAGCCGCCCGGTGCGTACTGGTCGAGTTCGCTGCGCAGGTCCTCGGGCCATTCCGGCAACGGAGTTGTGAGCAGTTCGTCGGTCAGCTCGATGCGCGTGATGGGCCCGCGGTAGCCGCGGCGGCGGGTGAACTCCAGCAGGCCGTTCCTGAGTGACCAGGTGGCGGCGTTCTGCAGTTGCGAGTCCAGCGTCGTGACGACGAGGTAGCCGTCCTCGTCGTAGGTCTCGCCATAGCGCTTCTGCATCTCGCGGCGCACCATCTCGGCCACGTAGTCGGCGCGCAGTTCCACGGCCGCGCCGTGCAGGGCCGACAGCATGGGCGTGTTCATCGCCTCGTCGTACTCGGTGCGGGAGATGAATCCGAGATCCAGCATGCGCCCGAGCACATAAGTGCGCCGGTTCGTGGCCTCGATCGGGCTGCGCACCGGGTTGTAGCGGGACGGGGCCGGCAGTACGCCGGCGAGCGTTGCGGCCTCCGCGATCGAGAGGTCCTTCAATTCCTTGTCGAAGAACACCTGGCCGGCCGCCGACACACCGTAGGCGCGCTGGCCGAAGAACATCTTGTTCAGGAACAGCTCCATGATCTGTTCCTTGGAGAACCCGTTTTCGATCTGGACGGCGAGCGCCGCTTCCATGAATTTGCGCCGCGCGGTCTGGTCGAGGTTCAGGAAGTAGCTGCGGGCGAGCTGCTGGGTGAGCGTGCTGCCGCCGGCCTCGACGCGCCCGGTCGTCAGCCACTGCACCGCGGCGCGGATGACGCCGCGGTAGTCGATGCCGGGGTGCTCGAAGAAGCGGCGGTCCTCGGCGGCGATGAACGCGTTCACGACGTGCGGCGGCACGTCGTCGTACTGCACGAGCACGCGCCGTTGTTCACCGATCTCCTCGATCAACCGGCCGTCGCGACTGAAGATGCGGAGCGGGATCTGCAGCGGAATGTCGCGGATGGTCTCCGCCTGCGGCAGCGACGGCGACACATAATAATAAGCACCGATCACGCCGGCGACGCCGCCGATGCCGGCGAGGCCGCCCAGGCCCAGTAATACGATCAGCGCCCGGGCGATCCTTCTGCCGGACTTGTGACCTGTTTTACGGTTTCCGTTGTTGCTCTCAAGCATAGTCGCTGGCGTTTCGAGGCTAACGCCCTCATTTACGGCGGCACCGGTCTCGACAGTGAAATGTAAGGTGGTGTCGGGGAAATGCCCGGAATGTGGCGCTCTGGTGCCACGCAAGGCGACAGATGATAGCGACCGCGTGCCGGCAGCCGCAACGTCGACGACGCGGGAACGGAGCCTGGCAACGAATCCGGAAGGCCTCCGCCGGGACGCCCGGATTCCCCCCGGCAGGCGTCGACCAGTTCACAGAATGCCGGCCCTGTGCGCAGTACCATGCGTTCGCGGGATCGTGAAGAAAGTCACGTTTTATTTAACATTTTATTGATATATAGTTAAATCGCTTTGCTGAGTCCAAACCTACGTTTGGCTCGCAACCTACCGACAGGGAAGGGAAAAACCAGTGTTATTCGGAAAGAAATCTCAACCATTGTTGGGCCTCGATATCACGACCTCGTCGGTAAAACTGATCGAGCTGTCGCAGAGCGGCAAACGCTACCGGGTGGAGTCCTACTCCGCCGAGCCGACGCCCCCGAGTTCGGTCAGTGAAAAAGCGATCGTCGACGCGAAGGCCGTCGGCGAAGCCATCCGCCGGGCGGTCAAGCGCGCCGGCGCGAAGTCCACCGACGTCGCCGTGGCGATCAGTGGCGACGCCGCCATCACCAAGGTCATCCAGATGCCGTCCAGCCTGTCCGAACGGGACCTGGAGGGCCAGGTGGAGATCCAGGCGGACCAGTACATCCCGTTCCCGATGGAAGAGGTCAGCTTCGATTACGAGATCATCGGCCCGAACGAGAAAGACCCCGAACTGATGGACGTGTTGCTGGTCGCGACGCGTACCGACAACGTCGAGCAGCGCCAGGCCGCGGTCACCGCCGCCGGCCTTTCCACGGCCGTCGTCGACGTCGAAGCCTTCGCGCTCGAGAATGCCTGCCAGCTCATGAGCCACCAGATCGCCGACGGCGGCATGGGCCAGTCGGTGGCGGTCGTCGATATCGGTGCCTCGTCCACGACGTTCAGCGTCCTGCAGGACCTCAAGGTCATCTACACGCGTGACTTCAACTTCGGCGGACAACAGCTCACCGAGGAAATCATGCGGACCTACGGCCTGTCGATGGAAGACGCCGGCCGCGCGAAGAAGCAGGGCGGCCTGCCGTCGAACTACCAGCCGGAAGTGCTGGAACCGTTCATCGATGACATGACGCAGCAGGTCAGCCGTTCGCTCCAGTTCTACCTGGCATCGGGCGGCGGCCGCGAGCAGCCGGACATGATCCTCGTCTGCGGCGGCTGCGCGAACATCCCGGGCATCGCCGACGTGATCTCGAGCCGGGTCGGCATCCCGACCG
Organism: uncultured Pseudomonadota bacterium; assembly: GCA_913055625.1. GTDB lineage: Bacteria > Pseudomonadota > Gammaproteobacteria > Steroidobacterales > Woeseiaceae > UBA1847. The sequence goes on along the minus strand of CAJXJW010000003.1, from coordinate 466,426 downwards.
AGGTCGGTGATCCGCTTGGCCAGATGAAGATCTCGTCCAAGGCCAAGTCCCAGGGCGTACACAAGGATGCAACCGCACTGCTCACCGCTTGCGGACTTGCACTGAGGAGCTTTGACTAATGCCACGCATTAACCTACTCCCCTGGCGCGAGGAAGAGCGCAAGCGGCGTCAACGCGACTTCGGCGTCGCAACGGCCGGTGCCGTCGTCGCCGGCATCGCGGTCGTCATGGGCATCATTTTTGCGTACTCGCAGATGATCAGTAACCAGGAGGCGCGCAACCAGCGACTGCGCGCGGAGATCGCCGAGCTCGACAAGAGCATCGAGGAGATCTCGACGCTCGAGCGGCAGAAGGACCGACTGATCGCCCGCATGGAGATCATCGAGCAGCTGCAGAAGAGCCGGCCGGAGATCGTGCACCTGTTCGACGAGATTGCCCGGGAGATGCCGGAAGGCGTGTACCTCACCGGCATGAAGCAGACGGGTTCGCGCGTCGAAGTGCAGGGCGTCGCCCAGTCCAGCACGCGAGTTTCGGCGCTGATGCGCCAGGTCGACGCCTCCGAGTGGCTGTCGGACCCCGAAGTACAGAAAGTTGAAACAACGACGTCCGGCGCGTCGCGCCAGGCCGAGTTCACCGTGTACCTGAAGCAGGTCCGAACGGACGCCGACGCGGAGGACATGGAATGAATCTCCTGGAAGAACTCCGCAGTCTCGACGTAAACGACGTCGGTCGCTGGCCGCTGGCGTTTCGCGCGGCCGTCATCGTCATGGTTTTCCTGCTCGTCGTCGGCCTCGGCTTCTACTGGAAAATCGTCAAGGACATGGCGCCGGTGCTCGAGCGGGCCCAGGCCGACGAGCTGCAGTATCGCGACACGTTCGAGAGCAAGCAGAAGAAGGCAGCGAACTACGACGCGTACAAGGCGCAGCTCGCGCAGATCGAGCAATCGTTCGGCACGATGCTCCGCCAGCTTCCGGGCGAGACGGAGATTCCGAGCCTGATCGTCGACATCTCGCAGACCGGCCTTGGTGCGGGCCTGCAGGAACGGCTCTTCGAGCCGCAGCCGGAGGTGCCCAAGGACTTCTACGCGGAGAAGCCGATCAAGATCCGGCTGACCGGCGGCTACCACGAGATCGCGCGCTTCGTCAGCGGTATCGCCGCCCTGCCGCGTATCGTGACGCTGCACAACATCACGATCACGCGTGAGAGCCAGGATTCCTTTGACGACCTCTCGATGGAGGTCACGGCACAAACCTACCGCTATCTCGAGGAGTCCAAGTAATGAAAGTGACTCTCACGGCCCGGAATGGCGCACTGCTGGCGTTCGCGTTCGCGCTCACGGCCTGCGGCGGCAACATGGATGAGCTGGACCGCTATATCAACGAGGTCAAGCAGCGTGGGGGCGGCCGCATCGAGCCGATTCCCGAAGTGAAGCTATACGACGCGTTTGCGTACAACGCCGATGCCGAAGGCGTGCGCTCGCCGTTCGTGCCGGACCGGCCGCAGGTGGCGCGGGACGGTACGGGTCCGCAGCCGCCGAAGGGCCATACGCCGGAGTACCTGGAACAGTTCTCGCTCGACACGCTCAGCATGGTGGGAACGATGGCGCTCGGCGACACGTCCTACGGCCTGGTCCAGACGTCGGACGGCCTCGTCCACCGGGTGTTGCCCGGCCACTACATGGGCCAGAACTTCGGCCGCATCGTCAGCATCGACGAGGCGGAAATCAAGCTGGTCGAACTAATCTCTGACGGGATCGGTGGCTACATCGAGAGAGATGCTGCCATCAGTCTTGCCGACTGATGCCTGTAAGGAACTGGGAGTAAATGGGAATGATGCTCAATAGCAAACCGACGGCCGCGTATCGCACCGCGATGCGTCAACTGGCCGCACTGGCACAGGCAGCAGTCCTGCTGTTTGCGGGCATGTCCGCCGCAAATGCGCAGGAGGGCAATCGCCTTCAGGACATCCAGGTGCAGAGCCTGCCCGGGCAGCGCGTGGAGCTGAAGCTCATCATGAGTGAGACCGCGCCCGAGCCGCTGGCATTCACGATCGAGAACCCCGCGCGTATCGCGCTGGACCTGCCCGACACCGCGCTCGGCATGTCGTCCCGCCGGCGTGACGTGAACCTGGGCCCGCTCGACACCGTTCTGACCGCGGAGGCCAATGGCCGCACGCGCGTCGTTCTCAACCTCGATACGATGGTCGCCTACCAGACGAGCCGCAGCGGAAACGTTGTCACGGTCACGCTGGGCGACGGAGGCAACTACAGCGCCGGTACCACCCAGTTCGCCGCCGCTCCGCAGTCGTCTTCCTCGCCGACGTACGCCGCGCCGACCAGCCGTGCCGTCACGAACGTCGACTTCCGTCGTACGCGCGACGGTGGCGGTCGCATCATCGTCCAGCTGACGGACCCGGGCACGCCCGTCGACATCCGCCAGGAAGGCGGCCGCGTCGTCGCCGTATTCAAGGACACGTCGCTGCCGGCCGAGCTGATGCGCCGCCTCGACGTCATGGACTTCGCGACCCCGGTCACGACCGTCGACACGCTGCGTACGAACCTCGACACGCGCATCGTGATCTCGGCTGAAGGCAAGTACGAGCAGCTCGCCTACCAGACCGATACCGAATTTACGATCGAAGTGAACCCGGCGCCGGAAACGGCCGAGGGTGAGTCCACGCTGTTCTCCGAGACCAAGGAATACGAAGGCCAGCGCCTGACGCTGAACTTCCAGGACATCGAGACCCGCGCCGTGCTGCAGCTCCTGGCCGAAACCTCGGGCCGCAACATCGTCGTCTCCGACACCGTGCAGGGCAACGTCACGCTGCGCCTGCGTAATGTGCCGTGGGACCAGGCCCTCGACATCGTCATGACGACCAAGGGCCTCGACATGCGCCAGAACGGTAACGTGATCATCGTTGCCCCGGCCGAGGAAATCGCGGCCCGCGAGACGGCGGACCTCGAAGCCAAGCAGGCCATCAGCGAGCTGGAGCCGCTGTATTCGGAGTTCCTGCAGGTCAACTACGCGAAAGCGGCCGACCTGGCCTCGCTGATCCAGGGCGAGAGTGAAACCGGCATGCTCTCCGAGCGCGGCAGCATCGCCGTCGACGACCGCACGAACACGCTGCTGGTTTCGGACACCGCTAACCGGCTTCAGGACATTCGCCGCATGGTTCGCACGCTCGACATCCCGATCAAGCAGGTGCTGATCGAGTCGCGCATCGTGGTCGTCAACGACGACTTCAGCCGCGACCTCGGCGTGCGCCTGGGCGTGACCGGCTATGACTACAACGACGACACGCTCGTCGTGACGTCCGGCACGGGCGGCGGCACCGACACGATGGTCAACTCGGCGCTGGACAACCTCGCCGACCCGGCGAACGGCACGCCGTTCCCGATCCAGATCCCGACGCTGTCGAACCGCTACAACGTCAACGTGCCGATCTCCGATCCGGCGGGCCGCTTCTCGCTGGCCGTGCTGGGCGAGGACTACCTCGTCGACCTCGAGCTGACGGCGCTGGAGGCCGAAGGTCGCGGTGAGATCGTTTCGACACCGCGCGTCATCACGGCGAACCAGAAGGAAGCCCGCATCGAGCAGGGTGTGGAAATTCCGTACCAGCAGTCCGCGTCGTCGGGTGCCACGACCATCCAGTTCAAGAAGGCCGTGCTGAGCCTGACGGTGACGCCGCAGATCACGCCGGACAACAACATCATCATGGATCTGACCGTGCACAAGGACAACGTCGGCGACATCATCTCGACGGGTGGCCTGGGCGGCACCGTGCCGAGTATCGATACCCGCGCGGTCGAAACGCAGGTGCTCGTGGCGGATGGCCAGACGGTCGTCCTCGGCGGCATCTACGAGACCGAGCGCCGCGAGACGATCAGCAAGGTTCCGTTCCTCGGCGATATCCCGTTCGTCGGTGCGGCGTTCCGCAGCAAGCAGCGGGTCGACAACAAGGCCGAGCTGCTGATCTTCGTGACGCCGCGGATCCTCGAGGAAGGCGGCAGCATCTACTAGCCGCTGCCTGGCAAGCTCCCGAGAAAGCCAACCTCCGGGTTGGCTTTCTCTTTCCGGGGCCTTGGAAACGCACGACATGAAGAACCCCAAGAACGTCTTTCTCATAGGACCGCCGGGCGCCGGCAAGTCCGCCGTCGGCAAACAGCTTGCGCGGTCGCTGCACCTCGCCTTCGTCGACAGCGACGAGGAGATCGAGTCGCGCACCGGCGTGGACATCCCGTTCATCTTCGAGAAGGAAGGCGAAGAGGGATTCCGGGTCCGCGAGGCAAAGGTCATCGACGACCTGTCGAACCTCGACGGTATCGTGCTGGCGACGGGCGGCGGCGCGATCGTCCGCGAAGAAAACCGGAGCCGGCTGGGCGCCCGAGGATACGTGGTGTACCTCAAGACCGGCATCGACCAGCAGCTCGCCCGCACCCGCCGCGGCCGCGAACGCCCGCTGCTCGCGAACGACGACCCGCGCGGGTCGCTGGTCGCGCTGATGGAGGTGCGCGAACCGCTGTACCAGGAGATTGCGGACCTCACGGTGGAGACCGACGGCCGCAAGGTGCACGCGGTGACCACCGACATCCTGGAGGCAATTCGGGGCTGACGAGCCGAGTTTCCGCGGAAACGCGGGCGTTGTATTGCCTGAGTTACGCTCCCGAAGGCTGCCCGGAGCAGGCGCTCGCACCGCGGGGCAGTGGAACTCGTAGTCGCACTTGCCGTTCTCATCGCGGGTATCCGGGTCTGAGCATAGCCGCTCCTGGTTCGGATGCTCTGAGATTCCGGCCGCTACCAGTCCTACGATCCGCGCGGCGTGGATGTGCCGCCTGCCGGTGCCCGCGAATGTGTGCGCTTGCCCTTTCCGAATGGAAACAGAACCCGCGGCCGGCGTCGGCCGTTCAGCGTGGCGCCGATGAAGGTCGAGCGGACGAACAGGTCGTAAAGTACGACGGCGCCGGCGATCGTGACGGCGGAGATGCCGAGGAGCTTGGCCGACCAGTGCAGGTTTAGCTCGGCGACCGCTACCTGCAGCCAGATCACGATCGGCAGGTGCACGAGATACAGCCAGTAGGAGGAGTCGGCCACGTAACGCACTGCCTTGCTCGGCCGGTCGAGGTAGCGCTTGAACAGGCCGATCGAGAGCGCCACCAGCGACCACATCATGATCGCGTACGCGTAGGAGAACGCGGCCTTCAGCAGCGCGAACTGCGGGTGACCGGCGTTCGCCTGGAACCCGGCCAGAGCGAGCGTGGCGAGGGCGGCGGCCGCGCACACGGCGAACCGGCCCCAGCCAAGGCGCGCGAAGCGCTCGATGAGTCGGCCCTGCCGGTGCAGCAACCAGCCGAAAGCGAAGAAGCCCCCGTAGACGAACAGCACCGGTGCGTGCGGCAGGAGCGACTGGTCGGGCGTGTCCATGCCCCAACTGTTCATGAACCACAGGCAGGCCGTGGTCGGAACGGCCACCGTGACGATCGCAAAGGGCGAGTTCGAGAGCCAGGATGCGCTTGCATCGGCGATACGCGTGAGCCTCGCTTTCGTCGGTGCGTGCAGGCACAGCAGCCGGCGGAGCACCAACACCAGTGCCGTGATCAGCAACAGGTAGTACAGGAACCACAGGTGCGTGCCGACGAACAGGCCCTGCGGCAGGCTGGCAAGCGATTCGAAACCGCCTTTCAGCGCGCCGGCGACGTCCACGTCGCCGCGCAGACTTTCCCCGCCCATGATCCAGCCGGACACCAGCAGCGGACGTAGCAGGAACCAGCCCACGACGAACGGGATCGCGATGCGCAGGAAGCGCGACTTCGCAAAGGTCGCGAACCCCTTGCCGTGATACGTCATGTGGCTGAAGAAACCGGCGATCAGGAAGAAGAGTTCCATGCGGAACGAGTGGCTGATCAGCATGAACACCGACACGACGTGGCTCGTGGACACGTCCATCACCGCCCAGCCGATGAAGATCGGCATGAACGAGATGCTCGCGTGGAACACGATGCCGAGCAGCAGCGCGAACGCCCGTACGGCGTCGAGATAGTCGAGTCGGTTGCTGGCGGGATGTGCGCTCACGGCATCGTTTCCTGGTTGCAAGGTTCGGAGGATCGTCGAACGGGGCTCCGCAGGGAAGCCCCGTCCGGGAAATGACGTTCGATCAGTAGAAGCCGACTTCATCCAGTTCGAAGTCGTACGCGCTCTTCTGCACGCCGAACGCGACGATGCTGAGGCTCGCGATCGAGCCGGTGTTGAGCGGTGTCTGCTCTGACCAGGCGCGCTTCATGGACTCGAACGGAATCTTCACCTCGTGGAATTCGCCATCGGGTTGCACGGTGACCATCGCGGCGTGGTAGTCGAAGTTCGTTACCTCGGGGCTGTTGGCCGACACCGAAACCATGCCGGCGGTGATCTTCATCCGCAGGCGGATGCCCTCGAAGTCGCTGAGATCGCGCGGCAGTCCCTGCGGGTCCAGGAGCAGGACCGAGCTCGACCAGCCGGGCTGGCCACGCGGGGGCGAGATCTCCCCGCGCACGGCGAGGATTCCGTCGGCGACGCGGGTCTCGGTGGTGGTGCTACCGCCCGTGCTCTTGTCGTCGATGAACTGGCGCTGGATGCCGAGGCTGTTGTTCTGCGCGTCGCTGAAGTCGTCGACCAGCGAATCGAGAGCATCGCCGAAGGTCGGGCCGGCGGCAATGAACATGGCTGCCACGACAAAACCGGGGGAGCGCAGGGAAGTGGGGATTCGGGGCATCTTCATAGTCGTTTCCTGTCGGTTGAATTGATAGGGTGGCGACTCCGTCGGCGTCAGCGCCGAATCGCGTCGTCTGCCCTAGTAGTGCCCGGCCGGCGCCAAAAGGTGACAGGCATGCCGAAATTCGTGGCAAATCGGGGGTCCCGGCCCTCCGCGGTCATTTATTTCGACATCCCTGTCACCTTTTCTCCGGAACCGGGCACTTACTGGTACGTAGCCTGTGGAGTGAAGCCATGAAGTTGCAGCCGCAATCAAAACGAGACTCGACCCGCGATGCCGAGTTGGTGATCGCGTCCCTGGGGGGCGATCGCGAGGCCTTCGGCGAGATCGTGTCTCGTTACCAGAGCCTGTTGTGCGCACTGGCTTACTCCACGGTCGGCGACATCGCACACAGCGAGGACATCGCGCAGGAGGCTTTCGTCGAGGCGTGGAAGAAGCTCGACACGCTCCGGGAGCCTGCGAAGCTGAAGTCGTGGCTGTGCGGGATCCTGCGCTTCAAGGTGAGCCATTTTCACCGCAAGGAGGCGAACCAGCCGACCAAGGGCGCGGCCCTGCTCGACGAGCATGGCGATTACGAACCCGACCCGCTGAGAATCGAAGACATGGCCATACGCGATGAAGAACAGGCCCTGCTGCGGCAGGCAATGCAGAACGTGCCGGAGAATTACCGCGAGCCGTTGATTCTCTATTACCGGGAAAACCGCTCAATCAAGAACGTGGCCGACGACCTGAATCTCTCGGAGGACACCGTCAAGCAGCGCTTGTCCCGCGGCCGGAAGCTCGTCCAGGACGGGATGCTGCCGTTCGTCGAAGGCGCGCTGGCGAAGAGCGGGCCGGGAGCGGCGTTCACGACCGGCGTGCTGGCGGCGATCGCCACGATCCCGCCCGCGGCGAAAGCCGCGGCCGTGGGCACTGCGGCGGCCGCGAAGGCCAGCACCTGGTTCAGCTGGGCGAACATTATTGCGACGCCCGCGTCGTTGTCCGGTGTCGTCAGTGCGTTCTTCGGTTTCCGGTCGACGCTCGACCAGTCGCGTACCGTGAGCGAGCGTCGCAATGCCTTCCGCGTCGCGGGCGTGCTGTTCTTTTACCCGGTGCTCGTCGTCGCGGCGATCTACGTGCTGTGGAAACTGGCCGTTGGCGCCGGCGACAATGCGATGCCGTACATCATCGCGTCGCAGTGCATCGTCGGCGTCTTTGTCGTCAGCTACCTGTTCCTCGTCATCGGCTTGCTGCGCGGTGCGCGCCTGCTGCGGGCCCGGGAACGGGAAAGCCGGCCGGAGGCGTTCCGGAACCCGGCGGACCAGGTCGGCTCGCGGCAAAGCGAATACAGGAGCCGCGCGACGCTGCTCGGCGTGCCGCTGCTGCACTTCCGCTTCGGCATGGCGGAGAAGGACGACAAGCCCTGCTTCGGCTGGATTGCCGGCGGTGACCGGGCGTACGGATTGCTGTTCGCGTGGGGCGGCATTGCCATCGCGCCGGTCAGCGTCGGCATCCTGTCCGTGGGCTTCCTCAGCTGCGGCGCAATTGGCCTGGGCGTGCTCGGCCTTGGTACCGTGGCACTCGGCTTTATCAGCTTCGGCGCGATTGCCGTCGGCTACAAGGCGTATGCCTGGATCTCGTCGCTGGGCTGGCAGAGCGCATTCAGCACGGGTTTCGCGGTCGCGCACGAGGGCGCCATCGGCCCTGTTGCTCAGGCCCGGCACGTCAACACGGAGCAGGCGGCCGAGATCGTCAACATGGCCACCTTCGGTCAGAGCTACCTGGTGGCCCTCATCGCGATCGTGATCCTGGTGATCGTGCCGTCGGTCTGGCACTCGAACTCGGTGCGCCGTCGCATGGGGTCGTCGCGCGGGTAACCCCCGGCCAGGCTCGCTTCGGACGTTTCCGCGGTAACGCGGAGGGGTCGCCCACGGCGCCATGGAATTCCGGTAACCTTGCCGCCATGGCGACGACCACCACCACCGTCGAGCTCGGCGAGCGCAGCTACCCGATCGTGATCGGGCACGGGCTGCTCGGCCGCTACGACCTCGCGGCCCACGTGCAGGGCCGCGACTGCCTCGTCGTCAGCAACGAGACGGTCGCGCCGCTGTACCTGAAGGCACTCACCGTCTGCCTCGGCGGCAAGTCGGTCGCCTCGATCGCACTGAAGGACGGCGAGGCCTGGAAGACGCTGTCGGCCGTCGAGTCCATCCTCGACCGCCTCGTCGAGTCCGGCGCGAACCGGGACACGACGGTAATCGCGCTCGGTGGCGGGGTCGTCGGCGACATCGCGGGCTTTGCCGCCGCCTGCTACATGCGCGGCGTCGGCTTCATCCAGGTGCCGACCACGCTGCTGGCCCAGGTCGACTCGTCGGTCGGCGGCAAGACCGGCGTCAACCACCCCGGCGGCAAGAACCTCGTCGGCGCCTTCCACCAGCCGCGCATCGTGCTCATCGACACCGACACGCTGCAGACGCTGCCCGACCGGGAGCTGAAGGCCGGCCTTGCGGAGGTCATCAAGCACGGCGCGATCGCCGACGCCGGGTTCTTCGCCTGGCTCGAGGCGAACATGCCGGCGCTGCTCGCGCGCGACCCGGAGGCACTCGCCCATGCCGTCCGGCGTTCCTGCGAGATCAAGGCGGCGGTCGTCGCGGAGGACGAGCGCGAGGCCGGGCGGCGCGCGATCCTGAACTTCGGCCACACGTTCGGTCACGCGATCGAGCGCTGCCAGGGCTACGGCGAATGGCTGCACGGTGAGGCCGTGGCGGCCGGCATGGTGATGGCCGCGGCGCTCAGCGACATCGACGACGAGGCCCGCGGGCGCATCGCGGCGCTGATCGAAAGTGCGGGCCTGCCGGCGGCGCCGCCGAAGATCGGCTCGGCGGCAATGTCCGCTGCGATGGGCATGGACAAGAAGGTGCAGGACAAGAAGCTGCGTTTCGTGCTGCTGGACCGCCTCGGCCACGCGTTCACGACGGCGGACTTCGACGCACAGCGGCTGGCGGCGATCGTCGCGGCCGTCGACGGATGAGCCGCGCGGGCCTCGCCGCCTTTGCCGCGAACGCGAAGCGCTCGCGCGGACGCGTCTACTCCGAGCCGCCGCCGGTCGAGCGTGGCGAGTACCAGCGCGACCGGGACCGCATCATCCATTCCACCGCGTTCCGCCGGCTGATGTACAAGACGCAGGTCTTCGTGAATTACGAGGGCGACCTGTACCGCACGCGGCTCACGCACTCGCTCGAGGTCGCGCAGATCGGCCGCAGCGTGGCGCTGGCGCTGCGCCTGAACGAGCCGCTCACCGAGGCGATCTGCCTCGCGCACGATCTCGGTCATACGCCGTTCGGCCACGCGGGGCAGGACGCGTTGAACGCGTGCATGAAGGACTACGGCGGTTTCGAGCACAACCTGCAGTCGCTGCGCGTGGTCGACCTGCTCGAATCCCGCTACGCGGAGTTTCCCGGGCTGAACCTGATGTTCGAAACCCGCGAGGGCATCCTGAAGCATTGCTCGAAGCGCAATGCGAAGGCGCTCGGTGACCTCGGCACGCGCTTCCTCGAGCGGACGCAGCCGGGGCTGGAAGCGCAGATCGCCGACATCGCCGACGCGATCGCCTACAACCACCACGACGTCGACGACGGGCTGCGCGCCGGCCTCATCACGCTGCGCCAGCTCGCGCGGCAGCCGCTGTTCGGCGACTACTACCGGGTCGTTCGCGAGAAGTACCCGACGCTCGCAACGACGGATCGCCGGCTCGTCTACGAAACCATCCGCCGCATGATCGGCGCCGTCGTCAACGATCTCGTGACGAACAGCCGGCGCAACCTCGAAGAGGCGGCGCCGGCATCGATCGACGACGTGCGCGATGCGGGTCGGGCGTTGATCACGATGTCGGCGGACATGCACGAGAGGCACGTCGCGCTGAAAAAGTTCCTGAACCGGCACCTGTACCGCCACGAGAAGAAGCTCGAGATGACGACCCGCGTGCAGGCGGTACTGCGCACACTGTTCAACTGCTACATGGACGATAACTCACTGATGCCAAATGAGTTTTCCGACGCGGCGGCGGGCAGGCCGGAGGCGGAACGCGCGCGTGTCGTGGCCGACTACATCGCCGGCATGACGGACCGCTTCGCGTTCCAGGCGCACGAGCGCATCGCGGGCTGATAGAATCTCACGCCGCGCCGAGCAGCCTGCCGGAGACACCGTGCAACCAAAAGACATTCCCGCCCGCGACCGACTGATCTTCGCCATGGACGTGCCGACCTGCGAGCGCGCCCGGGAACTCGCGACCGAGCTCGGCGATGCGGTCACGTTTTACAAGATCGGGCTCGAGCTGATGATGAGCGGCGAGTACTTCGAGCTGCTGGACTGGCTGCTCGAGCGCGACAAGAAAGTTTTCTGCGACCTCAAGTTCTTCGACATTCCGGCCACGGTCGGCTCCGCCGTCCGGCAGCTCAAGGACCGTGGCGCGACGTTCGTCACGGTGCACGGCAACCGCTCGATCATGGAAGCGGCTGCCGCGAACAAGGGCGACTCGCTGAAGGTGCTCGGTGTGACCGTGCTGACGAGCCTCGACCGCGGCGACCTCGACGACCTCGGTTTCGACTGCGACGTCGACGCGCTCGTGCTGTCGCGCGCGAAGCAATGCCTCGAGGCCGGTTGCGACGGCGTGATCTCCTCGGGTCTCGAGGTGCCGAAGCTGCGCGAGTACGTGGACGAGAAGCTGCTCGTGGTGTCACCCGGCATCCGGCCGGTCGACAACAAGCCGGCCGGCGACCAGAAGCGCGTCGTCACGGTCGAGACTGCGTTTGCGAACGGCTGCGACCATATCGTCGTCGGTCGGCCGATCCGCGACGCCGCCAACCCGCGCGAGGCGGCCCTCGGCATGCAGGCGTCCATCGCGGCGCAGTTCGCATCGTGAGCGCGGTGCTCGAGAACGACCTGCTGCTGCGCGCGCTGCTCCGCGAGCCCGTGCCGCGCACTCCGGTGTGGATCATGCGCCAGGCCGGGCGCTATCTGCCCGAATACCGCGCGACCCGCGAGCTTGCCGGCGACTTCATGAGCCTCTGCCGAAACCCGGAGCTCGCCTGCGAAGTGACGATGCAGCCGCTCCGGCGTTTCCCGCTCGACGCCGCAATCCTGTTCTCCGACATCCTCACGGTGCCGGACGCGATGGGCCTGGGCCTGTACTTCGAGACGGGTGAGGGCCCGAAGTTCGAACGCCCGGTGCGCACGCCGGCGGATATCCGCAAGCTGCCGTCGCCCGACGTGGCCTCGTCGCTGGGCTACGTCTTCGACGCGGTACGCACGATCCGTGCCGAGCTGGCCGGCAAGGTGCCGCTGATCGGCTTCTCCGGCAGCCCGTGGACCGTCGGCACCTACATGGTCGAGGGCGGGTCCAGCCGCGAGTTCAGCCGCATCCGCGGCCTCGCCGCGGAAGACCCGAAAGCCCTCGATGCGTTGCTCGCGCACGTCGCCCGCACGACCACCGACTACCTGAACGGCCAGATCGCAGCCGGCGCGCAGGCGATCCAGATTTTCGACACGTGGGGCGGCGCGCTCGAGCGCGACGACTACCTGCGTTTCTCGCTGGCCCCGATGCAGCAGATCCTGGACGGCCTGACGCGAGAACACGAAGGGCGGCGTGTGCCCGTCATCCTGTTCACGAAAGGTGCCGGCCCGCTGCTCGCGGACATGGCGAAGTCAGGCTGCGATGCGCTCGGCGTCGACTGGACGACCGACCTCGCCACCGCGCGCGAGTACGTGGACGATGCCGTCGCCTTGCAGGGCAATCTCGACCCGGCGACGCTGCGCGAAAGCCCGGACGCGATCCGGAAGGGCGTCGCCGACACGCTCGCGAGCTACGGCCGCGGCCCCGGCCACGTGTTCAACCTGGGCCACGGCATCACGCCGGACATCGACCCGGAACACCTCGGCGCGTGCATCGATGCCGTGCACGAGCTGAGCCCGCAGTACCACGACTGAACGCGTCAGTCGCGCAAAGCGCGGCGCAGGATCTTCCCGACGTTCGTCTTCGGCAGCTCGTCGCGGAACTCGACGACCTTCGGCCGCTTGTAGGCGGTGAGGTTCGCGCGGCAATAGTCGATGACGTGCTGCTCGGTGACGGAATCGTTGGTACGTACCGCGTAGATCTTGACGACTTCCCCCGACCGCTCGTCGGGGATGCCGATCGCGGCGGCCTCGAGGATACCCTCCATCTCGACGACGACGTTCTCGATCTCGTTCGGGTACACGTTGAAACCCGACACGAGGATCATGTCCTTCTTGCGGTCCTCGATGTACAGGAATCCGTCCTCGTCCATGCGCCCGATGTCGCCGGTGCGCACCCAGCCGCCGGGCAGCATGACTTCGGACGTCTCGGCCGGACGCTGCCAGTAGCCCTCCATGACCTGCGGCCCCTTGATGCAGATCTCGCCGATCTCGCCCAGCGGCAGCGGGTTGCCGTCATCGCCGGCCAGCATGACCTCGGTGCTCGGCACCGGCAGACCGACGCTGCCGTTGAACGGCCGCCCGTAGGGCATCGCGGTGGCGACCGGCGACGTCTCGGTCAGGCCGTAGCCCTGGTCGATCTCGACGCCGGTCACCTCCTTCCAGTGCTTCGCGACGGCCGGCTGTACCGCCATGCCGCCGCCGACGGACGACCGAAGGCTGCTGAAATCGAGATCGGCAAACCCTGGCGTGTTCAGCAGGCCGGTGAACAGCGTGTTGACCCCGGTGATCGTCGTGAACGAATGCTTCCCGAGTTCCTTGACGAAGCCCGGCATGTCGCGCGGGTTCGCGATCAGGATGTTCAGACCGCCGCGCGCGCCGATGCACAGGCAGTTCGATTGCAGCGAGTAGATGTGATACAGCGGCAGCGCCGTGATGATCGAGATCGTTTCGTCCCCGTGTGCGAGGTCGACGATCGGTCCCGTCTGCGCGACGTTGTACAGCATGTTCCGGTGGCTCAGCATCGCGCCTTTCGACACGCCGGTCGTGCCGCCGGTGTATTGCAGGAACGCGATGTCGGCAAACCCGAGCTCGACCGGCGCCAAAGTGTGTTTCCCGCCGAGGGCGAGCGCCTTGCGAAAGCGCACCGCCGAGGGCAGGTCGAACTTCGGTACCGCCTTCTTCGCGTAGCGAATGACCCCGTCGACGATCCAGCCCTTCGGCTTCTTCAGCATCTCGCCGACTGAGGCGACGACAACGTGGTCCAGTTTCGTCGAGTCGATGACCTGCTCGACCGTGTGCGCAAAATTCTCGAGGACGATGATCGCGCGCGCGCCGGAGTCCGTGAGCTGGTGCTGCAGCTCGCGGGCGGTGTACAGCGGATTCACGTTCACGACGACGAGGCCGGCGCGGAAGATCCCGCACATCGCGATCGGGTACTGCAGGATGTTCGGCAGCATGATGGCGACACGCTCACCGCGCGTGAGACCGAGTTCGCCCTGCAGGTAGCCGGCGAACTGCATCGACAGCTCGTCGAGCTCGCGGTAGGTGATCGTCGTGCCCATGCTCGTGTACGCCGGGCGGTCGGCGTATGCCGAGAAGCTGTGCTCGAACATGTCGCGAAGGGAGCGGTACGGCGGCTCGGGCACCTCGGCGGGCACGCCTTCGGGATAGTTCTTCAGCCAGATTTTTTCCATCGTCCCCCCCGGAGCATCAGTCGGCGGCATCCCCCGATGCCGCCAGGGCATCCTCAATAATCGGCCACGCGTTGTCCAGCAGTTTGGGCTGCGCGGCGACGTTCGGGTGTATGCCGTCGTCCTGCATCAGCTCGGGATTCAGCGCGATCCCGTCCATGAAAAACTCGATCCAGCGGATGCGCTGTTGCTCGGCCACCTTGCCGAAGACGGCCTCGAACTCGGCCGTGTAACGGGGCCCGTAGTTCGGTGGGATGCGGATGCCGAGCAGCACGACCTCGGCGCCGCTGGCCCGTCCCGCCGCGACGATCTTCGAGAGATTCTGCTCCAGACGGGAGGGCGGAAACGCGCGCAGGCCGTCGTTTCCGCCGAGCTCCAGGATCAGGAGATCGGGCTCGAAGCGCTCGAGCGCGCCGGCGATCCGCGTGACGCCGCCCTCGCTGGTCTCGCCCGTGATGCTGGCGTTGACCACGCGATGTTCGTACCCTAGGGAGGCCAGTCGTTCCTGCAACAAAGCCGCCCAGGACTGGTCGGATTCCATACCGTATCCCGCACTCAGGCTGTCGCCGAAGATCAGGATCGTCGGCTCGTCGCTACCGTGCGCGACGGCGGCTACGAACAGCAACAGCAAGCTCAGGAATTTCTGCATGTCGAAAAACGGGACCGGCGCCGTCCTTGTCGCGGATCGGGTAGGCAAAAAGGTTACCAGCCCGGAAGGTTCATTGACCATTCTTTCGGACGTGAGTTTCGCAGTCGACGGCGGTGACTCGGTCGCGATCGTCGGGCCGTCCGGTGCCGGCAAGTCGACGTTGCTCGCGCTGCTGGCCGGCCTGGACCTGCCCAGCACCGGGTCGGTCACGCTGAACGGCCACGACCTGAACACGCTCGACGAAGACGGCCGGGCGAGAGTCCGGGCGCAGAGCGTCGGCTTCGTGTTCCAGTCGTTTCACCTCGTGCCGTCGCTCAACGCGCTGGAGAACGTGATGCTGCCGCTCGAACTCGCCGGGATGAAGGACGCGCGGGACGCGGCGCTGCGCATCACCGACGAGGTCGGGCTCGCGGAGCGCCGCAGCCACTACCCGGCGCAGCTTTCCGGCGGCGAGAAGCAGCGCGTGGCCATCGCGCGGGCGTTCGCCACGCGGCCCGCCGTGCTGTTCGCGGACGAGCCGACCGGGAACCTCGACGCGCGCACCGGCGAGAAGATCATGACGTTGATGTTCGACCTGAACCGGGACTCTGCCACGACGCTGGTGCTCGTGACACACGACAGCCAGCTCGCCGCGCGCTGCGACCGCGTGCTCACGCTGGATGCCGGGAAACTCGTCGCCGACGAGGCCGCCGCCGCGTGAAGGCGCTGTCGTTCGCGCTGAAGAGCCTCCGCCGGGAGCTCCGCTCCGGCGAGGTGCTGGTCCTGCTCGCCGCGGTCACGCTGGCCGTGGCCGCGCTGACGGCCGTCGGTTTTCTCACGGACCGCATCGGCAAGGCCGTGGCGCGGCAGGCGAACGAGGTGCTGGCGGCGGACCTGCGCCTGCAGTCGCAGGAGCCGATCCCCGAATCGTGGCGAACCCTGGCCGCTGAATACGATCTGCGGACCGCGGACATGGCCTCGTTCCCGTCGGTCGTGTACCGCGGCGACGACAATGCGCTGTCGACGCTGGTCGCGGTCGGCGACGGGTACCCGCTCCGCGGCACCGTGCGCATCGCCGACCGGCTGTTCGGCGACGAGCAGACGGCGGCCGGGATCCCGGCGGCGGGCACGGTCTGGGCCGATGGCACGCTGATGGCGCGGCTCGGCGCGGAGGTCGGCGACGTGCTGGAGGTGGGCAGCGCTCGCTTCCCGATCGCGGCGGTCGTGACGTATCGCCCGGACCAGTCGGTTGGCTTCGCCTCGTTCGCGCCCCGCCTGCTGATGAACACGGTCGACCTGCCGTCGACGGGGCTGATCGGCGTGGGCAGCCGCGTGACCTACGCGCTGCTGGTCGCGGGCGCGGACGATGCGGTCGAGGATTTCGCCGCGGCGATCGAGCCGGAACTGCCGGACTCGCTGCGCCTGCGGTCGGCCGAGGAGAGCAGTGAGCGCGCGTTCGCCGCCGCGGACCGGGCACAACGCTTCCTGTCGCTGACCGCGGTCATCAGCCTGCTGCTGTCGGCCGTTGCCATCGCGATGTCGGCACGGCGTTTCGCATTGCGGCGCATGGACCCGGTGGCGTTGATGAAAAGCCTGGGCGCGACGCAGGGCTTTGTCATCGGCGTTGCGACCGTGCAGATCCTGCTGATCGGGCTCATCGGCGTCGTCGTCGGCTGCGTCATCGGCTTCGCGGTCGAGAGCGCGGTCTCGTGGGTGCTGGCGGACATCATCTCGGGCGACCTGCCGCCGGCCGGCCTGCGGCCCGTCGCGCTCGCCTGCGGCAGCGCGCTGTTGCTGCTCGCGGGGTTCGCGCTGCCGTCGCTGATCCGGCTGCGCAACACGCCACCGCTGCGCGTGCTGCGCCACGACGCCGTACCGCCGGCGCCGTCGCGCATCCTGGTCGCCGGCGCCTCGCTGGCCGCGGTCACCGGCCTGCTGTACCAGTCCGTCGGCGACGCGGAACTGCTCGTCTACGTGCTGGGCGGGATCATCGCGATCTCCGCCGTGTTGTACCTGCTCGGGCGCGGGCTCGTGGCCGTCCTCGGCCGTTTTCGCTCCGGCGTCGGCGTGGCCTGGCGCTACGGCCTGGCGAACGTCGCGCGCCGGGGGCGTGCGAGCGCGGTGCAGGTGGTCGCGTTCGGCCTGGGTCTCACGGTGCTGCTGCTGCTGACGCTGGTACGCACGGACCTGATGGAAAGCTGGCGGCGCACGCTGGACGAGAACGCGCCGAACCAGTTCCTCATCAACATACAACCGGACGAGACGGACGCGGTGCGCCGCATCTTCGAGGAGCGCGGCATAGAGCCGCCCGCGCTCTCGCCGATGGTCCGGGCACGCATGACCCTGATCAACGGCGAGTCGGCCAAAGACCAGAGCTTCCCGGACCCCGGCGGCGAATGGTTCGTGAACCGGGAACAGAACCTGTCGTGGGCGGCCGCGCTGTCCGACAGCAACGAGATACTGGACGGCGAGTGGTGGCCGCCGGGCTACGACGGTCCGCCGCTCGTCTCGATCGAGGAAGAACGGTCGATGGAGACCGGGCTCGGCGTCGGCGACCACCTGACGTTCGAAGTGGCGGGGCAGACGGTGGCGGCGACGATCGCGAGCGTGCGCAAGGTGAACTGGGATTCGTTCCAGCCGAACTTTTTCCTCGTCTTCTCGCCGGGCGCGCTGGACGATTACCCGACGACCTGGATCGGAAGTCTGCGCGTCGAGCCGGAGGACCGGGACGCGCTCGTGAGCCTCGTTCGCGCGCACCCGACCGTGTCAGTCATCGATCTCGACTCGGTGCTGAAGCAGGTGCGCGAGATCATCCAGAAGGCGACGCTGGCCGTGCAGGCGGTGTTCATCTTTACGCTCGCGGCGGGCATCGCCGTGCTGTTCGCCGCGGTGCAATCGACCATCGACGAGCGCCGCTTCGAGAGTGCGATGCTGCGGGCGCTCGGCGCGGGACAGCGCACCGTCCTCGCCGGCGTAATGGCGGAGTTTGCGGCGCTGGGCACGGCGGCGGGGCTGCTGGCGTCGGCAGGCGCCTCCGCGCTGGCGGCGGTGATCGCCGAGCAGCTCTTCAACCTGCCGTACACGTTCAATCCCCTGCTGTGGATCGTGGGGCTCGGCTCCGGCGTCGTCGTGGTCTGTGCGAGCGGCTACCTGGCGGCGCGCGGCGCGATCAACGCCGCGCCCGTCGACGTGCTGCGCGGGGCCGCCGCGTGAAAGAGGTGATGTTGTCCTGTGGCGTCGTGCTGGCGCGGCCGGACGGCCCGGACGTGTGCACGCTGATGCTCCGGGCGTGGCATCACTGGGACTTCCCGAAAGGCATGCAGGAGGACGGCGAGTCGCCCCTCGAGGCGGCCCGCCGGGAACTCGGCGAGGAAACCGGCATTCGAGACATCGCGTTCCCCTGGGGCGAGCGCTATCTCGAGTCCGGGCCGTACAGCCGGGGCAAGACGGCGCGTTACTACCTCGCCGCGACCGACGTCGCCGACGTCGTCATGGGCCTCTCGCCGGAGACCGGCAAGCCGGAGCACCACGAGTGGCGCTGGGTCAGCTTCGACGCGGCCTTCGACCTCGCGTCACCGCGCGTCCGCGAGGTCGTGAAGTGGGCGCGGCAGATCGTCGGCGCGTAGCGCGGCGTCCTACTCCCCGGGTGTGACCGGCGTGCCGCTGCCGGCGCGGAACGGGAAATGCTCGAAGTACTTCGGCACGGCCTCGTTGATGGTCTGCTCGAGGTTGTCGCGGGCCTTGTCGGTTACGCGGCCGACGCCGACGCACTCCCAGACGAGGCGCTTCTGCGCCGCATCGACGAGGTCGATGTTGAACGTGCCCTCGGTGTATTGCGAGACGTGGGTGTCCGTCGCATAGCCGTAGCCCATCCAGGGGTCGTAGAAACCGCCACGGTACCCGTAGTAGCCGACGCCATAGCCCATGGCCGGCGTCTGCGTGATCTTGGTCTTGTCCTGCAGGATGGCGTTGAAGTTGACCAGGAGGTCGGGGTTGTCGGACTTCGTGTAGCCACGCGCGGTCATCTCGCGGTCGATCGCCGCCTCGACGTACTGCGAGAACAGGTCCTGGTAGGAGTCCCCGCCGGGTCCGGCGTCGGCGAAGAAGTTGTACGTCTCGTAGTCGGCGAAGTTCGCGTTCTTGTCATAGTCGGACCGGAAGTCCGGGCCGGACGCACAGCCGCTCGCGACGACGATCGCACACGTTGCGGTCAGGAACTTCAACTGTCGGAATACGGAATGCACGGTAGTTCTCCTGCGGTAGCGGTTTCTTGTCATCGGGTTGAGCGGTGGATCAGTTCGGCATGCCGGCGAACATGCCGCCCGGCTTCTGGCTGCAGAGCTGGCCGGAGCTGGTCTGGTTCATGAGCCGCCGCTTCTCGTTCTGCTGCATGGCGTCTTCGCGCGAGTAGCTGCCCGACGGCGGCGCATTGCTTGCGCAGGCGGCGCAAAGCAGGACGACGGCGATCGCAGCGAACGCGCGGGTTACGCGTGTGGCTTGGTTCATGCGGGCTCTCCTCGTCAATCGATGTTCTGGTCAATCGATGTCCGGATCGGTCGGGGCCTGGTCGACTCGATTCCGCGATTCACCGGCGATGAATGCGCGCGCGTTCGCGGCAAGTTCGTCGATCGCATTCTGGCGCGCCTCGGCGCTGGCCCATGCGACGTGCGGCGTCACGATCAGGTTGTCGCCAGTGTAATCCAGCAGCGGGTCACCGTCGACCGGGGGCTCCGACGGCAGCACGTCCACGGCGGCGCCGGCGATCTGCCTGTTCGCCAGTGCCTCGGCGAGCGCGCGGGAATCGACCAGCCCGCCCCGGGCGGTGTTGACCAGGATGGCCGAGGGTTTCATCCGGCGGAACTCGTCGGCCCCGAAGAGATTGCGGGTCGCGTCGGTGAGTGGGCAATGCAGGGAAATGGCGTCCGCCTCGGCGAGCACGGTCCGGAACGGCACCCGCCCGTCGGGGACGGACGCCGCGCCGGCGCGCGCCGAGACGAGAACGCGCATGCCGAGCGCCTGGCCGGCCGCCGCGACGCCGCGGCCCAGCTCGCCGTAACCCACGATGCCGAGCGTGAGGCTGCCGAGTTGCCGTATCGGGTGCGCCAGCAGGAACGGCATCCCGGCACGCTGCCATTCGCCGGCGGCGACGGATGCCCGGTAGGCGCCGAGGTTGTGGGTCAGCATCAGCAACACGCCCAGCACGTGCTCCACGACCGACTGCGTGCAGTAGCCGCGGATGTTCGCCACCGCAATGCCGCCGCGCCGGGCCGCGTCCAGGTCGATGTTGTCGCAGCCGGTCGCCGTGAGTCCGATGAAGCGCAGTCCGGGCGCGGCCGCCAGCAGGTCGGCGGAAAGCTGCATTTTGTTCGTGAAGACGAGGTCCGCATCCGCGATGCGGCCCGGCAGCTCGTCGTCGCTGGTGCTGTCGAAGACCTGGAGCTCGCCCACGGCCGCTTCGAGCGCGCCGAGATCGAGCCCGTCGCCCATCGTCGCGAAATCCAGAAACACGGCTTTCATCGCGGTTCTCTTTATACTCGTGGGATCGGATACGGGGGTAGCGCCGCACGATGGCGGAAGAATTCTGGAAACGCAAATCGCTCGGGGAGATGAACCGCGAGGAGTGGGATTCTCTGTGCGACGGCTGCGCGCTGTGCTGCATGCACAAGGTCGAGGACGAGGACACGGGCGAGGTCTACTACACGAACCTCGCCTGCAGGCTGCTCGACACCGACGCCTGCCGTTGCACCGACTACGCAAACCGGGCCCGGCGCGTGTCCGATTGCCTGGTGCTGACCGCCGATACGAAGGACGCGTTCGAGTGGCTGCCGATGACCTGCGCCTACCGGCTGCTGTCGCGCGGCGAGGACCTGCCGGAATGGCACCCGCTGATCACCGGCGACCCGGACTCGGTGCACGATGCCGGCATCTCGGTACGCGGCCGGGTGGTCTCGGAGCGCGACACGGACGAGTGGACGGTGCTCTGGACCGTGCACGAACAGGAATGAAGGGGACCGAACAGTGAGTGACTACCCGACGGTGCCGCTTGCGCGCTACCGCGAATATGCGCCGGACGAAATGCGGCGACGCGTGCAGGCGTTCTACGAAAACCTGGACCGGCGCCGGACCGTGCGCGATTTCTCGGACCGGCCCGTGCCGCGCGACATCATCGAGACCGCGTTGCGCGCCGCCAGCACCGCGCCGAGCGGCGCGAACCTGCAGCCCTGGCACTTCGTGGTCGTGAGCAATGCCGCGACGAAGCGGCGCATCCGCGAAGCCGCGGAAGCGGAAGAACGCGAGTTCTACGAGCATCGGGCGTCGGAGGAGTGGCTGGCGGCACTGAAGCCGCTCGGCACGGATGCGGAAAAGCCGTTCCTCGAGACCGCGCCGTACCTGGTCGCGGTGTTCCTGCAGAAGTACGGGCGGCTCGACGACGGCCGAAAGGTGAAGCACTACTACCCGTCGGAATCGACAGGGTTGGCCACCGGCATGCTGATCGCGGCACTGCACGAGGCCGGGCTGGCCACGTTGACGCACACCCCGAGCCCGATGAAGTTCCTGAACGAGATCCTGGGCCGGCCGGCGAGCGAGCGCCCGTTCCTGCTGCTCGTGACGGGCTACCCGGCTGCGGACGCGCGCGTGCCGGACATCACGCGCAAGCCCCTCGAGGCGATCGCGACGTTCGTCGGCGACTGAAGGGCGGGGGCGCAATGAGGGGCGGGTATCCCGGGAAAGGCTCTCGACGGATGCCGCGACAACCCGAATTCACCGGCGGCGGACTTACGGTACGCCGAGATTGTTGCGGGTCAACAGGGTGTTGATCTCACCAACGATGTTTTCGAGTTCCGAGTCGTCATAACCAACGTGTTTATAGGCGACGCGCCCGTCCACGTCGATGATGAGCATGTATGGAATGGCCTTGACGCCGAAACGCTCACCAACCTTCCCGCGCGCGTCGTGCACGAAGGTTACGTTGAAGTCTGTAAACGCTTCGCGTGCCTTTCGATACTGCCGTCGCGACTCCTTCAGGTTGATGGCGATGACCTGCACGCGGCTGGTCCCCGCCTGGTTCTGGATGGCATTGAGCACGGGTAGCTCTTTCAGGCACGGGGGACACCAGGTCGCCCAGAACGTGACGATCCGGATTCGTCCTTCGCTGTCCGACAGGCGAACGTCCTTCCCGCCGTCCGTGTTGCCCAGCTCATCGGGCGGAATGTCGCCTACATCGGCGGCGAACGCGGGTGACAGGGCCAGGAATGCGGCCGCGACCAGGGCGGCCATTCGGTACAGGCTGTTACTCGTGCGCGTGCCTGTCCGCATCGACATCATCAGCCCGTGTTCTGCAGTCCCTGGGCGATGCCGTTCACGCTGGCGAGCAGCGCGTGGAAGATGGCCTCGTCCTCGTGGTTCGTCGCGCGCCAGCGCTTCAGCAGGTCAACCTGCATCAGGCTCATCGGGTCGACGTACGGGTTGCGCAGCATGATCGCCCGCTGCAGCGTGCGGTCGCCTTCGAGCAGCTCGTCGTGGTCCGAGTATTCGAGGATCAGCTTTCGCGTGAGCTCGTATTCCGCCTCTATGCGCGGGAAGAACTGCGCGTGCAGGTCGCCGGCGAGCTCGGAGTAGATCTTTGCGATGCCCATGTCGGACTTCGCGAGCACCATCTCGACGTCCGCCGTCAGCGCGCGCATGAAGTACCACTCCTGGAACATGCGCCGGAACGGGCCGTCCTCGAACTGCTCGCTCGCGGCCTTCAGGCCGGCGCCGAAACCGTACCAGCCCGGCAGCACGAAGCGCGCCTGCGTCCACGAAAATACCCACGGAATCGCCCGAAGGTCGCGTATGCCGGCATTCGCGCGGCGCGATGACGGCCGTGAACCGATGCGCATGCGCTCGATGACGTCGATCGGCGTCGCGGCGCGGAAGTAGGGTGTGAAGTCCGGGTCGTTGTAGACGAGGTCGCGGTAGGCCCGGCGGCTCTCCTTCGCGATGACGTCCATCATCGCGTGCCACTCGGGCTCGTCGTTGCCGTGGTGCCGCGGCATCGCGGTCGCAAGCGCCACGGAGCCGGTGACCTGCTCGAGCGTGCGCAGCGCGATGCCGCGCAGGCCGTACTTCTCGTTGATGATCTCGCCCTGCTCGGTCACGCGCAGGCGCCCGTTGACGGTGCCGGGCGGTGCGCCGAGCACGGCGACATGCGTCTTGCTGCCGCCGCGGCTGATCGTGCCGCCGCGGCCGTGGAACAGCGTCAGCTCGATGCCCTGCGCCTCGACCGTGCGCACCAGCGCTTCCTGCGAGCTCTGCAGCGCCCAGCGCGCGGAGGCGAGACCGCCGTCCTTGTTGCTGTCGGAATAGCCGATCATCACCATCTGGCGGTTGTCGCGCGTCGCCAGGTGGTCCCGGTACAGCGGGGTCGACAACAGCTCGTCCAGGATCTCCGGCCCGCGCTGCAGGTCGTCCACGGTCTCGAGCAACGGCGCCACGTCGACCGGGATCTCGCCGCCGCGGTTGTGCAGTTCGCCCCAGCCGGCCAGCAGCAGCACGGACAGGATGTCGTCGGCCGCCTGCGTCATGCTGACGATGAACGGGCCGATGGCCTCCTTGCCGTACTTCCGCCGGCAGAACGCGATGGCCTGGAAGGCGGCGATCGTCTTGCGCGCCTGCGCCGACGGATTGAGCGGGGCTCCCTCCCGGTTCTCGATGGCCTCGACGATGCGCGCGGCGCGCTTGTCGGCCGGCCACTCTTCCCAGTCGTCGATGCCGAGGCACTCGCCGATGACCTGGCGGTGTACCAGCGCGTCCTGGCGCACGTCGAGCGTGACGAGGTGAAAGCCGAACGTTTCGATGCGGCGCAGCAGGCGCTGCACCGTGAACAGCCCGGCGTGGTCACCCTTGTTCTCCTGCAGGCTGTCCGCGATGAGCCGGATGTCGGATTCGAACTGCCGCACGCGCTCGTAGGGAAACGCGTCGTCGTCGAACGTGGCCTGCAGGCGCTGCTGCACGAGTCTCAGGAACACGCGGTAAGGCATGTTCCGGTGCCGAACGGGCACCGAGTGATACGCCTGCTGGAAAACGCCGCGGTACTCGTCGAGCTTGTCGAGCAGCTCCTTCTTGACGCCGACGCGGTCCGTCGACTGGCTGAGCTTGGTCGCGAGCGCGCCGCACTCCTTGTAATACAGGTCCAGCACCAGGGAGCGCTGGCGGGCGAGCGTCGCGCGTATCGTCTTGGCGTTGACGTTCGGGTTGCCGTCCATGTCACCGCCGACCCAGGAGCCGAAGCGCACGATGGTCTTCACGTTGAAACGGAAGTCGCTGTCGCCGTAGATGCGCTCCAGCGCCGTCTCGATGTCCTCGTAAAACGGCGGCATCGTGCGGTACAGCACGTCCGTGAGGAAGAACAGCACGTGCTCGAGCTCGTCGGCGACCGTCATCTGTTCGGACGGATGCTCCTCGGTCTGCCAGCCCGTTGTAATCAGCAGCCGGATGTTGGCCAGCGCGGCCTTTTTCTCCTGCGGCGTCATCGTCGGGTTCAGCATGTCGACGAGGTAGCGGACGATGTTCTGCTCCTTGCGAAGCATCGTCCGACGCGTGGGCTCCGTCGGGTGCGCCGTGAACACCGGCTCGATGCGCAGCGAATCCAGCAGCGACTGCACCTCCTGGGGTGACTTGCCGGCCGCCTTCAGCTTCATCAGCGAGTCTTCGAGGCCACCCGGTTGGTAGAGGCCGACGTCGAGCAGGTACTCGCGGCGGCGCCGGATACGGTGCACCTTCTCCGCCGTGTTCACCATCTGGAAGTAAGTCGAGAATGCCCGGATGACGGACAGCGCCATCGTCGGGTCGAGGTCGTCGACGAGCGCCGCGAGTTCCTCGCCCGGCCGCTCGTTCTCCTCGCGGCGCCGGATCGAACGCAGGCGCGCGTTCTCGACGAATTCGAACAGCTCATGGCCGCCCTGCTCGACGAGCAACTCGCCGATCATTGCACCAAGCGTGCGCACGTCGTCGCGCAGTGCCTGGTCCTTGTCTTCGAATGTGATGTCCTGGCGACGCAAGCTGAAACAACCGTATGGCGCATGGGGGGGTGCGGAAGCTGCGGGACAATAGCAAAAACTCCTGCACCTATACAGTAAGTGCCGGGGCAGCCCGCCGGATGTCTCGTGGACAATCGGGACACTGCATCGCCGCGTCCACGGAAGGATGCCCGTGCCGGAATCGGGAATCACACGCAAGCCGCTCGCCGGGCAACGCCCGGCGTGCGGCGCAGTGCCCGGCGGGTTGTCGGTCCGGGTGTTGGTTCCCGATGTAATGAATTGCCCGACGGCCTGCGAACGCACGACCGGCCAGATCGTGGACCAGGTTGCGCGCGAAACTTCCGTTGCCGTTCGCGTGACGCTGCGCGACGGCAACGCGGCCGGGCTGCAGGCGTTTTGCACCGTGCTGGCGCACGCGTTGCACGCCGCCGGCCTGCCGACGTCGTCGGTCGAACTCAGCGTCGATGTGGCGGCACTGGCCCCGGAGATCGCGTTCGGCATTCGCCGGCGAACGCTCGGCCCCGGTGTTGTGAACTTCCTCGGTGACGGCGAGGCAATCGCGCGCCGGTCATTGTCGTTGTGGCGGTTGCGCGGCGTGCCGGGCATGCGCGTGGCGGCGTGGCCGAGCGTGAACAGCGCCTGCGCGCTGCTCGATGCCGAAGCGGCTCACGACGTGCTGCCGGTCTCGGGCCTGCAGGTGCCGGCGGCCTCCGCGTGGGCCGTGGTCCGCCTGCCGCTGGACGGCTGCGCGGACGCGTCCGGCATGACGCCGGCGCTGCGCGAGGCGCTCGACGCGGCGCTCGCGAGCGCCGACGCGCTGCACGACTCGTCGCGCTGGCCCACCGCGGCGCTGCGCCAGGACGCGTGGCTCAATCGCCGCGTCGCCATCGTCGTGGAGGGCATCGGCGATTACGTGCTCGCAATCGGCCGCGATCCGGCCGCGCACGCGACGCTCGCGCTGCTCGACGGCCTGCTGGCCGACGTGCGGCAACATCTCGTCACGGCCTCCGCCGCGGCCGTCGTTCGCACCGAGACGCTGCCCGCGATCACGACGACGAGCCCGCGTGCCGGCGGCCGGCACGCGGGCGAATGGCAGCGGCTCTGGCTGAACGCGGTGCGGCGCGCGGCGCTGCGACATCGCAATCTGCTCGCGCTGTCGCCGTGGAGCCTGTTTCCCGCCGGTGACGCGAATATGTCGTACACGAACCTGCTGCCGCTGCTGCGGCATGCGGATGCCTGCTGCTTCGCCGGCGCGCCCGCGCTGCTTCGCTGGAATGTCAAGGATTTCAGTTACTTCCACGGGCGTATCAGCGCGCTGCTGAAACGCGTTCGTGCCGACTCCGTCGTTGCGGAGCGCCTATGATCTGGGATACGGTCGGGGGCCGCCGGAGGGAGAGGGCCTTCTTGAATCCGACTTCGCTAGACGTACACGGCGTAGCAGTACTCGTATTGACGGTCGTGGCGTTGTTCCTGTTCACGCGCGACCGTATTCCGCTCGAGTCTTCTTCGCTGACGATCCTGATCCTGCTGGTCGCCGGCTTCACGCTGTTTCCGTACGAGCGCGACGGCGAGGTCGCGCTGCAGGCGACGGATTTCTTCGCCGGCTTCGGTAACGAGGCGCTGGTCGCGATCTGCGCGCTGATGATGGTCGGCAAGGCGCTGGAGACGACGGGCGCGCTGCAACCGCTGGCGCATGTCGTCAGCCGTGCGTGGGCGAACCGGCCGGTCATGGCGCTGATCGCGACACTGGCGGCGGCGGCCGTGCTCAGCGCATTCATGAACAACACGCCGATCGTCGTGCTGCTGATGCCGATACTCGTCGGCGCGTCATTGCGGGCGAAGTTCCCGGTGTCCGGCGTCATGATGCCGATGGGGCTGGCCACGATCATCGGCGGCATGTCGACGACGATCGGCACGTCGACGAACCTGCTGGTCGTCGGCATCTCGCAGGATCTCGGCCTGCACCAGTTCACGATGTTCGAGTGGGTGCTCCCGGTCGCGATCGTCGGCGGCGTCGGCATCCTGTTCCTGTGGTTGATCGCGCCGCGCATGCTGCCGGATCGCACGCCACCGATGGCCGACACGTCGCCGCGGGTCTTCAGCGCGCAGCTCAACGTGAAGGAAGGCGGTTTCGCGGACGGCGCGACATTGTCGGAAGTGCTCGCGAAGGCGGACGGCAACATGCGCATCGACAAGGTCCAGCGCAGCGACTCCCTGTTCCTCGCGAAGCTCCCGTCCGTGACGCTGCAGCCCGGTGATCGCCTGTTCGTCAAGGATACGCCGGAGAACCTGAAACACTACGAGCAGTTGCTCGGCGCGACGCTGTTCAACGTGTCGGACGACGAGCACCCGGTCGACGAGCAGACGCCGCTCAAGGCAGAGGGCCAGCAGCTCGCGGAGATCGTCATCACGCGCGGTTCGCCGCTGCACTTGCGCAGCCTCGCGGCCGCGCGCTTCTCGGCGAGCTATGGGCTGATGCCGCTCGCACTGCACCGCGCCCGCGCGCCGAGTTCGCAGGTCACCGGCGACCTGAACCTGATCCGCCTGCGCGCCGGCGACGTCCTGCTCGTGCAGGGCACGCGCGACGCCATCGCGAGCTTGCGCGATTCCGGGTCGATTCTCGTGCTCGACGGCACGACGGACCTGCCGCACACGCACCGCGCGAAGCGCGCGCTGTTCGTGATGGGCCTGGTCATTCTCGTCGCGGCGCTGGGGATCATGCCGATCTCGGTCAGCGCGCTGATCGGTCTCGGGCTGATGATCGCGACGGGCTGCCTGACGTGGCGCGACTCGGCGAGTGCGCTGTCGATCCCGGTCATCATGATCATCGTGACCAGCCTCGCGCTCGGCAAGGCGCTGATGGGCACCGGCACGGCGCAGTACCTGGCGACGGGCTTCGTGTCCGGCACGTCGGCGCTGCCGACACCGCTGATCCTGTCCGCGTTCCTGCTGCTGATGACGATCATGACGAACATCGTCTCGAACAACGCGGCGGCGGTCATCGGCACGCCGATCGCCATCGGCATCGCCCAGCAGCTCGGTGTGCCCACCGAACCCTTCGTGCTGGCGGTGCTGCTCGGGGCGAACATGAGTTTCGCCACGCCGTACGGCTACCAGACGAACCTGCTGATCCTGAGCGCCGGCGGCTACAAGTTCTCGGACTTCATGCGGGTCGGCATACCGCTGACCATCATCATGTGGATCGGCTTCTCGCTGATCCTGCCCGTGATCTACCAGCTCTAGCCGCGGCCGATGGCGCGGCGGTTTCGGACGCAACGGTTGACGCTGGCGGCCGACGCTGGCAATACTCGCCGCCATGAGCATTCGCAACGGCAACGCATGGTGGTGGGCGACCCCGAAGGAGTGGGTAGCCGGCTGAGCCTCGCCTGAGCGAATCAAAACGACGAGCCCATCTCCGCGAACGCGAGGATGGGCTTTTTTATTGGGACACGCATGCACGCACCTTTCGACATCGCCGCCGACCTGGACACCCCGGTCTCGGCCTACCTGAAGCTCGGCCCGCTGGCGCCGCGCTACCTGCTCGAGTCGGTCGAGGGTGGCGAGCGCCTGGCGCGCTACTCGTTCATCGGCTTCGGCAAGGCGCTCGACGTGCGCATGGACGGCGAGATGCTGGCCGTGAACGGCGAGAGCAGGCCGCGGCCGACGACGCAGCGTGAGTACCTCGATGCGCTGCGTGCCGCGCTGGCCGCGTCGCCCAGGCCGGTGGCGAACGTCGAGGGCCTGCCGTTCACCGGCGGGCTCGTGGGCGTGTCCGGCTACGACGTGGTGCGCCTGTTCGAGCGCTTGCCGCGCCGGTCCCCGCCGCGCGAGAACATGCCCGAGGCCGCGTTCACGGCCACCGAGTCGCTGCTGGTGTTCGACCACCTCACGCGCCGGGTCGCGCTGCTGCACGACGGGCCCGACAGCGAGCGCGAGGCGCTCAGGCGCGAGGTCATCGAGTGCCTGCGGGGTGCGGTTCCGCGGCCGTCCGTGACGCCGTCGATCGGCCCGGCCTCGGCGAGCGTCAGCGAAGCCGAACACGCGCGCCGCGTGGAGGCCTGCAAGGAATACATCGCGAGCGGCGACATCTACCAGATCGTGATCTCGGTGCTGTTCCGCGGCAGTGCCGAGGTCTCGCCCTTCGAGGTATACCGCGCGATGCGCCTCATCAACCCGTCGCCGTACATGTTCTTTTTCGATTTCGGCGACCTGAAGGTCGTCGGCTCGTCGCCGGAGGCGCTCGTCCGCCTGCACGGGCGCACGACGTCGCTGCGGCCGATCGCCGGCACGTTGCCGCGCGGCGCGGACGCGGCGGAGGACGCGGCGAACGAGGCTCGCCTGCTGGCGGACCCCAAGGAGGCGGCGGAGCACGTGATGCTGGTCGACCTTGCGCGCAACGACCTCGGCCGCGTCGCGACGGCCGGCAGCGTCCACGTCGACCCGTACCGCTCGATCGAGCGCTACAGCCACGTCATGCACATCGTGAGCGGCGTGCAGGGCGAGCTCGCGGAGGGTTACGACCAGTTCGACCTGTTTGCGGCGAGCTTCCCGGCGGGCACGCTGGTCGGCGCGCCGAAGGTGCGGGCGATGGAGATCATCGAGGAGATGGAGGACGTGGGCCGCGGCCTGTACGGCGGCACTGCAGGCTACTTCGGCCTGTCCGGCGACATGGACCAGGCGATCACGATCCGCACGCTGGTCTTCTCGGGTGACGAGTACAGTTTCCAGGCCGGCGGCGGTATCGTGGCGGACTCCGTGCCGGCGCACGAGTACCAGGAAGTCATGGCAAAAAGTGCGATCCTGCGGCACGCGCTGGAGATCGCGGGAGAAGGCTTGTGACGGCGGCCGATGATTTCAGCAACGTCCGGATGTTGCTGATCGACAATTACGACTCCTTCACCTACAACCTGGTGCAGGCGTTCGCGGCGATGGGCGCCGACGTGCGCGTGTACCGCAACGATGCGATCACGGTCGACGAGGCGCGCGCGCTGGCGCCGACGCACCTCGTCATCTCGCCCGGCCCCGGCCGGCCCGACGACGCCGGTGTCTCGCTCGCGATGATCGCCGCGTTCCGGGATTCCCTGCCGCTGCTCGGCGTCTGCCTCGGCCACCAGTGCCTCGTGCAGCATTTCGGCGGCGAGATCGTGCGCGCGCCGCGGCTGATGCACGGCAAGACCTCGGACGCGACGCACGACGGCAAGCAGCTGTTCGACGGCATTTCGCAGCCGATGGAGGTCGGGCGGTATCATTCGCTGTGCGCCGAGCACGGCACGCTGCCGGCGGACCTCGAGGTGACGGCCGAGACGGACCGCGGCGAGATCATGGGCGTGCGGCACAAGCGCCTGCCGCTCGAGGGCGTGCAGTTTCACCCGGAGAGCGTGCTGACACCGGAAGGCGACCGACTGATGGCGAATTTCCTGCGCATGGCGCCGGGCGGCGAGCGATGACGTCGCCGGCGAGCAAGCTGCTCGACCGGCTGCTGGACGGGCATTCGCTCGGCGAGGCGGACGCGCACGCTTTGATGCTGAGCCTCGCCGAAGGCGAAATGCCCGCGGCGCTGGCCGGGGCGTTCCTCGCCGGCCTGCGCGCGAAAGGCGAGACCGCCGACGAGATCCGCGGCTTCGCGACCGCGATGCGCAAGCTCGCCGTGCACCCGGAGATCCCGCCGGGGCAGGCGACGGTCGACACGGTCGGCACCGGCGGTGACGGCTCCGGCAGCCTGAACCTGTCGACCGGCACGGGCCTGCTCGCCGCCGCGGCCGGCGCGCGTGTCGTGAAACACGGCAATCGCTCGGTCTCCAGCCGCTCAGGCAGCGCGGACATGCTCGAATGCCTCGGCATGCCGCTGCCGCTGCACGAGAAGGATGCGGTCGCCTGCCTCGAGGCCACCGGCTTCACGTTCCTGTTCGCGCCGGCCTACCACCCGGCGATGAAGGCGGTGGTGCCGGTGCGCGGCGCGCTCGGCGTGCGCACGGTGTTCAACATGCTCGGCCCGCTGACGAACCCGGCCGCGCCGCCGTACCAGCTCATCGGCGCGTGGAGCGAGGCCGCGGCGCGCCTGATGGCGGACACGCTCGCCGGCATGCCGATCGAGCGCGCGTTCGTCGTGCACGGCTCCCCCGGCTGGGACGAGGCGACGCCGGCGGGCGAGTTCCTGCTGCTCGACGTGACGCCGGGCGATGTAAAGGAATCCGTCCGCACGCCGGACGACTACGGCATGGCGACCTGCGCGCCGGGCGATCTCGCCGGCGGCGACGCGGAGCACAATGCGCGCGAGCTGCGCCGCGTGTTCGACCGCGACGACACCGGCGCGCACCGCGACGCGCTGATCATGGGCACCGCGCTCGTCCTCGAGGTGCAGGGCACGGTCGCCGGCCCGGGCCAGGGCGTGGAAGCAGCGGCGGCCGCGCTCGACGACGGCCGCGCTGCCGCGCTGCTCGACAGGCTGCGGGAGCATTTCGCGGACCGATGAGCGATTTTCTCAAACAGATGGCGGACGCCAGCGCGGAACGCGCCGCGCACCTGCGGCGTTTCACCGATGCCGAGCTTGACCGCCCGGTCGTGCCGCTCGCGCTCGGCGCGTTCGACGTCATCGCGGAGATCAAGGCGCGTTCGCCCGCCGAGGGCGCGCTCGCGACGCCGACGCTCGACCTCGGCGCCCGCGCGAACGACTACGCGCGCGGCGGCGCGGCGGCGATCTCGGTGCTGACGGAGCCGTCGCGCTTCGACGGGTCGCTCGAACACCTGGAAGACGTGGTGGCTGCCGTGCCCGGCGTGCCGGTGATGCGCAAGGATTTCCTCGTCGACCCGCGGCAGGTCGAGGAGGCGCGGGCGAGCGGTGCCAGCGGCGTGCTGCTGATCGTGACGATGCTGCCGGACGCGAGCCTGCGCGCGATGCTCGACGCGGCCCGCGAGCACGGCCTGTTCGTGCTGCTCGAATCCTTCGACGCGGAAGACCTCGCCCGTCTCCCGCCACTGCTGAATGCGCACGACCGGGACGCCGTGCAGAACGCGAGGCTCCTGTTCGGCGTGAACACGCGCAACCTGCGCACGCTCGCCGTCGACCCCGCGCGTCTCGCCGATCTCGTCGGCCATCTGCCGGCCGGGCCCGCCGTTGCGGAAAGCGGCGTGCGATCGGCGGACGATGCCGCCGATGCGGCCGGCCTCGGTTATACCGCGGCGCTCGTCGGCACCGCGCTGATGCGGAGCCGGGACCCCGCCGCGCTGATCGCGGCGATGAAGCAGGCCGGCGCCGGGGCGCTCGCCGCATGAGCCTGTTCGTGAAAATCTGCGGACTGCGCAACGCGGCCGACGTCAGCGCGGCGGCGGCAGCGGGCGCGGACGCGATAGGCTTCGTGTTCGCGGAGTCCGTGCGCCGGGTCACCCCACAGGAGGCGCGCGAAGCCGTGCGCCGTGCGCCGAAGCACCTGCTCAAGGTGGCCGTCATGCGCCACCCGTCGAACGACGACTGGCTGCGCGTGCTGGCCGAGTTCGGTCCGGACGTGCTGCAGACCGACGCCGCGGACCTCGCGTCGCTCGACGTGCCGTCGACGGTGGCGACCTGGCCGGTGCACCGCGAAGGCGATGTCGCCGGCGAGCCGTCCGGCACGTTTCTCTACGAGGGGCCGGCGAGCGGCAGCGGCGAAGCCGTCGACTGGCAGGCTGCCGGCCGCATCGCGGGCCGCGGCCAGATGATACTGGCCGGCGGGTTGTCGCCGGCGAACGTGGGCCGCGCGATCGCCGCGGCGCGCCCCTGGGGCGTGGACGTGTCGAGCGGCGTCGAGTCGGCGCCGGGCTGCAAGGACGCCGGCCTCATCCGGACATTCATAACGGCGGCACGGGCCGCGGAGTCAGCTGCATGAAGGGTCTACTGCCCGCCGCGGAGCGCGAGCGCCTGCTCGCCGCCACGCTCGCGGGATCACTGCCGGACGGACGGGGGCGCTTCGGCCCGTTCGGCGGGCGCTACGTACCGGAGACGCTCGTCCCGGCGTTCGAGCGCCTGGAAGAGGGCGTGCGTCAACACCTGCACGACGCCTCGTTCCAGGACGAATTCCGCCGCGAGCTGCGCGACTGGGTCGGCCGTCCGACCGCGCTCACGCACGCGCCCAGGCTCAGCGAGCGCTGGGGCGCGGACGTCTGGCTGAAGCGCGAGGACCTCGCGCACACCGGCGCGCACAAGATCAACAACGCGATTGGACAGGCACTGCTCGCGAAACGCCTCGGGGCAAAGCGCGTCATCGCCGAGACCGGCGCCGGCCAGCACGGCGTGGCGTCGGCGGCCGCGTGCGCGCGCGTCGGCCTGCCGTGCTCCGTGTACATGGGCGCCGTCGACATCGTGCGCCAGGCGCCGAACGTCGACCGCATGCGCCGTCTCGGCGCCGAAGTGGTGTCCGTCGAGTCCGGCGACAAGACGTTGCGCGCTGCCATCGACGAGGCGCTGCGCGCCTGGGTCACCGACCCCGACGGCATCTACTACATCCTCGGCTCGGCCGTCGGCGCGCACCCGTACCCCTACCTCGTGCGCGAACTGCAGTCCGTGATCGGCCGCGAAGCGCGTCAGCAGATGCTGGACCAGGCGGGCGGGCTGCCGGACGCGGCGTTCGCCTGCGTCGGCGGCGGCTCGAACGCGATCGGGCTGTTTCACCCGCTGCTCGCCGACGACATCGAACTCGTCGGCGTCGAAGCCGGCGGCACCGGCCCCGGCCTCGGGCAGAATGCCGCGACGCTCGCCACCGGCACGCCCGGCGTGCTGCAGGGCAGCTACACCGTCATCCTGCAGGACGACGACGGGCAGGTGCAGGAAACGCACTCCATCTCGGCGGGCCTCGACTACTCCGGCGTCGGCCCCGAGCACGCGCTGCTGCAGGCGATCGGCCGCGTGCGCTACATCTCCGCGACCGACGACGACGCGCTCGCCGCACTCGAGGAGCTGTGCGAGTACGAGGGCATCCTCACCGCACTCGAGACGTCGCACGCGTTCGCCGCCGCGCGCGAGTGGGCGCGCGAGAATTCGGGCAAGCGCCTGCTCATCGGCAACTCCGGCCGCGGTGACAAGGACATGCCGACCCTGACGAAATTCCCGGCAAAGGTGCGCAGCCATGCAGCCGCATGAACGAGTGACGGCGGCCATCCGCGCCGCGAACGACGCCGGCCGAACGGCACTGGTCCCGTTCATCACGGCGGGCTACCCGGAACCCGGCGACTTCGCGGACACGCTGCGCGCCGTGGCGGCGGCGGGCGACGTCGTCGAGATCGGCATTCCGTTCTCGGACCCGATGGCCGACGGCATGACGATCCAGCGCTCCAGCTTCGAGGCGCTGAAGAAAGGCGTCAGCCTGAAGTGGATCTTCGATCAGCTCGACGCCGCAAGCGGCGTCGGCGCGCCGCTCGTGATGATGTCCTACCTGAACCCGTTGCTCGCGTTCGGCTACGAGAAGCTCGCGAAGCGAGCCGCCGCGACCGGCGTGTGCGCGTTCATCGTGCCCGACCTGCCGTTCGAGGAGAGCGACGACCTGCGCGCCGCGCTCGAGGCGGAGGGCCTCGGCCTCGTGCAGCTCGTGACGCCGGCCACACCGCCCGAGCGCCTCGACAAGCTGTGCGCGGCGTCCCGCGGCTTCGTCTACGCGGTCACGATCACCGGCATCACCGGCGGCGGTGCCGGCTTGCCCGGCGACCTGGCCGGCTACCTCGACCGCGTGAGCGGCGTGGCGGGACTGCCGGTCTGTGCCGGCTTCGGCATCCGACGCGCGGCGGACGTCGCGAACGTCGGCAAGCACGCGGCCGGCGCCATCGTCGGCTCCGCGCTCGTCGAGGTGATCGAGAACGGCGACAGCGCGATGGACTTCCTCGAGGGGCTGCGCTCGGCATGAAGAAACTGACGTCGGCACCGGCGACCGTCACGATTCATCATTACAGGAATCTCCTCGCGGCGGAGGGCATCCGCAGCGAGATCCGCAACGAGCACTTCGGATCGATACTCGGCGAGATGCCGTTCACCGACACCTGGCCGCAGCTCTGGGTCGTCAACGACCTGGACTACGAGCGCGCCCTGCAGCTCATCGGTGACGACGCGCTGGCCGAGAGCCCGGCGGAAGACTGGCGTTGCGCCAGGTGCGGCGAGACCAACGAGGGCCAGTTCGCCGCCTGCTGGAGCTGCGGCGCCGGCGCGGAATAACGCGGCTACGGCATCCCGCGGGTGAGCAGGCGGGTGCCTGCGATCTCGCTGCGCAGCACCGCGGCGACTTTCTCCGGCTGCATCGGGCGGCTGATCAGGAAGCCCTGTGCGAGATCGCAGTTGCAGCCGCGCAGGAACTCGAGCTGCGTCATCGTCTCGACGCCTTCCGCGGCGACCTCGATGTCGAGGCCCTGGGCCATCGCGATCGCGGCGCGCACGATGCGCTGGTGGCTGTCGTTGTCGGCGACGTCGGCAATCAGCGACGGGTCGAGGACGAAGCTGTCGACGAAGCCGTTGTCGAGCGACTCGAACGAGACGTCGGCGATGCCGAAGTGATCGAGCGAGATACGAACGCCGAGCCTGCGAAGGCCCTTGAGCGTCTCGACCTCGGCGCTGCGGCGGCGCACGACGTCGCCGTCGCCGATCTCGAGGTCGATGCAACCCGGGTCGAGCGCCGTGTTCGCAAGCGCGTTCGCGACGCAGTCGATGAGCCGCTTGTGCATGAGCTGCTGCGGCGACAGGTTGATCGACATCGTCAGGTCGGGCAGCTCGAACTGGCGCTGCCACGCGGCAAGTTGCCGGGACGCGCGGTCGATGACCCATTCGCCGGCGGAGTGGATCAGCCCGCTGGACTCCAGGATCGGCAGAAAGCGCGCGGGCGGCAGCAGGCCGAAGCGCGGGTGCTGCCAGCGCAGCAGTGCCTCCAGGCCGATCAGGCGCCCGGACGAGATGTCGATGCGCGGCTGGTAGTGCAGCACGAACTCGTTGCGGACGAGTGCATGGCGCAGGCCGACCTCGAGTTCCTCGCGCTGCGCGAGCTTCGAGTTCAGCGTGCTCGAGTAATACTGGAAGCGGCCGCCGCCGCGTTTCTTCGCCTCGCACATCGCGATGTCGGCTGCCTTTACCAGCCGTTCCGCTTCGGTGCCGGAATCCGGGCAAAGCGCAATGCCGATGCTGGGCGTCGCGTACACCTCGCTGTTGCCGGCGGCGTATTTCTCGGACAGCACCAGCAAGAGTTTCTGCGCCGCCGCTGCGGCGTTGCCGGGGTCGCCGAAGTCTTCCAGGCAGACGACGAATTCGTCGCCGCCCCAGCGCCCGGAGAAATCGCCGACGCGCAGGTGCCTGCCGAGTCGCTCCGCGACTTCGACGAGGACCGCGTCGCCGACGTCGTGGCCGAGCGTGTCGTTGACCGACTTGAAGCGATCGAGGTCGATGAACAGCACGGCGAGGGGGTGCCCGTTGCGCTGGCAGCGGCCGATGGCGCGCCGCAGGTAATCGTTGAACGCGCTGCGGTTCGGCAGGTTCGTGAGTTCGTCGAAGCGCGCGCGCTTTTTCAGCTCGTTCGTCTGGCGCGTCACCTCGGTCGTGTCGCGGAACGTCACCAGCCCGCCGATGAGCTCGCCCTTGCCGTCATACAGGCCCTGGCCGTTGAGCGACAGCCACACGTCCGGCTGCTCCGGTGCCCGGTAGATGGCGACGTGGTTCGTGTACTTCTCGCCGTTGCGGGCACGCACCAGCGGCAGTTCCGCGGCATTGCGGATGCTGGTGCCTTTCGAGTCGAGGCAACAGAACGTCCGCTCCCAGTCGCCGTGCGGCTGCCAGCGTGGCGCGAGGCCCAGGATCGAGCGGCCGGCCGGGTTGATGTCGAGCACGTTGCCCTGGCGGTCGGTCACGATCACGCCGTCGTTGATATCGCGCAGGATCGACAGCACGGAGCTGTCGGTATCGGACATGCGGCGCAGCAGGTCGAAACGGCGCACCGCGTGATCGAACAGCGACTCCTGCGCGTCGACCGTTACGTCGTCCGCGCAGAGGTAGGCCTGGGCCCCGGCCTGCACGGCGGCGATGCCGCGGTGCTCGGCTTCGCGGCGCGTCAACGCCACCACCGGGTAGCGCCGCAGGCGGTGCAGGATGTCGGGCAAGGGCTCTTCCTGGCCCTCCGCCTCGAACAGCACGAGGTCGATGGCGGACGTCAGGTTGTCCGGCAGCGAAAGCGCGCCGTGACGCATCAGCATCGTGCAGCAGGACAGCGTTTCGAGTTCAGCCAGGTAGCCGGACACCTGGGTGCTGCGCCCGAGAAACAGAATGGAATGCCCCGCCATAGATCGTTTTTTTACTTATCCTTGCCCCGGAGGTGGCCGGCGTTGAAACGGGCCAGCCGAATCATAACGTAAATCGGCCCGGCATACAGGCGGGAGGCCCCGCGGGACGGGCGTTTCGGGCCCGATATTCAAACCGCGGCGCCCCGCCGGGCATCCAAAGAGCAGTAAGAACGGAGAACTCCGTGTATGGCCGCGCTTTTGACGGCACAGACCAGCGACTATAGTCGGCCCATGGCAGTGGCCATGACACCGACGGAAGACGACGAATCGCTCTGGATACGACGAGCCCAGCGCGGGGATGCCCGCGCATTCGAGGCGCTGTACCGGATGCACCTCGATCGCGTCTACGGCCTGTGCCTGCGAATGACCGGTAATCGCGCCGAGGCGGAGGACTGCACGCAGGAGGCCTTCATCCAGGCGTGGAACAAGATCCGGAAGTTCCGCGGCGACAGCGCGTTCGGCACCTGGCTGCACCGCATCGCGGTGAACGCGGTGCTCGGCCGGATTCGCAAGTCGAAGCGTGAACAGGACCGGATCCAGGCGGCGAACGAGCTCTCGTCGTCGCCGGCTGCGGTCGCCGACACGGGCGAGCTCCGCGACCTCGCGGAGGCGGTCGACCGCCTGCCCGAGGGCGCACGGCACGTCTTCGTTCTGAGTGCGGTTTACGGGTACAGCCACGACGAGGCGAGCAGCATGCTCGGCATCGCGGTGGGTACCAGCAAGGCCCAGCTGCACCGGGCGCGGCGATTGCTCGCGCAGCAGCTGGGCGAGGAAGGGTACGAGTCATGAACACGGAATTTGACGACAAACTGTTCGCGAATGCGGCACGCCTGGCGAAGGACATCGCGCCGGAGCGTGACCTGTGGCCGGAGATCGCCGACGCCATCGCCGCGCCGCCGCGCCGCCGCTACTCACCCTACTGGGCGCAGGCCGCCGGCGTGCTGCTGTTGGTCGCCGCGTCGTCGATGCTGACCTACGTCGCGACGCGCGAAGACCCGGTGATCATCGAGCGCACGGTGCCGGCCGACCTGGCGCTGCAGACCGCGTCGTTCGGCGGCGACTATGAGCTGTCGAGCGGCTACAAGCTCGCGCGCACGAACCTGCAGGCGCAAATGGACCGTGAGCTGGATAAACTGTCCCCGGCGGCGCGTGCCGGCGTGGAACAGAATCTCCGCGTGATCCGGGACGCGATCACGGAGATCAACGCGGCACTGGAGCAGGAGCCGGGCAACGTGTTGCTGCAGGAACTGCTGCTCAGGACGTATCGCGAGGAGCTTGCGGTGATGCGCAAGGTCGGTGGCCTGACGCAGGACGTCATGTCGAGGAATGACATTTGAGCTGCCCGCTGTAAGGGACGAGTGGCGCATCGGGTTGAAGAGAGAACTCACATGAACAAGCTAGCCATTATTTCACTGCTCACCCTGGCGGCCTCGCAGGCCGCGGCGAGGGAGGTCGACAGCAGGCTCGACGCCGCCGATGACGGGCGGGTCACCGTGTCCAACCTGTCCGGGTCGATCACGGTCGAGGGCTGGGGCCGCAGCGAAGTGCACGTCGCCGGCTCGATCGACGACGACGTCGAGGAGTTCATTTTCGAGCGCGACGGCCGCGAGATCACGATCAAGGTCAAGGCGCCCGACCGCCGCTGGGGGCACAGGGACGTGTCGGCCGAGCTGACGATCCGGGTGCCGCAGGACAGTTCGCTCGACATCGGCACCGTCAGCGCCGACATCGAGGTCTCCGGCGTGCGCGGCGAGCAGGAACTCCAGGCCGTGAGCGGCGATATCACGACCGAGGCCTGGTCCAGCGACATCCAGGCCGGCACCGTCAGCGGCGACGTCGAGGTCGAGAGCGCGAGCGGGAAGTCCGTCGGCGAGTGGGAGTTGTCGTCCGTCTCCGGCGACGTGACGGCCGAGGGCCTCTCCGGCTCCCTGTCGGCGGAGGTCGTCAGCGGCGACATCGAGATCATCGACGGCACGTTCCGCCGCGTCCGCGCCGAAACGGTCTCCGGCGACATCGTAATGCTGGGCGGCCTCGAGGACGGCGGCCGCATCGACATGGAGTCGGTCAACGGCACCATCGAGATCCAGTTCACCGGCCCCGTGTCCGCCCGCTTCGACATCGAGACCTTCAACGGGCGCATCAAGAACTGCTTCGGCCCGAAACCCGAACGCACCAGCAAGTACGCCCCCGGCCTCGAGGTCAGCTTCAGGGAAGGCTCGGGCGAAGGCCGCGTCTCGTTGGCGACCCTCAATGGCAGCATCGAGGTGTGCAAGGAGTAACGCCGCCGGGGTGCGGACGCCGGACACCCTGCGAGCTAAAGCTCGCCCGGCATCCATGCCGGGCTCGCATCGCGCTCCGCTTGCTCGGGCGTCCTGCTTCGCGGCGCTTCACACGACGCTCGCAGGGTGTCCGGCGACCACACCCCGGCGCATTGATTGATGTCGAAGCGTGCGGGCATGCACGCGAAGTGCCCTTCGGATTTGATACGCTAGGCGGCCCTGGAACAGGGCAATGCGCATGGGCAAGACACTCAAATACCTGCTGATCGGGCTGGTGGCCGTCTTCGGCCTGTTGATTGCCGCGATCCTCGTCTTTTCGCTGACGTTCGACCCGAACGACTACCGGGACCGCATCTCGCTGGCGGCGAAGGAGGCCACGGGCCGCGACCTCGTCATCGCGGGCGACCTGGGCGTGAGCCTGTTCCCGTGGCTCGCGGTCGAGGTCGGCCGCACGCAGCTCGGCAATGCCGAGGGCTTCGGGCCGGAGCCGTTCGCGACGTTCGAGTCCGCCGAGCTCAGCGTCCGCTTGCTGCCGATGTTGCTGCGTCGGGAGGTCGAGGTCGGCAAGGCGAGCCTCGAGGGCCTGCGCCTGAACCTCGCCGTCGCCGCGGACGGGCGCAACAACTGGGATGACCTGGCCGACGGCGGCGACGCGCCCGCGGCGGACGAGGCCGCAAGCGAAGGCCCGGCCTCGCTCGGCATCGGCAGCGTCGAGGTGACGGATGCCGCGCTGACCTACGTCGACGCGCAGGCGGGCACGACTTACCGCCTCACGGACCTGAATGTCGGCACCGGCGCGATCCGCGAGGGCGAGCCGGTCGACGTCGAGGCGGGCTTCGCGTTCTCGGCCGAACCGGATGCCATGGCGGGCACGGTCGAGTTCGACGCCGTGCTCGCGCAGGACGGCGACGTGATCAGCCTGGCCGACGTCGTGCTCGCGCTGGTGATGACCGGCGAGATGCCGCTCGACGTCGAGCTGCGCGCCCCGTCGATCAGCGCGGACCTCGGGAGCAGCATCGCGAGCCCGGGCGAGCTCACGTTCAGGGCGTTCGACGTAAACGGCAAAGCGACGGTGGAGCCGTTCTCCTGGGCCGGCGACATCACGCCGACCGTGACACTGCGCGTCGAC
Source organism: uncultured Pseudomonadota bacterium (assembly GCA_913055625.1). GTDB lineage: Bacteria > Pseudomonadota > Gammaproteobacteria > Steroidobacterales > Woeseiaceae > UBA1847. The sequence goes on along the minus strand of CAJXJW010000003.1, from coordinate 425,727 downwards.
GCGTTCTCGCCGCGGACCCTGATGCACGCGCTCGCGATCGAGGCGCCGGAGACGGCGGACCCGGACGCGCTCGGCAAGCTCGTGCTGGACGCGAAGGCCGTCGTCGGCACCAGTGACGTCCGCCTGACGGACGTCGTCATGACGCTCGACGACACGCGTTTCACCGGCAGCTTCGTGTGGCCGTTGGACCCGGCCGGCATGGTTCGGATGAACCTGGCCGCCGACAGCATCAATCTCGACCGCTACATGGCGCCGCCGCAGGACGAAGCTGCGGCCGCCGCGGCCGGCGACGAGCCGCCGCTGGAGATCCCGGTGGACCTGATCCGCGACCTGAACGCGAAGGGCACGTTCACGCTCGACGAGGCGCTGATGGGCGGCATGACGTTCACCGACGTCGAGGTCGGCATCGAGAACGCGAACGCGCGCCTGCGCGTTCACCCGATCTCGGCGACGTTCTTCGACGGGCAGTACCAGGGCGACATCCGCATCGACGCGAGCAAGCCGGTGGCGACGATCACCGCGAACGAGCAGATCCGCGACGTCAGCATGTCGGCGATGGCGAAGACGCTGTTCGAGCAGGAGAACGTGACCGGCCTCGTGAACGGCACGTTCAAGCTCGGCGGCACCGGCAACAACATGGCCGATGTGCAGAAGTCGCTGAACGGCACGCTGTCGTTCACGCTCGCCGACGGCGCGTACGAAGGCGTCGACGTCTGGTACCAGCTACGCCGCGCCCGTGCGCTGCTGCGCCAGGAGACGCCGCCCGAGCCGGTGCTGCCACCACGCACGCCGTTCAGCGAGGTCTCCGCGACCGGCAAGGTGACCGATGGCGTGATGCAGAACGACGACTTCACGGCCGACCTGCCGTTCATGCGGCTCACCGGCGCCGGGCGCGTGAACCTCGTCTCCGGCGAGATCGACTACGGCCTGTCGGGCCGCGTGCTCGAGAAGCCCGAGTCCGTGGGCAACGCGACGCCCGAGGAGCTGGGCGACCTGACGCGCGCGGTGATTCCGCTGAAAATCACGGGCTCGCTAGACGCCCCCAAGGTGACCGTCGACGTCGCCGGCATGGCGAAGAAGCGGGCGGAGGACGAGCTGCGCGAGCGACTGCTGGACAAGCTCGGCGGCGACGACGAGCCGCCCGCCGAAGGCGAGGAAGAGAAGCCGAAGGATGCCGAGGACGTGCTGAAGGACCGCCTGAAGGACCTGCTCGGTCGATGAATGCCCGCGCCACGCTCGCGCTCGCGGCGCTGGCGTGTTCCGCGACGGCCGGCGCCGCCGACCTGCGGACCATCGAAGTTGCGTACGAGGATGGCGTCTACACCGTCGAGTCGGAAGTCTGGTTCGACGTCGGCCAGGCCGAGTTGTACGACGTGTTCTCGCGGTGGGACCTGTCCGCCGAGTTCTCCAGCGCGATCGTCGAGGCGCGCGACATCCTTTCGGAAGAGGGCCGTGGTTACTACGTGCGCAACCGCGGCTGCTTCCTGTTCTTCTGCAAGACGGTCGAACGCTACGGGTCGGTGGCCGCCGTGCCGCCGGTCGAGCTCAGCGCGTCGGCGGACCCGGCGCGCAGCGACTTCGAGATCAGCGACGAGCACTGGGCGTTCTCGACGGAAGACGGCGGCACCGTCGTCCGTTACAAGCTGCGCATGAAGCCGGGCTTCTGGGTGCCGCCGCTGATCGGGCCGTACGTCGTCAAGCGCAAGCTGCGCGACGATGGCAGCGAAGCGCTGGAGCGCATCGAACGCATGGCGCGGGAGCGCGCCGCCGGTGGCTGAGTTCGCGGACCGCGTGCTCGACTGGTTCGACCGGCACGGCCGCAAGGACCTGCCGTGGCAGGTGCGCGACCGCTACCGCGTGTGGGTCTCCGAGATCATGCTGCAGCAGACGCAGGTGCAGACCGTGATCCCGTACTACGAACGTTTCCTCGAGCGGTTTCCCGACGTGGTCTCGCTCGCCGATGCGCCGGTCGACGACGTGCTGGCACTGTGGTCGGGACTCGGCTACTACGCGCGCGCCCGCAACCTGCACCGCGCGGCGCAGGCCGTGCGCGACGAGCACGGCGGCGACTTCCCGGCCGCGTTCGACGCGGTCGTCGGCCTGCCGGGCGTCGGCCGCTCGACGGCGGGCGCGATCCTCGCGCTCGCGGACGGGCAGCGGCACCCGATACTGGACGGCAACGTGAAGCGCGTGCTCGCGCGGCACGCTGCGGTCGCGGGCTGGCCCGGCACGACGGCGACGGGCAATCGGCTGTGGGAGCTCGCGGAGTCGCGCACGCCGCACGAGCGTGTGCGCGACTACACGCAGGCGATGATGGATCTGGGTGCGACAGTCTGCACGCGTTCGCGGCCAGGCTGCGATGCCTGTCCGGTGGCGGCGGACTGCCGGGCGCTCGCCGCAGGCGACGTCGCGGCGTACCCGGGGCGCAAGCCCGCGAAGGCACGCCCGCAGAAGGCGACGACGATGGTGCTCGCGGTGGCGGGCGACGCCGTGTACCTCGAACGCCGGCCGCCGGCCGGCATCTGGGGCGGCCTGTGGAGCCTGCCGGAGACGGACGGGCCGGCGGCGGCCTGGGTGGCGGAGCAGATCGGCGCCGGCGCCGGGCGCGAGACGGCGTGGCCGTCCCTGCGCCACAGCTTCAGCCACTACGACCTCGACATCTCGCCGGTCGTACTCGAACTCGGCGAACCGCCGCCGCCGGCGGTTTCCGCCGACGCGGTCTGGTATCGTCTGGGCGAAGCGCCGCCGGGCGGGCTCGCCGCCCCGGTGCGAAAACTACTCGACACGCTCAGGGACGCAACGAATGGCACGAACGGTTAACTGCGTATTGCTCGGCACGGAAGCCGAGGGACTCGACTACGCGCCCTATCCGGGCGATCTCGGCGCGCGCATCTTCGACAACGTCTCGAAGCAGGCGTGGCAACGCTGGCTCGCGCACCAGACCATGCTGATCAATGAGTACCGGCTGACGCCGATCGAGCCCGAAGCCCGCAAGTTCCTCGAGACGGAAATGGAGAAGTTTTTCTTCGGCGAAGGCTCGGCGGCGCCGAAGGAGTTCGTTCCGCCCTCCGACTAGGCGGGGATGTCCACTGCCGTGCCCGTGACGTCGATGCCGCCTGTCGCCGGCACACTGACGGCGAGCAGGCTCGGCCGGCCCATGTCCTCGCCCTGGCGCAGGGTCAGCTCGAACGGCGAGTCCACGATCCCCGCATCGCGCAGGTAGCCGCCGAGCGCCGCGGCCGACGCGCCTGTCGCCGGGTCTTCCACGACACCGCCTACCGGGAACGGGTTGCGCGAGTGCAGCACCGCGTCGCTCTCGCGCCAGACGAGCTGCAGCGTCGTGAGGTCGTTCTTCTCCATCAGCGCTTTCAGTGCGCCGAAGTCGTAGTCCAGCGGTTCGAGCCGTTCGCGCGACGTGACCGCCAGCACGAGGTGCCATGCGCCGGCATAGGCGATGACGGGCGGGATCGCGTCATCCAGTTCGTCGCGGCTCCAGCCGAGTGCGGCGAGCGCGGGTTCGAGCACGGCGTCTGCCGGCCGCTGCTTCGTGTCGACCGACGTGAGCGTCGCGCTGAAGTCGCTGCCGTCGGCGGTGACGCGGACGTTGACCGGCCCCGCGAGCGTGTCGAGCAGGTAGTCGCCGGCGCCGTCGCGGCGGCCCAGCACGACGCCGGACGCGATCGTGGCATGGCCGCAGAACGTCACCTCCGCGAGCGGGCTGTAATAGCGCACCGTGCGGGCGTGGCCGCTGGCCGGCGCGACGAACGCGGTCTCGGAGTAGCCGACGTCGGCCGCTATGCGCTGCATCTCGGCGGGCCCGGGCAGCGCGGCGCCGATCCAGACGCCGGCCGGGTTGCCCCCGGCCGGGTCGCGCGTGAACGCACTCAGGCGGTACAGCGTACCGGTGGGCAACGCGTCAGTCTTCATAGCGTGGTTCCTGGCGTCTGAGCAGGTACTGCACACTGAAGAGTTCGTCCGGGTCCGTCCAGACCTGCGCGACCTCGAAGCCGGCCTTGGCCGCCATCGCGGCGAAACCTTCCAGCGTGTACTTGTGCGAATACTCCGTCAGGATGGCCTCGCCTTCGTCGATTTCAATGGTCGTATCGTCGATACGGACCTGTTGCTCCCGGTCGCTGACGAGGCGTATGACGACGCGGCCCGCGTCGGGGTCGTAGCGCGCGTCGTGCGCCCACGCGTCGAGGTCGAAGTCGGCACCGAACTCATTGTTGAGCCGCCGCAGCATGTTCAGGTTGAACTTCGCGGTGACGCCCGCCGCGTCGTTGTAGGCCGCCTCGATGACGGCCGGGTCCTTCTGGAGGTCGACGCCGATCAGCAGCGCGCCGTTGTCGCCGGCCTCGTGGTGCATGACCCGCAACAGGCCGAGCGCGTCGTCGTATTCCAGGTTGCCGATCGTGGAGCCGGGGAAGTACACGAGGTTGCGCACCGGCATGACTTTCGGCGACGGCAGGTCGAACGGCTTCGTGAAGTCTGCGACGACGGGCAGCACCTCGATGTGCGGGAACTCGGCGCGGATCGCGTCGGCCGCCGCGAGCAGGTGTTCCTCGGAGATGTCGACCGGCACGTACGCGGCCAGCTCGTGCAGGTGCCCGAGCAGGATGCGCGTCTTCAGGCTGGAGCCGCTGCCGAACTCGATCAGGCTCGCCTGAGGCCCGACGCGGTCGGCGATCTCGCGGGCGTGCCGTTGCATGATGTCGATCTCGGTGGCCGTCAGGTAATACTCGGGCAGCTCCGTGATGCGGTCGAAAAGCTGCGAGCCGCGCTCGTCGTAGAAGTACTTCGGCGACACGTGCTTCCGCGGCGCGGTCAGGCCGTCGACGATCTCCGCCAGTTCCTCGCGATGGCTCACGATGCCGCGTCCTTCGCGAGGCGGAAGCCCGTGAACTGCCAGCGCGCGCCCGGGTAGAAGAAGCTGCGATAGGTTGCGCGCACGTGATCGGCGGACGTCACGCAGGAGCCGCCGCGCACCGTGACCTGGTTGCACATGAACTTGCCGTTGTACTCGCCGAGCGAACCGGCGAGCGGCCGGAAGCCCGGGTACGGCACGTACGGCGACGACGTCCATTCCCACACGTCGCCGAACCAGCCGCTGCCGCCACCCGACACCGGGTGCAGCCAGCCCGCCTCCAGCAGGTTGCCGTCGGGAGCCACGGCCGCTGCGGCGTGCTCCCACTCGAACTCGGTGGGCAGGCGCGCGCCGGACCAGCGGGCATACGCGTCCGCTTCGTAGAAGCTCACGTGCGCGACCGGTGCATCGGGGTCGATCGCGCGCGTGCCGCCGAGCGTGTACTCGGACTCGAGGTCTTCGTCCCAGTACAGCGGCCGTTCCCAGCCGTGCTCGTTCAGCGCGGCCCAGCCGTCGGACAGCCACAGCGCGGGCGCCTGGTAGCCACCGTCGTCGATGAACGCGCGGTACTCGCGGTTCGTGACGAGGCGCGCAGCGATCTTGTGCGGGTGCAGCAGCGCGTCGTGGCGCGGCGTCTCGTTGTCGAAGCAGAACCCGTCGCCGTCGCTGCCGATGCGCACGATGCCGCCGGGCTGCGCATCGAATGCGAGCGTCGGCGCCGGCACGCGCTCCGGTACCGGGAGATCCGGCATCACGGCCGGCCGGTTCGGGTGCACCGAGAACACGTGCTTGATGTCGGTGAGCAGCAGCTCCTGGTGCTGCTGTTCGTGATTCAGGCCGAGCACGATCAGCGCGTCGAGTTCATCGCCGCGCTGATCGATGAGCTCCTGCATGTGCTCGTCGACGTGCGTGCGGTACGCGAGGATCTCCGCGAACGTCGGCCGCGACAGCAGTCCGCGCTCCGGCCGGCGGTGCATGTCGCCCGCCGTGTAGTAATAGGAGTTGAACAGGTAGTCGTAGCTCTCGTCGTACACGCGGTAGCGCGGCAGGTGCGCGTCGAGAATGAAACGCTCGAAAAACCAGGTCGTGTGCGCGAGGTGCCATTTCGTCGGGCTGACGTCGGGCATCGTCTGCACCACGGTGTCCTCGACCTCGAGCGTGTCGGTCAGCGTGACGGTGAGCGTGCGGACCTCTGCGTAGCGCGCCGACAGCGGCGCGGCGGCGGGTCCGGCGAGGGCTTCCGCAGTCGTTGCCATGGGGGTGCCTGCAAGCGATTCAGGGGCGGATCACCCTAGCGCATTTGCATTGCGCCCACCACCACCGGCGCGGCGCTCCGATCACGCGCGCAGCGGCAGCTCCGTCTTCTTCAGCACCGTGCGTATCGTGACGCTGGAGTTCACGCGCGCGACGCCCGGCAGGCGCGTGAGCTGGTCCTTGTGCAGTCGCTCGAAATCGGCCATGTCCGTGACGACGACGCGCAGCAGGTAGTCGAACTCTCCCGTCATCAGGTAGCACTCCATGACCTCGGGGATGTCGCGCACGGCCTGCTCGAACGCGGCGAGGTCACGCTCTTCCTCGCGGTGCAGGCCGATCTGGACGAGCACGCTGCCCGGCAGCCCGACCTTCTGCTGCGACAGCAGCGCGACGTAGCGGTCGATGACGCCGGCCTCCTCGAGCGCGCGTACCCGGCGCAGGCACGCCGATTCCGACAGGTTGACCCGGCTCGCGAGTTGCACGTTGGTCACGCGGCCGTCCTGCTGGAGGGCCTCCAGGATGGCGCGGTCGAACTTGTCAAAGGCCATGGAAGAATCCACGAACGAGGGGGATATAGGCCGCAGAATCTGCCACAGATCGTGGGCACTGTCACTGATTTCGCAATGAAATCGTCGGTTCGTGGGAGTATCCTTTGAAACTATTAGCGGCGCGGTTGCCGGTGCAGAGAGACGTTCATGAAGATCGGGGTCCCCAAGGAGATCAAGACGCTGGAGTTCCGGGTGGGCATGACGCCCTCCGGGGTCCGGGAGCTGGTGAGCGACGGCCACGAGGTGTTCGTCGAGACGAACGCCGGCGAGGGCATCGGCATGAGCAACGCGGATTACGTCGCGGCCGGCGCGAAGGTGCTGGACAGCGCCGAGGACGTGTTCAAGCGCGCCGACATGATCGTCAAGGTCAAGGAGCCGCAGCTCAACGAGTGCGCGATGCTGCGCGACGACCAGGTGCTGTTCACGTACCTGCACCTCGCGGCCGACCCCGCGCAGACCGAGGCACTGGTGAAGTCCGGCACGACCGCGATCGCCTATGAAACCGTCACGTCGAAAGACGGCTCTCTGCCGCTGCTGACGCCGATGTCCGAAGTGGCCGGCCGGCTGTCGATCCAGGCCGGCGCGTTCGCGCTGCAGAAAGCGAACGGCGGCCGCGGCATCCTGCTCGGCGGCGTGCCGGGCGTGCGTCCCGCGAAGGTACTGGTCATCGGCGGTGGCGTTGCCGGCGCGAACGCGGCCGACATGGCGGTGGGCCTGGGTGCCGCGGTCACGATCCTCGATCGCTCGCTGCCGCGCCTGCGCCAGCTCGACGACCAGTGGGGCGGGCGCGTGCGCACCGTCTACTCGACGAAGGACATCATCGACGAGCTGTCGGCCGAGTCCGACCTCATCATCGGCGCCGTTCTCGTCGCCGGTGCCGCCGCACCGAAACTCGTCACCGCGCAGAACGTGCGCGACATGAACAACGGCGCGGTCATGGTCGACATCTCCATCGACCAGGGCGGCTGCTTCGAGACGAGCCGGCCGACCACGCACGCCGACCCGACCTACGTGGTCGACGGCGTCGTGCATTACTGCGTGACGAACATGCCGGGCGCGGTGCCGCGCACGAGCACGTTCGCGCTGACGAATGCGACGCTGCCGTTCGTGAAGGCGCTGGCGAACCACGGCTGGCGCGAGGCACTGGCCCGCGACCCGCATCTCGCGAACGGCCTGAACGTGCACGCCGGTCACGTCAATCACGAAGCGGTCGCGCGCGATCTCGGTTACGAATACCTGTCCGCGGCGGAGGCATTGAGAGCCGCGTAATGACGACGTAATGAACACGACGGAAAATCGTCGAACCCCTTGAGGCCTGACCCCCGTTCCCCCCAACAGGTTAGGCTCATCTCAGGCCGGGCATTCGCCCGGCCTTTTTTTATGCCTGCCGGCAGTCCGTCGCGAGCAACAGTTCCGTGAGAGCGCCGTAGCCCCGCGCGTCCAGCCCCGTCAGGTCCACGATCTTCTGCAGCCGCCCGTACACGGTGTTCGCGTGCACGGCGAGTGCCTTCGCGGCGCGCAGCACGTTCATGTCGGCGTCGGCGTACGCGCGCAGCGTCGCGACCAGCGTGCCGCCGGCGGCGTTGTCGGCCGCGAGCAACTCGTCGACCCAGGCGGGCAGCGAGGCCTGCAGCGCGTCCCTCGCCTGGCGCAACACCATCTGCCGTACCGGAATCGACGAGTAGCGCACGACGCGCTCGCTGACGGTGGCGAAGTCGAGCGCGACCTCCGCCTCGGCGAGCGCCTTCGGGATGTGCGACGTCGATGGCACGTCGGTGCTCATGCCGATGAGGGCCGCGGGGCCGATGCGCAGCAGCTCGGGGTAGACGCGATCGGCGAGCCGGGTTTGCGGCGCGGTCCAGCCCGAGAGCCGGCGCGTGTCGGAGATGATCGCGACGACGCGGTCGTCGCGCACGCCGACGAGTTGCCGCCCGGGCAGCCGCGAGAGCACGTTCCCGACCGCGTCCGCCATGCGGCGCGCGCGCGTCGGTTTTTCCATCTCGCGCGCGTCGACGGAACGGGCGAGCGCGACGCAGTAGGACTGGCGCTGCTCGAGATAGCCGGCGCGGCGCAGGAGTCGCGCGACGCGGCCGTCCGATTCGTCGAAGCCGCCGAGCAACACGCCGAACAGTTCGCTGCGCCGGTCGCCTTCCGCCTCGGCGAGTGCGCGCGTGTGCGCCACGTAGTCGGCGGCGACGACGGTGCTGATGAGGTCCGTGTACTCGATGGAGAAGTCGGCAATCGCGCTGCCGAGTTCCGACTCGCCCACGCCCTCTGCGGCAACCGCGTGCCGGCGAATCCAGTTGTAGATGACCTTGTGGCCGCAGCGGTAGGCGTGCAGCGTGGCTTCCAGCGGAAAGCGCTGTTCGGCGCGTCGCTGCGCGTGCTGGCTGACGAACGCGAGGTCGCCCGGCGTGCCGCCCCCGAGGAGCCGGACGATCTCGGCGACGTGCTCGCCGGAATGCGCGGCCAGCTCCGGCAGGATGTCCGGGTTGGCGGTGACGCGGAACGCGGGAACGCGCTCCAGGATCTCGGCCGCGAGTTCCTGCTGCACGGTCGCGGCGTCCGCCGCGAGCGCGGGGCCGGTGGCCGGCACGGTGCCGAGGTCCACGAGCGTTGCGAGGACGGCAGAGAGCGGCTTGAGGTCGACGGATTCCGGCACCGGCTGTGGGATCTGCACAGTGAGGCGCCAATATTATCAGTAAATTCGCCAGTGTATTGGCCTGTGGCTGGGCATATTCTCCATTTCGACCCGGCGATCCATTCACGAATCTGAGGAGTATCACGATGGGCAAGTACCTGTTTGTTTACCACGGCGGCAGCGAGCCGGAGACCGAGGCCGAGATGAAGGAAGTCATGGACGCCTGGGGCAACTGGCTGGGCGGCATGGGCGCGGCCGTCATCGACGGCGGCAACCCGGTCGGCAAGTCGACGACCGTACACCCGGACAGCTCGGTGACGCCCGACGGCGGCGCGAACCCGGTGAGCGGCTACAGCCTGATCGAGGCCGACAACGACGCCGATGCGATCGCGAAGGCGAAGGCCTGCCCGATCCTGGCCTCCGGCGGCTCGATCGAGCTCGCGCTGACGTTCGACATGTGAGCACTCGGGCCGCGGGGCTGCAGCGCCCCGCGGCTCGGTTCCGCGGCCGACATACGCCGCGCTGCTCCCGCAGCGCCCGTTGTTGCCGTGCCAGGCCGGGACTATGCTCGGCCGTTCCCCCAGGCAGGAGACTCGGGATGAGCAAGGATATCTATTCCATCGTCACGTCGCTGGCGCGTTCGATGGGCAACCTCGACGCGATCGTGAGCAAGGCCGAAGCGTTCGCGGCGGAACGCGAGATCGACCCGAACGTGCTGATCCAGGCACGGTTGCGTCCCGACATGCTGCCGTTCGTGGCGCAGATCCGCATCTGCACGGACGTGGCCAAGGGTGCCGCGGCGCGCCTCACGGGCAGCGAGACGCCGAAGTGGGCCGACGACGAGGCGACGTTCGCCGACATCCACGCGCGGCTGAAGAAGGGCATCGACTTCCTCGGCGCGTTCAACGCGGCGCAGTTCGACGGCGCGGCCGAACGCGACGTGCTGCTGAAAGTCCCGAACCGCGAGTTCCGCTTCAAGGGCATCGACTACCTCAACGGCTTCGTGCTGCCGAATTTCTACTTCCACGTGTCGATCGCCTACGCGATCCTGCGCTTCAACGGCGTGGGGCTCGGCAAGATGGACTACCTCGGCGGCTGATCAGCGCGCCTGCAGCGCGGCAATGCGCTCGGGAATCGGCGGGTGGCTCAGGAACAGCTTGCCGAATGCGCGCTTGCCGCCGGAGATGCCGAAGGCCTCGAGCGACTCCGGCAGGTGTGCCGGCTGGCCGCCGCCGAGGCGCTGCAGCGCGCGGATCATCGGCTCGCGCCCGTTCAGCTTCGCGGAGCCGGCGTCGGCCCGGAACTCGCGCCAGCGCGAGAACCACATGACGATCAGGCTCGCGAGGATGCCGAGCAGGACCTGCGCGGCAAGGACCGACACGAAGTAACCGATGCCGTAGCCCCGCTCGTTCTTCAGCACCACGCGGTCGATGACGTGGCCGACGATGCGTGACAGGAAGATGACGAACGTGTTCAGCACGCCCTGCAGCAGCGTCATCGTGACCATGTCGCCGTTCGCGACGTGCGAGACCTCGTGCGCGAGCACGGCCTCGACCTCTTCCTTCGACATGCCGCGCAGCAGGCCGGTGCTGACCGCGACCAGTGACGCGTCTCGGCGCATGCCGGTGGCGAACGCGTTCATGTCGGGCGCGTCATAGATCGCGACCTCGGGCATGCCGATGCCGGCGTCCCGGGCCTGGCGCTGCACGGTGTTCACGAGCCACGCCTCGGTGGCGTTCGCCGGCTGCTCGATGACGCGCGCGCCGGTCGAGCGCTTCGCGATCCATTTCGACATGGCGAGTGAAATGAAAGAGCCGCCGAAACCAATCACGAGCGACAGGATAAGGAGCGCCTGGTAATTGATGCCCGTTCCCGACTCGTCAAGGATCCGGTCCACGCCGAGCAAGCGCAGCACGACGCTCAGCACGAGCAGGACGGCAACGTTGGTGGCTACGAACAGGACGACGCGTTTCAGCATGGGTTTCAGGCTCCTAAGCGGTGACGTCGGCCAGAAATGGGGGCGGGCCGGCCGGCTTCAAGGTGCCCGGGAGCCCCGGGGGCACGGCTGTCGGGGCCTACCCCCGAGTGATGCGCATCGGCTGCCAGGCCATGTAGGTCAGCGAGCGCCACACCCACTCGAGCGGGCCGAAGCGGAAGGCTTTCAGCCACAGCGCCGAGAACACCCCCTGGAAGACGAGGATGGCGAGGCAGATGAGCATCTGGTTCGCGCGCCCGACCTGGCCGTACAGCCCGAAGCCGTAGCCGTAGAAGAGGATCGACAGGATCAGCGTCTGGCCGATGTAGTTCGTGAGCGCCATGCGGCCCATCGGCGCGAGCACGGACAGCAACTTCGACCCGCGCGCCGTCATCGACAGCCACACGATGGCGCCGAGGTAGCCCGCGCAGACGAGGTACTCGCCAATCAGGCTCAGGATGAAGCTGATCATCTGGATGCTGCCCGCAAGTTCGTGCACGGGGTGCTGGGCGAGTGCGAGGCCGTAGGCGCTGACGGGCAGGCCGATGAAGAAGCCGACGCCCGTGAGCCAACGGAACAAGGACTTGTGTTGCCGGTGATTCGGCAGGATGCCGCTCGCGATGAGCCAGTAGCCGATGAGGAACACGGGCAGCAGGATCACGATGGCGAAGAACGGTACCGAGGCGAGCTCGGTCGGTAGCTGCTGCCAGCGCCACGCGGTGGCTTCGGCGAAGCTGCCGTCGGCGAGCGCCGCGACCTCCCTGGCCGTGGTCTCTTCCTTGTCGCGTTCGTAGTCGACCCATTCCTCGACCCGCGTCGCGATGTCGTCTTCCTCGGTGGCCTCCGAATCGTCCTCGGCCGCGGCGGCGTCCTCTGCGGCCGCCGCGTCGCTGTCGTCTTCCGTTGCCGCTTCCTCGTCTTCCACGGGCGGCGGCAAAGCAAGCTCGGCTTTCGCCAGTGCGGCCACTTCCTGCTGCTCCGCCCAGGTTTCCTCGAAGGTCGCGCCGTCCTGCGTCAGGCCCTCGAACACGCTGGTTGCGCCGGTGACAAAGACCGGGATCAGCAGCATCCCGAAAGCAAAGCGCGCGAAGAACCCGGGCGTGTTGCGTTTCTCGAGCTTCTTCGTGCGGAACAACATCAGCCACAGCAGCAGCACGACGCCGGCGGCGGCGTAGGCGTTCAGGATGTCGCCGGTGAAGATGAAGATGTAGTGCAGGATACCGATGAGGAACAGCACCACCATGCGCCGGAAGAACCAGGCCTTGAACGGGCGCCCGGCCTTCTCGGCGCGCAGCAGCATCACGGCGAAGCCCATGCCGAACAGCACCGAGAACAGCTTGTAGAACTTGCCCTCGACGAGCCAGCGCACGAGCCAGCCGGCGGTGTGGTCACCGCCGGTGAGGGTCGGGTCGAACGTGTGCAACTCCCAGATCGGGCGGCCAAACCACTCGATGTTCATGACGAGGATGCCGATGAGCGCGAAGCCGCGCAGGATGTCCATGACGTCCAGGCGCTCGTCGGACGTGACGGGCGCGAGCTTTGGCGCGGTCGCCGTAATCGGTTGCGGGTCGTTCATGGCTTACCAGTCCTTGTTCGGATAGCTCATCGGCTGTACGGGCGGCCAGGGAATGCCGCCTTCACGGACCTTCGCGGCGAAGTTCGGGGTGGTGTCGAGGTCCCAGGGCGCGCCGCAGGCGCACCACTGGAGGACCTGCGTGAAGACGACGGGGCTGAACGCGTGCCGGTCGATCTGCTGCGCGTAGGCGTTGGCGTCATCGAGCTGCCCGCCCCAGGCCGAGATGATCAGCCACCAGTAGGCGCCGAGCTCGGGGTCGGCCAGCGCGATGTCGGCCGCCGCGCGATAGGCCTCGTCGTCGCCACGGTGCGCAGCGACCATCGCCCGGAGTACCTTGGCGGCGAGTGGATCGCTGATGTCGTTGCTGATGACGTCCAGCGCCTCGGCGTATTGCCCATTTGCCACCAGCGCACGGACGAGCGCCAAGTAGAGCCAGGCGCCGGGTGCGATGTCGGTGCCCTCGCGCGCGATCCTGAGCGCTTCTTCCGGCTGGCCCGTCCGCAGGTGCGCACGCGAGACGTTGAACCAGGACAGCGACCGGCGCGGGTCGCACGCCAGCATGCGCTGCGCGTTCCCGAGGTGTTGTTCAGCAAGCCCGAACGGGTAGGACACGAGCGAGGTCCAGTTGCCGTCGTAGCAGCCCTCGCTGGCAAGGGCCCGCTCCAGCCGCCCGGTGATGCCGCGCCAGTTGCCGCCGACGTAGGCGAGGTCAAATTCCGTCATGGCGCGCATCGCGGGGGTCTTCGCGTAGCGCTCGGCGTTGCGATAGTCGGCCAGGATCGTGTCCAGCGCGGCCTGTACCTCGTCATCGGTCAGGGTGGCGGCGTCTCCGAAGGAGGCATCGTCGGCCAGCTTGTGCACGTAGAGGTCGGAATGCGCCACGTAAGCGGGCGCGTAGTCGGGGACGCGTGCAATCACCTGGTCGAAGTACTCGTTGGCCTGGTTGAGCCCGACCATGATGCCGACCTCGCCGTGCGCCCGGTCGAAGTAGTCGAGCCCTTTCTGGAACAGCGTGAACGCCGCGACGTCGCGCAGCCCGGCCTGGCGCATGGCCTCGCGCTTGCCTTCGTCGAGCACGACGTCGAGCGCGGCGGCGATCTGCTCGGCGATGTCCTCCTGCACGGTGATGGTGTCGGCGGACGTGCTGTCGTAGTTCTGGGACCAGAGGTGGAACGCGTCGCCGGCACGGATGAGCTGGGCGGTGACGCGCACGCGGTCGCCGGCGCGGCGCACCGAGCCCTCGACGACGTGCTGCACGTTCAGCGCCTCGGCGATCTGCTGCACGGGCAGGTCCTGGCCCTTGAACGAGAACGCGGAGGTGCGAGCGGTGACCAGCAGCTCGGGGAGCTGGGCCAGCGAGTTCAGGATTTCCTCGGTGAGGCCGTCGGCGAAGTACTCGTCGTCGGGCCCGCTGGACATGGCGACGAACGGCAGCACGGCGACGGACTTGTCGGCGGGGGCGGGCAGCACGTCGGGCGCGGCGGCCTCGGCGGGCGGCGACGCGGCCACGGGCTCGTCGTCAGGCCCGGGCGCAAACTTGTCCCACGCGAACCAGGCGACGGCCACGGCGAGGATGCCGATGATGACGCGGTCGAGCTTGCGGCCGGTCTGCGGGGTGATGGACTCGTCGCGCGGCACGTCGCGCTCGCGCTTGATGCCCTCGGGCGTGAGCTCGAAGGCCCAGGCGAAGATGAGTGCCAGCGGCAGGCCGAGGAGGAGGACGACGGTGAGGGACTTCAGCACCCAGTCGGGCGCGCCGAAGTTCTCGAACGCGAACTCGGCGACCTGCGCGACGATCCACGCGGCCACGCAGTAGGCGGCACCGACGCGGATGACGTTGCGGCGCCGGAGTTCGGCAAACAGGGACATATTCTTGTTGTCTCTCCCCAGACGGGGGGGAGTATAAGGGACGCGCGGCCGGAACCCCATGATCGATTGGACAAAAGGCAGGGATCGGCAGGCGTGCGGAACGCCCGGGGCTTCGGCATGCTAGCGGGAATTTACCCTCGGAGGGCGCTGGCGATGGACATCATGGAGCTGGGAGCACTGGGCGAGCTGCTCGGCGCGATAGCGGTGTTTTTCACCCTCGTGTACCTGGCCGTGCAGGTGCGGCAGAACACGCGGTCGATCGAGGCGGCGCAGCGCCTGGCGCTGGCCCAGACCTACCAGATGCGCTCGGACGCGCTGCAGAGCATGCTGGTGCAGGCGGCCGCCTCGGACGTGGGCCGGATCATCGCGACGCTGACGCAGGCCGGCTACCCGGAACGGCTGGAGAGCCTGGACGAGCTCTCGCCGCTCGACCGCAGCCGCTTCCGCCAGTGGCAGATCGCTCAGCAGGCGCACTGGGACAACATGCACTTCCAGTACCAGCAGGGCTACCTCGCGGAGGAGTATTACCGCGACGAGTTCGTGGTGCGCACGCGCCGCCTGTGGCCGGTGTGGCAGAAGCTGGGGCTGACGAGGTCCCGGCGGAGCTTCATCGAGGAGCTCGAGCGGATTTCGGCGGAGGCGGCGAAGGCGGCCCCACCGGCGGAGCCGGCCAAGGCCGAGGATTCAGGCCCAGACAGTTGACTGCCCGCCCCGGGCTGGGTCTAATACCCGGCCTCGCGGCCCTCGCCAAGGCGCTGCTCGACCCGCCGCCACCGGGTCCGGCAGAACCGCTGTAGGAGCCCGCTTGCGGGCGATCCAATACCGGATCGAACGCCAAGCCCAAATCCGCGAGATGATGAACCGGACCGAGACCCCGCCTCCGCGACTCGCTCCAAAAAGATGGCCAGGTAGCTCAGTTGGTAGAGCAGCGGACTGAAAATCCGCGTGTCGGTGGTTCGATTCCGCCCCTGGCCACCAATCAAATCCAAAACTTACGAACGCGATTCTGTTGGCAGGCAAGAGATGCGCGGTCGAAGTGTCCATTTCGTGCATACCAGTTGGAAGTACGAACACATGTGGACGACAATGGACGCAAGCGTGGGAATTGGGTGCGGGCCCATACACAGTCCAGCATTGTGTGAAATCGAATCCTTCGAAGTGCACTAAGGTGGAACCAGCATTGAGAAACCTTCCACTCCTTCTGGCCTTCACAGTTCTCTGTGGCTGCTGTCTTAGCGCATGCAAAGAGTCAACTACGACAGACAATCCGTACCTCTCGGAGTCGATCGACCAAATTCAGTGTTCGACGAGTTCGGAGCTGCTCTTGGATACGCACGTTGGGTACAAAATGATTGTCCCGGAGAACTTTGAAATATGGAGTAGAGATCCTATGGACATCGGGCTTAGTAGTCCCAAGAACAGAGTTCTTGGGTCTGGAGAACCCTGGAGCTTGATTAGCATTTGGACGGAAGTGATCGATCAGAACAAGATTGCAGAAGGTATACCATTGCATTCTGATCATGAAAATGCCGTAGGTCTCAACATCCGGAAACTTGCGTATCCATCGGAAGCAGATGGTACGGATAACTATATGTATGTGCTTTCACGCGACAACCACAGCCTCATTCTAATGAGCCGTAGGCCAATTGACGTTGACACCGTACTCGACTGTCTTGTTCCTTCGCCGAATTAGGCGGGAATCTCCTTATACTTGCCCCGGCAACCACTGCTCTGTCAAATACGTTGTCAGAGCCTAGCGCCAAAACACGCCAGACCATCTCTCAGATTCGTAGAACCCGGAGCAATAATTCCTTCCGCGTTAGGTGAGGGAATATTGACCCTCCCCTACCGAACGTCGATTCTCACACGGGCATCTACGATGCTGTTCGGTTTCCTTCGTCCCGATTGACGCCTCCTGCGGCTTACATTGGTGCCGAATCCGAAATCAACTACCGTTACTCAGTGTAAGGTACCGGCGAGCGAGGTTCGGCGATTACGCGATATTGGGCGACTTAGAGTCTTGGTAAGCTATTGATTTCGATAACCGAAAATCCGCGTGTCAGTGGTTCGATTCCGCCCCTGGCCACCATCCCTTCAAGGGTGTATTCCGGATACATGGTTTACACCTTATTCCAAGTGCGGAAGAAGCGCGCTCCATCGCGCGAGCAATCGGACTGGTCCCGGAAAACAGCGGTTGCTCAAGAAATCCTTACTCCAGCATCACGCGCGCACACCTGACATCTCCGCGCACCTGCTTCGCTGTTGCCGGCAAACCAAGTTGCGCCGCATTGAGAGCACCTGAATCGAGATAACAAGGGAGAGTCGTCCTGGACACCAACGTGTGGCCTTGACGGCTCCTTCGTCGTAATAGCCTCTTGAATGCGTCGCGCGGATTGTCGTGGCACCTCGGTCGAAATAGGTGGCTGGGTATTCTGGGCAGGGTGGTATGCCCACCTCTTTGGAGTGACTTCGTAGATCAGAGCGCGCGCGAACGTGTCGCTGTCGAATTCATTGCCAGACGTTTCTTGCGTTCGTCGCCACAGTGACGGCAAATCAATACTCAGTACGCCTGCTTTCTGATCTGCGGGCATCAACAGCGCCGCCGGCACAGGTCGTGTCTTGTGCGTCATATAGAGCACGAGAGGAATGCCCTTCACTAAAGCTAAGGCATCAACTTTCTGGCCCTCAAAATCGGTGTCGACCCGTATTGAATCTAGGGTGACCTGTCTTCCGGGGCTGCGAGTTTCGAGGGGCCCTGACGGGACGCGCATCTTGTCAGCTCTGGATAGCACCTGATGTGCCATCAGGCGGATAGAAACAAGGGCTGAGTACTCGCAAACATCTTCAGTAGATCCTTGTCTGGCTTCATGGGAGAAATGCCATTCGCGCACTGACCCTTGCCGAGCAATCATCGGGGTCTTACAGGATGGGCAATAGCAGTCACACGCACGCCCTCGCTTGACGGAATAGACATCAACCATCTCACCGTCGCTATGCCGCTTTGCAAAGGGAATCAGCGCTAGGTCGATCTCTTAGCCCTCTTTCCGTCAATCAGTTGTGCTTCCAGACTGTAGACCCTCAACCCGCCAGCAATATCAGATATCCTTAAAGCGCTAGCTCCGCAAATGATTCAAATCTCACTTTGAGTCGCTCCGGATCTGGCCGCTGCTGAACGCTACGAGGGAGAATTAGACTCGAGTTGTCTATCTGCTGCAGCCCCGTCTTGAGCATCGGGCCATCTTCTTCCCGCATGATCTCGGGACGGACGACAATTCTATAGTCGGGTCGTATTCCAAAATAGTCGCGGTCAAACGCCGCATGGTGGATTTTGCAAAGAGACAGACCGTTGCTGACGACCGGCTCACCTGCTTCGTCACTGTCGGGCGTAATGTGGGCCGCATCGAGCAAGTCGGTGTGGCGTAATCGACAGATTGAGCACTGTTCACGATAGGCACGAAGTACGCGATCCCGAAAGGTCCTCTGGTGCATTCGCTGGCGGACCTGTCGCGTTACATACTGGCGCCGGATCTTGTCGTCTGTGTCGTCACGTTCGTATCGAAGCTGAAGCGGATCATCAGCGGCGACAGTGAAGGTCAGTCGGTCGGGATCGTCGCCGACTATAAAGACCGGGAAAATCGCCAAGTATTGCCCAGGCACTGTGCTGTAAAAGTAGATCAACGGGATCCGCTCATTCATCGCATCGCGTAGCCGGCGATTCTCGTGAAAGTTCGGGTCAGTGCCACGATAGCTGTACAGCAGATAGTCGCCACTGGGATCAAACGAATCGGCGTACGGGCCTGCTGTGGTTGTAGTGATGGATATAGGGAAATACTTGATCTGCGCCGGCTTAAAGATGCCTTGCGGGCCTACCAGCCGAACCCAATCACCTCCGTACGGAAAGCCTTGTTCAAGCTGCCTCCGCGGCAGCGTATCAACACCGGCTTCGGTCTGCGCCCGTAACCAGTCAAAAGCGGCGGAGCGGCAGGCTGCACTGGCTTGGTCTTCCATCGTGCTTCGACGTGGCCTAGATGACTTGGGAGTCTACCAGGCAGCAGGGAATTTCGGGGATTGCAGAGCCCTCAATAATGAAAAGCGACCTTCGCCACCCGTCCTCTACTAAAACGTCCGAAGTGAGGCTACAAGAACAAATTACTGCGAATACTCTAAGGTAGGCTTAGCAAGCGACTTGGAATTACCCCATTGTGTGCATGCGAATCCGTCCTTCGAACCGCTCTAGGTCCTGCCATCTCAACCGCCAATCACCGCTTTCGTTCCGCTCAATTTGTCGAAAGTCCGAATCGGTTGCCTTTCCAGACAATTCTTCGAACTGAGGAACCAGCTTCTTCGTCAACAATGGCGTACTTTGCTCGACCTTTTCTGTGTACGCCAAAACAATCCCGATATAGCCAAGCCAGTCAGGGAATCGACAGTGCCGGTTCAGGTCAAAAAGACTGACGCCCGCTACGATGCCTTGCACCGCGTGCTGTTCCGTGGGCGATAGTCCCGGGAGCACGCCACGAAATTCTGCAGACTGTGGATATCGATCATGCAACCGCCAACTCGGCTCGTCGGGATGAAGTCCTTTGGACAACTCGCGCAAGCCGTGCCGAAAAACATGGTGCCCACATGTCGTGCACCCAAGGTTCCAGCACCAACGTTCGCGATCAGCGAGGATGCTCAATGCAAGGAACGCGTTGCGTCGCTCAATAACTAACATCTTGCACTACTCGGTCCCAAAAAGTGGTAGTTGCGGGCCGAAGGGAAAGGCATTCAGGTCAATGGTTCGCATGGCAACAACTCGATCACTCAAACGTCGTTCCACAGCGGCAACCAGATCGATTTCATCGGGTTTCGCTGTGCCGGAGATGGGCTCTCGACAATAGATCTCGTAAGTGAACTCACCATCTACCTCAAGAAGCACGCGGCTAATCGGCGCATCAATAGCTTCCAGAATCGCAATTCCGGAGAGACGCCGCCCCAGCAACCAGGAAAGTCCTGCCACAAGTTTCATGTGCGGTCGTCGCTCCTGTCAGAAAGCACCATCCAGCCATTCTGGCAAGACAGTCGAAGACTTGCCCAATCGCCTAGCCACGACATGCCCACTATCCCATCAAGATTTGCAGCGCCCAGGACCCGTTCAACGGCTGAGGGCGCAATACCAAAAGCTTGTGGTGATGCTGGGGCTTCAGCAATTTGCGCGTTTAGCGAGACTTGCTGCGTTCGAAAGCTACCTACGCCGGGGTAGAAGTCCGTGAGGGGCCCGAGAGGTGAAGATTCGTTTGCCAAATCTGATCTCAGATAACTAACCTTCGCACCAGTATCGACAACGAGACGGCGCTGAGCGTTCGAGATGACGCATCGGACTACGGGCAAACCGGACGGCGTCTCGACAAGGATAGGGTTGTTCGGTGTCTCAGGATTACTCTGCGTGAACACCGCCCACTTCTCCTGCAAACACAGGTGAAGGTCGTGTTCTCTCAACTGATCCGCACCAATCAAACCATCAACGCGAAGACCGAGGAACTCGCTTAGTTCGTCGCAATCGACCACCTCAGTTCTCGTAGGCACGTCAACGCAGTCCGTGTCGATACTCACAACACCCGAACGTGCAAAGCTGACGGGAGATCCGGTGTCCAGGACCAATAGACTGTTGCCGCTATCGAGTACGGGTATTCCGCCTATCGATACAAACGGCAAGCGCTTGTGGTTACTATCGAAGCCCATCATTCTACGCGCCCGACGCGGGATCCAAGATGACGACGTCCCGCAGCAGTGACGCAACTCGACGAACCAGCTTGCGCTGATGAGGCGACAGGCGCTTCATGCGAACCTCGATCTTCAAGCTGTCGGTGTTCGCAATTACCTGCCACTCGGGTGAGTTCTCAGGCGAGTCGCGATGGAGAAACACCACTTGCTCGCCCGCATTGACACGCGCGTCAATCTCGGCCGCTGACAGCCCAGACTGAATCGCCAGCGGTTCCTGGCCTTCGACTACACGTTGCATTGTCGCTTCAGGGACTTTGCGCAGAGTTTTGCGAATTTGCTGGAGGCTAAGGCCGTGGCGCTTGAGCAGCATTATGAACAGTAGGCGCCAGATCATTGATTCCGGGTACGTCGTACCTGGGCCTCGCGAAGTGGCCCCGGGAAGCAATTTTTGTTGGACATAGTAGCGAACCAGCCGTTTGTCCACTGGTTCAGCCAGACGCAATAGTGGGTGAGCCTCCCGAGCGCTCTCTGCGTGTTCGCAGATCTCATCTATGGAGTATCGAAGTATCGGATCGTCTCTTCGCATTCGGTGGATACTGGCACAAAGGTGACAGTAATGCCAGTTATAAAAGCCAGTAATAAGAGTCTCGTCGTGGCTTATGACAAACCATGTGGGCCGGCATACTCTGATCGGCATCCATGCGACGCAGAACCTAACAAAGTTGCCTAAAGATCGCATCGACGACCCAGGAAAATTGAGCAAATGGCT
The DNA here is from genome assembly GCA_913055625.1 of uncultured Pseudomonadota bacterium. Taxonomy (GTDB): domain Bacteria; phylum Pseudomonadota; class Gammaproteobacteria; order Steroidobacterales; family Woeseiaceae; genus UBA1847. Next base: position 404,525 of record CAJXJW010000003.1, on the reverse strand, counting down.
CGCCACATCACTGCTCTGATTGTCTACACCAGAGAAACTTCAGATTCCTAAATTTGTCGATCAACCGGAGCCCAACGACACCCATCCCATGGCAAGTAAGTCACCCCAATATTCGTTATGTAGAGCAATCTTCTGTACAGAGCGAAAAACTCTCGCCCGGCGTCACGTTCTGCGACCGCGCCCTGTTGAAATGCTTTCACCCAAGAAAAGCATCAGGGGGCACCTACGATGCGCATTACTGAGCGCCGTCAGCGCGTGACCATGTTCGGGTTGACGACCAGCTCGCGACCGTTCTGGGCTTTGGTTGCAATGGGTTGATTCGCCAGGGCAACCGCCTCACGTTTAAACTCTGCTGAGTAGGTTCTTCTTTCTGGCATGACGCTCCTCCATGGCCATTCTCGGCATATTCGAAAGCGTCCGCGATAACGGGTTTAAACCCCAGCGTTGCCAGGACAGGAAAGGACGGATTAGGTTTCTGCGTCCACGTTGGGCGAAATCCATTGCAATTGGCCTAGAATAAAGTCGTGAGCGCAAGAACTGATTTCAATAATTTTCGGCAGTCTGTAGACACCATTAAATTGGGGAAGGTGCTACCAGACGCCATTTACATACACGAGAGCGCACTAGGTGAAACGAGTGCGACAATTCAAGAGCTAATCGATGATCTCGCCGAGGAGTTTGCGCCGGACCACTCTTGGAATGTGGTCAAGTTCTACAGAAAAGATTTTAAGATCTCCTTGCTGTCATATCCGTCTTTCTTCGAAGAGGACTTCCCAACTCTAAGGCGCGCTCTAAGCATTGACCTTGTTCGCAATAGGAGTAGGACTGTCAATTATCAGGCTAGCTCCAATCCTCCTATTCTGCATCGAAAAGAGTTGCTGCTTTCCAAGACTGATAGTCGCCACAAAGAGTTTAGGAGAATCACACAGCAAGCCGAACAAGCCGGCTTGTATGAGAAAGGACAGAAGATTGGGCTGCAGAAAGATTGGGGCCGGCTGCTACAACAGAAAGGATTCGAGATTAGCAACGGGCGACTCGTTCAGCTCACTAGCAAGCCGCGGCCAGATCGTTCCGACAAAGTAGAGTCTATTGAACGTCATCGAACCGCTATTCATAGAGATACGCTGTCTGCTCCAATGCAGTTCCTGGGTCGGGCTGGGTATTTGAACGGCGAGCATAGTGTTTTTGACTACGGGTGTGGGCAGGGACATGACGTTTTAGAGTTAGAGGCACATGGTATTGACGTTGCGGGCTGGGACCCGGTGCATCGCCCTGGCATAGCAAAGCGATCAGCCGACCTCGTGAATCTAGGTTTCGTAATCAACGTGATCGAAGACTATGAGGAACGACGGCAAGTCCTAAATGAGGCGTTCGCGCTAGCCAATAGACTTCTTATTGTCTCTGTAATGCTTGGTGGCGCGTCGAAGACACGCCAGTTTCGACAATATAGGGACGGCGTGATCACGTCTCGAAATACATTTCAGAAATACTATACACAAGCCGAACTGAAACAGTTCGTTGAGTCGACGCTAGGGAAAGGATCTGTTGCTGCTGGACCAGGAATATTCTGCATATTCAAAGACGAACTCGAGGAGCAGAGTTTCCTAGCGCGACGGCAAAAAGTTCAACGGCAGTGGCGACAACTTACACAACGCGATAGGAAGCCCTCTCATGTTGATGTGCAGGATCTTATTGATTGCAACGAGGGGCTATTCCAAGATTTTTGGGCCTGCTGTTTGGATCTAGGTCGGATGCCAGCAAACGATGAGTTCGAAAGAAGTCAGGAGCTGAGGCGTGTTGCAGGGTCGCACCGTAAGGCATTTCTCGCTTGTTCCGAGTTGTACTTCGAGGAAGAGTTTGAGGAGGCGAGGAGCGGTCGAATCGAGGATCTGACTGTCTTCCTTGCCTTGAGTTTCTTTGAGCGGAGGCGATCCTATTCGCGTATGCCTAGGAGTTTGCAGCGCGACATCAAGGCGTTCTTCAGCAAGCCAAGCGCCGCGTATGATATTGCCAAGCTAGCGCTTTTTTCAGTTGCTGATACCGAAAAGATTACTGATGTTTGCTTAGAAGCGCGTGAGCGTCTGAATTGCGGTCGCCTGGAGGAAGACCATTCTTTTGTGGTCCCCACACCTATGCTAGGGCGGCTGCCAGGGCTACTTCGAATCTACGTAGGGTGTGCTCTGCAATTGTTTGGTGACGCAGACGGAGTGGACCTAATCAAGATCCACATGACATCTGGAAAGGTTTCGTTGATGACCTATGACGATTTCCAAAAGCCCATGCCTTTGCTGCAAACCCGAGTAAAGGTTCGACTACGTGATCAGGAAATCGATTGGTTTTTCTACGATCAGGATCACCCACCCCAACCACTATATCTTAAGTCTCAGTACTTGCTCGAGTCAGACCCAAGTCGCGATGCGCAGATTGATTTTGATCGAACGATCGCGTCACTACCCGGTATCGACCTAACCGAATTCGGCCCACCTTTAGCGGAGCTTGATGAGCTCTTGGCGGCTAGAAATTTGACATTGAGTCAATTAGAGGAGCGCTACTTCGACGCATGCCGCAAAGTCGAAAAAATAAAAGACTAACCATGTCAGGCTACGGCTTGAGCAGTACTTCGAAGCGCCGAGTCAAGGTAGGATAGCGCCCGCTCGATATCTTCGAATGTCGTAAATCGGCCCACCCCAAAGCGCACAGAATTCTCAGCTTCTGTCATCGACAAGCCAATTGCTCGTAATACATGAGATGGCTCTGGTGTTCCCGTTGTGCACGCTGAGCCAGTCGAAACCGCGACATTTGGTTGCAGGGCGCCGATCAGTGCCGATGCATCGTGCCCAGGAAACTGGATATTGAGGTTTCCAGGGTGCCGGCGATGAAGGGGCCCATTCAGATGAGCGGTGCTATCGAGTTTGCAAATACCGTCCCACAAGGCCAGCGCACGTTGCCGCAAAGACCGATTTTCACTCAAAAACTCCCTCTCCATAATCTCAGCAGCTTCGCCAAAGCCAACCACAAGTGGCGTTGGGATAGTTCCAGATCGCACGTTTTTCTCTTGCCCCCCGCCGAATGTCTGCGGTTGCAGTCGTGTGAGGATGTCGGAACGAGCATACATGGCACCGATACCCTTGGGTCCGTATATCTTATGCGCCGATAAACTGAGCAAGTCGATACCAAGATTATCCACGCTAAAGGATACAGCGGCCGGTGCTTGGGCCGCATCGCAATGAAGCCAAGCTCCCACTGACGCACATAGCTTCGACACTTCTTCTATCGGCTGTATCGTTCCGATTTCGTTGTTGACCAACATCACAGAAACGATCGATGTGCGCTCATCGAGCAACCTCGAAAACACGTCGAGGTCAATCACGCCTTCGGAGTCTACGGGAGTTATGTCTACGGAGAACCCCAACCGTTCAAGAGCGGAGGCCGACTCCAAAACGCATTTGTGCTCGACCGCGCTTACGATGACTTTGCGTCTATCTTCGCCTCGACACCCGGCAGCGCCGAGCAGCGATAAGTTATTTGCTTCGGTTGCTCCTGAAGTAAACAAAATATCGTTTTCGTCTGCCCCGATCAGTGAGGCTACTTGAAGGCGAGCTTTCTCTACGGCTCGATTAGCTGTCCACCCGAACCAATGGTCCCCGGAATGAGGGTTGCCACAATTCTCGAACCACCATGGATCCATCGCCTTAATGACACGAGGGTCAGTTGGTGTTGTGGCGTTGTTGTCGAGATAAATCGGCCGAATTGACACGTATTCTCCGAATAGTCACCTGGCGATTTCGTCCAGTTGACTATAGACCTAGGGGGGCCTAGGCTTCAACTGCAAGATGCCGCCAGTTAACGATGAGATGCAATATGGATAGTTCTGCTTTTCCAACGGAAATGAAACCTCAGTTTTCTGGCCACGAAACGTTTCCATTGCGCTACGGGTGGCTGAAGAAGGTTCACGACGCAGTGACGCAGAATGCCGAGCAAGGCATTGATACAAAAGAGGTATTTTCCAGTAAGGATGCGATCGCGCGATTCGGTGTAGGCAAAAACATGGTGGCGTCAATGCGCTATTGGGCGCTAGCGGCGGGCATGATACGAGAGGTGCGAGCGCATCTCGGCCCGTACGAAACTACAGACGATGCCGAGCTGATATTTAATGATCGCGGGTTGGACCCATGGATGGAAGACCCGAGTACATTGTGGCTCTTGCATTGGCGTTTTGCGTCCGCTCCAGAGCGAACCTCGACCTGGTTTTGGCTATTCAACCACTGCCCGCATGCGAGCTTTGACCGGTCTCTCCTAGTTGATCACCTTCTTCGCATTTGTAGAGATCGGGAGCTCAAAGTCGCAATAGCGACCCTGAAGCGAGACGTTGAGTGTCTTATAAGGACGTATGTAGACCGTGATAGTGCCGGTACAAAAGAGGACACATTGGAATGTCCTCTAACGGAGCTATCACTCATAAGAAATACGGGACGAAAAGAAATGTTCCAAATTGCGAGAGGCGCGAAACCGTCTTTGCCAACGGGAATGTTGGCGTACGCTGTTGCCGACTATTGGAGACGTAACTTTTCCGAAACTCGAACCTTGTCCTTCGATATGCTGATGCATGCACCCGGTTCTCCAGGCCGCGTCTTCGCATTGGATGAAGAATCCTTGGCGGATTACCTTGCAGAGCTCGATGCTGAAACGAGCGGCAAACTGGTGTGGTCGGAAACGGCCGGGATGCGGCAGCTGATCTCACCTGAAGATCCAGATACATTTGACCTTCAACTCCTTTTGAAGAGATCGTATAGATCTACACGTCGGATGGCGGCTTAGACATGAGTCGTCACAGCACAGTAGTCGTCAAGAGGCGATTTCAGCGTTCGATTCGATTAGACACGGATCTGAATGACGTCAACGCATTACATGGTTTCATCTGCCCGCCAACATTTGCTAACGCACTTGAAACTTTGGCAACGCAATCGCGCGAATCTGGTCAAGGCGCGTATACCTGGACAGGCCCATTCGGCGGTGGTAAATCGAGCCTTGCAGTCGTTCTTTCCGCTTTGCTGAGCAAGCCGGATGCGCGTCGACGCACGGCGCTAACAATCACCAAAGACGCCGGCAAAAGTATCGTTGATACTTTTAGGCCTGGAAGATTTGGGTATCGCTCCGTAGCCGTGGTTGGCCGAAAACAAGATTGTGCTGAGCAACTCGAAGAAGCACTGCGCCGCGAAAACCTGATCAGAAAACCAATCAAGACTAGTTCTGACGGTGGAAAGGCGCTACTTGACACAATCAAAAAGATTGCCTCCAAACCGAAGACTGCGGGTCTGCTGATAATCCTTGATGAACTTGGGAAAATCCTCGAGGCTGCGGCCGCGGGCCGCGGCGACCTCCATTTCTTGCAGGAGTTGGCGGAACTCGCATCTCGCAGCGACGGGCGGCTCATTGTCGTAGGAGTTCTTCACCAGGCATTTGGTGAATATACGGGCAAGCTTGCACAGCGTACACGAAACGAATGGATGAAAGTGCAGGGGCGTTTCGTCGATGTACCTTTGGCCACTTTGGCGAATGAGCAACTCACATTGCTCGGTGAGGCCATTGAGTCTAAGCCGCCAAAGTCAGCTGGTTTGTCGGCCGAGCGATTGGTCGAGGATCTGATAGAAGGAAACAAGGGTTACAGGAAAGAGCTATCCCGCCAAATGGCAGCATGCTGGCCCCTAAATGGAGTAACAGCAGGGCTCCTTGGCCCAATCTCGAGACGGCGATTCGGTCAGAACCAAAGAAGCATCTTTAGTTTCCTGAATTCTGCAGAGCCATTGGGATTCCAAAGCTTCTTAGCGTCAGCTCGCGCGGATGAAACATACGAGCCAGCAATGCTTTGGGATTATCTGCGGGCAAATATGGAGCCGTCGATCTTAGCGTCGCCGGATGGACATCGTTGGGCGACAGCATTAGAAGCACTTGAGCGATGCGAAGCCAAAGGAGGTGGCGAAGAGCATTCTCGACTAGGCAAGACGATCGCGATTATCGACTTGTTTCGCGAACATTCCGGCATTAGGGCAACAAGGAATGTTCTAAAGGTTGCGGCTTCAAGTATCGGGCCGCGAGAGCAGTCGCGAATACTGAAAGACCTCGAAAAATGGTCGATTGTGGCGTTTCGTCGGCACCTTGACGCATTCGCCATCCACGCCGGAAGCGACTTCGACATTGAAGCGGCGATTCAGGAGGAAAGGTCGACAAGTCTAGAGCTTGACCTAGGCGAGCTTGAAAACGTTGCCGATTTGAAGCCAATCATTGCAAAGCGCCATTACCATCGAACCGGTGCCTTGCGCTGGGCAACTGTGCGTATCGCCAAATTACATGAACTCAAATCTATCGGCGGAGAGTTTGCGACATCTGAGGGAGGAATAGGGGAGTTCATAATAGCCGTTCCCTCGAGAGAAATGTCCCAAAAAGAGACAATTTCAATCCTTCGGTCTGCATCCAAACGGAAGTTTCCAACGTTAACGGTCGGCCTCTTGCCCGAATCCGAGGAAATAGTGGATCTCGCGGAAGAGCTCATAGCACTTCAGCGAATTCGACGCATGCGGGGTGAGTTGGCTGGCGATGCTATCGCTAGGCGGGAAGTGGTGGCCCATTTGGCGGCTGTGCGTCAATCTTTGGCATCCAAGCTTCACGAGGCAATCCTGTCCATATCATGGTATTCATACGGACGGAAGCGGAGTTTCCGCGGTCTTGCGGATATGCACGCCTACGTTTCAGACCTGGCGGACGAGACGTACTGCAAGGCTCCGGCGATCCAAAACGAGCTGCTGAATAGAACTAAGCCATCGAGCACGGCGGTGGCTGCGCGGCGTGCGTTATTGCATGCTATGGTCGCTGGCAAAGGTAAAGATCGTCTAGGGATTGAGGGCTATCCTGCAGAAGGCGGGTTGTTTGAGAGCATTCTCGCCGCAACAGGAATCTATCAGGAGAAGAAGCGTTATAGTCCGCAACCCGCGTTTTACGCGCCCGACAAAAATTGCACAGCTGGCTTGGAGTCAGTTTGGGAGGCTGCGGATGGCATTGTGGATCAGTCCGAGGCATCGCCAATTTCTCTAAGCGATATCTACGACATTTGGCGAGAGCCAGCGTTTGGCGTCAAAGATGGGCTATTACCCGTATTAGGCCTTGCGTACCTATTAACACGCACTGACCGAGTGGCGATCTATCTCGATGGTGCGTTCCGGCCAGAAATCGACGACTTTGTTGTGGATAGGTTGCAACAAGAACCCAACGCGCTTCGCATTCGTAGAATGAACTTCGGAAAGTTGCGCACAAAAGTCCTCGAAGGTATTGGTGATCTTGTCGCCGAATTCGATGATGCCGACGCCAAACTGAATGACCCTCTAATTGTGGCAAGAAGGCTAGTCGCAGTCGTTATGTCCTTACCGCCTTGGACTCAGCGCACAAATACAATTAGCGTCGATGCAAAAAGATTGAGGTCCATAGTACAGGCCGCATCGGATCCACACAGATTCTTGTTTGACGATTTGCCGGCGTTCGCAGCGGATACGAAGGAGGATTTATCAAACAAAGACATCGCGAATATCGTGCAATCCATAAAGTCTGGTCTAAGCGAGCTAGTAACCGCATACGATGCAATGCTAAGACACTTAAGCGACCTAGCGATGTCAGAGCTTGACGTCAGTTCGACTAGACAAGGTACTAAGAAACTAAAAGAACGGGCGCGCAACTTGATTGGGTTGACGGGAGACTTTCGGCTTGATGCATTTGCCGCCCGACTTTCCGAGTATTCGAATGATCTAGACTCTATTGAGGGCATCGCGAGCTTGGCGGCGAACAAACCACCCCGTGATTGGGTGGATCGTGATCTAGACATTGCGCGGATTGAAATTGCAGAGCTTGCCCAGAAGTTTAGACGAGCCGAGGCTTTCGCTCGAGTCAAAGGAAGGCCCGACACCCGGCACGCAATGGCTGTAATGATTGGCGTCGGCGGTAAATCTCATACCGTTGTTGAAGAATTCGAGGTCGATGAAGAAAGCCTGCGAACTAGCCAGGATATCGTTAGTGAGCTGGAGCAGGTACTGGAAAACAGAGATGTCGATAGAAACGTTATCCTGGCGGCTATCGCCCAGGTAGGCGCCCGAGTTTCAAGTGGCTTCACCGAAAAGGAGCAGCGCAAGCGCAAGCTGAAGAAAGTTTCATGACCGACGAACTAGTCTATGAGCGGCACGTTCTGGGGCTATCTGGTGGGCGAGACAGCGCTGCTCTCGCCGTCTACATGCGGCAAAACTTTCCAGAGCTCGATGTCGAATACTTCTTTACAGACACGGGCAAGGAGCTGCCTGAGGTCTACGAGTATCTGGGAAGACTGGAAGGGTTTCTGGGAAGACCTATTACTCGTTTGAACCCCGACCGTGACTTCGATTTTTGGCTGAAGCAATATAACAACTTTTTGCCTTCCCCTCAGACTCGCTGGTGTACTCGCCAGCTTAAGATTCGGCCGTTTGAGCAGTGGGTGAAACCTGACCTCGACAAAGGAATAACAATAAATAGTTATGTAGCAATTCGCGCGGACGAGGCTAGTCGTGGCGGAATGGTCTCCAAGCAGAGGAACTTACATGTCCACTTGCCTTTTGTGGAGCACGGATTGGATAAAGCGGCAATCGTGGAGCTGCTGGAGGCAAGTGGTCTAGGGCTTCCTAGCTACTATCGTTGGCGCTCTAGAAGCGGCTGCACATTCTGCTTTTATCAGCAAAAAATTGAATGGGTGCGTTTGAAGCAAGAACATCCGGAGGCATACGAAGAAGCTAAGCGATATGAAAAGGAAGCTTTGGCTAATCATTCACCATTCACTTGGTCTCAGGGCGAGTCATTGAGCGAGCTTGAACAGCCAAAACGAATTGCACAAATCCGCGAAAATCACAAGAAACGATTGGAACGGCTTGCGAAGAATAGGGTAGAGAATCCGCTCAACCCGAATTCAGAGCTTGTCGATATGGACGATGTTTATGGTTCTGAGAAGATGTGTCTTGCTTGCCATAAATAAGCGTTCGAGGTCACGCCGATGACAACTAGTGGACCAGGTATGCCGATAGCTATGTGCTTAGGGGGCTTGCCCGTTTCAAAGCTCCGCGAGCTAGCAGGTCCCGTTCTGGTGAGGACTCTCGAAATACTGGGCGGCGAGGCCGCAGATGATCGTGATTCACTCGTTCGTGTAATGACTACGGTAGCACAGCAGCGGGGTGCAACTGCTCTTGAGGATCCGCTCTTTAGAAAGCAACTGATCGACAGCCTACCATTGGAGAAAGCTAGGGAACTTGCAGAAAGACTGCGAGTCCCGGTCTCACCACGCATCTTTTCGGACATTGAACATGTTGACTTCGATTTCGATAAGAGTGCTTTTCAAGAGCTAGCCGGATTTTTTGGTCTAGTCGAGCCTCCCCGGGCCCCGGCGGGACAGCACTTATCCGTAGAACAAGTCTCGCCTAGTTTTGGGCTATTTGAGCACCAGCGGGTAGCTGCAGATCAGGTGCTAAACGCAATTGCTGCGCCTCCAGGACGCGTTGTGCTTCATATGCCAACAGGAGCTGGGAAAACACGAACCGCAATGCACGTTGTGTGTCGGTTACTCAATGGAGGGAGGCCGAAACTCATAGTGTGGCTCGCGCAAAGTAGCGAGTTGCTCGAGCAAGCGGTCGATGCTTTTCTGTCCGCTTGGAACGCATTGGGCAATCGTGACGTCACTTTGGTCAGGCTCTGGGGGTCTGGTCAAGTGCCGGATATTTCGGGTATCAGTGATGGGCTTGTCGTTGGCGGACTTGCAAAATTACATAGCCTCAACTCACGCGACCAATTTGCGCTGTTGAATCTCGGGAGAAAGTCGGCTTTGGTCGTGATTGACGAAGCGCACCAGGCAATTGCGCCGACTTACAAGACAATCCTAGAGAAACTAGCCGATGCAGGACGAGAATCTGGATTACTTGGGCTGACCGCCACACCGGGCCGAACTTGGTCCGATCTCGCTGAAGACGAAAAATTATCAGAGTTCTTTTGCCACAATAAGGTGATTCTGACCGTCCCTGGATACTCTAATCCGGTCAAATACTTGATGGACGAGGGATACCTTGCGGAGCCGACTTTCGAGATGCTTAAGGTGCCACCTACGACTTTGACGACTGGCACGAAGCGTTCCGTAGCCGATGATGATGACTATTCTGCGGAAGTTCTTAGCGCAGTCAGTCAGAACGCCGAAAGAAATGCAGCGATTCTAAAGAAGATCAAAGAAGTCATAGCGCGTCACAAGCGAGTAATCGTTTTCGCAAGCTCGGTGCAAAATGCGGAGCTCTTCATGTCTCTGTTAACTGCGACGGGCATAACGGCTTATGTCATCACCGGTGAGACGCCCAAGGGTCAACGAGAGTATGCTATCCGGCAATACAAGACGCCGTCACCAGACCCGATCGTCCTTTGCAACTATGGCGTCCTTACTACAGGATTTGATGCGCCCGGGACGAGCGCGGCGATCGTGGCAAGACCGACGAAGTCGCTTGTCTTGTTCAGTCAAATGGTAGGCAGAGCAACAAGAGGCGTCAAAGCGGGTGGCAATAGGACCTGTGAAATCGTTACTGTTGTGGATCCAGATTTGCCAGGGTTTGGCGACGTGGCTGAAGCATTTGTGAATTGGGAAGACGTTTGGGGAACATCGTGAGTACGCCTGAGGAACAGCTAGAACTGAGTATCATTCCGACGCACCTAGCAATAACAGCGATGCGGGATAGCGGCTATAGAACTACTGCGCACGCTATCGCAGAGTTAATCGACAATTCTCAGCAAGCGAAAGCGACAGAGATTTGCGTGTTCTGCTTTGAGGAAGCTGAGCTCGTTGCATCCCGAACTAGGCGTCGAGTAAAAAAAATTGCCGTGCTCGATAATGGTGAAGGCATGTCTTCCAGCATCCTTCAAATGGCACTACAGTTTGGGAATGGCACTAGGCTTGAAGATCGTACGGGAATTGGTCGTTTTGGTATGGGCCTGCCCAACGCCTCTATCTCACAAGCAAAGCGAATCGATGTCTGGACGTGGCAAAACGGTCTCGCAAACGCAATCAAAAGCTATCTTGATATCGAGAAGATACAAAGCCGCCAACTGACAAACGTACCAACACCTCGCCTGGCGAACATTCCAGAGTTCCTCACAAGTATTGAGCCGGTATCGAGTCCTACTGGCACGCTTGTTGTGTGGTCAGACCTAGATCCGAAACGGCTGACATGGCGTGGAGCGAAAGCAACTCTCTCCAATACCGAGCGACTTGTGGGACGAATCCATCGACGATTCTTGGGTCGGGGTGATCTAGTGATCAGGTTAGTTACCGTCGTTGACGGTAAAGTGGATGCGGATGAAGTAGTGCGCCCAAACGATCCTCTCTACTTAATGTCTGGGACATCTACGCCCACCCCGTTCGATGCCGCGCCCATGTTCGATTTGGTAGGTGAACCAGAGACATTCGACATCGAGCACGATGGAAACAGCTATAAGGTTACTGTGACGTTATCGCTGGCAAAGAGAGACACGATTGACCAGACGAACGGAGTAGAAAGAGGAACGACCAAATACGGGAAACACGCTGCCGACAACGTCGGCGTATCACTTGTTCGGGCCGGTCGAGAGCTAACAATCGATAGGGGGTGGGCAATAGCGTACGACCCTAGAGAAAGGTGGTGGGGTGCCGAAGTCGATTTTCCGCCCGACTTGGATGAGATATTCGGCGTCACCAATAATAAGCAGGAAGCGACGATATTCTCTAGCCTCGCCGACTTCCGATTGGAAGAGGCCGCTCATGCGGGGGAGTCAATCACCCAATACAAAGCCAGATTAAAAGAGTATGGCGACCCGAGGGCAGACTTAATTGAAGTTGCCGAGTACTTACAGCGCCAGCTCAAGATTCTCCGTGGAATGGTCAAGGAGCAAGGCAAGGGTAGGCGCTCAAGCGGGGCGCGGCATATAGAGCCGGACGATGTAACACAGAGAGCATCAGATGGGTTCAAGCGCAGGGCCGAAGACGGATATGAAGCGCCAGCGGATTCTACAGAGCCGTCACCAGAAGATCTGGAAACGATTAGGAAAGATCTCGAGAACAAGAGATATGATACTCCAGAAGCGGAAGAGATAGTTCGGCAAATACAATCGAATGCGCTTAAGTGCGTGTTTCTACGGGCGGATCAAGACACAAGTGCGTTTTTTGGCGTAGAAGAAAAGCCAGGCGGACTTACCGAAATTGTTTTCAATCAGAGTCACCCTGCCTTCGATTTCATATGGGGAACATTGGAGTCGTCTTTGGATATTGACGACATGTCCAGCAGGGATTTGCTCGAGACAGTCGCGAACGCGCATGATGCCATAAAGCTGATCTTTGCCGCGTGGGCTAGATACGAGGTCGAGATGTCGCTTCGCGGCCGCGATAGATTTCGGACAATTCGGCAGGATTGGGGAACAATCGCCAAACAGTTCCTAACACCGGAGGAATTTGAAGACTAATGTTCGTCCCTGGGGAGCAAGTGCAGGAGCTTTTTGAGGTCGAGACGGATAAATACCTCATCTGTGCGCCCTTCATAAAGAAACAAGCGCTGAAAGCGATACTCAAAAATATTCCGGACAGGCAGGAAATCCGTGTAGACATTTATACGCGTTGGAACGCACATGAAGTCGCTGCGGGCGTCTCCGATCTAGAGGTGTTTGATATTTGTGCTGAGAGACAGAACACAGGGCTTTCTCTGGTGGAGGGGTTGCACGCGAAGCTCTTCTTGGCTGGCGACGAATGTTTGGTTGGATCCGCAAATGTGACCGATACCGCGTTTGGCTGGATATACCCGTCCAATATTGAGCTTCTTGTTCGTGTTCCGACTAGTGATCCATCGGTGGCGCAATTACTTCGCCGATTGCAGCAGTTCTCTGAAGAGGCAACGTCTTCGATCAGAATCCAGGTCGCAAACGAGGCAGCCGCTATTCAGGCAATATCGTTACCGGATGCTAGGGAGTCGGACACAGAGAGTCGCGACATCACAAGGTGGTTGCCAAATTGTATTAAGCCGGAACTAGTCTATCGGGCGTACAGATCAAAGCAGCTTACTGGCGAAATCGAAGCCACAAGGCAGGCTGCTTACGATGACCTCAGGTTTCTAAATCCACCAATAGGTCTTAATCGAGAGCAATTTAGCGTATTCATCCAGCATGCTCTGAGGTCAATGCCGCTTTTTGAGGAATTACTACGGCTTGTGGAACGAGACGAATTGGTGAACGGCATTGGGCGCGACCTGATAAATCAAATGTATGGTGACGAACGAACAACACGTCCGGGAGAAGCATTCTGGCCTAACGTGAGAGAGTGGTTGATGCACTTTTTTGGTTTGCGGGCAGAACCACATGACTATCGCATCGTCGCAGGTTCGAAATCGAATGCAAATACTCGATAGGCGTGCAGATAAATGAAACCGTCAGACTTTTTTTCGGCACTTTTGGTGTTTTTTAATGACTTCATAGGGATGGCGGCACCCGGATTCCTATTCTTATTAGGAGCCGTAACCGCGCACGAACCCGCTGCTGCTATCTGGCGAACGCTGGTAGGACATTTTCCAAACAGCTTGTGGTTAGTCGGCATCGTGCTGAGCTATGCAGTTGGCCACGTATTCTTGAGCGTGCATTAACTAGCACAATCGTTGCTTCGGAAGAAGCGGACCGACAAACCGCAATTCGCGGATAACGAGGCGTATCTAGCCTTTCGACAGATAGTGTCACAGAAACTCGAGAAAGCGGGTGTTGCGGCAAACAGGATGACGCCGAAGGATATTCGAAGCCTAGCCATGTCGATGTCGAAAGAGGCGGCAGAGCTAGGTCGCCGTTTCATGTTCATTTCTTTGTTTTGTAATGGTATTGCGACGAGTCTTACTGCTCTATTTCTTATATCATTTGCTGGAGATTCGTCAGCGGTCGGTGGGAGCTGGATGACGCGATCGCTAATGGCGTTAGTCGCAGGCTTGCTCTTTTGGAGTGGAAGTCAGTTTCAAAGCCGAGCACAAAATGTGCCTTTTCCAGTGGCATTATCGAATGTTCTATTCGTTGCGGATAAAAAAGAGGACGAGAGTGGATGACGCTGCGATCTAGAAAAAAGCGGGTCTACTTGGCCGGTGGTTTCAGATCAGGATGGCAAGAGACAGTGCACAGTAGGCTGGCGAATTTCGAGCTCTTAGACCCAAGGTCACACGGACTGAGCGAGCCCGACGTATATACAGAGTGGGACCTTGCTGCAATTCGAGGCAGTGATTACGTTCTGGCATACATGGAGGAGGACAATCCAGGAGGATATGAGCTTGCTTTGGAGCTGGGATATGCCAAAGCGCTTGGTATCAAAAGCCTACTTATCGAGGAGCATCCGTCAGATCAGAGACGGCGAGCGTTCGATATGGTTCGCGAAGTCGCCGACTATAGATTCAAGAACCTGTTTGATGCTATCGAGTTTCTACGTTCCGAAGCAGACACCAACAATCGTCGGCTAGAAGAACACAAAGCGATAAAACACGCATGAAAGTCGATGAATTTGCGAAAATTCTCGCTAAAGGACATCAATTCACCTCGCTATTCCACTTCACAGACGCGGCGAATACCGCGTCGATCGCCAAACATGGAATCTTGTCGAAAGATGAAGCGAATCGTCGCGGGGTGGCGGTCGCGGTTCCCGGTGGAAATGAGTGGAGCCGGGATGCTGATGCGCACAAAGGATTGAATGACTACGTTAATCTTTGTTTCACAGCGAGTCACCCTATGTGTCACCTAGCACATTTGGAGGGCAGGATCCCTAATCCGCGCTACATTCCTATAGACGTAAATGTTCTCAAGATTGAGGGTGTCAGAATAACAATTGGCGTCGCAAACAGAGCAGATACTGAGCTGTTAGAAGTGGAGGTCGGTCTCGAGCGATTGGATAAGGAAGTACTCTATACACGAACGAATTGGGAGGATCCAGATATTCAAGCTCGTCGGCAGTCGGCCGAGAAGTGCGAAATTTTGGTGCCAAAAATTGTTCCAGTGAGCCTTATTAAAGGAAGGCTCTGAAATGGCAACAAGACCCGTTTTTGTGCCTCAGGAGGTCGGCACATTCCTTGTTTCGGAGGTGCCCATTGATTTCAAGTGGAACCCGGGCATGGCACCTTCCCAAAAGAAGAAGAACATTGCCGCCCTTCATTTGGCCGCAAGGGAAAGAGGCTTCAAGCATTTGCTTGAGATATCAAGCAAGTCGGAAGAGGAAGTCGGAAGAAGGCTTAGTGCATTCAGTCTTAAAATCAAAGTAGGTGATATTGACACCTATCTTGAGTGCGCCTATCAATCAAGTAAGGTATTTCGAGAAGGGGGGCCTTACCGCGATTTGCTACATGTTAAACCGCGCGAGGCAAAAAAGGATCCGCGATTGCAAAGCTCAGGTGACCTCGTCGCCTTTGACTTTGAAGGAGAGCGGTTTCCATTATCGCCGAAGAATGCATTCTATGATTGGCTTTATATCAAAGCGCTAGCCCCACATTTGGACTGGATCCTTGATCGGGTCGTATACGAAGGATTTACGGACATAGAGTTCAACCCGAAGAAGTCGATAAATTGTCAGGCAAGAGCGTTTGCAGAGCTACTTGCTCTATCAGAGCGAGGGAAGATCCAAGAAGCGCAACAGGACTTTTCTCTTTTCGCGAGCCTTCTTCCCGCGGTCTAGCCTCGGTGCTGGTATGACATACCTAATCTCAGGGCGCTGACCACAGAGTTGCCTATGTCCCAGGCAAGTGACACTTTTTCGCAATCGATCCAGGATGCAGAGAATCTTCTTGAGCATTTCAATTCGCTAAATACGAAACCGCCACCGCCAGAAATCGAAGTCTTGAAGCGAGCGGGGCTAGTAATGGCCATGACCGCCTGGGAGACATATGTCGAGGACAGGCTACAAGAAGCTGTGGCGGAGAGACTGGCTGGACTTTCAGATACAGATGTCGGCAAATTCATGGAGAAGAAGCTCGACGAAGAAATCAAGCGACTCCATAACCCGGGTTCTCAGAAGACGATTGAGCTCTTCCAAGACTATGCCGGCGTAGACCTCAGCGCCGCGTGGTGCTGGAATAATCATGATTCAAAGACGGTCAGAACCAAGTTGAACAGTCTGATCAAGCTCAGAGGCGACGTCGTTCACCGCTCCCGCAAAGTTACATCCGGTCCGCCAGAGCCGCACCCTGTGACGAAGGCAGGGCTCGAAAAGGCCGTAAGCTTCTTGAAAAGCTTGGTTGACGCGACGGAGAGGGCGTTCGATCTATAGCCCAAGCGGAATCTCTTGCGTGATATTTGCGTTATTTACTCGCCCATCGTTATGCAAAGTACCGAAAATCCCGCAACGAACGCCCCGGTAACTCTCTGATAAATATAGCCTTAAGGGCTTAACCCTCGAACTGAAAATCCGCGTGTCGGCGCTAGTTCCGAATTGCCCGAATACTCCGGCGGAGCACCCGGCCGAGATCGCCGACCTGAGGCCCGTTCGAGCAAGTCCTCGGCCGCCGCCTTTGCCGCAGAATCGCTCCTGCGACACTCATCACCTTCCTAGTGGCGGCAAATACCTACTCGCAATTCGTCCGACCGCCACCCAAACGCCTAAAGCCCTATAATCCCGCCCGGCATGCTAACCCTCACCGACATCTCACTCCGCCGCGGCCGTCAGCTCCTGATCGAGCACGCCACGCTGCAGGTGCACGCCGGCCAGCGCGTGGGCGTCATCGGTGCGAACGGCTGCGGTAAATCCTCGTTGTTCGCCATGCTCATGGATGAACTCGAGCCCGACCAGGGCGAGCTCGGTCTCGACCCGGCCCTCGTGCTGGCGCATGTCGCGCAGGAGAGCCCGGACGGCAGCGACCCGGCGGTCGACTACGTGATCGACGGCGACCGTGAATTGCGCGCCGTGCAGGCCGCCATCCGGGACGGCGAAGCCCGTGCGGAACGGCCGGACCTGCACCTGCTCTACGAGCGCCTCGAAGCGATCGACGGCTTTACGGCCGAGGCCCGCGCGTCGCGGCTGCTGCACGGCCTCGGCTTTGCGCCGGAGGAGTTCACGCAACCCGTGAACGCGTTCTCCGGCGGCTGGCGCATGCGCTTGAACCTCGCCCGCGCGCTCATGTGCCGGTCCGACATCCTGTTGCTCGACGAGCCCACGAACCATCTCGACCTGCCGGCCATCCTCTGGCTCGAACGCTGGCTGAAGCGCTACGCAGGCATCCTGCTGGTCATCTCGCACGACCGTGATTTCCTGGACCAGGTGTGCACGCGCATCGCACACATCGAGAATGCGCAGATCAACCTCTATACCGGCAACTACAGCCAGTTCGAAGCGCTGCGCGCCGAGCAACTGGCGCAGCAGCAGGCGATGTATTCCCGGCAACAGAAGGAGATCAAGCACATCCAGAGCTATGTCGACCGCTTTCGCTACAAGGCGTCGAAAGCACGCCAGGCGCAGAGCCGCATCAAGATGCTGGAGCGCATGGAGAAGATTGCGCCGGCGCACGTCGACTCACCGTTTCGCTTTCATTTTCTCGAGCCGGACAAGCAGCCACAGCACCTGCTCGGCCTCCTGGATGCGCGCCTCGGTTACGGCGAGCGCGTCGTGCTGGACAACGTCAACCTGCAACTCCGGGCGGGCGACCGCTATGGGCTCCTGGGCGTCAATGGCGCGGGCAAGTCGACGCTCGTCAAGGCACTGGCGACCGGCAGCACCCTGATCGTGGGCGAGCGAATCCTCGCCAAGGACACGAAGATAGGCTACTTCGCCCAGCACCAGCTCGAGCTGCTGCGCCCGGCCGAAAGTCCGCTCGACCACCTGCGCGAGATCGCGCCGGACGACCGCGAGCAGCAGCACCGCAACTACCTCGGCCGCTTCGGCTTCAGCGGCGAGCGGATCTTTGAGCCGGTCGAACCCTTCTCCGGCGGTGAAAAGGCGCGCCTCGTGCTCGCGCTGATGATCCGCCAGGGGCCGAACCTGCTGCTGCTCGACGAGCCGACGAACCACCTCGACCTGGAGATGCGCCAGGCGCTCAGCGTGGCACTCATCGAGTACAGCGGTGCACTCGTCGTCATCGCGCACGACCGGCACCTGCTGCGCAGCGTCTGCGACGAACTCCTCATCGTGCATGACGGCATCGTCGAGCCTTTCGATCGCAACCTCGACGACTACCCGGCCTGGCTCAGGGAGCAGGAGGAGGCGGCCGCGCAAACAACGAGCGCGCCAGAGGAACCGGCGGCCAGGCCCGTGAACCGCAAGCAGCAACGGCAGGAACAGGCCCGCGAGCGGCAGCGACTGAAACCGCTGCAGGACCGTGTGCGCAAGGTGGAACAGCAGCTGGCCGCAAACCGCGCCCGGCTGGCCGAATTCGATCGCGAGCTCGCCGATGGTGCGATCTACCGGGACCCGCGGCGGAAAGACGAGCTGACCACGCTGCTACAGAACCAGGCCGAGGCGAAGGCCACCATCGAGACGCTCGAGTGGGAGTGGCTGGAGGCGAGTGAGAAGCTTGAGCAGGCGAGTGGCGTTGCTACGGTAGTGGAGTAGCCGCCAGCAGATCAGCGCTCGACCGCGATGTCAGTCGAATTATCGAACACGGCGCTTCGACTCCTGGCTCGGATCAGCAACCGACTAGAAAGCCGCTACGATTTCCGACGTTTGTCCCCGGACGAAGATCGCGGTTCCGGGCCCCGAACCAACCAGCTTTTCCTCCACCTCGAACAGATTCATCGCATTCACCAGGTCCGTGAGCCTTCGGTACCCGTAGTTGCGAGGATCGAACTCGGGAGCCTGCTTGGCGATATTGCTGCCAACAGGCCCAAGTTGCGCCCATCCGGCGTCGTCCGAGCAGGCATCAATTGCGTTGCGGAACAGGTTGGCCAAGTGACCCTTGTCACGTTTCAGATCGGCGGTAGATTGGGTCGTTGACTGATCGTCCTCGCCCTCCTTGGCACGAAGAACCTCGGTGTAAATGAACCTGTCACAGGCAGCGACGAATGCCCTCGGCGTCTTCTATTCGCCGAAGCCGTACACAACAAGGCCGCTCTCCCGCAATCTCGATGCCAATCGCGTGAAATCGCTATCGCTGGACGCAATGCAGAAACCATCGAAATGGCCGGTGTAGAGCAGGTCCATTGCGTCGATGATCATGGCGCTGTCGGTCGCATTCTTGCCTTTGGTGTAGGCAAACTCCTTGACCGATTCCATCTCGCATACCCTCGGGAAACGAATTTCAACTATAGATCAGAAGCTCTGACCAATCTTGGACGTAGCGCAAATCTTCGTACGGTTCAAACTAGTTACTCGGATGCCACCCTGCCATACTTCGCGCCTTTGTCCGGAGCCCTGGCAGCCGCATGTTTCGCAATCTTCGTCTTTATTCCTTTACCAACCCCTGGCCGCAAAGCGAGGAAGACCTGTCCACGGCGCTGCAAGGCGCGGCCTTCCAGCCTTGCGGGCCGCTGACCGAGCGCAGCTCCGGCTGGGAGCCGCCGGCACCGGAAGCCGGTGACAGCCTGGCCCGGCGGGTGAACGGGGCGGACCTCCTGAGAATGCGAAGCCAGTCACGCGTGTTGCCGGCCGCCGCGGTGAACGAAGAGCTCGACGTGCGCATCGATGACTACCGGCAGCGCATGGGCGAGGAGCCGAGCGGCCGGGAGAAACGGCGGCTGAAGGCGGAGGTCCGCGACGAACTGATGCCGAAGGCCATGGTGAAGTCCGACCGGATCTGGGGCACGGTCGATATAGCGACGAAGATCGTCGGCATCGACGCCGCACAGCCGGCCATGGCCGAGCGGTTCATAAGTCGCCTGAAAGCGGCGTTCGGCGACCTCGATCTCGATCCGCTCACGTTCGAGCGCCCCGTGCACGACTTCCTCAAGGCCATGTTCCTCGGCACGACCGCACCGAACTTTGCGCTGGGCCACGAGTGCCGCATGCAGGCGGCCGGCGACGAGGTCTCCACCGTGCGGTGGATGAACTTCGATCTCAGCGACAAGACCATCCGGCGCCACGTCGTCGACGGCATGCGGCTCACGCACCTGGGGCTCGTCTACGACAACGTGATGAGCTTCGTGCTCGACGAGAACGGCGTCATCACGAAGCTGAAGTTCCTCGGCATGGACGACGCACCGGACGACGACAACGACCCGCTCGCGCGTCTCGATGCCGAGTACGTCTTGCTGACGGGATCGCTGCGGGCGTTGCTCAAGGACCTTAACAAGGTGCTCGGGTAGCGGGAGAATCCCCGGGGCAGATCTGGTTCCGGCACCGCGCCCATGTGAACCATGTTCGCCCGGTATCCGCGCCGGGCCGTCATCCTCCTTGCCCCGTGCTAAGCTACGCGCCGGGATTCTGAGCGGTACGGCTCATGTCATTCATTGCCGAGCTAAAACGACGCAATGTCGTTCGCATGGCGCTGCTATATGCGGTGGCCGGCTGGGTGATCCTGCAGATTGCCGACGTCCTCTTCGAACAGCTGGGTGTCCCGCCATGGGCGTTTCGCTTTGTGCTCGGGCTGCTGCTGCTCGGCTTCCCCATCGCACTGATTTTCTCCTGGATATTCGAGCTGACGCCCGAGGGTGTGAAGCGCACCGGGGACGTTGCTCCCGGCGAGTCGGTCGTCGGGCAAACCGGCCAGCGCATGAACCTGCTCATCGTAGTCCTGCTTGTGATCGCCATCGGCCTGCTGGCCACGGATCGCTTCTTCCCGGGCGACGCCATTGCAACTGCCGGTTCGCCACGGCCCGGCGAAGCTCCGGTCACCGCGCAACAGCCGGACGAAACCGGCGCGCCGAACTCCAGCATCGCCGTTCTCCCGTTCGTGAACATGAGCGACGACCCGGACAATGACTATTTCTCGGACGGGCTTTCCGAGGAGCTGCTCAATACGCTGGTCAAGCTTGGCGGCCTCAAGGTGTCGGGGCGCACGTCCTCCTTTGCCTTCAAGGGCCAGAACATCGACCTCCGTGAAGTCGGCGACATCCTGAACGTTGCCAACGTCCTCGAAGGCAGCGTTCGCAAGGCAGGAAGCCGCGTGCGTATCACCGCGCAACTCGTAGAGACCCGCAACGGTTACCACCTCTGGTCCGAGACCTTTGACCGCAACCTCGACGACATCTTCGCCATCCAGGAAGAGATCGCCGCCCAGGTTGCCGACGCCATGCACGTGACCCTGCTCGGGGAATCGGCCGTGGTCGAAAGCGCCGACTCGAAAGCCTACGAGGAGTATCTCCGCGGCGTTTATATCTTCCAGCGCAACCCGGATGAGCTGGAGCCACTCAACCGCGCGCAAACCCACCTCGAGAACGCGCTGGCCATCGACCCCGAATACGTCGATGCGCTGGGAGGGCTGTTCAAGGTCTGGGATTTCAAGAACCGGAACGGCTGGGGCGATTTCCGGGACTCGCTCGAACGGATGGAGCAGATTGGCCGCGACCTCGAACGCCTGGCCCCGGAAAGCGACCGCACGCTCAGCGCCATTGGCCGCATTGCCACCGTGAACTTCGATTACGCAAAGTCTGCGGATTACCTCGGCAAAGCCGCCGCGCGTTTCCCTGCTAGTGTGCCGGTCCTCGGCGAATACGCTGCCGCACTGACGAACCTGCACCGGTATCCCGAAGCGATAGCCACGATCGAGAAAGCCAGCAGCCTCGACCCACTCTCGCTGGATATCCTGCGCTGGAAATCCTACATCTACTTCAGGTCTGGCGACTGCGAGGTGGTCGACCAGGTCCGCAAGCGAGCGCTCGAGATCGAGCCGAGCGTTGGCCGCTTTCACTACTATGCGGCGATGTGCGTTTTCGAAACGCGCGGCGACGTACCGGCGGCAACCGCGCTGGCCGAACAGGAACCGCTGGGCTGGGCCCGCAACTCCGCGCTCGCGATCCTTTACGAAGTGGCCGGCGAGACCGACAAAGCCCAGGCAGAGGTTGATGCGATGCTCGCGCGGTACGGTAGCGCCGCGTCGTACCAGTACGCCCAGGTCTACGCCCAGTGGGGCGATACGGAGGCGGCGCTCGAGCAGGTGGAGCGGGCCCTCAGCATCCGCGACCCGGGCGTCATCCAGGCGGGCGGTGACCGGTTGCTAGACCCCATTGCAGAGGAACCGCGGTTCCAGAAAGTGCTCCGGGACGCCGGTCACCGGTAGACAGGCCGGATCACGACGGCTGCGCCAACCGTCGCAGCAGCACCAGCCGCCAGACCCACAGCGGCAGGACAATTCCTGCGGTAACCAGCAGCGCGATGCCCGTGAGCCCGATCGCAACGAAGTCGTAGACGCCGTGCAACGCGGCGCTGGCCGCAAACCAGGGCGCGCCGGCGCGCCACAGGCTGTCGCCGTTCAGCCGGGCGACGCCGATCGGGTACGCCCACATGGACGCGAACACGATGTGCACGAGCGGCGCGGCAAAGCCACGCGCGAACGCTTCGCCGGGTGATACGAATTGCAGGTAGTGCAGGTTCTCGACCAGCGAGAACCCGAGCGCGATGAACGACGCGTAGACGATGCCGTCGAGCGGCTCGTCGAACGCCCGCAGCCAGATCACGATCGCGACGAACGGGATGAGCTTTGACAGCTCCTCCGTCACGCCGATGGCCAGCACCGAGTAGGCGAACAGGCCGGGCAGGTTGTCGGCCGCGAGATCGTACGCATCGTAACGCAGTCCGAGCACGTCGAGGCCAGCGTACATGCCCCGGCTGAGCCAGGCCGCGACCACGCCGAGAACGATGCAAAGGAGCAGGCCGCCCAGCGGCTCCGGCCGGTGCCGGTCGTGGTAATAGTGGTACGCCGCCCAGAACATGAGCGGCACCAGCACGGCGAAGACGACGAGGGGCCCGGGGTTCATCCGGCGAGTATGCGGAGCGCTCCTGCTGGATTCGTCGGACGACGTCACATCCGGCGATATCGGGGCCCGGCTCAGCGATCGGCGTATACTGCCCGGCAACTGGAACGCCCGCGTCTCGCCGAGGCACTGACGAGGAGGCCGCGACATCGATCCCGAACCCGGCATGGCACGCAGATCGCTGCTGGAGCAGGTCCGGCGCAACGCCGTCGCGCTGATCAGCCTCGTTGTCGCGATCACCAGTCTCACCTACAACACCTGGCGCAACGAACACACCGAGTTCAATCGCAACCAGCGACAGTCGTCGTTCGACATCCTCGCGCGGCTCGGCGAGCTGCAGGAGCTCACGTTCCTGAATCACTACGACTGCAACTTCTCGATCCGCGGGAACGTCCGGTCGGGCTGGGTGCTGGTGCAGACGATCGAGGACCTGACGATGGTGCTCCAGGAGTTCCCGGCGACGAGCATCGATAACCTGCAGGGCGTCTGGGCCGCAAACTGGGAAGCGCTGCACTACGAGAGTGCCGCCGCCTGCCAGGACCGCGACGACGCGCGGCGCGCCAGGGGCCGCGAAGCGGCGGATGCCATCACGACGGCGATCGACGCGGTTCGCCGCGACGTGCTCGCGGTCCTGAGGTCGCTCGACTGATCAGCGAGAACGCCGGGCCACGGGGCATTGACTCCCCGGACCCGACGTTTCGTTCAGGCGATTAACGGCTCCAGGCCTTCAGTGGCAGCACCTTCTCCGCCGTGCCTTGCATGACGGTGTTCGGGTTCGTCTGCAGCATCTTCGCTTCCTTGCCCGACGGGCGGACCTGCAGCGTGAACGAGACGCCGTCACTGAACACGAGCGACCCCGTGCAGTCGGCTTCCACGGTGTAGTAGCCGCTGCTGCCGACCGGCGGCTGGATGATGTTGCCGTTCACGCTGAGCGAGATGTGCGGCGTCTCGACGTTGCCCTTGCCGTCGAACACCAGCGTTTCGATGATGGCCTTCGGGATCGCCGTGCCGTTTACGATGTTATAGCCGCTGGTCGCGAACTGGTAGACGCCCTTCAGCGTCTTGTTGCTGCAGGCGGCCGCGTCGTTGTTCGTGGCCGAGGCCTGCAACGGCAGCGAGAGGCCGAGGGCCAGCGAGACGGCGGTGGGGACGAGCAGTTTGCGGGTGTTCATGGTGGTTTCCTCATTGTCTATTGGTGGTTGCCGGCCCGGCCCGCCCTGCGGCGGACTGTCCGATACCCCTGTAAGCGGAAACCGGGGCCGAACGCCGTCATCGGCCCCTGCGAAAGTTGGCGGTGCATCTCCCTTTCCGGCCCTGGCTTGATCCATAATCCCGACCACTGACCCCGTGGTCCGGCCGGTTCCTGTATGCACTGCAACCAGCTCGTCGGGCATAGGCTTGTCGCCAGCGCGGCACGGCCTCCTTTTTGCCGCTGAGTCGGGTCATGCTCCCGGCCAATGACGCACCGGCGGTGACCCTCCTGCTGCGCCAGTGGCAGGTCGGGGACGCGGCCGCGCTCGCGCAGCTCGTACCGCTGGTCCAGGACACCCTGCGCCGGCTGGCTCACCGCTACGTGAACCGGGAACGGCACAACCACACGCTGCAGACGACGGCGCTCGTGAACGAAGCGTTCATCCGGCTGGTCGGCCACAAGGGCGTCGACTGGGAGGGACGCGCGCACTTCTTCGCGCTGTCGGCGCAGGTGATGCGCCACATCCTCGTGGACTACGCCCGGCAGCGGGCGTCCGGCAAGCGCGGCGGCGAGTACCGTCACGTTACGTTCGACGGCAAGCCGATCGTCTCGCCCGAGCGTTCCGCCGAGCTGATCGCATTGCATGACGCGCTGGCCGCGTTCGAGTCGGTCAACCCGCGCGGCGCGAAGGTTGTCGAGCTGCGCTACTTCGGCGGCATGAGCAACCCGGAGATCGCCCGGGCGCTCGGCATTTCCGAGACCACGGTCGAGCGGGACTGGCGGCTGGCGAAAGCCTGGCTGTTCCGCGAGCTCCGTGCGGGGTAGCCGGCCATGCACGCGCGGACGCTCGAGCGCATCGAACACATCTTCAACTCGGCGCTCGAGTTGCCGGCCGGGCAACGCGACACGTTCCTCGACGAGGCCTGCGCGAATGACCCGGACCTCCGGCG
Organism: uncultured Pseudomonadota bacterium; assembly: GCA_913055625.1. Classification (GTDB taxonomy): domain Bacteria; phylum Pseudomonadota; class Gammaproteobacteria; order Steroidobacterales; family Woeseiaceae; genus UBA1847. Next base: position 379,478 of record CAJXJW010000003.1, on the reverse strand, counting down.
GGAGATCGACTCCCTGATCGCGTCGCACGAGCAGTCCGGCGACTTCATTGAGGGCAGCGCAGCGGACATTGCCGCGGCGGTGCTCGGCGGCGACTCGCTCGAAGGCAGGCGCGTGGCGCAGTTCGAGGTGGGCGAGCAGCTCGGCAGCGGCGGCATGGGCGACGTCTATCGTGCCACCGACCGGATGGGGCGCAGCGTCGCGCTGAAGGTGCTGGCGCCGGGCCTCGTCGCCGATCGCCAGTACGTCGCACGCTTCCTGCAGGAAGCGCGGGCCGTGCTCGCGATGAACCACCCGAATATCGTCACCATTCACGACATCGGCGAGGCCGACGGTGTCTACTACATCGCGAGCGAGCTGATCGAGGGTGAAACACTGCGTGCAGTGCTGTCACGCGGCGCGCCGGGCCTCGCGAAGTCCGTCGATATCGCGATCCAGGTCGCCACGGGGCTTGCTGCCGCGCACGAACGCGGCGTCGTGCACCGCGACATCAAGCCCGAGAACGTGATGCTGCGCCCGGACGGCTACGTGAAGGTGCTCGACTTCGGCGTTGCGAAGATCACCGAGACGTTCCGCGGTCACGGCGCCCTCGACGTAACGAACCTCGCGACGGCCGCCGGCCTGCTGATCGGCACATCGTCGTACATGTCGCCGGAGCAGGCGCGTGGCGGCAACGTCAACGCGCAGAGCGACGTGTGGAGCTGTGGCGTGCTGCTCTACGAGATGATCGGCGGCGAGGTCCCGTTCGCCGGGGACAGCACGGCCGACGTGATCGCGCGCATCCTCGAGCGCGACGCGCCGCCGCTCGCGAGCCTGGCCGACGACGTGCCGGAGGAACTGCAGCGCATCGTGAGCAGGGCGCTACAGAAGGATCCCGCCGATCGCTATCCAACGGCACAGGCGCTGCTTGCCGATCTCAAGGCGCTGCAGCAGGACCTGGAGCTCGGCCGCAAACTGAAGCAGAGCCGCGGCGGCGGGCGCGTCGCGGTCCGGTCGGTGGCGATCGCGGCGCTGGCCGCGCTCGTGGTCGCAGGCGGGTTTTTCGCCCGGTCGTGGTTCAGCCCGACCACGATCGATTCCGTCGCCATCCTGCCCATCGCGAACGCGACCGGTGACCCCGGGCTCGACTACCTCACCGACGGCATGACGGAATCGCTCATCAACGCACTCGCCCGCCTGCCGGACCTGTCGGTGAAAGCGCGCAGCATGGTGTTCCGCTACAAGGGCCAGGACGTCGACGCGGAGACCGTCGCGAAGGCGCTATCGGTAAAGGGCGTCGTGCACGGCCGCCTGGAGCAGCAGGGCGAGCGGCTGTTGTTGTCGCTCTCACTGGCGCACGGTCAGGACGGCGACCAGGTGTGGGGCGAGCGCTACGACAGCACGCTCGCGGACCTGCTCACGTTGCAGAGCGGCATCGCCCGCGACATCGCGGGACAGTTGCACGGCGGACTGTCGCGCGAGGACGAACGCCGGGTCACGACCGCGTACACGACCAGCGGCGAGGCGTACCAGCTCTACCTGAAGGGGCGCGACCACGTGCAGCGGGTCGCACTGCCCGAACTGCAAAAGGGCATCCAGTTCCTGACGCAGGCGACCGCGCTGGACCCGAACTATGCGCTCGCCTACGTCGGCCTCGCGGATGCATACCGCACGTCGTCCGCCGTGGACATGACGCCCGCGCTGGTCATCCCGAAAGCCATCGAGGCGGCCGAGAAGGCCGTGCAACTCGACGACGCGTCGTCCACCGCGCACACGCAGCTCGGCGTGCTGGCGATCTGGTACGACTGGGACGCGGCTGCCGCCGAGCAGCACTTCCTGCGCGCACTGGAACTCGACCCGGAGAACGCCGAGGCGCACCTGTTCCTCGGGCACTTGCGTTCGAACCAGGGCCGGCACCAGGAGGCGATGCGCAGCGTGGAACGGGCATTGGCGCTCGAACCGTTCAACCCGCGATTCAACGCACTCGCGGGGCAGTTCCTGACGCACGCCGGACGCACCGACGACGCGCTCGTGCGCTTGCAGGCGACACTGGCGCTCGACCCGAACCACGTGCTCGCGCACATCTTCGCGTCCGCCGCCTACAGCGAAAAGGGCCGCCACGAGCAGGCGATCGCGGAGGCGGAGCAGGCCGCCGCGATCACGCGTCGAACCATGTCACACCCATTGGGCCTCATCGGCTACGCGAAGGCGAAGTCGGGAGATGTGGCCGGCGCGGAAGCGGTACTCGAGGAAATGCTGGCTGCGTCGCAGTCACGCTACGTGGCGCCTTACGGCGTGGCGCTCATCTATAACGCGCTCGGCAATACCGACGAGACGTTCGCCTGGCTCGAGCGCGGCTTCGAAGCCGGCGACCACAAGATGAACCTGCTGAAGGTGGACCCGAAGTGGGCGAACCTGCACGGGGATCCGAGGTTCGAGGAGCTGGTGCGGCGTATCGGGTTTTGACCGGTTCTAACCTGCGCGGCAATGTGAGCCAAATCCGGACTTGAAGGCCCTATCTGGTTAGTATCGACCGGATGAGTGCCCCTGCCGGGGCTCGAAGGGTCCAGGATGGCTGAGCTCATACCGCCATTGAACAGTTGTCTCTCCCGGATGCAGTCGGGCGAGAAGCGCTTTGCTCGAAGGCTCGGCAGCCACCTGGAAGACGACTACCTCTGCTGGTACGAGACGGCGGTGGGGCACCGGCCGCGGTACACGGACTTTGCGATCCTGCACCCGCTTCGCGGGCTCCTGCTCCTCGAAGTGAAAGACTGGCGCCCGGACACGATTCGTTCGGCCAACCCCGACTCTTTCGAGCTCCTGCTTCGGACCGGCCTCAAGACGGTCCCGAACCCGCTCAAGCAAGCGCGGCTTTGTACGTACAAGCTGACAGATCAGCTCGAGGAAGATCCGCAACTCATCCACCATGAGGGTGAATATTGCGGCAAGCTGGTCCTTCCCTACGGGTACGGCGTCGTCTTTACGAGCATCACCCGCGAGCAGTTCGAGAGCTCACAGCTCGACCAGGTCATCCATCCGCACCTCGCCATCTGCAAGGACGAGATGACCGAGAACACCGGTGTCGAGGAGTTCCAGAAACGGCTCTGGGATATGTTCCCCTACTGCTTCAACCGGCCGCTGACCCAGCCGCAGATCGATCGCATCCGCTGGCACATGTTTCCGGAAATACGGATGCATCCGCAACCCCAGCTCGACCTTTCGGCAGACGGCGAAACGGACGTGTTCGATATCCCGGACATCATCAAGGTGATGGACCTGAAACAGGAGCGCCTGGCGCGAGGCCTGGGGGCCGGGCATCGCGTCATTCACGGCGTTGCCGGCTCCGGCAAGACGATGATCCTCGGTTACCGCTGCCTGCATCTCGCCCAGTTGATGCACAAGCCGGTCCTCGTGCTCTGCTACAACGTCGTTCTTGCCGCGAGGCTCCGGTCCCTGATCAACGACCAGGGCCTGGAAGGAAAGGTCAATGTCTACAGTATTCATAGCTGGGCGAATACGATGCTGAAGACCTACAACATCAAGCTTCCGAAGATCGTGGACCGGAACTTCGACGCGACAATCGAATTGCTCATCGAAAAAGTGGCGAAGGGGGACATTCCGCGAGGCCAGTACGGCGCCATTCTCATCGACGAAGGCCACGACTTTAACCAGGAGTGGCTCCGTCTGGTTGTCGACATGGTCGACCCGGAAACGAACTCCCTTCTGCTGCTGTACGACGACACGCAGAGCATTTACCGGCGCTCGTCGGGGCTCGGCTTCACGCTGAAGGACGTCGGCATCGAGGCGCAGGGGCGGACAACTATCCTCAGGTTGAACTACCGAAACACCGAGGAAGTGCTGAAGTTTGCTTTCGATTTCGTCGACGACTATGTAACCCCGACGGACGGCGACGATGACAAGCTGCCTATCGTCGAACCGGACACCGCCGGCCGGCACGGCTCGCTGCCGGCCGTGCGCAGATTCTCGTCATTTGACGAAGAGGCACAATTCATCGCTGCGACGTTCGCGAAGCTTCATGAACGACGCGATATGGCCTGGTCCGACATGTGCGTCCTCTACTGCCACAACTGGATGGGGGCGTCTGTTGCCAACTCTCTGACCAAAGCGGGAATACCGTTTACCTGGCTTCGGGATACGAAGAGCAAGCGGGAATTCACCGGCGCGGAGGACTCCGTCAAGCTGCTCACGATGCACAGCAGCAAGGGCCTCGAGTTTCCCACCGTTGCAACCTGCGGTGTCGGCTCGTTGGGACTGGATGAAGAGCGTGTAGCCGAGGACGCGAAACTTCTGTACGTCGCAATGACTCGGGCGACCGAGAACCTGCTCGTCACAAGCTCGAAGGAGTCTCCGTTTACGCTCAAGTTGCAGGAATTGCTGGAGAGACACGCGCGCGAACACGCGGCCTGAGTTACCGCTGGCGCAAGTGAAACGAGACTGCAGCCGCCAACGTCATCAGTTTGCCAAAGGCTTCCGAGTCAGAATCGAGCCGCACGTCAGCCCCTCAGGACAAAGAGAGACGATCTCGAGAAAGCAATCAGCTTTCTCAAGAACCTGGTGGACACGAAAGAGACCGCGTTCGCGGATTGAGCAATCGGCTGGACCCGCTTTGCGCCGGGAATCGTACTACTGAACAGGCTTGTCGGCCGTGAACATGTGGCGTCCCGACCCGACCCAGAGCCGCACGTGTTGCGCGTTCCCGTCGAGCACGCGGATGCCCGGCGCCGCTGAAACATTCTCGCCGTCCAGCCGCAACGTGCCGTCGTCGCCGACCGGCAAGACCACCTCTGCGGTCGTGTTCGGCGGAATCGTCGCATCGAGGCGAAACTCCTCGCGTGTCATCTCCCACGACACGGCAATCCGCCCGTAGCTCGATTCGACCTCGGCACTCGCGGACGTCAGCCGGGCGTCCGGCGTCGGCGCGATGAGAATCTTCCGGAATCCCGGCTCCAGCGCCTGGATGCCGGCGATCCCTTCGTAGAACCACTGACCGACCGCACCGTAGGCGTAGTGGTTGAACGAGTTCATCGCCGCGTCACCGAAGCCGTCTTCGTGGCTGTAGCTGTTCCAGCGCTCCCACATCGTCGTCGCGCCCTGGTTGATCGAGTAGAACCAGGACGGGTATGTCTCCTGGAACAGCAGCGTGAACATCAGGTCGGCGCGATCGTGCCGCGCGAGCACCGGGGCAAGCAGCGGCGTGCCGAGAAAACCGGTGCGCAGGTGATGGTCTGCCGCCTCGATCGTGCGTACCAGGTGTGAGAGCAGCTTGCTCCGTTCCGCCTCGGGCACCAGGTCGAATGCCAGCGCGTACAGGTAACCGGTCTGCGTCTCGACCGGCGTCGTCAGCCGGCCGTCTTCGTCGAAAAAGCGTGCCCGGACATCCGCCTTTGCGGATTCCAGCAGTGCTTCGAGCTCGGCTGCGTCCTCGTCCCGGCCCAGCACCTTGGCCGCCTTCAGCGTGAGCTGCGTCGAGTACGCGAAGTACGCGGCGTCGGTGAGCTCGTCCGGCGTGTCGCCACGCCGGGCATCTTCCGTGTTGCCGGTGAACGGCTGCAGCCAGTCGCCGTACGAGCGAAACGTACTGACGCGATCCTGCGGGGCCATCCGGTAGTACGCCACCAGCTTCTTCATCGCATCGTAGTTGTCTTCCAGCAGGCGGACGTCGCCCGTCCGCCAGTACAACTCCCACGGGATGACCGTGATCGCGTCGGCCCAGCCGGAGCTGGCGTCGGCACCGCGAATGTTCGGCACGATGTTCGGGATGCCGCCGCCGGCGAACTGCGCATCCCGGCACGATTGCAGCCAACTCGCCCAGAACGCGTGCACGTCCGCGTTCAGCAGTGACGTCGCCGCGAAGATCTGCGCGTCGCCGGTCCAGCCCAGCCGCTCGTCGCGCTGGGGGCAGTCGGTCGGGATGTCGACGAAGTTCCCGCGCAGGCCCCAGTTGATGTTGCTCTGGAGCTGGTTGAGCTTCGCGTGCGACGACGAGAACGTGCCGGCCTTGTCGAAGTCGGAGTGCAGCACGACGCCGGTCACCCAGTCGGTGCTTTCGGGGACGGCATCGTCGAACCCGGAGAGCTCGACGTAGCGAAAACCGTGGAACGTGAACGTCGGCCGCCAGCGGATGACGCCGTCGGCCTTCGGGATGTAGAAGTCCGTCGACCGCGCAGAGCGGTAGTTGCCAAGGTACAGCGTCCCGTCGTCCTCCAGCATCTCGGCGAAGCGAATCCGCACGCGCTGGTGCTTCTTCACGGGAACGTTCACTTCGGCATGGCCCACGATGTTCTGGCCGAGGTCGAATACGGCAACGCCGGGCGCCGGGTGCGTGATCGTCACCGCGCCGACGCGCGCCTTGTCGGTTACCGCGGCATGCCGTTTGGGCACCAGTCGTACATCGGCGTCGATTGCCGAAGCATCCACGGGCGCCCAGCCGGTTGCGTCGAAACCCGCTTCGCTCCAGTCCGGCATCTCGAGGTTCGCGTCGTAGTCCTCGCCCTCGTAAATGTCGGAGTAGCGGATGGGCCCGTTCGCCGTGCCGCGCCAGGACGCGTCCGAGCAGATCACCGCTCGCTCGCCGTTCGTGTACAGCACTTCGAGCTGCACCAGTGCCTCCGGTACCGGCCGCGGCCCCGTGTAACTCCGGTCGAGGCTGATCCGACCGCTGTACCAGCCCTCGCCGACGGCGATGCCGAGCGCGTTCGCGCCGTGTGCCAAGGCATCGGTCACGTCGTAGGTCAGGATCTCAATGCGTTTGCGGTAGGTCGTCCAGCCGGGCGTCATCCGGTCGCGGCCGACCTGTTGGCCGTTCAGCTGCACCTCGAACAGGCCTTTCGCGGTGACGTACAGGCGCGCCTTCTCCACGGCGCCTGCCATGTCGAAGTCCTTCCGCAGGTACTGCGGCCGGTGGTACTGGAAGCCGCGCTCGGACGCGTCCGGCACGTTGGACTCCGCGACGCTGATCCACTCGGCCTGCCAGTCGTCGTTCGCGAGGAGCCCGGTCTCCAGGCGGGCCACGTCGCTCCACGCAGACGCCGCGCCGTCCTGGTTCCAGAACATCACCTGCCAGTAGATCGCCTGCCTTGATTGCAGCGGCGCGCCACCGAAGGCCACCCAGGCCGACTGGTCTGTCTCCACCTTGCCGGAATCCCAGGTGTCGGCCCGGTCCGGCAGCAGTTCGGGGTCACTGGCGACGACGATGCGGTACGCGCTTTGCGAGGAGACGTCGTCGGCGACCGGCAGTTTCCAGGAGAAGACCGGCTTCGCGTCGTAGAAGCCGAGAGGGTTCTCGAATCCCTCGTTCGCAATCAGGTCTTTCGGGGGCAACATGTTCGAACAAGGGTTTCCTGTTTCGTGTCGGGGCCAGCGCGGCAGGCCGCATGTATAACACAGAAAACAGGCGGCGGCCGGGAGGTTTCCCTCCCGGCCGCGTTTCGGGCTTACAGGTCCCCGACGGCTACGCTCTTGATGCTCGGCCAGGTCTTCTCGGCCTTGCGGAGGATGTTCTCCGAGTCGGCCTTGTACAGCTTGAAGATGTCCCCGTTGACGAACAGGTACAGCTTGCCGTCAACGATGTCCGCGAAGCGCGGGTCGCCGTCGAACTTCTTGCCCTTGGCGACGGCGTAGGCGCAGAAGCCGCCGTACTGCGGCGCGTACTTGCCCGGGTTCGCCGAGAACAGGTCCGCGGACTTCTGCGATGCGAAGTAGTAAGCCACGTCTTCGTGCACGACCGTGTACGTGGCCGTGCCTTCGGCGACGGCGCCCAGCGACGTCAGCGCGACGGCGTCGACGCCGTGCAGGCCGAGCGGGACGCCGGCCGTAGTGACGCCGGTCGACACGTTGTGTTCGTCCGCGGCGAATGCCGGGCCCTGGATGAGCAGCGTGGCGGCTGAGATGACGAGTACTGCCTTGAGGTTCTTGATCATGGTGGTTCTCCTGTCAGTGGTGGGTTGCGTTGCTGTCGTGCATTTTCCGAATCAATCCGGAATCGGTGTGGCGCACGCGCCGTGCGCCGTCTTGCTCGGTACGCCGGCTACCGGCCGTAGGCGGCCTCGATGGCCTGCACGGCATCGGTCGTCGGCGCGATGTGGTTCGCGATCATGCGAAAGTTGGTAAGCGCGGCCGCGTAGCCGTCCCAGCCCGGAACCTGCGCGGCGGCGGTGCCGTCGGTGACGACCAGCACCTCGAAGCCCTGCTCGATGAGTTCGCGCATGTGCGATTCGGTGCACAGGTTCGCGGACATGCCGGCGAGGACGACCTTGCTGATGCCGGCCTTGCGCAGCTGCAGCACGAGGTCGTTCGTCTCCGGGCCGTACACCTTGTGCGGGCTGGTGACGACGGTCTTCCCGTCGTGGATGTACTTCTTGTACTGCGGCAGCCAGTCGGCGCCGGAGTCTTCGAAGCCATCGAGGTTCAGTGCGTCCTTGCGGTCGAACATGCCGATCGAGTGCATCAGCGCTTCGAGCGCACCTTCGAACTGCCAGCGATGGTCGTGCGGGTAGTAGTAGTGCGGCGAGATGAACACCGGCATGTCGACGGCCTTCGCGGTGGCGAACAGCGTGTCGATGTTCTGCACAGTGCGGTTCGCTTCCACGTTCTTGCCGACGACACCCCAGGTCACCCCATCGGGGCTCAGGAAGTCGTTCTGCGGGTCGGTCACGACGAGCGCGGTCTTTCCGGGCACGATCTGCATGCCGGGGTCGGGCAGGCCGTCGGCCAGTGCCGAGCCGACGAACAGGCCGACGATGATGATGGCGCCGGCCACCGTCAGCGCAATGTCGGTGATGAGCTTGTATCTCGTGTATCGCATGGGTCTCTCCTCGGGTCGGTAATTCGTCGCTTGGCGTGCCTAGTCGTCGGCATCGATGCGGCGGTCCGCCGCGGCGATGGGGGTGTCGTTGGCGCTCATGTCACGCCGCGTCATGTAGCCGTCCCTGTCGAACTCCCACAGCTCGTTGCCGTAGGTCCGGTACCACTGCCCGGTCCCGGCGTGCTGCCACTCATACTCGAAGTGCACGGCAATGCGGTTGTCGGTGTAGGCCCAGAGTTCCTTCTTCAGGCGGTAGTGCAGCTCGACCGACCACTTGCGCTCGAGGAATGCCCGTATCGCGTCACGGCCCGTGAAGAACTCGTCCCGGTTGCGCCAGGTGGAGTCTTCCGAGTAGGCGCACGCCACCGTCTGCGGGTTGCGCGTGTTCCAGGCGTCCTCGGCGGCCTGCACTTTCTGCCGCGCGGTTTGGAACGTGAACGGGGGTGTGGGCGGTCGTTGCATGCGGGGTCTCCTCAGAATGCGTTGGAACGTTGGTGGTCCAGGTACGCGGCGAATGCGTGCGGTGCCTCCGCCAGCGTCCCGTCGTCGTAGGCGCGGTACGCTTCGAGCGCGTCGAGTTGGTCGGCCACCGGGACCGAGCCGTAGGTGGCGTGCGGGTAGGCTTCGCTGAGCGCAAGGCGCAGCTCGGCGCTGTCCAAAAGCAGGTCTTCGTGCAGGTGCGTCATGGCGATCCTCCTGGGGTCGGGGTTATCGAGTCGGGGAGTCGATGGAAAACGTGAGCGCGACGGCGTCGAGGCCGGGGTTCGTGCTGTTCAATCCGCCGTTCGACGTGTGCTGGACGCGCAGGGCCAGCTCGTACTCCCGCTGGCGGCCGAAGTGCGCGCCGAGCGTGACGGATGACGTGAAGTGCAGGTTGCCGCCGAGGTCGCGGTCGGCGAGCGTCGAGCCGCCGAGCAGCGTCGCGCTGAAGCCGAGCGCCAGTGACAGGCGTTGCGAACGGTTCCGGAATTTCCACACGGGGCCGAGCGACGCGAACGGCCGCGTCTTCGTGGGCGACGAGAACGCACCGGCCGCGAACTCGAGATGCTCGGCGCGAAGCCGGCGCGGCGGACGCAGCCTGGCGACCGCGCTGATCTGCCAGACGTCGTTGAACTTGTCGAAGGATTTCGCCACGCGGACACCGGAGAACACGGCCTCCGCGGCGCGTGCGTCATGGCCGCCGAGGAACACCGACGCCAGTACCAGCGTGCACACCAGCCCGAGGGGCCAGCGCTTCTGTCGGTTCTTCGCCGTGGGCGTTCGTGTTGCGGGATTCATGGCTCCGCTCCTCCGGGTGTCGGCCGTCGCGGCCTCGAAAATTCACGCGATAGCCATTGCAGGGAGCGTGCCAACTCGCGAGCCCAATAAAATCAGTGACTTACTGGCCTTCGCGACCGCAAAAATTTGTGATTCACAGGTTTTTGTGGTGTAGTCCACAAAAAACTGAGGTGGCGACCATGCCCGCGAGACACCATGAAGCGCTGATCCGTCATTCGCCGTCGCTGCTGGTCGTCCTGGACTCCCGGCTGAACAGCCGGGCGCTGTCGGCGGCCTGGCGGGAGCGCCTGGACGCCGGTACTGCGGCGGCGGAGGTCCTGTCCGCCGCCGACCTGTTCGACCTCGACGGCAGCCCGGGGCTGGCGCGGCGACTCACGGCAGCGACGCGCGACGGGACCCCGTTCGTGGACGCCGATGCCGGTGTGCGACTCCGCGAAGGCGTGGTGCCCTGCCGGCTCTCCGGATGGCGCGCGGAAATCAGCAGCGGCGGGCCGATGGTGGTGGTGTCGGCCACGGACGTGAGTGATCACGCGGCGGCGGCGTCGCAGCTCGCGGAACTGCAGTCGCAGCACCGCATCATTCTCGATGCCGCGGGCGAGGGTATTTACGGCCTCGATCCCGAGGGCCGGGTCACGTTCGGCAACCTGGCGGCCGAGGACATCCTCGGCTGGCGCACCGAGAAGATCCTCGGCCAGAAGGTGCACGACGTGCATCATCACTCGCACGCGAACGGCGCTCCGTACCACGTCGAGGATTGCCCCGTTTACGCGGCGTTGACGGATGGCGAGGTGCACACCGTCGACGACGAGGTCTTCTGGCACGCGAACGGCACGGCCATCCCGGTCGAGTACACCAGCACGCCGATCATCAGGGACGGCAAGCCGGACGGCGCCGTGGTCATCTTCCGCAACGTGACACAACGCCGCGAGCTGGAGCGCCAGCGGGCCGAGGCGTTTGCGGAAATCCGCGCGCTCAAGGAGCAGCTCGAGCAGGAACGCGATTACCTGCGCGACGAGATCAACGTCCGCCTCAACTACGGCGAGATCATCGGCGAAAGCAAGGCACTGAAGCGCACGCTGGCGCAGATCGAAGCGGTGGCCCGGACGCCGGCCAACGTGCTCGTGCTGGGCGAGTCGGGTGTCGGCAAGGAGATGATTGCGCGTGCCATTCACCTGCAGGGCGACCGCGCCGGCAAGCCGCTGGTCAAGGTGAACTGCGCCTCGATACCGAAGGACCTGTTCGAGAGCGAGTTCTTCGGGCACATCAAGGGTGCGTTCACCGGCGCGCACCGCGACCGCACCGGGCGACTGCAGCTCGCGCACGGCGGCACGCTGTTTCTCGACGAGGTCGGCGAGATCCCGCTGTCACTGCAAAGCAAGCTGCTTCGCGCGCTGCAGGAGCGCGAGTTCGAGCGCGTCGGCGACGATCGCACGGTCAAGGTCGATGTGCGCGTGGTGGCAGCAACGAATCGCAACCTCGAGGACGAGGTGGCGGCCGGGCGCTTCCGGGAGGACCTATACTATCGCCTCAGCGTCTTCCCCATCGAGGTGCCGCCGCTGCGCGAACGCGTCGACGACATCGGGCCCCTGGCCAAGCATTTCCTGGAGACGACCTGCAAGGACCTCGGCCGGGAGCCGCCGAAGATGACGCGCCGGCATCTCGAGATCCTGCAGGCCCACACCTGGCCCGGCAACATCCGAGAGCTGCGCAACGTGATCGAGCGTGCCGTCATCTCGTCGCCCGGCGCGAAGTTGCGGCTGGAGTCGGTATTGACGGACAGCGCGGCGAGCGCGTCGCCGGTGTCTGCGTCGGCGCAGGCTGGCGAATCGGAGTTTCTCACTGAAGAGGAATTTCGTGCGCTGGAGAAGGCCAACCTCGTCGCGGCCCTCGAGCATGCGAACTGGAAGGTCTGGGGCGAAGGCGGCGCCGCCGAGCTGCTCGGCATCAAGCCATCGACGCTGACGTACCGGATGAAGAACTTCGGGATCGATAAGGCCTGAGTCGTCGAACGACGTTAGTATTCACTCTCGCGATCGTCAACGAACGCGTGCGCACCTGAATGAAGGATCAAGGCTTCATGTTCGAACGACTCGACACGATTCATCCCTTGCTTCCGGCTGTCGCCGGCGTGCTGGCCCTGTTCACGGGCGCCGTCGTCGTCTACCTGGTTGCGAAGCGCATCCTGCTGGGCTCGGTCCGCGCGTTCGCGAAGCGGTCCAGTGTGACCTGGGACGATGCGCTGGTGGAGCACAACGTGTTCGGCCGTCTCGTGCAGGTCGTGCCCGCGCTGATCATCTTCGTGGGCCTGCCATTCGTCGCCGGCCTGCCGGACAACGTCGAGCTGCTCATCCGCAACGTCGTGGTGGGCTACATGGTGCTCATGCTGACGCTGGCGCTGACGGCGATGCTCAGCGCGGCGAACACCATCTACTCGACGCTGCCGGTCGCGCGCCATCGGCCACTGAAGGGCTTCATACAGCTCGTGCAGATCGTCGTCTGGGTGATCGGCGGCGTCCTGGTCGTGGCCGTATTGCTCGATCGCTCGCCGCTGCTGCTGCTCAGCGGCTTCGGCGCGATGACGGCCATCGTGCTGCTGGTGTTCAAGGACACGATCCTGTCCCTGGTCGCGAGCGTCCAGCTCACTGCGCAGGACATGGTCCGTGTCGGCGACTGGATCGAGATGCCGCAGTTTGGCGCGGATGGTGACGTCGTCGACGTTCAACTGCACACGATCAAGGTGCAGAACTGGGACAAGACCATCACGACGATCCCGACACACCGCCTGATCTCCGAATCGTTCAGGAACTGGCGCGGCATGTCGCAATCGGGTGGCCGCCGGATCAAGCGTTCGATCTACCTGGACGTGTCGACGATCCGGATGCAAACACCGGACGAGGTCGAACGGTTCACGCGCTTCGCGCTGCTTCGGGATTACCTCCGGGACAAGAAGCAGGAGCTGGCGGACTACAATGCCAGCCTGGACGTCGAGGTGGACTCCGACGTGAACTGCCGCAAGCTCACGAACGTCGGCACGTTCCGCGCGTACGCGTACAACTACCTGAAGAACCACCCGAAGATCCGCAAGGACATGACGCTGCTGGTCCGCCAGCTTGCGCCGGGTCCCGAAGGCCTGCCGATCGAGATCTACTGCTTCACGAACACGACGGCGTGGGCGGCGTACGAGGATATCCAGTCGGACATCTTCGACCACCTGCTCGCCATCGTGCCGGAGTTCGGGCTGCGCCTGTACCAGAAGCCGGCCGGCTCGGACCTGGCCAATCTCGCGTAAGCCGGCGCGGAGCCCGGCCCGGGCCGCCGGCTACTCGGCCCGAACCGTCAGCCGCTGCCGCGTCAGGATCGTCCGCGATTGCCCCTGCACGTAGCGCAGCTCGTACTCGCCCGGCTCGTTCGGCACGCGCACGGTCGCCGGATTGCCCCGGGACGTGTAGGCATAGGTCTTCTCCGCGTGGCCGGGCTGGTCAGGGGTTGCGATCGCAATGTAGTCCCGGTGATTGTCCGGCCCGGTCCACGTCACCTCGAGCGAGCCGCCGGCAACGGCCTCCGACGCCGCGTCGAGACTGGCCTCGGCCGGCAATACGGTCAGCGTGCGGCTCGCGAGTATGGTCCGTGACTGGTTCTGGATGTAGCGCAGTTCGTACTGGCCCGGCTCGTCCGGCACGGTCAGCGTCGCCGGGCTGCCCTCAGCCGTGTACGCGTACGCCTTCTGGGTATTGCCGGGCTGGTCCGGCGTGGCGATGGCGATGTAGTCGCGCGGGTTGTTCGGCCCCGTCCACGCCACTTCCAGCGTGCTGCCGGAGTCGGCTTCGCCGGCGGCCCGGAGCGTCGCTGTTGCAGGCAACACGGTCAGCGTGTGCCTCGCGACCACCGTTCGAGACCGGTCCAGCACGTAGCGCACCTCGTACTCGCCGGGCTCATCCGGTACGTGCACGGTGACGGGGTTGCCGGTCGACGTGTAGGCGTAGCTCTTCTGGGCGTGACCGGGCTGGTCGGGCGTCGCGATCGCAATGAAGTCACGGTCGTTGCCCGGCCCGGTCCATGCCACCTCCAGCGCGCCGCCGGAGCCGGCCTCGCTCGCCGCCGCGACGGTGGCCTGCGCCTCGGTCACGACTACGGGCGCTTCCGCGACGACGGCGTTGCCGCTGACGTAGCGCACGACGTACTTGCCCGGCGCGGACGGTGCCGGCAAGGCCACTTCGCCGGGCGCCGTCACGGTACGGTAGGTCCGGTATTGCAGCGCTTCGTCGCTTTCCGCCGCGGTCGCGACAAAATCGCCGGCCACCCGGTTGCCCGACCACGTCACGGCGATGTCGCTGCCGGCCGATGCCGTGGCCGCAACCTCGAGCTCGATGCCGTCTGCCGCGCTACCGTCGAGGTAGCTCGCCGGCAGCTCCGCGGCGGGCGACCGATTGCCGAGGTGTGCGGCAACGAAACCCGTGTCGCCGGTCACCGCGACGTCGAAAACGCAGTCACGGTAGCTTCGCGGGTGCGCGATGACCGAGCAGGCCACTTCGGCGGCGGCAACCGCATCCGGGTCCAGGTCGGCGAGCGTGACCCGCTTCTCCGGGAAATCCGGCAGCGTGAACGTCGCCGTCGATTCCCCCGGCCCGTACGCGAACAGGGATTCGTCCTGGGCGATGCGCCAGCTGTCGGCGAACTCGCCGTAAAGCTGATCATGGCTCGGCATGGACGGCATCGCGTCCCCGTTCCTCGTGACGAAGTCGTCGGCGCGATCGCCGTTGGCATTGCCGCCGATACCGCGCAGCTTGCCGCGCCAGGCCGGTGCCGTTTCAACGAAGATACCGAAGTTGTTCGCGTCATTCCGCACGACGACTACGGTACCGTCCGGCCAGGTCACGAAGTAGCGGTGCGCGGCGCGCAGGATCTCCCCGCCCTGGTCGAGCGACAGCGTGGCGCCGTCCTCGAGCTCGGCGGCTTCCCCGTTGACGAGCAGCCTGAACGACGGATCGATGTAGAAACCCACGACGTCGCCGTCGACCCGCATCGCGGCCGCGGACGTCAGGCTCACCCAGCGGCCCCAGGCCTTCGTGCGAAGTTGCAGGACGATGTCGCGTGCCGCGTCTTCGAACGCGACAAACTCGCCGACCGCCTGGAAGTCGAATCGCAATCCGTCGAGCGTGGTGACGTGCACGTCGCCCGTGGTCAGGGGCGGCGGTATCGGCGGCAACTGGGGCGGCGGATCGCCTTCGGGACACGCCTCCGGGTCCCGCACGCAGCCGCCGTTCTCGCACTTCTCACACTGGCCGCAGGTCTCGTAGACCTCGCCGCCGGGCTCTTCGGTCGTGTACTCCCAGGTGGCTGCATCGTCGTAGGGGCCGAGGCCCAGCGACCACCCGGATACGTCGGTCATGCCCGCGAGGCCGGGGCCCGCGGCCTGCCGCGCAGCTCGCGTGCATGCCAGCAGGCATTCACCGTTCTCGAAGGTCGGTTGCTCGCCGGGCGGGACAGGCACGACGGGCGCATGCGCGGGCGTGATGCCGAACACGATGCCCAGGAAGTCGTTGGCCGAGAGCGGCGCGTTGTTGCATGCGTTCTTGCAGTCCTCGAGCGCCGTGCAGGCGGAGTGGATGCCGCAGGTGTACGCATCGCCGGCGACGACGAACCTCGGGTCTTCGGTGTGGCAGCGCTTGAACGGTTCCACCGTGCAATTGTCGGGACAGCCCTCGCCGCACGCGCCCGGGCACATGCTGCCGTCCTCGCCGAACTCGTTGAAAAAGACCTGGGTCGCACCGGGTACCGGGTGCTCCGGGATCGGTATCACCGGCGCGCCGGACGTTCCTGGCAGCAACACGCCCATCACGAACGCTGCCGCGAGCGGCAGGACTGTCCGGGACCGGGCAGAGCGCCCGCGCGAGCCGCGCCTGCTGAAGAGAGTCATGGGCGTGCCTCCGCTTGCCCTTCGCCGTCGAACGGAAACAGGAACAGGGTCGCCGGTATCGGGTTGCTGTTGCCCCAGAGGACGGCCACGTTGATCGGCTCGTCGGCGCCGTCTTCCCGGAAACCCGAGAAACTGCAGCCCGACTCGGCCAGGAAGTGTGGAATCGCGCGGCCTCGATCGGCCACTTCGTACTTGAGGATGACCTGCCACGGGAACAGCAGCGCCGCGGAAGCAGCGTCGTCCAGTGACGCCGCTTCGTCGCGGCACCCGAGGTCGAGCGCGACCATCGTGAGCGCGCGGGCCATCGGGTGTGTGCTGAGCGAGCGCAATGCGTCGCGCTCCGCGCCGGAGAGCGCGCCGTAGCCGTCGATACTGGTGCCGTTCCACGCCAGCGCGGCCGTACTGCCGTCTATCGTGACGGTCAGCGTCTCGCCGGACCCCGGCATCGTGAACGCGGCGGTGCCGCGGCTCGAATCGTAGCCGGTGGCCTCGAACGCGACGTCTCCGTAACGGCCGCTGACCTCGTTGGCACCGGCCTCGAGCAACTCGAGATCGGCAACCGGCAGCATGTCGACGGTGATCTCGCCGGTGGCGAGCGTCTTGCCGGACGCGGCATCCGAAATCGAGTAGGTGTCCGCCTGCGGGCTCAGCGGCGCGTTGTACCAGATACGGCCACCGTCCCTGTAGATGTCACCGAACTCCGCGGCGAGCACGAACGGGTTGTCGGCGTTGCCATCGTCGAATTCGTAGTACAGGCCGGCGCCGGGGTACAGCGGGCCGGAGTAGGCCGCCACCGGTTCCGCATCGCGGCTGCAGCCGGATGCGCACAGCGCCAGGAGCAGGAAAAGGATGGGTGCAAGAGGCCTTTTCACGACCGCACCCGGTTCTGCGCCGTGCACGGCGCGGCGAATCCGGATCAGCATCATTATTGTTGGTTCTTCTTGTGCGTGCTTCGAGGTTGACCCGATGTATAGCACAGGAAAGACGGTGATTCGAACGGCGCCAGCCGGATCTTGCGGGTAGCGGGATCCCGTGGGCCGATCGATCGGGTCCACAGACCCGCCGACCACATTCCTTATGCCGATCGGGGAGCAGCTCAAAGTCTGAGTTCGTTGCTTCTGCGGGTTCGGTATGATGCTCGGCCGAGCTCACCCCGATATCTCGCAAGGAAGTAACCGTTGAAACAGAATTCCGTGACCTGGCGTCTCTTCCTTCTTCTCGTTTCGCTGGCTGTCATCGCTTCGTGCGCTGACGAACAGGCCGGCAAGCCAGTGGAAGGACCGATCATCGAACAGGCGTCCGAGCACGTCGACGACTACACCGGCTGGGAGCATCTCGCACGCGACGTGCCCGCCTGGTACGAGGACGCGAAGTTCGGCATCTACTTCCACTGGGGCGTGTACTCGGTGCCGGCGCATCACAGCGAGTGGTACTCGCGGAACATGTACAACCCGGACACGACCATTTACACGCACCACGTCGAGACCTACGGGCCGCTGAGCGAGTTCGGCTACAAGGACTTCGTGCCGATGTTCCGCGCGGAGAATTTCGACGCGGACGAATGGGTCGACCTGTTCGTGAAGGCCGGCGCCCGCTTCACTGGCCCCGTGGCCGAACACGCGGACGGCTTTTCCATGTGGGACAGTGACGTGAATACGTGGAATGCGATGGACCGCGGGCCCGGCATCGACGTCGTCGCCGAGATGGGACGCGCTGCGCGCGCGCGGGATCTCAAGTTCCTGGCGACGTTCCACCACATGTGGCTCTGGGGCTGGTACCCGACGTTCAAGGACCCGTCGGAAGCTGACGCGGGCGACCCGGCGTACGCCGAGCTCTATGGCCCGGTGGTCTCCGAGGACGCCTGGCGGCATCGCAAGGGCGCCGCGCGACCGGACGATAGGTTCAACCGCCGGTTCACCGACAAGGTGCTCGAAGTCATCGACGGCTATCACCCGGACATGATCTATTTCGATTCGCGCTTCGGGCACATCGGTATCGACTACCGCAAGGAGATCGTCACGCGCTTCGTCGAGAGCCTGGAAGAGGGTGATCGCGAAGGCGTCATTCTCTACAAGCACCTGGACCTGCCGGACTACAGCGGCGTGCTGAACTTCGAGAAGGCACGCATGAACCGCATCGCCGACCGGGTCTGGCAGACCGAGGAGCCGATCACGACGTTCGCGTGGAACTACTACGAGGGCATGGAACTCCGGCCCGCTGCGGACATCCTGCACGCCATGATCGACGTCGTCAGCAAGAACGGCATCTACCTGCTGAACATCGGGCCGCGGGCCGACGGCATCATCCCGGACGAGCAGCGCGACATCCTGCTGGCCATCGGCGACTGGCTGGGCCGAAACGGCGAGGCCATCTATGGCACACGGCCCTGGTACACCTACGGCGAAGGACCGCGCAAGGACGCGGAGCAGGTGGAGCCGGCCGAGGGCGAGAAGAAACCCGCCTACCACGAGTTGCACTACACGGCCGAGGACGTGCGCTACACGACGAAGGGCGAGACGGTCTACGCCATCCTGATGGGGCAGCCCGACGGCGGTTCGACGGTCACGCTGACCGCGTTCGCCGACGACAGCGCGCCGGACGTCGTGGACGTCGCCCTGCAGGCCTCGGGCAGGGGCCTCGAATGGTCGCTCGCCCCGGAGGGTCTGGAGGTCGGGTTGCCGGACGACCTGCCGCGTGAGATGGCGGTCGTCGTGGCGGTCCGGACGCGCGCAACGCTTACGTCCGGGCCCTGAATCCGCTGTCCTACGTCCACGACGAGTTCCTCGGGCAGGCGCATTATTTCCTCGGCGACTTCGGGCGTTCCGCCGAGCTGCGTCTTCAGCGACGGCCTGCGGAACTTCTGATGCCGCTGGTCGACATCGACGGCGAGACCTACGTCGCCCAGGAGCCCGCCGCCTTGCCTAAGCCCTCGACGCCGGCGCATCAAATGCCGGTCTCCCGTACCAGAAGGTTCAATTGACGCTATCATTGCCTGGATGAGGCGAGGCATTCTGATAATTGGCCTGCTGCTCGTCACCTTCGGCAACGTCGGCGACGCAACCGACGGGCCTGCGCCGGAATACGGCGCCGCGTTGATCGAGCCATTCAAGAAGAACCTCAAGTCGGCATTGCTCGATGGACTGTCCGAAGGGCCCGCGGCGGCGATCGATGCCTGCCGTATACGGGCACCCGAGATTGCCCGGTCACTGTCGACGAATGGTGTCAAGGTCGGCCGGACGAGCCACCGTCTGCGCAATCCGGCAAATACCGCGCCAGACTGGGTGACGCTGATCCTGGCTGAATGGCTGGCCACCGAAGACGATCGTCAGCCGCGGGCCGTGGAGCTGGACGGTGGCAGAGAAGGCTACATTGAACCCATATTCCTGCAGCCCATGTGCGCTACCTGCCACGGCACTTCGATCGCGCCGGAATTGCGCAAGGCCATCGAGCATGCGTACCCGGCCGATGAAGCGACTGGTTTCAAAGTGGGTGAGCTCCGCGGAGTGTTCTGGGTGGAGTACCCGGGGCCAGCCGACTAGGCCAATGTCATGTTGATCGCGTGCGCGTCGCGGCCGATGAGGCAGGGCGCGACGTGCTCATTAAGGAACGTCACGACGGCCAGTCCGCGACCGTTGACAGTCGCAAGCGATGCGTCTGACGTTTGCCCGGGCTCCCTGTGCGTCGCGCTAGTCGAGGGCCGCCCAGCTCGCGTCCAGTAGCATCTGGGTGCGCAGCGTGGCCTGGGCCCACGCATCTCTACGTGACGGGTCCGCCGCAATGGCGGCAAACGTCTCGAACATTCTGGCGCCGTCCAGTTGCTCCGAAGCAATGCGCCGGACCTCGTTCACGGCGTCCGGCCCGCCCTTGCCCACGCGGTATGACGCCGAGTTGTCGGCGTCCTGTCGCAGAAAGTTTTCAACACGAACGGTGCCCTCGCGGCCGGTGATGACGCAGTCCATGACCGGGCCACCGATGTCGTAGGCGCAGTCCCAGGTCGAGGTCGAGCCGTCGTGCATCTGGATCACGCCGGCGCCGGCGATCACGGTACCGGTCGTCTCGTCGAGCCGCCGTACCGCGCTGGCGGACCTGGGTTTCGCATCGGGCGCGAGATACTCCACGGTCGCTCGCATGTTGTACCAGCCTGCATCGCCGATCGCACCCATGGGTTCCAGTGCGGCGTCGTAGCGAATGCCGCTTCGGTCAAGCAAGGCGAACTGAAAAGCCGTCGTGATCGACAGGGGATGGCCGGTGTTGATCTGCATCTCGCGCTTCAGGGCGTACGTGCGCGGGTGGTGCACGAAGCGAGTGCCGTCCATGAACGCGACGTCGTTCTCGCGGCATGCCTGCACGATGCGCCTGACCGAGGCCGCGCTCGCGAATGGCTTCTCGGCGAGAACGTGCTTGCCCGATTGTGCGGCGTAAACGGCAATCGCCTCCCGTACACCAGTCGGGGTGGCCACGTAGATGGCGTCGACCTCGGGCGACTCGCACATGTGCTTCCAGTCGTCGAAAGCGAGCATGATGCCGTGACGTTCCGCAAATGCCCTGGCGCTCGGCATCCTGCGGCTGCTCACAGCCGCAAGCCGGGCCAATGGAGTCGTCGCGATATGCTTCGCCATGTGATTGGAAATCGCGCCAGTACCGACGAAGCCCCAGCGCAATGCAGGTGTCGGACTGCCGGCCAGCGCGGTCGGCCCGGTTGCCGATGCCAGCGCCATGCCGCCTGCAGATATCAACAGCTCTCTTCGGTTCAGTTTATCGCGTGTCACCTTGGTGCCCTCGGTGTGCCCTCGCTCAGGTTCGAGGGCTTCATCTTTTCCTCATGCTGAGGCGGTATGATAGCGAGTCCGCATTAGCGCAGAATGAAGTACGACAGGAGTCGCGAATGTCCAAGGTTGCAGTCGTAACCGGCGCAGGATCGGGCATCGGCAAGGCTACGGCACATGCCTTGCTGCGTGCCGACTATCGTGTGTTCTTCCTCGGTCGACGCGAGGCCAGGCTCGTCGCCGCGATCGCCGATTCCGGGTTTCCAACCAATGTCGCACAGCCGCTCGTCTGCGACGTGTCCAATCCCGACGACGTCGAGAGTGCGTTCGACCGGGTCCGCGACGAGGCGGGCCGTATCGACCTGCTGTTCAACAACGCCGGCGTTGCCGCGCCCGAGGCGTCGATCGACGAGGTGACGTTCAAGGACTGGCAGCGCCTGGTCGACGTCAATCTCACCGGCTCGTTTTTGTGCGCGCGAATGGCATTCCGCATGATGCGCGAGCAGGACCCGCAGGGCGGGCGCATCATCAACAACGGTTCGCTCGCCGCCCACGTGCCGCGACCCGGGTTCAGCGCGTACACGGCGACAAAGCACGGCATCTCCGGCCTGACGAAGTCCATCTCGCTAGACGGGCGGCCGTTCAACATCGCCTGCGGCCAGATCGACGTGGGCAACGCGGTCACGGAGATGACGGCGACGTTCTTCGAGAAGAAAGGCGGCGGCGATGCGAGTAGCGAGCCGTTCATCCGGGCGGAGCAGGTGGCCGATGCCGTAGTGCACATGGCGCAGCAGCCGCCAGGGTCGAACATCCAGACGCTGACGATCCTGGCGACGAACATGCCGTACGTCGGCCGCGGCTAGCGTCGCTGGCGATACTCAAAGGAACCGGTAGCATGTGGAAAGGGAACTTCGACCTGGACGGCCGGCGCGTCGTCGTCACCGGCGGCGCCTCGGGCATCGGCTTCGGGCTGGCGAAGGCGCTGGGACGCCGCGGCGGCCGGGTGCTGATTGCCGAGCCGGACGAGCAGCGATTGAGGTCCGCCGTGCGGGCGCTGGAAGAACTCGGCGTCGATGCGACGTACACGCCCTGCGACGTCACGGATCTCGCGCAGGTCGACGCACTGGCCGATCGTGCATGGAGTGTGCTCGGCGGCGTCGACATGGTGTTCAATAACGCCGGCATCGGCATCCCGCAGGCGACACTCGCCAACACGGCTATGGAAGACCTGCACCGGGTCTTCGACGTGAATTTCTTCGGTGTGTGGCACGGCTGCAAGGTGTTCACCCCGCGGCTGATCGAGCAGGGGACGCCGGCCGGCATCTACAACACCGGTTCCGAGAACTCGGTGTTCAACGCCGTGCCGGACTTCGCCGCCTATATCGCGAGCAAGCACGCCGTGCTGGGTCTCACGGAGAACCTGCGCGAACAGGTGCCTGACTTCATTCACGTCGGGCTGATCCTGCCCGGCTTCGTCATGTCCGGCCTGACGGAAGACTCGAGCGAGACCCCGATGGACACGGACAGGTTCGTGGCCCTTGCGCTACGGCAGATCGGCGACGGCCGCTTCTTCATCGTCTCGCACGCGTACAACAAGGTGCGCATCCGGCAGCGGTATGACGAGCTGCTGCGCGCGTTCGACAAATACGCCCCGCGCTACGACGGTGACGACGAGTTCGATATCCGCACGCTGCTGGCGAAGGGGAAGTAGGCGCATGCGGCGCGCCCTGGGAAACACGGGTGTCGCACTGCCCGCGATCGGGCTCGGCTGCATGGGGCTGTCCGACTTTTACGGCCCGCCGACGGAGCGCCGGGCGGCGATCCGGCTGTTGCACCAGGCCATCGACCTCGGCGTCACGCACTTCGACACGGCCGAGATCTACGGCATCGGCAGCACGAACGAGGCCTTGCTCGGCGAGGCGTTCGGGGACCGGCGGGACAAGGTATTCATCGCGACGAAGTTCGGCCCGCTGCGCGATCCGGCGACGGGCGAGTCGCTCGGCATCGACGGTTCCGCCAAGAACTGCCGGCGCGCGGTCGAGGGCTCGCTCAGGCGGCTGCGAACGGACGTGATCGACCTGTACTACCTGCACCGCGTGGACCCGAAGACGCCGATCGAACACACCGTCGAAGCGATGGCGGCACTTGTCGCCGAGGGCAAGGTGCGGGCGATCGGCCTGTCGGAAGCCTCGGCCGACACGATCCGGCGCGCGGCAGCGATTCATCCCGTCGCGGCCGTGCAGTCGGAATACTCGATCTTCAGTCGCGACATCGAAGCCTCGGTCATCCCTGCCTGCCTCGACGTCGGCGCGTCGCTGGTGGCGTACTCGCCGCTCGGCCGCGGCATGCTGTCCGGCCGCTTCACGAAGGACGCGTTGTCCGGCGACGACCGCCGCAACGCGGTGCCCCGCTACCAGGGCGATGCGTACAGCGCGAACATCGCACTCGTCGACGAGATCCAGTCGCTGGCCGCGGCACACGCATGCTCGGCCGCGCAGGTGGCACTGGCCTGGGTGCTTGGCCGGGGGGAGCACGTACTGACGATTCCCGGCACGACAAAGCTCGCGAACCTCGAGACCAATCTCGGCGCATACGGCATCGCACTCGCCGACGAGGAAACAGCAACACTCGATCGGCTCGCCGACCGCGTGACGGGCAACCGCTACGACGAGTACGGCATGACAACGATCAACGGGTAACGCGCGACGTCCGACAATGGTGTCATCGACACCGCGGTAAAGGGATCGGGCAAGCGCGGCAGAGTTTCAAACTCGTATAATGCGCGCATGACGGAGTCGGCCAACTCCCTGACCGTGCTGCTCGAACGCGCCGCTGCGGGCGATGCCGCCGCGAACGCCGACCTGTTCGAAAAAATCTACCCGGTGCTAAAGAAACTGGCCCGCTCGCAGCTCCGAGCGAACCGCCGCGGAACGATTTGCACGACGGAGCTCGTCAACGAAGCCTCCCTGAAGCTCATCGGCGCGGACCATCTCGGCGGTCTCGAGAACCGAAAGCATCTCGTTGCCACCGCCGCGCAGGCGATGCGCCACATCCTGGTCGACCACGCGCGCAAGCGAAACGCGCAGAAACGCGGTGGCGACTGGGTGCGGATGGATCTCGACGAAGGCGAGCTCTCGGCGCAGCGATTGTCCGAGCAGGTGCTCGGCCTCGAAGACGCGATGCAACGGCTTCATGTGCTGGATCGGCGCGGTCACCAGGTCGTGGAGCTCAAGTTCTTCGGGGGCTGCACGATCTCTGAGATTGCGGATGTCCTCGGGTTGTCCGAAGGCACGGTCAAGGCCGCGTGGCGCAAGGCTCGTGCATTTCTCTATTCCGAAATGGGAACCGATGGCTGAGTCGGACGGGACAGACCGGCGCGCGATGGACCTGTTCGAGCAGATGCTGGACATGCCCGCCGAAGAACGCGACGCGCATCTGGACAAACACTGCGACAACAACGCCGTACGGCACAAGGTGCTGACGATGCTCCGCGCTGACGACCAGGGGACCGGCCTGCTCGACGGAAATGCGGACGGGCAACTCGCCGATCTCAGCCCGGACCACGCGCCCAAGCCTGTCGCGCCCGAACGCGTCGGTGCCTATCGCATCGTCGATCGGATCGGCCAGGGTGGCATGGCAACAGTCTACAAGGCGGAGCGCGCCGGCGGGGACTTCGAGCAAACCGTTGCGCTGAAGCTGATCCTGCCGTCGCGCCGGGCACAGCACTGGGAAACACGATTCCTCCAGGAACGGCAGATCCTCGCCTCGCTGCAGCACCCAAACATTGCGGCGCTGATCGACGGAGGGGTGACGGACAAGGGCGAGCCGTACTTCGCCATGGAGTTCGTCGACGGACTGCCGATCACCGCGTATTGCGATGATCATCGCCTGTCAATCAACCGGCGCATCCGCCTGTTTCTTTCGGTGTGCGATGCCGTGAACTACGCGCACGGCAATCTCATCGTGCACCGTGACCTGAAGCCGAGCAACATACTCGTCGACACGCAGGGTGTTCCGAAATTGCTCGACTTCGGTATTGCCAAGCTCCTCTCGGACGAGAAAACGGATCGCACGCAAACGAGCCTGCGCGCCCTCACGCCGGATTACGCCGCACCGGAGCAGTTTGCCGGCGCGCAGATAACCACGGCCGTCGACGTCTATGCACTGGGAGGCCTTCTCTACGAGTTGCTGGCGGGCCGCCGGCCGTTCGGTGACGTCAGGGGCTCGGCGCTCGATATCGAGCGAAGTATTCGCGAGCGCGGCGCGCCGACCTTCTCGAGCCTGGCAACGCGACTGGATGCAGCCGACAGGGAGCGCATAGCGGCGGCGCGTAGCCTTGGGCCGGGCCGCCTCCAGCGAACGATCACCGGCGACCTGGAAAACATCGCGTTGAAAGCGCTGCGCGCCGAGCCGGAGCGCCGCTACGCGACGGCCGACGCACTCGCGGCGGACCTTCGGCGCTACCTGAACGGTTTGCCGGTGCTCGCGCGTGCGGATACCACCGGCTATCGCGTCCGAAAATTCATCACGCGACATCCCGTCGGCGTGCCTCTCAGTGCGTTCGCGGTGATTGGGCTCCTGGTCAGCACCGGCCTGGCGCTGCATCAGACGGAGCAGGCGCAGACGGCGGCGGCGCTTGCCCGCCTCGAAGCGGCGAGAGCGAACGAGACCCGGGATTTCGCCACCAGCCTCTTCGAGTTCGCGGACCCGGACAAGAGCCTCGGCGAACGGCTGACGGCGCGGCAGCTACTCGACCTCGGTGCCAATCGCGTCAACGAGGAACTGGCGGGTCAGCCGCGCACCCGTGCCGAGATGTTATTGCTGCTGGCCAACACCTACGGCCAGCTGGGCCTGTACGACGAAGCCGAACCGTTGGCCCGGCAGGCCGACGAACTGTACGCGGCGATAGCGGTCCTGCCGTCGCGGCTCAACGCGATGCTGGTGCGCGCCCGTCTCGCCCGGCAAAAAGGCGAGTTCGACCACGCCGCGGCGCTGCTGGACGAAGCAACGTCGCTCACCGGCGCCGGCGACGATGCGCTACGGGCCGAACTGCTGGTCGAACGCGGCGAGCTCTTGCGCGAACAGGCGCAGTTCGAGCCAGCCGAGGCTGCGTTCGACCAGGCACTCGCACTCGACCGTGCGCGGCTGGCGCCGCCGCCGGACATCGCGAGGGACCTCTATCGCCTCGGCACATTGAAATTCAGCACCGGTGACAGTGAGCTGGCGCTGGACCTCCTCGTCGAAGCAGCCGACCTGTTGTCGTCGAGCGGTGCGCCGGCCTCGACACAACTCGCGTCGATCCGCCACGACATCGGCGTCATGCTGATCCAGCGCGGTGACCTGGACGGTGCCCGCGAGGTACTGGACGACGTGCGCGCCGCACGGGCGAAACTTCTCGGCGATGCGCATCCCGACCTCGCCGTTACGCTCAAGGAACTGGCTGGCATCGCGAGACAGCAGGGCAGGAACGACGAAGCGGAATCGCTCTACCTCCAGGCGCTGGCCATTAACGAAGCGATGCTCGGCAGCGATCACCCCGAGACGTCGAACAACCTGAACTCGCTGGCCGTCTTCTACCGCGGCCTCGGGCGGAACGAACTCGCGCTTGGCTATGCCGAACGTGCGCTCGACGGCGCAACCCGCGCCTACGGAAACCGGCACCCGACCGTGGGACTGATGACCGTCAACGTCGGCTCGATGCAACGGATGTCGGGTGATCTCGACATCGCTTACGAATCCGTATCCACGGGACTGTCGATTCTCACCGGGGCGCTCGGCGACGACCACCATCTCTCCGGGGTCGCCTACAACGCGCTCGCCGGCGTCCAGCAGGAGCAGGGCGACCTTGCGGGGGCGGAAGTCAACTATCGCAAGGCGCTCGCGATCTTCGACGCGACGGCAGGCGCCAACCATCCGCACAGTGTTGCCATCCTGGGCGGGCTCGCGTCCGTACTCCTGGAGGCCGGGCGTGTCGACGAGGCCGAAACCTACTACCGGCGCGCCGTGGAGACCGGGATCGCCGTGCTGCCCCCCGATCATCCGAACCTGGCCGTCGTACAGATCGGCCTCGCCCGTGTCGCTGCCGGTTCGCATCGCTGCGCCGAAGCCCGTGAACTCAAAGAACGGTACCTGCCCATACTCGAGTCTGCCGGCCGCGACGATGACGGCGACGTGAACCTGGCCGTCGAGGCCGTCGACACCTGCCGCTAGCGAGTTCCGCCCGGGCCTCGTAGCCCGCGCCGGAGACTGTCCGGTTTTCCACTCATTTGCGTACTGATCACTGACGGCCCGGAATCCGTGCCGTCATCCGCCCAACCGGCCCGAGATCCGGCCGGGGCCCTGATCCATACGACCTGGATGGAAAGCGCGATGAATCCAACGAATGCGAACCCCGTCGCCATTCTTGCCTGCGCGGTGGCGCTCACCTGGCTCGCGGCCGACGCCCGCGGGGAGATCGTCGATTTCGGCGATAACGAGGTGCCCACCCGCGCCGCGGAACTTGTCGACGACAGCGACCTTGGCGGAAAGAGCGCACGATTCGACGGCGTGGTCACCGAAAGCGGGCAGCGCCTGGTGCTGACCGGGCTCGACATCATGAGCCCACTCGTTGTCCAGGTTTTCGCCAAAGACTCGGGGATGCCGGTCGACGTCAGCCTGCACCGCTACTTCTGGGGCAAGCCGGACGCGGAAGGGTCCACGGGATCGAGTGGCGAATGGGCATTCCAGGGCCGAGCGCACGATGAAGTCGGCATTGCACTGAAGACGCCGTCGCCCACTCCTGTTTACGTGCTGATGTGGCAGGGGCCGGCTGTCCCTGCCGCACCGGCGCCGCTGGTAATCACGGACTCGGCCCGTGACAGTGGAAAGGCCGAGGCAGCAGGCGGCGGCAACGTGCTGATGCTGGTGGTCATCGGGCTGCTGGCTGTGATCGCGCTGCTACTTGCCTGGCAACTCTTCCGCCGGCGGCCGGGCGCCGCGGCAATGATTCTCGTCGCGTGGTCCATGGCGCTCCTCGGCGCAAACGGCGAGGCCTTCGCACAGTCGAGCCAGGACCCGCCGTCAAACCCGTTCTCCAAGGACGAAGATCCCGGCAAGGACTTCCAGCCGGAGGACCTCGGTCCGAAGCCGGAAGACGATGGGCCTTCCGGCGACTCGCCGCCGAAGCCCGACCCGGACAAGCCGGCGGAACCCACTTCGGCACCAAAGCCCGACCCGGACAAGCCCGCGGAACCGGCCTCGCCGCCAAAGCCGGACCCCGACGCGGACAAGCCCGGCGATACGGGATCGAAGCTGAAGCCGGACCCGGTCGCAGACAAGCCGGGGGATCCGGGGTCGAAACTCAAGCCCGACCCGGATGCGGACAAACCCGGGGATTCCGGTTCGAAGCTGAAGCCGGACCCGGACAAGCCGACGGACGGGGACGCGAAACCGAAGCCCGACCCCGACAAGGACAAGCCGGCCGACGGCGATTCGAAGCTCAAACCCGGCGAAGACGGCAGCCCGTCCGACGACGTCAGGTCCGGCTCCATGGATGACGGCGACTCGACATCCTCCGGCGACACCGGTGCGGGTTCGGACCGGAGTTTCGACGAACGACTCGAGAACGCCTACGAGCAGATTCGCCAGCTACGCGACGAAGTTGCGTCGAACTCGGCACGCATCAGGAACCTGGAGTTCCTGATCAACCAGGACCGTGAAGCCGTTCCGGCACCCGGCGACGGTGCGCCGCCGATGACCGTATCCTGTGACGACGACCCGGCCTGCCAGGCCTGCCTCGCGCGTGCCAACGAGGAACTGTCGGACCTGCTCGTGAACCTCGACAAGCTGCGCATCATCTACTCGAGCTACATGCGCTACCGCGACTACATGGTTGGTCTCGGCGACTCGATCAGCGGGTTCCATCAACTCGAACAGGCCGCCTGGTACCGGGTCAAGCTCCAGATCGAACAGGCGACCGTCAACCTGCAAGGCGCGTACGACGCGAAATTCGACGAGTACAAGGTTCGCCTGAGCAATTCGCTGAGGACGTTGTCCGCCTGCAACTCCGTCGACGGTGACCCGGTATTCAGCCGCGAGTCGGTGCTGTTCGAAAATTACGTCAAAGCCAAGTACGCCCGCGACCAGTGAGCACGATGACGATGCACACGCTCCGCTGCACACTTGCGTTCCTGCTCGTCACGACATGCCTGTCGGCGTGCGGCGGCGACGACAGTGCGCGCAGCGATTCCGCGTCGCCGGCTTCCGACGGTACCGGCGGGCAGCCGTCAACTTCTGCGCTTCAGGACCTGCCGTCGTCCATGGGCCTCGCGGAATACAACCGCCTGCGCGATGCGCTGGACAACGACGAAGTGCCGCGTCGCGTCGTACCCAGGCTCGACCCGGAAGACCGTCTCGACTTCGACGACGTCGAGGAGGCGGGCGAAGCGCTGGTCGAGGCCCTCGACGATGGCGACTTCGAGGAAGCCGATCGCATCTATGCGTCGATACCGGCGGACTGGCGCTACGAGGTGGAGAACGCGGCCGACGACCTCGGCAGGGACGCCTACAAACGCCGTGACTACGCGCGCGCCTACGCCCTGCATCGTTACTGGAATATCGAGACCAATGCGCTGTGGATACTTGACAGTGACTATGTGAACGGGCGCGTGTCCGTCAAGGGCACCGGTGCGCCCGTTCCCGGCGCGTCGGTCTCGTTCGTGGAACAGTCTTGGCAGCAGGTCGCGCGAACGAATGCCGAGGGCGGGTTCCGCATGCTGCTGCCGTCCGGCATGCCGTCCGCGGTCGTCGTCGAACACCCGGACTACGACGTGAAGCGCATCTACAACACCGAGGACGGCGCACCGATCTCGCCGGAGTCGCTCGCAGGACGGACGCTGGAGATCCCGCTCGGCACCGGCTATCCGAAGCTGACTTTTCGCGGCCGCATCGTCGACGCGGCAACGGGCGAACCGCTGGCCGGCGTGGCCGTCGTCGCGGGTTTCGACCCGATCGATGGCGCCACGGAGCTGAACCTTCAGCAGGCCATGGGCGGGTTCGGGCGCGAAACTGACGCGGACGGCCGTTTCGAGATCACGGGGCTTCCGGTGCAGGAAGTACACCTCATGGCACAGACCGTTGTCGACGGCCAGATGTACCTGCTGCAGCAGGAAAACCTGGGCTTCGAGGACGGCGTCGAGCGAGTGTTTCCGATCGCGCCCCGCGAGGCGCGGCTCGAGGTTCCGCTGGTGGTCGTCGGAACGGTGAGGGACAGCGTGACCGGGCAACCCGTCCGGAACGCGAGTGTGTCGGCCGGTGGCTGGAAGACGGAGCGTACCGACCAGAACGGGCGCTTCATGATGCAGCTCGAGACCGGCGCGGACTGGCAACTCACCGCCAGTCACGAAGCCTATCGCCAGAGCCTCCCGCAGCCGTTCGCTTCCGCCGAACCACGGACCATCGAAGCCGAATTCCTGCTCGACCCGATCACGACCGGCACGATCCTGGGTACCGCGATCAACGCCGTCACCGGGGAGCCGATCGCCAACGCGGTCATCGAGATTGCGGGCCAGAAGGTTCGGACCGACAACCAGGGCCGCTTTCGCGCGGAGGAGATCGAGTCCGGCGAGGTACAGGTCAGCGGCGCCCAGTCGGGGTACCGCGCGGACAGCGAGTCGCTGTTGCTCGAAGCCCTGCAAACCGCGGAAGCCACGCTCGAACTCGAGCCGATCACGACCGGGACGATTGCCGGCGTCGTTCTCGATGATGCCGACGGCGCGCCGCTGGCAGGCGTATCGGTCCGCGCCGGCGACGTCGCCGCAACGACCGACGCCGACGGCCGCTTCACGCTGGAGGAAGTCGAAGCCGGGGCCATCGAGGTCTCGGCGTCAATGCGGCTGTACGTTCCCGGATCGTCCGACGTCGTGCTCGAGGCCATGGCCTCCATTGACACGGAAATCCGCCTGGCGCCAATCACCTGGGGCACGGTGCGCGGCACGGTGACTGACAGTGCCACGGGGCAGCCGCTGCCAAACGCCACGGTGCGCCTCGGTTCCGTCGAAGTCATGACCGACGCCCGGGGTGCCTACGTTGCCGAGCGTGTGCCCGCCGGGACGGTCACGGTGTCCGCGGGTCTTGCGCGCTACCACGATGCCCGTGCAACGTTCGAGCTGGCGCGCGACGCGGAGCACGAACAAGCGCTCGAGCTCGGGCCGATCACGACCGGCACGCTGGTCATCACTGTTGTCGACGCCGTGTCCGGCGAGCCGGTCGAGGGCGCCGACCTCATGATCGCGCAACGCCGTGAAACGGCGGACGCGGCGGGCAGGGTTACGGCGGAGGAAGTTCCTGCCGGCGACATTGTTGTCAACGCCAGCGCCCGGCTGTACGAGCCCGCATCGGCCGACGCCGTCCTCGAAGCGGCGGGCGAGGCAGCTGTCGCGATCGAACTCGTACCGGTCACTTACGGCACCATCGTCGGCACGGTCGTCGACAGCGTGAGCGGCGCGCCGCTCGCCGACGCCACCGTACGGTTCGCTAAACTGGAGCTGCGAACCGATGCCGCGGGCTCGTTCCGGGCGGAACGTGTGCCGGCTGGCAGCGTCAGCGTCAACGCAGAGCTGTTTCGATATCGCGATGGCCAGCAGTCCATCGAGCTCGAACGTGGTGCGGAAGAAGTCGTGAGACTCGCGCTCGAACCGATTACGACCGGCACCGTGCGCGGCATCGTCCGCAACGCGACGAACAGCGAGCCGGTGAGCGGCGCGACGATCACGATCGGCAATCTCTCTGTCCGCAGCGACGCCGAAGGCCGCTTTGAGATCGAGCAGGTACCGGCCGGCGACGGGTCCGTCCGCGCAAGCCTCGCGCTTTACGAACCGGGCGATGCAACGGTCACCGTCGAGGCGGCCGGCGTCGTCGATGCCGAGATCCGCCTGGTGCCCATTACCTGGGGCAGCGTGAGCGGCACGGTCGTGAACGCGGAGACCGGTGTGCCGCTGGAAAACGCTGCCGTCAGCGCGGGGCAGCAGAGCACCCGAACGAATGCGGCGGGCGAATTCGAGTTGCTGCGTGTCGCTGCGGGCGATGTCAGCGTGCTCGCCTCGCGGGCCGTACACATCGACGATTCCGTGTCGATCACCCTGGCGGCCGGCGCCGGCGAAACCGTGACCCTTCGGCTTCAGCCGATCACCTGGGGCACCGTCACCGGTGTCGTCACCGACGCGGAAACCGGTAAGCCGCTCGCAAATGCCGAGGTCGTCGTCGGTACGCAGGCAGTCCGAAGCGACAGCGACGGCCGGTTCCGGGCCGAGAAAGTTCCCGCCGGGTCGTTGCGCGTCGCCGGCAAGGTACCGGCCTACGAGCCGGGATCGGTGACGGCGGAGCTCGACGCGGATGCAGAGCAAGAGGTCGCGCTCGCACTCGTGCCGATCCGGATCGGCGACATTCGCGGCACGGTGCTGGACGCCAGGACCGGCGAGCCGATCGCGCGGGCGCGCGTGACCGCGGGCCGACTTTCCGCGGAAACGGATACGTCCGGCGGCTTCGGTTTCGAATCCGTCTCGACCGGCAATACCGTCGTTGGCGCGCAGCACCCGGACTACGCAAACGGCTCGGCAACGGCCGTTGTAGCGCCCGCCGAAACCGTGGATATCGTGATCAGGCTCGACCTGCGGCGCGAAGACGTGACCAACCTGGAGGCGGAGCTGGCGAAGAGCGGCACGATCGACCTGTACGGCATCTACTTCGACTCCGGCAGGGATCAGTTCAAGCCGTCGTCGCTGCCGACGCTGCGAGCAGTCCTCGAGGTCATGAAGCGCGCACCGGACACCCGCTTCCGGATTGCCGGCCACACGGATTCGGACGGCAGCGACGCGTCGAACCAGGACCTCTCCGAGCGCCGCGCCAGGACCGTGATCGGTTGGCTCGTCGACAACGGGATCGACGCGGGCCGTATCCAGGGTACCGGCTTCGGTGAGACGCGTCCCGCGGCGCCGAACGACACGGAATCCGGGAAGGCGCTGAACCGGCGCGTGCAACTGAGCATCGACAACTGAGCCTGCAACGTGAGCAACTCCGCGAAGAACTTCATCGTCGTCATTGCGGTCGTCGTTCTGACCGTCGGGGGTGCATACCTCTACGGTCGTTACGACAAGCACATGACGGCAGTGTCCCGGGAAAGCCTCGAGTGGCCGTCGGTTGCGGGCCTGGTGACGCACTCGAACCTCGAAGTGCACCGCAGCAACGTTGGCGCGCAATCGAACAAGCTCCGGCACCGGGTCGACGTCGAGTACGAGTACGTGGTCGATGGGCGGCGCTACGAGAACGACGTGGTTCGGTTCAACCAGAACAACCTGTCACGAAAGGACAAGGAACGGCTCGTCAGCGCGCACCCCGTCGGCCGGCAGGTGGAGGTCTTCTACAACCCGTCCGATCCGGCGGAGTCCGTCCTGGTACGTGGCTCATACCCATAGACCGACAACCGGAGAATCGTGCCCCATGGCAGAACTTGCATTGACCATCCTCCTGCTCGCTGTGGCCGGCTATGCCGTGCTCCGCTGGATCAGGACGCGCGCCACGGCCATGGCCGCGCTGTTGTCCCACGGCGAAACGGTGACCGGGACGATCGTGATGGCCGAGCGGGTTCGGCGCTCACGCACGCACAAGGCGTGCCGGGTGCGCTACGCGTTCACGGCGCGTGACGGCGCGGAGTATGAACGCGAGATCGAAGTCCTGCCGAAAGAGTTCGCGCGGTACAGCGAGGGCCAGGCTGTTGAGGTCGTGTACGACCTGTCCAACCCGGAATCGAGCATGCTGAAGAGTGCCGTGCAAGATGCCCGTGATGCGCGCCGCAATATTCACGCACAGAACTGAGGAGATGCCCGTGAGAGTTCTCGTACCCGTCCTCGTGGCCCTGTTCGTCATCGCTTGCGGTGACCCGGGGACCAACCAGGATGTTGCCGCCGACGAGAGTTCGGCCGGCGGCATCGACTTCTGCACCTGCGTCAACGAACCCCTGAACACGGACGCCAGGCTGAAAGCCTGCAACGATCTGATGAGCACCCTGACGCCGGAGCAGAATGCCACGAAAGCCATCGAATGCCGGGAGGCCCTGCCGGTGCCGGACGGCGGGCCGGACCTGTGCTACTGCCTGCGTACGACGACCCGCGACGAAGAAATCCTCGCCGCGTGCGAGGCCCTGATTCCGGACGACATGACGCCGAAGGAGCTCACGCGCACGATTGCCGGGTGCGCGCGATAGCCGGGCGCGTCACCGGCCACGGACTTGCCGCGGCGCGCAATCGCTACGGCGCGCAGGGCGTGCTCACGATCAACGACTGAGTTCGTAGGCCGGATCATCGGGCGCCGGCGCCCTCACGAATCCTGGCTTCCAGGCCGTCCGTCGGTTCGGCGCTGTACGCGTACGGCGGCTCGAACGCACTGCCGGTGCCGTAGAAGCCCGCCTTTCCCGTCACGCCCTCGTGCTCCGCGATGTCGACGGGGCCGCGAACGCAATCGGGAACACAGACGTCCTCGATCGACTCCAGTACCGCGTTGTCGTTGCTGCGCGCATAGTTGAAAACCGTCGCGTTCTCCGCACCCAGCTTCTCAGACGTCCACCACCATGACGGGCCGTGGAAGTCGCGGTAGATATTGCGCTCCGAGCGCACGTTCGCGTCGACGCCGGCACGCACGGCGTAGTACGAGCGGGTCAGCTCGTCAGTGCCGGCCAGGCACAGGTTGTTGAACGTGTGAACCTTGCCGAAGCGGACCCGGGGCATGCGCTCGTTGACCAGCCCGGCATAGAAGTTGTGGTGCAACGTGGTGCGCAGCCGGCCGCGGCTCTCCAGGTCGTCGTCCGCGGCGCCGATGTTTACGCCCATGTGTTCGTGGCCGAAGTAGCTGTGCCGGAACACGTTCCAGGAGATGGTGAC
Source organism: uncultured Pseudomonadota bacterium (assembly GCA_913055625.1). Taxonomy (GTDB): domain Bacteria; phylum Pseudomonadota; class Gammaproteobacteria; order Steroidobacterales; family Woeseiaceae; genus UBA1847. The sequence goes on along the minus strand of CAJXJW010000003.1, from coordinate 344,806 downwards.
GAGGTCCGTCGTTCCGCTGAGCAGCAGTATGTCGGGGCTGCCGTCGATGAAAGTGTTGTGATCCAGCCAGACGTTCTCGGCATTGTGCAGCACCGTGTTGACCTGCCCCCGTGCGTTCACCCCGACGAGCTCGAGATTCCGGATGATCACGTTGCGCGCATCGGACACCTGCAGCACGCCCGCGTCGCTGCGAATCCTGGCACCCGGCAAGCCGATGATCGTCTTGTTCGAACCGACGGTCAGCGTACCGTTGAGTTCGCCACTCACGTGGATGACGGCCGGTTCGCTGCCCGAGGCCAGCTTCTGCAGCTCGTCCATGCGGGTCACGACGACGGGTGCCTGGTCGCCGCCACCCGATACGCCATTGCCCTGCGTGACCCATCCGGCCGGTTCGTCCGACAGGAATCTGACGTCGACCGTCGCGGATGGGTCTGCCGGCGCCTCCTCGCCACACGCTCCCGGCAAAGGGCCGGGACCGGTGACCGTGAGCGAGTCGATGTTGGCCAGGCCATCGCCGGTCGAAGCGCGCAGTTCGAGGCTGTTCCGGCCCGGCGCCAGTACGACATCGAGGGATACCGTGTCCCAGTTTGCCCAGTCGCCGGTCGGCGGCAGGGGTACCTGGACAGTGCGCTCGTTCACGGACAGTTCGCCCGAGCGAGCCGTCGCGCCGCCATTCGCGAAACGAAGAGCAAGCACGTGCGGCCCGCCGAGGGGCGAATCGATGCTCCACGACGCGCGTGCCACGATGGTGTTCGGCGTGTTGATGTAGCCAGGGCCAGTGAATCCCGGATTCTGACGCTCGAACATCACCGGGTTGCAGGTGCCTGCCTCGAGTTCCTGCAGCGTGACGGTCGAGTCGGGGACCGGTGCGGACGTCGTGGCTGACTCGCCGTCATTGCCATTGCAGGCCGCGAGCCACGCCACCATCCACAGTGTCGCCCCGAGTCGGGATTCCGATGAAATCACTATACACTTCCCCAGGTACCGAACCGACGTCGGGTGTTCCTGCGCGCCGGCGTAAGAGATTCGCAAAGGGGTGGAGTCTACATGAGCAAACAGTTTGCCATCGTCACCGGCGGCAGCGCCGGGATCGGCCGACAGATCGTGCGCACGATGGCGGACGCCGGGTTCGCGGTCGCGTTCAACTACGTCGGCACCCACGACGAAGCGCGTGCCGTCGCTGCAGAACTCGACGCCAAGGGGCAGCCGGTGTACAGCGCCGAAGGCGACGTCGGCGATAAGACACAGGTCGATCGCTTCGTTGCCGACGCGTGCGCGTGGCACGGCCATGCGCCGGACGCACTCGTGAACAACGCCGGCATCCAGACCTGGGCTTCGCTGCTCGACCTCGACGAGGCCGATTGGGACCGGGTCATTCGCACGAACCTGAAGGGTTGCTTCCTGATGACGCAGGCTGTCGGGCGCCAGATGAAAGAGCGCGGCGCAGGCGGTTCGATCGTCAACCTGGGATCCGGCTGCAACAAGCTCGGCTTTCCGAAGCTCGTCGACTACACGGCATCGAAGGGCGGTATCGAGCAGTTCACGAAGGTATCGGCCGTCGAGCTCGGGCCTTTCGGCATCCGCGTCAATTGCATCGCGCCGGGTTCGATCGTCTCGGAGCGTACGCTCGTCGAGGACCCGGACTACGAAGCGAAATGGTCGCCGCTGACGCCGCTCGGCCGCGTCGGAACGCCGTCGGACGTGGCGGACGCATTGATGTTCTTCGTCAGCGATGCGTCACGTTTCGTCTCCGGCCAGACGCTCTGGGTCGACGGCGGCCTGTTCGCGCGCGCGCCGTGGGCGTACTGAATGCGTGTTCCGGGGCGGCGCTGAGCCAGCCTTCCCGCACATGAGCCGGGATGCTCAAAGTGATTTGAGCCTCCCGGAGAAATGGAGCCCCGGTCGGGATTACTGACCGGGGCCTTTTTTTTGTGCCGGGAACCTTTGGGCGGGTGTCCGCATCTCCGGGGTCTTGTGGCAATTCAGGACCAAGGCAATGAACGAGTGGATCTGCAGCGTTTGCGGCTTCGTCTACGACGAGGCGGCCGGCATGCCCGAGGAGGGCATTCCGGCCGGCACACCCTGGGCTGACGTCCCGGACGACTGGTTCTGTCCGGACTGTGGCGCATCAAAGGCCTCGTTCGAAATGGAGCTGATGCAATGAGCAACGAGGATAACCCCGGCTCTTCGGTGGCCGTGCGGAGTCGCTCATGACGTCGACGCGAAACTCCTTCATGCCGTTGCCGGATATCCAGTCGCTGGAGGACCGGCGTGGTATCGCGATCGACGAGGCGGGTATACGCGGCCTGCACCTCCCTTTTGAGATCGTTGATACGGACGGCGTTCGCCAGCAGACGGTTGTCGAGATTGCCGCTGCCGTCGCCGTGCGGAAAGACCAGCGCGGCACACACATGTCGAGGCTCGTGGAAGCCTTCGAGAACCTGGACGGGCGCCTGTCCGTGAGCGAGCTGGCTGCACAGTTCGAGGCGATCTGCCGGGACGTGGATGCAAGCCATGCGAACGTCGAGCTTCGATTTCCCTGGTTTGTCCAGAAGATCGCGCCCGTCTCCGGAATTCGCTCCACGCTCGACATCCGCGCGGGTTTCACCGTGGCGGGTGCCCGCAGGCGCCCGGTCGTCACACAGAATGTCGCCATTCCCGTAACGACGCTGTGCCCCTGCTCGAAGGCGATCTCCCGCTACGGTGCCCACAACCAGCGCACCGTTGTATCCATCGATCTCGAGCCCGGGGAGCCCGTTCCGATCGATGAGTTGGTCATGCTGGTCGAAGCATGTGCTTCGTGCGACGTGTACGGCGTACTCAAGCGCGTTGACGAGAAGATCGTCACCGAGACGGCCTACGAGTCGCCGAAGTTCGTCGAGGATGTTGCGCGAGACGTCTATCTCGCGCTGCGGCGGCGATGCGGAGACGCAGGCATCCGGATTCACGTCGAGAGCCTGGAGTCCATTCATAACCACCAGGCGTTCGCGCTGATCAACGGTGGTGAGTAGGCACGGACCGGGGCCGTATCCGGATGCGCGAATCGCAGTCGGGAACCTTTCCGCGGTGGGCTGCATCTGGCGGTGACGTTCAACCTGTTCTGCGAGAGATGCCATGATCAGACCTGCGACATACGCAATCACCGTACTCGCCGCCTTCCTGTCGGCGGGATGCTCGGACAACGACCTCACGCTGCCTGTCGAGGAGCCGCCGCCGGCGTCGTTCGATCCGCAGGAGACGTTTCGCTACGACACTTACGGCGACGAAGCCTTGTGGACAGATGTTCTGCGATTCCACGAGGTCGTGGAAACGATAAGCCCCGAGGTCGCGCTCGGCGTCGGCCTGAAGGTGGACTCGGAAGTACTGCCCGACGGGCTGCTGGCCAGTGCCGACCTCAGCGACCCGGCAACCACGGTGGAGCTGTTGCGGCTGGACGCCGTCGTGGGTGTGAAAGCGGAGGTGAGCGAGGACGGCCGCGTCACGTCCTTCGGCATCACCTGCGCGTTGTGCCACTCGGACGTCGACGACTCGGTCGTCGACGGCGTTGGAAAACGCCAGGACGGCTGGCCCGCGCGGGACCTCGACCCGGGGCTGATCATCTCGCTGTCGCCCTTCTTCGACGACAAGCCGGTGGAGAGAGCGCAGCTCCGGTCGTGGGGTCCCGGTATGTACGACCCGTACTGGAACATCGACGGCATCAGTGACCCGGTCGTGATCGCACCCGCTTATGGCCTCAAGGACGTCGCGCTGGAGACCTACACCGGCGAGGGCCCGGTCTCGTACTGGAACGCCTACGTCGCGATCACGCAGATGGGCGGGCAGGGAAACTTCGAGGAGCCGCACCTCGGTATCAGCGTGCAGGCGGACCCGGACCTCGTGACCCCGAAGTTGCCGGCGTTGCTCGAGTACCAGGAAACGCTTGAACCGCCGCTTCCTCCGGACGGCAGTTTTGACGCCGTGGCAGCCGATCGCGGGCAGCAGCTCTTCGAGGGCAAGGCCGAATGCTCGGGCTGTCACAGCGGCCCGGCGCTGACGGATGCCGGGACGACCCTGCACGAGGCACACGAGGTCGGCGCGGATCCGCTGTACGCCACGCGGACGATCACGCGCATGTACCGGACCACGCCGTTGCGCGCGCTCTGGCATCACGCCCCGTACTACCACAACGGCGCCTTCGAGACCCTGGATGCCGTCGTGGATCACTACGACCTGGTCCTGAATCTCGGGCTGCTGGATGACGAGAAGTCCGACCTCGTCGAGTACCTGAAGTCGCTGTAGGCGCCCGGGCCCGGAGGTCGTGGGAACCTTTGGGCCTCCATTTGCATCTCCCGCATTAGATACGCGGTGCACCGCCCGCCGGGCACCGCCAACACAAACGATTTCAAGAGGTTAGTGATATGCACAACGAAGATCTGAAGAATGCGCCGGCAGAGCTCCTCGTCGAGACGGCGCGCAGGAGCCGCCGGAAATTCATCGCCGAGGCTGGAGCGCTGACGTTTTCCGGCGTCGCGGTGGCGATGCTCGGCGGGCAATCGACGGCAATTGCGGCCGGGATCGGCGACGCGGCCGCGGCACAGGACGTGCGCATCCTGCGGACCGCCGTGGCGGCGGAGCACGAGGCGGTTGCCGCGTACCAGCTCGGCGCGGAAAGCGGGCTGCTCGAACCGGCCGTTCTCAAGGTGGCCGTGAAATTCCAGGGGCATCACAAAGAACACGTCGAGGCGCTTGCGGCCGCGATTCGCAAGCTGGGTGGCGATGCACCGGACGCGCTGAAGCAGTACGACTTTCCGGTGGAAAAGCTCAAGAACCAGGCCGACGTCCTGAACTTCGCGGCAGGGCTGGAGCGCGGTGCGGTCAGTGCGTACGCTGGCGCAATTCCCGCGTTCGACAATCGCGAACTGTCGAGCGCCGCCGCCAGTATCCTGGCCGATGAGGCGATGCACTGGGCGGTCCTGCGTCATGCCCTCGGGCTCGATCCGGTTCCCGGCGCCTTCTTCTCTTGATGACGGCGGCCGTCGCAATGTGTCGTCTGGCAAAAGCTCTTCTCCTGTTGCTGGTTGGGTGCATTGCGGCGGCGCCGTCACTTTTCGGCGGAGTTGTGGGGGGGACGGATACCGGCGCGGCCGGGCAGGATATCTATGGCCAGTGCATCGGCTGCCATTCGCCGGACCGGAACCGAACCGGGCCGCTGCATTGCGGGCTTTTCGGGCGGGTCTCCGGGACGGTGCAGGGGTTCGAGTATTCGCCGGCGATGCGCGAGGCGCGGGTTACCTGGGACGCCGAGTCGCTCGACTGGTTTCTTCGGTCGCCGCTCGACGCGATTCCCGGTACTACAATGGGCTTTGCGGGCATCCGGGATGACGCCCGTCGAACGCAGCTGATCGAGTGGCTGGAGACCCTGGTGGAGGACTCGCCACTGTGCGAGGGCGTCCGGTAACACCGGACAACAAGAGGGCATCATGACAGAGACGACACAGCGGCACATGCTGCCGGACGAGGACTCCGACGGGACATTGATCCGGCGCGTCCTCGACGGCGACATCGAGGCGTACGAAGGCATCATGCGGCGCTACAACCAGCGCCTGTTTCGCCTGGCACGCAGCATCGTTAGCAGCGATGCCGAGGCGATGGATGTAGTGCAGGAGTCTTACGTCAAGGCCTACGAACATCTCGCCGACCTGCGCCAACCGGAAGCACTGGGTGGATGGCTTGCGCGGATCGTCCGCAATGCTGCGCTTCTGCAACTACGGAAAGCCCGCCGGTATCAGAATATGGAAGACACCGAGTTCGAGAACGTGCTTCACCTGGCGAAGCCCGTGCACCAGCAGATGCGCCCGGACGGCGAGCTTGCCAACGCTCAGCTGCGCCAGGTGCTGGAGGACTGTATCGACGAACTGCCGGACAATTTCCGCACGGTCTTCATGCTGCGTGCCGTCGAGCAGTGCAGCGTCAATGCGGTCGCCGAGATGCTGGACATCAAGGAGGCGACCGTGAAGACCCGCTTCCACCGCGCCCGGGTCTTGCTCCAGGAAAGGCTCCTTGAAGTCGGTGATGCTTCGCGAATCGGCATTCACGAGTTCGCTGGCGAACGCTGCGATTCAATTGTCCGCAATGTGCTGGCGGAGGTCAGGCGTTTGTCTCCTGGCAAGGACGGCTGATCAACAGGCACCGGTGTATAGTGCATCCCCATGTTCCACTCGATTGGGGGAGCAATCGTGAAGAAGGCCGTGCTCGTCATCATCGTCATCGTCGTGGCTGGCGTCGCCGGTGCGCATTGGTACTACAGCGATCGCGGGCGCTTCACGACCGCGCCCGAATTCACCGGGCTGGCGCGAACCGTAACCGGCAACGATCTCGTCTCCGATCACGACCCGTCGGTCATTCTCCGGTTTGATTCCACGTACCGCCATGTCGGCGGCCAGAAGTTCATTCTCTACGGCGTCGCCGACACGGAGCAGCACTTCTTCGTCGAGACGACGGCGGACGACAAGCTCAAGAGTGTCTACTGGGTGCAGTACGAGGGCTATCTCCCGGATAACGACTACACCTACGACTACGACGACTCCCCGCTGCGGGTCACGCTGGGCGATACGGCGTTCTTCACGGACGCCGAGATCGTGGAGTCCGACCCGAACCGGAAGCGCCGGCGCGGCACCGACGGTGCCATGGCGCGCGAGCTGCTGGCCTCGCACGGCTATACGTTTCCGGCCAACTTCGCCTACGCTCGCCTCGTGCACCTGACCGACGAGTCTCGCCGCAGGGAGCTCATGATCATCTTCATCGACGACCTCGAGCCCCACGGACACACGGCCTCCGAGCTGCTCGAGGGCGGCGCCAAGGCGAACCTGCGCGACGAGGTGCTGGCCGCACATCTCGATCGCGTCCGGGAGACGCTCCAGGTACTGCCACGCTGACCCGGCACCCCGGTGCCCCTTTTTGTGAACCCCGCCGTATCTGTCCGTGAGCCACTTCGCGACAATGGACCGCTCTACGCATACTGGCGCCAAGAGGGTCGCACAACGTGAAACTGTTTCTCGGCATCCTGGTCCTCGCGGTCGTGGGGTATTTCGGCTCGAAGGCCTACCTGCACCACGAAGTCGGTGAGAGCGTCGACCAGGCGATCGTCATGATGTCGCCTTACGCGGCCGTCGAGTACGACGGCATCAGCTCCACGATGTCCGGCGAGCTAACCGTGGATGGCGTTCGTGTCATGGTGAAGGGCTTCAGCGACCCGGTTACGATCGACCGCATCGGCATCGACACGCCGAGCTTCCTGAGCCTGTTGTCGCTGACCGACCTGCAGAAACGCAACAGCTCGGGCACGCCGGACGTGCCCGACGAACTCGCCTTCCTCGTTGACGGCCTGCGCGTGGCCACCGACTCCGACGTGTACAGCACGGTGCACCAGTTCCGGCTTTCCGCGCTGGGTGCTGCGGACGCTGCCGAGCCGGCGGCGGAGTGCGTCGGCAAGTATGGCTTCTCGCCGGCGGCGCTCACGGCCATGGGCTACCTGGAGCAGGTCGCCTCGGTGTCGTTCCGCTTCCGCAATGCCGACAACTACTTCACCGTGGAAGTCGACGGCGAGACGCGCGACATGAGGCACTTCGCCATGGACATCGATTTCGACGGCAGCCTCGTGTCCGGGCTCTCGCAGGGAGTGGGCTATCAGCCGGCCATCCGCCGCATGCAGCTCCGGTACAGCGACCTGTCGCTGAACAGCCGGGTGAGCGAATACTGCCGTTCGCTGGGGCTCTCCGACGACGACGTCCTCCAGGCACAACTCGACACGCTGAATTCCCTCGGTGCCGACTACGGCGTCGTCTTCGACGAATACGTCGTTGATCCGTACGTCGAATTCCTGGGCGGCAAGTCGACGATCGTGTTCAAGGCGGAGCCGACGACGCCGATCCGGATGTCGCAGCTTGCGCTGTACAAGCCGGAAGACGTGCCGGCGCTGCTGAACCTCAGCGCCGAGGCCCTCTAGCCGCAACCGCCAAGTCAGTCGTGCAGCGCGACCTGCTCCTGCCATTGCGGCAGGGCGACTTCCATCGGCGCCCCGGCGATGCCGAGGTCCGCCATTCGCCGGTTGCAGTCCGCGGCGCACTCGTTGCTGACGATGAACCGGTCGAAACTGCCCTTCATGCCGTGGTAACCGCCGCCGAACGTGGTCTCCAGCGTGATCGTGCCGATGTACGCGGCTTCGATCCCGGGTGACACGTTGATGACATAGTTCGTTTCCGGCTCGATCGTCTCACCCTGGTGCTTGAACGTGATGCTCATCAGGTAGTACTCGCCCGGCGCCAGCTTGAACGCGAACTCACCGTCTTCTTCCACCCTGCCGGTGAAATCCTCCTGGTCTTCCGGTCGGTAGAGCCGGAGCGCGGCGACGTTGCTGAAGAAGCCTTCGCCGAGCTTGACCTCGTTGCCGTTCTTCAGGAGCCGGAACTGGCCGAACACGGTGACTCGCTCGAAGCCGCGCTGGGCCTGGCGGGCCGTTTCGCCTTCCTCGTCCGGCCCGGCGGCGACGGCGCGCGTAGAGATATCGGCGAGTCCAGTGACCAGCACCAGAGCGACCGAGAGCATGAGATTGCGCATGACTGTACTCCTGCCAGAGAATGTATATACATAGTACATCATTTGTAATGTCTATGTATACTACCTGCGGCGGGCGACGTGCTGTGCGCAACGTCACGGATTTGTTAACGGGCTTGCCACGTGCGGCCACGCATCGCCTATCATTCGTATATACAATGGCTCGACGACTCGGTCTGTCAGCCGCCCGACTCACAGGAAGCCGACAACGCATGTCCCGGAAGGATAAGAAGAAAAAAGACGCCCAGCTGGTGTTGCGCCTTCCGAAGGACCAGCGCGACCGCTTCATCGACGCGTGCCAGGACCTCGACTCATCCGCGGCACGCGAGGTGCGGCGGTTCATCAAGCGCTTTCTCAAGCGCTACGACAAGGGCGAGCTCGACGACCACTAGGGCTGGTCGGGAGAGTTTCAGGTCTCTCCGGCCTGTCTCTCGTCCAGCAGACGGCGCAGTTCCGCCACCTCGACTTCGAGGCGTGATACCCGGGCTTCGAGATCCGGCGCCGAGCGCCGTTCCTGCGCTGGAGCGGGGGTCGGTGCCGGCGCGGCGGGCTCATTGTCCACGGGCAGGTCGTCACCGCTGAAGCGGTGCATGTATTCCGAATCGCGACGGCCGGGTGTCCGTGGCAGCCGGGCGATGACCGGCCCGGCGGCGTGCCCGGCGAGCCGGTCCAGCGCCTCGACGACGGCGTCATTGTCGGCGAAGTCGTGCAGCCTGCGGCAGTTCGTGCGCAACTCGCCCGGCGTCTGTGGCCCGCGGAGCAGGAGTACGCATACGAGCGCGAGTTCCGCGCCGTCGAACCTGAGATCGCCGTAGCGCGTGTTGCAGAACGTCTGTTGGTATTTCTCGATGCCGCTGCGGAAATTTTCGTTGATACGCACCAGGCTGCGATCACTCAGTTGCCGCACGAAGCGCTGGACCTCGCCCTTCGTGTAGGACGTCACCGGGCTACGGCTGGATTTCTGGTTGCAGGCATTGACCAGCGCATTCAGCGTCAGCGGGTACTGGTCGGGTGTGACGAGGGACTTTTCGATGAGCGAGCCGATGACGCGCGCTTCGTCGGCGGAGAGTGTCGGCAGCAAGGTCGGGGTCCGTTTGATCGATCCACGCCGACTATAGGCGCTTTTGCGGGCAAGCGCTCGGCACTATTCGTACATGCGCCACTCCGGCAGGTACGACATTCCGAGGTTGACGATGCGCTGGATCAGCGAGTCGTAGCTCACGCCCGTTGACTCCGCGGACTCGGCGAAGTCCTCCCCGAACGTGAGGTCGGGGTTGGCATTGGCCTCGAGCAGCATGACGCTGCCGTCCTCGCGCATGCGCAGGTCGATGCGTGCATAGCCGCTGATGTGCAGCGCCCGGTAGATGCGCTTGGCGAGCCGGACCAGGCGCTGCTGGTCGGCGTCCGAGAGCCCCGGCGCCGGCCCGGTCTTGATGCCGTGTTTCACCTGGTACTTGCGGTCCCACTTGACGCGTCGCGTCGCGATACCGGCGCGCCCCTTGTTCGACGTGCCGAAGTCGATCTCCCACACCGGGAACGTGGTGAGGCGCGTGTTGCCGAGCACGCCGACGTACAGCTCCCGGCCGTCGATGTACTCCTCGACGAGTGCGTCGCTCTGCACGTGGTCGTGAATGAACTCGACGCGCTCGCGGAGACTCTTCATGTCGTCGACGATGGAGGCCTGTGCGATGCCGAACGAGGCGTCCTCGGTCGCCGACTTCACGAACAGCGGGAACATGAGCTTCTTCGGCTCGATGAAGCGCTTGCCGAACGGGAACAGGTGGAACGCCGGCGTCGCGATGCGGTGCCAGGCCAGCACCTGCTTCGTCAGTACCTTGTCACGCGACAGCATCAGGCCGCGCGGATTGCAGCCGGTGTAGCGCTGCCGGATCATCTCCAGGTACGCGACGACGTGCTGATCGTAGGAGGCGATGCCCGAGAACTCCTCCAGCAGGTTGAAGACGACGTGCGGCTTCCACTCACGAATCGTCTCGCGAAGCGTGGAGAGCCGGTCGCCGATACCGAGCACGCGGACGTGGTGGCCGAGATTGCACAGTGTCGAGTACACGTTGTACTCCGTGCGGAACGGGTCGATCTGGGCCTCGGTCAGCCCTTCCGTCGTTTCCGGCGGAACGAGCGACTCGTGCGTCAGCAGCACGATGCGACGACGTTTCATAGCGCGTAGTTCTCCCGGTTCCGTTGCAGTACGTCGAGGACGATCCGCTCGTGCAGGCGCACGACGGGCCGCTTCGCATCGCGCCGCGGTCCGCGCAGGACGAGATCGAGTGCGCGGCTCCGCTGGCGTACCGTGCGGATCGCGTGGTCGACGAAATATGGGTGCAGTCGCGCCCTCCGTTCGAGCAGGCGCCGGAGTTGCGGTTCGATCTCGCGCACGAAGCGGCTGGCGGCGAGTCCGCGCGGTTTCCGGGCCCGCGCCACGAAGACGCGCGCCATCCAACGGTCGTAGCGTCGCTCCGCGCCGCCGTAGCGTTCCTTCTTCTGGTCGTAATGTTCACGCAGCGTCTGGTCGACCCGGGAGAGCGGCTCCACGACGTTGCGATTGCGCCTCCGAGGTATCCCCGCCGAGACGCCTTCCATCAACTCGTCGACGTATTCCAGCTTGCGCAGCGCCGGCCAGTCGGCGTAGTCGCGGCGCCAGCGGGCCTTGGGCTGCATCCACACGGCGAAGGTCTCCGCGAAATCCTCGGTGGGGTGGCTCTGTGCGTACCAGTGGCCGAGGTGCAGCACGTGGCGGCGGCTGCTGGGGCGCGGCGAGTAATCGTCGGGATAGGGCGCGGACGCTCGCCCGAACACGCGGCGCCAGTCCGCGCGCCGGCGCAGCGCGTACGCGTTGTCGATCGCGTGGCCGGTTTCGTGACGGAGGATGCGCATGCGCCATTTGCGGCTGCCGCCTTCGACGTCGCCCATCATGTTGCGCTCGAGCTGTTTCAGGCGCGGGTGGGCGAGGTAGAACGGCACGGCGAATCCCGGCACGCCGTCCGGCGAGAACCATTCGGTGGACATCCACACGTGCGGCCGAAAGCGCAGGCCGCGGCGTTCGAGCTCGCCGTTCAGGCGTTCGATGTCCGGCCAGAACAGGCTGTTGCGCAGCCGGAGCCGAAGGCTGCTGAAGCGCAGGTCGAGGAGCGCGTCGTCGTCGTAGTCGGCCCAGCGGTATCGGGGCAGGGCCTGCCGCGCGGAAGAGGAGCGTCGAGTCGCAGCCATCGTGGACCATGATAACGAAATGCGCGCGGTTCCTCATCGTCGCCGGCCGCTTCGCCGGTCGAGAGCGTTTGCCAGGCACCGTGCTCCGGCGCGGAATCGCGCAGGTTTTTCGAACAGGACAAGTGCCTCCCTGCGGCGCATGGATTGCCGCCGCTGACCGGTTGACGCGGGTCCCCGCGTAGCTCAGCCTTGCCGGATGATCGGGAGCTACGCCAGGTGCGTCACTGCGCTTCTCTGTCTCGCCGGCCCGGGTGTGGCCCCGGCGGCGGTTTGCGACTGCGACAACCCGGCCGGGCCGGTCGCGCACTACGACTTCGATCACCCCGATGAGAACGATGTGTCGACGGAGCGTGACCAGGGAAGTTCGGGCACGCCACTGTGGCTCGTCAACGGCGGCGGCGCGATGCGCGTTGCCGACGAAGCCTATCCCGGCGCGGGAATGGCGCTCGAAACCCGCCAGGTCAACCCGGGCAGGGCCGGCAACGATGACTGGAAGGCCGGCGTTTTCGAGGCGGACGGCGTGGCCTCGCTGGCAGCATTCAGCGCGGTCGACGGCATCACGCTGGCCGGGTGGGTGAAACCCACCGGGCACCACCCGAGCCCGAACTCGACGACCGAGGACCCCGACGACCGGTTCGGCGCGGTCGGCCTGTTCGGCCTGCTGTCGGGCACGTCGGAAGGCCACCTGGTTCGCGCGTTGCTGGAGATCATCACGGTAAACGGCGAGTTGCGGCTCGTCGCGCTGGGCCGGCGCTTCGACGATGGCGAATCGCTGCTGCTCGTCGCCGACGGCCCGTGGGAAGCGCTGCTGCCGATCGGCGCGTGGACGCACATCGCCGCCACGTTCGACTTCGACAACGGCACGATGGCGCTGTACCGGAACGGCGTGGCATTGCCGGCGGCGTACACTTCGGACGAAGACCGCTGGCAGGTGGGTGGTGAACCCGAGCCGGACATGAGTTCGCCGAGCCTGCCGAACGGCATCAAGATCGGCGGCAGTTACCCGCAGAACACGCAAGAGCGCAACCCGTTCAACGGGCGCTTCGACGACATCTTGTTCTACGGGCGCTCACTCGGTCCGGAGCAGGTCGAGCTGCTGTACGCACGCTACGGTGCGAAGCCCCGGGGCGGACTATCGAAAGTCGCGCTGCGCGTACAGCCGGATGTGGGGCTCGGTCCGTAGTTGTTCGACCGCGATGGACTCGACGTTGCCGGTATCGCGCGGCGCGTCGTAGAACTCCCGCGTCAGCATCCGCTCCCGTTTCGCCAGGTTCTGGAACGAGAGGCCGAAGGCCCAGTCGGGGCTCGGGAAGTACTCGGCGAACATGTCCATGCGCAGGTTTTTTTCCTCGACGCGGACCTCGCTGACCCGGTATTGAGGCTCCGAGTCGCCGAAGGGCATCGACACGCCCCAGCGCAGGCGTCGCTCCGGCAGGTCCTGCGTGAACGCGATGCTGCCGTCCCAGGGGTACTCGACGCCGCTGATGCGCCGGTCTTCGCCGGTGACCGGGTCCGTCACCGAGGACACCCCGTAGGCGACACTGCCCTGTAGCAGTCCGCCAGGGATGCCGAGGTTGTCGAGCGGCAGGTTCAGGTCCAGCTCGATCTCGCTTTGCGATCCGTCGCCGATGTTGCCGACGCCCTGGTAGGTTTCGAGCACGCCGTCGCCGTCCGTGTCGGCATAAACGGGCGCGATATCCACAACGTCGGAGATCTGCGAGTGCATCAGCGAGAGGATGAAGGTCGCTTCGGTGCTGATCTGCCGTTCCCAGCTCGCAAGCAGATCCCACGAGGTCGACGGCTCGAGATCCACATTGCCGACATTGACGGTGCCGGTGGACAACTCTGCCGAAGAGACGAAGTCGTCGAAGTCCAGCTGGCCGACGGAGCGCTGCACGGAGACGCGAACCTGGTCGCTGCCGGTCGGTTGCCATGCGAACAGCCCGCGCGGCTTGAAGTACGACAGCGACTTGGACGACGAGGAATCGCCGCTCTGTCGAATGCGCGAGCCTTCGAGTGCGGCGCCCACCTCCGCGGTGAGCGTTCGGCTCGGCGCCCAGCTGTAGCGGCCGAAAACTTCGCCTCGCGTCTCTTCGACGTCGACGCTGGCGACCGGCAATTCGACCGGCATGCCGTCGTCAGTTGCGACGGCATCGCTGTCGAGGAAGTTGAATGCGGCTTCGCCGCCCCATTCGAACGAACGGCTGCCAGCGAGGGACGTCCGCACGGTGGTGCGCAGTATCGACTCGCCGGCGCGCCCTTCCTCCGAGAATCGGGCAACACCACCGTCCGACGTTTCGGTCTCGACGGTGTCGTAGCGACGAAGCTGTTGCAGGAACAGGACATTGGCACGACTCGCCGTGCCGACGTCTTGCCCGTACTGGACACCGATCTCGGCGTTCGAATATTCGTCGCGGTTTGAGAACAGGACTGTCTCGGCGGCAGGGTAGATCTCGGTGACGCGCTCGTCCTCGTTCTCGCGGCTGCCGCCGAGCGTGCCGCTGAGGCGCAGGTCGCCGCCGCCGAGCGGCCTGTCGTAGCCGACCGTTGCCGAGAAGCCCTGGGTGTCGGCGTCGGTACGCGTCGTGGCATCGCGCAGCAAGGCGCCGGACGTGTCGTAGCGCCGGCGATAACCGTCGCCGCTGTCATTGCCGACGTCGTAGGCGTGCAGCGTGCCTTCCAGCACATAGTCCGGCGTGCTGCGCAGCCCTTCGATCCGGGCCTCGGGACGGACCTCGCCCTCGCCGTAGAATCGAGCGGCGACGAGCGCGCGCACGGTCGCCGATGCTTCCGCGCGGCGGATCACGTTCGCGATGACCGTCTGGCCCTGCATGTCGATGCCCGGTGCGGATCCGCGAATCAGCTCCACCTGCTGGACGGCGTCGGCGGGAATACGTTTGAGCGCGTTCTTGAGATCGCCGTACTTCGACACCGGGCGCTTGCCATCGATCAGCACGTTGCCGGCGCTGCCCGCATAGCCGCGAACGTCGTCGTCCCCGTTATCGAACGCGAAGCCGGGCAGGCGAGTGACGAGGTCCAGCGCGGTTCTCGGTTGCGAGGCTTCGAACCACGACAGCGGGAATACCCGCGTGCCGCCGGATTCGAGCGTCGCGGCGGAGAGTTGCAAGGGCAATGCGCACAGCAGCAGCGGCAGCGTCCAAATACGCCACCGCGCCACGGCGACAATAATTTCACAAGAAATTTGTCGTTCCTTCATCGGCAGACTGAGAGAGGGGGCCTGATCCGAGGGCGCAGTATCCCGCACCAACCTTAAATCGAGCTTAAGCCGGGAAGCGGATCTCGACCGTGAGCCCGCTCTCGCTATCGCGGCTGGGACTGAACGTCAGGGTAGCGCCGTGCAGGTCCGTGATCTTTCGGCAGATCGACAACCCGAGGCCGAGGCCCTCACCGCGGCTGTCGAAGCGCGCCGAACCGGCATTCAGGTTCTCGAGGCGGGTGGGATCGATGCCCGGTCCGTCGTCGGCGATGCGCAGCGTGGCGGCGCCTTCCCGGGTCGCGAGATCGATGCACAGCCTGGATCCGCTTCCGCAGTGCCTGAGCACGTTGGCGACGAGATTCTGCAACAGCACGGCAAGCAGTACTTCGTCGCCACGGACCTGGGCGTGCCCGAGCCGCGTCTCCAGGGTGATGCCGCAGTCCACAAGGCCGGGCTCGAGGCGTTCGAGTTCCGTTGAACACAGGGCTTCGAGATCCACCGGCTTGAAGTTTCGGCGCCAGTGCCCCTGGTCTACCCGCGCGAGCGTCAGCAGCTGGTCGATGAGATCGGCCAGTCGGTCGATCTCGGACTTGACCACGCCGAGGTCCGGCTGGTCGCCGGACAACTCGAGCTTCAGCGTCGTCAGCGGTGTGCGCAGTTCGTGGGCGGCGTCATTGGCGAACTGCCGTTCACGGCCGAGTGCATCGTTGACGTCGCTCATGAGCCGGTTCAGGGCCTGGCGAAAAACCATGACCTCGTGCGCCGGAGAGCGCACGGTGAGTGGCGCCAGCGACTCCGGGCTCCGCTCTTCGATCTCCCGGCCGAGGCGTATGAGGGGCCACAACGTCATGCCGATGAGCGCGAAGAGAATCAGGAGGTTGAGTCCGCCCGTGATCATGAGGGGCGTCTGGATGTCCTCGAGAATCTCGTCCTGCACCGCAGCGAGATGGTCGTCGCTGCGCAGGAGTTGAACTACGATCGGGCCGTCCGCGCGTTGGTAGCCGTACCAGCGATTGCCGTCCAGTTCCAGCTCTATCTTGCCGTTGTCCGATTGCCCCAATGCAATATCGTTGGCGAAGTTGCTGACGTGCTGCTCCGCATCCGTGTCATAGATGTTGACCCATATGGCCTCTTCGTCCTGTGAGCGGAAGACCTTCTCGATCAAGCCGTTGAAATCCGGGTCCGCTGGCGACAACTGGCCCTTCCGAATGAGGCCGAGCAGGAGCTTGCTCTGCTTGCGCAGGTCGTGATCCAGAACGGCACGGAACTCATGCTTCGCGACGACGTACGTCGCGACGGCGCTGCCCACCGCGGTGAGAACGAGAACGAGCGCCAGGAGAACAGCGATGCGAGACAGGCGGACTGTCATACTGCGGCCAACCGGTAGCCGAAGCCGCGAAGGGTCTGGATCCGATCCTTGCCGATGTGCTTCCGCAGTGTATGTATGTGCACGTCCAGCGTGTTCGAGTCCGTGCCGCCGCCAATGCCATAGAGTTGCTGTGTCAGTCGTTCGCGGCTGACCGGGCGCTCTCCGGATTGCATCAGCACGGCGAGTATCTGGGATTCCATCTGGGGTAACGACAGAGGTACGTCACACAGGAAGAACTGCTGCTTGTCGACGGAATAGTGGAGGTCGCCAACGCTGAGAACGCCGTGACCGGACCCCGCCATGCGCCGCAACAGTACCCGAATCCGGGCGAGAAGCTCTTCTTTCTCGAACGGCTTGACGAGATAGTCGTCTGCACCGGTGTCCAGGCCCCGAATCCGGTCGTCCAGTGAGTCGCGGGCCGAGAGAATGAGAACCGGCGTCTGCCAGCCCCGGTTTCGCATCGACCGAAGCCATTCGATGCCATCGCCGTCCGGCAGCCCGATATCCAGCAACACGGCGTCGTATTCGGCCGTGTCGACGTGGCTGCTCGCAGCGGTGAGATTGCGGATCCAGTGCACGCGATAGCGCTCGCGCAGCAGTTTCAGCAGCGCATTTCCGAGCGGCAGATCGTCTTCGACCAGGAGCAAGTACATCGTTGTCCGGTTCTTTGCGAGTCACGAAGCATAATGGAAACGGCCGCCGCTGGCATTGGCCGCCGGCGCTGCTACTCGCCGAAGCGTGTCTCGACGTCGTGCAGCTCTTCCAGCAGCCGGTTCCATTCGCTGTATTTCGCTTCGCGCCACGCGTCGTAGGCTTCGAGGCGTTCGTCGAGGCGTTCGATGATCGGACGCACCTCGTTGTCGAACGCCACCGCCATGTCGTCACGCTCCTCCGCGGTGATGCGGCTGTACTTGTAGTTCTCGTAGGCGTACAGCAACGCTTCGTAGCTCCCGCGCTCACCGGGGACCGTGCCGTTCGCGATGCGGCGTTCGTCCGACGCTTCGTACAGCAGCGACTGGCGATTGAATTCCCGCCAGACGCCGTAGATGGTGGTGACGTCGGCGTGCAGCAGTTCGTACTTCTCGTCCGTCGCGTCGACGATGACGTACTCCGCGTCGCGAATGCGCCGAATGCGGTCCAGCATCGGGTCGTTGTTCGCGGGCAGGCGCCGCACGGTGGTGCGGCCGTCCCTGGTCGTCTCGATGTACTGGCTGAAGGTCGACGGTGCGAGCCGGGCACCGTAGCGTAGCAGCGCCGTGTCGCGCAGCCGCGCAAGGGCATCCGCCGAGCGTGATTGCCGCGCCGCTTCCAGCCGGGCGACGACGTCCGCGAACAATCGCTCGTAGGCCGGCCGGGCCGAGTCGGAGCCGGGCGCAGCGGAAAAGCGTTCGTCGAGCCAGGTGTCGCCGCTCGCGTCGACGGCACGTATGTGCACCTCGAGCCCCCGGCCATCGGAGCGCAGGATATCGCCGTGAATGACGAGTTCCTCGATCGCGTCCACATCGTCCGCCACACGCACTGCGCCCCATGTGCCGGTGGCGGCGAGCTGCCGGCGGAGCGGAAACGGCAGGAACTGCGCTTCGATGGCGCGGATGCGCGGGAACACGCCGAACTCTGCATAGGCCGAGGAGTCGTCCGTGACGCCGGTGCCGAACACCGGGATCGTGATATTGAGCGCGACACCGCCATCCTGCGCGGACGCGAAGGCCGGCAGCAGCAGCATCGCAAGCAGCAAACGGCGAATCATGGCGTGATCTCCCGTGTGCTGCAGACGCGCTTCATCGTCAGTGTTTCGATGCAGTGAAAGCCTGACGCCGGCTGGTCGAACTTGCGGTAGAAGCGGCGCAGCGTGAAGGGTACGCGCGACGTCGGCGACGTGACCGTGGTGATCACCCGCAACTGCTCCTCGTCCTCCGACACCGTGAGCCGGTGCACGACACGCAGTCCGTCGGCAAGGCTCAGCTGCGACACCAGGTCCGTACCGGACCAGCCGCATATCTCGTTGCCGGCGGAATTAGACACCGGGACCGTCTTGCCGTCACCGAACCGGCAGACGGGCGAGAAGTCGTCCTCGCGGCCGACGCGAATCTCATGGTCGTCCTGCACGATCGTCAGCACATCGGAGCGTGTGATCAACTCGGCGAGGCGCGCGAGCGCCACGACGGCGTCGGCGTCCCGCTGAGATAGCGAGCCGTATCCGCCCGGCGCACCCTGGCGGTCCGGCGTGGTACGCGCGAGTTCGTAGTAGGCCGCCTGAAGTGCGCGGCCGACCTCGTCGTCGCGCGCGTAGTTGCGCTGCCAGGTGCCGGAGAAGTCGACCGGTGGCGGCGAGTCGATCTTCTGCATGTCCTCGCTGACAGCCGGCTTCTGCGCGCAGCCGGAGAGCAGAATGTAAAGAAATGTGAAGAGAAGGATTCGCACGCGCCGCGGTCGTCCCTGTATTTTCAGCCGTACCTGCAAGGATGTGATGAAACGGCGGTTCGTCGCAAATCCGTTCGTGGTCGGTCAGTCGGCAATGGTCTCGAGCAGCGCCGCAAGCGATGCCGGGCCGTCGGCCGGCCACTGTCCGTCCGGCATCAGCGTGGTCGCGAGCTTCGCCGGGTCGAGCACCACGTGCTTGATGCGCTCGCGGTGCCACGTGTAGACGATGTGCACCAGGCCGTCGCGCGCCTGTATGACGGCCGGGTAGGAGAACTGCCGGTTCGGCGCGTCGAGGTAGTCGAGCACGAGCGCGGCTTCCCATTCGATGCCGTCGTCACTGACCGCGACGTTCAGGATGCCGCGGCCCTTGTGCCCCATGCCCTCCTGCTCACGCGTCGAGTGGTTGTAGACGAGCAGCTGGCGACCGTCCGCAAGCGTGACCGCGTCCAGGCCGGAGTTGTTGTTCGGCAGGACGGCGGGCGCGAGCGGCGACCATGTCAATCCGCCGTCATCGGACAGGCTCTCGGCGATATAGCCGTGTTCCGAGTGCGTGCGGCAGTACATCCGGATGCGCCCGTCGGCGTGGGTCATCAGGGTCGGCTGGATGGCGCCGACGACATCCGGATCGTTCAGCGGCCCGGTTGCTTCCCAGGTCCGGCCGCCGTCCTTGCTGCGCTCGACGTGCACGACCCAACCGTCGTGCTCGGTGCTGGAGCCCGCGACGATCGTGCCGTCGTCGAGTTCCACGGGCTTGTTCTTGACCGGCCCGATGAACCCGTCGCCCAGTGGCGCCGCCGCGCTCCACGTACGACCACCGTCGCCGGACGTCTTGACCATGCCCCGCCAGTCGGCGATTTCCGTCGACACCTTATAAAAGAGCATCACGTCGCCACCGTCCGGCTGGAACAGCACCGGGTTCCAGGTGGGTACGCGCGTTCCGTCGGGCTGCACGCCGTCGGCCACGCTGACCGGTGCGGTCCACTCGCCGCCGGGCGCCTTTCGGGACAGCCAGATCTCCACGTCGTCGGCGCCCTCTTCGGCACCACCGAAAAACGCGCTCAGCAGCTCGCCGGACGAGAGCTCCAGGATCGTCGAGGCATGCACGGAGGGAAACGACGCCGACTCGTAGATGAACTCTTCGAGTACGATGCCGGGACGCTCCGCGGGCGGCTCCGACGTCGTCGGGCAGCCGGCCAACAGTGCCGGGGAGCCGAGTGCCAGGACGAGCGTGCGCAACGACCGTCGGCAATTCTTTTCGTGCGTGCAGTTCATCCAGGCTTCCTATCGTTATCGGCGCTCCGGGTGGATGCCGGCCCAGGCGGGACAGCATAGCGGACCGGTCTGCGCAAATGAATGGCGACACGCAACTGCAATGGAAAGTCGGCGGCGATCCGCGGCCAGACGACAATCGGGCGTCGCGGGTGAGCGTCCGGCTTTCTTGTCCGGACGGGACGCGTCGTGCACTCTGCGTTGGTTGCGAGTTGCCCCGGAACAGGAGGTCGTGAGTGACACGTTTTGGACTCTACCCGTGGTTGCCGACGGACGACGCCGACCTGGTGCACCCGGACGACATTGCGCTGGCGCGCTCGGCGCCGCCTTTCGGCGAGGTCGTCGAACTGATGCCGTCGGACTCGCCGGATTACCTCTGCCTGCGTTATGGCGCCGGCCTGGTGCGTGCGCGGCCGGGCCCGCTGCAAGCCTTGCCCGATGCCGCATTCGCTTACGACGCTCCGGTACGCACGGTGGCGCCGCGCTCGTCCCGGGCCGGGCGGATTCGCCGCATCGTCTGGCACCACGGGCGCCAGGCATACGATTACTACCTCGCCATCGACGGCAAGGCGCACTCGGCTCGGTACCGTGATGACGAGCTGGAGCCGGACGCCGGCGGCGCGGCACCGTGATCTCCCCGGGCAATTTCGCTATGCTGCGGTGACCGTCACGCCGGCGCGAGCCGGCGTCCGCGCAAGGTGACTCGTTGAAAAGAAGCACCGCCAGCATAGCAACAGTCGTCACGTTGGCCGGCCTGACGGCGGTCGTCCTGCTCCGTCCTGGCGGTCGGGAGGATGCCGCGGGCGATCTGCCGCAGGATGCCCGGGTAGCCACCGAGTGCCCGGCGCTCCCGGATCGTTCCGGTGACCGCTGGCTGGCCGGCAACTGGAGCGCCGTCTGGAGCGGCGTTCCCGAGAAGAAGTTCTTCAGCCGGGGACAGTATTTCGATACGGCGAACCTGACCATCGTGGCTGAGGATGATGGCGGCCTGTCCATCAGCGGGCCGAGTTGGTTCCGAGCCGGCGGCCCGGCCGGGACAGCGGTTCCGGAAGATTCGGCGAAGGTCAATACGATCCCGTTCGAATCGCCCTCCGGGAATCGCATTCGCACGTCCTTGTCCTTTTACTCGGCGCCGCCCTCGACACTCGTCGCGAACAGTGCGTCGCCCGACACGCTTCGGGGTTCCTGGAAGATTCCGGACCCGGATCCCGACGGCCGCGATTTCACGGGATCGGTGGAGTGGCAGCGAGTGCGACCGGACATCCGGACGATTCGCGTGGTCTCCGAACACACGGTGGAGAGCCCGGTGGCCGTCGCCGACGCGCCGGGCGACGGCTGGTGCGGCGCGCGGCTGCTGACACCGGCCGAACCGGCGAAAGCGGTACTGACCTACGACCGCGACGAGTGGAGCGACGAGTTCAACCGGCTGCGCGCAAACCGGCCGCAATTTTCCATCGAGCTGTACGGCGAGGACTTCTGGGGGACGCGCTGGAGCGGTTTCGATCTCGAGAATACGGGTCTCGAGGCGATGCAGCCTCGGTACATCCGCGCCGAGGACGATCCTGGCGAGATCATCGGTATCCGAATTCGCTTCAACGTCTGGTTCGGCGTTCAGCCCGGCCTCTACACGCTGTATGTCGACGACGTGGCGATTCCGTTCGAGCTCGACATACCCAACTTCTACCCGGACGTGTCGCTGCGCTTCGTCACGTACGACCCGACCAACGATACGGACCGGGAAACGGATCGTCTGCCGGTGAACCAGCTCTTCTGGGTGCGGGCGTCCGTCACGAATCCCGAGCGGTTCGACGACTCGCAGCCATTGACGCTGCAGTGGAAAGGCGTCGAGTTCAGCGCGGTACCGCGGAGAATCTCGGAGGGAGAATACCGCGCTGGTCCGTTCTATGCGTCGGACGACCTGTTGCCGTCGACGGTCGTGCCGCCCGCGGATCCTTGCGAGCCCTGCGACCAGGGTGATCCGGGTGCGAGGTGACATCGTGACCGGGGCAAAGGCGGCGCTCACCGTCGCGGTGCTGGTGCTTGCCGGCCCGGTCCATGCGCAGGACCTGGACTGGCTGACCGGGCCGTGGCAAATCGAGTACCAGGATACGGCGCTCGGCAAGATCGTCGGGATCGCCGATATCCGCAACGCCGGTGCCACCGTGGCATCGGGGTCGCTGTACCTTGGCAGGGTCGTGCTCTTCGGGCCGGACCTGCAACGCTACGAGCTGTCGATCGACTACTTTCGGGTGGACGATGGCGCGGTGCAGGTGCACCTGAAGGGCGCCGGCCCGCCGAGCGGCCTCCTTGGCGTGCCGGCCGGAATCCGGGCGGACGTGGAGACCATCCCGGCGCGCGAGAACGACGTGATCCAGGCGGCATGGGGCAATGCGCGTACCAACGCACGCGTCGTCGCCGGCGACCCCGTCGATCTCTACGTCGAGTTCCCGATCCCGGGGGACGGGAAGGCCGAGCAGCTGCACGGCACCTGGCGCTACCAGCCGGGCAAGCTTTCGATGATCCCGGAAAATCGTGGCGGCGACATCTCGGACGACGGCATCCGCATCGAAGTGAGCGGCCGCGAAACCTGGCGACGGCCCTCGCCGCGCGTCACCATGGTCGTCGCGGAAGACGCCAGCACCGTAGCGGCGTTGCCACGGCCGCCGCAAACCGGCTTCCGGGGTCCACTGTGGCTATCGGCGACCGGGTTCGGGCTGCCCGTCCAGCCGAAACGGGTCATCGTGCCCGAGCCCGGCAAGGGAATTGCCCTCTTCGGGCCGACCCGTGTGCATCCCGACGAGCCGGCGTCCGTCCAGGTCGCGGTGATCGTCGACGAGGACTTGCCGCCGGACCCGGTTCGCATCGTGGTCAATGGCGCCGAGGGCAGATGGCTGCCGGTCATGCCGGGCATCGAACCGGAGTCCCTTCGTTTCGTTCGCCAGCACAGCGAAACGGAGTACTTCGCCGCGCAGGAGCTGGTTCCCGGTGACGTCGTGTACCTGGAAGCCCGGTATGCGAAGCCCCCGTTTCCCAATCGCATGCGCTTCGGGCTCCTGGTCGACGACCTGTACGCGCCGGGCAGCGCACCGGGTCCGGCGAGGGACAGTGGTATTGCGCAACACGCCGAAACGATCGCCGCAACGATGTCCGACGACCCGCCGGGCCGGAAGAACGTCGTCCTGCGTCGCGCCGAGGAGCCCGCGCTTTACCGCTCCGGGCCCATTCTCGTTCGCCCGGCCGACCCGGCGGACCTGCCCCGGTACGTCGACGTCGGCGACTACGATGGCGAATCCATCGAGGCCCGCTCGGACGTCGACGAGATCCTCGCCTGGGAAATAGACCCCGTCGCGCACGGCAATCCCAAAAACCTGGTCAGCGTGCCGGTGCGGCCTCGACCGGACACGACGCTCTGGCCGGACGCGATGCATACCGCGCAGCGCTGCCGGGACGAGGGCAGGTCGGAGACCGAGTACTGGAACATCGGTTATCTCAACGCGGTGACCCGGCTTGTGCGGGCACAGAATCCCCTGGTGGACGTGGCGCTGAAGCCCGTGCCGGTTGCGCGCACGCTACCCGGGCAGGGGGACGTCGTTCTGCGGGAGGAGATCACGCTCGAAGACCATGCCGCCGCGCTCCTGATGCGGCGCCAGCTCGTAAGCCTGCTCACGCAGCAGATCGGCTACCTGAACTCCATGCACAGCGTATCCGACGGAGCGCGACAGGCGCTCATCGCGGCCGGGTTTCGCAGGGACAATCACCCGTTGCTGAAGGTAGAAGTGGAGGTTCCCGGGAACAACCCGTACACGCGCGGCTACGAGGTCTTCGAGTGGCCGCTCGGCATGCTGCTGAGCCGGCGCATGCTGGAGATCACGTTCGAGGGCAATGTCGACGCGTACGAGGAATTCGTGCACTACGCCGTGTCGCAGGCCGTCGGTCGCGCGGCGAGCACGGCGTCGGCGTCCTTGCAGCGGGCGCAGGCAGTGGATGATTGCGACGTGCTCGAGCTGCTCGTCGTCACCGGGCGAAAGATGGACGGCCTCGTCGATCTCATCCGGCCGAAGCTGGTCCGCGAGGACAGAGACCCGGCCGCGTTTCCGCGCTTTGTCCCGGATCGCGATGCCATTCGCGCGCTGACGGGCGTCCGGACGCGGCAGGAATCCGTCGAGGGCATCGAAGCGCTGTCGAACGCGCAGCTCGACGTCGTCCTGACGCTCGCCACGCTCGGTGTCGCCAGCACCGAGATGTACCTGGGCTCGCAGGGCTTGCAGGCTCTGAATGCGGTCCGGGTGGCCCGGCTGGGCAGCTTCGCGCTGGACAGGATCGATGACGCGCGGCTCGTCCAGCAGGCCAGCGCCTACTTCGAAAGCCAGGGTGCCGAGTACCGATTCTCGCAGGGCATTGTCGGCGTCGTCGGCGACGCGCGGCTGGTGCAGGCCGTCGAGCGTGACAAGCAGGCGCTGTGGGGGCTGGCGACGGCATCGACACTGCGATTCCTTACGTTCTCGATGTCGGCGGGCGACGTGATGGAAAACGGCATGGGCATGTTCGTCAGGCCCGGAACGACGGCGCAGATCGTGCAGAAGGCGGCGCTCGAAGGCATGGACAGCCTGAACACCATCGACCGGATGCTGCTGGACGCCCTGCACATGGAAGTGATCCTCCTCCGGAATGGCGACTACTCGGAGCTGGACGTCGCCATCGCGAGACTCTTCGGCATGCGTGGTGTGCCTGGCGCCGTCCATGCCGGGAGCGCCGGCCCGACGCCGGCTGGTGCCGCGATGGCAGGCGACGCACTGCCCGGCGCGGGCGGGCCACTTCCGCTGCCGGATGACGCCGGGCTTCGCGGGGCGCATGACGAACTCGTACGACAGGGCCTTGGCCCGGCGGACGCGAACCGATTGCAAAGCGCCGCGGCCCGGGATGCCGAGGTCGTTGGCACCGAGGGCGGTGCGACGTTGGCCGCACTGCGCGACGGCCGTTCGGCCGACGAACTTGCGGCGGCGGGCGTCCCGGCCCGGGAAGTCGACGAGGCGCTGGAGCAGCTTCGTCGCTACAGTGACCCGGCTACGGAAACGCCGGAGTTCGATCCTCGACCGATCCCGGAGGGGCTCCGGGAGCAGCTCGAGGATCTCGGCTACCACGACGCACATATCGACGAGCTGACGGAGCGGCTCGGTCCCTCGGCCGGAACCCTCAGCGAGCAGCAGGCGGCGATTCGTGCTGCGCTGGAGGGGGGCACGACGATCGAGGAGATCGTCACCCGGGGATACTCCCGGCGCGACATCCTTTTCGAACTGGATCTGCGCCGCCTGGAAGACGAACTCGGGCGAATTGATGCGCGTCGGCAGCCGCTGCCTGACCTGAACGCGGAGCTGGTCAACAACAGCGACCTCGATCTCGTGCAGGTCTTTCGTGCGCGGGGCCTCAGCGACACAGACATTGCGGAGGAGTTCTTTCGCGGGTACAGCAATCACTGGGGTGGAAACCTGCAGCCGTTCATGGAAGGCGACTTCATGGGCCAGCTCGCGGGGCGCTTCGGCGACGACTTCCAGGAGGAGTGGCTCGAACGATTTGCGCCACGCTTCGTGCCGGGATCGTCGCCCGGGTCGCGTTCATCCGCGGCCGCCGACACGGTCACCGGGCAAAATGCCGCGGGCCCGGCGATCAATCAGGTCAGCGTGTATTCGAACGGTCGACGGATCGAAATTCCCGTCGGCGAACTCGTTGGCCAGGGCGCGAGCCACACGGTCTACCGGCATCCGACGAACCCGCGCATTCTGATCCGCGTGAACGTGGAGCCTGCGTCGCGCGCGCTGGACGACATGGGTTGGGATCACATCAACGGCTTGTACCGGACCGAGAGCGGGGTGATGTTGCGCGGCCCGCGGCGGCGAATGGTGCTCAGTAGCGATTGCTATGACAGTTACACCGCGTTCGCCAACGACCTGAACGCCTGGCATCGGCTCGAAGGCGGCGCCGCCTTCAGGGCGTCCGAGCTGATGAGCATTTTTTCGCGGCGCAACGTGGTCGAGTACATCGAGGTTGCCCGCGGCAACATGGCGCGCAATCTCGATGGCTGGGCATCAGGCCACCTGACCGATGGGCAGATCCAGGAGATCCGCCGCAATCTCGATGCGCTGAACCGGGAGGGGCTCGTCCTGCTCGATTCGCA
Source organism: uncultured Pseudomonadota bacterium (assembly GCA_913055625.1). Classification (GTDB taxonomy): domain Bacteria; phylum Pseudomonadota; class Gammaproteobacteria; order Steroidobacterales; family Woeseiaceae; genus UBA1847. The sequence goes on along the minus strand of CAJXJW010000003.1, from coordinate 318,541 downwards.
CGGCAACAACCTGTACTTCGAGCGGGTGGCGGGGACAGCCGACGAGTGGCGCATGCATATCATCGATTCCGGCGCAGTCGTCCGCGTTCGCGGTGAAACGGCGGCAGAGCGGGCCGGCCGCGCGAGGGAAGTTCAGCGCATGATCACCGCGCCGGACGCGGCGCGAGCCGCGGAAATGGACGCGGCAGGTACGGAGCTGCAGCGCTTCGCGATCGCGCGGGAAGCCGGCGCGGACGTTCGGGACCAGGTCTTCAGCGAACTGGATGACGCGACCCGGGCTGCGCTTGGATCTGCGGACAACCTTCACTACGTGCCGGAGCTGGGTGCGTTTCAACCGATACGCGACTTCGTTTCCCTGAGTGATGCCGAGCGCACCACGTACTTCCCTGACGAAGCACTGCAGCTCGTGCGATGACGCCATGCGGGGCGGTGCATCGGCGTCCCGGCCAGGATTCCGCCGCCGGCGCGAAAGGCCGCTGGCGCGTAATCGGTTCAAACGGCCGGCCCGGAAATAGTAAGATGGCCCCGGCCACTTGGGGGCGGCGCGAACGGGGTGCGCCTGCACGACCATTCGAATAACAATAATCGGGGGGAACCGATCATGAGCAGCACCGACCAGGGCAGGATCTTCTTCGCCTGCTGCCTGTCACTCGTCGTGACGGCAATGACGTTCGCCATTCGCGCGGGAATACTCGGCGAGCTGAGCACGGAGTTCACGTTTACCGATACGCAGCTCGGCTGGATCAACTCGATGGCCTTTCTGGGCTTTCCGGTTGCGACGATGGTCGGGGGGCTCATCTACAACCACGTCGGCGCGAAGAACCTGCTGCTGATCGCCTTCGTCGGTCACGTCCTCGGCCTGGTGCTCACGATCTACTCCGGCGGCTTCTGGGGCTTGCTCGTGTCCACGTTCTGCATCGGCTTTGCAAACGGCTCCGTCGAGGCCGGCGCGAATCCGCTGATCGCCGACATGTACCACGACAACAAGACGACGATGCTGAACAAGTTCCACGTCTGGTTCCCGGGTGGCATCGTCGTCGGTGCGCTGATCGCGTTCGCGATGACGAACATGGGGCTCGGCTGGCAGTTGCAGATCGCCGTCATGCTGGTGCCGACGGCCATCTACGGCTACCTCGTTCTGACCCAGTCGTTTCCGGCCATGGCAAATTCCGAGGTGTCGACGTCGACGAACATCGCGAGCCTGTTTTCACCGCTCTATGTCTTCATGTTGTTCTGCATGATGCTGACGGCGACGACCGAGCTCGGCACCCAGCAGTGGGTCGAGCGCATCCTCGGCGAATCGGGCGCGCACCCGATGCTGATCCTGGCCATGGTCACGGGACTGATGGCCGTGGGTCGTTTTTTCGCCGGCCCCGTCGTGCACGCGCTGAACCCGGCCGGCGTGCTGCTGTTCGGGGCCGTCGTCGCCGCCATCGGCATCTACGTGATGAGCAGCGCGTCGGGCGGCATGGTCTACGTGTCGGCCATCCTGTTCGCCGTCGGCGTCATGTATTTCTGGCCGACGATGCTCGGCTTCATCAGCGAGTACCAGCCGAAGACCGGCGCGTTGGGCCTGTCACTGATCGGCGGCCTCGGCATGTTCTCGGTCAGCATCTGGAACCCGGTTATCGGCAGCTGGATCGATTCGGCGCGCGAGGAAGCGCTGGCGAGCGGGCTCGCGCCCGAAGCCGCAAATCTCGCCGCCGGCCAGGCCACGCTCAGCAACCTCGCGCTGTTCCCGCTGGCGCTCGTCGTGCTGTTCACGGGTCTGTACCTGTACATGCGCAAGCGTGGGCACGACCCCGAGAAGATGGAGCCGGCCGGGGAACAGCCGCAGCTCTGAGTCAGGCCCTCGGCTCGTCGGCTGGGCCCGCCGGCCTGGACCCGGCCAGGAGCAATGTCGCGCCCTCGACCGCGCGGGCGGGTTCCGGCGTGAGGCCGGCGGATCGCTGCGCCGCGATCAGCGGCCACCAGCCGTCCGGCGGCAACGACCCGGCGAAGTACTGGCCGAACGCGCGCACCTTCGCGGTCAGGTAACGGTTGCCCGGGTAGACGAACATCAGTGCCGGCGACAACGCGATGTACTCCGTCAGCACGGCGGTCAGCCGCCCGTCGACGAGCGACTGGTACGCGACGGCATCGGGTATCTGCGCGATGCCGAGGCCCGCGAGCGCCGCATCGAGCGCGCCTTCGAGCGATGTCAGCTGGAGCTTGCCGCACAGGTCCACGTTGACCGGGTGACCGTCCACGACGAAGGACCAGTCGCGGCCGCGCCCGGTGGACGGGGAGACGAACCGGATGCATTCGTGCCGGCGCAGGTCGTCGATCGTTGCCGGGACACCGTGTGCCGCGAAGTAATCGGGTGACGCGCAGGTCATCCAGTGAGCGGTGGCCAGCTTGCGCGCGACGAGGCCGGAGTCGTCCGGAATTTCGACGCCGCGCAATGCGCAATCCACGCCTTCCTCGACCAGGTTCACGGCGCGGTCGGTGATGATCAGGTCCAGCCCGAGCTCCGGGTACTGCCGCATGAAGTCACTGAGTCGTGGCATCAGGATCTTTTCGCTGAACGATTGCGGCACCGAGACCCGCAGGCGGCCGCGCGGCACCAGCCGGGCGCCCGACAGGCGATCCTCGGCCTCGGCGATCTGGTCGAGGAGGCGCAGGCAGTCCTCGTAATAGGTGCGGCCTTCGTCGGTGAGGCTGACGCGCCGGGTCGTGCGATTCAGAAGCCGGACGCCGAGCCGCTTCTCGAGTTTGCCGACCGCGTCCGTGACGCTGGCCCTGGAGATGCCCATGTCGTCGGCCGCGCGGGCGAACGCGCCGTGCTCCACCACGCGGACGAAAGCCTTCATGCAGTGCAGCTGGTCCATACGATTGTTCAGGCCCGCCGAACGATCAATTTAGGCCTGTCCGGTTTTTCCGGCAATAGGCTACCTATAGATTTGCGGCCGACTGGGCTGCCCCGGCAGGACCAGTGTAAACATTTTCCCACCCGGACCCGGAGGCAGCGGTGCCGCACGTGTTCAGCCCATACCCGGCCATCGCCTTGCTGGCATTGCTGTTGCCCGCCGGTGCGAGTGAACTGCCCGGCCCGGCGGACGCGGCGCCCGATCTGGCGCCGCTGCCGGGCCGGTTGTCGGAGACCGGCCTCTACGAGCCCGGCAGCCTGCGTCTCTCCCCGGCAGTACAGGCGTTCACGCCGAATTTTGCGCTCTGGTCCGACGGCGCCGCGAAACGGCGCTGGATCTCCCTGCCGCCCGGGACGGCCATCGACCGCTCGGATCCGGCCGCCTGGCAGTTTCCGCCGGGTACGCGATTCTGGAAGGAGTTCAGCCACGCAGGCCCGGTGGAAACGCGGCTGATCGAGCGCCTCGCCGACGGCACCTGGCGCTACGCGAGCTACGTGTGGGACAGCACGGGAACCGAAGCGCTGCTCGCGCCGGCCTACGGCGTTCTGCGCATGCCGGTCAGCGGTGCACCCGGCGGCGTTTATGACATCCCGTCGGAGGAAGATTGCCGGATGTGCCACGAGGGTGGGCCGGTGCCGGTACTCGGGTTCAGCGCGGCCCAGCTTTCCACCGTCGACGACACGCCGATGCCGGGCAACGAGACGCTTGCACGCGACGCGCTCGGCTACCTCCACGCGAACTGTGCTCATTGCCACAACGACCGCGGCCCGCTGTCCGACATCGACCTGACGTTGAGCGTCGCGGACGGCGCCGACCGGATTTTGCAGACGCTGGTGGACCGCGAAGCGGACACGGCGGTGCAGTCGCTCCGCGTGCGCGTCGTTCCCGGCAAGCCCGGCGACAGCCAGCTCGTCGCGAGAATGAAATCCCGAAACCCGAATCACCAGATGCCACCGCTCGGCACCCGGGTCACGGACGACGTTGCCGTCGCCCTCGTCGAGCGGTGGATTGAGCAACTGACAGCCCCGGAGGGGAATTGACGATGAGAACCACCTTATTGATCGGCGCCGTCCTGAGCCTCGTCGCGGGCGGCGCGCCAGGCGCCGAGCCGTCGAGCAAGGATGCCAAGGCATCCGGTGTCGAGCGCGGGCGCTACATCGTCCAGACGACGGGCTGCCACGACTGCCACACGCCCTGGATCGACGGCCCGGCCGGACCGGAGCCCGACATGACGCGTGCGCTGATCGGGCATCCCGAGTCCGACGGCGTGCCGGAGCCGGCGTCGCTGTCCGGGCCGTGGATCGCCGCCGTATCGCCGACGAATACCGCGTGGAGCGGCCCGTGGGGCATCAGCTTCACGGCAAACCTCACGCCGGACCCGGAGACCGGGCTCGGGCAGTGGACCGAGCGCATGTTCAGGGACGCGATCCGCAACGGCCGTCACAAGGGCCGCGGCCGCCCGATCCTTCCGCCGATGCCGGTCATGGTTTACAAGAACTTCACGGACGACGACCTCGCCGCGATCTTCGCCTACCTGCAGTCGCTCCCGCCCGTCCGGAACCAGGTGCCGGAACCGGTGGCGCCGCCGGAGCGAGTGGCGGACGGCACGCCATAAACCCGGCGTCGCGGGCGTCGCGAGCCGGCGCCCGCGATCCACCCCGTTTGTTACACTTGCAATCAGCCGCCCCGCCGTCGGGCGGCACGGGTTTGCGCGGAGCAGCGGGACACATTGAGCCAGGCAATCGGGTTTGCACGCGGGGTCGTACCGGGCCTGTTGTTGAGCGCGACGATCGCGCTCGCTGTCCGTTTCATCAGCGAGCACCTCGGCGGGCCGGCCATGCTGTACGCGCTGCTGTTCGGCATGGCCTTCAACTTCCTCGCCGCGGAAGTGCGCTTCGCGCCCGGCATCCGCTTCGCGAGCCGCAACCTGCTGCGCATCGGCGTGGCGCTGCTCGGCCTGCGCATCGCTGCCGACGACGTCATGGCACTCGGCTGGCCCGTGCTGGCGCTGATCGCCGCGGGCGTCGTCGCGACGATACTCGCGGGCCTGCTCATCGGCCGCTTCGGCGGCCTCACCCGGGCGCACTCGGTGCTGTCGGCCGGCGCCGTCGCCATCTGCGGCGCGTCGGCGGCGCTCGCGATCGCCTCGGTCCTCCCGGCCGGCAAGGATCACGAACGCAACACGATACTCACGGTCGCCGGCGTCACCGCGCTGAGCACGGTGGCGATGGTGTTCTACCCGATACTGGTCGGCGTGCTCGGCTACGACGACGTGACGGCCGGCGTGTTTCTCGGCGCGACGATTCACGACGTCGCGCAGGTCGTCGGCGCCGGCTATATCGTGTCGGAGACGACCGGCGAGATCTCGACGCTGGTCAAACTCATCCGGGTTGCCTGCCTCGTGCCCGTCGTGCTGGCGATTTCGCTGCTGGCACAGCGGCGGCGTGCCGCCGGCGACGCGCGGGAGCCTCTGCTGCCGCTGTTCCTCGTCGCGTTCATGGCACTCGTCCTGGCGAACAGCCTGGGTTGGGTTCCGCCGGACGTGCGCGCCGCGCTGACGCCGGTGTCGAGCTGGTTTCTGCTGACCGCGGTCGCGGCGCTCGGCGTGCGGACGTCACTCGCGGCACTCGTCGAGGTCGGGCCGAAGCCGGTGCTGGTCATGGTCGGGCAAACGGCATTCCTCGCGCTGTTCGCGATCGGGGGCATCGCGCTGATCGGCTAGCGTCGCGACGCCTCGATGTCGGCGAGGATCGCGCCAGCGGCGACGATGGCCTCCTCGAACTCCTCGGTCAGGTGCAACTTGTAGCCGTAGCGCAGCTCGACCAGCGTGCGAAACCGGCTGTCCCGCAGTATGTCGTTCACGAGTTCCGGGCGTTCGGCGAGGTCGCGTTCCGGGATGTCCCAGTCCGGGTACCAGCCGCGCATCGTGACGCCGGCTGGCCAGTCTGCCGCCACGAAGTACGGAATATAGGTATCGAAGACCATCTTCGCGTTGCTGGCCTGGTCGTCCCAGACTTCGTAGATGACCCCGGGCCAACCGGCGATCTTTTCGCGCAGCGGCTTGCTTTCGATCAGCTCGAGCCGGCCGGAACCCAGCAACGCCTCCAGCGCGCCACTGCCGAGATCGGTGGTGCGTGGCGAAAGCAATTCGAGAAATGCCGCTTCAATGACGGCTGCCTCATCGCCGCGGCGATCGCCGTCCATGCGCTGCAGCAGGGTCTTGAGCGATGCGACGTTCTGCTCGTGCCTCTCGATATCGGCTTCCAGCGCGGACTTGATCACGGCGAACTCGTCGTGCAACGACGCCAGCATGACCTGCTCGTCACGCCGGTCCTGCCGATCGTCCCACCAGGCGTCGATGGCGAACGCGAGCAGGATGCTGGCGACGATCGCGATGCCCTCGGCGATCAGCTGCCGCCAGGGAATATCAGAGTGCCGGTTCATGCGTGTACTCCGTCAGTCGCTTGCTTCGCGCAGTGCGGCAGACTGCGAGAGCACCCAGGCCCGGATCGCCTCGGCCTCGTCCAGGCTGAGCTCGAACGGCGGCATGCCGTTCGCACGCTTGGCGCCGCCGACCACGATGCCGGCCCACATCGCGTGTGTCTCTGTCGTGGCGTAGCGCAGGTCGGGCACGGAGCCGTGCGCGCGGGCCACGGCGTCGATGCCGTGGCAGCCCTTGCAATAGCCGCCGTACAGCGCCTTGCCCAGCGCGAGGGTCTCCGCGGAGGCGTCAAGCTCTGGCTGTGGCGGAAGGACCTTCGCGGTGTCGGAAGCGGCCGGCAGATTGCCGCGCCCATCCAGCGTGAACGCCATCAGCCGCACCGGACCGCGGGATTGCGCCGTCGTGTGCATCTGCGGGTAGTAGAACTGCAGGCCCCCGCCGCCGCCCACGGGCACGACGACGTACTGCGTATCACCAATGGCATAGCTCGACGGGGCCGCGCTGATGGCCGATCCTGTTGCAACGGACCACAGCGGCGTGCCGCCGTCCGCGCTGTAGGCGACGAGCTCGCCCAGCGCGTTGCCCTGGAACACGAGATTGCCCGCCGTTGCCAGGACGCCGCCGTTGTACGGCAGCGGGTGATCGACCTGCCAGCGGATGGTCGCGGTGGCCGGGTCGAACGCGACCAGCTTGCCCGGGCTGTGCGGTTTGCCGTCCACCTCGGTCACGAGCACGTTGTCGTCGCTGAACTCGCCATCCTCGTCCATGATGACCTTCGCCGGAATGTCGATGACCGGGATGTACGACAACCGGGTTGCGGGGCTGTAGGCCATCGGGTTCCAACTGTGCGAGCCCCACATGTTCGGCCAGACCCAGGTCGTCTCGCCGACCGCGGCGTCCCAATAGCGTGCCGCCGGGTCCATGACAGGCCGGCCGGTTTCCATGTTGATGTGCGTGGCCCAGTTCACTTTCGCAAACTTGCCGGCCGCGAGCAGTTCGCCGGTGCGGCGGTCGAGCGTGTAGTGAAAGCCGTTCTTCGGTGCAATCAACAGGGCCTCGCGCCGCTTGCCGTCGATCTCGAGATCGGCGAGCACGATGTTCATCGTCGCGTTGTAGTCCCAGCTGTCCTCGGGGACCGTCTGGTAATGCCAGGCGTACTCGCCGGTATCCGCGTGCACGGCGACCACCGACGACAGGAACAGGTTGTCGCCGCCGTCCGGGCTGCGGTGCTCGTAGATGTAGGGGTACGCCCCGGACGTGCCGAAGAACAGCAGGTTCGACACCGGGTCGTAGGTCATCTCGTTCCAGCTCTGGCCGCCGCCACCGTGCTTCGCGAGGATGTCCTGCGACCAGGTCTTCGCGGCCATCTTCAGCGCCGGCGTGTCATTTTCTTCGGGATTCGCGCTTGGCACGATGTAGAAGCGCCACAGGAGTTCGCCGTCGCTCGCGCGGTATGCCGACACGTAGCCGCGGTTCGGCCGCGGTGATTCCGAGCCGGCGTTGCCGACGAAGACCTTGTCGCCGCCGACGTACGGGGAATCCGTGATCGCGTAGTCGTCCTCCGGGTCGCAGGTCTGCATCGACCAGGCTTCCTCGCCGGTGCCCGCATCGAGCGCGAGGAGCCAGCAGTCGGCGGTCGTGACGTACACCTTGCCCTGCCAGACGGCGACGCCGCGGTTCGCGCGGGCGGGCCATGACATGTTCGGGTCCGCCGCCTGCCGCTCGCGGACGCGGGGGTCGTGGCTCCAGAGAACCTTGCCGGTGGCAGCGTCGATCGCGAACACCACGGAGTAGGCGCCTGAAAGATAGATGACGCCGTCGATCACGATCGGCGTTGCCGCGATCCCGTCGGGCACGGGCAGGTCGGTGGACCAGGCGAGGCCGAGGTCCCCGACACTGCGGTCGTCGACCTGCGCCAGCGGCGAATAGTGCTCGCCGTTGAAGCTGCCGCCTTTCAGGAACCAGTTGCGGCCGTCCTCCGCCTCCGCGATGACGCGCTTTTCGTCGACGTCGCCGGCAGCCAGCACGGCGGTCGCGGCGGTGATGCCGGCGATGGCGGCAATGAGTCTGGGCATGGCGATTCCTCGTCGGGGTGCGCGGCATTATCCCCCGTGGACGGCCCGGCGGGTCAAGGCACCGGCCAGCGCGGTATTCATCGGCGGCATCCGGGCGTGCTTACGGGATCTCCGTATCCAGTACCGGCGCGGCTTGTGCTAGGAATGAACATGGACTGGCGTTCCCGGAGCGCAATGATGAGAGCAATTCCATTTCTGCTGCCGCTGGCCGTGCTGGCCGGTTGCTACAGCGACCCGATGTCACAGCGCGGTTTCAGCCTGCCCGAGGGCGATGCGATGGCCGGCCGCGAGGCCTTCCTGTACATGCAGTGCAACCAGTGCCACACGATTGCGAACGAGCCGATGCCCGATATCCCCGGCGCCGAGCCCTATGTCGAGCTCGGCGGCAAGGTGACGAGAATCAAGTCTTACGGTGAACTCGTGACGGCGATCATCAACCCGTCACACGACCTTGCGGACGGCTACGCCGCCGAACTCGTCTCCGAGGACGGTGAGTCGAACATGTACAACTACAACCGCGCGATGACGGTGCAGGAACTGATCGATCTCGTCACGTTCCTGCAGCCGCATTACAAGGTGTTCGTGCCGGAAACGGCGTACCCCGAGTACCACATCCGCGCCGCGCGCTGAGTAGGACTACGGCACTGGGCCAGGTCGTCGGCTGGCCGATCGTGCTCGAGTCCCGCGCAGGCTCGGTGACAGTTGTTACCGGCGCAGCACTTTCTTCGCCATCTCCCTGGCGTGCCTAATGGACCGGAGCGTCCGACCCCTGGCGCTGCGGGCGAACATTGTTACCTCGTACAGGACGCGCTTCGAGTTCGTCCATTGTGACTTGTACGCTTCGTCGCCTTGAAGAAAATCGAACTCGGAGATCTGCGAGCTGCAGGCTTCCTCGATGACGCGGTACAAGAGAACCGATCCCGGGGACAAGTGGCCGATATCGGGATCGAAACCCTGCTGGTAGAACGAGAGGGCGCCGTTGCAGCGGAAGCCGTAGAAAACCGCGACGATGTCGTCATCATGCCGAAGCACGCGAAACCAGGTGTGCGAACGGCCGTCTGCCGTCCTGAGGAACGTTCGGTGAAATCCAGCGATCGCGTCTTCGTCGAATGTGCTGCGGATCTTCCGGTCGGCTGCTCGGCGCCGGTGGAGCTTGAGCAGCGTGTCCAGTAATTCGTCCGGCGGTTCGGCGGGCGCCTCGTACCGCAGTCCGCCTTCCTCGGCCAGCCGCACGGTGCGCTTCAGGTTATACCGCTTTTTCTTCGAAAAGCCGGCCAATATCGAATCGAATCCCGCCGACAAGTCGAGGTAAGGCGCCACCCCGCTTTCGATAAGGCTGAAGCGATCCTTGTCGGGCGAGTTCGTTGCCTCGCCTATCGACGCTGCGAGGTCGGCCGAGATCGATGCAAAGCGCAGAGACCCCCAGCCGGCCGATTGACGGTCGAGACAGTCGAGCGCCGAGTGAAGGAAGTCGCGAGCGTCAACCGGGTCACAGGCTGGTCGCCAGTGGTCAGCGTAGACGCTCGGCTGTCCGATCAACGCCCATTCACGCAGCGCCCGGCGTCGAAGCACCAGCGGGAGATAGGCAACTTGCTCTGCGTCCTGCTCAGCGACGACTGACGCCGTTTGCTGTCCGGCACCTATGGTCTCGATCCATGCCGTGAGCCAACCGGGGGACGTGAAAATGGCGCCGGAATCGGGTAGCAGGCCCTGCGTCGCCAGGCGGGCGTGCAGTTTGCTGTAGTCCTCCGGGCTGAATTCCGTAAGACGGCACTTCACGACGACGCGCGCGCTCCCTTCAGTAGCTTTCGCACCGAGCCGTAGTGCTGGAACTGGCCCCATATGAATGCGCGAAACCACGCGTCGGAGATGTGGCCCCCGATCGGGTAGCGCGGCACACGGAGATTGCGCGATTGCCTCGAATAGTGCTTCGGAGAGGTAGTGACAGCGAGACTGATGCCGTTCTTTCGCAAGACCCTCTCGGCCGCGCTTCCGATATCGCCGGGTCCGCCGTTCGGATACGCAAACAACTCCTGCGGCGCGTTGGTCAGTTCTTGCGTCAGGCGCAAGGAGGTCTCGATCTCTGCGGCTGCCGTGTCCTCGGGCACGTGTGCCAGGATCTTGTGCGAATGAGTGTGGCCGCCAAAATCGATGAGCCCCGATACCTGCATCCTTACGACAGAGGTCTTGTCGAGTATTTCTGTCGGCTTGCCGGCGTGGTCGATGGGCCTGGATACGCCCAACTCGCCGACTATCGAGTTCAGCTTCTCCTCTAGGAGGTCGTGGCTGCGGAGGGCTTTCAGCTTCTTCTGTAGGTCCTCGCTCGCGAAACGCCGATTGGCTCGATTCGTCAGGGCGTACTCGCGTCCTTGATACGTCAACGACGTCACTTTCGTCGTCGAAAGGGCCTCGATGAGATCACAGAACCAAGGCGCGCGACAGGTTCCGATGTATGCCGTGTTCAGAAAAACAGTCGCCGGCAGCCCGAATTCCTGGAGAACGGGGAGTGCAAGATCATGGTTGCTCTGATAACCGTCATCGAACGTGATTGCGACATTTGGCCTCTTGCTGGAGCCGACGTCGGGCAAGTCCCGCAAGCGAACAATATTGCAGTGCCTGGCGACATACGCCATGTGCTTCCTGAATCGATCCTCGGGGATGAAACAGAAGTCGCCGAACGGCATCTTTTCCCGGACGACGCCGTGATAGCACAACACGCAGACGGAGGCGCGACCTAACCGATGGAAACCCCGGTACGCGGGTTCGAGAGTGCGAAACGCCAGTTTTGCCAGTCTTCCCAATGTCTACGTACGTCTACTTCGCGATGTGATTCGGCATCAAGCTTGCCGGTATGGCCATGTCCTGATGGAAGGGCCGCGTCGAGCCAGCCCGAAAACATGGGGTTTTCTTATTCTTGAGTCAGCGGCACGGTTTATGCACATGCCACTATTTGTGCACGACGTCCTGGCCCACCCCGTGACGACATGCCCCCGATAATATAGCCGTTTCATCGGCCGATCGACCAAATATCGGGCGGCTGCGAGTCGCAATGGCACCGCTCGAGATCCAACTCGCTGAGTCTTCGCCGATTTCGGCGGCCGGCGGACACTTGCCCGATTCGCCTTGAATTCAACAATATGCAAGACGAGCCGGGCTGTCGGGCTGCCTAGCGGATGGCGTAGGTCAACTGAACGTTGACGCCAATGCTGAGTTCCCCTGTCGAGATGCTGGGTGACACTTCGTCATGCGCCATGGACATGCGTGCCATCGGTCGCGGGTAGCCGCCGCCGGACGACATCGACAGCGTCAGTACGTCCCCCAGTTCGACGCCGGCCAGTTTCGCAAGCGCTTCGGCCTTCGCGCGTGCGTCCGCCATTGCCGCTTCGCGCGCACGGGCTTCGAGGGCGCCGGTATCCTCGATGCCGAAGCTGATGCCGTTGATCGTGTTCACGCCGGCGTTCGTGACTGCGCCGAGAACGCCGCCGAGCTTGTCGAGGTCGCGGACGACGACCCGGACGGTGTTGTTGACCCGATAGCCGGTGATCGTAACCTCGCCGGTGCCCTTCGGGTCGTGGCTTTGCTCCGGCCAGATGCTGTAGTCGGCGGTCTGCATGTCCCGGTCGGCGATGCCGCTCTTCGTCAACGCCGCCATCACGCGCGAGATCAGGGCCTCGTTCTGTTTCGATGCCTCGATCGCGGTCGGCGCCAGCGTGTTCACGCCGACATTGATGGTGGCGATGTCCGGCGTGCCGGACGCTTCGCCCGTGCCGTTCACCGAGATGCTGCGTTGCTCGCTCACGGCGACCTGTGCTCCCGCCGTTCCGGCCGCGAGCAGCGTCGCGAGCAGCGCCAACAACCACCTGTTCCGTCCACGCATGGTTTTCCTCCTGGTTAGGGAATCGTAATCCGGGCGCCAAGTCTACCCGTTTGCGCGTTGCGGAAAAGCGGGTCGTGATCGACCGCCGCGGGCGGCGTCGTGCGCAGTTGTCAGGCGAAGTGCGCGCCGCGCGCGTTGACGTAGACCGCGTAGACCGACTGGCTGGCCGTGATGAACAGTCGATTGCGGTCTCTGCCGCCGAAGCACAGGTTCGAGCAGATCTCCGGCATGACGATCTGGCCGATGCGGTCGCCATCCGGCGCGAACACGTGCACGCCGTCGTAGCCGTCGCCGCCCCAGCCGGCGCCGACCCAGACGTTGCCGTGGGTGTCGGCTCGCAGGCCGTCGGCGACGCCGCCGCTTCCGTCGTCCATCTCCATGGAGGCGAACGAGCGGCCCTTCGACAGTCGCTTGCCGCTGACGTCCCAGGCGCGAATCTCGCGCGCCGCGTCGGGGTAATGCGACGAGCCGGTTTCCGCGACGTACAGGGTCTTGTAGTCGGGGGAGAAACACAGGCCGTTCGGCTTGTAGATCTCGTCGGTGACGCGCTCGACGCGGCCGTTCGGGTCGATCCGGTAGACGGATTCCTTCAGTTCGAGTTCGCCCGGCTGGCCCTCGTACCAGTTCAGCCCGTAGCCCGGGTCCGTGAACCAGACGCTGCCGTCGGCCAGCGCGACGACGTCGTTGGGCCCGTTGAAGGGCTTGCCGTCGTAGCGATCGGCGAGCACGGTCTCCGAGCCGTCGGCCTCGTAGCGGACGACGCGACGGTGCAGGTGCTGGCAGGACACCTGCCGGCCATTCGCGTCGAAGGTATTGCCGTTCGACTTGCCGGCGGGCTGCCGCAGGATGCTTACGTGCCCGTCGTCGTCCAGCCAGCGGCGCTGGGTGTCGGCCGGGATGTCGCTCCAGACGACGTAGCGGCCGGTGCCGCTCCACGCGGGGCCCTCCGCCCACAGGTTGCCGGTCGCGATGCGGACGATGGGCGTGTTGCCGATCGTCATCCCGCCGAAACGCGGGTCCAGGGTCTTGAAGCGCGATTCCGGGTACCGGTCGGTGATCGAGCCGAGCGTGGCGGCCCCGGCGCCGCCGGCCAGCGTCACGCCGGCTGCGGCGGACAACGATAGGAATTCGCGGCGTGTGACCGCGCTCGATACCTGGCTCATGCGCTCCCCCCAGTTCGGCGTCGCAGTATTGACGCGACATCGTCGACCGCCCGAGTGTGCGGGAAGCGGTTCCGTGCGGTCAATTCGGACGGCGTCAGGCGCCCTTCAGTTCACCGGCATGCCCGGCGAGCCAGTCGCGGAATGACAGCAGTTCCGGGTTCAACCGGCGTGCCGCTGCGACGTCGCGCGCGCCGCGGAACGCGTCGTTGCATTCGACCTTGTACTGGAACATGTTGCCGAGATCTTCCGCGCCCGGAAACCCCAGGGCCCGGTAGTTCGCCGGGTCCATTGCGACGTAGGCGACCGGCTCGCCCAGCGCGTCGCCCAGCGCGTCGGCCATCTCGTCGCCGGTAAGGTGTTCGCCGGCGATGCCCATCGTCTTGCCGATGGTTTCCGGACCGGACTTGAAAACTCCGTACGCGCACTTGCCGATGTCTGCGACGGCAATGCCCGGCAGCGCCTTGTCGGCCATCGGCAGCACCAGCGCGAGCCGTCCGTCCTCGCCCCGCTGCGGTGCCATGCCGAAGTGAATGAGGTTGTCCCAATAGAACGACGTCAGCAGGAACGTCGTGGGTACGTCACGCTCCGTGAACTCGCTGTTCGCCTCGCCCTTGGCATCGAAGTGCGGCACTTTGTATTTGCCCATCAGCGTCGGCATGCGGTCGTCGTCCAGCGGGACGGCAAGCCGCGTGTCCTCGAGCGTCGACCAGATGACATGCTCGACGTCGGCGTGAAACGCGGCCTCGGCGAGGTGCTGCGCCTGCGTGATCTCCTTCTCCGGCGAGAAGTGCTCCCAGAAATTCGTGACGCAGTAAGCGCCCCAGGCGCCGTCGAAGGCCTTCTTCAGGCTGCGCGCGTCGTCGAGGTCCGCCTGCACGACGTCCGCGCCGAGGGCCGCGAGCGCCCTGGCCTTGTCGGAGGAAGGGTCGCGGGTGATCGCGCGGACGCGAAAGCCGCCGTCCGGGTCGTCGAGGATGGCGCGGACGAGACCGCCGCCCTGCGCGCCGGTGGCGCCAACGACGGTGATGAGCCTGGAATCTGTAGCCATGAGTGCCTCACGTTTTGGTACTGCCGCGGTGGCGGCGGGAAGCGCGTGTCCGGACCACCGATACTCTGGCAAGGGTCGCTACCCTGCGCAACAGGAATATCAGCGGATCGGTTCGTCGAGTGCCGCTGCATCGCTACCGGCCTTGCCCGCGTATCGCGCGGCCAGGAAGTCGACGAAGGTACGAACCTTGGCCGACAGGAATTGCCGGTGCGCGAACACCGCGTACACACCGAGCGCAGGCGTGTGCCACGCATCGAGTAGCGGCCGCAGCGCGTCGCGTCGCAGGTCCTGGCCTACGATGAACGCCGGCTGCAGGATCACGCCCGCACCGGCAACGGCGGCACGGCACAGGGCGTCGCCATTGTTTGCCCGGAAGTTCCCGCGGACCGGCACCCTTACCTGGCGGCCGCCGCGCTCGAAGACCCATTCGCGGCGCTCGGCAGCGTACGCGTACGCCAGGCAGTTGTGCCCGGCCAGGTCGTCCGGCGACACCGGCTCTCCGTAGCGCTCGAGGTAAGCGGGTGCGGCACACAGCACGAGTTCCACGGGCGCGAGTTTGCGGGCGATTAGGGCGGATTCCCGCAGCTGGCCGATGCGGACGGCCACGTCGAAGCCCTCGGCGACGACGTCGATGACGCGATCGTTCAGCGTGAGGTCGACGTCCACGTCCGGCTGCTCGCGCTGGTAGTCGGCGATGACGGCGCTCAGCTCGGATATGCCGAACGACATCGGCGCATTGACACGCAGCGTGCCCTGCGCCCGTGCCGTCATGCCGGTGACGGCGCCCTCCATGTCGTCGATTTCGTCGAGGATGACGCGTGCGCGGCCGGCGTAGGCGGTGCCGGCCTCGGTAAGGCTGATCCGGCGCGTCGACCGGTTCAGCAGTCGCGTGCCCAGGTATTTTTCGAGCTGGGCCACGTGCTTACTGACGAGCTGCGGCGACCGGTCCAGCCGGCGAGCGGCCGCCGAGAAAGAGCCCTCCTGCACGACCGTGACGAACGTGCGCATGCCGTCGAGCGTGTCCATATTTACAATGTTGTGTTGCTAATGAATCAACAGAATACGACTTTTTAGCGCATTCGTTGCAAGTTAACGTGGCGCCTGTGGCTGGCCGCTGGCGGACAGCCGCGACGCTGACATCGATTTCCGGGAGACAGGACAATGACCGACCTCAAACTGGCGCCGTACGCGGCGCTGCTGCTGCGGGTGGCGCTGGGCGTGATGGCGCTCGCCCACGGGCTGCTCAAGATCTTCGTGTTCACGCCCGCGGGCACCGTCGGGTTTTTCGCATCGCTCGGCCTGCCGGCCGTGCTTGCCTACGCCACGATCGCGATCGAAGTGATCGGCGGCGCCGCGCTGATCGCGGGCCTGGCGACACGCTGGGTATCGGTCGCGCTGATCCCGGTCCTCATCGGCTCGGTCGCGTTCGCGCACTGGGATGCTGGCTGGCTGTTTTCGAACGAGGGCGGCGGCTGGGAATACCCGGCGTTCTGGGCGGTCGCGCTGGCCGTGCAGGCGATGCTTGGCGATGGCGCGTACTCGCTGCGTTCGCTGCTGCCGTCATCGTCCTCGGGATCCCGCGGGTGACCACGGCCGGGCTTTCGGCGCGGATGCCGTCGCTGTTCGTTTCGCACGGCGCGCCGACGCTCGCGCTGGCGGACACCGAGGCGCACCGTTTCCTGCGCTCGCTTCCGGCCGGACTGCCCCGGCCGGAGGCGATCGTGGTGGTGTCCGCGCACTTCGACAGGCCGGTCACGACGATCACCGCGGGTACGGCGCCCGAGACCATCCACGACTTCGGCGGGTTTCCCCGCGAGCTCTACGATCTCCGGTATCCGGCGCCCGGCAGCCCGGCGCTGGCGCAGGAAATTTCGGCTTTGCTGGCGTCCGCCGGTTGGCCGGTCGAACTCGGTGCAAGTCGCGGGTTCGACCACGGTGCGTGGATACCCCTGTTCCTCATGTACCCGGACGCCGACATTCCGCTGGTACAGGTATCGCTCGATTCAACCTCGGACGCGCGGCGTCACTGGCAACTCGGCCGACTCCTGCGGCCGCTGCGCGACCGGGGCGTGCTGCTGGTGGGCTCCGGCGGCACGGTCCACAACCTCCGCGACCTGGATTGGCGCGGCGTCGGCCAGCCAGCCGACTGGGCGGCGGCATTCAACGCCTGGCTGCACGGTGTCGTCACGGAATTTCGCGACAATGACGTCTTGCAATTCCGGTCCGTCGCGCCGGACGCCGCGCGGAGCCACCCGACCAACGAGCACTTCCTGCCGCTGCCGTTCGCGCTCGGCACGAGTCACGACGGCGAGGAGCGCCAGCGCGTGCACCATAGCTGGGACTACGGCAACCTCGCGATGGACATGTACCGGTTCGGTGATGCCCGGGGCGGACTGGTCAGCGAACCCGCGCTTGGGTAAGTTGTCGTACAAACTGTCGCTGAAACAACCTTCCGGGAGCGCCATGAAGTACCTGCCAATCACCGTACTCGTCGCCTGCGCCGCCATGACGAGCGCCTGCGCCCAGCCCTCATTGCCGTTCGAGGTCGACGTCGTCGCGGACTTCGAGGAGCCGTGGGCCCTTGCGTTCCTGCCCGACGGCCGGATGCTCGTGACGGAGAAGAAGGGTCGCCTGTACATCGTGACCCGGGAAGGCGAGAAATCCCGGCCGGTCGCCGGCGCCCCGGATGTGGCCTACGGCGGGCAGGGCGGGCTCGGCGACGTTGCGCTGCACCCGGAGTTCGAGTCGAACCACCTCGTGTACCTCAGTTTCGCGGAGGAAGGCCAGGGCGAGACGCGCGGTGCCGCGGTGGCGCGCGCGGTGCTGGTGGAAAGCGACGCCGGCGCGCGGCTCGACGACCTCGAGGTGATCTGGCGGCAATACCCGAAAGTCGTGGGCCGGGGTCACTACGGCCATCGTATCCTGTTCGACGACAAGGGATTCCTGTGGATCTCGTCCGGCGAGCGCCAGAAGTTCACGCCGGCGCAGGACATGCAGTCGAACATGGGCAAAATTCTGCGACTCAACGACGACGGCTCGGTGCCGGACGACAATCCGTTCGTCGACTACCACGCCGAGGAAGCGTCCGTGGACGACGAGGGCGTCTACGGCCAGATCTGGTCGCTCGGGCATCGAAATCCGCTCGGCATCGCCTTCGACCTCGACGGCAACCTGTGGGACATCGAGATGGGTCCCAGGGGTGGCGACGAGCTGAACCGCATTCAGCGCGGCGGCAACTACGGGTACCCGATCGTGTCCAACGGTGACCACTACGACGGCCGCGAGATCCCGGACCACGACACGCGTCCCGAGTTCATTGCGCCGGCGATCTGGTGGACGCCGGTCATCTCGCCCGGCAACGTCATCGTGTACGGCGGCGAGGCGTTCGGCGAATGGCGCGGCAACGCGCTGGCGGCCGGCTTGTCCTCCGAGGCGATCGTCCGCATCGAACTCGACGGCGACACCGCGCGGGAGGTCGAACGCTACCCGATGGGCGCGCGCATCCGCTCCGTCGTCGAAGGGCCGGACGGACTGCTCTGGGTGCTGGAAGACGAGCGCGGCGGCAGCCAGGGACGCTTGCTGAGGATCTCGCCCTGACGCACGTTCAGCCGAACGGCTCGTCCAGCGACGGCGACAGCGGCGTGAACAGGGACGGTCCGTCGTCCGTCATCACCAGGCAGTCCTCGAGGCGCACCCCGAACTCACCGTAGAGGTAGAGGCCGGGCTCGTTGGACAGGCACATGCCCGCCGCGAGCGGCGTTCCTTCACCGTGCACGAAGTTGATCGGCTCGTGCACCTCCATGCCGATGCCGTGGCCGGTGCGGTGGGGGAGCCCCGGCGTCGCGTAACCCGGCCCGTAGCCGAGACTTTCGTAGTGTTGCCTGACTGCATCGTCGATGCGGCCGGCCGGTGTACCGACGCGCGCCGTCTCCAGCGCGATCTCCTGTCCACGCCTGACCGTGGCCCACACCTCGCGCTGTTTCTTCGTCGGCTCGCCGAAAACCCAGGTGCGCGAGATGTCGGACTGGTACTCGCCGACGGCGCAGCCGCAGTCCATCAGGATAACGCCGCCCTCGCGGACCGATTGCGGCGCGTCGCTGCCGTGCGGGTAGGCGCTCGCGTCGTTCAGCAATGCCAGTGCAAACTGTGGCGCGCCACCGAGGCGACGCATCGTATCGTTCATCAACGCCGCGATGTCGCGCGCGTCCATGCCGGACTCGACGTGCGCGTGCACGTGGCGAAAGGCCGCCAGCGTGACGTCGTTCGCGGCCTGCATCAGCGCGATCTCGGCCGGCGACTTGAGCATACGGCAGGCCCGGACGAGGTCCGCACCGTTCACGATGCCGAACCGGCCGGCGGCCTCGCGGATGCCATCGACGATAAAGAAGCGCACCGTCTCGTCCACGGCGATGCGGCCGGTCCGATAGCCGCGATCCGCCAGGACGTCGGCGACGAGCACGAACGGGTTCTCGTGCTCGTTCCAGGTGCGCACGTCGTCGCCAACGACGAGCGACTCGCGGATGGACGGTTCCTCGAAGTGCGGTGTGATGACGGCGACATCGCCGTCCGCGGGGATCACGGCGCCGGTGAAACGTTCCGAGCGCCACCAGCGTACGCCCGTGAAGTAGCTGAGTGACGCTCCCGCGTCGAGTACGAGCGCCGAAACGCCGGCATCGTGCATGAGGCGTTGCAGCTTCGCGATACGTGCCCGGCGCTCCGCGGCAGAAATAGGAACGACGCCCTTCGTCATGTCGGTGAGCCCGGCGTCGGTGCCGGCGTGCAGCGCGGGCACGGCCAGCGCCGCGCCCGCCGCGGCCGTCGCTTTCAGGAAGTCGCGCTTGTTCATGCCGGCACCGCCTGTCGCCAAGAGTTCGTGCCAGCTTACCGCAATGGATAGAAGGCGATGATGGCGCCGGCCTCGGCGGACGTGTCGTCGTCATCGTCATCGTCCTGGGCGTCGGTCAGCCAGTCGTCCAGTGCCCGGCGCAGTTCTGCGAGGCGGGCCGGTGACCCCTTGATGCGCAAGCGCATCACGAGCGGCGGATTCGCTTCGTCGGCGGTATCGAGTGCGCCAAGCAACTCCTCTTCGGCCGCGCGGAGGAGTCCGCGAACGGCCTGGTTGCCGCCGCCGTCGTCCGCAAACAGCGCGTGGTCCACCTCGAATCGCCGCGCGATGCTGCGAAACGTGCGCTCGACGGTGCCGCGCTTCTTTTCCTCGTGCGTGATCTCGATCAGGCCCGCTTCGAGCAGTGCGTCGACATGGCGGTACAGGCGCGTCAGGTTCTCGCCGAGTTCGGTGGCGGCCTCGCGCACTGTTCGCGGCCGTTCCGCGAACGCCTGGATGAGCTTCAGCTTCAGCGGATCGGCCAGCAGCCGCACCTGCTCGAGGTCGCTGACACGGTAGATTTCCTGCGGGTCCGGCACTGGAGAGGCCTCCGGGGCTTGATTATTCATGTAAACGTGAATATTATCATTCACATTCTTGTGAATGTTGAGGTTAGCGGCTGCCATGATGCTTGTCGACCACCTGATGATGCTCGCGCTCTTCGTCGTCCAGCCGCTGCACGGTGCCTGGGCCTACCGCCGCTACGTCGCCCGCATCGACGGCGGCGAGGCGCCCGACCGGATCGGCCAGTACCGCGACGTCCTGGTCATGGAGTGGGTGGCCTTCGCCGTGCTTCTCGCGGTCTGGGCGTTCTACGCGCGTCCGTTCGCGGACCTCGGGTTCGTCGCACCCGGCGGCACCGGTTTCGTGGCCGGCCTCGTGCTTCTCGTCGCCGCGACGGCCTGGCTCGCCCACGCGTGGCGCCAGGCCCGGCACGCGGACGACGACGAGCGGCGCAAACTGGCGGACTCGCTCGGCGACCTCGTCCACTTCCTGCCGAACACCCGCCGCACTTACCGGGTCTTTTGCGGCGTGTCGGTCACGGCCGGCATCGTCGAGGAGACCGTGTATCGCGGATTCGCCTTCTGGTACCTCGCGCATTGGCTGCCGATGTGGGCGATCGTCATCGTCTCCGCGGTGATCTTCGGGCTCGGTCATTCCTACCAGGGCACGAGCGGCATGTTGCGCGTGACCGCGATCGGCGTCGCCTTCGGGGTGTTCTACTGGCTGACCGGCTCGCTCTGGCTGCCGATTGCCGCGCACATGATTCTCGACATCCTCCAGGGCGGGACGATCTACGAGATGCTGAAACGCTCGGGCGAGAAGCCGGTCGCGGCGGATTCGCCGATCTCGTAGAGTGGCGGCATGCCGGAGCATCTCGACACCATAGTCGTTGGCGCGGGCCTCGCCGGCCTGCACGCGGCACGCACACTCCGGCGCGCCGGACAGCGGGTGCGCGTCCTCGAGGCGCGTGACCGCACCGGCGGCCGAACGTGGACTGCGCCGTTTCCCGGCACTCGTGTCGGCGTCGACTGGGGCGCCGAGTGGATCATCCCCGAGCTGCACCCGAAGCTCTGCACGCTCGCCGACGAGTTCGGCGCGGATACCGAGGCGGAAGGCGATGCGGTCGAATGGCGGGTGCCCGGACAGACGTTCGACGTCGACTACGCGGCGTTACGCCGCGAGAGCCCCGGTTTCGCCGCCGGACTCGACGCGCTACAGGCCTGGTACGACGCCGGCGATGACGGCAACGAACGCACGCTCGCGGAGTTGCTGCGCGAACACGTGCCCGATGCGACCGATCGCGCGCTCATCGACGCCGCCTTCTTTCCGCTGACCGGCGCCGACCCGTCGCACATATCGACGGCCGCCGAGCGCGAGGAGATCCGTTTCCATGGCGGCGATATCGCCATGACGCTCGCGCCGGTCACCCACCGGTTTCGCGACGGCACCGGTGCGATCGTCGCGGGGCTCGCCGACGCACTGGGCGATGCTATCCGGTTGTCGTGCCCCGTCGACTCGATCACGGAATCGGGCGCTGGCGTGCGTGTCCGCGGCCCGGAGCGCGAATTCATGGCGCAACGCGTCCTCATCGCGGTGCCGGTCGCCGTCCTCTCCCGGATCGCCGTTGACCCGCCGATACCGGTCCTGGCCGACGGACTTGCCGGTCGGGTGAACTGCGGCCGCGTCACGAAGCTCTGGGCGCGCGTCCGCGGCGGCGTAGTCCCGTCGCTGTTGCAAACCGACCACCCGCTGCGGCTGGTGTATGCAAGGCGCGTCGGCGACACCACGCTCGTCAGCGCGCAGGCGCTGCACGACGACCTGGCCGACAGCAGTCCCGCCGCGCTCGCGAAACTCCTGGCGACAGCCTGCCCGGGTATGGAGGTCATCGATGCCCACGCACACGACTGGACCGCAGACCCGTTGGCCGGCGCGAGCTGGATGACCGGGCGCGTTGGCGTCTACCCGGCGTTCCGCGCGGCGCTGGCAGGCGCGTCCGGCAGGGTCCGGCTGATCGGTGGCGACGTCGCAGACGACTGGTCCGGCTGGATGGAGGGCGCCGTGCTGTCCGCGGAGGACGGCGCAGACTGGGCGTTGCGGCACGCGTGAAAAAAAGCCGCCCCCTTGCGGGGGCGGAAGTGAATCGCTGTCAGCTTGCGGGGGAGAAGTGCGCTGATAGCGTTGGGGGTTCGGTCGATCGCGCCCGTCTCAGAGTGCTTCCGGTGCCTCCTCGGCATCCTTCTCGCGCCGGGGGCCGCGGGGACGGTGCTGTTCCATCAGTAGTTCGAATTTCTCGAGCTGCGACGGCGTCAGCACCGCGGCGAGTTCATCCCGCGTTGCCGCGCGCATGGCCTCGTGCTCGGCGCGCATCGTTTCACGGTCGGGGCGGGTGCCGGAGGCCTTGAACTCCTCGCGCTTCGCCTCCGCGGCCTCGCGCTTCGCAGCCAGAATGCTGTCGACTTCCTGCTTCTGGTAGTCGTCGAGGTCCAGCAGTACGGCCAGCTTGTCGATGTCCATGCGCGGGCCGTCGTGGCGCGGTCCGGGCTCCGCGGTTGCGTTGACGGCCGCCAGCAGGACGAACAGGGCGATGAGGGGTCGAAGGACGAGGTTGGTGGTGCGGTTCATGTCGGTGTGCTCCTTGGCGTTCGGGGTACGGTTCGAACGATAGGGCGATGCGCCGACAGAAGACGTAAGCAATTGTTAGGAAATGTTCGGCGCAGGGCCGGCGGCCGTTTCAGCTATTGCGCGGCAGTGTCAGCACCGCCTCGAGCCCGCGCGGCTCCTGGTTGCAGAGCACCAGCGTGCCGCCGTGTGCCTGCGCGATGTCCCTCGCGATCGCGAGGCCGAGGCCGGTGCCGCCGGTCGCCGGGTTGCGCGAGGACTCCAGGCGAAAAAACGGTTCGAACACTTTCTCGAGTGCGTCCGGCGGCAGACCCGGACCTTCGTCGCGCACACGAATGACCAGCGAGTCGCCATCTTCCACGACCACGACGGCGCGCTCGCCGTACTTGACGGCGTTGGTCAGGAGATTGGTGAGACAGCGCTTCAGCGCATTCGGTTTCGCGTCCAAAGCACCGTGCGCGGATCCACGGACGGACACGTCCGCGTCCATGTCGCGGAACTCCTCCTGCAAGTCTGCGAGCAGCGCCATGATATCGACGGCCTCGTAGGCCTCGTCATTATTCATGTCGCGGAACAGGTCGAGCGTCGCCTTCAGCATCGCCGTCATCTGGTCGACGTCGGACACGAACTTGTCGCGCAACGCCGGATCCTGCAAACGTTCGGCACGCAGGCGCAGGCGCGTCAGCGGCGTGCGCAGGTCGTGAGACATGGCGGCCAGCATCCGGTTTCGGCTCTTCAGGTAGCGTTGCAGCCGGTCGTGCATGGCATTGAAAGCGCGCGTCGCATGCCGGATTTCGGCCGCGCCCGTCTCAGGCAACGGTTCCGGCGCGTCGCCGCGGCTCATCGCTTCGGCGGAGCGGGCGAGGGCCGACAAGGGTCTCGTGATGCCTCGCGCCATCCAGAACAGGATCAGCGAGAGTAACAGCGTCAGCACGACCAGCTCCGCGAAAATGCGCATCGGCATCGGCGGGCCGGATCGCGGCGCCGGGACGCGGTAGCGAATCGCGTCGCCGTCGGCCAGGGTGACAACGACATCCAGTTCGTGCCCCGATCGCGGGGAACGATCAGCCCAGCGGCCGCGTGCGCGGTCCGGGGGTTCCTGCCACGGCCCTTCGTTGCGTATGCGAATGAAATCGCGCTGCGAGGGCATCGCGGGCCGAACCTCGACGGTGAAATCGCTGCCGAGTTCGCGCTTCAGGCGTTTCGCGTACGAGCGCGCCGCCGCGATGTCATCGTAAGCAGGGGGGCGCCGGACCGGCCGTGTGCCGCGCGACAGGGCAATCGGCTCGTTCTTCAAGGCGGCGACCTGCGCATCGCGTTCGTCGGCAGGCAGCACGGCCAGGGACTCGCTGGTGTGCGCGAGGAACTCGATGAGCTCGGTGCTGTCGCCGCCCCAGAACACCATCTCCCGGCGTTCGCGCTGGACGAGCCAGACCACGATGATGGCGGACAGGGTGACGGCCGCGAGCATCGCGGTAATCAGGCGGCCGACCAGGGAGGAGGGCAGGAGACGCATGCTATTCCCGCTCGACGTCCACGCCGAGCGCGTAGCCCTCGCCGTAGACCGTCTTGATGATGTCCGGCGCGCGCGCGTCGTCGCCCAGCAACTGCCGCAGCCGGCTGATGCGCACGTCGATGCTGCGGTCGAACGGGTCGTGTTCCCGGCCGCGCAATGCCTCCGCGAGTTCATCACGCGATACCACCCGGCCGGGGTTTGCCAGCAGGAAGTCGAGCACGCGAAACTCCGCGCCGCTCAGCTCGGCGCGATGGCCGTCGTCGCGGGTGAGCGCTCGTGCCACGCGATCGAGGCGCCAGCGTGCAAAGCGCCACGCCCGGGCTTCCGGCGGCGGGGCATCCGCCGGCTGCGCCCGGCGCAACACGGCCCGGATGCGGCTGACGAGCTCGCGGGGATCGAAGGGCTTCGCCAGGTAGTCGTCGGCGCCGACCTCGAGGCCGACGATGCGGTCGATCGTGTCGCCCAGCGCGGTCAGCATGATGACAGGGGTCTGTCCCTTGCCGCGCAGGGAGCGGCAAAAGTCGAGGCCGCTTTCGCCCGGGAGCATGAGGTCGAGTACGACGAGTTCGGCCGGGTCCCGGGCCAGTACGTCGCGGGCCTGTGCCGTGTCGGAGGCCGGCGTGGTACGGAAGCCCTGGCCGTCGAGGTATGCCTGGAGCAACTCCAGGATCTCCGGATCGTCGTCCACGAGCAGTATGTGGGGGGAGGGGATCATGGCATGTCGCTGAGCGGCGGCGCGGCTGGCGTGCCGGCCGCGGTGTCTGAGCATAGTGCCAACCGCGACCGCGAATTGTAAGGAAGTGTTATGCGGCGCCTTCGCGCATTGAACCTCGGTGGGCGGCAAGGCATCATCGACGCCGAGTCCAGCGGCCGCGTCACCCGACGCGCCGGCCAATCCCGAATCCCGAGGAGCTGTTGTCCATGCAGAAGTCGTCCCTGTGCCTAGTTGCCTTGCTCGCCGCCATCAGCACGGCCGCGATGGCTGTCGCGAATGAAGATCCGCGCGTCCAGCGCCACGAACTGATGGAAGGCGTGCGCGACGCCGCGAAGCCGCTCGGCGGCATGTTGCGCGGCACCGTCGAGTTCGACGCCGACACGGTCGCGGCGTCGCTGGCGACGTTCAGCGAGGCGGCGTCGACGTTCGGGTCCCTGTTCCCGGAGGGCTCTGAGACCGGCATGGACACCCAGGCGACGGCGGCGATCTGGTCCGATCGCGACGGTTTCGACGCCGCGCTCGCGAAATTCGCGTCGGTCGTCGAGCAGGCGCAGGCCGCGGCGCCGGCCTCGCTCGACGCCGCGAAGCCCGTGCTGGGGCCGATCTTCCAGGCGTGCAAGGGCTGTCACGACGACTACCGCGTCGAGAAGGACTGACGGACACGGCGTGGCGGGGGCCCGCAAGAGCGTCGGCGCCCGCGTCGGGCGCCTCCTGTTCGAGGTGCTGCTGCTGGCCGCGATCGGCTGGTGGCTGACGGCACCGCGCACGATCGACGCGCTGCCGGAACATGTTCCGGATGCGGCCGCCGGTGAACGGATCTTCCATGCGTCGGGCTGCGCGTCGTGCCACGCAACGCCCGTCGACGGCAGGCGTGCGACCGGCGATGCCAGGCGCCTGCTCGGCGGCGGCGCGGGCCTCGCATCGCCGTTCGGCACGTTCGTCGCGCCGAACATCTCCCCGGACGCGCACGACGGCATCGGCGGGTGGTCGATGCTCGAGTTCGTCAACGCGGTGCAGCGCGGCGTGTCGCCGGACGGCCGGCACTATTACCCGGCCTTTCCCTACACGTCCTACGCGCGCATGCGCACCGAGGACGTGATGGACCTCAAGGCTTACCTCGACACGTTGCCGCCGGTAAGCGGCAAGGCCGACAGTTTCCGGCTTGCCTTCCCGTGGTCGCTGCGCCGCGGCGTCGGCCTGTGGAAGTGGTGGAACCTCGACGTAGCGCCGGTCGTGACGACGGAGCCGCCGGATGCCGTCGTCGAGCGCGGGCGGCTGCTCGTCGAAGGAGCGGGCCATTGCGGCGAATGCCATACGCCGCGTGGCCGCTTCGGCGGGCTCGACTACTCACGCTGGCTGGCCGGCGCGCCGAGCATGGACGGCGAGGGCCGGGTGCCGAACATCACGCCGGTGGGCAAGGGCGTCGCGGGCTGGTCGGCCGCCGATATCGAGTATTACCTCGAAAGCGGCTTCACGCCGGACTTCGACACGGTCGGCGGCGACATGGTTGCCGTGCAGGAGAACATGGCGGCGCTGCCCGCCGAGGACCGCGCCGCGATTGCTGCGTACCTGAAGGCCGTTCCGCCGATCGAATAATCCGCATCCGGCCCTTTTCTTCCGCGGCAAGTCTGCTATAGTCCGCCGCGTCCTGGCGCACATCGGTCTGCGCCATTCACTCCCACCCGCAACCGCGGCATCGGGAGCAACCCTGGATACCCGCCTGGATCGAAGCATTTCCGGCAGCCCTGCTGCCCAGATGCCGGGCAGTATCGGAGCAAATACAAGTGTTATTCAACGAACTCGGCCTGTCGGCCGAACTCGCGCGTGCGGTCGACGAACTGGGCTATCAGACGCCCACCCCGATCCAGCAACGCGCCATACCCCCGGTGCTCGAAGGTCGCGACGTGCTCGCGGCTGCCCAGACGGGCACGGGCAAGACGGCCGCGTTCATGCTGCCGCTGCTGCAGCGCCTGCAGGAAGGCACGCGCAACCGCCGCCGCATCCGCGCGCTCGTCCTCGTGCCGACGCGCGAGCTCGCCGCGCAGGTCGCCGACTGCGGCCGTGATTTCGGCGGCAACCTGCCGTTCCGCACCGCGGTCATCTACGGCGGCGTCAGCATCAACACGCAGATCGACAAGCTGCGCAAGGGCGTGGACATCGTCATCGCGACGCCGGGCCGGCTGCTCGATCACCTCGACCAGGGCACGATCTCGCTCGATGCGGTCGAGACGCTCGTGCTCGACGAAGCGGATCGCATGCTCGACATGGGCTTCATCCGCGACATCCGCAAGGTGCTGAAGCGCCTGCCGGCCGAGCGGCAGAACCTGCTGTTCTCGGCGACGTTCTCGGCGGACATCCGGCGGCTTGCAACAGACCTGCTGAACGATCCCGTGGAGATCGAGATTGCCGCGAGCGGCACGACGGCCGACGGCGTCGAGCAGGTCGTCTACCCGGTGGACAAGGCACGCAAGCGCGAGCTGCTGTCGCACAAGATCGGCGCGGAGAACTGGCGCCAGGTGCTCGTGTTCACGCGCACCAAGCACGGCGCGAACCGTCTCGCGAAGCAGCTCGACGCCGACGGCCTGAAGTGCGCGGCGATCCACGGTAACAAGTCGCAGTCGGCACGCGTGCGCGCGCTGAAGGACTTCAAGGACGGCAGGGTGCGCGTGCTGGTGGCGACGGACGTCGCGGCCCGTGGGCTCGACATCGAGCGCCTGCCGTACGTCGTGAACTTCGAATTGCCGCACGTCGCCGAAGACTACGTGCACCGCATCGGACGAACCGCGCGGGCCGGCAACACCGGCCGTGCCGTCTCGCTCGTCTGTGTCGACGAGCACAAGCTGCTCGGCGGCATCGAGAAGCTGCTGGGCCGGAAGATTCCGCAGGAAGTTGTGCCGGGTTACGCGCCGGATCCGCGGATCAAGGCCGAGCCGATCGTGACCGGCCGCGGCAACAACAACAACGGTGGCGGCGGTCGCAAGAATCGGCGCGGCGGGAAGCCGCGGGCGTCCGGCAACAAGCAGGGCCAGCGGCGCCGGGCACGCGCCTCCGCGTAGCGCCAAACACGCGACCCCCGCTACCCCGCCAATGACGGGGGGTAGCGGTATCCCGGGATCCTAGCCGCCGTGGGCGACGACGGTCTGCCGCTGCGTGCCGAGCCCGTCGATGCCGAGTTCGATCACGTCGCCCGGCTTCAGGAACACCGGCGGCTTCTGGCCGAGGCCGACGCCCGGCGGCGTGCCGGTGGTGATGACGTCGCCCGGCTGAAGGCTCATGAAGCGGCTCAGGTAACTCACGATGACGGTCGGCCCGAACACCATCGTGTTCGTGTTGCCGTCTTGGTACTGGCGGCCGTTGACCTTCAGCCACATCGGCAGGTTCAGCGGGTCGTCGATCTCATCACGCGTCACGAGCCACGGCCCGATCGGGCCAAACGTGTCACAGCCCTTGCCCTTGTCCCACTGGCTGCCGCGTTCGAGCTGGAAGTTGCGCTCGGACACGTCGTTGCAGACGCAGTAACCGGCGATGTAGTCCCCGGCTTCGTCTTCGCTGACGTAGGATGCGTGCCTGCCAATGACGATCGCGAGTTCGACCTCCCAGTCGAGCTTCGTGCTGTCCTTCGGCTGGATGACGTTGTCATTCGGCCCACAGATGGCGCTCGTGGCCTTCGTGAAAATCTCGGGCTCCTTCGGCACGGCGGCGCCGGATTCCGCCGCATGGTCCGCGTAGTTCAGACCCACGCAGAGGAACTTGCCGACGTTGCCGACGCAAGGCCCGATACGCCCCGGGTCGTCGACGACCGGCAGGTCGTTCGCGTTCACTGAGGCCAGCTTGCCGCTGGCCAGCGCCGCACCGTCGATATCGTCCACGATGCCTTCGAGGCTGCGAACCTTGCCATTGTCGTCGAGGATGCCCGGCCTTTCCTGGCCGGGCGTGCCGTAGCGCAGTAGTTTCATCAGTTCTTCCGTTTCAGCTATTGAGAGTGACGAAGCCGCCGTCGATCGGGAAGTTCGAGCCCGTAACGAACGCGGCTTCGTCGGAACAGAGGTAGGCGACGAGGCCGGCGATCTCGTCGGGCGTGCCCATGCGGCCGATCGGCTGGCTCTTCGCCAGCTTCTCGAACACTTCGTCGCGGTTGTCGGCGTAGTACCGGTCCAGGAATTCGTCGACGAACGGTGTGTGGACGCGGGCCGGCGAGACCGCGTTGCAGCGGATGCCGTGCGCGACGTAGTCCTTCGCCACCGAGTACGTCATCGCGAGGATTGCACCTTTCGTCATCGAATAGGCGAAGCGCTCGCCGACGGCGACTGTTGCGGCGACCGATGCGATGTTGACGATGGCGCCGCTCTTTCGGGCCTTCATGCCGGGAACGACCGCGGACAGGAGGTTGTAGGCGCCTTTCACGTTCACCCGGTACAGGCGGTCGAGGTCTTCCTCGCTCGTGGTCTCGACCGTGCCGACGTGCGCGATGCCGGCGTTGTTGACCAGCGCGTCGATGGGGCCGAGCGCGAGAGTCTCGCCCACGGCTCGCGCGACGTCGGCGCGATCGCCGACGTCTGCCGCGTGGCCGGAGGCTGCCCCGCCGGCCGCCTCGATCTCGGTCACCACCGCATTGGCTGCGCCGGCATCCAGGTCCAGCACGCGCACCGTGGCGCCCTTGCTCGCAAGCCGCCGGCAGATGGCGCGGCCGATGCCGCTGCCGCCGCCGGTGACGAGAGCGGTCCTGCCCGCCATTCGTTCTGTCATCTTCCTGTTTCCCCCGTGCCCGGCGCGCCCGGCAGCGGCGCATCGGCGCGCACCAGACCTTCGTCACGCAACGCTTCCCAGAACGCCGCCGGAATGGGCACATTGAAATAGCGCCGCGTGCTGGCCACGTGTTTCACCCTCGCCATGCCCGGTATCACGCTGGCGACGGCGGGGTGTGCCAGCGGGAACTGCAGCGCAGCGGCCGGCAGCGGCACGTCGAAGTCCCGGCAGATCGCTTCCATGCACCGCACGGTGGACAGTACGTCGTCCGGCGCCGCCGCGTAGTTGTAATGGCCCTGCCGCCGCGTGCCGGTGACGAGGATTCCCGAGTTGTACGGTCCGCCGACGACGACCGAGCATTGCCGCTCGACGCACTTCGGCAGGAACGAGTCGAGCGCGGCCTGCTCGAGCAGGGTATACCGGCCGGCGAGCAGAAAGCAGTCCCAGTCGCCGTGTTCCATCGCGGCCTCGCACACCTCCCATTCGTTGACGCCGAGGCCGATCGCGGAGACCCGGCCATCGCTACGCAGCTCGTCGAGAGCACGATAGCCGCCGTCCATCGCCGTCCGGAATAGCGCGTGGTTGTCGCTGCCGTGCGTCGCTTCGCCGATGTCGTGCAGGTAGAGGATGTCGATACGGTCGAGCCCGAGGCGCTGAAGGCTGTCCTCGAATGATCGCATCACGCCGTCGTAGGAGTAGTCGTAGACGATGTCGAACGGCATCGGCGAGCGATACAGGTGCCGCTCGTCCGCGTAGCCCGCCGGCGCGAGCAGGCGGCCGACCTTCGTCGAGAGCACGTAACCGCCACCGCGGTGACCCCGCAGCGCGTCGCCCAGGCGGCGCTCGCTGAGGCCCTGCCCGTAATGCGGTGCGGTGTCGTAGTAGCGAAAGCCGGCGTCCCATGCGGTGCCAAGCAGGTCGCGGGCGTCACCGTCGCTGATCGGAGCGTAAAGGTTGCCGAGCGGTGCACCGCCGAAGCCCAACGTGTCGACCACGAGATCCGTCGTGCCGATGCGGCGTTGCTGTGCTCGATTCATCGCGATGGGAAGGGTGTTGCGTGACCGCGCGGGGTGCGTGGCGGGCTTTCTATATATACAAACGTATTGTATAACTGCAAGCCTGTCAATCGGGCCACCGCGAATCATGAATCGGGGGAATCATGTCGCCTGAAAGCAATAACAAGACATCGCCGCCGATACTGACGCGCGACATGATCCGGCCGTTCATCCTGGTGGCCGTCCTGTTTCCGCTGTGGGGCTTCGCGAACGACGTCACGAACCCGCTGGTCAAGGCGTTCAAGGACATCTTCCTGATCTCGAACGCGCAGAGCAGCCTCGTGCAGTTCGCGTTCTATCTCGGCTACGGCATCATGGCGCTGCCCGCAGCGATCTTCATCCGCAGCTACACCTACAAGAGCGGCATCCTCGCCGGGCTGGCGCTGTACGCGATCGGTGCGGCGCTCTTCATTCCCGCCAGCATCACGGCGCAGTTCAACTACTTTCTCGCCGCCCTGTGCATCCTGACCTGCGGGCTCGCGTTACTCGAGGTGACGGCGAACCCCTACATCCTGTCGATGGGGCACCCGAGTACGGCGACCCGGCGTCTGAACCTCGCGCAGGCATTCAACCCGGTCGGTTCGCTCACCGGCATGTTCGTCGCGTCCAACTACATCCTCGGCGAGCTACAGGTCGAAGCTTTTCGCGCCGAGCAGCGTGCACTGAACCCCGACTACGCGACGATGCTGCCGTCGGAGGTCGACGGCCTGCTCACGAACGCGCTGAGCGACTTCGCGTCGAACGAACCGGCAGCACACCAGGCCATGCAGGCGGCGGACCTCGCCACGGTTCGGGGACCGTACGTCGCCATTGCCGTCGTCGTCACCGTCCTGTTTCTCGTCTACCTCGTGAGCCGCCTGCCGAAGACGATGAAGCACGATCACCCGCTGACGCGCGCCGAATTCACGGGCACGATGGCCCGGCTGGCCCGCAACCCGCGCTACCTCGAAGGCGTGGTCGCGCAGGCCTTCTACGTCGGCGCACAGATCATGTGCTGGACCTTCATCATTCACTACGGCATGACGACCCTGGGGCTGACGGCCGCCGAGGCGCAGAGCTACAACATCATCGCGATGCTTACGTTCCTAGGCAGTCGCTTCATCTGCACGTTTCTGCTGGGCTACTTCCGCCCCGGCCCCTTGCTCGCCGTCCTGGCCGTTGCGGGGATCGCGCTGTGCCTGGGCACCGTGTTTCTCGACGGCTACGCCGGCCTGTACTCGCTGATCGGCATCTCCGCGTGCATGTCGCTCATGTTCCCGACGATCTACGGGATTGCCCTGAAAGGGATGGGTGACGACGCGAGCCTCGCCTCGGCCGGTCTTGTGATGGCGATCGTGGGCGGTGCGCTGATGCCGCCGCTGCAGGGGCGGATGATCGACGCAGGCCCGATCATCGGCAGCATCCCGTCGGTCAAGACCTCGTTCTTCCTGCCGCTGATCTGTTTCGTCGTGATCGCGATTTACGGTTACCGCGCCCAGCGCGTGCACGGTGCCTGAGGGCGTCGGCCGTGGCGCGGGTCAACAAGGGTCGTTCGGCGTCATCCCGGCGCAAGCAGTACTCCGCGCCAGCGCTGGAGAAGGGCCTCGACATCCTCGAACTCCTGTCCGGTGAGCCGCAGGGGCTGAACATCAGCGAACTCGCGAAACGCATGGGGCGTTCGGTAGGGGAAGTGTTCCGCATGATGGCGGTGCTGGAGCAACGCAAGTACATCCAGCTACGCGATGATTCCGATGCGTACGTGTTGACGCTCAAGATGTTCGCC
The DNA here is from genome assembly GCA_913055625.1 of uncultured Pseudomonadota bacterium. Taxonomy (GTDB): domain Bacteria; phylum Pseudomonadota; class Gammaproteobacteria; order Steroidobacterales; family Woeseiaceae; genus UBA1847. Next base: position 286,225 of record CAJXJW010000003.1, on the reverse strand, counting down.
CTGTCGCACCGCATCTCACCGGTCTCACGCCTGTCCGCCGCGGCGATCCCGGTGATGCGGCAACTCGCCTGGGACACGCGGCAATCCTGCCACCTGGTGATCCACTATGAGGGTCAGGGTCACGTGGTCGGCCAGGAGGACGGGCCGACGGATCGCACGCTGAGCGTGCGCCTCGGCGCGGAGGCACCACTGCTCGACACCTGTTCGGGCCACGTTTTGTTGGCGTTCGCCGACGACGTCGAGCGCGAACGGATGCTCGAGAAGATCCCGGAGACGCAGCGCCGACCCGGCGACGGCGAGATCGACAAACTCGTCAGGCGTGTCCGCCAGCGCGGCTACGAAATTATCAGGAGCGCGCAGATCCGCGGCGTACAGGACATCGGCTACCCGGTCTTCGATCGCTCGGGCCAGGTCATCGCCGCCCTTGCCGTCCCGTACCTCGCCTACCTGGACGATGATAATGCCGTTGCGCTCGAGGACGTGGTCGCGCACACGGCGGCGGCGGCGGAGCGCATCTCCGCCGCGCTCGGCAAGGTCTGAGCACTCCGCACCGGGCCTTGCCGCTCCGGCGCACCAATCCAAACCCGTGGGAAATCAGTGGTTTCCACCGGCCGCCCGCAGGCCCGTGATCCGCGAACTATAGTCTAAAGAGGTCGGCGTCGATTCCGGAGACCGGCCGCCATACCAAAAATAAGGGGAAAACCATGAAACTGCGCAACATACTCATCTGCCCGGCGCTGGCCGGGCTGCTGCTGGGCGCGGGAACAGGAATGGCACAGGTCAGCGCTGACGGGCTCGGCAAGGTCCTCCCGGTCGAACTGTTTGCCTGCAGCTTCAGGGACGGCAAGGGCATTGCGGATTTCAACCAGGTCGTCGAACGCTGGAACGCCTACATGGACGACAACGACGCGGATTCCTATGCCGCGTGGATCCTGAGACCGTACTTCTACGGCCCGGAACAGGAATTCGACCTGCTCTGGTTGGGCGCCTGGCGAGACGGCAATGCCATGGGCGAAGGTCAGCACGACTGGATCGCGAACGGCGGTGAACTGACGGCCGCCTTCTTCGAGGTCGTCGATTGCGATGCACACCTCGCGTTCTCGTCCGCCATGTACAAGGCACCGGCCGGTAACAACCCGCCGCCGTCGGGCCTGATCACGATGATGGACTGCTCGCTGAACGAAGGTCACAAGTACGAAGAGATCCAGGCCGCGGAACTGAAGTGGGTGGACCACCTTGAGAAGACCGGGTCGAAAGCGGCGTACTACCATTGGCGGCCACTGTTCGGAGGTGGCGGTGCCGACTTCGACTACAAGGTCGTGTTCTCATACCCCGACTTCAGGGAAATCGGCGCCGACTTCGAGCGCATCGCGAATGGCGGCGGCCGCGCGGTCTCGATGGAGGTCTTCGCGGATATCGACGAGTGCGACGATGCCCGAGTGTACGTCGCGAACAGCGTCCGCTCGGCGAAGATCAGGGACTGACAGGCCGCGCTGATTGCCGGGCGGCGGGCAGGACGAGCCGCCCGGCGCCGTCCCGGTTGTCTTTCCGCGGGTGCGCGGGCAATGTGGCCGCGTTGCGACGGGCTCGCGAGGGATGTCATGGATTTCACGGAACTGCAGTCGCGGCTGCGGGCGTTCGCCGATGAGCGCGACTGGCACGCGTTTCATTCGCCCAAGAACCTGGCGATGGCGCTGTCGGTAGAGGCTGCCGAATTGCTCGAACACTTCCAGTGGCTGAGCCAGCCGGAGTCCGCGAACGTCAGCGAGCAGACCCGCGCGGAGGTCGCGGCGGAGGTTGCGGACATCCAGATCTATCTCGCCATCCTGGCGGACAAGCTCGGCATCGACATCGACAGGGCCGTCGACGACAAGATCGCGAAGAACGCGATGAAGTACCCGCCGGGAGCGACGGGCCTGCGCTGAGTGCCGCCAATGTCAAACGACGACGAAACGCTGCGCATCGATCGCTGGCTGTATCACTGTCGCTTCTTCAAGACGCGGACATTGGCGTCGAAGGCGGTCGCGACCGGGCAGGTAAAGGTCAACGGCGAGCGCCCGGCGCCCGGAAGGCGGGTGCAGGCGGGCGACCGCATCGAGCTGGTTCGCGACCGGTTGCCGTATGCGTTCGACGTTCTCGCCATCCCGGCTCGTCGCGGGCCCGCAACCGAGGCCCGAAGCTGCTACCGCGAAGACGAAGACGTGATGCGGCGCCGCGAGGAGCGCGCGGACGCGCTCCGCCAGGACCGGCAGGCGATGCCGAGGACGCCGGGACGGCCCGACAAGCACACGCGGCGACTGCTGCGGCAGCGCAAGCAGCGCTGAGGCGTCACACCCGGCCCAAGCGCATGCGCACAGGCCAGGTGATGCGGTGTCGTGCGTCGTTGCTGCCGAAGAGCGAGCGAAGGTCCGTGGCAAACGCATCGAGAACTCCGCCCTGGCCATCGGCACGAGCACGTTTCGAGGCCGACCAGGTCTCGACGTAGCCGATGAGCTCGTCGGCCGTCCAGTCCCGGATGATGTCGAACTCGGGCGGGCTCAGTTCCTCGAACGGAAACGGCAGGTCCCGGTACTCGTTCTCGATCAATGCCCGTTCCGGCGGCCAGTAACGGTAGACGTCCTGCCAGTAAACCTGCTCGAAGCGACGGGCCGCCGGTCCGTCGAGCGCCGGGATGCAGTAGGTGACCAGCGCGACGACGGCGCCGGGCGCGGCGATGCGCCGCACCTCTTCGTAGAACGCCGGCAGGTCGAACCAGTGCGCCGACTGCGCGGCGGTGATCAGGGCCGCAGTTGCGTCCTGGACCGGCAGCTCTTCGGCGGCAGAGACCGCATAGTTAGTGTTCCCGCAGGCTGCGGCATTCGCCACCTGGTCGGCACTTGCGTCAAAGGCAGATACGCGCTCGAAATGAGCCGCGAGCAGCACCGACAACTGTCCGGTGCCACAGCCGACGTCGACGGCGAGGGAACGGTTCGGCGCGAGCGCGGCGAGATATTCGGCCAGCGGCGGCGGGTACGTCGGGCGAAACCGGTCGTAGCTGGCGCCACCCGTTTCGAAATGACGACTGGACATGCCGCTCCCTCGCTCCGATGACGATGTCCATTCTGCCAATACACTGGCCACGCTGCGAAATGACGTTTGCTTCCGGTATCGCAGCGCACATTATGTCCGGAATTCTCCGGCTACCGTGCCTTTCGCCACTGCGGTATCCTTGGGCGTCAAGCAGCGCCACAAGACTGATTTTCCTGGGGTTCCAACGGCATGGCCGATGTCTTCGTTTCCTATGCCCGTAGCGACAAAGCACGGGTCGCGCCTCTCGTTGCCGCGATTTCGGCGAAGGGCTGGACCGTCTGGTGGGACCCGGAGATCACGCCCGGCCAGGAATTCGACGACATGATCGACGCAGAGATTGCCTCGGCCAAGGCAGTCATGGTCGTCTGGACGCCCACGTCGGTGACGTCGCGCTGGGTGCGCGGCGAGGCACGCGAGGGCGCCGATAACAACAAGCTGGTCCCGGTGCGCTTCGACAACGCGCGACTGCCGATGGACGTGCGCGCCATCCACACGACGGACCTCGACGGCTGGAATGAAGACGCAGAGAGCGCCCCGGCGCAGGAATTTCTGCACGCGCTCGGCGCGATGATCGCGCGTGCGCCGACGACGGCCGTCAATCCCGCCGCACCTGAAGCGGCTGCCGAAGAAAAAGCCGTGCCGCGATTCACGGTGTGCGTCCTCCCGTTCACGAACATGAGCGGCGACCCGGAGCAGGAGTATTTCAGCGACGGCATCACCGAGGACGTGATCACGGACCTCAGTAAGGTCTCCGCGCTCGGCATCATCTCGCGCAACAGCGCGTTCATGTACAAGGGCAAGCACGTCGACATCCCGAAGGTCGCCAGTGACCTGAATGCCAGCCATGTTCTCGAAGGCAGCGTGCGCAAGGCCGGCGGCCGCGTGCGCATCAGCGCGCAGCTCGTCGATGCGAAGACCAACAATCACCTCTGGGCCGAACGCTACGACCGGGAAGCGAGCGACATTTTTGCGCTGCAGGACGAGATCTCGCAGGCGATTGTAAAGGCGTTGCAGCTCAGGCTTCTCCCAAAGGAAAAGAAGGCGATAGAGCATCGTGGCACGGAAAGTGCCGATGCGCACAACCTGTACCTGATGGCGCGCCAGACGCACGTGACCGGCCAGGAGTCGGATGTCCGCTCGGCAGAAGCGATCGTGCGGCTGTGCCAGCGCACCGTCGAGATCGACCCGGACTACGCCGAAGCGTGGGCGCTGATGGCCGTCGGCTACCGGAAATTGCGCGAAGCGCGTGACGGAAACGCAGACGACGGCATGGCGGCCGCGCAAAGGGCGCTTGATCTGAATCCCGACCTGCCGGAAGCGCATGCGGTCCTGGCGCAGTTGCACCTGTCCAATGGCGATGCCGACGCAGCGGCGAAGGAAGTGGCGATCGCATTGAAGCTCAATCCTGATTCCTACGAGGTCAACCGCTCGGCCGGACGCCTGCATTACCAGCAACACCGCCACGAAGAGGCTGCGCGCTGTTACGAAAAGGCTGCCGCGCTGATGGAAGGTGATCTCAATTCGCCGTCGATGCTGATCAGCGCCTACACCGCGCTGAGTGACAGGGCAGGCGTGCGCCGCGCGGCCGAACTGGCGCTCAAGCGCGCCGAGGCGGTGCTCGCCCGCGACCCGAACAACTCGATGGTGGCCGGCTACAGTGCCTACGCCCTGGCCGCGCTCGAACAGGGCGAGCGCGCGAAAAGCCGCATGGAACGCGCGCTGCTCATCGATCCCGAGAACCTCAACATGCGCTACAACTTTGCGTGTGCGTTGTGCACGTACCTGGGAGACACGGAAGCCGCGCTCGACATGCTGGTCCCGGTGTTCGACACGATCACCGCGAGTTTCCTCGTGTACACGAAGGCCGACCCGGACCTGGAGATGCTGCGCAGCGAGCCGCGCTACCAGGCGATGGTCGCGGCCGCCGAGGAGCGGCTGGCCGGATCGGGTGACGGAGAAGCGGCTTCGGGCTGACTCCTTGTCCGGAGTTGCCCGAAGAAGAGAAAGCCAGTTCGACGTTGCCGTGGGCCGGCGCGATAATCATTTCGATTGGCCCGGCTGACGTCCGATTGTGAAGGCTAGTCTCTTGTGGAAACTCTGATACCGATTGGCCGGGCGAGATCAATCAGTTTCTCTCGAATGGGATGGTCGCTAGCTGCGTCGCTTGCATTCTTCTTTGTATCGACAGCGTCTATCGCGCAAACCGTGAACGGCGGATTCGAAAGGTCGACGTCTTCGAACGATCCTGCGCCTTGGCAGATCAACCCGAACGGATACATTGTTGAGGTCACTGATGCTGAAAGCTACTCGGGTAGTCGCAGCCTGCTAGTCAAGTCAACTGCAGTGAGAATTGAGGATCGCGGAGCCTCTATTGTTCAACTCCACTATCCAAGACGAGACCATACGCATAGGTATTCCCTGAAGGCGCAGGTCAAGGTCGCCGGCGTCGAAGATGGGCAAGCGGCTCTATGGGCGATGGCGAAGAGCGGCGATCTTACTGTCTTTTTCGACAACATGGCCGCGCGTGGGCTGACAGGTACGAAGGGTTGGCAACCGCTGGTTCTCGATATCGAGTTGCCTGAATCGACCGATGTGCTCATCTACGGCTTATTGTTGTCCGGGACGGGAACTGCCTGGTTCGATGACGTCGTGCTCGAAGACGCACCGGCTGTGTCAGGATCGCCAGAGGATTCCGCCAGCCACATGTTGCCGAAAGCAGTTCATGCGGCACGCCAAACAGGTCGCGCGTTACCTGCCGCAGAACTCGAGAAGGCCGCAAGGGAAATCGCGGATCTTGCCGCCATGTCCAGGGCCGAGGTCTTCGCGCTTGGCGAGTTCAGTCATGGTTCTTACGAGGCAGACCAGTTGCAGCTACACGTGGCGAAGTGGCTCTACCAGGTCGGGCTCATCGATACGATAGCGCTCGAAGCATCCACGGTGGCATGTTCAGGGCTGCCTGCGATTGTCACTGCAGACGATGCGACCAGTCTGGAACCATGCCTTGCGGGGCAGAAGAGCACCGATACGTACCGGGCACTCCTGGACTGGGCGCGATCGACCTGGACAACGGAAAAACCATTGGCAGTCGTGGGCATAGATACCTATGTGCCCGGGGATGCAATTCTTGAGCTAGCAGAAATGTTGAAGAGTTTGGCTGTCGCCGCGGACTCTTCTGCGCCCGACGAGATTCCGGACTTGAGTCGACAACTCGCTGCCGTCGCGAAGTCGCCCGCAGAGCTTACAGGCCTGGACGCAGACGTGCTTGACACGGCCATGAGTGCAGCTGACCGGGCGGGCAGGCTGCTTGCCGGCAAGACTTTCGAACTTGATTCCTTCAGGCGGGATGACTTGGTTTGGAGGTTCAGGAATCTGCGCTCATACCTGGAGCAATGTAGCCTCGGTACGACGAGCACCGAGGCCAAGCTGCTGAGGGACCGCATGATGGCGGAAAATGTATTGTGGGTGCATGAGTCAATAAGCGACACCTCCGTACTTGTTCTCGCACACAACGCTCACGTCCGAAGAAAGAACCATGAGGTTATTGAGTTCGGTTCGTCGCCGCTCCCCCGCGCAATGGGTGAGTTCCTGAATGACGCGCTGGTTGAGAGGTATTTCGTGATCGGCACGCATGCGCGCCGCGGTTACTCTCGCGAACCAGTTGTTGGTGTCATTGAATTTGGAGTTGACGGTGCGGAGCAACTTCGAGAATCGGAATTGCCGCGGTCGAACGAAACGAAAGTCATTGATCTTCGGGCAAGCAATGCAGGTGTTCCAAAGATAGTGAGCGCACTCGAAGGCAACGGACTCGTTCTCACGATGGACCCTCGTGCGCAGTACGATGTATTGGTGCTGTTTCCCACTTCGACCGCGTCAACCCTCAACTGACGCTACTGTGCCCTGCAGGCAGTGCCGGGCTGACGCGATCTACGCCGCATCCAGCCCGTCGTTCGCCGCGGCGTCTTTCTCGAACGCGGCTGCCAGCGCATCGTCCACGGTCTCCAGGAACACGAACTCGAGCTGCTTCCGGGCCGAGGCCGGGATGTCCTCGATGTCTTTCTTGTTGCGGGCCGGCAAAAGGATCGTCCTGATCCCGGCACGCAGGGCCGCGAGCGCCTTCTCCTTCACGCCACCGATCGGCAGTACGAGGCCGCGCAGGCTGATCTCGCCCGTCATCGCGATGTCGCTGCGCACCGTCCTGCCGGACAGCAGTGACGCCACCGACAGGAACATCGCCACACCGGCGCTGGGGCCGTCCTTCGGGATGGCGCCTGCCGGCACGTGGATGTGCAGGTGGGCCTCGTCCAGAGCGTCCTTCTTGATGCCCAGCGATTCGAGTCGGCCTTTCACCAGCGTGACGGCGGCACGTGCGCTTTCCTTCATCACGTCGCCGAGCTGGCCGGTGAGTACCAGGCTGTCCTTGCCCGGCACTCGAGCAGCTTCGATGAACAGGATGTCGCCGCCCACCGGCGTCCAGGCGAGGCCCGTCGCCACGCCCGGCACGCTCGTGCGCATGCGCACTTCGCTCTCGAACTTGCGTGCGCCGAGGATGTCCGGCAGGTCTTTCGCCGTGATCGTGACGTTTTCCGCCGTGCCCTCGGTGACCTGCATGGCCACGTTGCGCATCACAGCGCCGATCTCGCGCTCGAGATTCCGCACGCCCGCTTCGCGCGTGTAGCCGTCGATTAGTTCGGCCAGTGCCTCTTCCTCGATCACGGCCTGCTCGGCGGTCAGGCCGGCATTCTCGAGCTGGCGCGCGACGAGGTAGCGCTTCGCGATCTCGAGCTTCTCTTCCTGCGTGTAGCCCGGCAACTCGATCACTTCCATGCGGTCGCGCAGCGGCCCCGGGATATTGTCGAGCACGTTCGCCGTGCCCACGAAGAACACGCGCGACAGGTCGAACGCCACGTCGAGGTAGTGGTCCTTGAACGTGCCGTTCTGTTCCGGGTCGAGCACCTCGAGCAGCGCCGACGACACGTCGCCGTGGAAGCCCTGGCTCACCTTGTCCATCTCGTCCAGCATGAACACCGGGTTCCGGGTGCCCGCGCGGCGAATGCTCTGAATGACCGAGCCCGGCATCGAGCCGATGTAGGTGCGCCGGTGCCCGCGGATCTCCGCCTCGTCGTGCACGCCGCCGAGGCTCGCGCGCACGAACTCGAGGCCGAGCGCCCGCGCGATGCTGCGGCCGAGCGAGGTCTTGCCCACGCCGGGTGGGCCGACGAAACACAGGATCGGGCTGCGGCCGTCCTTGTTCAGCTTGCGCACCGCGAGGTACTCGAGGATGCGCTTCTTCACTTTGTCGAGGCCGTAGTGGTCCTCGTCGAGAATCTCGCGCGCCTTCGCGATGTCGATCTGCTCGTCGTCGACCTTTGACCATGGCAGCGACGTCAGCCAGTCGAGGTAGGTGCGCAGCATCGAGTGCTCGGCGGCGCCTTCCGGCATCGCCTTCAGCCGCTTCAGCTCCTTCTTCGCCTGCTCGAGCGCTTCCTCCGGCATGCCGGCCTCGTCAATGGCCTTCGCCAGCTCCTCGATGTCGGCGCCGTCGTCGTCGTCCTCGCCGAGTTGCTGGCGGATGGTCTTCAACTGCTCGCGCAGCACGTACTCGCGCTGGCGGTCGTCGATCTTCTCCTGGGTTTGCTCGTCGATCTCCTTCGAGAGCTTCAGCACTTCGAGCCGGTGTGCGAGCTGTACCGTGAGTTTCTCGAGGCGCTCCTCGACGTCCACCAGCTCCAGGATCGCCTGCTTCTCGGCGGGCTTCGTGTCGAGCAGTCCCGCGATCAGGTCGGCGAGCAGGATGGGGGAGTCGACACCGCGCAGCACGGCGTTGAGCTCCGACGGGGCCTCGGGCAGCAGTTCGAGCGCTTCCGTCGCCTGCTGGCGGATGTACGCGACCAGCGCCTCGACCTTCGGCGTCTTGCGTTCGACGTCGCGCACGATGTCGTAGCGCGCCGCGAGGAACGGCAGGTTCGGCACGAAGTCGAGCGCGCGAAAGCGCTGCTCGCCCTGGCAGATGAGATGGTGCATGCCGCTCGCGGATTTCAGGTGGCGCACGACGGACACGACCGTGCCGACCTTGTAGAGGTCATCCGGCCCGGGCTCGTCGACGGACGGGTCCTTCTGCAGCAGCAGCCCGAGCTTGCGCCCGTTCTTCGCCGCTTCCTCGGCCGCCCGGATGGAGATGTCGCGGCCGAGCCCCACCTGCGTCACCGCACCGGGGAACACCACGACATTGCGCACCGGCAGCACGACGATGAGGTCGTCCGGCAGGTTGGATTTCTTCTCCGCCGCCTCGTCGGCGTCGGCGCTCACTTCCCAGGAGGTGGTCTTCTCGTTCATGCAGGACGAGATGGTGGTGAGGCCGGAGATTTCAATGCGCGCGGCCCCGCAGTGGCATGTATGCAAGGCATTGATTTACATAGCCAGGGTTGATTCATTTAGACTCGCCGAATGGCGATCGACGCAATGGCCGAGAAGCTGATGAGCATGTCCGACGAGGCCTGGGAGCGGCACGCCAATCCCTGGAGCGGCTGGACCCGCCTCAGCGTGTTGCCGCTGGTTGCACTCGCGGCATGGAGCCGCATCTGGATCGGCCATTGGGCCTGGCTTGCGGGTGCCCTCGTCCTGGCATGGGTCTGGCTCAACCCGAGGCTCTTTCCGCCGCCTGCGAGTACGGATAACTGGATGTCGCGTGGCGTTCTCGGGGAACGCGTGTGGCTGAACCGCCGGCAGGTGCCGATACCCGGGGACTATGTCACGAAGGGAGTCGTGCTGAATTCGTTGTCCGGGCTGGCGGCAATCGTCTTTATCGTCGGCCTGGTGCAGTTGAACCTGCCGTTGACTGTCGCCGGGATGGTCGTGTCCATGGTTGGAAAGTTAGCGTTCGTCGGGTTGACCGGCAAGCTGTACGGCGAGATGGCCGCCCGGCACCCGGACTACCGGCGCTGGATGCGGACCCGGAACGGCTGTTGACGTCGCTCGCCGAGGACGCCGCCGGCTTCCGGGAAAGCATTATCTGACCGCTTTGCAGACCGCGTCACCCACCCGGATCCGGCCGCCCTGGACGACGCGCGCCGTGATCCCGCCGTGTCCGCGCATCGCGTTGTAGCCGCCGGGTCCCAGGTTCGCTTCCATCAGGGAGCAGGGATGGCAGAGCTCCCCGAACTCGAGCACGGTCGACCCGACCGTGAAGGGCGCGTCCTTCAGCGACAGCAGGTTGATACCGCGCACGACGATGTTGCGGCGGATGAGGCTCGGGTCGATGGCGTCGACGCCGAGAATGGACGCGACGGCATCGAGGTGTTCGCCCTGGATCAGCGTCACCTGGCGCGTCTTCATCCTGCTCTTGTAGTGGTCGCCGACAAGCCCTTCGCCCGCGCTCACCTCGACTTCCTCAACCACCGTGGGTGTGGCGCGGCGCTCGGCGCGAAGGCCGATCCAGGCGACCCGGCCCTGTTGCGGCAGTGTGTTCTTCAATTCCACGATCGTCGGCATGGTTCCAGGCGGTTTCGAACGGAACTGCGCCATTGTACCCGCACCTTTCGTCGTTGCGGATCCTCCGCCGAGGACGAACCTGCTGCGCAACTGCTGCTGCAACCCCCTGATTCACGTAAACTTCGGCGCCATGTTGACCTTCCTGGCCGAACTCCGGCGCCGCAATGTCGTCCGCGTGGGGGCTGCCTACGCTGTCGTTGCGTGGGTCATTGCGCAGGTTCTCGACCTGGTTGCCGACAACTTCGGCGCCCCGGACTGGGTCATGAAGTTCGTGCTCGCAGCATTGCTGGCCGGGCTTCCCGTAGCGCTGTTCCTTGCCTGGGCTTACGAACTGACGCCGGACGGGGTAAAGAAGTCGGAGGACGTTCCGCTTACGGAGTCGATCACGCCCCGGACCGGCCGCACGTTGAACATCGTCATTTCCGTCGCCTTGGTCCTCGCTTTGTCTTTTATCGCCTGGGACAAGCTGGGTCCGTCCGCCGACGCGTCACGGCGAGTCGCCGGCGACCCGGTGCTCGCGGTCCTGCCGTTCGTCAATATGTCCGGTATCGCGGACAACGAGTACTTCGCGGAAGGCATCTCCGAGGAGCTCCTGAACACGATCGTGCGAATGAACGTCATGGACGTGATCGGGCGTACGTCGTCGTTCCAGTTCAAGGGGCAGAACCTCGACCTGCGCGAGATAGGGCGGACGCTCAACGCCACGCATATCCTCGAGGGCAGCGTCCGCCGCATCGGCGACCGAGTGCGCATTACCGCGCAGCTGATCGAGGCGCAAAACGGCCTGCACCTGTGGTCCGAGACCTACGACCGGAACCTGGTGGACGTGCTCGCCGTCCAGTCCGAGGTCGCCGATGCGATCGCCGGCGAGCTGAACCTGACGCCGCCAGGCTGAGGGCGCCGAGCTCGCGCTGACGCTGCTCGCCGAGGCGGACGAAAAAGGCGCAGGCAATACCGCCGAATTCCACCGGGTGCGCGGAACTGCGTGGCGCTATCTGGGCGACGCCGAAAAGGCGCGAGGGGACTTTCGTCGCGCGTTCGTCATCTCTCCGAAAGATCCGCTCGTTGCCGTGAATTACGCTTTCACATTGCCGCGGACCCCGCAAGGCCGCCGTGACACTATCGAGATACTCGAAGACATTGCCCGGCACGACCCTCTGGATTACTGGCACCCGTTCACGATCGCCGGCGTCTACGATCGTCTGCTCGACCGAGCCGAAGCCGAGCGCAATTACCTGAAGGCACTAAGGATCCGGCCAGAAGCCCCGACGCCTTCCGCGTTCTACGGTATTTTCCTCGCCCAGACCGGGCGCATAGCGGAAGGAATGCGGCGCCTTGAGCTTTCGGCAAAGTTCGACGCGGCGGATCCGGAATCGTACACGTTTCCGGCGACCGCCTTCCTGTCACTGGGTGATTTCGAAGGCGCCGCAGACTATGCGGATCGGGCGATTGCTATCAACCCGAACCGGGCCGACGCGGTCTACCTTCGAGAAGCGGCCCGCTACCTGGCGGCGCTGGAGCAGGGTGACGCGCACAGCGTCGTCGCAGACATCGACGCCCGGCTGCAGGCTATGGTCACCAGCGCGGATTCGCTGTTTCGTCGCGTCGGCACCGGGGTCGAGGACTTCCGGGCGCTCCTGGCGCTTGACGCCGGCGACGCTGCCCGCGCGCTGCAGGATTTCGAGGCTCACACGCCGGAAGCGCAGGCAGGCGAGTTTCCGAGACACATCGACCGAAGCAACACGCTGGACGTTTGCTACCGCGCATTGCACGCGCGGCTGCTCAAACTTGCCGGCGAGACGGATCGTGCCGCGGTTCTCGACGCGGACCTCGCCTGGATCACGGAGGACAGCGTACCGGACCTGTTCGGCAGTGCGCTCAATGAAGAGGCCCTGTGGTTCCTGGTCGAAACCCGCGCAGGCTTCGTGCCGGACGAACAGGTCATCGGCTGGCTCGACCGGTTGCACGAACTCGGCGCGTTCTACGAATGGCGCCCGCGCCTCATGCTGAGCCCGGGAATCCGGATGATCGAGGACCGGGAAGGGCTGGACGCCGTGATTGCAAAGTTCGAGGCCAGCATGGCCGCGGCGCGCGAAGAACTCGCGTCGTCCGAGGCGGCGGGCAGTCGCTAGACCCCTGCATTGTGGCGGTGCCGCAATGCTCGCGCGCATGTGTGCTCAAAAAAAGGCCGCCCGAAGGCGGCCAGTTCAGGGGGAGCGATGCAGGATCATGCCTGCTCGTAGATCGTCTTCATCACATCGCGGGCGTTGTAGGCGTGGCCGTCTTCCGGCTCGTCGCCCTTGCCCATGACGATTTCGATCGAGTGCGCGTGACGTTCCGCGGGCCGGCTCGTATCGAAACCGATGCGGGTCGTCTGGTAACGGGCCGGCCGAACGCTACGGCGGCAGGCGAGCAGGCCGCAGTCCTGCTCGACATACCGGGTTTCGTGGTAACCGAATTCGGCAGCCGGGGCACGGTAGTCGCGCGATTCCGTCGTCATGGTTTCGCGATCGACGACCTCGAACCAGTCGTAGCCCTCGGCGAGCGTCAGCTCGGCGGCGCGCAGCAGCGCAAAGTCACGCGTCTCCTGCACGTCGGCGCGGTTGCGGCCGTTGAAGTTCACCCGGTAGCGGTTCTCGGCGATCTTGCGGCTCGAGTAACCGTAGTCATAGGCATCATCAGCTTCGACGTAATCCGGCGAAGACGCGCACGCACCCAGGGTCAGGAAAAATGCGGCAATAACAGTCCGTGTCAGCATGGTGTGTACCTCCTCGTGAAGGCCTCATTGGCCTGGTTTCGTGAGGTATACGGACCGGGGTCGGGGTTTATTCCCTCAATTCGAGGATTTTTTCCAACCTTCGGATATCAAACGATTTTCTTCGGAGGTATCCAGCGGGTCGGCCGACCCGATCAGGCCGTCGATCGCCGCGTCCACGGCGTCCGGCGTGTTGCTGCCGGCGGGCAGGTACACGCCGCCAGCCTGGCCGGCCGGCGCATAGCCGAGCGCCTCGACCTGCCACGCGCCATCGCGGCGGCAGGCCACACCGTGAAGGGCTTCGGGGCCTGAAGCCACCGCGACCTGGCGGCACCAGTCACCGTCCCGGCCCTCGAACGTCAGCACCACCTCGCCGGTCGTGCCGCTCGCCAGCACCTGCGCCTCGCCGCTCACGCCGCCCTCCAGCAGCGCGTGCAGCGGCGATGTCACCGCCACGGCGCCACCGTGCTCGAGGTCGATGCCCATGCCCGGCGCGTCCCGCAGCACGTTGCTGACGAGGAAGCCCGCCACCAGCGCAACGCTCGCCGCCAGCGCCACCGGCACCTGGAAGAACCGCTGTGCGCCGCGCGCCTGAAATGCGACCACGTTGTCGGCTGGCGTTACCGGTTTCGCGCCGAGCATCTCGAGTACCTCGGCCGGCATCGGCTCTTCATCAATGCGCTGGAACGCGTCGCGCACCGCGGCATCCCCGGCACGCAGGGTCTCGAGGCGCCGCATCAGGAGCGGCTCGCGGGCCAGCCGTTCCGTGACGCGGTCGGCCTCGGCCGCCGGCAGTTCGCCGTCGATGTAGGCGCTCAGCAAGGTGTCGTCGTCGTATTTTTCGTCGTTGTGGTTCATGAATCTGTTCCTGCCGGCTAATGCGCCGGCGCTGCTGTCATCCCGCTCTTCTCGAGCAATGCCTTCCGTGCCCGCGCCAGCCGGCTCATCACCGTACCGGCGGGGATGCCGAGGACCTCGGCCGCTTCCTTGTAGGAACAGCCTTCGACCGCGACGAGTTCCAGGACCGCGCCCTGTTCTTCGGGCAGCGACGCAACGACCTGCTGTACTTCCCGCAGCGTCAGCTCCCCGAGCACCTGGCGCTCGCCGCTCGTGCTCGTCTCGCTGGTTGCGGCGATCACGTCGCCGGCGTCGCGGCGGACCTTCCGGTGCCGAACCTCGTCGATCCAGAGGTTCCGGCACACCTTCAGGCACCAGGGCAGCACCGCGGCGTCGTCCGGCAGCCCTCGTTCGAGCACGCGCTCGACCGTGGATTGCAGCAGGTCGTCCGCATCCGCGAGGGAGCCGGAGAGGCTCAGCGCAAAGCGCCGGAGGTTCGGCAGGATCCCGAGCAATTCCTGCTGTCGATTGTCCAAAGTGCGATCCATCTGCTTCACTAACGGCCGGCGGGCTGATTTTATTCCCTGTGGAATAGGCGGGCGGGGCTGCACGTTTTCCCTGGAATACCGGCCCGCACAGGATGGCGCCATGAAACGTCTTTACCCGAGCCCAGTTTACATAATCGCAGCTTTCTTGCTGTCGCCCTGCGCCGCCGAGGCGCAGGTCCTGCCGAACGTCACCGGCCCGCTGAACGACCTGGCGGGCGATACGCTGCGCGAGCAGCGCCTGCAGGAAATGGCCGAGCGCCGTGCCCGGCGCCTGGAAGAGGAGGCCGCCGAGGCGGTCGAGGACACCACCGAAGCCGTCGACGATGCCGTCGAACCGGTCGCCGGTGCGGTCGCGGACGCCGCCGACGAGGCAGCCGGCGCGGTCACGGGCACCCTCCGCAAGTTCAACTCCGCCGCGGCACCCGACGGCAGCCAGATCGAGGCGGAAGTCCTGGTCGCGCTGCTCGACGCGGATGACGTGGAAACGCTGCGTGCCGCGGGTTACGGGATCTTGGCCGAGCGCGAGATGCACAACCTCGGCCGGGTGATGGTCACGATGGAAGTACCTGCCGGGATCGACCTCGACGGGGCGCTCGGCCGGCTGCGCGGCGCCCTGGCCGACGCCAGCCTCGACTACAACCATCTCTATCGCTGGGACGACGCCAATGCGGAGGCTGCGGAAGCGCCGGCCGTGGAGTCGGCCGCGGACATTTCCCCGGACGACTCGCGCTTGCGCATCGGCGTCATCGACTCCGCGGTGCAGGCGGACCATCGCGCGCTGCGCGATGTCCGGGTCGAAGCACGCGATTTCGTCAGCCACGATGCGAAGCGGCCGGAGACGCACGGCACCGCTGTCGCGTCGCTGGTTGCACGCAGCGCCGGCAACGACGTCGTCGTCTACTCCGCGTCGGTATTCTTCGAACTCGAAGGGTATGCGCCCGGCGCCAGTACCGAGGGACTCGTCGCTGCGCTGGACTGGCTCGCCGGCCTGCAGGTGGACGTCATCAACATGAGCCTTTCCGGGCCCGGCAACGACTTGCTCGAAGCCGCGATCGAGGCCGTGCTCGCGCGGGGACAGACGGTCGTTGCCGCCGTGGGCAACGAGGGGCCGTCCAGCCCGCCGCGTTACCCGGCGGCTTACGACGGCGTGATCGGCGTGACCGCCGTCGATCGCAAGGAGCGTGTTTTTCGTGCCGCGAATCGCGGCGAGCAGGTCGATTTCGCGGCGCTCGGCGTGGACGTGAAGGTGGCCGACAGCACGAGCGGAAGCTACCGGCTTGCGTCCGGCACGTCGATGGCGTCGCCGCACATCGCCGTCGTGGCGGCGCGGTTGTTGCGCGAAGGTGGGGTCACCCGCGACGCGCTGGAATCGTGGCTGATCGCCGGTGCCGAGGACCTCGGGCGACGAGGCTTCGATCCGGTGTACGGACACGGCCTCGTCACCCGGGTTCCCATGGTCGCTGCGTCCGACTAGAAAGTGACGTCGAAGTTCAGGCCGGCAATCGTCCGGTCGAACTCCGCGCTCTCCAGCGTCGACGTATTCGCTATCCGCGCCAGTTCGGCGCCCAACTCGACGTGTTTGCCGATCGGCATCGTGAGCAGGATGCCGGCCCGCAGACGGCGGTCCTGGCGCGGCGCCTCCCCGGAGTCGGCCAGCATGGCGTAATCGCGCGACTCGTAGCGCAGCTCCGTCTTCAGCTTCACGGTAACGGCACGGTTCTCGAGCACCTGTCCGTAGGCGAGCGTCGCGGCGCGACCGTCGAAGTCGAGCGCGTCGTCGAGCGCATTCTCATCCATGCGCTGCGCACTCATCGAGACATAGCGGTCCATGCCGTTGAGCAGCCAGTACAGGTCGGTGCGCCACGTTTGCGTGTCCGCGTTGCGCGCGTCGTCGCTGTCGAAGCGCTTCGAGGCACTGCTGTAGGCCAGCCGCGCGTACAGCGACGACCCGAACAGGCGCGCGATGCTCGGGCTGACCTGCGTCAGCGAAAGATAACCCTCGCCCGCGAGATCCGCATCGTAGCGGTCGGCCGCGATGCCGAGTTCCGTGCCGGCCAGCGTAACGCCGAAACCGGCCGTCGCGTGCTGCAGCACGAGGTCGAATTCGTCCTGCTCGGCGTAGGTGGTGCTGTCGACGTCATAGCCCAGCGTGAGTCGTGCGTGGCGGGTCATCGGCAGCGTTGCACCCACGGCGGCACGCAGCTGCGTGGCGAAATCCGCGCTGCCGGAGATGTCGTCGAGTTCCACGAGGGCGACGTTTGAGTCGAACTGGTAGCCGGCGCCGAACTCGACGCTGACGTCCGGTTTCGCCGCGCCGGCGGCGCACAGGCCCGGCGCGAACGCCGCGGCCAGGATCAGGGTAGGCAAGCGGTTCATGAGCTTTCTCCTGGATAACAGGGGTGGTGCCGGCGGGTTGCCCCGCCGGCACCGGAGCGCGCTACTCACGTCCCGGCAGGGACAGCGCATTCACGAGGTCAGCGGCGATATCGGCGCTGATGACCTGGCGGACGTCGTCGGAGACCGAACTGGCCACCGAGCCGGCCACATCGCCAGACACTTCCGTCGCGACGTCGCCGGAAATGTCGTCGAGCGTGCTAGCGCCGGACGCGAGCGTCTCGTCGATCGATGCCGTGGCCGCGTGCGTCGCCGCGTCGCCACTTGCCTCGGCCGTCGCGACGGTGTTCTCGCCCGCCTGTTCCGCATCGTTGGCGGCCGCTTCGCCGGACTGCTTCGCGCCGGACTCCGCTTCTTCGACCGTCTCCGCTTCCTGTGAAGCATCGGTGCGAGCGTCGGCCCGAGACGAGGCGCCGGCGTTGCCGCGCGCGTCGTTGCCGTCCGTGCCGGCTGAAGCGGATGCCGACAGGCTGACGCCGGCGTCGGCTTCGAGCGCCGTCGATACGCCCGCGACCGACAGCAGGGACAGGGCGCCGGCCGTCAACAGGGCGCGGGCCAATTTCAGGTTTTGAGTGCAAGCCATGATCATTCCTCCGTGTTGGGTGGTTGCAATCTGAAGACGGGCGGCCGGGCGATTTATTCCCGGGGAAGGCGTTTACTCCATGGCAGGGCCTGCGGGCGCGCGTCGGGTAGAATGCGGCGCATGCCGACATTGATCGCTCGTCGTTCATTCGCCGGCGGCCTGCTGCGCTGCCTGCCGTTTGCGCTCGTGCTCCTCGCCGCGTGTGGGGACGACCCCGCGCCGGCCGAGGAGGTCCCGCTGCCTGCGCCACGCCCCGGCGTGTATGCGGGCCTCTATCCCTGCGACGGCTGCCCCGGTATCGACGTCGCGCTCTGGCTGCGCAACGACGGCACGTTCCTGCTCGAACAGCGGTACCGGGCGGGTGACTCGACGCCGCCGGCGCCGGCGCACGCGCTCGGCAACTGGGAATGGCGGCCGGACGAGGCGACGCTGGAGCTGTCGTCGGGTGGACCGGCACGCGTTTTCGACCGGGCAAAGGACGGCGCGCTGATCCAGCGAACGCCATCGTCCGTGGAGCATCGCCTCGACCCGGATCCGTCGCGCGCGCGAATCGATGCGACGCTGCGGCTGCGCGGCACCGCCCGGCGGGTCGGCGACAGCTACCGGTTTCGCGAATGCCGGACGGCGCTCGATGTGCCGGTTGCGACCAGCGGGGACTACCGCCGCTTTCGCAACCATTACCGAAGCGTGGCGTCCGGCACCGAGGCGCCGGTCGAGCTGGTGGGGCATTTCGACTGGGACCCGGATGGTACGCCCGCCGCGCTGGTCATCGACTCGTTCGTTACGCTTCGCACAACGCCCGGATGCTGAAAGCAGGACGGCTGACACCCGTCACGCTGAGCGAGTAAGCTTCGGGCCCATGCCGCATGCAACTCACACGCCCGCCAGGCAACGTCCGCGCTGGAAGCTCGGGCCGCCGGGCGAGTTGCTCGAGCGCAACCGGCCCATCCTGAGAGAAGTCGACCGGCTGATCAGCGAGCGCAACGCCGATGAGTTGCTCGACTACGTGGGCAACTGGCGTGCGGCGGAGCTGGTGGATTTGATGATCCACCTGCCGCTGAATCGCGCGCGCGTGCTGTACGAGTGGCTGCCGCTGCACAGCGCGTTGAAGATGCTGGCGGAGATCAGCCCGGAGATGCGCGCGCTGCTGATGGAGGAGAGCGGCGTCGCGAAGATCGGCGAGATCCTCGCTGGCATGAACAGTGACGAGCAGGTGGAGATGCTCATCGAGCTTCCCGACGAGCTCGTCGAGAAGGTGCTGCCGTCGCTGGCCAACGCGGACGAGCTGCGCGAACGCCTCGCCTACAAGGAAGACTCGGCCGGCGGCATCATGAGCAATCGCTTCGTCGCGGTGCTGGACTGGTGGAACGTCGGCATGGCGACCCGGCAGATCCGCCGCAACGCGAAGCACGTCAAGAAAATATACGAGATCTACGTGGTTGACGAGAATCGCAAGCTCGTCGGCTACCTCAAGTTGCGAGACCTGCTGCTGAACAAGAAGTCCGTGCGCATCCGCGACATCATGCGAGAACGCCCGGTCAGCGTCAGTGCCGACACCGACCAGGAGGAGGTGCTCGCGCTGGCGGAGCGTGCACAGCTGGTGACGATCCCCGTCGTCGACCACGACCAGCGGGTGCTGGGCCGGATCACCATCGACGACATGAAGTACGTGGCGCGGCAGGAGGCGGAGGAGGACGTCCGCCTGATGAGCGGCGTATCGCGCGATGCGCGCGCCGACGCGCCCGTTGCCGAGATGGTGCGCGACCGGCTGCCCTGGCTGGTTGCGGGGCTCGCGGGGGCCAGCATCGCGGCGACGGTCGTCGCCGGCTTCGAGGAGGAGCTGGCGCGTGTCGCGATCATCGCGAGCTTCATTCCGATCGTCATGGCGATGGCGGGCAACGCCGGCATCCAGGCCGCGACGATCACGGTGCAGGGCCTCGCGGCGGGCAATCTATGGATCGGCGACCTGCGCTGGCGCCTGGGCAAGGAGCTCCTGAGCGCACTGGTGAACGGCGCGGCCGTGGCGCTGTTGACCGCGCTGCTCGTCGGCGTGGCGTCGCAGTTCGTCGAGATCGCCTCGCCACTCAGGCTTGCGGTTGCGGCGGGCATTTCCGTCGCGACGGTCACAATCATGGCGGCCGTCCTCGGCTCGACGATCCCCGTCCTGCTCGACTACGTCGACATCGATCCGGCCGTCGCCACCGGCGTGTTCATCACGACCTGTAACGACGTGCTCGCCGTACTGGTGTTCTTCCTCATCACGACGCAGATCTACCTGCCGGGCCTCTGAGGCCGCTTCCCGAGCGCGCGTGCAGCACACGGGTTCCTACTACGCCGCCACCGTCAACGACGTGACGGACTACGCGCCGTTGCGCGGCGAGCACGACACCGACGTGTGTGTCATCGGCGCCGGTTTCACCGGCATCTCGGCGGCGCTGCACCTCGCGGAACGCGGTTACCGCGTGTGCGTGGTCGAGGCGCACAAGGTCGGCTGGGGCGCGTCCGGCCGCAACGGCGGGCAGATGATCGGCGGGATCGCCGGTTGCGCGGCACGATTTTCCCGGTGCGGAGCTACATCGTGGCAACCGAGCCGCTGTCGGAGGCACAGGCCCGCGCGATCAACCCGTACGATCTTGCCGTCTGCGACCCGAACTTCGTGCTGCAGTACTTCCGGCTGAGCGCGGACCGGCGCCTGCTGTTCGGCGCCCGATTCAATTATTTCGGCGAGGACCCGGCCGTCATCGAGCGCCATCATCGGCGCGCGCTGGCGAAGCTATGGCCCTCGCTCGCGGACGTACGGATCGACTATGCCTGGGGCGGCACGATCGGCGTGCCGGTGAACCGCGTGCCGCGCTTCGGGCGCCTCGCACCGTCCGTGTTCTACTGCCAGGGCTACTCCGGCCACGGCGTCAAACTGACGCACCTCGCCGGAGAGGTTCTCGCGGACGCCGTGGGCGGGACGCTGGAGCGCTTCGACCTGTTTGCCGGCGTGCCGCCGGTGCGCGTCCCCGGCGGGCACAGCCTGCGCAAGCCGCTGGTGGCGCTCGGTGTGCTTTACTACCAGCTGAGGGACAGGCTCTAGCGGCCGATGCCATCGGGAATCACCATGAAGAAACTGACACTGCTCGTTCTTTTCGTCGCCGCCGCGTACTTCGCCTACCAGGAGCAATCCGCCGCGCCCCCAGCCGGGACTGGTGCGAGTGCTGATGCTGCGATCGCGCAGGCCTTCGAGCAGGGGAGCCACGGCCGGCAGATGTCCGGTTCCGGCGAGGTCATTCGTATTCTGCCGGACGACAACGACGGCAGCCGGCATCAGCGCTTCATTCTGCGGCTGGCCTCGGGGCAGACACTGCTCGTCGCGCACAATATCGATCTCGCCCCGCGCATACCGCGGCTCGCAACCGGCGACCGGGTGGCATTCTACGGCGAGTACGAATGGAACGAGCGCGGCGGCGTCATTCACTGGACGCACCACGACCCGCAGGGCCGGCACGTCGGCGGCTGGCTGGAACACGGGGGGCAGCGCTACGAATGAGCGCTGTGCGGTCGAGAGACCGGAGCCTGAGGTCGCCGGACCATCCTCGGGGGCGATGACGGGCTAACGTGAGGGTTCCTGAAACCCCTGCGGAGGCTGCCCGATGTTCAAGCGGATTCGCCTGAGTTACCTCGTCCAGGTTGCCATCTACCTGCTGGCAATCCTCGTCATCTTCTATCGCTGACGCGCCTAGTGCCAGAGGGCCGGGCCCACGTGCACTGACAGCACCAGGAAAGCCACCGCGAGGAGGAACACCTTGATGAGCAGCGGGCCAACGAACTTCACCCACGCCATGTACGGGATGCGTCCGAGCACCAGCGCTCCCATGACGAGCGCGTTCGTCGGGTTGATCATGTTCGTGAAGCCGTCGCCGAACTGGTAGGCGAGCACGGCCGTCTGTTGCGGCACGTCGGTGAGCGTGGCGAGCGGCGACATGATCGGCATCGTGACGAACGCCTGGCCGCTGCCGGACGGAATGAAGAAGTTGCAGATCGTCTGAACCAGCAGCATCCCGACCGCGGAAACGTCCGGCGGCATCCCATCGAGCAGGCTGGCGATGCCGTACACGACGGAGTCGATGACCTGGCCGTCCTCGAGTACGATCGCGATCGTCCGCGCGAAGCCCACGATCAGCGCGGGCGCGGTCATCTTCGCGCAGCCCTCGAGGAACAGCCGGCTGGTTTCACCGGCGGGCATGCGTGCAATCAGTGCCGTGAGCAGACCGATGCCCAGAAATACCGCGTTGAGTTCGGAAATGTACCAGTGGTGCTCGGCGGCTCCGTACACGAACACACCGACACCGAGCAGGAACACGACCAGGATCGCGGCGCGCGGTACCGTCATCGCGATGTCGTCCGGCGGCTCGAAACCCTTGCTGTAGTCGACGTCCGCGACGAGACTCGCTGCGGGGTCCTTCTGCACCTTGCGCGCGTAGCGGTACACGTGATGGAAAGCGACCGCGAGGAACACGAGCATCATCGCGAGCTTCGTCAGTGAACCCGACGTCAGCGGTACGCCGGCGATGTTCTGCGCGATGAGCACGCCGAAGGGGTTGATGCCCGCGCAGCCCCAGCCGATGCCGTACGGCACCCAGACCATGCCCATCGCCACCACCGCGTCCATGCGCATCGCGAGCGACATCGTGACGATGATCGGTATCAGCGGTATGTATTCCTCGCCCATGCCGATCGTGAAGGAGCCGAGGCTGAAGAGCAGGAAGCAGCCGCCGATCAGTATCCAGGGGCTGTGGCCGAGCCGTTCGACGGCGCCGTGCAGCGCCGCATCGATCGCGCCACTCGCACGCAGCAGTTCGATGACGCCGCCGACGAGGAAGATGAGAAAGATGATGTCCTGAGCATCCGCGAGGCCGTTCGTGATTGCGAGCAGGAAGTGCCAGGGCGCGAGCGTTACCTCGTCGCCTTCGTCGACGGTGGCGTAGGTGCCGTCGACGACCATCTCGCGCGCCGGGTTGTCCGGGTACGGTTGTCGCTCGAACGTGCCCTGCGGCACGACGTACGAAAGCAGTTGCGCGATGATGATGAAGGAAAAGATCAGGACCAGCGCGTCGATCGTGATGGCGCGTGCTTTCATGTGTCACTCCCCGATGCCGGCACGTCTTGTTATTGACTGAGTGTACCGGATTCGGGCACTCCGCATTGCCTCATCCGGGAAGAGTGGTAGGCTGCGGCGTCTCACCAACGTCACGGGGGACACCAGGATGCCGACCCACCCGCTTCGCGCGATCGCCGTTGTCGCGGCTTTCGCTCTCTCGCTGTCCGCGCGCGCCGATGCGTCGCCGGAAACCGATTCCGCAGCCCACGGCCTCGATCCAGAGCGGCTGTCGCGGCTTCAGGCGGCGATGCAGTCCTACGTCGACGACGGTGAGCTCGCGGGCGCGGTCACGTTGATCGCGCGTGACGGCGAAGTCGTGTACTTCGACGCCGTCGGGCAGCGCGACCGCGAGGCCGCTGCGCCAATGCAGAAGGACACGATCTTTCGCATCGCGTCGCAGACCAAGGCCGTCATCAGCGTCGCGGCGATGATCCTCCAGGAGGAGGGCAAGCTGCTCATCGGTGACCCGGTGGGCGACTACCTGCCGGAGTTCCGCGAAACGACGGTCGGGGTCGCAAACGAAGCCGGCGGCTACGACGTCGTGCCGGCGAATCGGCCGATCACGATCCGCGACCTGCTCACTCACACGTCCGGTTTCGACTACGGCGAGGGGCTGACGAAGGATGCCTGGTACGCCGCGGACATACATGGCTACTACTTTGCGGATCGCGACGAGCCGATTCGCGCGCTCGTCGCACGCATGGCGGCACTGCCGGCCGTCGCGCAGCCGGGCGAGAAGTTCGTCTACGGGTACAGCACCGATATCCTCGGCGCGGTGGTCGAAGTTGCGGCCGGCATGCCGCTCGACGAGTTCCTGCGCGCGCGGATCTTCGAGCCGCTGGGCATGGTAGACACGCACTTCTTCCTGCCGCCGTCCAAGCGTGACCGGCTCGCTGCCGTTTACGAGATCCGGGACGGGGCGCTCGCCCGCACGCAGGACGACGGCTGGAACGGGCAGGGTGCGTATGTCGACGGGCCGCGCAAATGTTTCTCCGGCGGCGCCGGGCTGGTGTCGACGGCAAAGGACTACGCGCTGTTCCTGCAGATGGTGTTGAACGGCGGGGAGCTGGATGGGAAACGCGTGCTCGGCCGCAAGTCGGTCGAGCTGATGAGCGTCGACCACCTGGGCGACGTCCCGCTCAGCGACGGCGTGGGTTTCGGGCTCGGCTTCAGCGTGCTCGAAGACCTTGGGCGTCGCGGCACGCCGGGCACGGTCGGCGAGCTGGCCTGGGGAGGCGCCTATCACACGAAGTACTGGATCGATCCGGCGGAGGACCTGGTTGTCGTGCACATGACGCAGCTCTTGCCGGCCGGTGATGTCGACGACCACGACAAGCTGCGCGCGCTCGTCTACCAGGCGATCGTGGACTAGCCCGGCGGCCGCCAGAACACCCAGCCGGTCAGGAATCCGAACACCGCATTCGACCAGCCGACTTCGAGCCCGTGCCAGAAGCGAACGTCCGGCGGCATGACGCCGTTCGGGATGACGAGCGCAGCCACGCCGGCAAGCAGCGGAAACATCAGGCCGATGGCCAGCGCGCCCTGAAGGCGCGTGCCGCGTATCGACCGGATCAGCCACAGCGAGAAGACGACGAGGCTGACGACCAGGGTGGCGGTGAAGATGTCCAGTGCGTTCCCCTAGAGTTTCGCGCGCGCCCGTTCTCCGGTCGGGTCGCGAAGACGGCTTTCGCGCCACACGAGCAGGATGTTCGACGCGATGACGATGAAGGCGCCGGCGAAGACGGTGGTCGCGGGCCAGTCGTTCCAGACGAGCCAGCCGAACAGCGTCGCCCAGACGATGCCCGAGTAGTTGAACACGGTGACGATCGCCGCCGGAGCGTGACGGTAGGCCATCGTCAGCAGCATCTGCGCGGCGGCGCCCGCGAGGCCGATGCCGACGAGCAGCGGGATCTCGTCGACGGTGGGTCGCACGGCGATGAACGGCAGTGGTACGGCCGTGATCAACGTGCCGATCAGGAAGAAGTAGAACGTGATGGTCTCGGGGCGCTCGTACTCACGGAGGTAGCGCAGGATGATCTGAAGTACCGCCTGGATGAAGGCTGCACCCAGCGCAATCGCAACGCCGAGTATCATCGTGTCGCCGGTCGGCCGCGTCATGACGATGACACCGGCGAAACCCGCGATAACGGCGGTCCAGCGCCAGGGACCGACGTGTTCCTTCAGGAACAACAGGCCGAGGACCGGGACGAACAGCGACGATGCAAACAACAGCGCCGTGGTGTCGGCCATCGGCATCAGCGAAAACGCCGCAAAGGTCAGCGCGAGGGAAACAGTGCCGAAGATCGCGCGAAACAGTACGAGCCCCGGCTTCGCGCGGATCACCGCGATGTCGCGTCGACCCATCGCGAACAGCATGAACAGGAACGGCAGCAATGCGACGATGTTGCGGTAGAACGAGATCTCGATGACGGAGTGCCGATCGCTCAGCAGCTTCGCGAGCAGGTTCATCACCGTGAACATGAGGAATGCACCGATCGCGGCCGCCATGCCGAGGACGACGTGTTCGTGTTGCGGTGCAGCTGTCCGTCGTTCGGGCATGAGGCGCTAATGTAACCGGTTTGTGGCCCGGGACGCCTGATTTTCGTGCCGCGCGGCGGGGCATTGACAAGGGGTGAATGAACGTTCATTCTCCTTCGCCCGATCCCCGAACGCCCCCTGACCCGGACTGCCCATGCTGTGTCGACTCTCGGCGCGAACCTGCCGCCTTGCCCTGATTCCCTTGCTTGCCGCAGTGTTGGCGGCCTGCAACGAGCCGCCCGCCGACGCCTCGACTGCGGCCCCGGCGCCCGTTCCGGTGTCGGTCGTCACGCTGCAGCCGCAGGCCGTCGCGCTGGAGCGGGAGCTGCCCGGGCGGACGCGGGCGTTCGTCATTGCCGAGGTGCGGCCGCAGGTCACGGGCATCGTGCGTGAGCGCCTGTTCGAGGAAGGCGCCGAGGTGGCGGCCGGCGACCCGCTGTATCAACTCGATGACGCGACCTACCGCGCCGCGGCGAACAGTGCCCGCGCGTCGATCGAGCGGGCGGAAGCCGCGCTGGACCTCGCACGCCGGAACGCGAAGCGCGCGGTCGAGTTGCAGGACGTGCGCGCGATCAGCGAGCAGGAGTACCAGGCGCTGTTGTCGGCGCGGGACCAGGCGGAAGCCGACCTCGCCGTCGCCAGGGCCCAGTACGAAACGGCGTTGGTGCGGCTGAACTATGCGTTGATCAAGGCGCCGATCAGCGGCCGGACCGGCCGGTCGAGCGTAACCCAGGGCGCGCTCGTGACGGCCGACCAGGCCGACGCGCTGACGACGATCCACCAGCTCGACCCGGTCTATGTCGACGTCACGCAGTCCGCCTCGGAACTCCTGAGCCTGCGGCGCGCCCTTTCGGCATCCGCGATCCGTGAGGCCGAGAAGATCCCGGTCCGCATCCTGCTGGATGACGGGACGCCGTACCCGCTGCAAGGCGAACTGAAATTCTCGGACGTGGCGGTCGATCCGACGACGGGCAGCGTCGCGATGCGCGTCGTCGTCCCGAATCCCGACAAGTTGTTGCTGCCGGGCATGTACGTGCGCGCGGTCGTCAGCAACGCGATTGTCGAGGACGCGCTGCTGGTGCCGCAGCGCGGGATCATGCGCGACGCCAAGGGACAGGCGACCGCGATGGTGGTGACGGCCGACGGGACCGTCGAGGCGCGCGCCGTCAGTGTCGACAGCACGCTGGGTGCCGACTGGCTCGTTCGAGACGGATTGATCGCCGGCGATCGCGTCGTGGTCGAGGGTTTGCAGAAGATCGCGCCCGGCACGCCCGTGGACGCGGTCGAGTTCGGCGGCGACGCCGGCTAGCGGGCGGGCACGATGGCACAATTCTTCATCGGTCGGCCCATCTTCGCCTGGGTCATTGCGATCATCACGATGATCGCCGGCGCGCTGTCGATCACGCAGCTCCCGGTGTCGATGTACCCCGACATCGCGCCGCCGACCGTGACGATTTCCGCGAACTACCCCGGCGCTTCCGCGAAGGTCGTGGAGGATTCGGTCACACAGGTGATCGAGCAGAGCATGAAGGGGCTCGACGGGCTCCTCTACTTGTCATCGACGAGTTCGGCGAGCGGCGGGATGTCGATTTCTCTGACGTTCGACAACGGCGTGAACCCGGACATCGCGCAGGTCCAGGTGCAGAACAAGCTGCAGCTCGCGATGCCGCTGTTGCCGCAGGAAGTGCAGAGGCAGGGCGTCAGCGTGCAGAAGGCGCGAAGCAGCTTCCTCATGGTCGTGGGTTTCGTGTCCGACGACGATACCGTCACCCGGGACGACATCGCCGACTACGTCAACGCGAACATCGTCGACCCGCTGAGTCGAGTCTCCGGCGTCGGCAGCCTGCAGGTCTTCGGGTCGCAGTACGCGATGCGCATCTGGCTGGACCCGAACAAGCTCGACACGTACCGGCTGACGCCCGCGGACATCGCAGCGGCCGTGCGGGCGCAGAATCAGCAGGTCGCCGTCGGGCAGCTCGGCGGCACACCGGCGGTGCCCGGGCAGCAGCTCAACGCAACGATCACGGCGCAGAGCCGGCTGCAGACTGCCGACGAGTTCCGCGACATCATCGTGCGCAGCAACTCCGACGGGTCGGTGCTGAAGCTCGCGGACGTTGCCCGCGTCGAGCTCGGCGCGTCCAGCTACGGCTTCGTCTCGCGCTACAACCGGCAGCCCGCGGCCGGCGTCGCCATTTCGCTCGCGACGGGCGCGAACGCCCTGGAGACCGCGGCTGCTGTCGAGCAGCGCATCGAGGAGCTGTCAGAGTTCTTTCCGAGCTACCTGAGCGCCGTCGTGCCGTTCGAGACGACGCCGTTCGTGCGTACGGCCATCTGGAACGTGATCGAGATCCTGGGCGAGGCGATCCTGCTGGTCTTCGCCGTGATGTACCTGTTCCTGCAGAACTTCCGCGCGACGCTGATTCCCACGATCGCAGTGCCCGTCGTGCTGCTCGGGACGTTCGGCGTCCTCGCGGCACTGGGTTTCTCCGTGAACATGCTGACCATGTTCGCGATGGTTCTCGCGATCGGCCTGCTCGTCGACGATGCAATCGTCGTGGTCGAGAACGTCGAGCGTGTCATGTCGGAGGAGGGCCTGGACCCGGTCGCCGCGACCCGCAAGTCCATGCGCCAGATCACGGGCGCGCTGGTGGCGGTCGGCCTCGTCCTGTCGGCGGTCTTCGTCCCGATGGCATTCCTCGGGGGGGCGACCGGCGTGATCTACCGGCAGTTCTCCGCGACGATCGTCTCCGCGATGGCGCTGTCCGTGCTCGTCGCCGTGATACTGACACCCGCATTGTGCGCGACGATGCTCAAGCCGATTGAGAAGGGCGGGCAGCATTCTGCACGCGGGTTCTTCGGCCGTTTCAACCGGCTCTTCGATCGCAGCGCCGGCCGATACCGGAAGGGCGTCCGCGGCATCATCGCGCGCCCGGCGCGGTTCACCGCGCTGTTTGCCGTCATGGTCGGGCTGATGTGGGTCCTGTTCGCGAATCGGCCGACGTCGTTCCTGCCGCAGGAAGACCAGGGCATCATGTTCGCGCAGGCGATCACGCCGGTCGGCGCGACCCAGGAGCGCACCATGGATACGCTGGTGCGGCTGGAGAACTACTTCCTCGACGAGGAATCCGAAGCCGTCGAGTCGATGTTCGGCGTCCTGGGTTTCAGCTTCGCGGGCGGCGGGCAGAACAATGCCTTCGCGTTCGTCAAGCTGAAGGACTGGAGCGAGCGCGAGGATCCGGAACTGGATGTGCGCGCGGTGTCGGCGCGCGCGTCCGGCGCGCTGGGGAGCATCAAGGATGCTCTCGCGTTCGCATTCGCACCGCCGGCCATCCAGGAGCTCGGGCGGTCCGCGGGCTTCGCCTTCTACCTGAAGGACAACGGCGGCCGGGGCCACGACGAGCTGGTGGCGGCCGGCAATGCGTTCCTGGCGGCGGCATCGCAAAGCCCGCGGCTCGTCAACGTTCGGCACAACGGCCAGGCAGACGCGCCGCAGTTCCGGCTCGTCGTCGACTTCGAGAAAGCCGCCGCGCTCGGCCTCGCGATAGCCGACGTCAACGCCACGTTGCAGACGGCGTGGGGCGGACAGTACATCGACGATTTCATCGATCGCGGACGCGTGAAGCGCGTATACCTGCAGGCGGACGCGCCCTACCGCATGGTCCCGGAGGACTTCCGTCTCTGGTCGGTGCGCAACAACGTGGGCGAGATGGTGCCGCTGTCGGCGTTCACGACGTCCCGCTGGGAGTACGGGTCGCCGAGGCTCGAGCGCTACAACGGCGTGTCCGCGCTCGAGTTCAACGGCGAGGCTGCGCCCGGCGTGAGTTCCGGCGACGCGATGGCGGAAATCGAGCGGCTCGTGGCCGACCTGCCCGCCGGCTTCGGCATCGAGTGGACCGGGCTGTCGTTCCAGGAGCGCCGGGCCGGCGCGCAGACGCCGCTGCTGTACACGTTGTCGCTGATGATCGTGTTCCTGTGCCTGGCGGCGTTGTACGAGAGCTGGTCGATACCGACGTCCGTCCTGATCGTCGCGCCGCTCGGCATACTGGGCATCGCGCTTGCCGCCACGCTAAGGGGGTTGGACCGCGACATCTACTTCCAGGTCGCGATGCTGACGACGATCGGCCTGACCAGCAAGAACGCGATTCTCATCATCGCGTTCGCGAAGGAGTACGTGGACGACGGCATGGAGGTCGTCGAGGCGACGCTGCGCGCGGTGCGGGATCGCCTGCGGCCGATCATCATGACCTCGCTCGCGTTCGGCATGGGCGTGTTGCCGCTCGCGCTCGCGACCGGTGCCGGTTCCGGCGCACAGGTGGCGATTGGCACGGGTGTGCTGGGCGGGATGATTGCCGGTGCGTTCCTCGGCATATTTTTCGTGCCGCTGTTCTTCGTGCTGATCCAGCGGCTGTTCGCGCGGCGCGCACCGCGCAACGCACAACCCGGGGAGGCGCGGCCATGACCGGCGTACCGTCCGTCGCCGAGTCGCACAAACAGCAGCAGCGCGAGCGCATCCTGAAGGCGGCGACGCGCTGCTTCGTCCGCGAAGGTTTCCACAGCGCGAGCATGGCGACGATCGCGGCGACGGCCGGGATGAGCCCGGGCCTCATTTACCGCTACTTCGAGAACAAGAACGCGATCATCCTCGCGATCATCGAATCGCAGCTCGCGATCATCCAGCAGCGGGTGCGCGAGATGCGCAGCACGGACGACCTGGCGACGACTCTCGTCGACTACTTCGAATCGCAGGATGCAGAAGACGTCGAATCGATCAGCGCGCCGCTGTTCATGGAGATGTCGGCCGAGGCGGCCCGCGACCCGGAGATCGGCGCCGCGATTCACCGCATCGACCTGGCCGTGCGCGCGGAGCTCGCGGACTGGCTGGCACGCAGTCCCGACAAGGGTGGGCACGGCCTGGCACCCGAGATCGCCCGCCAGCGGGCGCTGGCGTTCGTGATCCTGATCGACGGGCTGAAAGCCCGGAAAACGCGCGAGCCGGACCTCGACCGGGCCTGCCTGAAGCGCGCCGTCGATGCGCTGGTCGCGGCGGTCCTGGAGCGCTGACCGGGCCCGGTATACTGGGCAAATGGCCGCCAGTCCCGACGCTCTATCCCGATTCATCGCCGATGCCGGCACCGTCACGGTGCTGTCCGGCGCCGGCGTCAGCACGGCATCCGGGATCCCCGACTACCGCGATCGTGACGGCAACTGGAAGCACACCCGGCCGGCGCAATACCGGGATTTCATCTCGCAGGCGCCGGTACGCCGGCGCTACTGGGCACGCAGCTTCGCGGGCTGGCGACGCATCGGCGGCGCCCGGCCGAACGCGGCCCACCGCTCGCTCGCCACGCTGGAGGAGGGCGGCTACGTCGACACGATAGTGACCCAGAACGTCGACGGCCTGCACGGCTGCGCCGGGAGCCGGCGCGTCATCGACCTGCACGGCCGACTGGATCGCGTCGTCTGCCTGGACTGCGGCGCGGGCGGCGCCCGGGACCGGTGGCAGCAGCGCCTGGCCGCGGCGAACCCGGGCTGGGACGGCGCCGTGGCCGAGTGGCGCCCCGACGGCGACGTGGAGTTTGCGGCCGCGGATATCGAGGCGTTTCGGGTGCCGGGTTGCGAGGCGTGCGGCGGGCTCGTCAAGCCGGACGTCGTGTTTTTCGGTGAGTCGGTGCCGCCCGGTCGCGTCGCCGACGCGACGGCCGCTGTCGGCCGTGCCGGCGGCCTGCTCGTCGTCGGTTCGTCGCTGATGGTTTACTCGGGCCTGCGCTTCGTCCGCCAGGCGGCAGCGCTCGGCAAACCGGTCGCGATACTGAACCAGGGCGTCACGCGTGCCGATGACGAGGCGCGCATCAAGGTCGACGCGGACTGCGGCAGCACGCTCGCCGCGATGATCGCCGCACTGCCCCGGGACCGCGCCACCGGCCGCCCGACCGCGTGAAGCCGCTGGCAGCGGCCTTCTACCGGCGTGAAGACGTCACGCTCGTTGCCCGCGAGTTGCTCGGCGCCGTCCTGCATACGCGAATTCGCGGCGCAGAAACGGCCCTCACGATCACGGAGACCGAGGCCTACGCCGGCGTGACGGACCGGGCGAGCCATGCCTGGGGCGGCCGGCGCACGGCCCGCACCGAGCCGATGTACGCGGCCGGCGGGATTGCGTACGTGTATCTCTGCTACGGGATACACCACCTGTTCAATGTCGTGACCGGACCCCCCGATGTGCCGCACGCGGTGCTCATCCGCGCCGGAACGCCGGTGGCGGGTGCTTCGACGATGCTCCGGCGGCGCGGACGCTCCCGGGTCGACGGGCGGCTGGCGGCCGGGCCCGGTACGCTGTCGCAGGCGTTGGGAATACGTACGTCGATGAGTGGTGTTTCGTTGTCGGGGCCGCGCATCTGGATCGAGTCCGGGGACGCCGTGGATCCGGCGCGCATCACGTCGGGGCCGCGCGTTGGCATCGACTACGCCGGCGAAGACGCGGCGCGGCCGTACCGTTTTCGCCTGCTGGCCTAGTCGTCCAGTTCGGACCAGGTCGTGTCGATGTTCGACTCGTAGTTCCCGTCGCCGTCCGCGTCCACGTCGATCCGGACGTTGACGTTGTCGATCGCGACGAGCCGCGCCGCCGAATTCTCGCCCGCGACACGCAGCGCACCCGCGTAGGGATACTCGCCCGCCAGACCCTCGAATTCCGTCGGCGTGGTGTAAGTGACGGACCCCGGAAGTTCGCTGGTATCCAGCGTGCCCGACGCGACGAACGTGAAGGTTGGGATGAACGGCTCCGTGTCGACGGACTGCTGGGCCAGGAAGTTGGTGAGTGAGAACGTCGCCGCGTTCGCATCGACGGTCAGGCCGTCGCCACCGACGCTGGCCGTGATGACGGGCAGCGAGGTCGTGTCGAGGGACACCGTGATAGCCCCGTTCGCAACTTCGGCCTCGTTGCCGACCGATGCCTGGAAGTCCGACAGCTCGATCGTCAACGTGATGGCGTAGGCACCACCGGCGAGGTCGCCCGAAAACGCGTCGATCGTCATCGAGAGAGCGCCGTCGATGACCGCGCCGGCGCCGTCATCGCAGGCGTCGAACTCCGCGTTGACGACGTCGCCGGCGGTCAGCGTCGTGGCGTCGGCGATGTCGCCGGAGTAGGTGACCGTACCGCTGACCAGGCAGGCGAACGTCTCGGGCCCGAACGGAATCTTTTCGAGCACGCGCGGCAGCCAGCCGGACGACACAGCGGACACCTTCGTGAATCCGCCCGGCGAGGAAGAGATGATGCCGCCCGTGCCGGCAAGTTCCGCGTACGATGCGCTGTCGTTCGCGGCCTGCCAGGCCTTCGCGGAAGCGGCCTGCGCGTTAGCGGACGTGATCGGAAAGCTGGCTGACGGCGGCGGCGTGCCGCTGTCCCCGCCGCTGCCCCCGCAACCCGCGAGAACAAGGGCCAGGAGTGGCAGCGGATGGATGAATCGGCGCATCGTCGGACTCCCGAGGGATCTTCGGCCAGTGTACGCCCGCGGCGCGGTCGAAGCGTGACCGCGTTCACACTGCGCGCGCCACAGGTTGCCGGTGCCGACCGCGGCGGAATGCGATAATGTCGGCGGCGCCAACCGACCATGCCCTACCGTCACCGATTCCATGCCCTCATCGTCTGCAGCCTGGCGGCCCCGTTTCTCGCGGGACACGGCGCCGCGGCCGCGCAGGAGCGCGCCGCCGTGCAGACGGAACACTGGGCAATGGCCCCGTTCCTCGGCACCGGCGCGTACCGGTTCGACGACGAGGAGACGGTCTGGGTCTTCGGGTTCACGCCGCGCTGGACGCTGCGCAACCCGTCGGCGGAGCCGGGCACGCCGCGGCGTGCCGGCATCGAGTTCCTGCTGCCGTCGACCATCGGCCTGTCGCAGTTCGACCTCGGGAACCTGCCGGGCACTCTGGACCCGGACAACGTGGCCACGCTGACGGTCGTGCCCGGTGTCTACGCGACGCTCGCGGTCAACGACCGCTGGACCCTGCTGGGCATGGCGCACCTCGGCATCGGCGCGCGGCTGGACGGCGCCGAGAACGCGCTGATTCACCGCCTGGGCTTCCGCGCGCGCTACCGCCTGGGTGCCGACGGACGCCACTGGAACCTGATCGCGGCGCTGGAGCAGTTCGGCTATCACACAGACCGTGACCGATCAGGGCGCATCCTGCCGTTGTCCCTGTCGGCGGAGTACGAGCACGCGCTTGAAGGTGGCGCGGCGCAGGTCATCGTGCACGCGACGGCGACGCGTTACCTCGACAGCCTGTCCGTCAGCGAGATCGGCGACATCAGCGCATCGATCACGCAGGACGTCGAGATCGGATTCGCGTTTCGGCGGGCGGAACGAATGCGCCTGTGGCGGCTGAGCTGGGAGCGCATCGGTATCGCGTACCGGCACGGGGAAGACGACGATGGTGACGCCACGTTCGACGGCATTCGCCTGTATTTCCGCTCCGTGTTCGACGAGTAGCGGCGATGGCGGCGAAGCGGAAGGCAAAGAAGCCCGCCGACAGCCGGGCCCGCCGGATCCTGCGTCGCGTGCTCCGGTGGACCGGGATCGTGGTCGTGGCGAGCGTCGCGCTGAGCGTCCTGGCGGTGCTGCCGCTGCGCTGGATCGACCCGCCGACGACGTCGTTCATGTTGCGCGACGGCAGCGGCAGCGGCCGCGAGCCGCTGTTGCACGAGTGGGTGGACTGGGCGGCACTCGGTACCGCGATGCCGCTCGCCGTGGTCGCGAGCGAAGACCAACGGTTCGCGGAGCATTTCGGCTT
This sequence comes from uncultured Pseudomonadota bacterium, assembly GCA_913055625.1. Lineage (GTDB taxonomy): Bacteria > Pseudomonadota > Gammaproteobacteria > Steroidobacterales > Woeseiaceae > UBA1847. The sequence goes on along the minus strand of CAJXJW010000003.1, from coordinate 252,086 downwards.
CGACGTCGGGCAGATACGCAAGTCCATCGATACGGCACAGCAGGGCGGGCGGCTTCGCGGCGCGTCGACGATCACGCAGCAACTCGTCAAGAACCTCTACCTGTCGTCGTCGCGAAGCCTGGTCCGCAAGGGTCTCGAGGCCTGGCTGACGCTGGTGGCGGAGTCGTGCCTGCCGAAACGGCGCATTCTCGAAATCTACGTCAACGTCGCGGAGCTCGGGCCCGGTATCTACGGCGTCGGCGCGGCCGGCCGCTATTATTTCGGCAAGACCGCCGCGGGGCTCAGCGATGCGGATGCCGCGCTACTGGCCGCCACGCTGCCGAGCCCGCTGCGGCTGCGGGCGGATTCGCCGACGCCGTACCTGCGCGAGCGCCAGGCCTGGATTCTGGGGCAGATGCAACGGCTGCGGCGGGAAGACTGGCTGCGCCGTCTCGACGACTAGGCGGACGCGGCCTCGCGACGCCGGATCTCGGCGCCGGCGGCCTCGATCGCGTCGAGTCGTGCGCCGAACCGCGTCGTCTCGCGGAGGAGGTCCAGCACGCCGAGGCGGCTCAGCATGCGCGCGACACTCGCCTGCAAGCCGACGACCAGCACCACCTGCCCGGCGTCATGCGCTCTCTCGATGAGTTGTTCCAGCATCATCGCCATGCTGCCGTCGATACCCGGCACGTCGGCCAGGTCGATGATCAGGACGTCCGTCGGCCGCACGCCGACGATGCGCCGCATCATCTCGTTCGCGGCGCCGAAGCTCATCGCCCCGGACAGATGCAGTATCGCGGCCCGTCCTGCGCAGCGGCGGAACGCAGCGGACTCGGTCGGTGACAGCAGGTCGTGTTCGTGCTCATCGACGATCGTGCGAATCGAGCGCACCTGCAGGTCCGTCATCTCCTTTACGAACACGAGGCTCGCCAGGACGAACCCGGCGGCGACGGCGGTGATGACGTCGACGAACACCGTCAGCACGAGCACCAGCAGCATCAGGACCTGGTCGGGCCTCGGCGTGTGCGGCAGGCGCCGCAGGAAGCGCCAGTCGACAACGTCGACGCCGACCTTCAACAGGATTCCGGCGAGTACGGCGTGCGGCACGAAGCTGACGACCTGTCCGAAGCCGAGCACGATGACGAGCAGCAAGACGGCATGAATCACACCCGACAGCGGAGTGCGTCCGCCCGCCTTCAGGTTCGCCAGAGTGCGCATGGTCGCGCCGGCGCCGGGCAGCCCGCCCGCAAGGCCGGCAACCAGGTTGCCGACGCCCTGGCCGAACAGCTCGCGGTCGGAATCGTGAAACGAACGGCTCACGTTGTCGGCGACGAGAGACGTCAGGAGGCTGTCGATCGATCCCAGCGCGGCCAGCACGAGCGCGCTGACGAGAATGAGTCCGAGCTTCTCGACGTCGACGGCGGGAATCTGCAGCGTCGGCAGGCCCGACGGGACTTCGCCCAGCAACGGCATCGGCGGCAGGGCCAGCGCGACCAGCGTGCCGCCGACCAGCGCGATCAGCGGCGGCGGCACCAGCCGGGATACCGCCTTGGGCGTGCCGATGCACACGACGAAGGTTGCCAGCCCCAGCAGCAGCGCTGCCGTGTTCGGAGAACGCAGGTCGTCCGGCAGCAACGTGAGCGCGTTGATCACGTTGGCCTCCGTGGGTCGGCCAAGCAGCGGTTCGAGCTGAAGGATGATGATGATCAGGCCAATACCGGTCATGAAGCCGGAGATCACCGGCAACGGCATCAGGTTGATGTAGCGACCGAAGCGCAAGCGGCTGAACAGGATCTGGAACGCGCCGGCCAGCATCACGACGGTGAACGCGATGGCCGGCTGCGCCGCGAACTGCGTGAATACCGTCGCCGACACGATCGTCATCGGGCCGGTCGGGCCGGATATCTGGGACGGCGTGCCGCCGAACAGTGCAGCAAACAGGCCGACGCAGATGGCACCGTAAAGTCCGGCGATCGGGCCGATGCCGGAGGCGACGCCGAACGCGAGTGCCAGGGGCAGCGCGACGATGGCGGCCGTGACGCCGCCGTACAGGTCTCCGCGGAGGTTCTTCAGTCCGAGCGTGTTGATCAATGTCTTTCCGATACGCCGGGCATCGGGCGCCCGGCGAGCGGGAGTATCGGCAATGTGTCACGTCGCCGCAATAGCGGGCGCCACGTATGTCCGGGCCGGCGCGTTAGCTCGCGTCGCTCGTCGCGGCCTTGCTATCCTGTCGTCTTCGCCCCGATCGAACGAATGCATGGCCGACGAGCCGAAATCCTTCTACACGGAACTCCGGCAGCGAAAAGTGATTCGCGTTGCTGCGGCGTACATCGTCGGCGCCTGGGTGACGCTGCAGTTCTTCGACCTGGTGTTGGAGAATATCGAGGCGCCCCGCTGGATCATGTTGCTGGTCATGGCGGTGCTGGCCATCGGTTTTCCGCTCGCGCTGGTCCTGGCCTGGGCGTTCGATATCACGCCGGCGGGCATCCGCGCGGTACCGGCACGGAGCCGGGCATTCACGCTGCTCGTGGTCGGTGTCAGCCTCGCCGTCCTCGGCTGGCTCGGCTGGGCGCTCTACGACACGGCGATCCGGGCCGGCGAAGAAACACCTGCCGCCGAGGTCGGGCGCATCGAGTCCATCGCGGTGTTGCCGTTCGAAAACCTGTCGAGCGTCGCGGACGACGTGTATTTCGCGGACGGGCTCGCCGATACGCTGCTGCACAAGCTCGCGCAATTGCGGTCCCTCAAGGTCATCGCGCGCAACTCCTCGTTCCAGTTCCGCGGCACGAACCGCGATACCCGCGAGATCGGCGACGTTCTTGACGTCGACGCGCTGCTCGAAGGTACGGTGCAGCGGCAGGGCGGGCAGGTTCGGATCATCGCGCAGCTTATTGACACGTCCGACGGTTCGCACATCTGGTCCGGCACGTTCGACGACGCGTTCGAGAACATCTTCGAGCTCCAGGATCGCGTGGCGAGCGCGATCATGGAGCAGCTCCAGATCTCGATCTCCGATCTCGACCGGCGCCGGGTGTTGCGAAACGGCACGGACAGTGTCGAGGCCTACGACATGCTGATGCGCGCCACCCGTTTGCCGATGGACCTCGCCCAGCGGCCGTTCGATCCGGCGACCGACGACGTGCTCCTGCTGATCGATCGTGCGCTCGCGCTCGACCCGGAGTACGCGCAGGCCTGGACAGCGCGTGCCGAGCGATACACCGACGCCCTGTTCGTCGATGCCGATACCGCACGCTTCGACGAGTACCTGGCCGCGGCGCGGGAGGCCGCGCAGACGGCCATCGACGCGGATCCGACCTACAGCGGCGGCTACCGTGCCATGGGCTCGACCTACCGGCGCGAGCAGAACAATGCCAGGGCGAAGGAGTACCTGTTGCAGGCGATCGAGCGGGATCCCGGCGATACGCTGGCGCTCAGCGGGCTGGGGCTCGTCGAACTCACGGACGACCCGGAACTCGCGTACGGTATTTTCTCGCGTATTCGCGAACTCGACCCGCAATCGGAGTTCGTCTACCGGCACCTGTTCTACGCGCTGGCCCGGCTGGGCCGGCTCGAGGAGGCGGTGGCGGTGCTCGAAGACGGCACGGCCCGCCACCCGAACAGCACGTTGTTGCTCGCCGATCTCGCGGGCGTCTATGGCGATGGGCTCGGACGGCCGGTCGACGCTGCGCGCTGGGGCGCGCGCATCGTCGAGTCAGACCCGCGCAGCGCCGTCGGGCCGTTGGTGATGGCGTCCGTGTGGCTCAATGCGGGCGACGCGGAGCGTGCCGACGCCTGGCTCGACCACGTCGAGGAAAACTTCCCGGGGCTGCCGCAGGTGGTCGAGCGCCGCGCCGCGCTGCGAAACATCGCCGGCGATCCGGCAGCGGCACGCGCCGGCGTGGAAGCCGTCCCGGAATCACCAAACTTCATGCTCGATCGCGCGACGGCGATCGCCGGCGCCTGCCTTCTGCAGGGCGACGCCCGGTGTCTCTCGGACCAGGCGGAAACGATGGAGCGCTGGCTGGGCCGCCTGGAAGAAATGGCGGCACGCAACGTTGCGGCGTATCGCTACGCCGTGTGCATCGCCGTGCTGCGCAACGCCGCGCTGGCGCCGGAGCAGCGGGATGGGGCACAGCTCGGCGCTCTGGCAGCGGAAACCGGCAGCTGGTCGCTGATCGCCGGCAACAGCCTTCGCTACACCCGCTACCTCCGGGCGATGGTGCTGTCCCTTGCCGGCGATGACGCCGGCGCGGTGCAGGAACTCGCGGCCACGCTCGAGCTGCCCGGCGACGGCTACCTGGCGGACGACATCTTCGGCCTGCCGCCCGACATCAATCCCGTGCTCACGCGCCTGGCGGGAACGCCCGGCTACCGCGACTGGCTGCAGGTGTTTCGCGGCCGGCGCGAAGGCGCGCTGGGCACGCTCCGCGACATGGAGTCCCGGGGCGAAATTCCCGACGTTTCCGCCGCGGCGCACTAGGCGCGAGCGGCGGCACCCGGGCGGCACCGGCGTCCTGCCGGTGCCCCGCGTCAACCAAATCCCCGTTTCGTGCATCTAATGCCCACAAGACTCGAATAACACGGGGCCAGCAAGGGTTTGCCGCCGAAAATCGCCGACACTTCGTCGCAGGACGTTCGGCTCGCGCCGCCGAGCCGGACGAAGCGCAATATCGTCATCGCCGGCTCCGCCGCGGTGCTTCTCGTGGGCGCCTGGCTCGCGGCGCCGGCCGTCGAGCGCTGGGCCAATGCGACGGTTTCCGTGCCGCTCGACCGGGTGCGCATCGCCACCGTGACGCGGGGCGACATGGTCCGCGACGTCTCCGTGCAGGGGCGCGTGGTGGCCGCGGTGAGCCCGACGCTGTACGCATCCGCGCCGGGGACCATCACGCTCGAGGTCGTCGCGGGCGAGCAGGTCGAGGAAGGGCAGGTCCTCGCGATCATCGACAGCCCCGAGCTGACGAGCCGCTTCCGGCAGCTCGAGAGCGGCTATGAGCAGGGGCAGATGAATCTCGAGCGCCAGCGCATCGACCTGCGGCAACAGGCGCTGGAGAAGCACAAGGTCGCCGATCTCGCTGCGGTCGCATTGACCGCTGCAAACCGCGAGAAGCGGCGCGCGGACCAGGCCGACGAGCGCGGTGTCATCCCGAAGATCGATTACGAGAAAGCCGTCGACGATCTGCAGAATGCCGAGCTAGCCCACCGTCACGCGAAAGCGGACGCGGAGTTGTTCGACGAGCGCGCAGCGTTCGAGCTCAGGGCGACCGAGTTCGAGCTGCGCCAGCAGGAACTCGCGCTGGCCGAACTGCAACGCCAGGTCGAGCAACTCACGATCCGCTCCCCGGTGAGTGGCATCGTCGGCGACCTGCTGGTCGTGCAGAAGCAGGCCGTGGCGAAGGACACGCCGGTGATGGCCGTCGTGGACCTGACGCGCTTCGAAATCGACGTGCAGGTCCCCGAGAGCTACGCGGACGACCTCGCGGTCGGCATGCAGGCCGAGGTCATGCAGGGCAACACTCGCTACGCAGGCGAGCTCGTCGCCGTCTCACCGGAAATCGTCAACAACCAGGTCAGCGGCCGCGTTCGGTTTACCGGCGATGCGCCCGCGGGCTTGCGCCAGAACCAGCGGCTCACCACCCGCATCCTGCTGGCCGAGCACCCGGACGTCCTGATGGTGCAGCGGGGCCAGTTCCTGGAAAGCAGCGGCGGACGCGTGGCTTACGTCATCGGCGAGGACGGACTTGCCGTCCGGCGCTCGATCGAGACCGGCGCGCGCAGCCTCGCCGCCGTCGAGATCGTCAACGGGCTCGACGCCGGTGACCGCATCGTCATATCCAACATCGACCCGTTTCGCAGCGCCGAGACGGTTCTTTTGACCGATTGAGGCAAGTACACGAAGGGGCACGGCATGCTCAAGATGACGAAGGTTTCGAAGATCTACCGCACGGACACCGTGGAGACGCACGCGCTGCGGGAATTCTCGCTCGAGGTGCAGGAAGGTGAGTTCGTGTCGGTCACCGGCCCGTCGGGCTCCGGCAAGACGACGTTCCTGAATATCGCGGGGCTTCTCGAGGAGTTGACGAGCGGTACGTACGAGCTCGACGGGCGCGACATCTCCGCGCTGAGCGACCGCGAGCGCTCGAAAGTGCGCAACGAAAAGATCGGCTTCATCTTCCAGAGCTTCAACCTGATACCCGAGCTCAACATCTTCGACAACGTCGACGTGCCGCTGCGTTACCGAGGGTTCGCCGCGCCGGACCGCCGGAAACGCATCGAGAACAGCCTGGAGATGGTCGGCCTCGCGTCCCGCATGGAGCACTACCCGGCACAGCTGTCGGGCGGCCAGCAGCAACGCGTCGCGATCGCGCGCGCCCTGGCCGGCGAGCCGCGGTTCCTGCTGGCCGACGAACCCACCGGCAATCTCGACACGGAGATGGCCACGAACGTGCTGGACCTCCTCGACGAGATCAACGGCAACGGCACGACGATCATCATGGTGACCCATGAACTGACGCTCGCCGACCGGGCGAAGCGCAACATCTTCGTGCGCGACGGCCGCGTCAGCGACGGCCCGCCGGAGTTCCGCCTCGCCGCCGCCGGCGGACAGGGGTGAGGCCATGCTTCGCTACTACCTGAAACTCGGCATGCTGAGCATTCGCGCGAATCCCGCGCTCAGTGCGCTGATGGTCGCGGCCATCGGCATCGGCATCGGCGCCTGCATGACGATCATGACGATCCAGCACGTGATGAGCGGCAACCCGATCCCCGGGAAGTCGGACTCGCTTTACTACGTACAGATCGACAGCTGGGATCCGAACAACGAGTACAACGGCCCGAACGAACTGCCCGAACAGCTTACCTACCTCGACGCCACCGGTATCGATGCCGCGGCGGGCGACGAGTTCCGGGTCGTCTGGTCGTACAAGTCGTCACGCATCCTGCAGCCGGGTGACGGTGCGGACCTGCCGTTCGAGGTCCGGACGCGGGCGACGTCGTTTCGCTTCTTCTCGATGTTCGCGCTGCCGTTCCGGTACGGCGCCAGTTGGGATGCGGCAGCGGACAGGAACCGCGAGCAGGTCGTCGTGCTGTCGAGCGCGTTGAACGAGCGCCTGTTCGGCGGCGGCAACCCGGTCGGCGAGTCAGTCACGATGAACGGCGACGTCTACCGCGTCGTCGGAGTCCTGGAGCCCTGGTTGCCGGTGCCGAAGTTCTACGACGTGACGAACAATCCCTACGAGGAGCCGGAGGAGGCCTACCTGCCGGTGACGGTCGCCGTGGCCGCCGAGCACGACAGTGCCGGCAACACGAACTGCTGGAAGCCGTTTCCCGGGGGCTACGAGGCATTCCTGAACTCGGAATGCATCTGGTTCCAGATGTGGGCTGAGCTGCCGACAGCCGCCGACAAGTCGCGTTTCGAGCAGTTGCTCGCGGCCTACGTCGAGGAGCAGAAGACGCTCGGCCGGTTCCCGCGTGAGATGCACAACGAACTCAGCGACGTGATGGAGTGGATGCAGGACAACGAGGTCGTCGACGACGATGTCAGCGTGTTGCTCGGCCTCGCGTTCCTGTTTCTCGTCGTCTGCCTGCTGAACACGATTGGGCTGCTGCTGGCAAAGGTGATGCGGCGGACCAAGGACATCAGCCTGCGGCGCGCGCTGGGCGCGAGCAAGCAGACACTGTTTGCCCAGTACGTGGTCGAAGCCGGGCTGATCGGCATCGGCGGCGGCGTGCTCGGCATCGCGTTGACCTGGCTCGGGCTGCGCGGCATCGAGAACCTGTTTGCGGGCTACGACTTCGTGGAGCGGCTAGTGACTATGGACTGGGTGATGGTGCTGCTGGCCGTCGGTCTCGCGGTCGTCTCGGCGCTCGCCGCGGCACTCTACCCGACGTGGCGGGCGGCAAACGTGACGCCGGCCAGCCAGTTGCGCATCCAATAGGGGAGAAGGACATGGAACTCGGACCCATCTGGCGTTCACTGTCGAAGAACAAGGCCGGCTTCCTGCTGATCGCGCTGCAGATCGCGGTCACCATGGCGATCATGATCAACGCGGTCGCGATCATGCAGGAGCGCGCCCGCGACATGGGCCGGCCCAGCGGGCTCGACGAGCCGAACATCTTCGCGCTGTCGAGCACGGCCTTCGTGCCGGGCATGAACATGCGCGCGCTCATCGACGAAGACCTCGAGCTGATCCGGCGGACGCCGGGTGTCATCGACGCCATTGCAACGAACTCGTTCCCGCTGCGGCAGGGTGGTTCGTCGCGCGGCTTCCAGACGGAGCCCGGCACCGGCAAGGACGACGTCGGCGCCGCCGTGTATTTCACGGACGAGCACGCGATCGAGACGTTCGGCCTGATGCTGGTCGAGGGCTCGAATTTCGCGCCGAACGAGGTGACCTGGACCGAGGAGGGCAGCGATGCCTGGGCCGGTACCGTCATCGTCAGCCGTGCCTTCGCGGAGGCCCTGTTCCCGGACGAGGAGGGGTCGTACGTCGGCAAGACGATGTACGTGGACCAGGCGAAGCCGGTGCAGATCACCGGCGTGGTCGAGACGCTGCAGGCGCCGTGGAAGGGCTGGGACGGCGTGGAGCGGGCGATGCTGGTGCCGCAGCGCCGTGACTTCAATTTCCAGCGCTACGTCGTGCGCACCGAGCCGGGCATGCGCGACGTCGTGATGCCGCAGGTCGAGGAGGCTCTCGCACAGAGCAACCGGAACCGGATCATCCAGTCGATGCGAACGATGGATGAGGTGCGCTACATGGCCTACCTCGGCGACTCGGCAATGATCAAGATGCTGGCTTTCATCGTGACACTGCTGCTCGTCATCACCGGGCTCGGCATCGTCGGGCTCGCGAGCTTCAACGTCAGCCGCCGGACGCGGCAGATCGGTATCCGCCGGGCGCTGGGTGCCACGAAGACACAGGTCGTGCGCTATTTCCAGGTCGAGAATTTCCTGGTCAGCGCACTCGGCATCGGCGTCGGCGCGGTACTGGCGGTCGCCCTGAACATGCTGATGGTCAATGCCTTCTCGATGGCACCGATGGCCTGGTACATCGTGCCGATTGCGATGGTCGTCCTGTGGTCCGTGGGCCAGGCCGCGGTCATCGGGCCGGCGCGGCGGGCGAGCCGGATTTCCCCGGCGATTGCGACTCGCTCCGGCTGACGCCGGCGCGCCGGCGCGCCGGCGGCGCCGCGTGGTAATGTCTCCGGGACGTTCCCGGCAATCGGAGGCAGGCCATGTGTGATGAAGAGACGGTTCGCGACGCGGAGGCGGCGTACCGCCAAGGCAGGTTATCGCGACGGGAATTCGGCCGCGGCCTGAGTGCCACGGCGCTGGCCGCGATGCTGCCCGCTGCCGCGGGCGCCGCCGACGTCGAAGCCGGCGACGTCACGGTGCCGATGCCGGACGGCGAAATGGATGCCTTCCTCGCGCGCCCGGCCACCGGCCGCCATCCCGGCGTGATCCTGTGGCCCGACATCAAGGGGATCCGTCCCGCGTTTCGCCTGATGGGCAAGCGCCTCGCGGCGTCAGGCTACACGGTCGTCGTCGTCAACCCGTACTACCGGACGCACCGCGGCGAGCTGATCAGCGAGGGCGAGAGCTTCCGCGACCCCGTCGTGCGGGAACGGCTGATGCCGCATGCGCGGTCGTTGTCGCCCGACACCTGCGTCGCGGACGGCGGCGCGCTGATCGAGTACCTCGACGCCCATCCCTCGGTCGACGTGACACGCCCGATCGGCGTGATGGGCTATTGCATGACCGGCTCCTACACGATACGGCTCGCGGCGGCCTACCCGGGGCGCGTCGGGGCCGGCGCGTCGTTTCACGGCGGAGGCCTCGCGACGGACGCGGAAGACAGCCCGCACCGCCTCGCTCCCGGCCTGCGCGCCGGCTTCCTCGTCGCGATCGCCGAGAACGACGACGCGAAGGAGCCCGATGCGAAACGGCACCTGCGCGAGGCATTCGACGCGGCCGACGTCGAGGCCGAGATCGAGGTATACGCCGGCACGCTGCACGGCTGGTGTCCACCGGATTCGGACGTCTACAACGAAGCGCAGGCGGAGCGGGCCTGGGAGAGGCTGCTGGCGTTGTTCGAGCGCGAGCTGGCCTGACGGTCAGGGCAGCAGGATCGTCGATCCGATCGTGTGCCGTCCTTCGAGCGCGCGATGCGCCGCCGCCACGTCGGCGAGCGGGTAGCGCTGGCCGATGCGGATGACCGGCGACGCGTCCCGCAGAAACGAAAACAGTACCGACGCGGCGTACAGCAACTCGGCCCGCGTGCCGATGAAGTGCGCGAGCGTCGGGCGGGTGACGTACAGCGAACCGCGTTTCGCGAGTTCCGCCGGTGCGAACGGCTCGACCGGGCCCGAGGAATTCCCGTAGGTCACCATCGTGCCATGGGGCCGCAGGCAATCGAGTGACGTCATGAACGTATCGCGCCCGACCGAGTCGTAGACGGCGGCGACCCCGGCCCCTTCCGTCAGTGCGCGCACCTCGGCGGCGAGATCGTCGCTGTCGCCTGCCAGCACGTGATCGCAGCCCAGCTCCCGGGCGAGGCCGGCCTTGTCCGGCGAACCCACGACGCCGATGACGATTGCGCCCAGTGTCTTCGCCCACTGCGACGCGATCGAACCGACGCCGCCCGCGGCGGCGTACAGCAGGATCGGGTCGCCGCGCCGGACGCGATAGCTGCGGTGTAACAGGTACCAGGCCGTCAGGCCCTTCAGGAAAACGGCCGCCGCGGTCGCGTCCTCGACGTCGTCCGGTATCGGCACGAGCAGGTCGGCCGGCAGGTTGCGGCGGACGGCGTAGGCGCCCAGCGTGCCGCCGGTATAGACGACGCGATCCCCGACCTTCAGTTCGCCCATGTCGCTGCCGACGGCTTCGACGACACCCACGGCCTCGCTGCCGAGCCCGCTCGGCAGGCCGGGCGGGTACAGGCCGGTGCGGTGATAGACGTCGATGAAATTCAGGCCGATGGCAGTCTGCCGCAGGCGCGCTTCGCCGGGGCCCGGTTCCGGCAGCTCGACGGTCTCGAAGCGCAATACCTCGGGCCCGCCGTACTCGGTGATCCTGACCGCCGTCGTCTTCATGCTGCGGATGGTAGCATCGCGCGCCCGGGAATAAGCCGGGTGTCAGTCCCCGCCGGACGGCAACACGACCCAGTCCGGGTCTTCGAATTCGCCGACGACGCGGATGTCGACGAACTCCGCCTGGCTCGCGATGATGCGGCGAACCTCCTCGGACGGATGCGACTCCATCGCGTCGCGCGACGCCTTGTCGTCCCAGCTCGCGATGGCGAGTAGGTGATCCGGCTCGCCGATCTTGCGGTGCAGCCGGGTGCCGCGCGCGCCCGGCGCGCGCTGGATGATCTCGCTGGCCCGGACCCAGGCGCCGGCGTACTGCTCCGCCCGGTAGCCCGGGCGAACCCGTACCTCGAAGACGAAAATCACCGCGCCAGGCCGGCCACGGGAACCCGCGTCAGTTCCACGTCTTCCTTGTTCGTCGCGTAGGCGACGTAGAGATGGTCGCCCCACAGGACGCTCTTCGGGTAGCTGAAGCCGGCACGCTTGTACTGGCCTTCGTAGCGCCGCGGTTGCAGGTTGGCACCGCCGCCGCGCAGCAGCCACGCGCGATCGAACGTCGTGCCGTCGCCGCTCAGCAGGATCGCGAGGGGGAAGCGTTCGCGGTCGTCGGTCGGGTTGCCGACAAGGTATGCCGTGCCGTCCGGCAGGTTGCCGGCGCTCTGCTTCGAACGGGAGTCGGGCACGTTCGTCAGGACCGGCGTGGACCAGGTCTCGCCCCGGTCGCGGCTCACGGCGGCAAGCTTGTGAAAACTCTCCGCCTGGTCCCGCATGACCATGACGATGCTGCCGTCGGGCTTCAGGAACCAGCTCGGCTCGATCTCGCGGGTGATGCCGCTGTCCGCGTGCGGCAGGTTGTCCATCCGCCCCCGGGTCCAGCCGCTGAGGCCGGTCGGGTCGTCGGTGTACCAGGGCGACAGCATCAAGCCCGGCTGGACGTGGAACGCGGAGACGATGCGTCCGTCGGGCAACGGGTGGGGATCCTGCTCGATCACGCCGGCGACGGGTTCCCCGTCCGCATCGGTGACGGGGCGCAAACCGGACCAGTTCTCGCCGTCCGTGCTCGTGCGCGCCATTGTGTACCCACCGACCGGCTGGCCTTCGGCCTCCGGCCACGTGTTGATGTACGCGACGAGCGTCTCGCCGTCGGTCCACCAGCCGCCGCTCGTGCGGATACCGTCGTCCATGGACGGTGCCAGCTCGGCCGGCGGCGACCAGTGCGCGCCGTCGTCGCTCACGCTGTAGCGAACGCGCGTGTCGGGACCGTCCTCGTCCCGCGCGGAGGATTGCCACTGCGCGTACAGCCGGCCCTTGAACGGAATCAGCACGACGCCGTGCGCGAAGTACTCGTCCTCCGGGCCGGGGCGAAATATCGTGTGGGTCTCGGCGCCCGGCGCGAAAGCGAGGCCGAGCGTCTCCGGCTGCGACTGGTCGAGCAGGCCGTCCACGACGCGGATTGGCGGACCGGCTTGCGTGCCCGGGTCCCCGGACCCGCAGCCCGCGACGCACAGGCCGCAGAGCAGGGCGGCCAGCCTGAAAGTCTGACGGGAATGCATGACGGCATTGTATACGAACGGCGCGCAACGTCGTTCGACACACGGCGCTTTGAACTTTCGACAGGCGGCGTATCCTTGCCGGGTTTGAATGTCTCGCGAGCGGGAGCAATGGATCTCACCATGCATTGGGTCGGCTTTGCGACCCTCGTCATCTTCATCCTGGCGTATGCCGTGGTCATCACCGAGGAGATGAACCACATGCGCAAGTCGGTGCCCGTGCTGCTGGCCGCCGGCGTCATCTGGGCAATCATTGCCGGCTACTACGTTCAGCAGGGCCACGTGCACGAAACCGAGGCGGCGCTGGAACGCTTTCTCGTCGAGTTCGCGGAGCTGTTCCTGTTCCTGCTGACGGCAATGACCTACATCAACGCGATGAGCGAGCGAAACGTGTTCGCCGCGCTCCGGTCGTGGCTGATCCGGCGCCGATTCGGCTATCGGCAGGTGTTCTGGATCACCGGCGTCTGCGCGTTCTTCCTGTCGCCGCTGATCGATAACCTGACGACGGCGCTGGTGTTGTGCGCCGTGGTCCTCGCGATCGGGCACGGCAACCGGCGGTTTGTCGCGCCGGCCTGCGTGAACATCGTCATCGCCGCGAATGCCGGCGGGGCCTTCAGCCCGTTCGGCGACATCACGACGTTGATGGTGTGGCAGCGCGGACACGTGCAGTTCACCGAGTTCTTCGCGCTGTTCCTGCCGTCCGTCGTGAACTACCTCGTGCCGGCCGCCATCATGTCGCTCGCGGTGCCGCGGGACCGGGGCACCGCCGACGACGTGCCGGTCGTGCTGAAGCGGGGCGCGAAACGCATCGTCGGCCTGTTCGTGCTGACGATCATGACCGCGGTGTCGTTTCACAATTTCCTGCACCTGGCGCCGTTCCTCGGGATGCTCACGGGCCTCGCCTACCTGAAGCTGTTCGGCTACTACCTGCAGCAAACGCACGCCCGCAAGCTGTCAGACACACCCGGCTACGGGACGGCGGGTGACATCCAGGCGTTCGACACGTTTCGCGAGGTCGCGCGCGTGGAGTGGGATACGCTGCTGTTCTTCTTTGGCGTCATCATGTGCGTCGGCGGCCTGAGCTTCGTGGGCTATCTCGCCGAGGTGTCCGTGTACCTGTACGGGGAGATGGGCCCGACGACGGCCAACGTGCTGGTGGGCATCCTGTCCGCGGTCCTGGACAACATCCCGTTGATGATCGCGGTCCTCGAGATGAACCCGCCCATGGGCCTCGATCAATGGCTGCTGATCACGCTGACGGCGGGGGTCGGCGGCAGCCTGTTGTCGATCGGCTCCGCGGCCGGCGTGGCGCTGATGGGGCAGGCGCGCGGCCAGTACACCTTCATTTCGCACCTGGTCTGGACGCCGGTCATCGCGCTCGGTTACGCGGCGAGTGTCTGGGTGCACCTGCTCATCAGCGGCGGCTGAGCCCGCCTAGCGCGCGAGTTCCAGCACGGTCACAGAGGCCGGAGGCGCCGGAATGCGGCGCGCCCGGTCGCCGACCTCCGCGCGCACGGGCCGAACCTTGTCCGGCGCCTCGAACGTGTTGTGCGCGTCCATCGCGTCGCCGGCGAGCACGTTGGCCGAGATCACGTTCCAGGTATCGCCGAGGTCGATCTCGTGCGCGGTGCCCGGGTCGACGTTGACGATCGCCAGTACCAGCCGACCGTCGTCGTGACGAGCGGCGGAAATGCTGAGCGCGGGCACAGACGTCTCCGCGTGTCTATAGGCGGGCGGGGTCGCGGCGACGGGCAGGGCCTCGGCGTTTCGAAACGGCTTGTACAGGTTGAAGACGTGGTAGGTCGGCGTGCGCAGCATGCGCGGCCCGTCGGTGAGGATCATGGCCTGCAGCACGTTCACCATCTGCGCGATGTTCGTCATCGGCACGCGATCGGCGTAATCGTGAAAGATGTTCAGGTTGACGGCGGCGACCACGGCGTCGCGAATCGTGTTCTGCTGGTACAGCACGCCGCCGGGGCCGTCGGCGGGCGGATCTACCCACATGCCCCACTCGTCGACGTAGAGCTGGAACTCGCCGTCGATATCGGCCGCATCGATCATCTCGAGCTGTTCGGTGATGATCCCGTCCATGCGCTGCGTGCGCTCGATCGTCGAAATCCACTCGGCCTCGGGGAAGCCCATGCCGGCGCCTTTCTTGCCCCAGTCGCCGGTAGGCAGCGTATAGAAGTGCACCGAGATGCCCTCGGCGCGGTCGGTCACGCCCCTGTTCTCGAGGATTTCCCGGCTGTAGTCGATATTGCCCTCGTACGAGCCGGACACGATTCGCTTCGGCTGGGCGCCGGGCACGTTCAGGAACGTGGCGAAGCGCGCGTACTCGTCGGCGTAGAACGACGGCCGCATGTTGCCGCCGCAGCCCCAGGTCTCGTTGCCGATGGAGTAGTAGTCGATCTTCCACGGCTCGTCGCGGCCGTTCGCGCGACGCTCGTTCGCGAGCGCGGAGGCCGAATCCGACGTGATGTATTCGAGCCACTCGATCGCTTCGCGCGCGGTGCCGGTTGCGACGTTGAAGTTCAGGTAGGTCTGCGCACCGAGAATCTCGGCCAGGTTGAAAAACTCGTGCGTGCCGAACGTGTTCGGCTCGATGACCCCGCCCCAGCTCGCGTTCAGGCGCGCGACGCGCGCATCGGCCGGGCCGATGCCGTCGCGCCAGTGATACTGGTCGGCGAAGCAGCCACCGGGCCAGCGCATCAGCGGCACTTCGAGTTCCTTCAGCGCCTGTAACACGTCGATCCGGTAGCCGTCCTGGTTCGGAATTTCGGAGTCCGGCCCTACCCAGATGCCGCCGTAGATGCCGCGACCGAGGTGCTCGACGAACTGGCCGTACACGTTCGGGTTGATGCGCCCGATCGGGGCATCGGTGCGTATGTCGATGCGGACGGTGTCCGCGTTGGCGGTGAACGAGGCGGCGACGAGCAGGGCCGCAAGAACGTGGCGTGGCATCCGGATCCCCCTGGTTGTTCCTGGCATGCTTCGCCGGACCGTACCAGCAATCGGGTCCGTGGCAGAAGCTTTCAGTTGGCCGCCGTGATCGTGGCGTCCGCGCCGGCCAGCCCGTCGCTCGCAGCGCGCACGGTAATCTCGCCCGGTTGACCCGGCACGCCGCGGACGATCGCGATGGCATAGCCGTTGAATGCATCCCGGACCGGCGACGGGAACGGCACGAAGCTGGTCGGGTCGCCGTTGTCCGTCGCGACGAGTTCGCCCGGCCCGTCGACGCTGAAGGTGATGGCGTGCTTCGCGCGCGGGACCGTGCGGCCGTCCGCGTCGGTCACTCGGACGGTGACGTAGACGAGGTCGCGGCCGTCGGCGGTGATCCGGTCCCGGTCCGCCGTGAGTTCGAGCCCGGCGGCGGCGCCGGCGGTCGGCATGCGCGCCCGGGCCCATTCCTTACCGTCGCGGTAGGCAACGACTTCGAGCTCGCCCGGCGCGTATTCGACGGCATCCCAGCGCAGCCGGTACTGGTAGGGTGCCTTCTTCCGGCGGCCGTGGGACTCCCCGTTGACGAACAACTCGGCCTCGTCACCGGACGTGAACACGTGCACCGGCGTGACCTCGCCCTCGCGGCCCGGCCAGGTCCAATGCGGCAGGATGTGCGCCATCGGCAGCTCGGACCGCCAGCGGGACTGGTACAGGTAGTAGCGGTCCTTCGGCAGGCCCGCGAGGTCGACGATGCCGTAGTAGGCGCTCCGCGCGTCGTAATATGGCGTCGGCTCGCCCAGGTAGTCGAAACCGGACCACACGAACTCGCCCGCCACCCACGGGTGCTGGTCGTGCAGTGCGAACGACTTGTCGGCCGACGAGCCGAAGTCCGCGGCATAGAGCTCGTACGCGCTGACCTGCAGCGTGTCCGGATCGCCGCCGACCCCCGGGCGCACGGGGCCGCTGCGACCGCCGAAGACCGGGAACTGGTATTCGCCCCGGCTGCTGAGCGCCGCTGCGCTCTCGCTGCTGAAGATCGGTTTCTGTGGCAGCCTCGCCCGGTACTCGGGGAAGTCGCTCGGCAGCGTACGGATGCCGACGCCCTGGTAATTCAGGCTGACGACGTCAAGCGTCTCCGGGAGCGGATCGCCGGCGTTCGACCAGTTCATCGCGGCGGTGACGGCGCGGGACGGGTCCTCCTCGTGCGCGATCGCGACGAGCCGCCGCGCGATGGCGGCGCCGTCCTCACCGGCGAGCTGTTCGCCGACCTCGTTGCCCACGCTCCACAGGATGACGGACGGGTGATTGCGATCGCGGCGGATGAACGCGCGCAGGTCGGCCTCGTGCCAGTCGTCGAAGACGAGGTGGAAGTCGAGCGGCGTTTTCCGACGCTGCCAGACGTCGAAGATCTCGTCGACCACGAGGATGCCCATGCGGTCGGCCAGCTCGAGCAGGCCCGGCGCCGGCGGGTTGTGCGCCGTCCGCACGGCGTTCGCCCCCATTCCCTGGAGTATCTCGAGCTGTCGCTCGGCCGCCCGCACATTGAACGCGGCGCCGAGCGCGCCGAGGTCGTGGTGGTTGTTCACGCCCCGCAACGGGACCGGCCTGCCGTTCACGACGAGGCCCCGGTCCGCGTCGAAGCGGACGTCGCGAATCCCGAAACGGGTCTCGTAACGGTCGGTGACGCGGTTGCCCGCGCGGACGGTGGTGACGGCCAGGTACCGGTGCGGTACCTGGTCCGGCGGCGGCCCCCAGAGCCGTGGCCGGCGAACGACGGTTTCGCCCGCCGCGAGGCCGGACCCGCCCGCCGCCAGCGCGACGGACGGATGCTCGATCGTCGCAACCGGGGCGCCGTAGGCCTGGCCGGCGGCGTCGAGGTCGAAGATCTCCGTGAACGCGGCGGCGCTGACCGCCTCCGACGTGTCGTTGTCGATCGTCACCGCGACGTGCACGACGGCCACTTCCTCGGAAACCTCGGGCGTCGTGACGCGTGTGCCCCACTGGGCCACGTGCACAGGGTCGGTCCGCACCAGCCAGGCGTCGCGGTACAGGCCGCCGCCGGGGTACCAGCGCGCCGAATCCGGCAGGTTGTCGAGCCGCACCGCCAGCAGGTTCGTGCCGCCGGGACGGACGTAGGGCGTCAGGTCGAGCCGGTACGAGTTGTAGCCGTACGGCCAGCCGCCAACCAGTTCGCCGTTCAACCACACGGTCGAGAACGCCATGGCGCCTTCGATGTCGAGAAAGATCGAACGCCCCTGGTCCGCCGCCGGGATGTCGAGGTCGAGCCGGTACCAGCCGACGCCCCAACTCGGCAGACGCCCCATGCCGCCGTAGGGCCCGGTGTCGAGAAACGGCCCGCGGATGGCCCAGTCGTGCGGTACCGTCACGGATTCCCACGCGCTGTCGTCGAAATCGGCGTCCAGGAACGTCAGGTCGCTTCCCGGCGGCGTCGTGCCGGGCCGGGAGTGCCTCGCGTCGGGGTCCCGGATGAAGGCATTGGCCGACGGCAGGATCCAGGGCTTGAGGACGGGCAGGTCGTCCCGCGTGGGGACGCCCGCCTCCCGGGGCAGCACGTCGTAAGTCAGGCTGACGCTTCCGCCGGGGTCTCCGCGATGGAAGCGCCAGCCGGTATCCAGCCGCAGGCGCTCCCGAAGGCCCTGTCCGCCGTCGGCCGCGGATGCGGCGGCCGGCAGGGCGGCCAGGATGGCAAGGCAGGCCGCTGCCGAGCAGCGACGAAGTAGTGGCGCAGGCCGCGCCGGGATGCGAGTGTTCATCGGGCGATTGTAACCGCTGATCGCGGCCGCTCGGAGCCGGGCGGCTCGTGTCCTATAATGCGTCCTCGGGCCCGGCCGGCACGATGGACGGGACAGGATTCGGGGGAAGGTGCGCCGCCGGACGAGCGACAACAACGGGCGGCTGCAGGGAACGGGAAAACGCGTGATATCACGCCGGCAGACAATCGACCGGACCGGCATGCTGCGTGCCGTCATTGCGTCCTGTGCGTTGTGCGCGGTGCCGGCCGCGGCGGCAACGGACGAGGCGTGGTTTCCGGTGCGCACGCACAATCCCTTCCTGCAGATCTTCGGCCTGCCGACGTTCGAGGGCGCGGGACGCATCGATGACGGCACGACGACCTGGCTCGCGACGCTCGACGTCGCGAATCATGCCGACGCCTCGGCCGCTGGCGGCGAATCGATCGTCCTGGACGGCGAGAGCTACTACCTGAACTTCCGCGTGCGACACGGGCTGACCGAGTGGCTGGAAGTCGGCGTGGACGTGCCGCTGGTCGCGCACGCCAACGGCGTCCTCGATCCGGTCATCGAGGGTTGGCACGACGTCTTCGGCATGACGAACTCGAAGCGCACCGGTCCGCGCAATCGCCTGGAGTTTCGCTATGCGGGCGCCGGACGGGAGCCGTACGCACTCGTGGACGACTCTGCCGGCCTTGGCGACATCCGGCTGACGGCGGCGGTGCCGCTCGGCCTCGGCGACGACGATCGTCACCGGTACGCGGTGCGCGCGACGCTGAAGCTCCCGACCGGTGATGCCGACGCCCTGCGGGGCAGTGGCGGCACCGACCTCGCGATTGGTGTGTACGGCACCGTCGATCGCGCGTTCGGGCTCGAGCGTCTCGACCTCACGGCGCACGCCGGCGTGCTCGTGACCGGCGACAGCGACCTGTTCGCCGACATCCAGGAGTCCGCGGTACCGTTCGGCGGTATCGCGGCGGACTGGCGCTTCGGGCAGCGCCTGCGCGCGATGGCGTCGCTGTATGCGCAGGGCTCGTACTTCGACAGCGCACTCGACGAGTTCGGCGGAAGCTCCTTCCAGCTCATGGTCGGTGGTGACTACCGCTTCGCGGGCAGCGGCTTGTCGATGTCGTTCGGCATCGTCGAGGAACTGTTCTCCGATGCGACCGTCGATTTCGCCTTCCAGCTGGCGATCCACGGCGGGATGGGCGGCAAGTGATGCGCCGTCGGTTGGCTGTCGGCGTCGCCGCGGTGATGCTTGCCGCCGGGTATGCGTTGCCTGCCGACGCGCAGCCGCGATTCGGCGTGGACGACCTCGATCCGCGCACGCGCGCGTCGCTCGACGCGTCGATGCCACTCTCGTGCTGCGGGCAGTCGGGCTTCCACACGTTTGCGGACCAACCGTTTTCCGGTGTCGACGAGCAGGGCGCGTTGCTGCTGCCGGACGAGCCGGCAAAGGACGCCGACGGGCTGCGACGCGATACGCTGTACTTCGCCGGCTACCAGTTCGCCGCGGTGGCGATCCTCTACGCGATGCCCGAAAGCGTGACGAACTGGACCGAGGAAGACAAGCAGGACTACAGCTTCTCGAAGTACTGGAACAACGTCACGAACCCGCAGGTCGACTCCGACGACTTCTACCTGAACTACATCATCCACCCGTACTGGGGCGCGTCGTATTTCGTTCGGGCCCGCGAGCGCGGCTATTCGAATGGCGAGTCCTTCTGGTACTCGGTGTTGTTGTCGACGATGTTCGAGTTTGGTGCGGAGGCGCTCGCCGAGGAACCGTCGTACCAGGACCTGGTCTTCACGCCGGTGCTCGGGTCGCTGGTCGGGCTCTGGTTCATGGATGTCCGGGAAGGCGTTCGCGAGAGAACGGCCGATCGCGGTTATCGATCCACCGGCGACAAGTGGATCTGGGTGCTGACCGATCCGCTCGGCAGCCTGAACCGGCAGGTGGACAAGCTGTTCGGCATCGAGACGGACGTCAGTTTCATGCCGTATTTCGTCGCGACGCCCGCGTTCCACGACCCGTACGCCCGGCCGTATGCCCGCCGGGTGCTGCCAGACCCGGCCGTCGGGCTGAAGCTGACGCTCAGCTTCTAGCCGGGCAGCCATCGCGACAGGACCTGCGTGAACGACAATCTGCCCGAGTATGACGACGTGGCCGACGTCGTACGCGGACACGTTCGCGAGCAGCCCGTGTATTGCCTGTACCCGGACGTCTATCGCCGGGGCGCGCAAGATTTCGTCACTGCATTCCCGGGGCGCGTGCTCTACGCCGTCAAGGCCAACAGTCACCCGGCGGTCCTGCGCGCGCTCGCAGACGGTGGCGTGGCGCATTTCGACTGTGCTTCCCTCCCGGAGGTCGAGCTCGCCCGGCGGGTGTCACCGGATGCCGCCTGCTGTTTCATGACCCCGGTGCGGCTGCGCGGCGCGGCCGGCACCGCGTTTCGGAAACACGGCGTCCGCCACTTTCTCATCGATCACGCGAGCGGGCTGGCGCCCTTGCTCGGCGAGATCGACGCCGAACGCGCGGTGATTTTTGCGCGGATGGCGGTGCACCACGAATCGGCAATGGCGGACCTGTCGGTGCGCTTCGGCGCGCCGCCCGCCGACATCCCCCGTCTGCTGGAGGCTATCCGGGATGCCGGCGCGGAGCCGGCGCTGGCGTTCAACGTGGGCTCCAACGTCGTCAGCCCCGACGCGTACCGCCACTCGATCGGCGTGGCGCGGAACGTCCTGTCGTCGCTGCCGTTCCGCGTCCGGCTCGTGGACATCGGCGGCGGCTTTCCGCTGCGCTACCCCGGCTACGATGTGCCGCCGCTGGCCGATTTCTTCGCGGCGGTCCGTGACGCGATTGCGAGCCTGCCTTTGGCGCACGGCGGCGAGATCCTGGTGGAGCCGGGCCGGGCGCTGGCGGCGCCGGGCATGTCGGCGCTGGTCGAGGTACTGCTGCGCAAGGAAGACCGGCTGTTCCTCAACGACGGCATGTACGGCGTTTTCTGGGAACTGCGCTTCCGCGGCCACGAGCGCTTCCCGGTTCGCTGCTGGCGCAATGGCGAACGTCACGCCGGCGCGACCGCGCGTTTCCGGCTCTTCGGCCCGACCTGCGACTCGTCCGACGCCCTGCCGGGCGACGTGAGCCTGCCGGCCGACGTGCGCCCGGGCGACATCCTCGAGTTCGGCAGCCTCGGTGCCTACAGCCTGACCGGCCGTACCGACTTCAACGGATTCTGCAGCAACGAGCTGGTCGTCGTTCGCGGCGGAGCGCCGCCCTGCGACTGACATACCGCTGTCGCGGCGGCTCTGCGACAATGGTCGGCCCGAAGCACCTGCAGGAGGACGACATGCTCGAAAGAATCGAGGGCCTGCCCGACGGCGTTGTCGGCATACGCGCCCGCGGCAAGGTGACCGAAACGGATTATCTCGACGTGCTGGTGCCCGCCGTCGAGGATGCCCTGTCGCGCCACCGGCGGCTGCGGCTCCTGTACGTGCTCGGTGATGAGTTCGACGGCTATACCGGGGCGGCGGCCTGGGAGGACGCGAAAATCGGCATGCGGCACTTCACCGCGTTCGAGCGGGTCGCGGTCGTCAGCGACCACGAATGGGTGGTGCGAATGGTCAAGGCGTTCGGCATCCTGCTGCCCGGCGACGTGCGCGTGTACGTGAACGACGAGGAGCATGACGCCCGCGAATGGGTCTCGGCGCCGTCGTCGCCCGGCGAGCTCGAGTTCGAGCTGCACGAAGACGACAGCGTGCTGGTGCTCGAGCCGCACGACGAGCTGGAAGTCGGCGACTTCGAACGGCTGGAGCGCGTCGTCGACCCGTTCATCGAGCGCACGGGCGGTCTCTCGGGACTCGTGGTCGTCGCCGAGGACTTTCCCGGCTGGGATGATCTCGCGGCATTCCTGTCGCACCTGCGCTTCGTCCGCGATCACCGGAAGTACCTGCGCCGGGTCGCGCTCGTGACTGGCAGCCGGTTCCTCTCGGCGATGCCGAAGTTCGCGCGCCTGCTGATCGACGCCGAGGTGCGGCACTTCGATTTCGACGATCGCGACGCCGCGATGGAGTGGGTCAGGGGTCGATGAACGTCCGGCCGTCCAGCCGGGCGGCGATGTCCGCCGGTATGTCGAGGCCCAGGTGCGCGGCGATCGACGGCAGGATATCGACAATGGGTGGCGACTGCGCGAAGCGGGCGTTGAGCCGCCGGCTGTTCGTCACGATCCATGTCGTCCGTTCGCGCGTCGTTTGCTCCCCGTGTTCGCGCCCGTCGACGGCGTCGCGGCCGTGGTCGGTCGTGACGACGACCAGCCAGTCCTCGCCCTGTCGCTGTGACAGCGCATCGGTGATCTGGCCGACGCGCCGGTCCATCGCCCGCACCGCGGCGTCCATTTCAGGGCTGTCGCCGTAGCGATGCCCCGCGTCGTCGGTGTACTGCAGGTAAACCCAGGTGAGGTTCGGGCCCTCCAGGCGTAGATAGCGGGCCGCCTCGGCGGCAACGGCGTCGTCGATGTCGCTGATGAATTCGTCGAGATCCGGGTCGCCGCCCTCGTGCGGGTAGCGCGCGGTGTCGCGCTCCAGGCCGTCGAGCGCGGTGTCGATCTTGTGCCCGCCGGCCGCGGGCAGGCCGTCACCGAGCAGCTTCGTCCGGTTGTCTTCCCAGGTCGAGAACACGGCAGTGGCAAGCGCCGGGTCGTGGTGCTTCGCGATCCGGAAGATGTCCCAGTAGCCGTAGTCCGGGTTCGTCACGTCGTTGTCATACACGTTGTGCTTGTTCGCCCAGGTGCCGGTGATCAGGCTCTGGTAGCCGACGGCCGAGACCGTCGGACTTTCCGATTCGCCGCCGATCTCGCCGCCGACGAAGCTCCGCGTGTAGCCGCCCTCGGCGGCGAGCGCATCGAGCTGCGGCGTCGGCACGCGCTCGATGACGTCGGCGGGGATGCCGTCGAGGATGATGAACACGGCTTTCGGTTCGGGTGGTTCTTCCGTGCCGCACGCCGACAATGCGACGAGCAGGACAATGGTCAGTCGAAGCATGGCGAGGCGGTCCTCATCAAATTGACGACTGCGGCGTCATCGGCGTGCCGTCGAAGAAGCGCCCGAGCCGCAGGGGTTCGAGGTCGATGCCGGTGTCGTGGCCGGTCAGCAGGCCGGCGATCGCCATGCCGGCGCCCGGGCCGATGCCGAAGCCGTGGCCGCTGAAGCCGGTAGCGACGTGGAAGCCGGGGATATGCGTCTCGCCGATGGCCGGGATGACGTCCGGCGTCGACTCGATGATGCCGGCCCAGGTCTCGACGAATGCGACGTCGGCCAGCGCCGGGAACACGGTCGCCAGGTCGCGGCGCAGCACGGCGACGGCCTTCGGGTTCGGCGCCGGGTCCAGGACGCGGGTGGCCTCGAACGGCGAGGGGGCGTCGAGGGACCACCGCCGCGGTGCGCGGAGCTCGTCGAAAAACTCGCGGCCGAACGACAGGCGAAGCATGCGCCAGTCCATCTTCAGCGCCGGGAGGAACTTCGCGAACCAGCGGAACGAGGCCGGCGTCAGCGCGTGGTCGAGCAGCATGCCGGGTGCGATCGTGTAGCCGCCGTCGTCGCGCCGGCGGATGCCGATGCGTTCGTCGAACAGTGTGCCGTCGAGTATGTCCGGTCCCGGAGCGGTACGCACGACGGTGCCGCGCACGCGGAGCTGCGGCAGTGCGACGCCGACTGAACGGCAGAACATCGATGTCCACGCACCGCCCGCGCACAGCACCGCGGCGGCGCGTATGCGGCCGTGCTCGGTCACGACGCCGGCGACGCGGCCCGCTTCGAGGTCCAGGCCGCGCACGGCGCAGCCGGTGAGGACCGCGCCACCCGCGCGCTCGACGGCACGGGCAACTGCCGGCGCGGCCTTGTGCGGTTCGGCGCGGGCGTCGCTGGCCGTGTACATCGCACCGGGCCAGTCGATGCCGCCGCCACGCACCAGTTCGGCCAGCCGGTGCCGGCCGATCAGCTCCGTGTCGAGGCCGTGTTCGCGGGCGATCTGCACCCAGTCTTCGAACGCGCCGAGCTCGGCTTCTTTGCGCGCGACGAACAGGCAGCCGCCCTGGCGAAAGCCGACGCGCTCGCCGATGTCGTCTTCCAGTGTGCGCCAGATGCGGTTTGCCGCCATCGCCATCGGCAGCTCGCGCGTGTCGCGTCCTTGTTGCCGCACCCAGCCCCAGTTGCGGCCGGACTGTTCGCCGGCGACGTGGCCTTTCTCGCAGACGACGACGTTGACGCCCTGCCGGGCGAGGAACCACGCCGTCGAGATGCCGATGATGCCGCCGCCGATGACGACGACGTCGGCCGATACCGGCATGGACGAGGGCGACGCGACCGGCCGCTCCCAGGTGCTGTGGACGACACGGTCCGTCACGGTGCGCGCCGGAACCATGCGGCCGGCAGCATCACGGCCAGCGCCGCGACCGGCGCGACAAACATCGGGTGGATCGCGCCGGGCCAGCCATCGACCTGGTCGTAGACGAACAGCTGCGACGCACAGCCGGCTGCCGCCGACACGAGGATCGCCCAGAAGCCCACATGCCGGGGCGTGTGCTTCCAGAAGACCGACAGGATGAACGGCACAAAGATCGCGGCGGGCGCGAGCAGCGTCGCGAACACGACGAGGCTGACGACGCCGGGGAACACCAGGGAAATGGACAGCGCGACCGCGGCCAGCACGGCGGTGATGACGCGCGAATGGAAGATCTGCCTCGCGTCACTCGAATTGTGCCCGAACATCGGCTCGTACAGGTCCTGTACGGCGAGCGAGGACGCGGCGGCGAGGAACGACGAGGACGTGGACATCGTGGCGGCCATGATCGCGGTCATGATCAGCGAGCGTACGCCCTCCGGCAGCACCTGCGCCACGAGTTCCGGCAGCGCCTCGTCCTGGCTTTCGAGGCCCGGCAGCAGTGCGGCGGCCGCCATGCCGAGGAACGCGACGCAGGCGCCGAACACGACGTAGTTGCAGCCGGTGAACAGGTACGCGAAACGCGCCGTGGCCGGGTCCTTCGCGGCCAGCGCGCGTTGCATGTACGCCTGGTCGACGCCGTAGCTGTAGAGCGCGAGCGCGGACCACGCGAGCGGCGTCCAGAAGCCGAGCGCGGTCGGGTCGAAATAGGACTCGGGCAATGCTGACTGCAGGCCGCCGATGCCGCCGACCGCGATCCAGGCGAGCACGACCGCGAGGATCACGCCGGTCATCAGCACGACGTACTGCAGCGCGTCCGTCCAGACCACGGCCCAGAGACCGCCCATCATCGTGTAGATCGCGAACGCGGCCGTGATGATGATCGACGACTGCGCGATCGTGAGGTCGAACAGTGCGGACAGCAGGATCGCCGACACGAGGATCTGCACGGCGACGAACGCGACCGCCTCGAGGATCTGCAACACGGCCGTCAGCCTGCGTGTCTCGACGCCGAACACGTTGCCGATGTACTCGGGGATGGTCGTGAGCTGCAGCTTGCGCAGGCGCGGCGCGATGAACAGCCCGATGAAAAAGTAGGCGGGTATCGCGCCGTAGTTCCAGTAGATGCCGGACACGCCGATCGCGTAGGCGAGGCCCGCGCCGCCGATCAGGCCGGAACCGGAGAACTCGGTCGCGGCGAGCGACAACGAGGCGGGCACCGGGCCCAGTTCGCGGCCGCAGAGATGGAAGTCCTCGGTGCTGTGCACGCGCTTCGACCAGTAGCGGCCGATCGCAAGCACGAGCCCGATGTAGGCCCCGAACACGATGATGTCGAGCATGAACCTCTCCCCGCTGCAGGGACCGCCCGCGTCCCGTCGTTCTTATTCTTCGGCCAGCCGCTCCCGGACGTAGTTGCGGATGTCGAGGCTCCAGTCCTCCATCGGTCCGTAGAAACCGGACTCGAAGACACTGGAATTCATGCCGCGCTGGACCGATTCGCAGATGGCCCAGTCCTGGCGGTTCACGAGGTCCCAGAATTCCACCGCGTCGGACGGGTCGAAGTCGTCCTTCGCCATTTCGTCCGGGTGAAAAAGGAACTCGCAGATGATGTCCGTGCGCTGCGGCGAGCGCGGCCACAGCGTGAACGCGGCGGCGTGGTCCATGGACAGGCTCAGCATCAGGTTCGGGTAAATGAGCTCGCCCTTGTGGCGAATCTTCTCGTTGTCGTCGAGGCCCGGGAACGGCGCGCGCTTCGTGAGGCCGGTGAAAGAAAACGTGTTCGTGCCGTCCTTCTGCGGGATGCCTTCCTCCCAGTCGAGGTCGGCGCCGCCGTTCACGCGGAACGCCGGGACGATCTTGCACAGCTCCGGGTGCACGCCCGCGCAGTGGTAACACTCGTTGTAGTTCTCGAGGATGACCTTCCAGTTCGCGGCGACCGAGTAGTCGATGCGCCAGCCGCTCGCGAGGTCTGCGAGCGGGTAGCGGCGGATGCGCGCCGCGGAAACCGCGAGCATGTCGGCCAGCGACTGCGTGCCCGGGGCGACGCGCACGAACACGAACCCGCCCCAGGTGTCGAGCTCGACCCGGTGCAGCGAGAAGCAGGCCTTGTCGACGTCGATGTGCGGCGTGCTGTGCAGCTCGCCGTTCAGCTTGTAGTTCCACGAATGGTACGGGCAGCGGATGCCCGCCTGGAAGCGGCCGCGCTGCTCGCTGCCGTCCGGGCTCATGACCAGCTCGGAACCGCGGTGGCGGCACACGTTGTGGAACGCGCGCAGTTCGTCGCTCATGACCAGCAGCAGGCTATCGCCCGCCACGTTCACGAGGCGATAGTCGCCTTTCTGTTCCAGTCCTTCTGCGCGGCCCACGCAGAACCATTCGCGGCGGAAAATCCGGTCGCGTTCGAGCTCTAAATGATCGGGGTCCAGGTAGTAGGACCCGGGGAGCGTGGCTTCGAGCTGGTGCGGTTGTGAACTCATGTATTCTTCGTCCATTCAACCCGTTTGGCAGGGCGTATGCAATACGATGTGATCGTTATCGGGGCCGGGCACAACGGCCTGACCACCGCGGCCTACCTGGCCAAAGCCGGACGCCGGGTGCTGGTGCTGGAACGCCGTTCCGTCGTGGGCGGCTGCGCGGTCACGGAGGAGGTGGATCCGGTGCGGACACCGGGTTGCCGGGTGTCCACCGCGTCCTATATCGCGAGCATGCTGCGCCCGACGATCATTCGCGACCTGAAGCTTGCCGACTTCGGGCTGCGCATGGTGGCCTGCGACCCGGGGGTGCAGGCGGCGTTCCGGGAGGACGGGGGTGACGTCGCTGCGTGGTGGTCGGAACACGACCGCATGCGGGCAGAGTTGCAGCGCATCGCGCCGAACGACGTCGAGCGCTTTTTCGAGACCGAAGAGGAACTGAAAAAACTTGCTGCCTACCTGCAGCCCTTCTTCCTGGAGCCGCCTCCCGACGTGCACGCACGCGGCTTCGCGAAGCTGGCCGAAGGGCTGCGCCTGTACAAGCGCTTCCGCGGCATCTCGGGCGACCAGGTGGCGGAGCTGTTGCGCTTCCTGACGGGCTCGCTCGGCGAGTTCCTCGACAAGCGCTTCGAGTCGGACAAGCTGAAGCGCCTGATCCTGTCGAACAGCCTGTACGGCAAGCACGGCGGGCCGTACCAGCCCGGCACGGCGATGGGCCTGCTGTTCCACCTGCTGTCGGGCGGCGATGCGGACCAGCAGGCCTGGCAGGGGCACGTCATCGGTGGCATGGGGGCCATCGCGCAGGCGCTGAAGGGCGCCTGCGAAAGTCTCGGCGTGACCGTGCGCACCGATGCGCCGGTGGCAAAGGTCAATATTGTGAACGGCAAGGCGACGGGCGTGACGCTCGGGTCCGGCGAGGTGCTGGATGCAACGACGGTCGTCTCGAACGCGGACCCCAAGCGCACGTTCCTCACGCTCGTGGAAGCGAGCGAGCTCGACGCCGACTTCCGGCGTTCCGTCGCGGACATCCGCATGGACGGCCCGGCCGGCAAGGTGAACTTCGTGCTGTCGGAGGAGCCGCAGGTTAGAGGCATGCCGGCGGACCGCACGCGCGAGCAGCGTTCGTTGTTCACGCTGATCCCGACGCTCGCCGAGGCGGAGGCTAACTACAACCGCTCGCGCACGGGCGAGTTGCCCGAGCGCCTGTGGGTGGACTGCGTGCTGGCCTCGAACGTGGACGACACGCTGGCACCCGGGGGGCGGCACATGCTGACCTGCTTCGTCCAGTACCTGCCGTACCGGCTGAACGGCGGTTGGGATTCGCATCGCGAGGCGCTGGGCGACAAGGTGACGGAAGTGATTGCCGAGTACGCCCCGAACGTGCCGGGCTCGGTCCTGGCGCGTTGCGTGCTGGCGCCGCCCGACCTCGAGGAGCGCTTCGGCATCACCGAGGGCAACATCTTCCACGGCGACATCTCGCTGGAGCAGATGTTCTTCATGCGGCCGCTACCGAGGTGGTCGCAGTACGCGACACCGATCGGAAGCCTTTACCTGTGCGGCGCGGGCACGCACCCGGGCGGCGGCGTGACAGGAGCGCCAGGTTACAACGCGGCCCGCCGGATACTGCGAGAATCGTGATGACGCCGGTCGGGTCCGCCGGGCGAAAGGGCTTCCGCTGCCGGCCGCTGGTCGCGCTGGCGCTCTTCGCGCTTGCCGCATGCGGCGGTGGTGGCGGTGACGATGCCGTCACGAACCCGCCACCGCGCAAGACCTACACGTACACCGCGCCCGCGGACCTCGCCGACGGCTGGGCCGTCGGCCACCTGCAGGACCACGGCGCCGACATGCAGGTCATCCAGTCCATGATGGACGCGGTCGTCAACGAGGACATTCCCGGCGTCGACGCGATCTCCGCCGTGCGAAACAACGTGCTGATCCTCAACGAGGACCTCCGGACGCGACTGGACGAGTATGACGGCTGGGTGTCGAATACCCGGCTCGACCGCCACGTCATGCACTCGACGACCAAGAGTTTCGTTTCGGCGCTCACCGGTATCGCGATCGACCAGGGCTACATCCGAGACGTCGACGTACTCTACTACGACCTGTTCACCTACGGCGGCTACGACAACTGGAGCCTCGCGAAGGCCGGGATGACGCTCGAGGATGCGCTGACCATGCGCTTCGGATTCGCTTGGGATGAATGGTCGGTGCCCTACGGGCAGCCCGGGAACTCGCTGTGGGACCTGTTCCAGGCCCACGTCGACGTCTCGAAGGGTTTGCTGGACCAACGGGTCGTCCGGACGCCCGGTACCATGTTCGTGTACAACACGGCCGGCACGATCAGCCTCGGGCAGGCGCTGGAGCACGTCATCGGTGTGCCGCTCGAGAATTTCGCCGACCAATACCTGTTCGCGCCGCTGCAGATACAGGATGTCGACTGGACAGAGACGCCGACGGGGCTGCCGAACGGCGGCAGCGGGCTGTTCCTGACAACACGCGAGATGCTCAAGTTCGGGCAGCTGTACCTGGATGGCGGTGTGTGGCACGGCGAGCGCGTCATCAGCGAGGAATGGGTCATTCGGTCGACACAACCGCACGCGGACTACTCGGACGCCATAACGAGTGGCTACGGGTACCAATGGTGGATCGACCGGTTCCTCGTCGGCGGCGAGCTGATCGAGTCGTACTCGACGCGTGGCTTCGGCGGGCAGAACATATTCGTCGTGCCGTCGCGGCGCCTGGGCGTCGCGGTAACCGGCCGGAACTACGGAACGCCGGGTGCCGACGCGCCGTACAGGCTGATGCAGGATTTTTTGCTTCGGGCGATGGACTGATTCCTTGCCGATCCGACCCGACGGCCAGCGGGAACCACCAGGGCGCAGGCAATCCTTCGTTCTCGACGGCCGGGCTTCCGACTATTCACAGACGAAATCATCCTTGCCGCGCGGTCGACAGAAGTCCGACCAGCCGTGCTTGCGCCAGTAATCGTCGAGGTTGACGTCGCGCACAAACGTCTTGAATGCAGACAGCTTGCGCACGTCGGACATCACGGGGAACCAGAGCGAGCCGAATCGAATCGTGGTGTACGTAAGCTCCCGGCGGAAAACCTCGAATGCCAGCGGAGCGTCGCCGAGGTATGCGGCAGCAAGCGCGATGTCGCGGTACTTGTTCGGCCAGTGCCTGTCTGGATCGTCGGCGAGGCCGCGTAGAAAGGCGAGGGCGGCTTCTCGATCGTGCAACACCGCCGAGAGCGGGCCATAGAGTTCACGATAGGGGATGCTGTCGTGCGGCAGTGTCGAAATCAGGGTGCTGATCTCGTCGATAGAGGCCTGGTTGTAGGCGATCGCCAGGTGCAGATAGCCACGGTACTGGTCCGGGACCGACTCCAGTCCCAGTCGGGCGGCGTCCAGGTTGCCGAGTGCGATTTCGACATTTGCCCGCAAAACCGACGATCCTTCGGGCACCCGCAGAAGGGCGTCACGCTCCTCGTGCAAGGCATGCGCGCGGCGGCTTCGGCCCGCACGCATCATCATGTTCGCGTAGTGCCCCAGCGTATACGCGTTGCGTCGGAGTGTTAAAGCCCGCGCGAACGATTGCTCGGCTTGTACCCAGTCCATCGTCGCATAAATCAGCGTGGCGAAATTCGCGTGTGCCTGTGCGGATCCCGGGTCGAGTTCCACTGACCGGGCCACATGCTCGTACGATCGTTGAATGATGGCTGGCGCAGCGTCCGGCGGCGACTCCCACATCGTTGAGGCAATCTCGATGCCGCGCGCGCCCCATGCCGCGGCATATTCGCCGTCGAGCTCCATTGCCTTTTCGTAGTCGCCCTGAAGGTACGCTTCGTAGGCCGGAAAGCTGCGCGTTCCCGCACCTGGAAACTCGTTCACGGCGCCGACCCCGAGCGTGATCCCGAGTGCGCCGGCTACCGAGCGGGCAATGTCCTCCTGGATGGCAAACGTGTCCTCGAGCCTGCGGTCGAAATGATCGGACCAGAGGTGGAAGCCGCTGTCGATGTCGATGAGCTGTACGGTGACCCGAATCTCATCGGCGGAGCGTCGCACACTGCCTTCGAGAATCGCGGTTACGCTGAGCTTCTCGCCGATGGTATCGAGGTCCGTGGTTGACTGAGGGTAGTAGAACGATTCCGTGCGGCTGGCGACATCGAGACCGTCGAGCCGGGAAAGCTGGTTGATCAGCTCCTCGGCGAACCCGTCGGCAAGGTATTGCTGGTCGCCGGACGGGCTCATGTCCGCGAACGGAAGCACGGCCACCGACGGCGCGGGCGCAACGTTGCGCAGCCACCACGCACCGCCTAGCAGCAGGGCGACAGCGCCCGCCGTCGCCAACGCGAGACCGGCGCGGCCGTACCGCGCCCGCGGGCCGGTACTCCCGGTCAGGATCTCGGCCGGTACCAACAGGCGATAGCCCTGTCCGCGAATGGCCTCGACGTAGCGAGGCGCACTTGCGTCGTCTGACAGCGCGTCGCGCAACATCTTCACGCGCTGGCCCAGGGTCTCAGGCGAAACGGGGCGACCCTTCCACACTCGTTCCGCGAGTTCGTCGTGGCCCAGCATTGCCGGGGACACCTGCGCCAGCGCGAGCAGCAGGTCGAAGGTCAGTCCGCCCATCGACAGCCTCTTGTCGCCACGCGTGACGCGCCGGGAGCCCGTATCGAGGACGAGGTCCTTGATTCGATAACGAACGGGCGGGTTCTTGCGTGGGTCGGACATCAGCGTCGGGCGCCGTCCTCTACGTCATTTTCCGTGGTTTTGGGGAATCTTACCGCTTCCTTGGGCCGAGTTTCATGAAGGGCGTTGGCTGCATCACTAGCATCGGATGCCGCGGCGGACAAATCGTGCTGCCGGCGTTGAACACACCACCTCTATATAGGAAGGAGGAACGACAATGACGACAGTAACTGCAACGTGCCGGGGCGCTGCGGCCATGGCGGCCGCACTGACCATCGGCACCACACTGGTGATCGGGTTCGCCGGATCAGCGACAGCCGGCGGCCGTCACGGAGAATGGCGCAGCGCGAAACCCCTCGAGCAGACGGACGGTACGCAGGTGCCCGGCGGGTGCCCGATCGAGTCGCCGGGCGGCCGTTTCATATTCACCGCTCGAAACCCCGGCACCGGAATCGACATCTACGCAAACCAGCGACCCGCAATCGGGCAGCCGTTCGAACCCGGCAACTCCCTGCCTGCGCCCGTGAATGATCCCGGTCTCGCGGACGATTTCTGCCCGACGCCGTTACCCGACGGCGGGCTCTATTTCGTGTCGCGTCGCGGCGGCGGCTGCGGCGATGCCGACATGTACCGCACGGTGCAGGATCCTGCGACCGGCTGGAGCGAGCCGCAGAATCTCGGCTGCTACCCGGATGGCCCGAATACGCCGGGTGTGGAGTTCAGCCCTTCGCTGGTGGACACCGGCTGGGGCACGTTCCTGTTCTTCTCGACGGATTACTTTACCGGCAACCAGGATATCTATCGGAGCCGGATGCGGTCCGATGGCACCTTCACGAAACCGGTGCGCCTGAGCTGGCCGGTCAACACCGAGTACGACGACCGGCAACCGAACGTCAGCCAGGACGGCCGCAAGATCGTGTTCGCATCCGATCGACCGAGCTTCGACGGCGACAGCACGGGCTTCGACATTTTCTACGCGAAAAGACACTCGATCTTTGGCCGCTGGCGACAAGCAGTGAACCTGAGCGAGACGGTGCCGTTCGATACCGTCGATGCCGGCGAGACACGCCCGTCACTGTCGTGGGACGGCGAACGCCTGGTCTACGGCAGCGGCGGCGTCTGGATCAGCAAACGCAAACGGTGAGAGCGCTGGCGGCGCGGGGCCTGCCTGTCCGGACATCAAGGGCAGGCACTGCGCGCCGGTAGTGTCGCGGCGCGGCCGGCCGCCAGTCACTGGCGTTCATTGGGCAGACAGCGAGTCGCGCCCGATCGGCACCCCGTCCAGGATCACCCATTCGATGCGGTCCCAGGCCGAGACATCTTTCGTCGGGTCCGCGGCGAGCAACAGCAGATCCGCCTGCTTGCCGGGTGCGACGGTGCCCAGGTCGTCGAAGCCGAAGAATTCGGCGTTGTCGTGAGTCATCGCGCGCAGCAGCCGTGCCGGCGCGACGCCGGCCTCGATCCAGCGGTCCATTTCCATGCGCGCGTTCAGGCCGGGCGGGTTTGCGTAGGTGAGGTCGCTCGGCGTGTCGCTGCCGAACAGCAGAACGCCGCTGTTCTCGTTCAGCCAGCGCGTCGCCGCGACCACGCGGGCGATTCCCGGTACGAACGGCGCCTGCCAGCCTTCGTTGTCGATCTTGTCCGCGAACCCGGGGTAGCCGCGCAGGCGCTCCCCGAGTGCCTGTCCCCCCTCGCCGGCATACCAGTCGAGCAGCGATGCCGGCAGCACGGCGGCCAGCGCGGGCTGCTCCAGGTAATGCGGGTCGAGCAGGTCGCGTTCGCCGTACAGCACCTGGACCGTCGGCTGAACCGGGATGCCTTTCTCGGCCAGCAATTTCAGCGTGTCGAGCACGGCGCCGGTCGGCGTCGTGCCGTCAACCTCTTCCCAGGCCCAGAGTCCGTGCACCAGCGCGCCGACGCCGCTGCGCGCGCCGGCCGCCTGAGCCGGCAGGGAATTGGCGTGCAGCAGGACCGGCATGCCGTGCGCCGCGCCGGCCTCGACGAGCGCCCGCAGCAGGTCGTCCGACGGCACCGGCCAGTCGTTGCGCGCGCCGAAGCCGTCTTCCCAGTGGGTCTTGATGCAGACTGCACCGTCGTCGGCGATCGCTTGCGCCACGGCGGCCGGCGTGTGTTCCGCGGGGTCGATGCCCTCGGGGATCGGCCGATTGGCGGCGGGGTCGACCAGGAACCATGGGGCGACGCGATAGCGGATGGCCTCCGGCAGGAACCGCGTCGGATAGCCGTCCATGACCGGCGCGGCGCCGCAGTGGTAGGCCGTCGGCGCAACGGCTTCCGCGTTCCAGGCAGCGAGTCGTTCCGCATTGCTGTTCAGGTCCACCAGCGTCGTGAAGCCGTGGTAGAGCCAGGCGCGGGGAATCTGCTGCAGTGCTTCCGCGACGAGTTCGGGGTTCGCCTGCGCCTGATCCCAGTCCATGCCCGGCACGCCGTCGAGATGGACGTGGCCGTCGATCAGGCCGGGAACCAGGTAGAGCCCGTCACCGTCGATGACCGCGGCGTCGCCCGGCTCCAGGTCGCCAATCGCTGCTATTCGCCCGCCCTCGATCCGCACGTCCTGACGCGCGCCGACGCTGCCGTCGACAGCATCGACGATCCGGGCGTCGCGAATGAACAGGCGGTCGCCGCCGCTGGCACACAACGGAGCCAGCAACAGGCCGAGCAGCACAGGAGGCAGGCAGGTCTTCGACATCGGGGTACCGCTCAGTGTGTGAATCGAGGGCCAGTGGTGAGGTCAGTCTTTCGGCACGAGGCGCGCGATGAGAAGGTTCAGGATCGCGAGCAACAGGCTGCCGAGCAGTGCCGGAAGAAAGCCCCCAACGTCGAACCCGGGCACCAGCGCACTGGCGAGCCAGAGCATCAGCGCGTTGACGACCAGCAGGAACAGGCCAAGAGTGACGAGCGTAAGCGGCAGCGTCAGTATGACCATGATGGGCCGGACGAATGCGTTTACGAGGCCGAGAATCACGGCAGCCACGAGCGCGTAGCCGATACCGTCGATGTGTATACCGCTGACGAGATTGCCGACGACGAGCAGCGCAACGGCCGTCAGCACGATGTGTAGTACGAACTGCTTCATGATCTGGCGTCTCCCCGTTGGCCGTCCGCACCAGTGCGCGACGAGCCGTCATGCTACCCTCGTCGATCGCTGGAGAAAGCCTGCCGGGTCGCAACACCGGCGACCGTCAGGCGGACGTCAATCGGATCAACAGGAGCATGAGCAGTATGCCGGCACCGATAGTGTTCGTCGATATCGCGGGGCCCGATGACGGGGCACTGAAACAGTTCTACTCGACCGTGTTCGAATGGGATGCGGGCGACGACGGCAAGTTCGAGGCGCCGGCCGAGACGCCGATTCACGGCGCGATACGCCGGGATCCGGCCGAGAAACGTCTCTATATCGGCGTAGTGGACGTGGCGGCGACGCTGACGGCCATCGAGGCGGCAGGCGGCTCGGTCGACGTGCCGCGTTTCGAGGTGCCGGGCGTCGTCGTGCTCGGCCTGTTCCGCGACCCGGCCGGAAACCCGATGGGGCTGGTGGAGATGGACGGCAACAAGCCGCGCGTGCCCTAGTCGTCGAAGTACGCCGACAGCGCCTCGAAGAACACGTACTCGTCCACGCCGTCCTTGCCGACCGGCTTCGGCTGCGCGCCCCACATCGCGACGACGAGGTCACGGTCCGGATCGACGAACACGAACTGGCCGAAGATGCCGATCGCGGCGTAGCTCCTGCCGTGCAGCGGCCAGAGCATGTAGCCGTACTCGACCTCGCGGCCGCCGACGACCTTGCGTGACCCGGCCTCCGCCATCCAGCCCTCCGGCAGGATGCGCCGGTCGCCGACGACGCCGTCCTCCAGCAGGAACAGGCCGAAGCGCGCGTAGTCGCGCAACGTGGCCGACAGGCCGCTGCCGCCGACCTCGAGACCGTCCGGCGACTCGAGCCACCAGTTCGCATCCGACGCCATGCCCGCCGGAATCCAGATTTTCTCGGACAGGTAGTCTGCAACGGGCTTGCCGACCGCGGCCCGCACCAGCGCGCCGGCCACGTGCGTCTCGCCGGTGCTGTAGTTCCAGCGCGTGCCGGGTTCGGCCGCGCGCGGCAACGAGGCCATCAGGTCGAGGATCGCGCCGGGCTGCTGCCCGATCTGCGCCTCGAGCATCGCGCGCCGGTCCGAGGCGGGGTCCGTGTAGGTCTCGTTCCACTGCACGCCGGAGGCCATCTGCAGCAGGTGGCGCACGGTCACGCCGTCGTAGGCGCTGCCCTCGAAGCGCGGCAGGTACTTCACGATCGGGTCATCGATGCTGTCGATATGCCCGTCCTGGATCGCGGCGCCGATCAGCGTGGCGGTCATCGACTTGACCACCGACATCGACATCCAGCGCGTGTCCGGCCCGTTGCCCAGGAAGTATTTCTCGAAGCGTATCGCGCCGTCCTGGATGACGAGCATGCCCGTCACGCGGTTCAGCGCGATGATGTCGTACAGATCGTAGGTATTCTTTCCGACGGTGAAGCGGAAGTCGGCGAAGTCCATCGGCTCGACGGGCAGTTCGCGGACCGTCTCGCCTGCACGCACCGCGCGCGTCGGGAACAGGCGGTCGATGTTGCGGAACGTGTTGACCTGCACGTCGGGATACAGCCTCCCGTCGTATACCTCGCGTACCGTGCCGATCGGTTCGTTGGCATGCGGATACTCCTGGCCGACGGCCGGCGCCGATAACAGCGCGGCGGCGATCGCCAGGGCGCGGGAAAACCAATGGTCATGGCTCACGGGTATCGTCTCCGGTGCGGTCAGTGACGGGGTCACCCGAAGCATACTATGATCCCCGGCGTACAGCGCCCGCCGGACAAGGACGAACCGCCCACGCATGAGTATTCAACTACCCACCGTCATCGCCACGTCCGTGGTCCGTGGCAGCCAGCAGGGTGAGAGTCACGGCGGCATCTACCTCGTGGACTTCCACGCACGCACCGGCGAGCAGGTCGTCGACTGGAACACCAGCAAGATCGACTTCACCGGGCGCGGGGCCGACCGCGGCCTGCGCGGTATCGCGTTCGATAGCGACGACATCTGGATCGCGGCAAGCGACGAGCTGTACCGCTACGACCGCAACTTCGAGATCCGGGAGTCGTTCCGCAACCGCTATCTCAAGCACTGCCACGAGATTTGCATCAAGGACGGCTACCTGTTCCTGACGTCGACCGGGTTCGACAGCCTCCTGGGCTTCAATCTCGCCGAGAGGCGCTTCGACTGGGCGTTTCACCTGCAGCGGCCGTATGACGCGTGGAGCGGCTTCGCGTACGACCCGCGCACCGACGTCGGCCCGGCGCCGGTAAACGACTTCCACATCAACATGGTGCACGTGGATGACCGCGGCATTTTCCTGAGTGGCCTGAAGACCGGCGCGCTGCTGCACGTCAACGGCCAGCGCGAGGTCTCCCCGTTCTGCGACATGCCGACCGGGACGCACAATGCGCGGCCCTGGCGCGACGGCGTCCTGTTCAACGACACGGCGAGCGACTGCGTGCGCTACGTTGCGCGCAACGGTGCCGAGAAGGCATTCAAGGTTCATACCTACGATGAGTCGGATCTGCAGTTCATGGGCGTGGACGACTCGAAAGTCGCGCGACAGGGCTTCGGCCGCGGGCTCACGACCTGGATGGACCGCTTCGTCATCGGCGGTTCGTCACCCTCGACGATTTCGATCTACGATCTCGCGACGAACCAGCGCGTCGGCTTCGTGAACCTGTCCATGGACATCCGAAACGCGATTCACGGCCTCGAGGTCTGGCCGTATTAGTCCGACCGGTGCCACGCGCAGGCGGACGGGCGGTTCGTGCTAGTCTCCCGGCATGGGGGGAGCGCAAAAGAAACTGACCCGGCGCGAGGCGATCGGGGCCGGCGCGGCGGCAGCTCTCGCCGCACTGCCGGTCGGGGCGACCGAAACGCCGCTGCCCGCGAGCAACCGCCTTCCGCCATGGAAAGGCTTCAACTTCCTCGATTTCTTCAACCCGGACCCCTCGCGTGCGCGGCCTGCGACGCCAGGCGTGTTCTTCGACTGGATGCGCGACTGGGGCTTCGACTTCGTGCGCGTGCCGATGGCCTACCCGGCGTACCTCGACATCGACTACTCGCGCCCGATCACGCCGGAGATGGTCTATCGCTTCGACGAGGCGAAGATCGCCAAAGTCGACGCGCTGGTCGCCGCTGCGCTGGAGCGCGGCCTCCACGTGAGCCTGAACCTGCACCGCGCGCCGGGCTATTGCATCAACGCCGGGTTTCACGAGCCATACAATCTCTGGTACGACGACGAGGCGCTGGAGGCGTTCTGTGCTCATTGGCAGATGTGGGCGAAACGCTATGCCTCTCTTCCGGCGGAGCAGGTCAGCTTCGACCTGGTCAACGAGCCGAGCCTGCGCGAGGACATGAACGACCAGTTCGGCAAGCGAGAGGCGCTGCCGCCGGCGATCTATCGCCGTGTGGCCGAGGCGGCCACCAACGCGATCCGGGCCGCCAAGCCGGACGCGCTGATCATCGCCGACGGCAACAACGGCGGGCACGTTGCCGTGCCGGAGCTCGCCGATCTCGGCATCGCCCAGAGCTGCCGCGGCTACGCGCCGTTCAACATTTCACATTTCAAGGCGCCGTGGGTGCATCGCGATCCGTCGAACCTGCCGGTGCCCAGGTGGCCAGACGGGCCGCACGCGAACCGGGCCTGGCTCGAGGACTTCTATGCGCCCTGGTTCGCCCTGCAGGAGGCCGGCGTCGGCGTGCACTGCGGCGAGTCCGGCTGCTACCGGGAAACGCCGCACGACGTGTTCCTCGGCTGGTTCGGTGACGTCGTCGACGTGCTGGCCGGTCGCGGAATCGGCGTCGCGTTGTGGGAGCTCCGCGGAGACTTCGGCATCCTCGATTCGCGGCGCCGTGACGTCGTCTACGAGGACTGGTACGGCTACGCTCTCGATCGCCGCCTGCTCACGCTGTTGCAGTCCGTCTAGCGCCTGTCCCGCGACCAGGCGCCCGGGCGGTCAACCGAACGTCGCGGGCGGGGCGTCAGCCGCGGCGGCTTGCGCGGGCACAAAAAAAGCGGCGGCCGACCATGCCGATCGACCGCCGCTCTTCGAGCGATTCACCCCCAAGAAGTGGCGAATCAGCCCCCCCAACGTTTCATGAAGCGGACACCCATCTCACGGGGACGGTTGACGAATATGCGCTGGTGGTGCGCCCGCCCTTCGGAGATCTGCGCGGCACCGTACTCGAACTGACCGGTGTTGATCGTGTACTCCGCGCGCTCGTCCGTCAGGTTGTTGATGAAGATCGAGGCCTCCCAGTCGTCGCCCTGCAGGCCGAAGCGCAGGTCACCGATGGTGTAAGCCGAGTTCATTTGCTTCGGATTCGGGTCATCTGCGTCGGTCGGCTCCAGGACGTTGAAACTGTCGCCCTGGTAGGACCATTGTGTCCGGATGAAGGCTGCGTTCGGTCCAAACCAGTTGACGGGCCAATGGTATTCAGCCCATGCGGCGGCCTTGTATTCAGGCACCAGTGGCAATCGCAGCCCCTTGAACAGGTCATCGATGCCGTCGCCGTTCAGGTCACCCTGGGTATCCGTTTCGGCCTCCATCCACTCCGCATTGAACCCGAGCGTCCAGTTGTCGCCGGGCGCATAATCCACCTCGACGTTGACGCCAGTGATGTGCGCCTGGCCGGCGTTGGCCACGACGACCTGCCAGGGCTGGCCGCACTCGCCCGGTATGGAGACGGTCGGGTCTTCGACACCATCGACCAGGCAGGGAACGCTGGACGGGTCGACGAGCTCGAGCTGGTAGTCCGACCAGTCCATGAAATAGCCGGTCACGTTGAATCGGCCGGCGCCGCCGGCGAACAACGACTTGTAGCCGAACTCGTAGTTGTCCATCAGGTCGGACACGTAGGTTCCCGGCAGGAACGGCTCACCGCGCTGCCGGTTGACGCCGCCCGGGCGTTTGCCGCGCGTGTACAGGCCGTAGATCATCTTGGCGTCGCGGTCGCCGAACGCGTAGTTCACGCTGACCTTCGGAATGAATTCCTCGTCGACGTTCGTGCGGAACGGTTCGTCGCCGTATTCCGGCACGCCGAAGCCGCCCGGGTGATTCACGAAGTACTTGTTCGTGTTCGTCCGCTCGTAGTAGCGGCCGCCGGCAGTGATGTCGACGGCATCATTCACGTGCCACGTGACTTCGCCGAAGATCGCCTTGTTTTCCCAGTCCGTCTCGTTCTGCGAGTACCAGTGCGACCGGGCCAGCGGATTGAGCGGCGCGCCGGTAACGAACTCGTAGTACCGGGCCGAAACGGAATCGTGGAACAGGTTGGCGCTGCCGTCGCCGCCGTTGGTTGGCCCGGCGAACGAGGACTGCCAGTCGTCGTTCGACTCCTCGTAATAGAGGCCGACGAGCCAGTCCAGCGTGTCACCTTGCGCGGAAAGGCGGAGTTCCTGCGAGAACTTGTCCTGCTGTGCGTTCAGGAACGAGCCCTGGAAGAAATCGCTGTCGACCGTCGGGCCCTGGCAATACACCGGCCACCAGATCACATAACCGGTGTCCGGGTTTGCGAAGTAGTAGTTCGCGTACGGGAAATAGGCCGGGTTGTTCTGCATGTACTCGACGGTGTACGCGCCGTCATGGCAGTACGCCGCAGCCCAGTAATGCGCATACACCGTGACGTCGTACAGATAGCTGTTCTCGCGCTCGTAGTAAGACGTTGCGGAAACGAGCTGAGCGAAGCCGAGGTCGATATCGAGCGTCAGGGACAGCACGCTGAACTCGTCCGTATTCCACTCGTCGTGGAATCGTACCGTTTGCAGGTCGCCGACATACGGGTCGTA
This sequence comes from uncultured Pseudomonadota bacterium, assembly GCA_913055625.1. Classification (GTDB taxonomy): domain Bacteria; phylum Pseudomonadota; class Gammaproteobacteria; order Steroidobacterales; family Woeseiaceae; genus UBA1847. The sequence continues at coordinate 211,310 of CAJXJW010000003.1, read as the reverse complement.
ATAGTTGTCGGCACCGATCTCCGTGTCCTGCCACGTGTAGGCGAGCAGGGCGGAGACGCTGTCGGTCATGTGCCACTGGAGGCTCGCCCGCGCGCCGGTGATCTCGGAGTCGTTCCAGTCATCCTCGACCGAGGCAGAGTTGTCCAGCGTGCCGAACTCTGCCGGGTAAAAGCCCGGGCCCTTCAGTGCCGACTGGTCCGGCGTGTTGCCGGGCACGTTGTCGATAAAGCCGCCATCCCGGTCCTGGTAGCCGACCAGGCGAATTGCGAGCTTGTCTTCAATGAGCGGTGCGTTGAACACGAGGGAGCCGCGGTAACTCATCTCGCCTTCCGAGCCGCCTCGAAGTTCGCCGTCGAAGATGGTTGAGTACGCGGTCGTGTCCGGCTTGTTCGTGACGATGCGCATCGTGCCGGCCTGGGCATCGGAGCCGTAAAGTGTGCCCTGCGGACCGGACAGCGCCTCGACGCGTTCGATGTCGACGACGCGGACGCTCGGCTGCGCGCCGGTCGTCGTGATCGAAATCTCGTCGAGGTACACCGACGATGTCGACTGGGCAATGTAGCCGGGGCCGGTAATCGCGCCGCGGAAGACGACGACGCTGGAACTGTTCGAGTAGGTGACGACGTTCACCGACGGGGTGAAGCGTGCGTAGTCTTCCATGGCGCGGGCGCCGATCGCTTCGAGCGACTCCTGCGAGAGGGCCTGGATCGCGATGGGCACGTCCTGCACGGACTCCTCGCGTTTTCGCGCGGTGACCGTGATCTCCTCGAGGACCTTGGGTCCGCCGCTGGCGCCTTCGCTCTGCGCCTGGGCCGCCTGGCCCGGCGTGAGCGCTGCTGCAATGGCAGCGGCGATGGGTGTCAGGACGACTTTCTGCTCCGCATTCATAAGCGACCCCGCGTTGATGTCGTTGGAAGTGCCGGTGGCATGACCGCATTCCCGAATCTATTGCAGTCGCGGGAGAACCACAAGGGCTTTGATTGGCACTCCCCGAGGTCGGCTGCCAGTGCGAAAACCGCCGTTTGAAGCCAATTCCAAGAAATTCCGGCTCCGGAGGCAGATTGTTGCTTTGCGCCCACATATGCGGACGGAATCCGGCGCGTCGCGCCATTTCGGCCCAGCCGGCTAACGGTCCTGCAGCACTTTGGGGCGATCCTCAGGGACCATATTCAGCAGCAGCGGTTCAAGAACCTCGACGAGTTCACCGAGGTCTTCTTCGTAGTTGCGCCACAAATTGACGGAGCTCGAGTAGATCGGCCGGCGGACCTGCTCGGAACTGGCGGTTCTCACGGCCCGTTCCGTCTCGTGAAAGCGCAGGCAAGCATCCTCGAACGGAAGTCCGCAGAAGTCGAGAATGCGGCGCACCTGTCCCTCGAGATCACCGACGACCTGCTCGTAGTGCACGTCGAGAATGAAGCCCGGCATGACCGCGTGGTAATGATCCATCAGGCGCTGGTACTGCAGGTAGTACTCGCCGAGTTCCACCATGTCGTAGCTGAACGGCTGGCCACTCGCAAAGAGCTGCTTGAACGTGCCGAGGCAGCTGTCTAGCGGGTGACGTCGTGCATTGATGATCTTCGCGTTCGGCATCGCCAGCCGGACCAGGCCGGCGAAGACGAAGTTGTTCGGGTTCTTGTCGATGAAGTGCGCCGCGCCGCTGCGGTATTGCGCTGTGCGCTCGAGATACTGCGTGCCGATCGCCGACCAGCCGCCGGACTTGATGTGTGCCACGGCTTCCGGGAAACGCATGTCCGTGCGCGATGCGCGACGCACGTCCCGAATGACCTTCGCGAGATCCGTCAGCTCGTGAGTCCCCTCGACCTGGCTGTGGCTGGCGAGGATCTGCTCGATCAACGTCGATCCGGAGCGCGGCAATCCGACCACGAAGATCGGGACAGGAGCGACGCCGCTGCCCGGGTCCTGCGACAGGAACTCGTCGTTGAACAGCTCAATGATGCGATCGTGCGTGCTCTCGGTGTCGACCGGGTCGTACGACTCCTTTTGACGACGAATGAGATTGCAGCTCGAGAAGTGCTCGAAGGCGCGGGCATAGTCCTTGCGTCCCTCGAACGCAAGCCCGAGCGCATTGTGCATTTGCAGGCGCGCATCGTCGTCCAGTGCGTCCCCCGCGAGTTGCTCCACCATCGCGTCGATCTCGCCGTCTTCGAAACGGAACGTCTTCAGGTTCGCGAGGCTCCACCAGGCTTCCCCGTGCCCCGGTTCGATCGCAATGCAGTCGCGGTACCGGGCGACGGCCTCGTCGCTGCGGCCCACCGTCTTCAGGTGGTGGGCCATCGCGCACAACGCGGCGGTCTTGCCCGGGTTCTTCTCGAGTACGTACTCGAACGTTCCTATGGCTTCGTCGTGCCGCCCACCGACGCCCTGGGCGCTTGCCAACACCATGTACGATTCCGCCTGCTCCGGCGATAATTCTACGACGCGCTCCGCGCTCGCGATCGCGTCATCGTAGCGATCGAGGTGACGCTGCACATTGGACAGGTCCACCCAGGCCCGGGTGTAGTCGGGCGCGAGTTCGACGGCGCGCTTCAGGAAAATCTCCGCCTCGCGGTAACGGTCGTGAGCGGTCGCGATGCCGGCCAGGAGTCGCGATGCCTCGACGTGGTCGGGGTCTGCCTTGAGGATCTTCCGGTAAATCGCCTCGGCCTTGTCCTGTTCGCCATCGCGCTGGTGGTGCGCCGCCCGCCGGAGTTCCTCGGCGAAGGCGGGATGCTTGCGCCGCCGCCCTGCGCCGGCCATCGCCCTGGCGCGGGCCAGCTTCTTCGGTGTGGCGGGACGGCCGGGTTCGAGCTCCAGGGCGCGCTCGTAGGCTGACCGCGCGCCATCCGCATCCTGTTCGACGAGCAGCAGGTCGCCCAGCACGTCGTGCGCCGCCGCGAACGCGGGGAACAGCGCGAGCGCCCTGTCGACCTGCTCGCGCGCCGTGTCGAAATTTCGCAGCGCGAGGTTGGACCGGGCGGCGAGACACAGAATGTTCGCGTCGTCGGGGTAGGCCGCGAGCGCCTGTTCGCAATGCGCCGCCGCCCCGGGGGCGTCCCCGGCGCGCAGCCTGGCCGTCGCTTCGCGGAAAAATTCCTGGGGGCGTGCTGATCCGGTAATCTTCGTGCTCCACTTCGCCGGCGTCTCGCGGCCGGCACCGACGGTAGTATGCACGATGACGACGTTCCGGGACGCGGTCAGGCAAAAGGATTTCTCGGTCACCGCGGAGCTGTTCCTGCGGCCGGAAAGCAACGCGGAAACTATCGCCGCGCAGACGGAACTGCTGCGCGATCACGTCGACGGCATCCTGTTGACGGACAACCAGGGCGGCCGACTGCACCTGTCACCGGTGGCCGCAGCCGGCGTGGTGCTGGCCAGTGGCAGCGACCCCATCGTCCAGTTGTCCACCCGCAACCGGAACCGCGTCGCGCTCTTCGCCGAGCTGCTGGGCGCGGCGGCGATCGGTGTATCGAGCGTCCAGCTCGTGCGCGGCCGGGCGGTGCCCGACGGGTTCGACCCGCGTCCGAAGGCCGTTCTCGATGTCGACGTCGTGGAGCTCCTCGAGATGGCAAGCCGCATCAAGCAGGAGGACAACCTCGTGCACCTGCCGGAGCTGTTCCTCGGCAGCGTCCTCACCGTGCACCGGCCGAAGCCGGACTGGACGCCGCGCAAGCTGCTCGCGAAGGCGGACGCCGGCGCGCAGTTCGTTCTGTCGAGCCTTTGCATGAACACGGACGTCGTTCGGGGTTTCCTGCGGCCGCTGGTGGCTGCCGGCGTGCCGCGCCGCCTCAACGTCTTCATCACGCTCGCCGTCCTGGGCTCCGCCGATGACGCGCGCTTTCTCCGCGAAATCCGGCGCAGTCACACGATCCCGGAGGCGTTGATCGAAAGGCTCGATGCCGCGGCGGATCCGGAGGCCGAGGGCATCGCGATCGCCGCCGAGCAGCTTCGGACGCTCGCCGACATTCCCGGCGTTCGTGGCGCCCACCTGGTCGCCACGCGCAGACTCGCGTCGATCAGCGCCGCGATCGAGGCAGCCGGGCTTACGCGCTGATCTGCTCCGGCGGGACGTAGTCGAAGATGAACGTAATGCGGTCCTCGCCGCCCTTGTTCATCACGGAATGCGTCTTCTGGTTGTTGATCTCGTAGGCCTCGCCCACCTTGAACTGGTACGGTCGGCCGTCGATCATGAAGCGCACGCGTGGATTCGTCGTGATCGGCACGTGGATGCGGTGGCCTCGGTGGAAGGACGGGTGCTTGTCCGTGTGCGGCGTGATCTTCGCCCCGGCAAGGAGTTTCGCGGCCATCGCGCGGATCACGGTGCCGCCGGGCGGGTAGTAGCGGCTGAGGATGTCGTTCATGACGGGCAGGGCGGCGTCGGCGAGTCGCGGCCAGCCGGGCTCGCGTTTCACGACCACCTCGGGCCAGCGCTCGAGGTCGACGAACAGCATGACGATCGACTGCGTGGCGTGGTGCACCTCGAACGCTTCCTGCCGGTATTTGTCCTCGAACCAGGCTTCGTCTTCCTGGGCCAGGATCGCATCGCGCAGCGCCGCGCTGTCGACAGGGCCGAGTTCGCGCAGTGGTGTGTCGATGTCCATACGTTACACTCTGTGTCGCTTCGCCGGGGACATTGCAATGGAATTCGCCGTGGAGAGCAAGATGAGACATTTCTGGGTAGCGATGGCCGGGCTGCTGCTCGCGGCCTGTGCCGCGCCCGAGGCGCCCGGGTTCGATACCGGCGACGTCGATGTCCTGTGCGGGTCGCTGATCGACGGCGTGGCGGACGCGCCGGCGACGCGCCGTGTCGTGTCGATCCGCGCCGGCCGGATCGTCGCCGTCGGCGCGGCACCGGTGACGCCGGACGCGCCGTTGCTCGACCTGTCGGACTATACCTGCCTGCCCGGCCTCATCGACACGCACGTGCACCTCGCGAGCCGCGCGGCCGACTCCTCCGACATGCAGGCGATCTACCGGCGCAGCATCGCGGACACGACGGCCATTGCCGAGGCGAATGCCCGCACCACGCTGGACATCGGTTTCACGACCGTGCGCAACGTCGGCGACTACTTCCCGTCGGTAGTGCGCGACATCAAGCGACGCATCGATGCCGGTGAGCTGGCCGGGCCGCGCATACTCACCGCCGGGCCTTACCTGACGATCCCCGCCGGCGGCGGCGACCTGGTGATTCCCGGCGTCGACGCGTCGACGATCCCGGCCGAGGCGCGTCTCGGTGTCGCCCGCGGTCCGGTGCAGTTCGCGGAGCGGGCGCAGGCGGCCATCGATGCCGGCGCGGATCATCTGAAGGTCATTGCATCCGGCGCGGTATTCGCATTCGGCGGGGTGCCGGGCGCGCCGGAAATGACGCGCGAGGAAATCGCCGCCGTCGTCGAGGTGGGTCATGCAAACGGCGTCAAGGTGACGGCCCATGCGCACAGCGCAGAGTCGATCAAGGACGCGATCCTGGCCGGCGTCGACTCGATCGAGCACGCGTCGCTCGCCGACGATGAAGCCATCGCGCTCGCGGCCGAGCGGAGCGTCGCATTCTCGATGGACGTCTACAACGGCACCTACACGGCGGAAGTCGGCGAGGAACTCGGCTACCCCGAGGAGTTCATGCGCAAGAACGACGAGACGACCGAGGCGCAGCGCGTCGTTTTCGAGAAGGCCTACGCCGCCGGCGTGCCGCTCACCTACGGCACGGATGCCGCCGTGCTGCCGCACGGCATGAACGGCCGCCAGTTCGCGATCATGGTCGGGCGCGGGATGGCGCCGATGGACGCGATTCAAGCCGCGACGTCGGTCGCCGCCCACGAACTGGGCATCGCGGACGACGTCGGCGCATTGGAAGCCGGGCGCTACGGCGACCTCGTCGCCGTGAGCGGCGATCCACTGGGCAACATCCGCCTGCTCGAGGACATCGATGTCGTCGTGAAGGGCGGGGTCGTCGTCAGGAAGTAAGCGCGGGAACGACCAGCGCGTCCACGGCCACCGCTTCGTTCGGCGTCACGATCACCGGGTTGACGTCGATCTCGGCGATGGCGCCGCCGAGGGCATGGCACAGTACCGAGAAGCGCGAGGCCAGCTCGCAGAACGCGTCGATGTTGGCCGCCGGCTGGCCGCGCGCCCCGTCGAGCAGCGGGCGCAGCCGCAAACGGTCGACACAGCGTCGGGCGTCAGCCGGTGCAAACGGGGGCAGCGCGAACGTGACGTCTTTCAGTGTCTCGGCGAGAATTCCGCCGAAGCCGATCAGTACGACCGGCCCGAACTGCGGGTCGGTGCGTGCGCCGAGCATCAGCTCGACGCCGCCGTGGATCATCGGCGCGACCAGCACGTCCGGACCCAGCGACTTGCGCAGTCGTTCGTAGCCGTCGAGCAGCGCCGCTTCGTCCGCAATGCCCGTGATGACGCCGCCGCGATCCGTCTTGTGCGCGAGGCCCGGCAGTGCCGACTTCAGCACGACCGGGTAACCGAGCTGTTTCGCCGCGTCCCGGGCGGCAGCATCGCTGTCGGCGGCGATTGGCCGCGACGTGCGCACGCCGAAATGTTCGAGCAGCGCCAGCGAGCCCGCTTCATCAATCGCGGTCATGCCGGCGAGACGATCGCGCCAGTTGTCGGTCAGCGCCGGGTCCGCCGTCGGTGGCGCCGTGCTGTTGCGGGCGAGAAAGTCCCGGTAGGCGAACAGCGCGCGCACGCCGCCGAGGAATGACCACACGCCGTCCAGCACGGGCAGGCCCGAGTGCGTGGCCGCGGCGACCTGCGGGTCGTGCCCCGTGCCCTGCCGGGCAGCGACGAGGGCGACCGGCTTGTTCGTGCGCTCGCGCGCCTTGCGCAGGTAGCGGATGTAGCTCGAGTACACCTTGCCGTAGGGCGCACGGTCGTGCACGACCGCGCCGATCGCGGCGCCCGGGTCGGACAGCAACAGCGCGAAACAGTTCGCCATGTTGTCGCCGGCGCCGGGCCCGCCGCGGCTCCAGGCGTCCAGCGGGTTCACCGCTGGCAGCTCCGGGGGCAGGGCTTTCTCCAGCGCCGCGGTGGTCGCGGGCGTAATGGCGGTGAGCGGCACGCCGGCCTCGTCCGCGAGGTCGACCATGAGTTGCCGTTCGCCGCCGGAGTCGTGCAGCGTGACGAGCCCGCCCTGTCCCACCGGGTGGAGCTGCGCGAACAGCACGAGCATTGTCGTCCACTCGTCCTGGTCGCGGGCCCGCTGCACGCCGTAGCGGTCGAACAGGGCGTCGTAGGCCGCATCGTCACCGGCGAGCGCGCCGGAATGCGATACCGCGAGTTCCGCGGCGCGCGTGGTGCGGCCGGTCTTCAGCGCGACGATGGGGATGCCCTTGTCCGCCGCTTTGGCCAGCGCGGCGCGGAAGCCGTCCGGGTTGCGTGCCGTCTCGATGAACAGCCCGACGACGCGCGTCTCGGGCAGATCGAGGACGAAGTCCAGGTACTCGTCCATCGAGACGGCGAGCTCGTTCCCGGTGGAGACGGCGAAGTTGATCTCGAGCCGTTCCTCGCAGTCGATGATGCCGGACATGCCGGAGCCGGAGTGGCTGATGATTGCGACGTTGCCGGGCGGCGGATGGTCAGCGCTGTCGAAGCCGCAGGCCCACACCCGATCCCGCACGTTGTAGAAGCCCATGCCGTTCGCGCCGCAGGCGAGCATGCCGGCGGCGCGCAGCTTCGTCTGCACGCGTTCGCGCAGGAAAGGGGCGGTGTCGTCGTCGAGCGTGAGCGTCGACATGATCACCGCGGCGGGCACGCCGGCCGCGACGGCCTCGTCCAGCGCCGCCTCGATGCGCGCGTCGCCGACCGCGAAGATCGCGAGGTCGGGCACCTCCGGCAAGTCGTCCAGCGAGCGGTAGCAGCGCAGGTCGCGCAGCGTGTCGTAGCCGGGATTGACGGGATAGATCGTGCCGCTGTAGCCGCCCTTGACGAGGTTGACGAGCGCCCATTCGCCCATCGAGTCGGCCCGGCCGGACGCGCCGACGACCGCGACGGAGCGCGGCCGCAACAGCGGGTCGAGCCGGTGCGGCGTCGGGCGGTTGATGGCGGGTGCCCGCGTCAGTAAGGGCCGGGGGGCGTCGCGCCGCGGCGCTCCGGGAACCAGAACGGCTTGTCGACGACGGTCGCCCGCGCCATCTTGCGGCTCCAGTGCATCTCGCGCTGGTAGTAGATCTCCACCCAGACGGTGTCGCCCGGCTTACCGTGCGGGGTGCGCACCGTGCCGAGCGCGATGTTCTGCTTGCAGACCGGCGACCAGGCCGCGGACGTGATGAAGCCGATCGCCTCGCGGTTGTTCTTCGGTTTCGCGAAGATGTAGGAATTGTGCGCCGGCTTGTTGCCCTCGATGTCGAGTTTCACGAGGCGCCAGGTCGAGCCGCGCTTCGCTTCCTCGGCGAGCGCGCGCCGGCCGTTGAACACCGGCTTCTTGAAGTCGACGGTCCATTCCAGGCCGAGTTCGAGCGGCGAGCGCGAACGCCCGGTGCGGATCGTCTCGTCGGCCGGGAGGAACTCGTGGTACGCGGCGAGGAAGCCTGCCTCGATGCGCGCGTGTTCCAGCGCTTCGGTGCCGATTGCGCGGATGCCGTACAGCCGGCCGGCCTCGAACAGCGCATCCCATAGCGCTTCCGCCTTGCCGGGCTCGATCCATAGCTCGTAGCCGAGGTCGCCGGTATAGCCGGTGCGCGACACCATCAGTTCCGCGCCCTGGAAATCGACGTGCGCGAGTCCGAACGGCTTGAGCTCGCCGAGTTCGGGGTAGCCCATCGCTTTCAGCACGCTGAACGATGTCGGCCCCTGCACGGCCAGCGCCGCGACGTCGGCGGTCTCGTGCTTCACGGTGACGTCGAAGCCGATCGTCGCCGCGGTCAGCCAGGCGAAGTGCCGCTCCTGGCTGCACAGGCGGTACTCGCCGGGGCGCAGGTGGAAGATCGTGCCGTCGTCGAGCACCTGGCCGGCGTCGTCGCACCACACGGCGTAAGCGACGCGACCCGGCCGGATCTTCGTCATGTCGCGCGTGACGAGGCGGTTTACGTAGGCCTCGGCGTCCGGACCGGTGATGCGGTACTTCGTCATCGGCGTGAGGTCGAACACCGCGGTCGCGTTGCGGATCGCGAAGTACTCGAGGTCCGCGCAGTACAGCGCGTCGGGCGTCGTGTAGCCCTTCCACGTGTGCCAGTTGTTCAGCGTGTCGAGTGCCGCGATCCGCGAATGGAACGGCGTGTGCAGGCGACCCTGCGCTACCTGTGTCGGGTTCATTCGATGCCCCTTGCGAGGATGGCGCGCGCGGCGTTGCGGCCCGGCGCGCCGCTGACGCCGCCGCCGGGGTGCGAACCCGCGCCGCACAGGTACAGGCCGTCGAGCGGCAGCGCGTACTGCGCCGCGCCGTTCAACGGCCGGACGAACAGGAACTGGTCGAGCGTGAGCTCCGCGTGGTGCCAGTGCCCGCCGGTGATGTGGAATTCGCGCTCGATGTCGGCCGGCGTCAGCAGCTCGCTGCCGATGATCAGCTTGCCGAGGCCCGGCGCATAGCGCGCGATCGTCTCGATGACGGTTTGCTCGAACGCGGCCTTCGTGCCGTCGGACCAACCCTCGCGCAGCGCGTGCGGCGCGTACTGCACGACGGCGGACAGCACGTGCTTGCCGGTCGGGGCCAGTGTGTCGTCGGCGAGGCTCGGGATCGTGATCTCCACGACGGGCGCCGGCGAGGTCTCGCCGTACTTTGCCGGGTTGAATGCGCGCTCGACGTAGTTCTCGTCGGGCGCGATCACGAGGCGCTGGCCGAGCTCTTTCTTCGACAGGTCACGGAACTCCGGCAGCGCGTCGAGCGCGAGGTGCAGTTTCGCGGCGTTACCCTTCGCGCGCAGGTGCGTGGCGCGCCGTGCGAACCCGGTTTCGAAGTGTCGAGCCCCGACGAGGTCGAGAATCGTTCGTTTCGGGTCGGCGTTCGAGATGACGGTGAAACTCGAAAAGCGGGTGCCGTCCTCCGTTTCGACGCCGGCGACGCGCCCGTTCTCGACGACGATGCGGCGCACCGGCATGCCGGTGCGTATCGTCACGCCTGCGCCGCGCGCCACGTGGGCGAGTTCGTCGCTGACGGCGCCGAGGCCACCGGCGGCTATCGCCATCCGGCCGTGCCCGCCCGCCAGGCGGTACAGGTACGTGAGCATGGTGTTCGGCGAGCGCGGTCCGAGGTGCGTGCCGAGGACCGCGTCCAGGCTGATGGCGCCCTTCAGCAGGCCGCTGTCGAATCGCTCGACGACCTCGTCGAAGATGTTCATGCCGATGATGCGCAGGAACTCGCGCATCTCGGTCTTGCCGAGCCGGCGGATGTCGAAGCCGAGGCGCGCCAGCGTCACCAGGTCGCGCTTGTCCTTCGTGCCGAGCCGCGGCGGCGCCATGTTCAGGTAGGTCTCGAGCAGGTCGGCGTAGCGGTTCACGCGTTTGCGGAACGCACGGTATTCGGCGGCGTCCTCGTCGGACACGCCGCTCACCGAGTTGCCGTCGAGGCGCACGTGTTCGCCGGACTCGGCCAGCGCGATCGTTGCGAGCTCGTCGCGGGCGAGTGCGGGCTTCAGCCCCAGGTCCTTGCGGACCGCGGGCTGCAGCTGGTACAGCAGGTGTGCGCAGGCCGAGGTCGAGTAGCCGTCGGCGAACGGGCGGGTCACCGCCGCGCCGCCCACCTGGTCGTTCGCTTCGAGCACCAGCACGCGCTTGCCGGCTTTCGCGAGCAGGGCGGCGCAGACGAGCCCGTTGTGCCCCGCGCCGACGACGATGGCATCGTACTTGTCAGTCGTCACCGAAATTCTCCGGAACCGTGTTGGGCCGCTTCAGGTCCGCGAGGATCTCGCGGGCGGCGTTCGCGCCCGGTGCGGCCATCACGCCGCCGCCGGGATGGTTGCTCGAACCGCACAGGTACAGGCCTGCGACCGGGCCGCGGTACTGCGCGTAGCCGGGAACGGGGCGGTTGAACAGGAGCTGGTCCATTGTCAGCTCGCCGTGGAAGATGTTGCCCTCGGTGATGCCGATCTGGTCCTCGATGTCCTGCGGCGTGCGGATTTCGGCGTGCAGGATCAGGTCCTTGAAGTCCGGGCTGTAGTTCGCGATCTGGTCGATCACGGTCTTGCCGAACGCCTCGCGTTCCGCGTCCGTCCAGCGGCGCCCCTCGATCTGGTGCGGGCAGTACTGCACGAAGCAGCTCATGAAGTGCTTGCCGGGCGGCGCCATCGTCGGGTCGTTCAGCGTCGGGATGACCATGTCGACGTACGGGTCCTTCGACCACGTACCGTCCTTCCAGTCGTCGTAGGCGCGTTCCATGCGCTCCATCGAGTCGATGAAATGCATGTCGCTATGGATCAGCGGCGAACCCTTCGGCAGCGCCGTGAACGTCGGCAGCCCGTCGAGCGCGATGTTCAGCTTGCCGGACGAGCCACGGATCTTGAAGTTCTTCACGCGCCGGTAGAAGTCGGACGGCAGGTCGGACTCCTGCATGCAGTTCAGGAACGTGCGCTTCACGTCCATCGCCGACACGACGAGGTTGCCGCGGATCTCCTCGCCGTTTTCCAGCGCGACGCCAGTGACCTTGCCGTTCTTCACGATGATCTGGTCGACGCCGGCCTCGGTGCGCAGCTCGCCGCCGGCCGCCTGGAACGCGCCGGCGATGGCTTTCGACACCGCGCCCATGCCGCCGCGGGCGTAGCCCCAGCTGCCGACGTTGCCGTCTACCTCACCCATGTAGTGGTGGAGCAGCACGTACGCGGTGCCCGGCGAATGAATGCCGAGCGCCGTGCCGATGATGCCGCTGCCGGAAAACGCCGCCTTGATGACGTCGGTCTCGTAGTACTCGTCGAGGTACTCGGCGACGCTCATCGTCCAGAAGCGGATCGTCTCGTACATCCGGTCCTCGCTCATCTCGAGGAACTTGCCGCCGATCTTCATCAGCTCGCGGATGTCCGAAGGCTTGAACGACGTCGGGTCCGGCGCGGTCGACAGCAGGAACTCGCGGATGAATCGGCACTGCCGCATCGTGTCGGCGGAGTAGGCCTTGTACGCGTCCGCGTCGTGCCGGGAGAAGCGGCACATCTCGCGGTACATCACCTCGTCGTCGTGATACGAGCCGAAGTAGTCGCCGTTCTGCATGAACGTGACCGAACCGCCGTACGGCGTGACCTGCAGGCCGTGCCGGTGCAGCTCGAGTTCGCGGAAAATCTCCGGGCGCAACAGGCTGCACACGTAGGAACAGTTCGAGTAGATCCAGTCCTTGTACAGGTTGCGGCTGACCGCCGCGCCGCCGATGTAGTCGTTCTTCTCGACGCACACGACATCCAGCCCGGCGCGCGCGAGGAAAGCTGCCGTCGTCAGGCCGTTGTGGCCGGCACCGACGACGATCGCGTCGTAAGTTCTCATTCTTTGTCTGTAACTCCGGTCGTCAGGCTGTCGCCGCCTGCTTCTTTGCTGCATCCAGCGTCTTGTCCACGGCCCGCTCGAACCCGGCCAGCGTCGGTTCCAGGCAGTCGACCGCATGGGCCTCGCAGATGAACCATGGTTCCCGCGAGTCCGGCTCGACCAGGACACCCTCGTCGTGCAGGTTCGGCGCCAGCGCGTCGTAGAAGTCGTAGTCCGACTCCAGCCATCCGCGGTAGTCCGACGGTGGCGACTCGGCGAAGAACAGGCCCATCAGCGCCGGGTGCCCGGTGAAGCTGTGCTCGATGTCCCGCGCCGTCAGTATGCGGCTGATGCCGGCCTGCAACTGCCGGCCGTGTTCGGCAATGTCGGCCAGCGCCGAGGTTTCGTCAAGTATCTCGAGCGTCCTGTTTGCGGCGGCCAGCGACACGGAGTGCCCGGTGAACGTGCCGCCGTGCACGACGCCGTCGCCGAAGTGGCGCATGATGTCCTCGCGCCCGGCGACGATCGCGATCGGGTAGCCGTTGCCGAGCGCCTTCGCGAACGTGCAGACGTCGGCCTGTACGCCGAACAGTTCCTGGACGCCGCCCTTGGCGACGCGGAACCCGGTTTTCACCTCGTCGATGACGAGCACGACGTTGTAGCGGTCGCAGAGCTCGCGCACCGCCTGCAGGTATTCCTTCGTCGCGGTAATGCCGCAGCAGTTGCCCATGATCGGTTCGACCAGGAATGCGCCGATGTCGTTGTGGTGCTCGCGCAGGAGGTCCTCGACAGCGTTCGCGTCGTTCAGCGGCACCGTGTGGTACAGGCGCTTGGTCACGGCCGGGACGCCGTCGCCGTAGGGCATGATCGGCGGTGCGCCGTCCTTCGGGTCCCAGTCCTCGATCTCGGTGTACCACATGACTTCGCTGAACACGCCGTGGTAGCCGCCCTCGACGACGACGTGTGCGTCCTTGCCGGTGTAGGCGCGCGCGACGCGCAACGCCGCCATCACGGCCTCGGTGCCCGAGTTAGAGAAACGCACGAGCTCGGCCGACGGAACCATCCGGGTCACCCGGCAGGCGACCTCGTACTCGAGCTCGGTGGACAGCGCGAACACGCCGCCGACGTTCATCCCGTCGCGGGCGGCCGCATCGACGCGGGGGTCCGCGTAGCCGAGGATGATCGGCCCGTAGGCGAGCCGGTAATCGATGTACTCGTTGCCGTCGATGTCCCAGACGCGGCCGCCCTGGCCGCGCTCGATGTAGATCGTCTTCTGGTCACCCCAGTAACGGAAATTGGACGAAACGCCCAGCGGTAACTTGCTGTAGGCCTTCTGAAAATGCGCATTGGAATTTGCCAGGCACCGCATATAGCCTCCTGTTGCCAAGGGGCGTATGGTCCCACGGAAGGGCGCAGGCGGTCCAGAAAAATGAATGAGTATTCATTCATTGTGTGGCATGATGATGGTCGGAAACCCGCCTGAAATCAGGCGATTGACGGCGAAGTCGAGGCTCCGGAGTTTGCATGGCACAAGTGGTTAAGGCGTCCGCCGGGCGCGCGGAAGCGCGCGTGAAACGGCGCCGGCAGCTCATCGACGCGACGATGAAATGCATCGGGCGGAAGGGCATCGGCGGCACGACGCTGGCGGACGTGGCCCGCGAGGCCGGCCTGTCGCAGGGCATCGTCAACCTGCACTTCCAGAGCAAGGACAACCTGTTACGGGAGACGCTCGAGTCTCTCGCCGGGGAGTACCGCGCGAACTTCGAGCGGGCGCTGGAGCGTGCCAGCGAATCCCCGGCTGCCGGCCTGCTGGCACTGATGGAACTCGACCTGAGCCCCGGCATCTGCCAGCCGGCGAAACTCGCGGTCTGGTTCGCGTTCTGGGGCGAGGTCAAGTCGCGGCCGACGTACCGCAGGATCTGTGACGAGATCGACCGCTACTACGACACCGTCGTCGAGCGCCTGTGCGCCGAGATCATCGAAGACGGCGGGTACACGCACGTCACGGCATTGCAGGCGGCGACGGCGCTCACGGCGATGACGAACGGCCTGTGGCTGTCGTGCCTGATCAGCCCGCAGTCCTGGGATCGCCGCCAGGGCCTCGACGCCATTCGCAGCTACCTGTCCCAGGTTTTTCCCGACCACTTCCGGAGCCCGGCCAACCGTGAACATCCACCTGAGTGAATCTGCCCGCGAGTGGCAGTCCATCGCCCGCGCGTACGCGGACGAGTACCTGAAGCCGCACGAGGTCGAAGCGGAGCTGAACGGCGGCGAACTGCCGGCGGCGATTACGAAGCGCAACAAGGCGCGCGCGATCGAGCTCGGCTTCACGCGGATCGACGTGCCGAAGTCGCACGGAGGGCTGGAGCTCTCGATGGAGGAGCAGGCCGCGATCTGGGAGCAGCTGGGTAGGGTCACGAACGCGCTGTCCTGGTGCTTCCCGGAAGCGCAGAGCTGGATGTTCGAGGCCTGCACGGAGGAACAGCTCGAGCGCTGGATCCTGCCGATGACGCGTGGTGAGCGTAAGGACTGCTACGCGATCACGGAGGCCGGCCCGGGCTCCGACGTCGCGGGTCTCGACGCAACCGCCGAGAAAGTCGATGGCGATTACCTGCTGAACGGCGAGAAGTGGTACGTGACCAGCGCGAACCTGGCCGATTTCTATTTCTTCCAGGCACGCATCACCGACGAGGACGAGGACGCGTTCTTCTTCGTCGACCAGGGCACGCCGGGCATCGAGGTGCTGGAGACGCCGCTGTTCAGCCACACCTATGCCGCGCACCACCCGACGATCGCGTTCCGCGACGTGCGCGTGCCGGCGAACCACCGGGTCGGCAAGCCGGGCGACGGCATGGCGTTCACGCACAGCTGGTTCCGGCACGAACGGCTGATGATCGGCGCCCGGAGCTGCGGGGCCGCGGCCCGGCTGATCGAGGACGCCACCGAGTTCGCGCAGAACCGCATCGTCGACGGCGCACCGCTCGCCGAGAAGCAGCTCATCCAGGCCATGCTCGCGGACTGCGTCACCGAGCTGTACGCGTCCCGGCTCATGACGTTCGAGGCGGCGCGTGCCAGCGATCGCGGCGAGGACCTGAAGAAGCAGCACGCCCGCTGCTCGATGGTGAAACTCTACGTGTCGGAGATGGCGAACCGGGTCGCGGACCGCGCCCTGCAGATCTTCGGCGGCCGAGGCTACATGCGCGAGAACGTGGCCGAGCGCTTCTTCCGCGAGCTGCGCGTCGACCGGATCTGGGAAGGCACGAGCGAGATCCAGCGGCTCATCATCGCGCGGGCCTTGCTCAAGCGCGGCCTCGACGGTATGTAAGGGGGGCAAACGCCGGAGAAGCGCCGTCCTGACCAAGCCCGCCCTCGTGACCCTGATGCTGGTACTCGCCGTGCCGGTCGCGGGCTGCTCGCCCAAAAGCAGCGACTCGGACCCGGCGAACGTCGTCAACGTCTACAACTGGGCCGACTACGTCTCGCCGGAGATGCTCAGGCGCTTCGAGGAGGAGACCGGCATCCGCGTCAACTACGACATCTACGACTCCTCCGAAGTGGTCGACGTCAAGATGCTGACCGGCAACAGCGGCTACGACGTCGTCGTGCACAGCTACCAGTTCTCGGCGCGGCTCGTCCCGGTCGGCGTGTACCAGCCGATCGACGTATCGCGGCTCTCGAACATCGGCAACCTCGACCCGGATCTGATGCGGCGCCTGGACCTGTATCCCGCGGTCCGCGGCTACACGGTGCCGTACCACTGGGGCTCCACGGGCTATGCGTGGAATGCCGACCTGGTACGCAAGCGCCTGCCCGACCATCCGATGGACTCGGCCGACGTGTTATTCGACCCGGCGGTCATCTCGAAGCTTGCCGACTGCGGCGTGTCCTTTCTCGACAGCCCGACCGACGTGCTGCCGATGGTCATGGCCTACCTCGGCCGTGAGCCCAACTCGATCGACCTCGACGACCTCGCGGACGCGGAAGCCGTGCTCGAGTCCGTACGCCCGCACGTCCTGTACTTCAGCAACCAGAAGATGATTTCCGACCTGCCGAACCGCGAAGTCTGCCTCGCGATGAGCTGGTCCGGCGACTTCGCGCAGGCGGCCGCGCGCGCGGAAGAGGCGGGCATCGACGTCGACCTGCGCTACACGATGCCGAGGGAGGGCTCCGGACTCTGGATCGACGGGCTGTTCATCCCGACGGATGCGCCGCACGTCGACAACGCGTATCGCTTCATCGATTTCCTGCTGCGCGCCGACGTCGCGGCCGCGAACTCGAACCTGACCTGGTACGCGAACGCGAACGGGGCGTCCTGGCCGGAGGTGCTCCCCGAGATCCTCGAGGACCCGTCGATCTTTCCTGACGCGGCGGCCTGGGACCTGCTGTTCCCGGTGCTGCCCGTCGACCCGAAGGCCGAGCGGCCGCGCACGCGCGCGTTCGCCCGCGCGAAGAGCGGTCTCTAGTGGCCGCCAACGGCGAGAATCCCGCGAACGGCCGGCCGATCGAGGACGGCTTCATCCGCATCCGCAACGTGACGAAGTGCTTCGGCGATTTCACGGCGGTGGACGACGTCAGCCTCGATATCGGTAAGGGGGAGCTGTTCTCCATCCTCGGCGGATCGGGCTGCGGCAAGTCGACGCTGCTGCGCATGCTGGCGGGCTTCGAGGTGCCGACCGCGGGCAGCATCGAGATCGATGGGCAGGACGTGACCGCACTGCCGCCGTACGAGCGCCCGGTGAACATGATGTTCCAGTCCTACGCGCTGTTCCCGCACATGACGGTCGAGAAGAACATCGCCTACGGCCTCGTCAAGGACGGTGCCGCAAAGAGCGTCATCGCGGCGCGCGTCGACGAGATGCTGTCACTCGTGCAGCTCGGCGACTTCCGGAAACGCAAGCCGGCACAGTTGTCGGGCGGGCAACGACAGCGTGTGGCCCTGGCTCGCGCGCTGATCAAGAAGCCGAAGGTGTTGCTGCTCGACGAGCCGCTCGCTGCCCTCGACAAGAAGCTGCGCGAGCACACGCAGTTCGAGCTGACCGGCATCCAGTACGAGACCGGCATCACGTTCGTGGTCGTCACGCACGACCAGGAAGAGGCGATGACGCTGTCGAACCGGATCGCGGTGATGAACAAGGGCCGCTTCCACCAGGTGGGCACGCCGAAGGAAGTCTACGAATTTCCGCAAAGCCGCTTCGTCGCCGAGTTCATCGGCACGATCAATACCTTCAAGGGGCGCGTGACGGCGGTGGAGGAAGAACGCGTCGTCGTAGCCTGCGAGGCCGCCGGTTGCGACCTGGTCGCACTCGGCCGGCACTTACTCGGCGTCGGCGACGAGGTGGAGATCGCGGTTCGACCCGAAAAGATATTCGTGAGCAAGGAAGAGCCGCCGGATGACGGTGGCGTGCGGCTGCAGGGCGTCGTCGACGATCTCGGCTACCTCGGCAACCGCTCGCTGTACCGGGTGAAATTGCCGGGCGGCAAGGTCGTGCAGGTCAGTTCGCAGAACCGGCGCCGCTCCGTCACGCGCTTCCTCGAGTGGCAGGACCGGGTGTGGATCACGTGGCAGCCGCTGAGCGCGGTGGTGCTCGTCGACTGAGGTGAACCGCGTCAACGCACACCGCCGCGACCTCGTCTGGCAGAACATCGCCATCGCGACGCCGTACCTGTGGCTGCTGCTGTTCTTCCTCGTCCCG
The DNA here is from genome assembly GCA_913055625.1 of uncultured Pseudomonadota bacterium. Taxonomy (GTDB): domain Bacteria; phylum Pseudomonadota; class Gammaproteobacteria; order Steroidobacterales; family Woeseiaceae; genus UBA1847. Next base: position 193,236 of record CAJXJW010000003.1, on the reverse strand, counting down.
TTTGCGATCATCCTGAAGATCAGCCTCGCGGACCCGGTCATCGCGCAGCCGCCGTTCACGCCGGCGTTCGACGACGCCGGCAGGCTCGATCTCACGTTCGACAGTTTCACGTTCCTGCTGACCGACAAGCTGTACGCGATCACGTACCTGCGCTCGGTCGTCATGGCGGTGATCGCGACCCTGCTGTGCCTCGCAATCGGGTTCCCGATGGCGTACGGGATCGCGCGCGCGCGCGAGGAGGTGCGCGGCCTGTTGCTGCTGCTGATCGTGCTGCCGTTCTGGATCTCTTTCCTGCTGCGCGTGTACGCATGGATGGGCCTGATGAACAACCACGGCGCGATCAACAACGTGCTGCTGGCGCTCGGCATCATCGACGCGCCGCTGCAGCTCATGTACACGGACTTCGCCGTCTTCGTCGGCCTGACGTACTCGTACCTGCCGTTCATGATCCTGCCGCTGTACGCGACGCTCGAGCGCATGGACCCGGACCTCGTCGAGGCGGCGCAGGACCTCGGCGCGTCGTCGACCCGCGCGTTCTGGGACATTACGTGGCCGCTCGCCCGGCCCGGCGTGATCGCGGGCTGCCTGCTCGTGTTCATCCCGGCGATCGGCGAGTACGTGATCCCGTACCTGCTCGGCGGTCCGGACTCGCTGCTCATCGGCCGCGTGCTGTTCGACGAATTCTTCGCGAACCGCGACTGGCCGCTCGCGTCCGCGGTCGCGGTGGTGCTGCTGTTGCTGCTCGTCGTGCCGATCGTGTTCCTGCAGCGCAACCAGGCCAGGGACGAGGAGGGCGCGGCTTGAAGAAGTCCGGCCGGTTCTCGCTCACGATGCTCGCGTTCGGCTACGCGTTCCTGTACGTGCCGCTGGTGCTGGTCGTCGTCTACTCGTTCAACGATTCGCGCATCGCGACGATCTGGGGTGGCTTCTCGACGCGCTGGTACGGCGAGCTGCTGCGCAACGACCAGGTGCTGGATGCCGCCTGGCTCAGCCTGCGCATCGCCGCGACGTCGGCGACGCTCGCGACGATCCTCGGCACGATGGCCGGGCTCGCGCTCGCCCGCTTCGGGCGGTTTCGGGGCCGCACGCTGTTCTCCGGAATGATTACCTCACCGATGGTCATGCCCGAGGTCATCACGGGGCTGTCGCTGCTGCTGCTGTTCGTCAGCCTGCAGCAACTCACCGGCTGGCCGGGACAGCGCGGTTTCTCGACGATTACGATCGCGCACACGACGTTCTCGATGGCCTACGTCGCCGTCATCGTGCGCTCGCGGCTCGCGGCGATGGACGAGTCGCTGGAAGAGGCGGCGATGGATCTCGGCGGCCGGCCACTGCGCGTCGTGTTCGACATCACGCTGCCGCTGATCGCGCCCGCGATGACCGCCGGCTGGCTGCTCGCGTTCACGCTGTCGCTCGACGACCTCGTGATCGCGAGCTTCGTGTCCGGCCCCGGCAGCAGCACGCTGCCGATGTACATCTTCTCGAAGGTGAAGCTCGGCGTGTCGCCCGACATCAATGCGCTCGCGACGCTGATCATCGCGTTCGTAAGCGTCGGCGTGCTGGCCGCCTGGCTGGCGACGCGACGGCGGGCGTGACGATCAGGGCCGCGCGAGTTCCTGCAACAGCCAGTCGACGTAGGTCTTCTCGGCTCTCTCCATGCCGGAGAAGGGCCCCGGCCGGTAGAATCGCGAGCGCACGCCCTTGAAGTTGTTGACGATGATCGTCTTGTCGGCCTCGGTCGTGACGTCCCACAGCCACGTGAGCTCGTCCACGTCGTAATCCTTGCCTTCCTCGGCGTCGCCGCGCACGAGCCAGTAGATGTCGCAGCGGGAATTGTCCTTGTCGACGGGCGAGAAGACGTAGGCGACGACGTGGTCGGAGTACGCGAGCAGGAACGAAAACGCGCCGAACGAGAAGTCGGACGCGCCGCCGTCGTAGTCGGTGAGTTCGCCCAGCAACGGCGCAACCGGTGACCCGTCGCGGCTGCCGGTCTTGTAGCCGTCGAACAGCGCGGTGCGGCTGTAGCCGTAGCCGATCTCCCCGGGCCGTGCAGCCGTGTCGATCCGGTCGATGTAGATGTCCCGCAGGCCGCAGGCCTCCATGCGCTCCTTCATGTGACCCTGCACGCGCTCGCGCTTCTTGCGGTCGAGCATCAGCGTGTGCATGCGCGCGTAGTCCGGGTGCGCGGTCGCGCAGTGGTAGCACTCCTGGTAATTCTCGATGGAGAGCTTCCAGTTCGCCGGGATCGGGTATTCCTTGTAGGCCGCGACCTTGAGGTTCGGGAAGTCGAATTGGCCCATCGGCTCGGCGAGTTCCTTCCGGCAGTTCTCGACGGACGGCGGGTTGTCCGAGAAACTCAGGAAGATCAGGCCGTGTATGACCTCGCAGGACACCGGCAGCAGGCCGTGGGCGTCCCAGTCGAAGTCTTCCGGCATGTCGCGGGCGCCTATGAGCTTGCCGTCGGTGTCGTAGACCCAGCCGTGATACGGGCACGTGAATTTGCGGGTGTTGCCGTGCGCCTCGAGGCACACGAGCGAGCCGCGGTGACGGCACACGTTCGCGAACGCCCGGATATCGCCGTCCTTCCCGCGCACGATGATCGCGGACTCGCGGCCGACCTTCATGACCTTGTAGTCGCCTGCGTTCGGCAACTGCGACTGGTGCCCCGCGAGAATCCAGTTGCGGTTGATGATGCGCTCGAGCTCCAGCTCGTACACGTCGGGGTCGACGTAGAAGCGCTGGTCGAGCGAATGGCCGGGCTTGTGCGCGGCGATCAGGTCGTCGATGTTCGTGTGGCCGTTCGTGTGCGTCGCTGTCATGTCCGTGCTACCGGGCGTTGTCGTTGCGGAAAATTCAAGCCCGGAAAGATATCACAGCATTTTCAGTTCACGCGCGTGCCGTTCAGCAGGGCGTTCAAAATCGTGGCGTTACCGGTCGGGGCCAGTGCCTGCAACTGCTCGCCGAGCGCGGTCACGAGCGGCGATACGCGCGCGTTCGCGGCATTCTCGAGCGCATCGCCGTTCGGCAGAAAACCATTGCTGATGCCGCGCCGTGCCGATGCCAGGAACTCCTCGCCGATGGCACGATAATCGTTGCATGCCCGGGTGATCGCTCCGTCCACGGCGTTGCGGTCGAACGTATTGCGTGCGCCCGAGAAGTCGAAGCGGTAGCGGCCGTCCTGCGGCGCGTAGGACGAGCCGAGGACCTGCACGTCGATGTCCGCACTGTTGGACGTGCGCGTCCAGTAGGGTTGCATCGCCATCGGCTCGTAGCGCCATGCAGACCCGTACACCGCATAGGCGCCCGCGGCCGGGCAGCGCGCGGCCAGCGTCGCGTCGACGAACTCGTCAAACTCCTTGCCCGCGCGCCAGGCTTCGCGCAGCGCGGGTTCGAACTGGCGGCGGTTGTATTCGAGGTCCTCGGGCGTCGCTACCGTGTCGTACACGTCGGCTGGCTCCTCCTCCTCCTGCGGATTGTCGGGCGCCTGCTCCAGCATGGACTGGACGATCATGTTCACCTGGGCTTCGTTCATCGTCGCGAGCATCGCCTCGAGTTGCGGCTGCGCATACTGTTGCGACTCGGCATCCATCGTCGCGAGGATGCGGTCGAGGGCCACTTGCTGGTAAGGCGCCAGTTCCGCGGCCGCGGTTGCGGCCAGCAAGACCAGGGCGATGGTCAGGGGCTTGTGCATACGGAACTCCGGGAGCAAATCGCCGGAATTTTCCGCGCTCTCCGTTGCGGAAAGCAACGGAAATAACTTTCAGCGAAACAACGGGTTGGACGGCGTCCGCGAGCGCTCAGTATCCCCGCGCCGGGTCCACGACGTTCAGGAGCGCGTCTCCCGCGATGAACCGGCGTACGTTTTCCTCGAACACTACCGGGTAGTGGTCCCGCTCGCTCCCCGCGCCCGCCACGTGCGGCGTGATGATGACGTTGTCCATGCGCCAGAGTCCGTGGTCGGACGGCAGCGGTTCCGGTTCCGTCACGTCGAGGCCGGCACCGGCGAGCCGGCCGTCCTCGAGCGCGGCGACGAGGTCGTCGGTATCGACGCTCGCGCCTCGGGCGACGTTCACGAACAGTGCGCCCGGTTTCACGGCATCGAAGAACGCCTCGTCGAACAGGTTGGTCGTGGCGGGCGTCAGCGGCAGCGCGTTGACGACGACGTCGGCTTGCGCAGCGAGTTCGAACAGTTCGCCGGAAAGACCGACGTAATCGACGAACGCCGGCCCTTCGCGCGAGCTGTTGCGCGTGGCCAGGACGCGCATGCCGAGCCCGTCGGCGCGGCGGGCGACGGCCGTGCCGATACCGCCGAGTCCGACAACCAGCACCGTCTTGCCGGACAGCGAGCGCATCGCGTCGCCGGAAGCCGGCTGCCGATCCCACTGTCCCTCCGGCATTGCTTTGGCATAGGGCACGAGACCGCGCGCGAGGCTCATCATCATCGCGACCGCGTGTTCGCCGATGACCGGCGACGCCATCTTCTGCATGTTCGTCAGCAGGATCTTGTCGTTGTGTACGGCGTCGACTTCGAGGCAGCCTTCCGCACCCGAACTGAAGATCTGGATCCACGACAGGCGCTTGCCGCGCGTGGCAATGTCGTCGTTGCAGAAGCCGATGATCGCGTCGGCGTCGGCGGCGGCGCCGGCAGCTTCGGCCGCGGAACGGACGCCAACGACCTCGAGCTCCGGAAACGCCGCGGTGAGCCTTTCGACGATGCCGTAACCGTCGCGAACGACGATTTTTCGCGGCGCCTGCCAGTTGTCGCGGTCGCGCATCGCCATCGGGCCTTCGGTCAGGCCCGCGTCGTCGATGACCTCGTCGATCGTCGGTTCGGCGACGGCCGGCAGCGTGCCGGCGAGCAGCAGAAGACCGGCGAGAATGAGCAGGCGTCGTGTCATGGCGGCTCCGGCGCGGAATCAGGATTCGGGCAGGTACTGTAGCAGGAAGCGTTTGACGTTTTCGCCCATGACGAGACGGATCTCCTGCTCGCTGAAACCGGCGTCGAGCATGGCCTGTGTCAGTGCCGACAGCTCCGACGTGTCGAACGCGACCGTCGTGGCGCCGTCGTAGTCCGACCCGAGCGCGACGTGCTCGGCACCGAGCAGGTCGATGGCATGGCGGATCGAGCGCACGACGCCCGCCGGCGTGATGTCGCACACGGCGGCGTCCCAGTAGCCGATCCCCACGAGGCCGCCCGCCGCGGCAATCCGGCGCATCTGCTCGTCGGCCAGGTTGCGCGCGGTGTTACAGGTGCCGCGCACGCCGCCGTGCGACAGGATCACCGGCCGCCGCGTCAGTGCCAGTACCTCGTCGACCATGGCGGGCGACGCGTGCGCCACGTCGATGATGAGGCCGAGTTCATCGGCGCGGCGGACGACGTCACGCCCGAAGTCGCTGAGCCCGTCGCCGCTCACGCCGTGCAGCGAACCGCCGGTCTCGTTGTCGAAGAAGTGCGTCAGGCCGGCGATGCGCAGGCCTTGCTCGAACAGGGCGTCGAGTTTCTCGATGTCGCCTTCCAGCGGGTGCGCGCCCTCGATCAGGTAAACGGCGCCGATCGGGCGCTCGCCCGCGTCGCGGTCGGCGACGAGTTTGCGAAACTGCTCACTCGTCGTGATCAGTCGCAGCTCGCTGTTCCCGGCGAGTCGCTGGAGCTTCTGCAGCTGGTAGACGGCGCGCTCGTAGATGCTGGTCCACGTGCGCGGTGGCCAGAACGACGCGATGGCCAGCAGCGTGATGTCGTCGGAGCTCGCCTCGTTGCGCTCGTAGTTCAGTCCGGACGGGCTCTTCGTCGTCGCGCTGAAGACCTGCAGCGCCACGTTGCCCTCGCGGAGCCGCGGCAGGTCCATGTGGCCGGTCGACGAGCGTCGGAGCAGGTTGCGTTTCCAGAGCAGCGAATCGGAATGCAGGTCGGCGATGAACAGGGAGTCGTGCAGCGTCCTGGCCGCCGCGCTGACCGGGTACGCGTCGTGTGCGACGACGGCATTCTGTCTGCGCTCGACCTGTCCGGGGAGCACGAAGTGGACGAATGCCAGTGCGAGTAGCAGCAGGACGCCGACGATGAGGCCGAGTTTTCTCATGGGGTGTTCCAGGCGTTGTGGACCCGGGTATATCACGCGTCATGCCCGGCCGCACCCGCTGCGGGGCGCCTGCCGGCCAGGCAACGGGTTCGACGTGGACGGGCGTGGCGCGCAATGCTACGGTGAACAGATGACACCGGTGTCAACCTGGGGGGAAAGAATGCCAGTTTCGTATGTCCGGCGCCTGTTGCGCGCCGCAATTGCCGCCATCCTGCTGTTCTCCGCGGCCGTCCTCGCCGACGACAGGCCGCGCCTGTTCGTGCTCACCGACATCGGCGGCGACCCGGACGACAAGATGTCGATGGTCCGGCTGCTCGTGTACGCGAACCATTTCGACATCGAGGGCCTGGTGGCGACGTCGGTCAACGACGCGGTCAATCCCCAGCTCATCGACAAGGTCGTTGGTGCGTACGGCGAGGTGCGCGACAACCTCGAAAAACACGAACCGGGCTTTCCCTCGGCGGAGCATCTTCGGGAGCGCATTTCGTACGGTCCGGTCGTCGACGGCGTCGAGGGTGTCGGCGAGGATATGGACTCGCCGGGCTCGGAGTTGCTGATCCGCGCGGTCGACCGCGACGACCCGCGGCCCGTCTGGGTCAACGTCTGGGGTGGTCCGAGTGTACTGGCACAGGCGCTGTGGAAAGTACGGGAAACGCGCTCGGCGGAGGAACTCGACGCGTTCGTCGCCAAGCTGCGCGTGTACGCGATTTCGGACCAGGACAACAGCGGGCCCTGGATCCGCAAGCACTTCCCGGGCCTGTTTTATATCGTGACGCCGGGCATCAATGCCGGCGGCGGCTTCCACCACGCCACGTGGATCGCGATCGGCGGCGACAAGTTTCACGGCCGCTTCGGCGGCGCCGACTTCGACCTGGTGACGAATGAATGGCTCGACCGCCACGTCCGTGAGAAAGGGCCACTCGGCGCCGAGTACCCACACTGGGAATTCATGATGGAGGGCGACACACCCTCGTTCCTGTACCTCGTGAACAACGGCCTGAATCATCCCGAACGGCCGGATTGGGGCGGATGGGGCGGGCGCTACGAGCTGTACACGCCGCGCAAGGAGAAGTGGTTCCTCGAGGAAGAGACGCGGCCGATCTGGACGAACGTGCAGGACGAGGTGCTGGGCAAGGACGGCGAGTGGCACACGACGAACCACGCGACGATCTGGCGCTGGCGCGAGGCCTACCAGAACGACTTCTCGGCGCGCATGGACTGGACGATCGAGGCCTACGACGATGCCAACCACCCGCCGGTGCCGAAGCTCGCGACGCCGGAGCGCATCACGGCGCGCAAGGGCGAGCGCGTCGAGCTCAGTGCGAAGGGCACGATGGACCCGGACGGCGACCCGCTGTCGTACCACTGGTTCGTCTACGAGGAAGCCGGCACGCGCGCGATGTCGAACTCGCGGAGCGGCGACAAGCACGACATCACAGGGTTCGATCAGCAGGATGCCTGGCTCACGGTGAAGACCAGCCGCGTCATGCCGCCCGGTACCGGCACGATGCACGTGATCCTCGCGGTGACGGATCACGGCAGTCCGCGCCTGACGCGCTACAAGCGCGTCATCATCGACGTCGTGGACTGACGGCTCAGTCGTCCGCCGTCAGGAACGCCTCGGGCGATAGCACGCCGGGCGTGAACCGGGCCGTTCGGATCGCGCCCTTGTACCAGTGCACCCGGTTCAGGCGTACGCCCAGCGACGTCTTGCCGTCAGCCTGGGGCGAGTAGCTCAATGGTTCGGTGAGCTCGAGTTCGCCGTTCACGTAGTGCCGCATCGTCTCGCCGTCGACGACGATCGCGGCGTGCTGCCAGGCATCGAGGTCGTGCAGGTCGTCTTCGGCGTACAGCACGACGCCCTGTTCGCCGGACAGGATGAACGTGTCCAGAAACCATTGCGTGTTCTCGACCAGCCGCGTCTCGAACATGACCCGGGCATCCGAGCCATCCTCCTGCATGTGGAAAAAGCGTTGCTCAGCGGCCCCGTCACGGTCGGGCCGGAAGACGACCTCGACCGTGAACGCATCCATACCCGCGAGCGGGTGCGTGTCGAGGAAAATCCCGTCGTCGACGCCGTCGAACAGGATCGCCTTGCCGGCCGGCGTTTCGATGACCTCGGGGTCGCCGGCGACGGTGACCGGGTGGCCGCCGATGCTCTCGAGATTGTCGAGGTGCCAGGTGACCGGCCCTGCGCGCGCAGTGTCCCGTTCCAGGTTCGCGCTGACGAACGTTACGGGTGCGTTGAATTCTTCCGCGACCCGGAGCACGTAGGTCTCGAACGCTTCCGGCGTCCGGTTCACGGTGCCCTCGCTCCAGCCCGCCGCGATCAGGTACTCGAAGCGCCGGTCGCCGGTCGGCTCGATGCGGAACGCATGGTTCTCGGAGTACTCCGGCACGAACACGTACTCCGGTGAATACGTCTCGGGAATGACCATCGCGGTGCCGACGTAGTCGACGACCAGGCTGTTCTCGCGCAGGCCCTCGTCGTCGAGGTTGCGAATGGCCTCCGGCGCGCCGCTGATGACGATGCCGTTGCCGAGATAATGGTGATCTTCACCGACGTGCTTGCGAATCCCGGCGCCGAACACCGTGTCTGCATTCCTGGGCTCGAAGCGCGTGAACGTCACGCGCGATGTCGAATAACTCTCGCCGGCGTACGCGGTGTACACCTGCTCGGCCTCGTAGAAGCCGTTGCCGGAGTCCCAGTTCAACGTCCGCGCGCGCACCATAGACCGCACCGGCCCGTTCGTCAGCACGGTGAACGCATAGCGCGTGTCGTCGCCCGGGCCGGCGTTGAAGCTCGTGCCTTCGGGCTTTCGCGGTGTGTAGCGCGGCCGCGAGACGACGTCGGGGCTGTCGGCGTCCTCGAAGACGCCGATGCCGCCGCCACCGAACGAGTCGTTGACCTGCATGATGTCGGAGCCGAAGGCCGGGTCGATGTACGAGACGCCATAGCCGTCGAGATTCTCCATGTACATGCGTTGCGACATCAGCACCGGCGCGCGCTTGCCGAACACGTCGATGTCCGCCTGGAACCACAGCTTCCAGCCGATCTCCTCCGACTCCCAGAACGGCACGTTGTGGCGTACGTAGGACGCGATGTTCGCGTGTGTGCGGTGCGCCTCCCAGCCGTAGTCCTGAGGGCCGATGTACAGGTAGAACACCTTATCCTCGCCCGCCGCGAAGTCGGCCATGAAGAACAGCTCGTCCCACAGGCCGTCGTGGTCGAGGTCGTCGAGCTGGTACGGGATCCAGCGGCCGTTTGTCTCCTGGCGCGACAGGTGACCGCCCTGGCGCTGGAACGCCTCGTTGGATGGCTGCGGCCGGCTTTCGCCCTTCGGGTCCACCAGCGTGATAGACATCTCGTGCACGTCCGGCAGCGCGCCGAGCTGGTCGCGGCGGATCGTCACCGGGCTGTTTGTCCGGGCACGATCGAGCGGGTTCCGCACGACGAGTTCCACGCGCTCGACGGGCGCAAAGTCGCCCTGCGTGTACCAGCCCTGCGTGGGCGGCGGCGTATCGCTGCTGCAGGCCAGGAGCGGCTGGATGAAGATCGCCGTGGCGGCGAGTGTCTTCGTAAAACGGTGCAAGTCTATTCTCCTTCGGCGTCGTTCAGCGCTTTGATCAGCGTCGACAGTCGATCGACGAACACGCGCGTGCTGATGCCGGTGATGGTGGGTTTCACGTCAGAGCCGCTTTCCATGTTCGGGTCATTGACGGCGAGGCCCCCGGTTACCCAGGCGCCACGTTCGTCGAGCGCCGCGATGATGTCCTCGACGCTCTCCGGGTCGCGCGGGGTGTGCACGCGTGCCTCGGCCAGCATCTGATCGAGGTAGGCGGCGCGCGCGCCGGGCGACTTCTGCGCGCGAATTTCCGCGAGCGCGGCACGCACGGCGTCGACATCGATGAACGGCTTGCCGTCGCCGCGGCAGGGGCGGCCGTCGCAGTTCGTCTTCGCCGGGTCGCTGGTCCACGTGTACAGCCCGTAGCCTTCGGGTGAGCGGCGGTCGGTACGCACGACGTAGACGGGGTCGTTCGAGCCGGGCGCCCAGTACCGCGGGCGCGGGTAGCGCCGCTCGGCCGATTCGCGGTTGATGCGTTCGAACCAGGCGATGGCGCGGTCGGCGGGCGCGAGGTAGCGTTCGTCGCCGGTGAGCAGGTAGAAGCGGGCGAGCAGCCGCAGTGTGTCGAGGCTCTCGCGGACGACGTAGCCCGCGGGCTCGTGCGTGCGTGCCGCCGCCGGGCGGCCGTCGGGCCCGTATTGCTCGGCCCACACGCCCTGGCCCTCAGGCCCCTGGATCGCGATCAGGCCCTCCGCGGCCCGCGTCGCCGCTTCGAGGTAGCGCGAATCACCGAAGACGGCCCAGGCGTCGAGCAGTAGCTCCGCGGCGGCCTGCGTCGCGCCGTCGTTGAGCGTGAAGTACGACGTGTAGTCCGGAAAGCCGTCGTGAGCATAGTCGTAGCGCAGCGGGTAGCGTTGCGGCCAGATCCCGTTCGGGTACTGCGCTTCGATGACGAAGTCGAGCGCCTTGAACAGCGGCGTGCGGTAGGCGGGGTCCAGCGTCGCCGCGTAGTAACGAAGCAGGAAGCCGGCCGCGTCCGGCGTGACCTGGTCGTCGAACGTCGCGTTGCCGTAGTAGTGCCGGTACTCTTCGTAGCCCCAGCGGAACTGCGACGCGGTATTCGTGTACCAGTCTTCGATGCCCGCGGGGTCGAAGTCGATGAAATAATGCCAGCCGCCCTCGGGCGTCTGGCCGTACACGATCGCGTCGGCGGCCCGGCGCGCGGCATCGAGGTAGGCCTCGTCCGCGGTCGCTTCCCAGGCGTCGAGCATGACGTGGCCGACACGCTCGGTGCCGCCCTGCAGCCAGACCTGGCTCGGCCGCGCCGGTACCTCGCCCCAGCGGCGCTCGAGGTCGTCGCTGACGACCCACACGTAGCCGCCGCGAACCGCGACCGTCTCGCTCATGAACGTGGTGGCGGACTTCATCGCGGCGAGCACGTCTGCCGTGTCCGTTTCCGCGGTGGCGCTCAGCGGCAGCGCGAAGAAACCCAGCAGCAGCGCGCGGGCGAGCGGGAATGTCTTGTTCTGCATGGTGGCCTGCCTCTCAGTGTTCATCGGCGCACCGCGTCCAGTACCAGCACGGCGTCTTCCCAGCGGGATGGCGGGCGCATGCCGCGATCCTCGCCCGCGGCGAACTGCCCGGCAGGTGTCGTGCTGCCATCGCGGGGGTCGAACCACGTTGCTTCGGCCGCAGCGTCCAGCGTGTTGCGAATCGTCGTTTCCGTGTTGTCGGCGAAGTACACGAGGACCTTCGTGCCGTCCGCGGTGCGCACGCCGGTCTTCAGGCTGTCGCCTTCGCTCACCCAGCCGCTGATCGACCGTCCGTCGGGAATCCACGTGGACCAGTCGTGCTCCAGCAGGAGCCTCTTGAGCACTGCTGCGACCTGGATGGCGCCCGGAAACGTGAGCCCCTGCTGCCAGGTGTAGCCGCAGTTGTAATCGCCGCCGGTGCCGCGCATCGCCCATACAGGGCCGGCCCCGTAGGTGTGGCCCGCGCCGCCGGCGAAGAACGTCTGGTAGGCCTGCCTCCGGACGCGTACGGGCGTGACCCAGCCGCATTCGTGGCGATAGGACCCGTACTCGTACGAGCCTTCCAGGAACAGGCTGGGCTTCGTCGGGTCGGCGAGCTCGTAGTCGTCGAGCATCGTCGCGTACACGTCGTCGACTTCCTTCCACACCTCGACGCCGTTCGCGTCGAGCCAGGGATCGGCATGAAACCAGGACGACGAGTTGTCCGGCGCATCGCCGTCCGGGTGGAACGTCATGAAGACTGCGTCCCAGGCCGGGTGCGCTTCGTTCCAGGCAGGCGCTTGCCCGGTCACGCCGCGGGCAATGCCCTCGGCCATGGCGCGGAACACGGCACGCCGGTCCCACGCAACCGGGACCTGGTTCTTGTCATAGCCGTCGACCTGCGCCTTCGCGTCGCCGCCGAGGACCCAGATGACGTTCGCGGCGTGGCTGTAGCGCTCGCCGAGAAACGTGCCGTAGGCCCGGGCCTCGTCCCCGGTGAATTCCTCGTGCGCGCCGCCGAACTGCGGGGTGATGGTGGCGCGACCCCAGGTCGGCAGGAGCGCGAGGTACAGCCCGCGCCGGGCTACCGCGTCGACGACGTAGTCCGCGTGATCCCAGTAGTCGTTCGGGTCGTCCGGGCTCCCGCCCGGGACGACGAGCGGTTTCGCCGTGTCCGGCGAGTCCTCGCCGCCCTCGAACGGCCGGTGACCGTAGGCATTCGGCGCATTGTGCGGACCGCTGTCGATGCCGCCGCCGTGCGGGTACCAGAACGCCACGGACTGGATGACCGTGAACCCGGCCTGGCGGCGCTGCTCGAGATAGGCGTTCACCTCTTCGCGGGTGAGCTGCTGGAACATGCCCCACGCCGTGTCGCCCAGCCACAGGAACGGGTGGCCGTCCTCGTGCTGGATGACATGGCCGTTCGCGGATACACCGAGCGGGCCGTGTGCGGTCCACGCGGGCTCGGCCGCATGGCCGCCGGACGCGACGCCGCAAAGCAGCGCCGCGAGGCTTAGTGCCCGCGCCCAGCCGACACCGGTGTCATTCCGGGACCGCATTTTACGCGGATCCGAACAGCGCCTCGCGGGCCAGCGTCAGCGCGGTCACGGCATCGTGACTATCCTGGGCGGCCTGCATGGCTTCGAAGTCGAGCTTGTCGAGCGCGCGCTCGATCGACTTCAGGAAGCGGATCGCGCTGTTCGCGGCCGCGACGGCGTCCTCGCGGAACGGGAACTGGTCGAGCTGCCAGACGCCCTCCCAGCCGTTCTTGCGCAGCGTGTAGAAAAATTCGAACAGCTCGATCGGGTGCACGGAGCCCGCGATCAGGTCGTCGTCCCAGCTGCGGAAGTTGTCGTTGACGTCCATGCCGAACAGGCGGCCGTAGTCGATCGCGAGCTGCGCGGCGTCCGCCGGCGACTCGCCGCCGTACAGCGAGTGCCCGAAGTCGAGCAGGATGCCGACGTTCGGCAGGCCGATCTTCTCGATCGCGAGCAGCGTGCGCGCCACGCTGTCGTAGCTCATGTGCACGCGTGGTTCGCGCGGCTTGTACTCGATCACGAACTGCAGGTCCGAGTTCTCGCTGGCGAGTTCGGCGACACCGTCGATGCTGGCCTGCCACAGTTCCTTGTGGTCGACCTGGAACGGGTAGTCCCAGCCGTCCTGGCCCGGCCACAGCTTGACGTACTTCGCACCGAAGCGGCGCACGACGTTCGCCGCGTCGTTGATCATCTCGTTCGCGAGCCGCCGCACGCCAGGGTCCGGATTCGTGAACGCGCCCTTGGCAAAGCGGCGAGTGTAGATCTCGGGCGTAATACCGATGACGGACAGTCCGTTCTTGTCGAGTGCGGCCTCGACCGCGTCGAGCGACAGGTCGGGGTCCGCGAACGGGTAGTTGATGTCGACGACCGACAGGTCCTCCACCTGGCCGGCGAGATCGATCATCTCGAGCAGTCCCCTCGGAGGTCCGTAGCCGTCGGTGGCATAGCGATCGACGTACGTTGCGAAATGCCATATGCCTGCGCCGAAGCGTTGTTTACTGCCCATTTGGTCCCTCCCATGATCGAACAGTGTCGTAGTGCGCGCGCCGGGCACTGCCGTGCAGGCGCGCCGTTGGAATGATGCTTCAGGTGGCGACGATCACCTCGACGCCGGCGGCCTCGATGGCCTTCCGGTCGCGGGCCGCGATGCCGTCGTCGGTCACCAGCGTGTGCACCAGGTCGAGCCCCCCCAGTACGCAGAACGAGCGCCGGCCGATCTTGCTCGAATCCGCGACGAGACAGATCGTCTGCGCCGATTCGATCATCGCGCGCTTGACGGCGATGTCCGACAGCGCGGGGTAGGTGAGCCCGCTGTTCACGTCGAGCGCCGCGGTCGCGAGAAACAGCTTCTGCGCATAAAGATCACGAAAATAGTCCGCAGAGCGTTCGCCGCTCAGCGACAAGGTCGGCGCTTTGAAGTGGCCGCCGGTCATGTGCACGTCGAAGCCGGGTTCGGCGCCGAGCATCAGCGCGATGTTCAGCGCGTTGGTAATGACGGTCATGTCCCGGCGGCCGAACAGGTTCGCGGCCACCTCGGTCGTGGTCGAGCCCGAGTCGATGATGATCGTTTCGCCGTCGCCCACCAGCGCGGCCGCGGCGCGGCCGATGTGCTGCTTCGCAGCGCGGTGTTCCTGGTGTTGCAGCGCCATGGCCCGGACCTGGTCCGGCATGGACTTCAGGAACGCGCCGCCGTGCTCGCGAACGACGTGGCCGTCGGCTTCCAGCTTCTCGAGGTCCTGGCGGACCGTCACCTCGGAGACGCCGAACGCGCTGGCCAGCACGCTGACCCGGGCGCTGCCTTCCTCGCGCAGCCAGTCGAGCATCCGGCTGCGGCGCGCCTCGCCGAGCAGGCGCTTGCCGGCGCGGGCGTCCGTGGCGCCCCGGGCGGCCGGCCGGGCGTCGCCGGCGTCCGCGCCGCGCGCCTGTAGCGTTTTCCGATTTTTTGCCAATTCTGCCCGCCTGCCGCTGCTCATTTTTATGATATCCCTATCCGGGCGCGAATAAACAAAAAAAATCGAAAGTCGTTTGCTTGCGAATTGCGGCTGGCCGCGGTAGATTGGGGCAGCGTGGCCGGCAGGGCCGCGATTCTCAATGGGCACGGGGCGGCCGAACAGTGCAGACCTACACGGACGATGACCTTCGGCGGCGGTCGCTGGAATACCGCCGCGACACGCTGCGCGCGATCAAGGCGGCAGGCGCCGGGCACACCGGCGGCAGCCTGTCGGCCATCGATATCCTGAACGTTCTCTACAACCGCGTCATGCGGGTGTCGCCCGAAAATTTCTCGTCGCCGGCGCGCGACCGGTACGTGCAGAGCAAGGGCCACTCGGTCGAGGCGCTGTTCGTCGTGCTCGCCAGCAAGGGCTTCTACCCGGCGTCGGAGCTCGACACGCTGTGCGACTACCAGTCACATTTCGTCGGCCACCCGACGCGGAAAGTGCCGGGCGTCGAGCAGAACACTGGCGCGCTCGGGCACGGCCTGCCGATCTGTACCGGCATGGCGATCGGCGGCAAGCTCGACGGCGCCGATTACCGGGTGTTCACGCTGCTGGGTGACGGCGAACTCGCGGAGGGCTCGAACTGGGAAGCCGCGATGGCGGCCGCGCATTACGGCCTCGACAACCTGACGGCGATCGTCGACTGCAACACGCTGCAGATCACCGGGCGCACGCGTGACGTCATGAACGCGGAACCGCTGGCGGAAAAATTCGAGGCGTTCGGCTGGGCCGTACGCACCGTGGACGGCCATGACATCGGCGAGCTGACCGATGCACTGTCGGCGCCGCTCGAGGCCGGGAAGCCGGGCGTCGTCATCGCCCGCACCGTGAAGGGCAAGGGCATCAGCTTCATGGAAGACAACGGCGCGTGGCACCACAAGGTGCCGACCGACGACGAGTTCGCGGCGGCGATGGCAGAACTCGACGCCGCACTGGCGGGCGTCGCGGGAGCGTCGCAATGAGCGCGCCGGCACCGTCGATGTACTCCGCGGATGCGCAGGCCGTGGCAGAGAAGCTCGGGCTGAGCCTCGGCCGTCCCAACCTCGAGGTGTTCGCCGAGACGCTGCAGGAACTTGCGGCGGGCGACCCGAACGTCGTCGCCGTCACCAGCGACTCGCGCGGCTCCGGCAAGCTCGGGCCCTACGGCAAGGCGCTGCCGCGGCAGATCGTCGAGGTCGGCATCGCCGAGCAGAACCTGGTCGGCATCGCCGCCGGCCTCGCGTCCGTGGGCAAGACCACGTTCGCGGTATCGCCGGCCTGCTTCCTCGCGGCCCGGTCGCTCGAGCAGATCAAGAACGACATCGCGTACTCCGACAACCCGGTCAAGCTCATCGGTATCAGCGCGGGCGTCAGCTACGGTGCGCTCGGCACCACGCACCATTCACTGCATGACTTTGCAGCGCTGCGTGCGATCAACAACCTGATCGTCGCAGCGCCGGCCGACAACATCGAGGCGCGCGCGTCGATTCGCTCGGCTGCCGCGCTGCCGGCACCGGTGTACCTGCGCTTCGGCAAGGCGCCGCTGTACGACCTGCCGGGCGACGCGGATTTCGTGTTCGGCAAGGCCAGGCTCGTACGCGCCGGCCGTGATGCCGCGTTCGTCGCGACCGGCGAGGCCGTCATCCATGCGTTGCTCGCGGCCGAACACCTGGCCGCGACGGCCGGCCTCGACTGCCGCGTGCTCAGCGTGCCCACCGTGAAGCCGCTGGATACGAAGGCGGTGCAGGACGCGGCCGCGGACTGTGCCGCGATCGTGACCGTCGAGGAGCACATGGTGCACGGCGGCCTCGGCGAGGCCTGCGCCGCGTTGCTCGCGCAGTCGGGCCGAGTGCCGAAGTTCCGGATCGTCGGAATACCCGACGAGTACACGGTGACCGGCAGCCAGGCCGATATCTTCCGGCACTACGGCATGACCATGGAAGGTCTCGCCACCACGATGCGCACGCTGCTCGGCGACTGACGCCATGCCGGCCGCCCTCGCGATCGACCAGAGCACGTCGGCGACGAAGGCGCTCTTGTTCGACGAGGCAGGACGGGTGGCCGCCCGCGTTTCGCGCGAGCACCGCCAGTACTACCCCGAGCCCGGCTGGGTCGAGCATGACGCCGAAGAGATCTGGCAGAACGTACTCGCGACCGCCACCGAGCTGTTGCAACAGACCGGCACGGGCGCGGACGACCTCGCGTGCATCAGCATCGCGAACCAGCGCGAGACGATCGTCGTGTTCGAGAAGGGCAGCGGAAAGCCGCTGCACCCCGCGATCGTCTGGCAATGCCGGCGTAGCGAGGCATTGTGTGCGGAGCACGTGGCGGCCGGCGACGGCGACGATGTGCACGCCCGCACCGGCCTGCGCATCGACCCGTACTTCTCCGGGTCCAAGTTGCAGTGGCTCGCGCGGAACTGCCCGGAACTGTGGGCGCGCGTGGCAAACGGCGAGGCGCTGATCGGCACAGTCGATGCGTACCTCGTTTACCGGATGACGGAAGGGCGGGTTTTCGCGACGGACGTAACGAACGCCAGCCGCACGTTGCTGTTCGATGCCGGTGCGCTGTCGTGGAGCGACGAGCTCTGCGAGCTGTGGCAGGTGCCGCCCGGCGCGCTGCCGGAGGTACGCGAGAGCGAGGCCGGGTACGGCGAGACGACGCTGGCCGGCGCGCTGTCGCGACCGGTCCCCGTGTGCGGAGTCATGGGTGACTCGCAGGCGGCGCTGTTCGCGCAGCGCTGCTTCGAGCCGGGTACCGCGAAGGTCACGTTCGGCACAGGCTCATCGGTGCTCTTGAACATCGGTTCTGACTTCCGCCTGTCCGGCAGCGGCGTGCTGACCGCGCTCGGCTGGGTCCGGAATGGCACGCCGGTGTATGCGCTGGAAGGCATCATCATCAGTTCCGCGGCTACGCTCGCCTGGCTCGAGAACCAGCTCGGCCTCGTCGAGAACGTGGCGGAGATCGAGCGGCTGGCCCGCGAGATACCGGACGCCGGCGGCGTTTTCCTCGTGCCGGCATTCTCGGGACTCGGCCTGCCGTACTGGGCGCCCGACGCGCGCGCCGCGATCATCGGCCTCTCGGCCCACAGTGACCGACGCCACGTCGCGCGGGCCGCGCTGGAGTCCATGGCATACCAGCTGCGCGACGCGCTCGACGCCTTGCAGTCGGACGGCGGGGTCACGCTGCGTTCGCTGCGCGCCGACGGCGGGCCCACCGCGAACCGCCTGCTCATGCAGATGGTTGCGGACCTCACGCAGTCGCGGCTGACCGTCGCGTCCGCGTCGGACTGCTCCGCGCTCGGCGCGGCGTTGATGGGCTTCCTGGGCACGGGTGTCTACACATCACTCGACGCGCTGGCTGCGCTGCCGGCTGATGATGTTCAATATGAACCGGACGCCACGCCGGCTGACGCACAGGCGCGGCAGGATGCGTGGCGGACGGCCGTTAGTCGGGTATTGTCGGGTCCTGCCCGGCAACCCAAGGGGGAGACAGACTCATGAACTTCAATCGATTCACCAGGCGCGTCCTGGTCCTGTGCGCGCTGGCCGGCCTGGCGCTGGGCGGATGTTCCGGTGATGACGCCGGCAGCGGCGAGGCCGCGTCGGACGGGCCGAAGCGCGTCGCGGTGGTGGTGTCGACGCTGAACAACCCGTGGTTCGTCGTGCTTGCGGAGACCGCGCGCGACCGGGCGGCGGAACTCGGCTACGAAGCGACGATTTTCGATTCGCAGAACGATCCGGCGAAGGAGTCGGCGCACTACGACAACATCATCGCGTCAGGCTACTCGGCAATCCTGTTCAATCCGACCGACGCGGACGGCTCCGTCGCGAACGTGCGCCGCGCCGCCGACGCCGGCATCCCGGTGTTCTGCATGGATCGCGAGATCAATGCCACTGACGTGGCCGTCTCGCAGATCATCTCGGACAACTACTCCGGCGCGGTTGCCGTCGGGCGCTACTTCGTCGAGGCCGTGGGCGAGACCGGCAAGTACGTCGAACTGCTCGGCCTCGTCGGCGACAACAACACGTGGAACCGATCGACCGGCTTTCACAGCGTCGTCGACCGATACGAAGGGCTGGAAATGGTCGCGCAGCAGAGCGCGGACTTCGACCGGGCGCGGGCGCTCGAGGTTCTCGAGGCCGTCTTGCAGGCGAACCCGGACATCGACGCCGTGTTTGCCGGAAACGATGCAATGGCCATGGGCGCCTACCAGGCGTTGGTCGCTGCCGGAAAGGCGGACACGGTAAAAGTGTTCGGCTTCGACGGCGCGGACGATGTCGTGCGGCTGATCGCCGAGGGCAAGATCGCCGCAACGGCCATGCAGTTCCCGAAGGTGATGGCGCGCACGGCCGCGGAGAGCGCGGACCGCTACGTGAACGGCGAGCGTGATTTCCAACAGAAGATGCCGGTCGCCGTAGAGCTCGTGACACCGGCCAACGTGGGCAAATACGGGGACTTCGGCCGCCGGCAGGAGTGACCGGCGATACGGGGTAATCGGACGTGCCGAAGCGCATTGTTTACTGGCTGGCCGGCATCGCGGTTGCAGCCGGCATCCTGACCGTGATGCCGCTGTTTCACGTCAAGTCGCTCGAGTCCACGCGACAGCAGGCTGTCGCCGCCGCGTTCGACCCGGTCGCGGTGGTCGACAGCTTGTGGGCCGGAGAGTTGCGCGAGTCCATCAATGACGCCACGCCGCTGCCCGAGTTGCTGGCCGCGCTACGCGCCGATCCCGCGGCGGCGGCCGCGCGCTACGGGCGCCGGCTTGGCCTGAGCGGCACCGCGGCGTACTGGGTGTCGGGGCAGGGCGTCGTCACGGCGGCCGACGACAAGGCGGTAGAGATCGCCGTCGACGGCGCCGGCGATACCGGCATCGTCATCCGGCTCGGGCCGGTCTTCGGCAACGCCATCCGCGACGGCTCGGCATTGCTGGATGTGAACGACTTCGCCAGCACACGCGATTTCAATGCGCTTTCCGTGGAGATCAATCGGCGCGTCGAGCGGGACGTGCTGCCGGACCTTGCCGCCGGAGCGTCGGTCGACCGCGTCATTAGGTTCACGGGAGGCGTCGAAATTGCGGAGGGCGACGGCGCAGCGGCGACGCTCGAGATCGTGCCCTACGTCGTGGCGTTCCCGTGACGGCATCCGCGGAAGCCGTCCTCGAAGCGCGCGGCATCTCGAAGGCGTTTCCCGGCGTGCAGGCGCTGGACGACGTGAGCATCGTGTTGCGGCGTGGCCGGCTGACGGCGCTGCTCGGTGAGAACGGTGCCGGAAAGTCCACGCTGATGAACATCGTCGCCGGCGTATTGCCGCCGGACAGCGGCGAGATCCTGCTGGACGGCAGCCCGCGGCAATTCGCGAACCCGCGCGAGGCGCGCGAAGCCGGGATCGCGATGATTCACCAGGAGCTGAACCTGGTCGCGAACCTGACCGTCGCGGAAAACGTGTTTCTCGGGCGCGAGCCGCTGAACCGGCTCGGATTCGTCGACGTGGCACGCATGCACCGCGCGACGGCGAAACTGCTCGATACGCTGGATCTGCCGGTGAGCCCGGGCACGCCGCTGGGGCGGCTGCGGGTCGGTCAGCAGCAGGTCGTCGAGATCGCGAAGGCACTGTCGACCGACGCGCGCGTCATGATCATGGATGAGCCGACGTCCGCGATCACAGAGCACGAGATCGAAGTGCTGTTCGGCATCGTCGACAAGCTGAAACAGCAGGGCGTCGCGATCGCCTACATTACGCACAAGCTCGAGGAGCTCGTGCGCATCGGCGATGACGCGGTCGTGATGCGCGATGGCAAGCTGATCGACGCGGCGCCGCTCGCGAACCTGGACCGCGAGCAGATCGTACGCATGATGGTCGGGAGGGCGATGCCGGAGCGGCCGCCGCGCGCAGCGGCGGCGGGCGACGGCGAAGCGCTGCGAGCAACGAAGCTCACGCTGCCGCACCCGGACCGACCGGGCGGCTTTCTCGTGAAGGACGTGGACCTCGTTGCGCGGCCTGGCGAGGTGCTCGGCATTTTCGGCCTCATGGGCGCCGGCCGCACCGAGTTGCTGGAGGTGATCTTCGGGCTGCACGCGAAGACAGCGAGCGGCAGCATTCGCGTGGACGGCGAGCCCGCGAACATCGATTCGCCCGTCGCGGCCATTGCGCACGGGCTCGCGCTGGCGCCGGAGGACCGGAAGCGCGAAGGGCTCGTGCTCGGGCTCAGCGTCCGCGAGAATGCGAGCCTCGCGAGCCTCAACCGCTTCGACCGCGCCGGCTTCGTCGACGAGCGCGCCGAGCGCGGGATGGTCGACGCGGCCGTCGAGCGCTTCCGGATCAAGACGCCATCCGCCGACGAGATCGTCCGGAACCTGAGTGGCGGCAACCAGCAGAAGGTGATTCTCGGCAAGTGGCTCGCGACGCAGCCGCGGGTGCTGCTGCTCGACGAGCCGACTCGCGGCATCGATGTTGGCGCAAAGGAAGAAATCTACACGCTGATCCACGAACTCAGCGCCGCCGGGCTCGCCGTGATCGTCGTGTCGTCCGAACTGCCGGAGATACTCGCGCTGGCCGACCGCATCATGGTGATGTGCGAGGGCCGCAAGACAGCCGAGCTGGGGCGTGACGACGCGGACGTCGAGTCCCTGATGCAGGCGGCGCTACCGGCGCAGGCGGCCGGAGCGCCGGCCGCAGGAGTCAACGCATGAACACCCGACAAATGACCGTGCGCGACTGGCTGGCCCGGTCGCAATCACTGATCGCGCTGCTGCTGATGGTGATCGCGATGTCGCTGTTGTCCGAATCCTTTCTCACCGCCGAGAACGGGTTGAACATCCTGCGACAGATCTCGGTCAACCTCTGCCTGTCGATCGGCATGACGCTGATCATCCTGTCCGGCGGCATCGACCTGTCCGTCGGCGCGATCCTCGCGCTGTCCGGCGCCGTCGCGGCCGGCGTGCTCAAGAACGGTATCGCGATACCCGCGCTCGACATCCTGCTGCAGTTCACGGTGCCGGGGGCGATCGCGGCCGGGATACTCACGGGCCTGCTGCTCGGCTGGTTCAACGGCACGGTGATCACGCGGTTTCGCCTGCCGCCGTTCGTCGCGACACTCGGCATGTTCAGCATCGCGAGAGGACTCACGATGCTGTGGACCGGCGGCTTCCCGATCACCGGTCTCGGTGCGACCTTCGGTTTCATCGGTACGGGCCTGTTCCTCGGCGTGCCGATGCCCGTCTGGATCGGCGCCGGCCTGGTCGCGGTGTTCGTCGTGCTGACGCGAAAGACACGCTTCGGCCGATACCTGTACGCGGTGGGCGGCAATGAGCGTGCCGCCTTGCTGACCGGTCTGCGCGTGAACAACGTGAAGGTCTGGGTCTACACGCTCGGCGGCGGCCTCGCCGGCGTCGCCGGCCTGCTCGTCACCGCGCGCCTCGACTCCGCACAGCCGAACGCGGGACTCGGGTACGAACTCGATTCGATCGCCGCCGTCGTCATCGGCGGCACGTCACTGTCCGGCGGGCGCGGGACGATCATGGGCACCGTGCTCGGCTGCCTGATCATCGGCGTGCTGAACAACGGGCTGTTCCTGCTGAACGTTTCCCCGTTCTGGCAACAGGTGATCAAGGGCTTCGTCATCATTGCCGCCGTCGCGATCGACAAGGCGAACTCGAAGTCCGACGACGCCTGACGGCCGGCGCGCGTGCCCGCTCACGCGATACCGCCCCGGCCCGGCCAGGGGGCGGCCCGGCGCCTGGGCATTCTCCACAACTGATTGATTAACAAGGCGGAAAAGCGGGCCCCGGGCGGGGCCCGGAAATATTTCTCGCGGCATATTGACACCGGTGTCATCCGGAATACTATTCCAGCAGGCCATCCGGCCTGGCGGTTGCAAAACGTCAGTAGTTGAAACGCTGGCAACTCGCTCAATCGCACCTTGGGGGGCAAAAAGATGACACTCGTAGTAAGGCGCTATCCGCGTTCGCGGGCGGCTGTCCGCCCGATACTCACCGGCCTCGTTTCCGCGGCGCTGTGCTCGGCCATTCCGGCCAATGCGCAGAACGCGGAGGATGCCGTTCTCGAAGAAGTGGTGGTCAAGGGCTACCGAAGCAGTCTGAGCACCAGCCTGAACGTCAAGCGCGAAAGCGCGGTCATGGTGGACACCATCATCGCCGAAGACATCGGGCAGTTTCCCGACAACAACCTCGCCGAATCGATGGCCCGCATCCCGGGCGTTACGATTTCGCGCGACCAGGGCCGCGGCAAGAACATCGCGGTCCGCGGACTGAACTCGACCTTCACGCGCACGCTGATCAACGGCGTCGAGGCGCAGGCCATCGAGTGGGGCACGACAGACCGTGGCTTCGACTTCAACGTCTTCGCGTCGGACCTGTTTCGCCGCATCGACGTGCGCAAGTCGACCGAGGCCAGCATGGAAGAAGGGTCACTCGGCGCTACGGTCGATCTGTACACGGCGCGTCCGTTCGACTTCGACGGCAATCGCTTCGCGGTAACCGCCGAGGTCGGGCACAGCGATCTTGCCGACGATTACGACCCGCGCGTCTCGGGCCTGCTGAGCTTCCAGAACGACGACCGCACGCTGGGCGCTGCGTTCTCCGTCGCGTATTCCGACACGCACACGGCGCAACAGCAGCACAACTCGGGGCGCTGGGAGGCGAACACGGGCACCGGCATCAACATGTGGGCCAACGCGGCGTCGCTGCCGGACGAGGTCAACGCCGCGTATCACCCCCGGTTCCCGCGTTACTTCAACGACACCACGAACTACGAGTCGCTGGGAATCACCGGCGCATTCCAGTGGGCGCCGGCAGACGCCACGATGGTGACGCTCGACGTACTGTACTCACAGTTCGACCAGTACCAGAGCGGGCCCGCGCTGACGCCGATCTCGCTGTCGCGCACGCATCCGGGCGGCCGCATCCAGACGACGGTCAACGACTACGAGTACGACGCATCGCGCAACGCGCTCGTCTATGCCGACCTGTCCGGCGTCGACATCCGCTCCGAGAACCGCGACCGCTACGGCGAGGCCGACATGACGCTGGTCACGCTGGCGTTTGACCAGGATTTCGGTGACCGCCTGCACCTCAAGGTCCTGGCCGGCACGTCCGACTCGACATCGGGTGGCACCGAAAGCCTGGCTATCAACGAGGCGTTCGACGTCGACTTCACGTACGACTACCGCAATGGCGGCCAGTCGGACCCGACGTTCACGTACGGCTTCGATCTCACCGACCCGGCGAGCTGGCTGATTTCCGAGGTGCGCTACGCGGACTCCAGCATCGAAAACACGTACGACACGCTGCGCGCGGATTTCACCTGGGACCTGAACGACACGTTCAAGCTATCCGGCGGCGTATCGCGCAAGGAGTACGAGTTCGACCTGTACAACATCAACCGCAACACGAACCTGCACGCCGACGCGAACCAGGGCGTGGTCGCCCCGCCGGCCGGTTGCGGCATAACGCAGCAACAGATCCAGGTCGGCGCCGACATCGGTCACCTGTACACGGACTGGCAGGGCCAGACCTATTTCCTCGCGGACTGGGACCCGTATGCCGCGCAGGTCGGGTTCCCGCCCGGCGGCAGCCTGACGGATCCGTGCTTTGCGCTGACGCCGGGCTCCAGCGGCCGTCGCAACGTCCAGGAAACCGACACCGGGGCCTACCTGCAGGTCGACGTGCAGGCGCGCATCGGCGGCATGGACTTCTTCGGCAACGCCGGCGTGCGCTACGTGGAAACGGAAGTCAGCTCGACGGGCGACATCGGCACCGATCCGATCACCGTCGATCGTGAGTACGACGACACGCTGCCCGCGCTGAACCTCGGACTGTGGGTGACCGACGACGTCGTCGTGCGCGCATCGTGGGCCAAGGTGATGGCGCGGCCGAACCTGGCCGACCTGTCGCCCGGTGGCAGCGTGGACGGCTTCAACCGGCGCTACACGGCCGGCAACCCGGGCCTCGAGCCGTTCCGTGCCGACGCCACCGATCTCGCGGTGGAGTGGTACTTCGCGGAGGAGGCGCTGGTTTCCGTCGCGTACTTCCGGAAGGACATCGAGTCGTTCCCGCAGCGTACGACGGTCACGGTGCCGTGGAGGGCGCTCGGCCTGCCGGACAGCCTGTTGGACAACTCGCCGGCGAACCCCACCGAGCTCTTCGACTACACGTCCCTGCAGACGGGCCCGGGCGGTGATCTCGACGGCTGGGAGTTCCAGTTCCAGACGCCGTTCAGCTTCGGCCCGGAGTGGGTGCGCGACTTTGGTATCCGCCTGAACTACACGGATATCACGTCGGAAGTGATCGTGGGCTCGACCTCGACCGGCGCGCCGATCTACGGTCGCCTGACGGGGCAGTCGAACGAGGCGTACAACTTCACGCTGTGGTACGAGAATGCGCACGGCTTCTCCGGCCGCATCTCCACGTCCTACACCGGCGACTATGCGACGTCGTCGATCTCGCGTTTCACGGTACCGGGCGGTATCGATGCGGGTGAGGACATCACGGACGAAGTTCAGTTCGTCGACGCCAAGCTGTCGTACCAGTTCAGCGACGCGTTGAGCTTCAGTCTCGAGGGGCTCAACCTCACGAGCGAGACGGTCACGACGCTGATGGGCACGAACGGGTTCCTGCTGGAAGACCAGTCGAACACGCCCGGGCGGCAGTTCTACTTCGGGCTGCAATACCAGATCTGGTAGCCGGAAACCGCGGTTCCGCCTGACGGGCGGGACGACCGCAACGACGCGGCGCAGATGCGGAGCATCTGCGCCGTTTTTCCTGGCGCCCGTGCCGGCCTGCCGGTCGTAGGTTTTTTCCGAAGTGGGCAGTCGAATGGCCATCGACTATGCTTCCCGGAGACTGCAGCCCGGACCGATGGATGAGCGCCAGCCCAAGCGACAATCACGATAGCGACGACGCGCTGCCGTTCGTTGCGCCGTGCCGTACGCTTAAGCCGCTCGCGTCCTTCGGCTGGCTCCGGATGGGCGCGGACGACCTCCTGCACGCGCCGCGCGAGGCGCTGCTCTACGGCGCGGCGATGGCAGTGATAATTGCTCTCGTTTCGATTTCCGCCTGGTTGTACGGCACGCACCTGCTGATGTTCGCGATGATCTGCGGGTTCGTGTTTCTCGCGCCGCTGACCTGCATCGGGCTGTACGCCATCAGCGCGCAGCTCGAGCGGCAGCAGCCGGTGTCGCTGGCGCGGAGCCTGCGCGCGTCATTCCGCCGCCATCTCGGCAACGAGATGGTCTTCGCGCTGGCCTTGCTGGTCATCTTCTTCATCTGGGCGCGGGCCGGCATGATGGTGATCGCGTTCATGACGCCGGACACGGGCCTGGCGCCCGAGGACCTGCGCGCATTGCTGACCGTTGGCACCGTGGTGGGCGCGGTCTTCGCCGCGATCACGTTCAGTGCGAGCGCGTTCTCGCTGCCAATGATCATGCACCGTGAC
Source organism: uncultured Pseudomonadota bacterium (assembly GCA_913055625.1). GTDB lineage: Bacteria > Pseudomonadota > Gammaproteobacteria > Steroidobacterales > Woeseiaceae > UBA1847. The sequence continues at coordinate 167,114 of CAJXJW010000003.1, read as the reverse complement.
GTCGACACGATCACCGCGATCGTCACGTCCGTCAACGCGGTGCTGCGCAACAAACTTGCGATGTTCGTTTGGCTGGCTATCATCACGGTCGGGCTGCTGGTCGGCCTGTTGACGGCCTTCGTCGGCCTGGCGGTGATACTGCCGCTGATCGGCTTCGGCGCGTGGCACGGTTACCTGGCAACCATCGATGCCAGCGCGTTTCCCCGGCACTCGGCCGGGATCACCTCGGTGCCGCGTTCCTGACGCCGGCCCGAACGACGACAACAAGAATTTCCACAGCAGGGCGAGTGACAATGCAGGCGGAGTCATCCTATAACGACAAGGTCGTACGACAGTTTGCGATCATGACCGTGGTCTGGGGCGTGGTCGGCATGCTGGTCGGCCTGGTCATCGCGGCGCAGCTCATCTGGCCCGGCCTCAGTTTCGACGTGCCGTGGCTGACCTACAGCCGGCTTCGGCCGCTGCACACGAACGCGGTGATCTTCGCGTTCGGCGGCTGCGCGCTGTTCGCGACCGCCTATTACGTGGTGCAGCGCACCTGTCACACGCGGCTCGCGTTCGGCAGGCTGGCCGCGTTCACGTTCTGGGGCTGGCAGCTCGTCATCCTGCTTGCCGCGATCACCCTGCCGCTCGGCATCACGCAGAGCAAGGAGTACGCGGAGCTGGAGTGGCCGATCGACCTGCTGATCGCGGTGGTCTGGGTCGCGTACGGCGTCGTGTTCTTCGGCACGATTGCGAAGCGCCGCATCAAGCACATCTACGTGGCGAACTGGTTCTACGGCGCGTTCATCATCACGGTCGCCGTACTGCACATCTTCAACAATTTGGCGATCCCGGTCTCGCTGACGAAGTCCTACCCGATCTACACCGGCGTCGTCGACGCGATGATGCAGTGGTGGTACGGCCACAACGCGGTGGGTTTCTTCCTCACGGCCGGCTTCCTCGGCATGATGTACTACTTCGTGCCGAAGCAGGCGGGCCGGCCGATCTATTCCTACCGGCTTTCGGTGGTGCATTTCTGGGCGCTGATCGCGATCTACATGTGGGCGGGGCCGCACCACCTGCACTACACGTCGCTGCCGAACTGGGCGCAGTCGCTCGGGATGGTGTTCTCGCTGATCCTTCTGGCGCCGTCCTGGGGCGGCATGATCAATGGCATCATGACGCTGTCCGGGGCCTGGCATAAGCTGCGGACGGACCCGATCATCAAGTTCATGATCGTCGCATTGTCGTTCTATGGAATGTCGACGTTCGAAGGGCCGATGATGTCGATCAAGACCGTGAATGCGTTGTCGCACTACACGGACTGGACGATCGGGCACGTGCACTCGGGCGCGTTGGGCTGGGTTGCCATGATGACGATCGGCTCGCTGTACTGCCTGATCCCCCGGCTTTACAACAAGACGGCGATGTACTCGACGAAGCTGATCGACGTGCATTTCTGGACGTCGACGATCGGCGTCGTGCTGTATGCCGTGCCGATGTGGATCTCCGGGATCAACCAGGGCCTGATGTGGCGCGCATTCAACACCGACGGCACGCTGACCTACGCGTTCATCGAAACCGTCAAGTTCACGTACCCGTACCTTGGCATACGCCTGCTCGGCGGGTTCGTGTTCTTCTCCGGCATGCTGGTCATGGTCTACAACGTCTGGCGCACGATCCGCGACGTCGAACCCGAACCGGTCGCCGTCGTCCAGCCGGCCTGAGGCAGCGCGATGAAACACGAGACTATCGAAAAAAACGTGAACCTCATGGCGATCCTGATCGTCGTGGTCATCAGTATCGGCGGCCTGGTCGAGATCGTGCCGCTGATGGCGAGTTCGGACGCGAACGAGCCGTACCCGGGCATCGAGCCGTACCCGCCGGTCGAGCTCGCCGGCCGCGACGTGTACGTGCGCGAAGGCTGTTACGTGTGCCACTCGCAGCAGATCCGGCCGTTCCGAAGCGAGACGGAACGCTACGGCCCGTACTCGGTCGCCGGCGAGTTCGTCTACGACCGGCCGTTCCAGTTCGGCTCGAAGCGTACCGGGCCCGACCTCGCGCGAGTCGGCGGACGCTACAGCGACGACTGGCATCGGCTGCACCTGCTGCGGCCGCAGGACCTCGTGCCGGATTCGAACATGCCCGCATTCCCTTGGCTCGCGGACGCCGTCGTTGACGGTGAGTTGGTCGAGCGCAAGATGCGGGCGCTCAGGACGCTCGGCGACCCGTATACCGACGAGCAGATCGCCGGCGCGGCGGCGGCGGTGGAGGGCGTGACGGAGCTCGATGCGCTCGTCGCGTACCTGCAGAACCTCGGCACGGCACGCGCGGCGCGCTGAGCGAACGCGATGGACATCGGCGAATTTCGCGGTGTGCTGACGGCATTGCTGCTGATCCTGTTCCTCGGGATCTGGGCCTGGAGCTGGAGCCGGAAGCGCGACGAGGCGTTCGGCGAGGCGGAACAGCTGCCGCTCGAGGAGGGCAGCCGTCCGCCCGTGACAAGTAACGAGAAGGACTGACATTCATGAGCGAAGCGTGGGGCTGGTACGTACTGATCCTGACGATCCTGAGCATGCTCGCGTGCTTCTGGCTGATCGCGTACTCCAATCGGCAGCGTAATTCGCCGGAGGAGATCGCCGAGTCGGAATCGCACGTCTGGGACGAGGACGTCCGCGAACTGAACAACCCGCTGCCGATGTGGTGGTTGTGGCTGTTCATCGGCACGCTGATCTGGGCGGCCGGTTACCTCATCTATTATCCGGGCCTGCTCGCGTTCGACGGCGTCGGCGGCTGGTCGCAGGAGAAGCAGTACGAGGAAGAGATGGCCGCGGCGGAGGCACGGTTCGCACCGATCTTCGAGCGTTACGCGTCGATGCCGGTCGAGGAACTGGTGGCCGACGAGCAGGCGATGGGCATCGGCAGGAGCCTTTTCGGCAACTACTGCGCGCAGTGCCACGGGTCGACGGCGCAGGGTGCGCCCGGCTTTCCGAACCTGACGGACGACGAATGGTTGTGGGGCGGCGAGCCAGCGCAGATCGAGCAGTCCATCCTGCAGGGGCGCAGCGGCATCATGCCTGCGCTCGGTCCTTCGCTGGGCGGCGACGAGCAGGTCGCGGCGATGGTCGACTACGTGCAATCGCTGCAGGACGGGCAGGACACCGCGTCGCCGGCGCACTCGAAATACATGATGCTGTGCATCGCGTGCCACGGTCCCGAAGGCAAGGGCAACCCGGTACTCGGTGCGCCGAATCTCGCCAACGACCAGTGGCTCTACGGCAGCTCGGACGATGTCATTACCCGGACGCTGATGCAGGGGCGCAATGGCGTAATGCCGGCGCACAAGGACCTGCTCGGCACGGACAGGGCGCACATCCTGGCCGCGTACGTCTACAGCCTCTCGCAGTGACCGGACATGACGGAACCGGCGGCACACGACGTCGTTGACTGGCCACGCGACCGGCAGAAACTCGCGGTCCTCATCTGGATCTCGTTCCTGACCGCGTGCGGTTTCGCGGTCCTCCTGTTCGCGTTCATCGACCCGCTGACGATCGTGGACGCGATCCACTGCCCCTACCTCGAAAGTCCCTATGCCGGCTACGCGGTCGGTTTCGTCTTTCTCTGGCTGCAGGGTCTCATCGGTGGCTGGCTGATTCTCCGGCTCGTCCGCCGCAAGCGAAACTGGCCGCGACGCATCGAACACTGAGGTCACCGTGAACACTCAATCCGGCGGCTACGAGTACGGGCAGCTGTACCGTAGCGAAGACAAGATCTATCCGCGCGAGGTCAAGGGGCGCTACGCCCGCCTGCGGCGCATCGCGATGTTCGTCCTGCTCGGCATGTTCTATGGCGGCCCCTGGCTGACCTGGGGCGGTCGCCAGGCCGTGCTGTTCGACCTGCCGGCGCGCAAGTTCTACATCTTCGGCATGACGCTGTGGCCGCAGGATTTCGTCTACCTTGCACTGCTGCTGATCATCCTGGCCGTGAGCCTGTTCTTCTTCACCGCGCTGGCCGGCCGCCTGTGGTGCGGGTACGCCTGCCCGCAGACGGTCTGGACCGAGGCATTCACGTGGATCGAGCGGCTCGTCGAGGGTGACCGGGCGAAACGCATCAAGCTGGATCGCGCTCCGTGGACGCTGGACAAGCTGTGGCGCAAGTCGCTGAAACAGGTGCTGTGGGTGTCACTCGCGCTGTTCACGGGTTTCACGTTCGTCGGTTACTTTGTCAACGTTCACGACCTGGCGGCGGGCCTGCTCACGCTGAGCGCGGGGCCCTGGGAAGCGTTCTGGGTGTTCTTCTACGGGCTGGCGACCTACGGCAACGCGGGCTACCTGCGCGAGCAGGTCTGCAAGTACATGTGCCCGTACGCCCGCTTCCAGGGTGCGATGTTCGACAAGGACACGCTGATCATCACCTACGACGAGGAACGCGGCGAACCGCGCGGCGCGCGTCGGCGCGGCACAGACCCGCGCGAGAAAGGCCTGGGCGACTGCATCGATTGCACGATGTGCGTGCAGGTGTGCCCGACCGGCATCGACATCCGCAAGGGCCTGCAGTACGAGTGCATCGCGTGCGCCGCGTGCATCGACGCATGCGACTCGGTCATGGACAAGATGCAGTACCCGCGCGGGCTGATTCGCTACACGACCGAGCACGCGATCCAGCACGAGCGCTATCACCTGTTTCGCCCGCGCACCGTGGTCTACACGCTCATCCTCGTCACGCTGCTGTCGTCGATGGCCGCCGCAATGCTGCTCCGGGAGCCGGTGATCGTCGACGTGCTGCGCGACCGCAACGCGCTGTACCGGGACGCCGGACGCCGCGGCATCGAGAACGACTATACTGTCCGAATCGTGAACAAGCAGAACATCGACCGCGACTACGTGCTGTCCGTGCAGGGCCTCGCCGGCATCGAGGTCCGGACGGATGCGCGTTTCTCGGTGCCGGCGGAGTCGGTCTACACGCTGCCGGTGACCGTGTCGGTGCCGCACGAGAACGCCTCGGGCGGCAGCGCGATCGAGTTCGTCGTGCAGGACCTCAACGATCCGGCGGTTCGCGTCGTCGAGGAAAGCCGGTTCCGCGGGCCGGTACCGGGACGCTGACGTGAGCGGCGAGGGCATGGCGGCGAACGATCGCTGGTACCGCAACGGCTGGGTGTGGCTGGTCATCGCGATCCCGGGTGCGACCGTTCTCGGCTGCCTGTACACGATCTACCTCGCGCTCGCGAACCCCGACCCACTCGTCCGGGAGCCGGCGGAGACGCCCAGCGAACAGGCGTCGCGGTGAGCCGGCCGCCGGGAGGCTGCTTTCACTGCGGCGACCCGCTGCCGGCCGGCCGGCCGATCTGGGCCGACCTCGGCGACGTACAGCAGCCGATGTGCTGCATCGGCTGCAAGGCGGTCGCTGAATTCATCCATGCGAATGACCTCGATGCCTGGTACGCGCACCGGCAGGCGCCGGCGGCCGGCGGCGGTCTGCGCGCGGAGGCGACCGACTGGACGCTCTACGATCGCGCCGACCTGCAGACGCGCTACGTGCACCGCGACGGCGACGCAGCGACCGCGACGATCGACGTCGGCGGCATGTACTGTTCCGCGTGCGTGTGGCTGCTCGAGACAGCACTGGGTCGCGTCGACGGGCTGCAGGGCGTCGCGGTGAACCCGGCGACGCGCCGCGCGGTGCTGCGCTGGGACGCGCGCCGGCTCGGGCTCGCCGACGTCCTGGCCGCCATTGCCGCGGTGGGCTTCAAGCCCGCACCGACCGTCGCCGGCATGGCCGCCGACCGGCACCGCGAGGAACAGCGCCTGGCGCTGCGCCGCCTGATCGTGGCGGCCGCGGCCGGCATGCAGGTCATGATGTTCGCGGTCGCGCTGTACGCTGGCGCGGCGTTCGGCATCGAGGGACGGATCGAGCAGTTCCTGCGCGTCGTGAGTCTGCTCGTCTGCCTGCCGATCGTGTTCTACAGTGCACGGCCGTTTTTCGCGAACGCGTTGCGCGGCCTGCGGCGCCGCCGACCCGGCATGGACCTGCCCGTGTCCATCGCGATCGGCGCCGCCTTCGCGGCGTCGGCCTGGGCAACGCTCGTGAACCGCGGCGACATCTATTTCGATTCCGTTGCAATGTTCGTGCTGTTCCTGGGCGCCGCGCGCTACCTCGAGATGCGCGCGCGACACAGCGCCGACGATCGCGTCGCGGCGCTCGTGGCGCTGTTGCCCGACGTCGCGACGCGCTTCGACGGCGATGTGCTCGAAGTCGTCGCCGTCGACCGATTGCGCATCGGCGACCGCGTGCTCGTTCGTCCCGGCGACGTCCTGCCAGCGGACGGCCGCATCGTCAGCGGCGAGCTCAACGTCGACGAATCGCTGCTGACGGGCGAATCGATGCCCGCGCTCCGCGCTACGGGGTCCGCCGTCGTTGCGGGCGGCGTAAACCGCGCCGGGACCGCGGTGCTGGACGTGGAACGCGTCGGCGCCGGGACCAGTGTCGCGGAGATCGGGCGCATGATCGACCGGGCCGCGGCCGACCGCCCACCGGTCGCAGCGCTCGCCGACCGCGTCGCTCGCTGGTTCGTCGTGGGCGTCCTCGCCGTCGCCACGGTGGCGGGCATCGCGTGGCTCGCAATCGACCCGCAGCGCGCGTTCGCCGTCGTGCTCGCGATCCTGGTCGTGACCTGCCCGTGCGCGCTGTCGCTCGCCACTCCGGCATCGCTCGCGGCGGCCGCGACGCACCTCGCGCGCCGCGGCATCCTGCTCGTGCGTGCCCGGCTGCTCGATGCGTTCGCGCGCGGCGCACACGTCGTATTCGACAAGACCGGCACGCTGACGGAAGGCCGTCCCGGCATCGCCAACGTTTCGGTCTTCGGCGAGGGCCTCGACCGCGACGGCGCGCTGGCGCTCGCGGCGGAAATGGAAACGGTGTCTGAGCACGTGCTGGCGAGGGCGTTCGTGCCGCACCGGGTCGCCGGCCGCTACCGCGCCTGTGACGTGCGCGTCGAACCCGGCGACGGCGTCGAGGCGACCGTCGCCGGGCGGCGCTGCCGGCTCGGTCGGGCGGACTGGGTCGCCGCGCACGCCGGCGCTGCAACGCCCCAAGCCAATGCCGCGGACGGCGACAGCCACGTGTGGCTCGGCGACGGTACCGCGCTGCTGGCGCGTTTCGCGATCGAGGACCGCGTTCGGGCGGACGCGGCCGAGACCGTGCGGCAGCTCGTCGCACGCGGTCATCGCGTCACGGTGCTGAGCGGCGACCGCGCGCCGGCAGTGGCGCGCGTTGCCTCGCAGCTCGGCATCGCCGACTGGCGCGCGGACCGGTCGCCGGCCGACAAGCTCGACGCGATCGCCGAGCTGCGCCGGGGACGCCGTCCGGTCGTCATGGTAGGAGACGGCATCAACGACGCGCCGGTCCTCGCCGGCGCCGACGCATCGGTGGCGATAGACGCCGGCACCGCGCTTGCGCGCGCCAGTGCCGACGCCGTCGTGCCCGGGCGGCGCCTCGCAAGCCTGTTGGACATCGCGTCCACGGCTGCCGGCACGCAGCGCGTTATCCGCCAGAATCTCGCCTGGGCCGTCGCGTACAACCTGTGCGCCGTGCCGCTGGCCGTCGGCGGTGTGCTTGCGCCGTGGATGGCGGCGATCGGCATGTCCGCGAGTTCCCTGCTGGTCGTCGCGAACGCATTGCGTGCCGGGACGGCCGAACGGCCCGAGGCGCCGGCGACGGCGGCTGTCACCGCCGATGCCCGGGAGAAGGAGAGGGCGGCGTGACGATCCTGTACCTGCTGATCCCGCTCGGCTTGCTGCTCCTGGCGCTCGCCGTGGCGGCGTTCTTCTGGGCGACCCGCTCCGGCCAGTTCGACGATCTCGAGTCCCCGGCATGGCGCGTCGTCATGGACGACGATCGCGCGCCGCCGCCGCTTCCCGGGTCCGATGACCGTGATTGAGTTGCTGCTGCCGGCGGCGCTGGCCGCCGGCTTCGTCGGCAGCGGGCATTGCGTCGGCATGTGCGGCGCCGTCGTCGCGTTGCTGGAACGACCGGGCGGCGGCGCCTGGCCGCAACGCCTGGCGTACAACACCGGCCGACTGGGTTTCTACGTGCTGCTGGGAGTGATCGGCGGTGCCATCGGCACGGTCCTGACCCGGCTGCCGGGTATCGGCGAGGGCCTGCTCGTGCTGCGCGTTCTGGCGGCGGTGCTCGTCATCGCGCTGGCAGTCAACCTGCTGTTCGACGTGGCAAGCCTGCGTTTTCTCGAACAGGCCGGCGCCGGCCTGTGGCGGCGGCTGTCGCCGCTCGCGCGTCGCGTCCTGCCCGCCACTACGCTGCCGCGCGCACTGGCCGCCGGCTTCGTCTGGGGCGCGCTGCCCTGCGGCCTGGTCTACAGTGCCGTGGCAATGGCCGCGGCAACCGGGACCGCGGCGGGCGGCGCCGCCGTCATGGCCGCATTCTGGGCCGGCACACTGCCGGCGTTGCTGGTGACCGGAACGCTGGCGGGCCGCCTGCCCCGGCGGCCCGGGCTGCGACGGCTGAGCGGGGCGCTGCTGCTCCTCGCCGGCCTGGCCGCGCTGGCATTGCCGTTCCTGCATCCGTCCGACACGCCGCACGACCATCACTCCGGCGCGTCGACCACTGCGACCTGACGGCGCGGCCGCCGTTGCTCCCGTTCGGTTCGTCCTGCACACTGTTGCCGCACGCTGCGTGACGCGCCGCGACGGCACCCTGAAAACAACGATGTGGGAGGGCAGGGAATGAGTGACGACAACCTCTACGCGCCGCCGGAAGCCGACGTCGAAGTCAGCTCGGGGGCCGAGAACGAGCTGGCGGGTCGCGGGGCGCGGCTCGGCGGTGCGATCATCGATACGTTGTTGATGCTGGTGATCATCTGGCCGCTCATGTTCTTCACGGACTATGTCGAGCGTGCCGCCACCGATTCGCTGGAGCCAATCGATTACGTCCTCACGACCGTGCCCGGGTTCATCATGTTCTTCGTTTTCCACGGCTACCTGCTGGCAACGCGGGGCCAGACGATCGGCAAAATGCTCGTCAAGACCCGGATCGTCTCCGTCGAGGACGGCAAGATACTGCGGTTCGGCCCGCTGATCGGCCTGCGCTATGTGCCAATCTGGGTCGCGAGCTTGATACCGGGGGTCGGCAGCATCCTGGCCGTCATCGATGTGCTGTTCATCTTTCGCGAGGACCGGCGCTGCGTGCACGACCTGATCGCGGGAACGAAGGTCATCCGCGCGTGAATCCGGCCTAGAGCAGCCCGGCGCGCTTGATCGCGAGGTAGCGGTTCGTGATGGCCCGGGGCAGTTCCGTGCTCAGACAGTCTTCGACGAACACGCCGTTCGCGCGCAGCAGCCGGTGCGACTCGCGGCGCGCTTCGAGGTACTGGCAGGTCGCGGCCTGGAGTACCGCATCGTCGAAGACGGCGACCGGCAAATCGACGGCGTCGTCGAGTGCGCGTTCGCGCAGGCTTGCGACGATCACCACGTGGCGCCGCCGCAGCAGGTTCGTGGCCGCGAGCAGGTCCGACGTATCCTCTTCGCGCACGTTCGTCAGCATTACGATCAGCGAGCGGCGACGCTGCTTGACGGCGAGTTCCGTCGCCGCTGACAGGTAGTCGATCTCGACGGGCTGCGGCTCGACCCGGTAAACGTGGTTCAGCAGGCCGTTCAGCGTCGCCGCGCCTTTGCGCGGCGGCAGCCAGGTGCGCTCTGCGCCGACCGTCATTGCGCCGGTGGCATCGCCCTGGCGCAGCGCCACGAAGCACATCAGCAGCATCGCATTCAGCGTGTGGTCGAAGTGGCTGAGCTCCGCGTCCTTCGCGAGCATGCGCCGGCCGGCGTCGAGCATGAACACGACCTGCTGGTCGCGTTCGTCCTGGTACTCGCGTGCGATGAGTCGGCTCGTCCGCGACGTGGCCTTCCAGTCGATCGCGCGCAGGCTGTCGCCGTCGCGATAGTCGCGGAGTTGGTGAAACTCGATGCCCTCGCCGCGGCGCCGGCTGAGGCGGATGCCGGTCAGCGAAAGTCGGTTGTCGACTTCGTACGCAAGCAGCTTCGAAATCGTCGAGTAGTTCGGGTAGACGCGAACATCGGAGGGCAGCGCGAGCCGGTGACGGCGCGACCACAGCCCGAGCGGCGACACGATGCGCAGGTCGCACGCCGGGAAGTGCGCCTCGCCCCGGCGCTGCGGCCGCGCGTGGTACGCCAGGTCGACGTAGCGGCGGGGGCCGACCGAGACCGTCAACGGCAGGTCGCGAACGTCGAACCCGTCGGGGTGATGATCAAAGACGCTGAGCGTCAGCGCCCGGCCGGCGCTATCGTTCCGCACCTGGAGACCGACGTCGACCCAGTTCATCTGCGACATCGACCGCGGGACGCTGCGGACGACGGCGGGAACCGGGACGCGCCAGCCGAGCAGTGCATCGATGGCGACGACAAGCGCTGCGACGCCGGCGGCTGTCAGCCAGTAGCGGGTTATCCCGGGGAAGAACAGCGTGCCCGTGCTCGCGATCCCGAGCACGACGATGAGGAAAATGAGGCGGCCGCGGGGTATCACTGCCGCGGCGCGGGCACGTTGCCGAGAATGTCTTTCAGGATGTCGTCCGGGTGGTAGGACTCGATCTCGAGCTCGGGCGCGAGCGCGATCCGGTGCCGCAGCGCTTCGATGGCCACGTTGCGAACGTCGTCCGGCGTGACGAAATTGCGGCCTTCCAGCACCGCGCTGGCGCGCGCGGCGCGGACGATGGAGATCGACCCGCGCGGCCCGGCTCCCATGCGAATGCCGGAGGAGTCGCGGGTTTCACGCGTGATCCGGATGACGTAGTCCAGGACGCTCGGATCGACGCGCACCCCGGCAACGATCTTCTGTGCCTCGATCACGTCGTCCAGCGTCATGACGGTGTTCACGCCGTCGACGTAAAGTGCATCGCCGACGCGATCGCCCGTTGCCGCGGCGACGATGCGCATCTCGTCCTCTGCGTCCGGGTAGTCGATCAGTACCTTGAGCAGGAAGCGATCGAGTTGAGCCTCGGGCAGCGGATAGGTGCCTTCGTGCTCGACCGGGTTCTGCGTCGCGACGGCCATGAACGGCGGCTTGAGTGCGTGGGCCCGGCCCTCGATCGTGACCTGGTTTTCCTGCATGACCTCGAGAAGTGCGGCCTGCGTCTTTGCCGGCGCCCGGTTGATCTCGTCGGCGAGCAGCAGGTTTGTGAACACCGGTCCGCGCCGGATCCGGAAGGTCTCGGTCTTCGGCTCGTAGACCGCGTGGCCGCTGACGTCGCTCGGCATCAGGTCCGGTGTGAACTGGATGCGGGCGAAGTCGCCGCCGATCGCCCGCGACATCGCCTTCACGAGCAGCGTCTTGCCGAGTCCGGGGACGCCCTCCAGGAGGACGTGCCCGCCGGCGAGCAGCGCAATGACGATGCCGTCGATGACACGCGACTGGCCGATGAAGGCGCGGCCGATCTCGGCGCGCAGACTCGCGATTCTCTGTTGCAGTTCGGCGGATGCCTGGCCGGGTTCCGTCATAGCATTTCCCTTATCGTGTGCAGTGTTCGCAGGTTGTCGATGAATTCGCGGTGCTGCGGCGTGCCGGGGCTGACCAGCGCGTCGAGTATCCGTTGTTCGGGCAAGCCGGTGATGTGCGCAAGCCGCTGCGCCTGGCGCGTGGCCGGCAGCCGGCTGATGCCGGGGTGCCGCGCCTCGGCCCGGTGCAGTGTAGTGGCGACGGCGGCCCGGCCGAGGCCGTCGATGCCGTCGTGGTGCCAGGCGAAGCGGCCGGCGGCCCGGACGTGTTCGATGAGCGATCGGCGATCGGCGGCCGCGGTGCGGATCGGCGGCCCGAACGCCGGGACGATCGCCCAGATCCAGAAGGCCAGCGCGACCGCAAAGCAGGCGAGCAGGTAGGGAAGGTACTCGAGCAGCACGCTGCCGAGCGACGGGAACGCGGCGCCGTACACGAACCAGACCTTGCCCGGCTCGATGTAGCCCGCGACGGTGTCGAGCAGGAGGCGCGCGTGGTCCGAATCCTCGAGATGGTCATTGTCGAAGTAGTGGTCGGCGGCCAGCACCGTCACGTAGCCGTCGTCCCAGTTGCGGCGCACGGCGACGTAGCCGCTGCTGTCGGACAGCGTTGCCGACAGCGCCTGCTGGCCGATCGGCTCGATGCGCCAGTCGGTGTTGTCCAGGTCGATGCTGTAGGCATAGTCTTCGTCGGCCTCGCCCGGCCGCTCCGCATCGGCCGCGTCGTCGCCGTCCGCCGTCTCGGCTTCCCGGAGCGTCAGCCCGAAGCCGGAGAGCAGCACATCGTCGGCCTCGACCGGCGACTCCGGCGGTAGCAGGACCAGGTGGCCGCCTTCGCTGACCCACTGGCGAAGCGCCTCGGCCTGGGCACCCACCGAGATGCTCGGGTGCAGGCGGGTCACGACGGTGTCGACGTTGTCGGGCATCCAGCGGTCCGGCGAGAGCCCGGCGATGGAATCGGCCTCGATCCCGAGATCGTCGAGCAGCATTTCCGCGGCGAGAAAAGGGTTGTAGCGGGCTTCGCCGTGGAAACCGACGTACCGGGTCTCGGTGACGCGGTCGTGCGTTGCGAAGAACCAGCTCGCGATCAGCATCGCGCCCAGCACCGCGAGCAGGGACACGGTCAACGGCCTCACGCGGGGCGCCCGTAGTGCGTCGGCCACTCGTCGCACAGTGTCTGCACGACGCGGTCGCCAGGGTCGATGGCACCGTAGGCGAGCGCGGACCACGCCGCGACGGTGCGCCGGAAGAAGTCCGATTGGCGGTCGTTCGTCTGTCGTGTGACCGCGTCCACGCACGCGCCCTCGGTGGCGCTGTCCGGCAGGCGCACGCCGTAGCCTTCGACGGCCGCGTACACGGTGCCGCGGTAGAGCAGGCTCAGGGCCGCCCGTTTGTCGCCGTCGGCCCACAGGCGCTGCACGGTGCCCGGCAGGTCGTCCGGCAGGGAGTCCGGCGTGACGCTGCCGACCGCGAGTTGCACGCGGGGCCGTTCGGATTTTCCGGCCGCCGGTGGCCGCAACAGCGGTAGCCAGCGTTGCGACGTGAGGACGAGCAACAGGGCCAGGCCGGCGAGCAGCAGCCACAGGCTGATTTCGACAATGAAACCGAAGAACCGGCTGATAGCGGCGAGAGCCCCGGCGAATCGGGACCGGCTGTCCTCGTCCGCCTCGTCCGGCTGGATCGTCTGCCAGGTCGTCACTTCCTCGGTGTCGCCGAGCGCTTCGCTCGCGAACACGCGTTCCACCGCGGGATCGATGTCCGACGCCGCGTAGAAGCCGGAAAAGCCGGGGTCGCTCTCGTAGTGGCCGGCATCCGCCGGCGGTTCGTCCTGCGCCACGGCAGGATCGAAAGGTGCAAACAGGACCACGAGCAGCAATGCGCCGGCCGCGACCGACGTTGCTGCGCGGCGCAGGACCATGCGGCGAAACGCGACTTCGATGTCCCAGGCCTCGAGCTGCGTCCGGCAATTGACGTACAGCCCGAAGCCGGCGCCGACGAACCACGGTTCGAGCGCTGTCTGCGCGGCATAGACGAAAAGCAGGTTCGCGAGCTGCGCGTACCGGTCGTCGTCGATCCAGAAATCGGCGACGGCCTCCAGGCCGTCGCCTTCGAGGAACGGGGCCGGTATCAGCGCGAAACTCAGCACCAGGGCGCCGAGGTACAGCGCCCACACGAGGTGCTGGTAGGCGATCGTGAGCCCGGTACCGTGATTCATCAGCCGTTGGTTCAGCGTCTTCGAACGCGCCCTGCGGGCGGCGCCGTGCTGCCCTTCCAACTGCGTGACCGGCATCGCGATGGAGCGTGCGAAGTGAAACCGGTACGGCGTCAGCAGGAACAGGCGATTGGCCCAGGCGATCGAGGGCGCGGCGCGCACGGCGGCTCGCCAGTCGGCGGTTTCCCCGAACAAGCGGCGCGCGATGATGCGCAGGATCGGCCCGTCGGCAATCGGCTCCAGCCACCAGTAGACGATCAGCGCGAGCGCCGGCAACCATTGGAACCAGATCATCAGCAACGGGACGAGCAGCAGCGGCAGCGTCACGGCAAACCAGGCCGAGTAGATCGCGGCGGCGTCGCGGCGGATCATGCGTACGCCGAGTTCCGCGCCCTCCCAGTCGCTGCGCGGCCGCAGCTCGACAGTGACTTCGTCAAGATTCATGGCGACCGAACACGGCGAAATACAGTGCCAGCAGCGACCAGCCGCCGATGCCTACGCTGTACTTGATCCAGGGCGGCGGCCAGGTGGTCGACGACCAGTACGCCTCCACGAACGCCGCGCCGACCAGCATCGCTGTCGCGCCGTACACGAGCGGCAGGCTCGCGACGGCCTCGTCACGGATCGCGTGCCAGCGACGTTTGCGCCCCGGCGCGACGGCGCTGACGCCGAGCGCGAGGCCGACGCCGCCGAAGATGACGATCGCCGTGAGTTCCAGCGAGCTGTGGCCAGCCACGAAGGTCCAGAACGTCTCGACGTAGCCGATGGCGGTCAGGTGACTCGCGACCGCGCCGATGAACAGGCCGTTGAAGACGAGGTAGAAGACGCTGCCGACGCCGAACAGCAGGCCGCCGGCGTAGGTCTGGAAGCCGATCGTGATGTTGTTGTAGATGTAGAAGCCGAACATCTGGAAGTCGGACGCGGAATCGCGCTCGCGCCCGAGCACGTCGCGGTCCGGGTCGTACATGCTTTCCATTGACGATACCTGGTGCGGTTCGATCAGCGAGAACACCAGTTCCGGCCGCACCTGGATCGCGATGGCCATCGCGACGGCGGGCACCACGAACAGCACGGCGGACGCGAGCATCGGACGCCAGCGGCGCCGGAATGCCGCCGGGAAGCCCGCGATGAAGACGCGCCCGATCGCCGTCCACACCGGCAGTCTTTCGCGGTAGAGGTACTGGTGGCCATCGAGGGCCAGCTGGTTCAGACGCTGCTGCAACCCGGCGCTGTAGCGCCGTGCGCGTGCCAGCGCGAGGTGGTGGCAGACCTCCCGGTACACGCGCGGGTAGTCGACGCCCAGGTTCGCGGCATCGGCCTTCTCGCCGGGCGTCGCATTGTCGCGGTTCTGCAGGATGCGCAGCCAGGTTTCGAATCGGCTCCAGGTCGCTCGGTGCCGTGCTTCGAAGGCGTCCTGTTTCACGCGCGGCGTTCCCCGCCCGATAGCCACGCCGCGTAGCCGCGCAGCCGGTCGCGCGTCACGTCCGGGAATACCGGCCTGAGGATCGCGGCGAGTTCCTCGGCCCGCTGTTCGTTGAGGCCGACGGCGCGTTCACCGTAACTGACGATCGCCTGCTGCTCCTCGAGCGAGAGCGGTATGCGTACGGGGATCGGTTCCGCCGTGCGCGCGGCGCGCTGGAACGTCGCCTTCGGGTCGAACACGACGATCGTCCCCGCGGCCATGTCGCCGAGGCGCTGGTAGCGGCGGCTGAACAGCACGGCGAGGCAACCGAATGCGTAGCAGCCCGGCAACACGTCGACGAAGCGGATGAGGTTCCGGATCAGGGAGCCGGTCCAGCCGACCGGCGTGCCGTTCGCGTTCGTGACCCGGAGCCCCACGGCGCGCTTGCCGGGCGTCGCGCCGCCGTTGAAGACCTCGAACAAGACGTTGTAGAACCAGAGCATTGCGAACATGCTGATCAACAACAGGCCGACGCCGAACTCGCCGGCGAACTGGATCGCGACGGAAGCGGCTGTGAGGCCGACGGACTTGATCAGCGCGTCGATCAGCCAGGCCAGCGATCGCGGCGCGAGCCCGGCGACGGGCAGTCGCAGTTCCACGCCCTCCGGTGTCGCGATGTCTACGGTGGTATCGAGCAGCAACGGCAAGCACATACCTGTGATCGAACACCCGGATTTGGACGCATCGACCGTTTCAAGTCAAATACGTGCGTCGCGATTCCTCGCGAACGACGGTCCGCCTAGCCGTAGCGCGGCACGCTCGGGTCGATTTCGACGGACCAGGCGTCGATGCCGCCGGCGAGGACTTCCAGCTTCCGGAAGCCTGCGCCGGACAGGATCTCGCAGGCACGGAACGCGCGCGGCCCGTGATGGCAGGTCACGACATACCGATGGGCCGAGTCGAGTTCGCCGAGCCGCGACGGCAACTCGTCGAGCGGGATGCGAATCGCGCCGTCGATGCTCGCGATATCGAACTCGTAGTGGTTGCGCACGTCGAGCAGGCGGACGTCGGCGCCGTCAGCAAGCAGCCGCGCCATGTCGCGGACGCCGATGACGCCGGCCGCCGCGACCGGTTCCGCGGGGGCGCCGCAGAATGCGTCGTAGTCGATCGGCGCGGTGATCGACGGGTTCGTGCCGCAGACGACGCAGTCGGGGTTCTTGCGCAGGCGCACTTCGCGGAACTCGAACGCGAGCGCGTCGAACAGGACGAGGCGCCCGGTGAGATCGTCGCCGAGCCCGAGGATCAGCTTGATCGCTTCGAGCGCCTGCAGTGTGCCGATGATGCCCGGCAGCACGCCGAGCACGCCGCCCTCCGCGCAGGACGGCACCGCACCCGGCGGCGGCGGCTCGGGGAACAGGCAGCGGTAGCAGGGGCCGCGCGCGGCGTCGAAGACGGCAACCTGCCCTTCGAAGCGAAACACGCTGCCGTAGACGTTCGGCTTGCCCGCGAGCACGCAGGCGTCGTTGACGAGATAGCGCGTCGGAAAGTTGTCGGTGCCGTCGATGACCAGGTCGTAGCTGGCGACGATATCCATGACGTTGTCGCTCGCGAGGCGCGTGGCGTGCCGCACGACGTCGACATGCGGGTTGATCCCGGCCAGGCGCTCGGCGGCGGCGTCCAGCTTCGGGCGGCCGACGTCCGCCGTCGCGTACAGGATCTGCCGCTGGATGTTGGACAGGTCGACGTCGTCGTACTCGACGAGCCCCAGCGTGCCGATGCCGGCCGCGGCAAGGTACATCGTAAGCGGCGAACCCAGGCCGCCGGCGCCGACGCACAGTACGCGCGCCGCCTTGAGCTTCGCCTGGCCGGCCGCGGTGACCTCGGGCATGACCAGGTGCCGGCCGTAGCGCAACAGCTCGGATTGCGACAGGTCGGTCATCTGTGGGGTCGTAACGGGTGCATCACAGCGACGGAGTATACTCGCAGGCACCCCGCAGGCTCTTGAAGAGCGACAAGGAGATTGCCGATGCCCGGTGTCAGAGTGCTGGTCGGGACCCGCAAGGGCGCTTTCATCCTCACGTCGAATCGCAAGCGCGAGAAGTGGAAGATCGACGGTCCGCTGTTCCCGGGCTGGGAGATCTACCACATGACCGGTTCGCCGGCGGACCCGGACCGCCTGTACGCGTCACAGACCAGCGCCTGGTTCGGCCAGGTCATGCAGCGCTCCGACGACGGCGGCAAGACCTGGGAGACGGTCGGCAACGACTTCCACTACGAAGGCGAGACCGGCACGCACCAGTACTACGACGGTTCGCAGAAGCCCTGGGAATTCAAGCGGGTCTGGCACCTCGAGCCGTCGCTCGACGATCCGGACACCGTGTACGCGGGCGTCGAGGACGCGGCCATCTTCCGCACGACCGACGGCGGCATGACCTGGTCCGAGATGCCGGGCCTGCGCAACCATCGCTCGGGCCCGAACTGGATGCCCGGCGCCGGCGGCATGTGCCTGCACACGATCCTGCTGGACCCGGAGAACCGCGGGCGAATCACGATCGCGATATCCGCGGCGGGCGTGTTTCGCAGCGAGGACCACGGCGAGACCTGGGCGCCGTCGAACAAGGGCCTCGTGTCGGCGCAACTGCCGGACCCGGACGCCGAGGTCGGGCACTGCGTGCACTGCATCGCGATGCACCCGTCGCGGCCGGACACGCTGTTCATGCAGAAGCACTGGGACGTGATGCGCAGCGACGACGCGGGGGCGACCTGGTACGAGATCAGCGGCGACCTGCCGACGGACTTCGGCTTTCCGATCGCCGTTCACGCACACGACCCGGACACCGTCTACGTCGTGCCGATCAAGAGCGACGAGCACCATTTTCCGCCTGACGGCAAGCTGCGCGTGTACCGCAGCAGGAAGGGTGGCAACAAATGGAAAGAGCTGAAGAAAGGCCTGCCGAAGAAGGACTGCTACGTGAACGTGCTGCGCGACGCGATGGCCGTCGACGCGGCGGATCCCTGTGGCGTCTACTTCGGGACGACCGGTGGCCAGGTGTTCGCGTCGAACGACGAGGGCGACAGCTGGGAGGCGATCGCGAAGTACCTGCCGACCGTATTGTCCGTCGAGGTGCAGACGCTTTGACCGTGCGGGTCGTCCTGCCGGCCCAGCTGCGTCGCGTCGCGGACATCGCGGCGGCGACCGTCGAGCTCGACGTTCCACCGCCGGTGACGCAGCGTGCGCTGCTCGACGCGCTCGAGGCGCGCTACCCGAAGCTGCTCGGTACCACCCGAGACCGGCGGACAAAGCAGCGGCGTGCGTACATCCGCTTCTTCGCGTGCCGGCAGGACTGGTCCGACGCCGACCCGGACGCGCCGTTGCCGGACGCCGTGGCGTGCGGCGACGAGGCGTTCCTCGTCGTCGGCGCGATGTCCGGCGGCTGATCGCCCCGCGGTACGGGATGCCGCGCCGAAATGATAGCGCTAACATTCGCAGGAAACCGCGGCGAGTGGCTCGCATCTGCAGACTGTTAGCGTTAACATCGGTGCGGGGAATGAAGGGGGGTGCGCATGTCCGGGGACCATTGCGCGTTGCCGAGCGGCCGTTCCGGCCGCCGGATCGATCGGCCGACAGGTACCGTCGGGGCCGCGCTGCGCGGCTGAGGTCCGGTCATGGTCACGAAACGCCAGATCACGGCGCGCAAGCAGCACGCGCGAGTCACGATCGCCGATGTCGCACACGCTGCCGGCGTCTCCCCGATGACCGTGTCCCGGGTCGTCAACGGCGATGCGAGGGTCCGCGCGACCACGCGCGACGCGGTGAACCAGGCGATCGAGACCCTCGGTTACTCGCCAAACAAGGCCGCGCGCAGCCTCGCGACCGCGAGCCAGCTGCAGATCGGACTCCTGTATGACAACCCGAGCAGCTCCTTCCTGAGTGCCATGTTGCTCGGCGTGCTCGACCAGGCGCGGCGCTGTGACACGCAGGTCGTGGTCGTGGAGTGTGCGGACAGAGAAGACGGCATGCGCTCCGTGCGCAACCTGATCGCTGCCGGCATCGACGGCATCATCCTGTCCCCGCCGCTCGCGGACTCGACCGAGGTGCTCGATCTGCTCCGCGACAGCCGGACGCAGTGCATCACGATCGGCACGCGCCGCGACGAGGAACACGTCTCGTCCGTGTCGATCGACAACTACGCCGCGGCACGGGAGATGACGGATCACCTGCTCACGCTGGGCCACCGTCGGATCGCCTTCATCAAGGGCAGCCCGGACCAGCTTGCGACGGAAGAACGGCTGGCCGGTTTCCGTGCGGCGCTGGCGGCGGCCGGCATCGACGTCGCCGACGAGCTCGTCGTCGACGGCCGGTTCTCGTACCGCTCGGGCCTGAAGGCCGCGGAAAAGCTGCTCTCCATGACCGACCGGCCGACGGCCATCTTCGCGTGCAACGACGACATGGCCGCCGCGACGGTGGCGACGGCGCACCGGAATCGCATCGATATCCCGGGCGAGCTGACGGTTTGCGGCTTCGACGACACGCTGCTGGCCACGACGATCTGGCCCGAGATCACGACGATCCACCAGCCGATCACGACGATGTCGCAAACCGCGATCGACCTGCTCGAAAAGCGCATTCGTGCGCTTCGCGACGGCCGCGATCCGGAACAGGACGATGTGACGCTGGAGTTTCGTTTCGTGCGGCGCGGCAGCGACGCGCCGCCGCCCTAGACCGGCTGCCGCAAACCGTCGATGCGCGGGGTCACCGCGTGCATGCCCGCCGACACGGCGACGCAGTACGCCGCCATTGCGAGAAGCTGCGTGTCGAGCCCGACGCCCGCATCGAGCAACACGCCCGACAGTCCCGGCGCGATCGCCGAGGCAAGCACGACCGCCGACGCGACGAGCGAGCGGATCGAACCGAGGTGCCGGGTGCCGAAGATCTCCGGCCACAGCGCGCCGAGCATGGCCGACGCGAATCCCTGGGTCAGCCCGATCGCCGCCACCGCGACCGGCACGACGAGCGCCGCCGGGATTGCGCCGAGCAGCGCCGACGCGATACCAAGCGGCAGCAGGAACCAGGGGAGCAGTCGACCTGCACCGATGCGGTCGAGCACCTCACCTGCCAGCAGCGAGGCGACGACGTAGACCGCGGCGAGCAACGGGAACCAGCCCGTGAACCACGCGAGCTGCCAGCCGCGCAGCTCAACAAGCGTCACCTGGTTGAAGAAGATGGCCGTGATGACGAACGGCGGCGCGAGCACCGCCGGCAACAGCGCATAGAATAGTCCGCTGCGCAGCACTTCGCCGCGTGTCCAGTGGCGCTGGCCCGCGTCGTCATCGACGTTCGTAGCCGGGCCGCGCGTCGGGTGGCGCTCGTGCCGTAACAGAACGAGCAGCAGCGGAATGCCGATCGCGGCGAGCAGCAGCGCGGACCAGGTCCAGGTCGCGCGCCAGCCGATCGCGGCCAGGCCGGCCGCGGCTAGCGGCGGCATCAGGGCCTGGCTCGCCGGCATGCCGATGGCCGCGATGGCGACGGCGCGGCCGCGCTGGCGGTTGAACCATCGGCCCATCGCCGTCATCGCCGTGTGCGTGCACATGCCCTGGCCGAAGAGGCGCAATGCAAACAGCGAGATGCCGAGCCAGAACACGGACGGTGCGAGCGCCGTGAGCAAGGCCGCCGCCGCCAGCCCGGCGAAGACGCCGGCGCCGAGCCAGCGGATCGGGACGCGGTCGGCGAGCTTGCCGACGCGGGCGAGGGCGGCCGCGCTGGCCAGCGTGGCGACGGTGTACAGGAGACCGAATGCGCCGTTCGACAGGTGGAACGCGGACTGCCATTCACCCGCGAACACGGCGACGAAATACGTCTGGCCGAAACCGGAGCAGAACGTCAGCAGGAGACCGGCGGAAAGCCAGGGCGCGGACGCGCGCAGGTTCGGGGTCGTCATCCGGCGGGTCGCTGCGGCAGCCGCCGCTCAGTGTCCCGGCCGGCCGGCATCGACGCCGGGATCGAGGTGCGCCGGACCGACGGCCAGCGCGGCGGCGGTGGCCACCTGCTTCGCGAAGCGTTCGCGGAAGTCGTCCACGAACGGGCGCAATTCGTCGAAACCGCCGGACTGCATCGCTTCGGCAACGTCGAAGGGCTCGCCGATGTGGGCCACGAGCGGCCCGTCCTTGTAGCGCCGGTGGAAGCCGGCCAGTGCTACCGGCACGATACGCGCGCCGGCGGCCAGCGCGAGCCGGAAGGCACCCGTGTGCAGGCGCGCCGGCGACAGCTCCGCCGGCTGGCTCTGGCCCTCCGGGCAGATGACCAGGTTCCTGCCCGTGGACAGCACGCCGCGGCCTTCCTTCGTCAGGCGCTCGCCGGCGGCGCGGCGCGCGCGCGCGAGGCTCCCGGCATCGGGATCGTCGCGACCGCTCTCGATGGTGGGCACGGTAATGTGGCCGAGGCGCTGGTAGAACAGGTTGTGGCCGAACTCCGCGCGCGGGCTCTCCCGCACGACGCGCACCGCGCTCGTCCGGTAGTGTTTCCAGACAATCCAGCTCACGAACGCCGTGTCGAACGAAAAATGGTAGTAATTCGGCAGTTCGTAGTATTCCGGGCAGCTCAGGTGATTCAGGATGAAGACGTTTCCGCCGGATGCCGGCAGCCTGTCGGCGCCGTGCACGCGGCAGTCGAGGTGGGCGAACGCGCTCGCCGTCTTCTCATCGCAAAGTCGCCGCACTTCGGCCGGGTCCAGCGTTTCATCGGCCGACATCACGGCGTCCACGGTGTCGAGGATACCGCGGTAAAACGCGTGCTCTGCGGCCAGTGGTGCCGTGAGTTCGTGGCATTGTGTCGCGATCAGCCGCTCACCGTAGCGGCCGGCCTGCGCGACGCTCTTCAGCACCGCGAGCGCGTTGCCGACCGTGAGCCGGTTGCGCAGCAGGTGCGGCACCTTGTGCAGTTCCGACGTCACGGGCAAGCGCGTCTGGTTGTTCGCAATCAGGCTGCCGACCGCGCTCACCTCGGCGTCGGGCGTCGCGCCATCGTGCACGATGCGAACCGCACCGATCAGGCCGGCGAGTCTCGCCAGCAGTCGCTGCTGGAACATGCGGCCGAACTCCGGGTCGCGGCGAACCAGGTCGCTGATCGCGGCCGCCGGCAGCCGGTAAACCCAGCAGTGCGACTCGGCATAGACGCTGGCCTCGGCGACGAAACCGGCGCCGGACGCAGGCACGCCGGCGATCAGGCCGACGCGGTTGTGAAAGCGCCGGAACGGCAGAAGCCGTCCCAGGTCGTCGTCGTGTTCGAAATGGATGTTGCAGCGGCCGCTCGCGATGAGCAGCAGGCCGTCCGTCGCCGCGTCCTGGCGGACGACCAGCTCACCGGGATCGTAGGATTCGAGCTCGGCAGCTTCGGCCAGCGCGGCGACGCTGTCCTCGTCGAAGGAACCGAAGAACGCGGAGCGCCGCAGGCAGTTCTCCGCGTTGCCGACCACCGGCCTCGGTGACCGCAGCGTTTCGCGCACGGGTGGGTCGATGCAGAGTCGGCTTTCGTCGAGTCGCTGCCGGCGCAGCGACGTGAGCTGCCGCCGCACGCTGTCCAGCACGAGGTCGAAGAAACGTACCGACAGTTCCGGATCGCTGTAGAACGCGCGGGCCAGGTCCGCGTGCGACCAGCGCAGCAGTTCCAGTTCGCCGTGTGCGATGACGGTTGTGCCATAACGGTGCGGCGGCAGGAAGCCGCTCCAGCCGAGCGCCGCGAACGGCCAGTCGCTCGGGCCGAACGGGACCTGGTCACGGCGTTCCTCGTTCGTGCCCGAATGCAGTGCAACGCCGCTGCCCAGCAGGTAGAAATCCGTCGCCGGGTGAAACTGCGTGAACAGGACCGTTTCATCGGGAACGGTGACGAACGTCGCCGCTTCGAGCAAGGGGATCAGCCGCTCCGGCGAGATGCCATCCCATTCGTTATACTTCGCGAGCGTATCGAGCAGGGAATCGCGGCTGGACATGCGAACGACAATGCCACGATTACCGGCAATAAGGTAGTTGATAAAAACCTCGCCGAATGCCACTGACCGCCATTGAAAGTTTTGCGCCGCTCAGCGCGCCGCCGGAGGAATTCGATCGCTTCTGGGAGGCGACGCTTGGCGCACTCGACGAAACAGCACCGGGGCCCGTGCTCGCGCGCGAGTCGTCGCCGGCGGAAGGTCTGACGCTCGACCGCATCCAGTTCACGTCGCTCGGTGGGGCACGCATCGCCGGCTACCTGCTCGCGCACGACGGGCCGGCGCCGAAGCCGCTTGTCGTGCACAGCCACGGCTACAACTCGCAGTACGACGTGATGCTGCACTGGGCGCAGGCCGGCTGCCACGTCCTCGGCATCGACTTTCGGGGTTTCGGGCGCTCGCCGGGCCAGTCGCTGGCGCCGGGGGGCTATGTGCTGACCGGTATCGAGTCGCCGCAGACGAGTATCCTGCGCGGCGCCGTGTGCGACCTCGTACAGGCGCGGCGCGTGGCGGCGTCGCTGCTGGGCTGGCGCGCGTCGTCGTCGACTGTCTACGGTTTCAGTTTCGGCGGCGCGATGGCGTTGATGGCATCCGCGCTCGAGCCCGCGGCGGATCTCGTCGTCATCGGCCAGCCGACGTTCGGCTGGCACAAGGAACGCCTGCGCCTGTCGCAGCTCGGGTCGTCCATGGAGCTCAACCGCTATTTCGCGGAGCACCCGGAGTCCGCCGCCGCGCTGCAGACGCTCGATTACTTCGATTCGCTGCACTACGCGCCGCGCTTGTCGTCGCCGGTCATGCTCGGCATCGGGCTCGACGACGACGTCGTGCCGTCGCGTTCGGTCATCGCGATCGCGAATCGCCTGCCGGCAGCGAGTACCGAGATCCGCTTCCTGCCGGTTGCGCACTCCGCGGATCCGCGTGAATCGTTGTGGGCCGATTTCGACAACGAGTGGCTCGCGCTTGCGCGGGACGGCGTGCCGGACGATTTCGGCACCGCGCCGCGGCGGCTCGGCACGATCGAGCGCGCCATTGCCTGATGTCCTTATGACCGTCCGGCGGTGGTTGCGGCGCGCCGGTGCCGTGGCCCTGCTCGCCGGCGTCGGCGCCTGCGCCGGGCAGGCGCAGGATGCGCCGCCGCGGGTCGTGCTGGAGACCGCGATGGGCGACATCACGGTCGAGGTCTACGCCGATCGCGCACCCGCGTCCGCCGGCAGTTTTCTCGCGTTCGTCGACGCCGGCCTGTACGAGGGCGCGACGTTCTACCGCACGGTGCGGCGCGACAACGACCGCGGCGCACCGGTCATCGAGGTGATCCAGGGCGGCCTTGCCGGCGACGAGGAGCCGCTGCCGCCCGTGCCGCACGAGTCGACGCAGGACACCGGCCTGCGGCACACCGACGGTGCCTTGTCGCTTGCGCGCGCGGCGCCGGGATCGGCGAGTGGCGCCGCGTTCTTCATCTGCGTCGGCGACCAGCCGGCGCTCGATTTCGGAGGGGCGCGCAATGCCGACGGCCTCGGCTTCGCGGCAATCGGCCGGGTCGTCGACGGCATGGACGTCGTGCGGGCGATTCACGCGCAACCCGCGGATGCTCCCACGGACTTCGCCTACTTCGAGGGCCAGCTACTGACCGAGCCGGTACGTATCATCGGGGCGCGCCGCTTGAAGTGACGCCGCCGCGTTCGTTACCGGGGCCCGGCGATTTCCGGGCTTGCCGATAGTACAATCCGGTCATCCCGTCGCAACCGCTCTGAAGCGCACGATGCAGAAGCCGCATTCGCCGATTTCCATTGCCCTGTACCTGGCCGCCGTGCTGCTGTCCGGTTGCGCCACGCCGCCGGAGCGCAACGAGGTCACGTTGAACAGCGGCATTCCGCTCTCGCCGGCCGCGAATGCCTACGACGTGCTGCACTACACGCTGCGCAACGACATCGACCCGGCGGCGCGAAGCATCGCCGGCTCGCTCGAGGTGACCGTGATCGCCCGCGCGCCGATGGCGGCGCTGGAGCTCGACTTCGACGGGCTGTTCGCGATCGACAACGTCAGCGACGAGGGCGGCGTACTCGACTACCGGCAGGGTCCGGCAAAGCTGGTCATCACACTCAGGGCGCCGCTCGAGGACGGCGATTCGCAGACGGTGACTGTTGCCTATCGCGGTAAACCCCGCGTCGCGCCGAAGGCGCCGTGGGACGGAGGCTTTGTCTGGGCGAAGACGCCCGGCGGCAAGCCATGGATCGCGACGGCGGTTCAGGGGGAGGGCTGTGACCTCTGGTTCCCGTGCAAGGACCACCCGAGCGGTGAGCCGCGGAGCATGGACCTGTATTTCACGGTGCCGTCGGACCTCACGGCGGTCTCGAACGGCGTCCTCGTCGACGTGTCGGATGTCCCGGGTGGGCGCAAGACGTTTCACTGGCGTACGACGAACCCGATCAACACCTACGGCATCGCGCTGAACGTCGCGCCTTACGTCCTGATCGAGCGCGACTACACGTCGGTGAACGGCGTAACCTTCCCGGTGCAGTTCTGGGCGATCGAGGACCACGAGGAGAAGGCCCGGGCATTGTTCGATGCCGAGTTCTTCGACGTGATCGCGTTCTTCGAGCGGAAGGTCGGCCCGTACCCGTGGAGCAACGAGAAGCTCGGCGTCGTCGAGACGCCGCACCTCGGCATGGAGCACCAGACCGTGAATGCTTACGGTAACGAGTTTCGCCGCGGAACTCACGGTTTCGACTGGCTGTTCCATCACGAACTCGCACACGAGTGGTTCGGCAACGTCATGACCCACACGACGGTCTCCGACATGTGGCTGCACGAGGGTTTCGGTGCATTCATGCAGCCGGAATACGCGCGGGAAGTCATCGGGGACGCGGCGTTCCATGCTGCCCTCTACCAGTCCTACCTCGGCATCAAGGCTTGCAATGCCATTGCGCCGCGCGAGGAGTTCTCGGCCGACGAGCTGTACTTCGACGACGTCGAGGGCAAGGGCCCGGCCGGCGACATCTATTCGAAGGGGACCTGGGTGCTGCAGTCATTGCGCTACGTGATCGGCGAAGAGGCGTTCTGGCGCTCCGTGCGGCGACTGGTGTACGGAACCGCGCGCCCGGAATCGCTGCAGCCGCCGATCGAGCCGCGCTTTCGAACGACCGACGACTTCCTGCGCATCGTCAACGAGGAAACGGGCCGTGACCTGGGCTGGTTCTTCGAGGTCTACGTGCGGCGCGGCCCGCTGCCGGTGCTCGAGTTTCGGCAGGACGGCGACGTCGTCGTTCTCGAGTGGACGAACACGGGCGGTGGGTCGTTCCCGATGCCGGTACCGGTGCGCATCGACGGCACCATCGAGCGAGTGGCGTTCGACGGCAATACCGCCCGGCTGGACGGCGTCGCCGCGGCCGACCTGCAGGTCGACCCGTACATGCGGATACTGCGCAAGTTGCCGATCGTGCCGACCTGCGAGGAGCGGCGCGAAGAGGAGAAAGACTGAGTAATCAGTCGCCGAGTTCGCGCAACCACACGTTGCGGAATCGTACCGGGTTGTCGTGATCCTGCAGGCGCAGCGCGTCATCGCCGTGCGGCTCGTACGCCGGCTCGCCAATGTAGACGGTGCTTCCGCGAACCTCGACGTGGTCCTGCACAAGCACGCCGTTGTGCAGCACCGTCAGTGTCGCCGGCGCGGCCAGCGTACCGTCGTCGTCGAAGTCCGGCGCGTGAAAAATGATGTCGTACACCTGCCAGGTGCCGGGTGCCGTGGTCGCGTTCACCAGCGGAATGTGCTGCTTGTAGATGCTCGCCGCCTGGCCGTTCGAGTATGTGCGGTTGTCGTACGAGTCGAGTACCTGTACTTCGTAGCGCTGTTGCAGGAAGACGCCGCTGTTGCCGCGCCCCTGGCCGTCGCCGACGATCTCGGTCGGCGCGGTCCACTCGACGTGCAGCTGGATGTCACCGAAGGTGGCGCGCGTGCGGATGTCGCCGGTCCCGGGAACGACCTCGAACCACCCGTCACCGACCTTCCACTCGGCGGGCGATCCGTCTTCGTGCTGCCACGCCGACAAGTCGCCGCCGAACAGGACGATGGCGTCTGCCGGGGCCCCGCCGCGGGAGCGCGGCTCGACGACAGCGGGTTCCGGCTCCCAGACCTCGGTTTCCTCGGGCTCCGGCTCGGCGCTGCAGGCAACGGATGGCAGGCTGGCGGCCAGCAGCGCGGCCAGTGAAGTCGTTCTTGTCGGCATGGCGTCCCTCCTCGGCGTCAAAGGTACCGCAAGTGGCGCCCTGGCCGCACGGGCCCGGGGCCGGCCGCGGCACTTCTCCACGCGCAAATAGTCCGGGTGCTATGCTTTGATGATCGCAGCAACCGGTTCTCTTCGATGGAAAACCCGCTGCTCAACGGCTTCACGCTGGGTGACCTCCGCGTGGAACCGCTCACGGGCCGGTACGCCGGCCGGCATCGATCGGGGCACCTCCCGCCCCGCGCGATCGAGGTGTTGCTTTGTCTCGCGCAACAACCCCGCCATCTCGTCAGCCGCGATGACCTGCTCGCGAAGGTGTGGGGCAACGGCCACGGCTCGTCCGAGGCGCTGACGCACGCAATCGGCGAACTCCGCCACGCCTTCGGCGATCACGCTGATGCGCCGTGCTTCATCCAGACCGTGCCGCGGCGTGGCTACCGGCTGCTGGTGGAGCCGCGGACGGCCGCTGCCGCCGGGCCCGGCGCGGAGGCCGCGGACACCGGGCCCGGCTTCTGGAAGACGCTGTTTCGCCACGGTGTCGTGCAGGCGGCGGTCGCGTACCTCGTCGCCGGCTGGCTGCTGATCCAGGTCGCGGACGCGACGTTCGAGAACCTCGGCCTGCCCGACTGGTCGCTGCCCTTCGTCACGTTCGTCGTGATCGGCGGGTTTCCGCTGGTACTGCTGCTGTCCTGGTTTCTCGAGTTCGCCGAGGGCCGGATGGAACGTGATCGCGGCGAGCAGGCAACCGGCTGGCTGCAGGGACTGGAGCGAAACTACCTCGCCATCGTCGCGGCCTACGTGCTGGCGGTGCTCGGTGTCGGGGTCTACCAGCTCACGGTCGGCATCGGTGATGCGGGGACGCCGGTCGCCGCCGACGAGCGGGCCGAGCCCGGCTACATCCCGGTCGAACGCAATGCGATCGCGGTCCTGCGTTTTCTCGCGATTGATGGCAGCGCCGCGTCGCGGACGTTCAGCGCCGGCCTCAGTGAGGATATCCTCGACCGGCTTGCCCGCCTGGCCGGGCTGCGCGTGGCCGCGCGTGGCGATGCGTGGTCGCTGCCCGAGAATGCGCCGTCCGACATCGTGCGCCGACGGCTGCGCGTGGCCTACTTCGTCGAGGGCAGCGTGCTCATCGTCGGCGACGACCTGCGCGTCGTCGCTCAGCTCATCGATTCCGCGACAGGCCGGCACGTCGTGTCGCGTGAGTTCGACCGCAAGCTGGAAGACCACATCGAAGTGCAGCGCGAGATCACTGACCTGATCGTGTCGAGCCTGCGCGTGGCGCTGCCGGGCGACGATGCGCACCTGTCCGCGCTCGGCGTCGAGCAGGCACCGGTCGACGCCTACGTGCGGTACCGCCAGGGCCTCGATGCGCTGTACCGGCCGACGACGGCGGAATCGGCGCAGGCGGCGCTGGAGGCATTTGCCGCCGCGTTGGCGATCGATCCCGGCTTCGCGGTTGCGAACGCCGGCCGTTGCATCGCGCTGCTGCAGCTCTACACGCGGGAGTATGACGCGGCGCTCGTCGGCGACGCGGAGGCCGCGTGCGGCGCGGCACTCGAGACGGGCGGGCAGCTCGCCGAGGTGCGCGTCGCCGTCGGCCAGCTGTACCGGATGACCGGCCGCCTGGACGCCGCGAGGACGGCCTTCCGGTCCGCGCTCGACATCAATCCGCGCTCTGCGCGCGCGCTCGCCGGGCTCGCGCGCGTCGCCGAGCAGCAGCAGGGCGTGGACGAGGCGGAGACGCTGTTGCGTGCCGCGCTCGACATGCAGCCGGGAAACTGGCAGCTGTTCAACGATCTCGCCGGGCTGATGTTCATGTCGGGCCGCTACGCGGAATCGGCCACCGAGTACGAGCACGCGGCGTTCCTCGAGCCCGGAAACTACGTGCTGCTCAGCAATCTGGGCGCCGCGCAGATCCTCGCCGGCAAGTTCGACGCGGCGGCGCGCACCTATGAGCGGTCGCTCGCGATCGAGAAAAACGAAGAGGCCCTGTCCAACCTCGGCGTCGTGCACTACCTTCGCGGCGAATTCGAGCGCGCCGTCGAGTATCACGAGCAGGCCGTCGAAGCCGCGCCGGCATCGCCCGCGCCCTGGGCGAACCTCGGCGACGCACTGCACTTCGCCGGCGATCGCGACGGTGCGGCCGCGGCCTACGCGCGCAGCGCCCGCCTCGCCGACGAAGCCCTGGCCGTGAATCCCGCCGACGCCGACACGATGTGCATCGCCGCGTGGGCGCACGCGATGCAGGAGCAGTACGTGGCGGCGGCGGCGCTCGTCGAGAAGGCGATGGCCGTCGCCCCCCGGAATCCGTACCCCCAGTACTACGCCGCGCTGATCCGGACGCGGACCGGCGACTTCGATCGCGCGAACGCGGCCGCGCGCCGCGCGATCGAACTTGGATACCCGCCGAGCCTCATGGCGGCGGAACCGCACCTCGCACCGCTACGTGCGCGGGCCGATTTTGCCGAGGCGACCGGTTCTGCCGGGCGCTGACGGTGCCGCAGGAACAATGGGAGACAACAATGAAAACCGACATCAGGTTGCCGTTACTGCTGACCACGGGGCTACTATTCATGGCGGGCTCCGCGCTGGCCGCGAAATGCGACAGCTACCACAAACCGAACAAGCCGCTCAGGCTGTTCCTTGGCCACTCGGAGATGGTGCTGAAGGACAAGAAGCAGATGTGCTTCGACTTCACGGGCGCTAATGGCGGGACGTTTAGGATTGCCGTCGACGTCGGCGATTCGGGCTATGACTGGAGCGACGGGCCGATCCGGGTGCGTGCAAAGCGCAGCGGCAACGGCATGCCGACCATCGAGGGATCGAACTCGTCGGGCGACCCGTACATGGTCGTCGTCAGGGTGCAGGAGCTGCCGGGCGCACCGAACAGCAGCAGAGACTACGGCTACCTGATCGAGGTGCCGACCGTCGGCACGCTGGATCCTATGGTCCGCATCATCCGCGACGTGTCATTCATGCTGCGCTGGCAGGATCTCTCGACCGCGCTCGACGAGATCGGCATGGATCGCGAGGAACTCGAGCTCGTCCTTCGCTGGCACGACGACCAGGCCGCGAACTCGGACTGAGGCACGCCTACAGCGCCTGCAGCAGTTCCGTCATGTTGCGGATGAACGTACCGGTCGAAATACCCGTTACCGGCTTGTCGGTCTGGTGCGGCGAGGTATCGCTCGCATCGCCGACGTGCGTCTGCGAAAAGTCGCCGGGAGCCGGCGTCGCGGGGCCGTCACCGATGTACGGATTCGAGGTCGCGGTCAACGGCGTCGGCCAGTAGCCCTCCGCGTTGAGGGAGCCGGTGAGCTCCCGGACACGGTCTGCATCGGGCGGTTCGATGCGGCGGTTGCCGACGTTCGAGTTCAGGTCCGACACGTCGATGCTTTGCGTCGTAAAGTACTTCGGTAGCGCGAAGCCGTCCTGGCGATTGAGCGGCGAACGCGACTGGACGTCGGCCGGCGTGGTCAGCAGCAACTGCCGGAAGCGCTCGCGCAGGCCCTCGAGGTCGATCGCGCGCCACTGGGAGTAGTGGCGAATCGGGTTCTCGGGACTGTAGTCGTGGTAGTACGCGCCGTTGACGACGTTCGAGCCGCGGCGGTGGTTGTACAGTGCGCGATTCGTGCCGATCTCGATGAACGTCGGGTACTCGCGGCCCGGCATGCGCACCTCGCTCGGCGACAGGCGCACGGATTCGAGCCACGTGAAGACTTCGGGCAGGCGTTCGAGAAAATGCTGCTCGCCGGTCCACTCGTAGAAGTCCATCATGAGTGATGCGTTGCCCGCCGTCGTCGAGGTGACCAGCGCGGTCGGTTCGTAGGAGCGCGCCCCGATCGGTGCCAGCGTGTCCAGCGTGTGCTGCAGCCCCCAACCGGCCTGCGGCGCCGGCTGCAGCGTCGCCGGGTAGATCGCCATCGCGCGGTAGATCGCCTCGAGCGCGCGCCGATCGCCGAGTGACTGGTACACCATCAGCAGGAACTTGATGTTCTCGCCACCGACGTCGTCATTGAACGTCACGTAGCGCGTGTAATCCGGCAGGCCGTGCAGCGACGGCGCGTCCTCGACGAACGGGAAACGCTGAGGCCAGCCGCCGTTGTCGTACTGGCTGTCGAGCACGAAGCGCAGGGCCTGTTCGAGCGGCGCCTCGTAGGCCGGGTCGCGTTTCTCGAGGTACATGCGCAACAGAAACTGCGAGGCCTCCGACGTGCCGGCATCGTCGAACGTTGCGTTGCCGTAATAGTGATGAAACTCCTCGAGGCGCCAGCCGTTCCTGCCGATCGTGTCGTACCAGCGGCGCGCCGAATCCTCACCGGCGAAGTCGTGCAGGTAGTTCCAGCCGCCGGCCGGGTGCTGCGCGCCGATCAGTCCGCCGGCGACCTCCATTGCCGCCTCGTAGAAATACTCGTCGCCCGACGCGTGGTAGCAGTCGAGGAACAGGTGCCCGACCGTGGCCGTGCCCGGCGGCTGGATCCAGATCATCGAGGGAAACGCTTCCATCTCGCCCCAGCGGCGCGAGAAGTCCTCGGCGTAGGCCCAGACATAGCCGCCGTTGACGGCGCAGTTCTCGCGGAGAAACTGCGTGGCGTGTCGCATCGTGGCGAGGACGTCGCCGCCGCCGGCCGGCTTGCCGGCGGGCGCGCCGGCGCAGGCGGGCAGCAGCGCCAGCGCGGGCGCGGCGAGCAGCAGGTCGCGGCGGGAAACGTGACCCGGGCTCGGGGTCTGGGCATTGTTTTTCATGGCATAGTCCATCTGCGTCGAAGCACGGCGTCGCGCCGCGTCGGCAGTATAACGTCAGGACAGCCCGCCGAGGGACTCGATCAGCCCGCGCACCTCCGAAACACCCTGTCCGGCGCGCAGGTTCGTGAACAGGAACGGCCGCTCGCCGCGCATTGTCCGCGCGTCGCGATCCATGACATCGAGGTCCGCGCCGACCAACGGCGCGAGATCGGTCTTGTTGATGACGAGCAGGTCGGAGCGCGTGATGCCGGGGCCGCCCTTGCGCGGAATCTTGTCGCCCGCCGAAACGTCGATGACGTAGATCGTGATGTCCGCGAGCTCCGGGGAGAACGTGGCCGCGAGGTTGTCCCCGCCGGACTCAATGAAGACGAGTTCCAGGTCGGGGAACGCCCGGCACAGGCCGTCCACGGCGGCGAGGTTCATCGACGCGTCCTCGCGAATCGCCGTGTGGGGGCAGCCGCCGGTCTCCACGCCGACGATGCGTTCCGCGGGCAGGGCGCCGGAGCGCAGCAGGAACTCGGCGTCCTCGCGCGTGTAGATGTCGTTCGTGATGGCGGCGACCGACCAGTCGTTGCGCATCGACTTGCAGAGCGCATCGGTCAATGCCGTCTTGCCGGAGCCGACCGGGCCGCCGATGCCAACGCGAAGCGGACCGTGCCGGCTCACGAGCGAAACAGCCGCGTGTACTGCGACTCGTGGCGCATCGCCGCGATGTCGGCGAGCGGGCAGGAACTGCTGACGTCGTCGAGCGGCGTTTCCGCGGCTTCCCGGGCGGCGTCGCGCACGACCCCGCCGAGCGACGCCGTCACGACCTGGCCGTCGGTCTGCCCGAGTGGCACGAGCCGCACCGCGGCCGACACGAGATTCGCCACGAACGCGTGACCGTAGGCCTCCAGCACCTCGGGCAGCGCGACGCCGTGGTCGCGGGCAACGGCGCCGACGGCGACACTGTAGGCCGCCTCCGGTGCGATGCGGCCCAGGCGCTCGACGGCGGCGCAGGGCCATGCCGCGGCGGTGGCGCGCAGGAACGCGGTGCCCTGCGCGGTGGTTTCGAGGCGGATTTCCGCCGACGGCTGGAACGCCAGCGCGAGCGCCTGCACCTCGCGCAGCCGGGCGTCGTCGTCGGCGCGCCAGGCTTCCGCGAGAAACACGAGGTCGGCCTGCCCGTCGCCGTACAGCAGCAGGTCGCGCAGCCACTCGCGCAGCGTGTCCGCATCCCGGATCCAGCCCGCCTCGACGGTGTACTCGATGCCGTGCGAGAACGTGTAGGCGCCGACCGGGTAAGCCGGCGACAGCCATGCGAGCAGCGGGTACAGCGGGCGCTCAGTGCTCATGGGCGTAGGCGCCTCCTTCCGGGTGGAACGCGGCTTCGCACTCCGAGACCTCCGCGCCGAGGCCGCGCAGCATGTCGGCGATCACGTGGTCTCGGCGAATGCGCAGCCGGTCGTCGAGAACCTGCACCGGCAGGTGCCGGTTGCCGAGATGCCAGGCGAGGCGAACGAGCTCGGTGCGCGACGCGGCGGTGATGTCGGCGACCGGCTCCGGCCGGGCCTCGACGCGCACAGTGGTGCCGTCGTCGAGCAGCAGCACGTCACCGTCGCGAAGCAGGGTCGCCGACGGCAGGTCCAGCAGAAACTGCCGGCCGCCCCGGCTTTCGAGCCGCAGCCGGCGGCGGTGCCGGTGATCGTAGTCGAGCGCGATTGCATCGTCGGGCGAGGCAACGTCCTTGACGAGCGATTCCGCGCGAAGCATGCCGCGACCCTCAGTAGAGAAAATAGCGCTGCGCCATCGGCAGGACCGAGGCCGGCTCGCAGGTGAGGAGTTTGCCGTCCGCGCGGACCTCGTAGGTCTCCGGGTCGACTTCGATGTCGGGGCAGTGGTCGTTCAGCCGCATCGAGGCCTTGCCGATCGCGCCGCGCGTGCCGGCCACGGGGACGGTCTGTTTCGCGAGGCCGAGCTGCACGCGGATGTCACGGTCCTGCGCGGCCTGTGACACGAACGTGACGCTGCCGGCCGCGGCCGCGCCGCCGAAGGCGCCGAACATCGGCCGGTAGTGCACCGGCTGCGGCGTCGGAATCGAGGCATTCGGGTCGCCCATCGGTGCCGCGGCGATCGTGCCCATCTTCAGTACCAGGTCCGGCTTCACGCCGAAGAACGCGGGCGACCACAGCACGAGGTCCGCGAGCTTGCCGTTCTCGACGGTGCCGATGTGCCCGGCCATCCCGTGCGCGACGGCGGGGTTGATCGTGTACTTCGCGATGTAGCGGCGGACGCGGAAGTTGTCGTTGTTGCCGCGTTCCTCCGGCAATTGCCCGCGCTGGCGCTTCATCTTGTCGGCCGTCTGCCAGGTACGGATCAGGACCTCGCCGACGCGCCCCATCGCCTGGCTGTCCGATGCGATGATCGAGAACGCGCCGAGATCGTGCAGGATGTCCTCGGCGGCGATCGTCTCCTTGCGGATACGGCTGTCCGCGAACGCGATGTCCTCCGGGATGCGCGGGTCCAGGTGATGACAGACCATCAGCATGTCCATGTGCTCTTCGACGGTGTTCACCGTGTACGGCCGCGTCGGGTTCGTCGACGACGGCAGCACGTTCGGCAGTCCGCACACCTTGATGATGTCGGGCGCGTGGCCGCCACCGGCGCCCTCGGTGTGGAAGGCGTGGATCGTGCGCCCGGCGATGGCGGCGATCGTGTCCTCGACGAAGCCGGACTCGTTCAGCGTGTCCGTGTGAATCATCACCTGAACGTCGTAGTCGTCGGCGGTGGAGAGGCAGCAGTCGATGGCCGCTGGCGTCGTGCCCCAGTCCTCGTGCAGCTTCAGCGCGCAGGCACCAGCGCGTATCTGCTCTTCGAGCGCCTGCGGAAGCGACGCATTGCCCTTGCCTGCGAACGCGAGGTTCATCGGGAACGCGTCGGCGGCCTGCAGCATTCGCGCGATGTGCCACTCGCCCGGCGTGCAGGTCGTGGCGTTCGTGCCGGTTGCCGGCCCCGTGCCGCCGCCCAGCATGGTCGTGACGCCGGACATCAGCGCCTCGTCGATCTGCTGCGGGCAGATGAAGTGGATGTGGGCGTCGAACGCACCGGCGGTCAGGATCTTGCCTTCTCCGGCGATGGCCTCGGTACCGGGCCCGATCGCGATGTCCACGCCGTCCTGCGTATCCGGGTTGCCGGCCTTGCCGATGCCCGCGATCCGGCCGTCGCGGATGCCGATGTCCGCCTTGTAGATGCCCGTTACGTCGATGATCAGCGCGTTCGTGATGACGGTGTCGACCGCGCCGTCAGCGCGCGCGAGCTGCGACTGTCCCATGCCGTCCCTGATCACCTTGCCGCCGCCGAACTTCACTTCGTCGCCGTAGCGGGTCAGGTCGCGTTCGACCTCGACGAACAGTTCCGTGTCGGCGAGCCGTACGCGGTCGCCGGTTGTCGGTCCGTACATGGACGCGTACGCGCTGCGGGTGATTCTGCGCGGCATCAGAGGGGCCCCGAGACCTTGCCGTTGAAACCGAAGATGCGCCGGGCGCCGCCGAACGGCACGAGTGCGACGTCGCGGGCCTGGCCGGGCTCGAACCGGATCGCGGTGCCCGACGGGATGTCGAGCCGCATGCCACGGGCGCGCTCCCGGTCGAAGTCGAGCGCGGCATTGACCTCGGCGAAGTGATAATGCGAGCCCACCTGTATCGGCCGGTCGCCGCGGCTGGTGACCGTGAGGGTCACGGCGCCGAGGCCGGCATTCAGATCGATGTCGCCGTCCGCCACGAGAATCTCACCGGGAATCATCGGGCCCCCCTCAGCGAATCGGCTCGTGGACGGTGACGAGCTTCGTCCCGTC
The DNA here is from genome assembly GCA_913055625.1 of uncultured Pseudomonadota bacterium. Lineage (GTDB taxonomy): Bacteria > Pseudomonadota > Gammaproteobacteria > Steroidobacterales > Woeseiaceae > UBA1847. Next base: position 131,216 of record CAJXJW010000003.1, on the reverse strand, counting down.
CGGAAACGTGGCCTCGACCTGAACGTCGTGAATCATCTCGGCGACGCCTTCCATGACCTGGTCGCGCGTGAGGACCGTGGCGCCGAGTTCCATCAATGCCGCGACACTCTGGCCGTCGCGCGCGCCCTCGAGGACGAAATCCGAAATCAGCGCGACCGCTTCGGGGTGATTGAGCTTCACGCCGCGTTCGAGGCGCCGCCGCGCCACCATCGCGGCGACGGAGATCAGGAGCTTGTCCTTTTCGCGCGGCGTCAGGTGCATCAGCAGTACCACACGCGCGGCAAGTCGAAGCCGAGGCCGGTGGCGGCAAAGCAGCGGGCGATGGCATCACGCAGCGGCGCCGATGCCTGCGCGACGATGCGCGCGATGACCACCGCGCCCGGGGCAGAGACGCCCGAGACCACCTCCGACGCCGCGAGGGCAGCGCGCAGCGGCTCGGCGTCGGCCGTCGGTCCCGCGTACAGCAACGTCGCGAACGCGGTCGCGCCGGCCAGGACGGCCGGTCGGCCCGCCTGCCGGTCGAGTGCCGCGCGCCTTTCGTCGAAGAGCAGCGTGTCGGCGAAGGCGAGCCGGCCGTCGACGCGCAGCCGCCACCGGTCCCTGGCGCGACCGCGCCGCAGCGTTTCGCCCATCGCGCGGCGGCCGAGCACGAGACTGTCGACGGCGAGTATCGTAGCGCTGCCCCGCAAGCTGATGTCGAGGTCACGTTCGATGCGCGCGCCGTCGAACAGGATCATTTCCTGCGGCAGCCACGCGGCGGTGGCGCCGTCATCGAGTTCGATTCGCGTGCGTACGCGCGCAGGCCCCGCAATGGCGCGGTACACGCGTTCCGCGGCCTGCGTCGTGACCAGCGCGCGGGCAGCGCCTGCACAAGCCACGCTTTGCTCGAGGGTATCGCCGTCCGCCAGGCCGCCCGCCGTGTTCATCAGCACCGCTTCGCGGTAGTCCTCCGATGCTCGCCCGGGAAAGCGAACCCGGGAACAGCCCTGCTGGTAGACGCGCTCGAGCACGGTGCGCGGCCCGTGCGTCCGAAACGACAGCTCAACGGTACCGTGCGACCGCTGCAGTTCAGCGGCGGGCGTGGCCAAGGCTGCGTTTTCGCGCCCGGCGCAACCAGGCGGCGCAGAGCAATGCGGCGGCAACGATCGCAAGCGGAACGACGGCGTGATGCAGGGCGATGGCCGGGCCGGACATGTCGGCGTGGTCACCGTCGTGCGCGGCCGCAGCGACCGGCAGCAGCGCCGTCAGGAAGAAGGTACACCGTTTCGCTGGAAACATGGGCAAACATACCGCGGCGACGACGCGTCCAATATGACACAAAACGACTGCGGTTCAAGCCGTTTGCGTGATGCACCGTTTGCTGGCATATCGCTGTGCACAACTGGTGCAACGCGTTGGCATTGCCGCCATCGTTAGGCTACATTTCGACCGGTTCGCGCCGATTGCCGCATCGGAAAACAAGAGAAACATTGCGGGTCCGGGCTGCCGGGAGGGGAGCATGCCGCCGACACGACGACAATTACTCAAGGGACTGAGTGCCGTGCTGGGCACGGCGGCATTCGCGCAGGTGGCCGGCTGCAGCCGGGACGTCGACGTCGCGCTCGACTACACGCCTGCCGGCGACGCGGACGGACGGTCCGGCCGGCTCTTCTCCACCGACGCGCTTCGCGTCCTGCACGATGTCTGCGCCCAGGTCATTCCGACGACCGACACGCCGGGCGCGCACGAACTCGACGTGCACGGCTTCATCGACAACCAGTTGTTCCACTGCTACGACGCAGAGGCGCAGGCGCTCGCCGTGCAGCTGCTCGATGCGATCGACGCCGGCGCACGTGCCCGCTACGGTGCTCCATTCGCGGAGGCGGGTCACGACGCGCAACTCGCGTTGCTGACGGACCTGGAGCGCGCCGGCGGCGGCTTCACGCAGGCGCAACGCCAGCAGTTCAAGCATCTCAAGAACCTGGTCGTGTTCGGCTATCTCACGACGGAGGTCGGCGGGACGCAGCTGCTCGCCTGGGACCCGTTTCCCGGCGGCTTCAGGGGCTCGGTGCCGTACGCTTCCGTCGGCCGAGCATGGCTGGGGAACGTCACGTGACCGCGGAGACGGTTCGCGAGACGTCGGAGGACTATGACGCGATCGTCATCGGCTCCGGTATGACCGGCGGCTGGGCGGCGAAGGAATTCTGCGAGAAAGGCTTTCGCACGCTGATGATCGAGCGCGGGCGCCTTGTCGAACACCGCAAGGACTACGTCGGCGAGGGCAGGCCGCCCTGGGAAATGCCGTTCCGTAACAGGGTCGCGAAAGAAACGCTTGACCGCGACTACCCGGTACAACAGAAGTGCTACGCGCTGTCAGATTCGTCGAAGCACTTCTTCGGCAATGACCGCGACCTGCCGTACCACACACCCGACGACGCGCCGTTCGCGTGGATCCGGGCGAACCAACTCGGCGGCAAGTCCCTGTTGTGGGCGCGGCAATCCTACCGCCTGTCCGATTTCGACTTCGGCGCGAACGCCGCGGACGGGCACGGGCTCGACTGGCCGATCCGCTACAAGGACCTCGCGCCCTGGTACGACCATGTCGAAACTTTCGCCGGCATCAGCGGCAACCGCGACGGCCTCGAGCAGCTGCCTGACATGCAGTGCCAGCCGCCGTTCGAGATGTCGTCGCCGGAGCGGGCGTTCAAGCAGGCCATCGAGAAGCAGTACGCGGACCGCAACGTGATCATCGGCCGCACCGCGAACCTGACGAAGCCCACCGAGTTGCAGATGTCGCTCGGCCGGGTGCTGTGCCAGGCGCGCGACCAGTGCATGAACGGCTGTTCGTTCGGCGCTTACTTCTCGACGCTGAGTGCGACGCTGCCGGCCGCGGCCCGCACCGGGAACCTGCACATCGCGCCGAACAGCGTCGTGCACAGCCTGATCTACGACGCGGAGACCCAGCGCGTGCGCGGCGTGCGTGTCATCGATAACGAGGACCTGAGCGAGCGCGAGTATTTCGGCCGCGTCGTGTTCCTGTGCGCGTCGACGCTCGGCTCGACGCAGATCCTGCTGAATTCGACCTCGAAGCAATTCCCGAACGGGCTCGCGAACCGCTCGGGCGTGCTCGGCCACTTCCTGATGGACCACAACTACAACTCGGCCGCGCACGCGAAGGTGCCGGGTTACCTCGACGAGTACTACAAGGGGCGCCGCCCGACCGGCATCCTCGTGCCCAATTTCCACTACAAGCCCGAGCGCTACGCGAAGGACTTCGTGCGCGGCTACCAGGTCGGCGGCACCGCGTACCGCGGCGGCTGGGAAGGTGGCGGCTGGCGCGACGGCTTTGGCACCGATTTCAAGAGCCGCATCAACCAGGCCGGCGACTGGGGCTTCTCGACCTACTCGATGGGCGAAATGCTGCCGAGGTACGACAACCAGGCCTCCCTGCACCCGACGTTGAAGGACAAGTGGGGCATCCCGCAGCTGCACATCGAGTGCCGCTGGTCCGACAACGAGAAGCGGATGATGGACGCGTCCGTGGTCGAACAGAAAGCCATGCTCGAGGCGGCCGGTTTCGAGGACGTCACCGCCCGGCTGCGCAACGAGGAACCCGGGCTCGCGATTCACGAGGTGGGCACGGCCCGCATGGGCCGCGACCCGAAGGAATCGGTGTTCAATGCCTGGAACCAGGCGCACGACGTGCCGAACCTGTTCTGCACGGACGGCGCGACGTTCTGCTCGACGGCGACGCAGAACCCGTCGCTGACGTTCATGGCGCTCACGGCGCGCGCGGTCGACTACGCGGCGCGCGAAATGAAGGAGAAGAGAATCTGATGGCGGCACGTATCAAGATGGGCATGGTGGGCGGCGGGCCCGGGGCTTTCATCGGCGCGATTCACCGGCTGGCGGCGGGCATCACCGGGCAGATCGATCTCGTCGCCGGCGCGTTCAGCCGCAATGCCGACGCGTCCAGGGCCTTCGGAGCCGAGCTGGGGCTCGACCCGTCGCGTGCCTACGGTTCCTACGAGGACATGTTTGCCGCGGAGGCGTCCAAGCCGGAGGGCGAGCGCATCCAGTGCGTATCGGTCGTGACGCCGAACGATTCGCACGCGGCGGTATCCTGTGCCGCGCTCGAACACGGCTTTCACGTCATCTGCGACAAGCCGCTCGCGGGCCACATCGAGGACGGCCTGAAGATCGCGGACGCGGTAAAGAAGAGCGGTCTGTTGTTCGGCCTGACGCACACGTACACCGGTTATCCGCTCGTCATCGAGGCGCGGCGGCGTGTCGCGAACGGCGAGCTCGGCGCGATCCGGCGCGTGGCGGTCAACTACCTGCAGGACTGGCTGTCGCGCGAGGAAGACACGGGCGCCAGCAAGCAGGCGGCCTGGCGCAGCGATCCCTCGCGCTCGGGCGAGTCCGGTGCGTTCGGCGACATCGGCACGCACGCGTTCAACCTGGTCGAGTTCATCACCGGCGAGCGCATCACCGAGGTCGCGGCCGAACTGCGCGCCGTGGTGGCAGGCCGGCAGATCGACGACGATGGCGCCGCGATGTTCCACCTGGCGAATGGCGGCTCGGGCCTGCTGGCGGCAAGCCAGGTGTGCAGCGGCGCGGTGAACGGGCTGGAAATCTCGGTGTACGGCGACAAGGCAAGCCTGCACTGGCAGCAGGAGCAACCGAACACGCTGACCCTGAAGGCGCGCAACGCGCCCGACCAGGTGCTGAAGGCCGGCGCGAACGTCGGCTACCTGTCGCCGGAGGCGCTGGCGGTGTGCCGCACGCCGGGCGGGCACCCGGAGGGCTACATCGAGGCGTTCGCGAACCTGTATGCCGCGTTCGCCGGGGCGGTCCGCGAATTCCCGTCCTCGACGACAGTCGACGGCGTCGCCGACATCGAGGACGGGCTGAACGCGATGCGCTTCATCCGCGCGGCCATTCGGAGCAGCGAAAACGCATCGGCGTGGACGCCGCTGGCCGGTATCGAGCCGCGGACGTAACGCCCGCGGCGTGGATCACGCCGACAGTTCGTCGATATAGCGCGACAGCGACCGGTGGCTGATCGCGGCCGAGCGGAACGCGTCCTGCGGGTTGTCGTGTTCGACGAACAGGTGCTTGATCCGGCGCCCCGCGGGCGTGCCGAGCAGTTCCACGAAATCGATGACGCCGGCGCCGACGTCCACCATCTCGCCGGATTCACTCATGTCCTTGATGTGTGCCATGACGAAACGACCGGGCGCACCGGCGAGAACTTTCCCGATGTCGCCGCCCGCCTTGCGCACCCAGAAGAAGTCGAGCTCGAAATCCACGAGTGACGGGTCCGTTTCCGCGAGCAACACGTCGTACGGGATACGGCCGTCGATCTGCAGGAACTCGAAGTCGTGGTTGTGGTACACGACGCGCAGGCCCGTGCTCTTCGCGATTTCGCCGCCCTTGTTCAGGATGTCGGCCCAGCGTTTCCAGTTGTCCAGCGGCTTGCGCTCCTCTTCGGGAAGCCAGGCGAGAGTGACGTAGTCGTTGCCGAGCTCCGCTGCGGGTTCGATCACGGAGCGCGGGTCGTCGCGCATTTTCGCCCAGTCGACATGGCTGTTCGGCGAACGCATCCCGAGGTCGGCGATCATCTGCCGCAGCTTCGCGGGTGGCACGTCGAAATAGCCGGCGCACTCCACCTCCTTGTAGCCGATCGCAGCGACGGCTTCGAGCGTGGCCGAAACGCTCTGCGCCATCGATTCGCGCACGGTATAGAGCTGGATACCGGGCAGCCACTTGCCGCGTGACGGGCCGTAGCCGCCACCGCCTGCGTGCGCCGTGCCGAGGGCCGCGAGCGCAAGCGCGCTGCCGCCGATGAATTCGCGCCGGCCGATGCCGGCATGCCGCGAATCTTTGTCCGGTTTCGTCATGAGTCCCCCCTTCAATCGAGCATCGATCATAGCGGAGTCGGGCCGATGCTTGAAATTGCGGCGGTCATTCGGCCGGCAGCGCGTAGTCACTGATCTGGACTTCCTGTCCGTAGTCGGCATAGTCGCCGTCCGCGCGTCGTTCGCGGAATTCGCGCCAGGCGATTGGCCGGTAGCGCGGCGGCTCACCCCCGGCGAGCAGCGACGGGAGCGGCGCATACTCGGTCGACCAGGCCGGGTTGAAGAAATACGGCGCACTCATGCGCGCCGCGTCGCGGCTGACGACGGCGCGGTGCAGTGCGGCCCGGTAACGGTCGTTGGACCACACCTGCACCATGTCACCGATGTTCACGACCAGCGCGCCGTCGAGCGGCGGCACGCGGTACCAGCGTTCCGCGTGCCACACCTCGAGGCCCGGCTGCGTGTCCTGCAGCAGCAGGGTCAGCGCGCCGGCATCGGTGTGGTAGTTCACGCCGAGGTAGCCGTCGCGGGTCGTCGCGAGCCCGTCCGGCGTCGCCGGCGTCTCGCAGCGCGGATAGTGATTCAGGCGCAGGAAGGACGTGTGCGCCGGCACGAAATTCTGCGCAAGATGGTCGGCCGGCATGCCGAGGTTCGTCGAGACAGCCTCGAGCAACGTGAACGCCAGCGTTTCGCAGTCGGCCATCCAGGCGGCGAGCGTGTCGGCGAAGCCCGGCAGTCCGTCCGGCAGGCGCGGCGCGAGTCGGTCGCCGTCGGCGGGGCCGATGTCGTAGACCTCCTTCCAGTCCGGCGTGTTCTTCGTGAGTTCGCGGTCGTAGTAGCCCCAGGGGTTGTCGCGCGTGCGCGTCAGCGCCTGCTTGGTCGCGGGAGCCAGTCCGAAGAATGCGGCCATCGCGGCCTGCAACGCCACGGTGCGCGCCGGGTCGATACCGTGGTTCACGACCTGGAAGAATCCCCAGTCGCGGCAGGCGGCGTCAATCGCAGCGAGCGTCGCGCGGCAGGTCGGCAGGGAGAGGTCGATGACCGGTATGGACGGGGCAGCCATGTCCCATTGTCGCACCCCGGGGTGATGCCGGATCAAGCCGCCTGCGGCCGAGCCAGGTAGTCGAGCGCGCTGCCGTCGAAGGCCACGGGCTCCCGGCCGAGCAGCTCGCGCAGCGTGCCCGGGTCCGCGGTATTGCCTTCCGCGAGCATGTCGAGCTGATCGCGGGTCACGGGAAACGCCGGGATCCTATCGAGCAGCGCCGCCGCGGCGCGCATCACGCCCAGCGGCATCGGCAGCACGAGCTTGCGACGCCCGGTCGCGGCCGCGATGCGCTCGACGATGTCCTTCCACGTCAGTACCTCCGGACCGCCGATCTCGACGGTGCGGCTGGACGGGGTCGGACCGTCCAGGAGGCGGACGAACGTATCGGCGACATCCGTTACGTGCACGGGCGACAGCCGCACAGGTCGGCGGCCCGGCAACAGGCCGCCGTGAAACGCCACGGCCGGCAGTGGCGGCCGCACCATCTCCTGGTACAGCCGCGACGCGAACTCGTCAAGGCCGCGCGGGTCGCCGAAGACCACGGACGGCCGAATGATCGCGTGCTCGAGGCCGCTTGCCCGGAGGTGTTCTTCCGCACGGTACTTCGTCGACTGGTACGGCGTGCCGTCGGGCCGGGCGCCGATGGCGCTCATCAGCAGGAAGCGGTCGAGGCCCAACGATACGGCCGCGTCGATCGTATCGACCGCGCCGCGGTACTGGATGGCCTCGAACGTGATGCCGCGCTTCGGGAATTCGCGGAGGATGCCGGCGTTGTAGATCGCAGCATCGGCGTTGCTGAGCAGCTGCCGCAGGTCCGCGGGCCGGGTCAGGTCGCCGCGCACGGTCCGGCAGTGCTCCGGTTGCCGCACGCGCGCCTCGCCGCCGGCGCGCACGAGCAGCCAGGGTTCGTGCCCGGCCGAGACCAGCGCGTCGACCAGGTAACTGCCGACGAAGCCGGTGCCGCCGATGAGCGCTACGCGCACGGGGCCGCTCCGTTGCCCGGCTGCTTGCGATTGAAGTTCAGCTTCATTTCACCATTTTCGCACCGTGGGGGCGGCGCGACTGTTACGATTTGTTTCAGCGTCCAGTGGAAACAGGGGCTTGTGAGCCATGCGAGACCGGGGAATCAGACGAACGGCAGCCTTGGGGTGCCTGCTCCTGTGCGCTGCGGCGACCGCGAAAGAGCCTCGCACGGCGCACACGTACCAGCTTGCCGAGGGCGAGGCGCCGCCGGCAGCCGTGCTCGAGGACGCCGGCTGGCTGGTCGGGTCGTGGGAGGGTGAGTGCTTCGGCGCGCGTTGCGAGGAGGCATGGAACGCGCCGTCCGCCGGATCGATGGTCGGCATGTACAAGCTGTTCGACGACGACGACGGCGTGCACTTCTACGAGCTGATGCTGCTCGTCGTCGAGGACGGAACGCTGGTGCTGAAGGTCAAGCATTTCTCCGCGGACTTTTCCGCATGGGAAGACAAGGCGGACTACGTGAGCTTCCGACTGGTCGCCGTCGAGCCGGATGCCCTGCATTTCGGCGGCATCAGTTTCTATCGGCGCAACCCGGACCAGCTCGACATCTGGATCGTGCTGAAGAAAGGTGATGAGGTGCGTGAGCACCTGCTGACCTACCGACGGGTGGTGGCGGACGGCGCGGCGATTCCGTGACCGTCCGGGATCTTCCGTCCTCCTGCGGCGCTTCGCCGGCATCGCGCGGCGTGCCCACGTGAGCTGGACCAGCGTCATTCCGCCGGTCGTCGCGATCGCGGTCGTGCTTTGGCGCCGCGAAGTCATCGTGTCGCTCGTCGTCGCATTATTCGTATCGGAACTGCTGCTGCTCCTGCCCGGCGCAGACGCGCTGCCGCTCGCGATGGTCGCGACGGTGGAGCGGACGGCGCTCGTACTGACGAGCCCGGACAATGCGCGCCTGTTCATGTTCATGCTGCTGATCGGCGGGCTGCTCGCGCTGATGCGTGATTCCGGCGGCGTCGCGGCGACCGTCGATCGCTTCGTGAAGAGTGGCATCGCGAGCAACGGCCGGCGGGCGAGCCTGATGACGAGTGCTGTCGGCACCGTCGTGTTCATCGAGTCGAACCTGAGTGTCCTGACCGCGGGCATCGTGTCGCGTGGCCTGTTCGACCGGTTCGGACTGAGCCGCGCAAAGCTCGCGTGGATCATCGACAGCACGTCGGCGCCCGTGTGCATCCTGGTCCTGTTGAACGGGTGGGGCGCGTTCGTGCTCGCGCTGCTCGGCGACTACGATCTCGGCGCCAGTGCCGCCGCGGTCCTGTGGGGCTCGGTCCCGTTCAATGCCTACGCGCTGCTCACGCTCGCGATCGTGTACGCGACGGCGGCGACCGGGCGCTACTTCGGCCCGCTGGCCACCAGCGCGCCACGATCCGCGGCAGAGGCGCCGGGCGAGGCGGACATCGCTCCGACGAAAGCACGTTACATGCTGCTGCCGCTGGTGACGCTGATCGGCGGCATGCTGGGCTGCATGGCGTGGACCGGCAACGGCGACCTCACGGCGGGCAGCGGGTCGAAGTCCGTGCTGTACGCAACCGCGGCGGCGATGCTCGTGGCGTACGCGTTGTTGATCCCGCGGCGCGATTTCGACCACGCGCGGCTCGTGCGAACGTCATTCGGCGGCATGAGCGAACTGCTGCCGCTGGTCACGATCGTGCTACTGGCGCTCGCGCTCGGCGGCAGCCTCAAAGAGCTCGGCACCGGCGTCTACCTCGCGGGCCTCGTCCGCGATACGGTGCCGGTATCGATGCTGCCGGCGATGCTGTTCCTCGCCGGCGCGCTGATTTCCTTTTCCACCGGCACGTCGTGGGGCACCTTTGCGATCCTGGTGCCGATCGGGATGCCGCTGGCCGTGATGCTGGACCTGCACCCGTCGCTGATGCTCGCGGCGATCCTCGGCGGCGGCGTGTTCGGCGACCACTGTTCGCCGATTTCCGATACGACCGCGATCTCGTCGGTGGCATCCGGGTGCGATTTGCTGGAGCATGTGCGCACGCAGCTGCCGTACGCGCTGTTCGCCGGCGGCATGGCACTCCTTTTCTATCTGATCGCGGGACAGGTTTTGCTGGGATGAGTGACGGCCGGCCGCACCGGAATTGCGAAGCGCGCATCGACCTCGGCGCGATCCGCGCCAACTACGAACAGGCGTGCCGCCTGGCGCCGGACTCGCGCGCGATCGCGGTCGTCAAGGCGGACGGGTACGGGCACGGCGCCGTGGACGTCACCCGCGCGCTGGGCCATGCGGCGCCGGCGTTCGCGGTCGGTATCCTCGACGAGGGGTTGCAGCTTCGCGACGCGGGCATCACCGAGCCGGTGCTGGTACTGGAAGGCGTGAACGGGTCGGCATCCCTGCGCTGCGCCGCGGAGCACGGGTTCTGGCTGGTCGTCCACGACGAGCGCCAGCTCCACGACCTCGAGGCCGTCCGCCTCCCCGCACCGGTGGCGGTGTGGCTCAAGATCGACACCGGCATGCACCGGCTCGGCCTGGCGCCGGACGCGGCGCGCGGCGCGCTCGATCGTCTGCGACGCATGCCGAACTGCGCCGGCACGCCGGTGGCGTGCACACACCTCGCAACCTCGGACGAACCGGGCAGTGCCCTCGCGCGTCGGCAGGTCGAGCTGTTCGATCGCTGTATCGACGGCATGGACGTGCCCACGAGTATCGCGAACTCCGGCGCCATCCTCGCGTTGCCCGACACGCACCGCGACTGGAACCGGCCCGGCTACATGCTGTACGGCGGCTCGCCGTTCGCGGGCGAGGCACCGTCAGACCGCGGCCTGAAGCCCGCGATGACGCTGGTGTCCGAGATCATCGCCATCCGCGACGTGCCGCGGGGCGAGGGCGTGGGCTACGGACAGCGCTGGACCGCCCCCGGCACCCGGCGGATCGCGACCGTTGCGATCGGCTACGCGGACGGCTATCCGCGGCACGCGCCGGACGGAACGCCGACGCTGGTGCGCGGCCGCGTCGCTCCACTGGCCGGGACCGTATCGATGGACCTGGTGTCGATCGACGTCAGCGACATCGACGACGCCGCGCCTGGCGACGAAGTCGTGCTGTGGGGGCCGGACCTGCCCGTCGATACTGTCGCGCGCGCGGCCGGGACGATCGGCTACGAGCTGCTGACCGGCGTGTCGATGCGCGTGCCGCGCCGTTACTTCGGCACCGCGGACTGACGGCGGGCGACGGCCGATGAGCAGCGACATCCTGGCGGCCATTGCGGCGGTGCTCGGTGACGGCCGCGTCGTGACTGGCGACGCCGTCGCCAGCCATGATTTTCCCTGGGACACACACGACACCTGCCGGGCACGCGCGATCGTGTATCCGCGATCGACCGCCGAGGTGTCGCGGATGCTCGCGCTGTGCAACGAGCGAAGCCAGTCGGTCGTGCCGTTCGGCGGCACGACGGGCCTGGTGCAGGGTTGCGCGACGACGCCCGACGACATCGCGCTGAGCCTGCAGCACATGAGCCGAGTCGAAGAGGTCGACCCGGACGAACAGACGATGACGGCGGAGGCCGGTGTCACGATGCTGGAAGCCCAGGACGCGGCGGCGCGGGCAGGCCTGTACTTCCCGGTCGATATCGGCGCGCGCAGCAACTGTATGCTCGGCGGCATCGTGTCGACGAACGCCGGCGGCACGAAGGTCATTCGCTACGGGATGACGCGGGATTCCGTCCTCGGCCTCGAGGCCGTGCTCGCGGACGGCACCGTGCTGTCGTCGATGAACCGCTACCTGAAGAACAACTCCGGCTTCGACCTGAAGCAGCTGTTCATCGGCTCGGAGGGTGTGCTCGGCGTCGTCACGCGCGTCGTGTTCCGGCTCCATGCCCGGCGGCTCACGCACAACGTTGCGCTGCTCGCCTGCGCCGACTTCCCGTCCGTCGTCGCGACGCTGGCGACGGCGCAGCGGCACCTGCCCGGCTCGCTGACCGGCTTCGAGGTGATGTGGAACCGCTTCTACGAGCGCGTCGTCGCGCCGCAGGGGCGGCTCGATGCGCCGCTCTCGCCCGGCCAGCCGCTGTACGTGCTGCTGGAGGCGATGGGCAACTATCCGGCGCACGACGATGACCGTTTCGCCGCGATCCTGGAAACACTGTTTTCGGAGGGTGCCGTGACGGACGGCGTCGTTGCCAAGTCCGATCGTGAACGCGAGGCACTGTGGGCGATTCGTCACGAAGTCGAACCCGTCATCGAACACTCGCACAATTTCGACGTCAGCCTGCGGCGTGCCGACGCGGGAGACTACGTCGCGGCGCTCGATGCGGCGCTGGCCGGCATTCCCGGGACGGAAGCCGTCGCGTTCGGCCACCTGGGCGACAACAACCTGCACGTCTGCGTGCAGATGCGCGACAAGGCGCCGGTCCGGGTGCGTGCTGTCGAGCAGGCCGTCTACGAGACACTCGGGCCTTACGCAGGCGCAATTTCTGCCGAACACGGCATCGGGCTCGAGAAGCGGCCGTACCTGGCCCTGTCGCGCAGCCCCGCCGAGATCGAGCTGATGCGCCGCTTGAAACGCATGCTCGACCCGAACAACATCCTGAATCCCGGCAAGGTCGTCGACCTGGCGGCGGAAAACTGAGGCGGAAACGGCGATGCAGATACTGACGAACGGCCGCTTGTTCGACGGAGAGCGCCTGCGCGACGACGTCGACGTGGTCGTTGCAGACGGCCGCATCGCCGCGATCGTCGACGCGGGCGCTGGCGCTCACGACGGCGACGTCGTGGACCTGGCCGGCCACCTGCTGGCGCCCGGGCTGGTCGACTTGCAGATCAACGGGGGCGGAGGAGTGCTCTTCAACGACAGCCCCGATGTCGAGACGTTGCGGCGCATCGGCGAGGCGCACCGTGCGCACGGCACGACGGCTTTCCTGCCGACGCTGATTTCGGACGACAACGCGCACATGCGAGCGGCGGCCGCCGCGGTCGACGCGGCGATCGCCGAGCGCGTACCGGGTGTGCTCGGCGTCCACTTCGAGGGGCCCTACCTGAACGTCGCACGGCGCGGCGCGCACCCGGCAAAGAATATCCGGCCGCTGCCGCGGGATATCGAGCGCGCGTTCCCGCGTCCTGCGAACGGCGTCACGCTGGTCACGGTAGCGCCGGAGTGCGTCGGCCTCGACGTCATTCGCCAGCTCAGCCGGCAGGGCGTGATCGTCTTCGGCGGACACAGCGAGGCGACCTACGACGAGGCGCGCGACGCCCTCGACGCCGGCATGCGGGGCTTCACGCACCTGTACAACGCCATGTCGCCGCTCACGGCGCGCGAGCCGGGCATGGTAGGCGCCGCGCTGGAGGACCGACAGAGCATCGTCGCCGTCATTGCCGACGGCATTCACGTACACCCGGCGGCGTTTGCCATCGCCGTGAAAATGAAGCAGCGCGGCAAGGTGCTGCTCGTGACGGACGCGATGCCGACGGTTGGTGCGACGACGACGACTTTCAAGCTCGGCGACGAGTACGTCGCTGTGCGCAATGGCGCCTGCCGTACCGACGACGGAACGCTGGCGGGCGCGCACCTCGGGCTCAACGACGCGGTTCGCAACGCGATCCGCTTCGCTGGCATCGATCGTTTCGAGGCCTTGCGCATGGCGTCGACGTTCCCGGCCATTGCCGTGCGGCTCGACCGGGAACTGGGCTACGTGCGGCCCGGCTACCGGGCCAGCCTGGTGGAGCTCGACAAGCGGCTGAACGTGATCCGGACCTGGGTCGATGGCGACATGCTGACGCACCCGTTGCCGGAGTCCGCGCGGTGAATCGCGAACTGCCGGACACGGAGCGCGCGAACCCGGCGTCCACCGATCTCGACCGGCTTTCCGCCCTGGAGATGGTCAAGCTCATGAACCGCGAGGATGCCGGCGTTGCGCGCGCGGTGGCGGAGCAGGCAACCGCCATCGCGGAGGCCATCGACGTAGTCGCCGCCCGGCTCGCGGCCGGCGGCCGACTCGTGTACGCCGGGGCCGGGACGTCGGGGCGGCTCGGTGTGCTCGATGCGGCGGAATGCCCGCCGACATTCAGCGCGGACCCGTCGCAGGTGCGCGGCATCATCGCCGGGGGCACACGGGCGCTGACCGTCGCCGTAGAGGGCGCGGAGGACTCCGCGCTGCAGGGTGGCGAGGACCTGCGGGCGATCGATATCGGGCCGAAGGACGCCGTCGTCGGCATCACCGCGAGCGGCACGACGCCGTACGTGTCGGGCGCACTCGAGCGCGCGCGCGAGCAGGGTGCGGCGACGATTGCGCTCGTCTGCAACACCGGCAGCCCGCTGGCCGCGGTCGCCGACGTTGCCATCGAGGTCGTAACCGGGCCGGAAGTGCTCGCCGGCTCCACGCGCCTCAAGGCCGGCACGGCGACGAAGATGGTGCTCAACATGCTGTCGACCGGCGCCATGGTCCGGCTCGGCAAGACGTACGGCAACCTGATGGTCGACCTGCAGGCGACGAACGACAAGCTTCGCACTCGGGCCCGGCGCATCGTGGCGGCCGCGACGGGCCTCGACGACGCGGCCGCCGCGCGGCTGCTCGACGAGGCCGGCGGCGAGGTGAAGACGGCGGTTGTCATGCACGCGCTCGGCGTGCCCGCCGGGCAGGCGCGCCGCCGTCTCGCGGATGCGGAGGGCCGCCTGCGGCAAGCGCTCGCGGCGACGGCGGGTCCTGCCTGACCGCGCGTGCCGGTGCCGCGATTTGGCAACGGCAGGAGCATGAATTACATTGCCCCGGCGCAAGGGCGGCCAGTGCCACAATTCGCCACAGCTTCACCGCCTTCCCGCCATTCCCCGGCGTCATTGTCAGCGGAACGGACGAGGCATCGTCAGATTCGGAGAGAGAGTTTGGATTCCATCGTGGTAACGGGCGGCCGGACCCTGAACGGGACCGTCCAGGTGAGCGGCTCCAAGAACGCGGCGCTGCCGGTGTTGTTCGCGTCGTTGCTGGCGGACGGCGAGCACCGGTTCGACAACGTGCCGCGCCTGCGTGACATCGATTCAACCGAGGAGCTGCTCCGGTCCCTGAATTGCAGCACCGAGCGCGACGGCAACACGCTGACCGTTGGCGTACGGCGGCCGGATGCGCCGGTTGCGCCCTACGACCTCGTGCGCAAGATGCGCGCGAGCATCCTGTGCCTGGGCCCGCTGCTGACGCGCTACGGCGAGGCGCGCGTGAGCCTGCCCGGCGGCTGTGCCATCGGCACGCGCCCGGTCGACCTGCACGTCGAGACGATGCAGCGGCTCGGCGCGGACATCGATATCGAGGGAGGCTACGTCATCGCGAAGGCCAGCCGCCTCGTCGGCGAGCGCATCACGTTCGAGAAAGTCACGGTCGGCGGCACCGAGAACGCGCTGATGGCGGCGGTGCTGGCGCAGGGCACGACGGTTCTCGAGAACGCCGCCAAGGAACCGGAGGTCGTCGATCTCGTGCACTACCTGCGGGCGATGGGCGCGAGCATCGACGGGGAAGGCACGAGCGTCATCACGATCGACGGCGTTGACGAGCTGCGTCCCAACCGGCATCGCATCGTGCCCGATCGCATCGAGGCCGGCACGTTGCTGATCGCCGGCGCGATCACGGGCGGCAACGTCACGGTCGAGGGTTGCGTCCCGGTCCACCTGCAGGCGCTGATCGACAAGTTGCGGGAGTGCGGCTTCAGTATCCGCACCGGCTCGGAGTCACTGACGGTGGAGGCTGCGGCGAGCTGGCAGGGCGCGGATGTCACGACGGCGCCGTACCCGGCGTTCCCGACCGACCTGCAGGCGCAGTTCATGGCGTTGATGACGCAGGCGGACGGAACCTCGGTCATCACCGAGGGCATCTTCGAGAACCGGTTCATGCACGTGCAGGAACTGGTCCGCCTTGGTGCGAACATCACGCCGATGGCGCAGGTCGCCGTCGTGCGCGGCAATCGCGGCGAACTCAGCGGGGCGGCCGTCATGGCGACGGACCTGCGCGCGAGTGCGAGCCTCGTGCTCGCGGGGCTCGCGGCGGAAGGCGAGACGCAGGTCAACCGGATTTACCATCTGGATCGCGGCTACGAACAACTGGAACGCAAGCTGGCCGGGCTGGGTGCGAAGATTCGCCGGGTCGCGGCCTGACCGCGGGCGCCGTGCGCGGCTCGCGCTCAGCGCGCTGCTATTGTGCGCGGTCGCCGCACACGCGGCGACGGCGGACAAGGCGCCGCTCGATATACTCATTTACGGCGCGTCGGGTGAGGTGGGCACGCGCCTCCTGAACGAATCCCTGCGCCGCAACCACCGCGTGACCGCCGTCAGCCGCGACGTGTCGCGCATCGTCGGCGGCCGGCGCAACCTCGAAGTCGTCGCGGGCAACCTGTTGGACGATGCCAGCGTCCGCGAACTCACCGCCGGGCGCGATGTCGTGCTCGTCTCGGTGCGTGGCACGGTCGGGGGATCCAGGGACCCGGCGGACACCGTGCACCTGCTCGGCATTCGGCAGGTCGTCGAAGCGCTGCGTGCCGCCGGCAACACGCGGACGCGGGTCCTGATCGTCGGCGGGGCCGGCAGCCTCGAGGTCCGGCCCGGTGTGACCTATGCCGAGAGCATTCCCCGGATTTTCTACTGGTTCGTGCCAGGCGAGCTCAAAAGGGAGATCGCCGGGCACCGGATGGCGCTCGCATTCCTCGCAAGCGTCGACGACGTTCACTGGACCTACGTCAGCCCGCCCAAGCGATTCAAGCCGGGGCGCCGAACCGGCCGCTACCGGCTCGGCGGCACGGAACTGCCGGTCGACCGCGACGGACGGAGCCACATCAGCATGGAAGACTTCGCGGTCGCGATGCTGGACCTCGCAGAGGCGGGCGGGCATCGTCACTCGCACCTGTCGGTGGTTGCCGACTGAAACCGGCCGCTGCCGTGTTCGCTGCGACACTAGTGATATAGTTTCGGCGCGGTCGCCGGTTCGCCGGCGGCCCGCATCGCAATACGAGGCGGAGAGCGGACGAGGCAATGTGGGAACGGGCGACGACGTACCTGGTGACGATCGGTGAAGAGCTGATCCAGTACCTCGGCAACCCGTCGGTGCTGTACCAGCTCGCCATCATTGCCGTTCTGTACCTGCCGGCCTGGCTGGTCTCGTTGAAGGTCGAGCCACGCCTGGAGGCGCGGGCGCGCGAGATCAAGGGCCGGCGCGGGCTGCTGCGCGTCATCGCGTCGTTCCTGCGGCGCATGGAGTGGCTGTTCTTCGCGCTCTTCCTGGGCATCGCCTGGTTCGCGACGAGCATCGCCGGCTGGCCGGGGCGAAACCACCTCATCTACAGCGCCATGCTGCTGTCCGGCACCTGGCTCGCGATCAACGTCGTCTCGAACGTCATTCGCAGCCGGCTGATCGCCAAGACCTTTGCCTGGCTCGCGTGGATCTATGTCGCGACGGCGATCTTCGGCATCACCGACGACATCGTTGCGTTCCTGAGTTCGACCAGCATCGGGCTCGGCGACACGATTACGCTGCTCGTGATCCTGAAGGGGATACTGCTGTTCGGTGCCCTGCTGTGGGCATCGTTCATGTTCGGTGGTTTCGCCGAGAAGCGCATCAGCAACATCGAGGAGCTGACGCCGTCGCTGAGGGTGCTGATCGGCAAGATCGTGCGCATCAGCCTGATCGTGCTCGCCGTCATGATCGGCATGTCGTCGCTGAACATCGACCTGACCGCGCTCACGGTCCTGTCCGGCGCAGTAGGCGTCGGCCTCGGATTCGGCCTGCAGAAGGTCGTCTCGAATTTCATTTCCGGCATCATCATCCTGATGGACGAGTCCATCAAACCCGGCGACACGATCACGCTGGGCGAGACGTTCGGCTGGATCCGCGAGCTGCGCGCCCGCTTCGTGTCGGTCGTCACGCGGGATGGACGCGAATTCCTGATTCCGAACGAGGACTTCATCACCACGCAGGTCATCAACTGGTCGTTCTCGGATCGCTTCGTGCGCCTCGACGTGCCGTTTGGCGTCTCCTACGACTCGGACCCGCACCAGGTGTCGGCGCTGGCGATCGAAGCGGCGGCATCCGTGGACCGGGTCGCGGCGTCCGGCAAGCCGCCGGTGTGCTGGATGACGGAGTTCGGCGACTCGTCGATCAACTTCCTGTTGCGCTTCTGGATTGACGATCCACAGCAGGGCCTGACAAACGTGCGCGGCAAGGTGCTGCTCGCCGTGTGGGACATGTTCAAGGAGCACGGCGTCAACATCCCGTTCCCGCACCGCGAAATCATCGTGAAGACGCCGATCGAGCTGCAGTCCGGCGCCGGCAATGCGCCGGCGGCGGACTAGTGCGGCCCGCGCCGCAGTCGGTGTCGATATAGCAATAGTTGCGATAGCGCAATCATCATGCTAATGTTTCGCCCTCTTGGGACAAGGGAGGAGCAGGCATGTTGCGTATGCTGCTGATGACACTGGCCGCGGTTTTCCTGCTGGCGGCCTGCGAATCGGACGACGGCCCGGCGGAGCGCGCGGGCGAGGAAGTCGACGAAGCCATGGAAAGCGCTGGTGACGCGATGGAGGACGCTGCTGACAAGGTGGAGGAAGCTGCCGACGATGCCGAGGACGAGCTGCCGCAGTAGCGGCGGTGGACGGCCGGTGCTGGCAATACGATGTTCGGCGTAGACATTGACTGGCGCGAGGTCGTCAACAACCTGACGCATCTCGGCGTCGCTTACGCGCTGGCACTGCCGGTTGCCTGGGATCGCGAAAAGGCGACCCGCAGTGCCGGGCTCCGGACGTTTCCGCTGGTGGCGGTCGCCGCCTGCGGCTACACGCTGGTCGGCATGTCCGTGCTGTCCTCGACGGAAGCGGAATCGAGGGTCATCCAGGGCATCCTGACGGGCATCGGCTTCATCGGCGGCGGTGCGATCCTGAAGAGCAACGGCACCGTCCGCGGTACGGCCACCGCCGCGAGCATCTGGAACACCGGCCTGATCGGCGTCGCCGTGGCATTCAGCCGCTACGAAATCGCGATCCTGATGTCGCTCATCAATTTCCTGACACTGCGTTTCGCCGCTCGATTCAAGCAGCAGCCCTCGGACGCGACGGACTGACATGCCGTCGGCCCGGGTTACCCGCGCACTGCCGTGCAGGGCGATACCATGATTACTGAACGCATACTCGTCGATCTCGACCCGGGCAAGCCGAACCGGGCTGCGATCGACCGCTCGGCGCTGCTCGCCGAGGCCACGGGCGCGAGCATCGAACTGTTCGTCAGCGACTACCAGCACTGGCTCGCGGGCGGCCCGGCGTCAACGGACACGCGGGTGAGCCGCTCCCGCGAGAGCTATCTCGACGAGATGCGAGCGTGGGCGGATGACCTGGCGGTGCCACTCGTGCGCCGCGGCCTGGTCGTCGTGACGACCGCGGCGTGGCAGCATCCGCGCTACGACGCGTTGATCCGCCGCGCCGAGGAGACCGGCGCCGACCTGATCGTCCGCGTCGCGAGCCAGCACTCGCGGATTGCGCGGCTGTTCCTGACCGCAACCGACTGGGAACTGATCCGCCGCGCGCCGCAGGCGCTCTGGCTCGTGCAAGGCGAACAGCCCGTCCCGAAACGCGGGAATATCCTGGCCGCCGTCGATCCGGGACACCCCGACCAGCGGAAGGCGGAACTCGACGAACACGTTGTCGGCGCGGCGGTCGCGCTGCAACGCGTTCTCGGCGGCGACCTTCGATTGTTCAATGCCTACGTGCCACCGACGGCGGTGACCTCGGTACCGATCGCCGCCGGCGCCGGTGCGTCCGCCGCGCCGGTACCGCGCGTGGACGAGGATCTCGTCGACGCGGTACGGGACATGCACGCGTCGCGCCTGCGAGAGCTGGCCGGGCGTTTCGATATCGACAGGGCTCACACGCAGCTTGCCGCCGGCGACGCCGCGCGGGAAATCGCCGAGGCGGTCGAGAAAGAGGACATCGGCATCGTCGTCGTCGGCGCCCTGTCGCGCAACTGGCTGCAGCGCTGGCTCGTCGGCAGCACGACGGAATCCGTGTTCAACGCCGTGGATTGCGACGTGTTCGTCGTGAAACTGGAAGACAACGAGGAAGAGGAAGGAGGAAAGGACGCCTGACGGCGCAAGAAACCTATGTGTGGAATAGCAGGAGAGATACGCCTGGATGGCGGCGATGCATCGGTCGAGACGGTCGCGCGAATGTCCGAGGTGCTGGCACCGCGGGGCCCGGATGACGACGGGATCGCGAACCTCGGCTGGGTGGCGTTCGGGCATCGCCGCCTGAAGATCGTCGATCTCAGCGATCGTGCGGCACAGCCGATGAAGGATGACGACACCGGCTGCGTCATCGTGTTCAATGGTTGCGTGTACAACCACGACGCATTGCGGGCCGACCTCGAGAAGCGCGGCCACCGCTTCTTCTCGCGCAGCGACACCGAGGTGATCCTTCGCGGCTACATCGAGTGGGGCCGCGACTGCGTGCTGAAGATGAACGGCATGTTCGCGTTTGCGATTTTCGATCCGCGCGACGAGCAGGTGTTCCTCGCCCGCGACCGGCTCGGCATCAAGCCGCTGTACCTGCGTCGGGAACCGGGCTGCGTGCGGTTCGCATCGTCGCTGCCCGCGCTGCTGGCCGGCTCCGACGAGCCGGTGTCCATCGACGCGGTCGGGCTGCACCACTACATGAGCTTCCACTCCGTCGTGCCGGCGCCGCGCACGATCATCAGCGAAGTGCGGAAACTGCCGCCGGCGAGCCGGCTCGTCATCGACCGCAATGGTTGCGAGGCAGTGGAGACCTGGTGGCAGCCGTCGTTCCGTCGGGATCCTGCCGAGGCCGATACCGACTTCGGCGAGTGGCGCGAGAGAACGACGGCCGCGCTGAACGAGGCCGTTCGGCGCCGGTTGACCGGCGACGTCCCGGTCGGGGTGCTGCTGTCCGGTGGCCTCGACTCCAGCCTGATCGTCGGCCTGCTGGCACAGCACGGACAGCAGGGCCTCAAGACCTTCTCCGTGGGCTTCGAGACGCGCGAGGACGAGGAAGGCGACGAGTTTCGCTACTCGGACGTGATTGCCGAGCGCTTCGGGACCGACCATCACCAGATCCGGGTGCCGTCCGGCGAGCTGCTGCAGCACCTGCCGGCTTGTATCCAGGCGATGTCCGAGCCGATGGTCAGCCACGACAACATCGCGTTCTACCTGCTGAGCCGCGAGGTATCGAAGCACGTCAAGGTGGTGCAGAGCGGCCAGGGCGCGGACGAGATCTTCGCCGGCTACCACTGGTACCCGCCGATGATGGACAGCCGCACGCCGCTCGATGACTACCGCGCGGTGTTCTTCGACCGGGATCACGCGGAATACCGGCGCGCGATCGACGGCCGCTACGACCCTGGCGACGCGAGCTCCGCGTTCGTCGAGCAGCACTTCGCGCTCGCGGATGCCGAGCTGCCCATCGACATGGCGATGCACCTCGACACCACCGTCATGCTCGTCGAGGACCCGGTGAAACGTGTCGATAACATGACGATGGCCTGGGGACTTGAAGCGCGCGTCCCGTTTCTCGATCATGAGCTGGTGGAGCTCGCAGCCCAGATTCCGCCTGGCTACAAGGTGGACGGCGGGGGCAAGTACATCCTGAAGGAGCTTGCCCGCGACGTGATTCCGGCGGCCGTCATCGACCGGCCGAAGGGCTACTTCCCGGTGCCCGAGCTCAAGTACCTGAGCGGCGGCAGCCTCGAGTTCGTCAAGGACACGCTGAACAGCCGGGCCGCCGCCGGGCGCGGGCTGTTCAGGCGCGCTTACCTTGACGACCTGATCGACGCACCGCACGAACACATCACGCCGCTGCGCGGCTCCAAGCTCTGGCAGGTTGCGCTTCTCGAGGCGTGGCTGCAGAGCCACGTCGACGGTTGACGAGCTTGGCCAAGGACCGCACCCAGCACCGTATCGATCGCCAGGCCGCGCCGACGCTCCGGAACTGGGACGACCGGACCGGGCTCCGCGGTGAGCGCGTCGACTCGGAATCCGTGGTGGATTGCGGCTGGGGGCGGCTGATCTTCGCGCACACGTTCGTCGACAACCAGCGCCTGGCCGAGGCGATCTGCGACGAACCGCCGAAACAGCGCAATATCGCGCTGTACATCAAGGACCCCCACGTCGTGCTGTCGCTGCGGCCGCAGGAGCTGTTCCTCGACCCGTCGCACACCTACCGACTGTGGCTGTACAACTACCGCAGTTCACGCGTGCGACCGAAGGGCTTTCGCATCCGGCGCATGCAGGACGAGACGGACACGCAGGCCGTCGGCCAGTTGCTCGCGAGCCGTGGCATGGTGCCCGTGGACCCGGATTTCCTGTCGAAGCAGATCTCGTCGCGAGTGCTCACGCACTTCGTGGCCGAGGATATCGCCGAACAGCGCGTGATCGGCACTGTGATGGGCGTCGACCACGAGCGCGCGTTCGACGACCCGGAGAACGGCGCAAGCCTGTGGGCGCTGGCCGTGGACGCGCAGGCCACGCATCCCGGCATCGGCCGCGCGTTGACCAGTTTCCTGGCCGACCACTTTGCCGCGCGCGGCCGCGACTTCATGGACCTGTCGGTCATGCACGATAACGAGGCCGTGATCGGGCTGTACGACAAGATGGGTTTCCAGCGGATCCCGGTGTTCTGCATCAAGAAGAAGAATGCCATCAACGAACCGCTCTACGTCGGCAGCGACAGCCGGGCGGACAAGCTCAACCCCTATGCCCGGATCATCGTCGACGAGGCCCGGCGGCGCGGCATCACCGTCAACCTGCTCGACCCGGAGAACGGCTATTTCTCGTTGCGGGTCGGAGCGCGCAGCATCGTCTGCCGCGAATCATTGAGCGAGCTGACCACGGCGATCGCCATGAGTCGCTGCGACGACAAGAAGGTCACGGTCCGTCGCCTGCGCGGCGACGGCCTGTACGTACCGGCCAGCCAGCTCGCCGGCGCCGAGGAGGACAACCGGGCTTTCCTGCGCGAGTACGGCATCATCGTCGTCAAGCCGGTCAAGGGCGAGCAGGGCAACGGTGTCAGCGTCGGTATCGCGACCGAGGCGGACATGCAGTCGGCGATCGAAGCCGCGCGGCGCGTGTGCGACGAGGTCATGCTCGAGGCCTACCTCGAGGGGCAGGACCTGCGCATCATCGTCATTGATGGCAAGGTCGTCGCGGCGGCAATCCGCAAGCCCGCCGAGGTGGTGGGCAACGGCACCGCGACCGTGGCCGAGCTGATCGAGAAGCAGAGTCGCCGGCGCGAGGCGGCCACCGGCGGCGAAAGCCGGATACCGGTCGACGATGAGACCCGGCGCTGCCTGCGCCGTGCCGGCGTCGAATTCGACACGGTGCCGGAGGAAGGCCACGTGATCCGCGTGCGCGACACGGCGAACCTGCACACCGGCGGCACGATGCACGACGTTACGGACCGTTTGCACCGCGCGTTGACAGACGCGGCCGAGCGCGCCGCGCGCTCGTTGAACATCCCGGTCGTCGGACTCGACATGATCGTCGAAGCGCCCGACAAGCCCACCTACTGGATCATCGAGGCCAATGAGCGCCCGGGCCTCGCGAACCACGAGCCGCAGCCCACGGCGGAGCGCTTCGTGGACCTCCTCTTTCCCCAGACCGCAACGACCCGGCAGGACTCATGACGAAATTCACCCCGGACATGGACTACGTCCGCCGCATTCTCCTCGAACTCCTCGCGATCCCCAGCCCGGCCGGTTTCACCGACGAAGCGGTGCGCTACACCTGCAACGAACTCGAGCGCCTCGGCATCCCGTTCGAGATGACGCGCCGCGGCGGCATCCGCGCCGACCTCAAGGGTCGCATCTACAGCCCGGACCGCTCGATCGTCGCGCACCTCGACACGCTCGGCGCCATGGTCAGCGGGCTGAAGGACAACGGGCGGTTGCGCCTGACCCCGATCGGCACCTGGTCGAGCCGCTTCGCCGAGGGCGCGCACGCCACGATCTACACGGACGAGGGCAAGTTCGAGGGTACGATTCTGCCGATCAAGGCCGCGGGACACGTCTACAACGAGGAGATCGACGAGCTGCCCGTGACCTGGGACAACGTCGAGCTGCGCGTCGACCATCCGGTCTACAGCGCCGGCGACCTGTCGGACCTCGGCATCAATGTCGGCGACATCATCTCGATCAACCCCGGGACGCGCATGACGGACACGGGCTTCATCTGCTCGCGGTACCTCGACGACAAGGCCGGCGTGGCGGTGATGCTCGGCGTGGCGCGCGAGATCGTCGAGCGCGGCATCGAGCTGCCGATGGACTGTCACCTGTTGTTCACGATCAGCGAGGAAGTGGGCTCCGGCGCGTCGGCGATCCTCCACGGCGACGTCGCGGAAATGCTGACGATCGACGCGGGTCCGGCGGCGCCCGGCCAGAACACGGACGAGTTCGGTGTGACCGTGTGCATGAAGGATTCATCCGGTCCGTTCGACTACCACCTGACGCACAAGCTGCTGCGGCTCTGCGCCGAGCACGACATCCGCCACAAGCGCGACGTGTTCCGCTATTACCGCTGTGACAGCGCGTCGGCTATCGAGGCCGGCAACGACATTCGCACGGCGCTCGTCTGCTTCGGCACGGACGCGACGCACGGCTTCGAGCGTTGCCACGAGAAGTCGCTCGAAGCGCTGGGCGAACTGCTCAGCGTGTACATCCAGGCCGACCCGACCGCACAAAGCGACGCCGAGACGATGCACAGCTCGCTTAGAGAGAGTCCACGTCTGCCGGTGTAGCAACGCGCATCGCATTTGACGCGGCCGGCGGGCCGCCACATCATTGCTGGCTTCTGATACGGAGCCTGCCCACGTGATGCATCGAATCCCGAGCACGATCCTGCTGGCAACCTGCCTCGCCGTTGCCACCAGTTGCGGCCAATCGTCCCCCGAATCCGCGACGCTGGTCCTGACCAATGCGTCGGTGTACACGGCGGATGCCGGTCAGACGGTGAGCGAGGCGCTCGCGATTACGGACGATACGATCGTGTATGTCGGCGACGACGAGGGTGTCGCGGCGTACATCGGCGACGACACGGTCGTGCGCGACATGGGCGGCGCGATGGTGATGCCGGGCCTGCACGACATGCACATTCACGCGCTCGGCATCGTCGAACCCGACTCCTGCGACCTGAGGTCCACGGCGTACTCGCTCGATGGCCTGGTGCCGGTCCTGCAGCAATGCATCGAAGATCACGACATCGCACCCGGAGAGTGGCTGATCGTGCTGCAATGGGCGTTTTCCCAGGGTAACCAGCCGAGCGCGGACTATCCGAACATGCGCGTGGCGCTGGACGCGGTGTCGACCGAGCACCCGATCTTCCTGTACGGCGACGACGGGCACCACGGCGCGGCGAACAGCCTCGCGCTGGCCATGGCGAAGACGCTGGACGGCCGCGACGTGCCGATCAATGCGGAAACCCTGGTCGGCGAGTATGCCGACTTTCGCTCCATGTTCGGCCTCGATGCAAACGGCGAGCCGACGGGCGGCGTCAACGAGGAGGCGCGGTTGCTGATTCGGGCCTCGTGGTTCGAAGACATGCTCGGCATGACCGGCGATCTCGACGATACGCTGAGCCGCGCGAACGCGAAGCTCGCCGCGAACGGCATCACGACGATCCAGGATGCCATCGTCACGCCGGACACGCTCGCGGCCTATGGCCGGCTGGAGGATCGCGGCGAGATGACGTTCCGTTTCCGGGCGGCGATGGCCGAGCCGCCGGACAGCGACGTCGACGGGATCGACGCGCACCTCGCCGAGCTGGCGGCGCTGCGCGATCGTTACGCGGACAACGAGCTGGTGCACGCCGACGGTGTGAAGCTGTTCGCCGACGCCGTGCTCGAGGGCAATCCGCTGACGGCACCGCCGACCCTGCCGGTCGCCGCGACGATCGGCGGCTACCGGCAGCCGATCTTCGGCGGCAGCATCGAGGACGGCAGCTTCGACGTCGTGGGCTACGTCGACCAGGATCGCGACGTGTGCCAGCAGGTGCGAGAGCGCCCGGACGACTATGCCGGCACGGAGCGGATCGACTCCTTCGTCGCCGAGTACGGCTTCTACCCCGTCCAGTGCCACCCGCAGAGCGGCACGCTGGCGCGTCCCGAGGAATTCCTGCGCACCTACATCCGCAAGGCGACCGAAGCCGGGTTCCACGTCCACGTGCACGCGCTGTCGGACAAGGCGGTGCAGGTGGCCGTCGACGAACTCGCGAAGGTGAAGCCCATCGCCGACCGCAACGGCACCTCGCAGAGCCTCGCGCACGTGCAGCTCGCGGCGCCGGCCGACCAGGCGCGCATCGGCGAGCTCGGCATCTCGGTGGTGTTCACGTTTGTCTGGGCGACGCCGGGGCTGCCCTACGACCTCATGGTGATCCCGTTCATCGAGCAGATCGACGGCATAGCCGACCTGTACGGGCCGGAGTCCTATTACATGCAGAACGTCTACCCGGCGAAGACGATCGAGGCTGCGGGCGGCAACCTCGTGAACGGCAGCGACGCGCCGGTCGGAAGCCGCGACCCGATGCCGTTCGTCAGCCTGCAGCAGGCGGTATTCCGCAGCGACGGGGAGACGGTGCTGAACGCGGACCAGCGCATCGACATCCATTCGGCCATCGCCGCGTTCACGATCAACGGTGCGCGGCTCTTCGGGCACGACGACAGCGTCGGCACGCTGGAAGTCGGCAAGAAGGCGGACCTGATCGCGCTCGACCGGAACATCGTCGAGCTGGCG
This sequence comes from uncultured Pseudomonadota bacterium, assembly GCA_913055625.1. GTDB lineage: Bacteria > Pseudomonadota > Gammaproteobacteria > Steroidobacterales > Woeseiaceae > UBA1847. The sequence goes on along the minus strand of CAJXJW010000003.1, from coordinate 104,613 downwards.
GAGTCGGAGCGCGTCTACGAGATCGGGGAGACGCAAGTGACGTTGACGGTGTTTGACGGCGAGGTCGTGTACGAGGCGGCGCGCGACTGAGGTCGCCGCGCTAGCGCGCGCCCAGCAGGCGGTCGAAGTAACGGTAGACCGCGTCGTCCGGCAGCTGTACGAGCCAGAAGAGCGCCTGCTCGCGCAGGTCCATGTCGAGACGCCGGTTCTCGATCAGCGCAGTCAGGCTGCGCATGGCCGCCGCGTTCTCGTGCATCGCGATGACCAGTACGGCGTCCTCGCGCACGGCCCGTTCGTCCAGCAGGCCGTGCAGCCAGTCGATGCTCGATGCCGTATCGACGGCGCCCAGGTCGTGAACCGGCGCGTTCGTTTCCACCGGGCACGCGGCGCTCAGGGCGCGGATGTCGCGCACGCGCCCGTCCCGGACCTCCGCGAATACCTGCAACGTGTCGGATGTGACGTCGCAGTCGACGTCGATTGACGGCCCGTTGCCGCCGTCGAGGCGGCAGCCCATCCGCCGGACACTGCCCGGCCGCCACTGGTAGCAACAGGCCGTGGCTCCCTGGGTGCCGGCCATCGTCTCCCAGCGGTACCAGCCGTCCTGCGGCATGGCCGGCAGCGCGGCGTGACTGTCCGCGGCCGCCGCGAGCATCAGCAGGGCAACCGCGATGCCGGGCAGGGTGCGCCGGCGGCTCACAGCCCACCGTCCAGCGCGGAGTCGATGATGCTCCACACTTCGTCGCTGTCCATGATGACGAGCCGCTCGAGCAGTTCCTTCTTCTCGGCAGGATCGGTGCTGGACCGGTAGAGCTCGAGCACGCCGTCGTCGTAGCCCGAGATCAGCATGCCGTCGAGTGCCGCCTCGCGGACGTCCTCCGACCCGGCGTCGCGATAGATCTGGATCAACCGGTCGTCGTGGCCGCCGACGATTCCCAGGGCCTCGATGGCCTGGAGCTGGTTTTCCTCGTCGCTGCCGTCTGCCGCGATCTCGAGTAGCGTTTCCGCGTCGCCGGAAATAATCAGTGCATCGATGTAGGCCTCGCTCACGCCCTTCGCTTCGCGCAGCCGGCGCAGCTGATCGCGTGCGCCCATCGCGCCCAGTACGTCCATGGCGTCTTCGAACTCGTCGTTGTTCGTCGAGTTTGCGGCGATCCGGTAAACGGCTTCGGCGTCGCCGGCAATCAGGTAGGCCTCCAGCACGGCTTCGCGGGCGTCGCTGTCCGCCGGGTCGTACAGCGTGGCGAGGAGTGCCAGCGCCTCTTCCGATCCGTTGATGCCGATCATCCGGATTGCCTCGCCGCGAAGCTCGCCGTCACCCGATCGGGCGGTCTCGATGAGAATCTCCTGCGCCTCCGGCCGGTCGATCTGGCTCAGGATGAACAGCGCGCGCTCCTTGATGTCGTAGCTGTAGTTGCCGTTCAGGACCTTCGTGGCCAGCGGGAGTGCGCGCTCGGGCGGCGCCGTGATCAGCGCCTCGACCGCGGCCATCTGCAGTTCCTCGCGGTCGCGGTCTACACCCTGCGACAGGGCCACGACCGGGGTCGCCAGCATCAGCGCGAATAGCAACGTCTTCGTCAGTGTCTTCATGTTCACGTTTCCTGTTCCGTGTTCCGTGCGAATTCAGATGCATCGCGCGTCACCTTGGTTAGCATCACGTTCAGTTCGAACTCCAGCTTCTCGCGCAGGGCGGCGGACTCCTCCGCGCTGATGTCCTCTCGCGCGAGACGCGCGAGGATCGGCTCGAATGCCCGCAGCACCCTCGCTAGTTGTGGTGCGTCGTTCTCGACGGCGAGCTTCGCGAACATCCGGTTCTGCGCGATCAGGTCGCGGATCATCTGTGTGCGTTCACCGTTGCCGTTGTCCGGGAGCCCCTGCAGGCCGAGCTGGCTCTCGCGGAAGTAGACCTGGAGGCTCCGTGCGAACGGTGATGTCGTGGACGGTGCCGGCTCTGTCGTCATCGCGATGGGCGTCCCGGCGGGCAATGTCGCGACGTCCTGTCGCAAGGCCAGGCCGATCGCGACGGCAACGGCGGCGGTTACCGCGGTGCCGAGCAGGAACGAGAGGAAGTGCACGCGGGCGCGCGTCGCCGGGCGGCGGCCCGCCTCGCGGTCGGCAGCGCGGTCGATCGTCGCCTGGAAGCGGGCCAGCCGGTCTGCCGAGAGCGGCGGCGTCGCCTCGTCCGAGATGGCGGACAGCGCCTCGCGGAGTCGCCGGTAGCGGTCGGCAATCGAAGCATCATGGGCGAGCGCGCGCCGGACGGCCGCGGCTTCGTCGTCGGGCAGTTCATCATAGAAATACAGCAGCAGGGTGTCATCGTTCATGCGTTGGCCCTCGCGAATTCGGGCAGGTCCGCGCGCAGCTTGTGCACTGCACGGAACACCGCCTGCTTGATCGTGCCGACACTGGTGTCCAGTTCCTCGGCGATTTCCTTCAGGCGCCATTGCTCGACGTGTTTCAGCACGAAGCAGACGCGTTCGATATCCGACAGGCGGCGCATTGCACGCGTCACGCCTTTGTCGAGTTCCTCGAACTCGCGGGCCGATTCCGGCGACGTGCTGTCGTCACCCGGCTCGATGTCGAGGGGGACGAACAGTCCCGGTTTCTGCCGCCTGAGGAGCTGCAGCGCCGCGTTGATTGCGATGCGGTGTATCCACGTGTCGAGACGGGCGCCCTGTTCGAACTGGTGACGCTTGTCCCAGGCGGACAGCAGGGCATCCTGCACGGCGTCCTCGGCGAGGTCCGGATTGCGCGTGATCTTCAGGCACGCCGCGAACCAGCGATCGGCTCGCGCCGCGATCGCCCGCTGGAAGTCGGCGCGCGTCGGCGCCGTGTGTCCGGGAACTGCCACCATCGTCCCTTGGATGCGGGAGCGAGGCGATAGGTTAGCAGGCCGGTCAGCCGGCCGCGGCGCAGCCCGGCGAGACCCGGTAGCGGGGCGCGCCGCCGGAGTCGAAGTCCTCCGGCCGCAGGCGGTCTTGCTGTTCGAGCCACTCGACCAGCGCGTCGCGGGTCCGGGGCAGGCTGTCGTCGATGACCGCACCCGGCCGCGGCAGCACCGGGTCGAGGATCCCGTCGCCGCCCAGTAGCAGGAAGTCGTTGACGACGACCCGGACGCGGTCGGCCGGTTGCACTGGCCGCCCGTCGTCGCGCAGGATCTCGACCCGGATGTCGTCGCCGTCGCAGGTGGCGTTGACGCGCGCGCCGGCGAAGCCGGCACGCCGGTGCGGTTTGCGAACCTGTGCCGCAAAGACGTCGGCCAGCTCCGCGCCGGTAAGCTCGAGGATGACCACCCGGTTGTCGAACGGTGAGGCCTTGTACACCGCGCCGTAAGTCAGCTCGCCGGCCGGCAAGGTCGCCCGCAGGCCGCCGAGGACGTTGTGGATCGCGATGTCGGCCGCGAAGGACTCGCGCAAGGCCTCGGTAACGAGGTTGCCGAGGGCGGAGTCGGGCCCGCCTTTCAGCGTGAACGGGGTGGTCAGCACGACGCCCAGCGGCCGGTTCTGCATCGTCGCGGCAGCGGCGACCGCTCGTTCGGCAACGGCCGCGACGGCCGGGTCCGGCCGCACGGGCCGGCCGGCGTAGGTCGCACGGCGGACGCCCGGCCCGCCGGTGTCGTGCCAGGCGCAGGAACCGTCGTTGACGAACACGAACGGGCACAGCGGCTGCGGGGCGAAGACCTGCACGTGGTAGACCTCGTCCGTCTCCCGGTCGATCTCGAAGTCCACGCGGCTGAATGCGCGGGTGCTCGAGTAGCTCGACGTGACCGGTGTCCCGTTGACGATGTGCGCGATGCCGTTGTGTTTGTGGCCGCCGATGATGTGGTCGACGAGGCCGATGGGCAGCGCCTCGGCGAGTGCGAAGATCTCGCTGTCCGGGTCGCAGGACGACAGGTCGGTCGGCTCCTCGAAGTGCGCGCAATAGCCGCCCGCGTGCGCCGCGACGATCACGATATCGGCGCCGTCGGCCCGCAACCGGCGCGCCTCGCGAACGACGGCGTCGGCGAGCGGCGTTACACGCAGGTCGTTCACGTTCGAGGCGATCGTCGTGGCGAGGACCTCGGTCGTGACGATGCCGACGATGCCGACGCGGATCCCGGCCGCGTCGACGGTCACCGAGGGAATGACGTTCTCCCACGCCGGCGGGTCGCCGCTGTCCGCCATGACGAGATTCGCTGCCAGGAGCGGAAACGCGGCTTCGCGAGCCCGCGCGCGAAGGGCGCCGCGCCGGTCATCGCCAGGCGACGCCGGAATCGTGGCCGGCCCCTGCGGGCCGAAGTCGAACTCGTGGTTGCCGATCGCCGCGGCCGCGACGCCGAGCGCGTTGTAGGCGGCGACGACCGAAGCGCCCTCGTCGAGGTTGGATTCGAGCGTCCCCTGCCACATGTCGCCGGCGTCGACGAGTAGCACCGCATTGGTCGTGCCCGAGTTGCGCAGCGCGTCCACGTAGCCGGAGTACGTGACCAGGCCGCCGTGACCGTCCGACGCCACCAGTTGGCCGTGGACATCGTTGGTGCCGAGGACCGATACCCGTACCGTCCGGACTTCGTTCCGCGGTGCGCCGTCCATGCCGGTACAGGCGGCCAGGAGCAACAGGATCAGGGCATGCAGTGCCGCAGCGCGCGCTTTGACGTGACGGACCTCCGGCATACGGCTGACTTCCCGCGGTGCTATTCTTCGCTGATTCTGCGGAACCCGGCCGCCACTTTCCACCCGGCGAGCCGCATGCGCACAGGAGAGTAAACATGATACGGACCGCGATCGCCGTTTTCGGCCTCCAGGCGATGTCTGCGCTGGCGGCCGACACACTGCCGGACGTCACTCACGACGGGCTGAAGCGCCATGCCAGCGACGCGGCCGCGGCCGTCTACCTGGCCGAGGGCGCGACGCTCGCGCCTTACCGCCGCATCCTGCTCGTCGATTGCCAGGTCGCGTTCCAGAAGGACTGGCAGCGGGAGCACAACATGAACGTGGCCTCGGACCGGCAGGTCGTGACCGCTAACGACATGGTGCGGATCCGTGAAGCGCTGGCCGCCGAGTTCCGCCGGGTGTTCGTCGAGGAACTGCAGACGAACGGCGGCTACGAGATCGTGGATGCCCCTGCGGACGATGTGCTGATCGTGCGCCCCGCGATCGTCAACCTGGTCGTAAATTCGCCGGTACCGAACCCGGGCATGAAAATACGCACGAACTACGTGTCAGCGGGCGCGATGACGCTGTACATGGAGCTCTACGATTCCGCGACCGGCACGATACTCGCACGTGTCGTCGACCCGGAAGTGTCGAAGGATGCACGCTTCGAGACGCGCAACGCGGCCGTGGTCAACAAGGAGGAGGCCGACAAGATCCTCGGCCTGTGGGCGCGGTCGCTGCGGGAACAGCTCGACGCCGCGCGCCGGTAGCGCGCGGCGCCGCTGCCCGTATCAGGTCTTCGATGCCGCGAAGATCGACGCGATCGAGGCGTCGAGCGTCGCGTTGAATTCCTCGTCGCTCTGCTGCGCGGTGAGCCCTTCCGACAGCGCCCGTGAAAAACTCGCGACCATGCCGTTGTTGCGCGCGAGGCGCTCGTTGGCCTCTTCGCGCGAATAACCGCCGGACAGCGCGACGACGCGCACGCAGTTCTGGTGCTTGATGCAGTCGTGGTAGAGGTTGTCCTTCTCGGGCAGCGTGAGCTTCAGCATCACGAGCTGGTCGTCCAGCTTGTCGAGGTGCGCCATGATCTGCCGGTGCAGAATAGCCTCGGCCTCGGCCTTGTCGGGGCAGTGGATGTCCACTTCCGGCTCGATGATCGGCACGAAGCCGGCGGCGACGATCTGGCGGCCGATGTCGAATTGCTGGTCGACGATGGCCTCGATGCCCTTCGGGTTCGCCTGTTTGATGACCGAGCGCATCTTGGTGCCGAAGATGCCGTTCTTTTTCGCCTTGCCGAGCAGTTCCGCGAGGCCGGGCATCGGCTTCATCAGCTGCACGCCGTGGTCCTCGGCGTCGAGGCCCTTGTCGACCTTGAGGATGGGAACGACGTTCTTCACGTCCCACAGGTAGCTGGCCGTCGGCTGGCCCTCGATCTCGCGATCCATTGTGTTCTCGAACAGGATCGCGCCGAGTATCCGGTCGCCGCCGAAGGCGGGTGCCGTGATGATGCGGGTGCGCATCTGGTGCACGACGTCGAACATCTCGTCCTCGTTCGACCAGGCATCCGAACCGACGCCGTAGAGGCCGAGTGCCTTCGGCGTGCTGCCGCCGCTCTGGTCCAGCGCCGCGATGAATCCCGGGGCGTTTCTCATCTTGTCCAGCTGCTTCTTGAAATTATTCACGTTGCCTCTCGCGGTGTTGGGACTGAGCCGATTGGAGGCGGGAATTGTACAACATGGTGCTCCGGCCGGGCGCCCCGGGGGCCGCGGATGCCCGAATCGCGTATGCTCCGCGCGTGGATATCGGGGCACTCGACAACCTCCGGATCGTGCTGGACCCCGTCGGCCAGGCCGGGATCGCCGGCGCCATCGTGCTGCTCATGTTCAGTATCGCGCTGGGACTGCGCGTCGCGGATTTTGTCGCGCTGGCGGCGGCACCGCGCCTGTTCGCCGCGGGCTTCGTCGTCCAGGTCATCGGCCTGCCGTTCGTCACCTGGCTCGTGTTGCGCGTCATCGACGTGCCCGCATCGATCGCACTCGGCATGCTCGTCGTCGCCTGTTGCCCGGGCGGCGCGGTCTCGAACTTCCTGACCTGGCTCGCGCGCGGCAACGTCGCGTTCTCGGTCTCGCTCACCGCGGCCTCCAGCGCGGCCGCTGCCTTGCTGACGCCGGCGTCGATCCTGTTCTGGTCGAGCCTGCACCGCCCGACCGCCGGGCTGCTGGAGTCCATCGACGTCAGCCCGTTCGCGTTCCTCGTGCAGACGACGGTGCTGCTGCTCGTGCCGCTCGTCGCCGGCATGCTCGTCGCACGTCACTGGCCGGCATTCGCCGTGCGCATCCGCCGCAACGCGGGCCGCGCCGGGAGCGTCCTGCTGTTCGGCGTCATCGCCTGGGGCACGTGGCAGTTCTTCCCGTACCTGCGCGCGGCATTGCCGCTGCTCGTCACGATCGCGGTGCTGCACAATGCGCTGGCGTTCGCGCTGGGCGCGCTCACGGGCGCGATTCTCCGGGCGCCCGGCGATGTCCGGCGGGCGCTGACGTTCGAGGTCGGCATCCAGAATTCGGGCCTCGCGCTCGTCATCCTGCTCGGCCAGCTCCAGGGGCTCGGCGGGGCCGCCGCGATCGCCGGCGTCTGGGGCATTTGGCATATCGTCGCGGGCTTCATTATCGTGTCCGCTCTCAGGGCAGTCGACAGGCGCGGGGGAACGAAATGACGCTCGATCTGAGAATCACCGGCGGCACGGTTTACGACGGCGACGGGGGCACACCGTACCCGGCCGACATCGGCATCCGCAACGGACGCATCACCGAGATCGGGACCTGCGGGCCGGCGGGCCGGACGATCGACGCGGCGGGCGCCATCGTGACGCCCGGCTTCATCGACCTGCACACGCATTACGACGGGCAGGTGAGCTGGGACGAGGAACTGAAGCCCTCGGTGAACTTCGGCGTGACGATGGCAGTACTCGGCAATTGCGGGGTCGGTTTCGCGCCGGTGCGGCCGGACGACCACGACCGCCTCGTGCGCCTGATGGAGGGCGTCGAGGACATCCCGGGAACGGCGCTGCACGAAGGCATCACCTGGGACTGGGAGACGTTCCCGGAGTACATGGACCACGTCGACAGCCGGCCGCACGCGATCGACTTCGCGACGATGGCGGTGCACGACCCGATTCGTGTCTACGTCATGGGCGAACGCGCCGCCTGCGACGAAGTGGCGACCGACGACGACATCCGGCGCATGCAGGCGCTGGTCGCCGAGGCGATGGACGCGGGCGCCGCGGGCTTCTCGACCGGCCGCAGCGACGTGCACAAGAGTGCGGACGGCGAATGGACGCCGTCGTCGGAGGCGTCGCGTGCAGAGTTGGTCGGGCTGGCATCGGCGCTGAAGGGCAGGCGATCCGGCGTGCTGCAGGCCGTGAACGATTTCAATCTCGAGCGGGAGGGCGACCAGTTCGCCGCCGAGTTCGGCCTGCTGGAGGCGTTCGCGCGGGCTGGCTCGCGCCCGTGCTCGATCAGCCTGATGCAGCGCGACTTCGCGCCGGACCAGTGGCGCCGGATACTCGCGGAAACCGAGCGGCTGAATGCCGACGGCGTGGATTTTCGCGTGCAGGTTGCACCGCGCGCGATCGGCGTGTTCAACGGGCTGCAGTGCACGTTCCACCCGCTGCTCGCGCAGCCGAGCTATCTCGCCATCAAGGACCGGCCGCTCGCGGAGCGCGTGGCGATCATGCGCGATCCCGCGTTTCGTGCGCGCTGTCTCGCGGAGACGCCGGTAAAGCTCTCCGGGCCGGGCTCGTCGGTGCCGCCGATTGTGGACCGGATCATCGGCGAGATCGACACGATCGCGTTCAAGCTGTTCCGGCTGGGCGAGAACCCGGACTACGAGCAACCGGCCGACCGTTCCCTCGGCGCGGAGGCGAAGCGCGATGGCGTGCCGGTCATGGAGAAGCTCTACGACGTGTGCCTCGAACTCGACGGCACGCAGCTCATCTACTTCCCGATCTACAACTACACCGAGTATTCCTACGACAACGTGCACACGATGTTGACGCACCCGAACGCGTTGCTCGGCCTGTCGGACGGCGGCGCGCACGTGGGCACGATCTGCGACGCGAGTTTTCCGGCCTACCTGCTGTCGTACTGGGCGCGGGACCGTGAGCGGGACAGGCTGGCGCCGGAGCGCGCCGTGCAGATGCTGACGGCGGACGCGGCGGACTACCTGGGCCTCGGCGACCGCGGCCGCGTCGCGGTCGGCCAGCGCGCGGACCTCAACGTCATCGATTTCGAGCGTCTCGCGCTCGAACCGCCGCGCATGGTGCGCGACCTGCCGGCCGGCGGGCAGCGGCTGCTGCAATCGGCCCGCGGCTTCGTCGCGACGCTCGTGGGCGGGGAGATCGTCGTCGACCACGACCGGCTGACAGGCGCGCGGCCGGGGCGTCTCGTTCGCTTCAACTGAGGCCGCCCATCCTCGCTCGCGGGGGATGTTACCCTTGGCGGCCCTCTGGTACTGGCCACGATCGTAGATGAATATCGATCCGACCGATTTCCGGCGTGCGCTCGGCTGCTTTCCCACCGGCATTGCGGTGGTGACGACCGCCGATACGGACGGCACGCCGGCCGGCATTACCGTGTCGAGCTTCAATTCCGTATCGCTCGAACCGCCGCTGATCCTGTGGAGCATCGACCGGACCGCGGCCTGTTTTGCCGTCTTCGCCGAGGCCGGGCACTTTGCGGTCAACGTGCTGTCGCGTGCGGAGCTGCCGCTCGTTTCCCGGTTCGCGCAGCCGGGCGGGAACAAGTTTGCCGGCCTTACGCTGCGGCGAGGCATCGGCGGCGTGCCGATTCTCCCGGACTTCGCCGCCTGCTTTCAGTGCTCGACGGAACACCGCTACGACGGCGGCGACCACCTGATCCTCGTCGGCCGCGTACTGGCGCTGGATGATCACGACAAGGATCCGCTGATCTATCACCGCGGCCTGTACCACGAAAGGGGCGGCGAGCTGTAGACCGCGCCGCACGGTTCCGCAGTGACGCGGCGCTCAGAGTGCGTCGAGGCTCCCGTAGACCGGCTCCCCGCCGAACAGGGTGAGCAGCACTTTCGTGTCGGAGATCGCCGTCGGTGCGATCGTCAAGAGGTCCTGGTCGAGCACGATCAGGTCCGCGAGCTTGCCGGTTTCGATAGAACCTGTCGTGTCTTCCTGGTGATTGACGAACGCGGCGTTGATCGTGAACGCGTCGACGGCCTGTTCGATCGTGATCCGCTGCTCCGGCAGCAGCACGTCGCCCTCGTTGGTGATGACGTCCATGCGCGTGACCGCCGTTTCCATTTGTGCGAACGGATCCGCCGTTGACACCGACCAGTCGCTGCCGAACGCGATCATGCCGCCGGCATCGATCACTGACTTGATCGGGTACAGCCACTTCGCGCGCTCCTCGCCGATGAACGGCACCGTCAGGTCCGTGATGTAGAGGTCGGGGTAGGCCCAGAGCGGCTGGAAGTTCGCGACGGTGTCCAGCGCGGCGAAGCGCGGGACGTCGGCCGGGTCGATGACCTCGAGGTGCGAGATATGGTGGCGGTGGTCGCTCGGTCCGTTCGCAGTGCGGGCGGCCTCGATCGCGTCGAGCGACTGGCGGATCGCGCCGTCGCCGATCGCGTGGAAGTGCACCTGGAAGTCCTCCGCGTCGAGCATCGTCACGACGTCCTTCAGGAATTCCGGCTCCACCATCGGGATGCCCTTCGTGCCGGACGGTACGAGGTAGGGCTCGAGCATCACGGCCGTGTAGTTCTCCATGACGCCGTCCTGCATGATCTTCACGCTGGTCGCGCGGACGTTGCCCTTCGTGTATTTCTCGCGCAGCGACTTCAGGTGCGGGATCTGTTCCTCGGTCTCGTCCCGCTCCCACCACAGCGCCGCGACCGTGCGCAGGCCGAGCTCGCCGGCGGCGTCCATTTCGGACATTGCGATGAGGTCTGCTTCGCTCGCGTACGCGACCTGCATCGACGTGATGCCGTAAGCGTGCAACATGTCGCGCGCATAGCGCATGCCCTGCTTGAGCATTTCCGGCGTCGTTTCCGGCACGTGCTGCGACACGAGGTAGATCGCGCCTTCCTGCAGGCTGCCGACCGGCTCGCCCGTTTCCGGGTCGCGGTCGATGATGCCGTCGACCGGGTCCGGCGTGTCCTTCGTGATGCCGGCGATCTCGAGCGCCGCGCTGTTGGCCCACGCGGAATGGCCGTCGCGCGAGCTCAGGAATACCGGCCGGTCCGGCACCAGCTCGTCGAGGATCGCCTTGCTCGCCTTCGCGCCGGGGCCGAATGCCGCCATCGACCAGCCGCCGCCCAGTACCCACGGCACGTCCGGGTTCGCCCGGGCGTATTCCGCGATGCGCGTGCGGTAGCCGGCGACCGTCTCGAATTCGTTCAGGTCACAGGCGGACGCTTCCACGCCGCCGGAGATCGGGTGAATATGAATGTCCTGGAAGCCCGGCAGCACGAGCCGGCCGCCCGCGTCGACGACCCGCGTGCCGGCGCCGATGTAGGCATCGGCTCCTGCGGCATTGCCGACGTAGACGATCGTGTCGCCGTCGATGGCGACGGCCTCGGCGACGGAGCGGTCCGCGTCGACCGTGTAGACCTTCGCGTTCGTGAGGACGAGGTCCGCGGCATTCTCGTTGACCGCCGCCGCATCGTCCCTGCCGCCGCAGGCGGCCAGGGCGAACAGCAGGGTGGACGGCAGGACGATTCGCAGGGCGCGCATACGGTACTCCGGGTGGCAAGCGGGCGACCCGGCCACATTAGCAAGCCGGTGGCTCGCGTGTGAAGTATGCTCTGCGCCCATGGATTCCGATCGACCACAACCGGTCATACTCGACGGCGGGCTGGCCACGCAGCTCGAGGCGCAGGGGCACGACATCGACAACCCGCTCTGGTCCGCGGCATTGCTGGTGTCGAACCCGGGCGCCATCGTCGACGCGCATCTCGCCTACCTCGCGGCCGGTGCCGAGGTCGTGACCACCGCCAGCTACCAGGCGAGCCGCGCCGGGCTGAACCAGCTCGGCTACGCGGCGGCCAAGGCCGACCGCCTGATCGCCTCGTCGTTGCGGCTGGCCCGGGATGCCGTGGACAGGCACCGGGCGGACGGCGGGCACGCGGCCAAGGTGGCGGCCAGCGTCGGGCCTTACGGCGCCGTGCTGCACGACGGCTCCGAATACACCGGGGACTACGGCGTGCCGGCCGGCATCCTGCGGCAATTTCACGTGCCACGCCTCGAGGTGCTGGACGGCGCCGGCGCCGACCTGCTGGCCGTGGAAACGATCCCGTCCGCGCTCGAAGTCGACGTGCTCGCGGCACTGCTCGCCCAGTGCCGGACGCCCGCGTGGGTGTCGTTCTGCTGCCGTAACGGCGCGTCGTTGTCGGACGGCTCCCCGGTGGCCGAGGCGGCCGCAAAGTTCGCGAAGCACCCGACCGTGTTCGGCGTGGGCATCAACTGCACGGCGCCGCAATTCGTGTTGCCGTTGATCGCCGAGCTCCGAGGCGCCGCGCCGGACAAGGCGATCGTGGTCTACCCGAACTCGGGCGAGACCTGGTCGGCCGACGGCAACCGCTGGTCCGGCGATACGCAGGGCGGCGGCTTCGCAGACGCGGCGGCCGGCTGGTTCGGCGCCGGCGCGACGCACATCGGCGGCTGCTGCCGCGTGGGGCCCGGCAAGATCGCGGAGCTGCGGGCGCGGTGGCCGCTCGGGCCGGAGCGGCCAGCCTCGTAGCCACTGGACGCGCTGCCGAAACGGCCTATACTGCGCGCGCCGCATGTGCGGCCCTGTTTCGCGAAGTAGCGAGAGATGCTGTCCTTCAGTACGCTGGTCTGGGCGGGATTCATGCTCCTGATCACGCTCATCGTGGCGCTCGACCTCGGCGTGTTTCACCGCAAGGCGCATGTCGTGTCCTTTCCGGAGGCACTCGGCTGGACGGCCGTGTGGATCGCGACCGCGATGCTGTTCAATGTCGGCGTCTACTTTCTCTACGAGCTGAATCCCGCCGGCTGGGACATCGACACGGCGCAGCTCACCGGGCGGCAGGCGGCGCTGCAGTTCTTCACCGGCTACGTCGTCGAGAAGACGCTGTCGATCGACAACGTGTTCGTCATCGCAATGATCTTCGCCTATTTCCGGGTACCGCTGGCCGAACAGCACCGCGTGCTGTTCTGGGGTATTTTCGGCGCGCTGGTGCTGCGCGGCATCATGATTTTCCTCGGCGTCATCCTGATCCAGCGGTTCAGCTCGGTCACGTACATCTTCGGCGCGCTGCTCATTTACTCGGCGGCGCGCATGCTGGCGGTCCGGCACGACACCCTCGACCCGAACTCGAACCTGTTCGTCCGGGTCGTCCGCAAATTCTACCCGGTAACAACGGACTTCCACGGCAGCCGATTCTTCGTCGACCTCAACGGCGTACGCACAGCGACGCCGCTGTTGCTGGCACTGGTGATGGTCGAGGCAAGCGACGTGACGTTCGCGATCGACTCGATCCCGGCGATCTTCGCGATTACGACGGACCCGTTCCTGATCTTCACCTCGAACGTATTCGCCGTGCTCGGTCTGCGTTCGCTGTATTTCGTGCTGGCCGGCCTGATGGAGAAGTTCCGCTACCTGAAGGCGAGCCTCGTGTTCCTGCTGGCCTACATCGGCGTGAAGATGCTGCTGGTGCATCGCTACCCGATCCCGACCGGCGTGTCGCTCGCCATCATCGGCGGCATTCTGTCAGTCGGGGTACTGGCGTCAGTGCTGGTGCGGGAAGACACGGCGAAACTGCTGTCACCACTGGCGGGCGAGCTGGAGCGCCTGGCGCTGGCGTCGTACCGGCAGGCGCGGCGCGCGGTGGTCCTGCTGATCGGTTCCTCCATCCTGCTCGTCGGCGTTGCGATGCTGGTATTGCCGGGTCCGGCCTTCCTGGTCATCCCGGCGGGATTGGCCATCCTCGCGATCGAGTTCGCCTGGGCGCGGTACTGGCTGACCCGGGTCCGCGCGCAGTTCAGCAACGTGTCCACGACGATCAAGGGTAAAGTGCGCAGCGATTGACGGCGCACCACGTTTCCGCGGTAACGCATCTCGCTGCTGACCCCCGGTCGCGCTATCCTCGCGCGTACGCAGAAAAGGGCCGTTTCTCCATGACCTCCGCCTTCGACCCTCAGCCCACCCTGACCGGCGACTTGCTGGTTGTCCGGCCACTCCGGGCCGACGACTGGGACGCCATGTTCGCGGCCGCGTCCGATCCCTTGATCTGGGAGCAGCACCCGTCGCCGGATCGCTATACCGAGTCGGCGTTTCGCGAGTACTTCGACGGCGGCCTGGCGCGCGGCATGGCGTTCTCGTTCGTCGATCGCGCGACTGGCGCCATCATCGGTTCCAGCCGCTATTACGAGCCGAATACTGATCGCAGCGAGATCGAGATCGGATGGACCTTCATTGCACGTCCTTACTGGGGCGGTGCCTACAATCGCGAGGCGAAGGCGCTGATGCTCGAACACGCGTTTCGCTGGTTCGACACCGTGGTCTTCTGGGTGGCGGAGAACAATCAGCGCTCCCGGCGCGCAATGCTGAAGATCGGCGGCGTGCTGCGCGACGGCATCGTCAGCCGCGAGATCAGCGGCAACAAGCCCTACGTCGTATTCGAGATCCGTCGCAACGACTGGCAGGCGCGCCAACAAGAAAACGGCCGCCCTCAATGAAGGCGGCCGCCCGTTTCAGCATCGCCGGGGTTTGAAGGCGGCGGCTGGAAAATCCTCGCCCGGCGTCAGTTGCCCGCCTTGCGGATGTTGATGTCGCCGTTCAGCGTCTTGAGCCGGATCACCGGCCCGCCGCCGTTCACGTTCGCAACGATCGTGTTTTCGACGCGCACCGAGACGCCGCTCTTGTGGTCGTCGCGCTCGATGACGGGTTTCGACGGCTGCACCTCGACTTCGAAGTCCGAAAGGATCTCGCCCTGCGAGCTGTCGAGGTAGAGTTGCGCGCCGGCATTCGCGGGCAAGCGCACCGTCAGGTTGCCGTTGACCGATTCCATCGACATGGCGCTGTCGGGCGCGACGGCGCGGAAGCCGATATCGATGTCGTCCGACACGCTCTCCGCGATCACGGCGCCGCTGATCCCGGTGGCGGTGATTGGCCCGTTCGTGTTCCCGAGTTCGAGCGAGCCGGTGACGTTGCTGACGATGATCTCGCCGTCGTTCGTCGTGGACAGGTACAGGTCGGCGCGCTGCGGAATCCGCGCCGTGAGGAAAACCTTGTTGGCCCGCCAGTCCGTATCGACCGAGATCTCGTTGTCGTCTTCCTCGATCTCGAACGCGAAGCTGCCGCCCTTCAGCGATTTCGTGCCGGACGGCGTGACGATCTTGCGGCCCGTATCGCTCGCGGAGATCTCGAACTGTGCGTCCTGGCGATCCTCGCCGATCACTTCGATGCGCGCGGACAGAATCCCGATCTCGAGTGCGATCGGTTCGCCCGGCCGCGACAGCGGGATGTTGATGACCTGGGGGCTGCCTTGCGCGGCCGCCGCGGCGGCGCCGAACACGAGCAGCAGCCCGAAGAAGATGCGAAAGATGGAGTGGTTCATGGTGACTTCCTTCAGAGTTTCCGGATGCGGACGTCGCCGTTCATCGACGAGATCCGGTAGCTGGGTCCGCCGGCGCCGACCCGCAGGCCGGCCGGCTTCTCGATGCGGTAGGCCTGGCGGCCGTTGTCGGTGACGTGCTCGACGGTGGCCGGCAACGCGACCGGCTCCACGTCCAGGTCGGAGACGATCCGGCCGTTGAACAGGTCGAGCGCCATGTCGATGCCGGCGTCGGCGGGAACGGTGAGCGTGATATCCCCGTTGATCGTCTCGATGGAGCAATCACTCGCCGGCCGGTCGGCAAAGTCCAGCTCGATGGGACCGTTGACGTTCGCGACATGCCCGCAGTTCGACAGGCCGTCGACCCGAATCGGGCCGTTCACGTTGCCCGCGCTGACGGTGCCGAGGTCGCCGGTCACGACCACGCGGCCGTCCAGCACCGTGCGGACATCCACGGTCGCGCCGTTCGGCACCACCACGTCGAACTGGTAGTCGACCCGGCAGTCGTTACAGCGGTTCGCGCGCTGCCAGTGCTTCTCCCGGTGACCGACGTAGATCGCAACGCCACTGGCGTCCGCGCGGGTGTCCAGGAACAGCACGGACTTCGACAGTTCGAACAGCTCCGGCGACGGTGCCGACCGGCGCTCGCTGATCGTAATGGAGATGCGGTCGACGTTGCCCGTGCGCACCCGCACGCCGCCCCAGATGTTGTCGATCACGAGCTGCGCCGCCGGCGACGTCACCGGGTAGTGCTCCGTCCAGGCGCTTTCCTCGACGACGGCGTCCGCCGCCGCCGCGCCGCCTGCGAGCAGCAGGGCGGCGAGCGTGCCGAAATGTGCGGATTTCATGTGTGTTCCCTCCCGAGAGACTGGTCGATGTAGCGTTCGACATCCGGGTGCAGATCCTGCGCGCGGACTCGCTCGTACAGCTGGTCCACCTGTTCGTTGCTCCCGTGCCGCAGCACGAGATCGATCAGGGCGAGCTGCACGATCGGCGATTCCGCCTGCTCGAACAGCGTCATGAGTTGCTCGCTGACCTCCGGCGACGACAGTCGCGGCGCGAGCGCTTCGATCGCGGCGGAGCGGACGGACGTCACGCGATCGTTCGAGGCGCGTGCGAGCAGCGCCTCGGTAATCTGCGGGTCGTCCTGAACCAGGTAGGCGGCATCGAACACGCCCTGCAGTCGCTTGCCGGGCTCCGCGTTGTTCAGCCGGTCCAGCACGAGACTGCGATTCAGCATCGCGATGTTGGATTCCAGCGCATCGAGGCGAGCCGTGTCTTCCGGGGTGCCGTCGATCACGCGGCCGGCCAGCAGGCCGACGATGAGGCAGGCGCATGCCGTCGCCCATCCGAGATTGCCCGAGAACCCGAGCCAGCCGCGCAGGCGCTCGCCGAGCGGCGGGTGCTTCGCGGCATGCAGTTCGCGGTAGAAGCGATGCCGGACGTGGTCGCCGGGTTCCTCGAGCGGCAGCTCCCCGAGCGCGGCCCAGAGGTCGGCTTCGCGCGGGTCGCCGCCGTCGTAGGGCAGTTGCGATGTGTGTTTCTCGTTCATGCCGTGGTCACTCCTTCGATCGCACCAACTTCGCTGGCCAGCAGCTGCATGGCACGGTGCATGCGCACGCGTGCGGCGCCGGGCTTGCAGCCGAGCGCGGCGGCGAGATCCTCGTAACTGTCGAATTCGAAGCGGCCGAGCCAGATGACCTCGCGTGCGGCTTCGGGCAGCCGGGCCAGCGCCTGGGCGACGTGATTCGCGAGTTGCCGACCGCTGGCGGCCTGCTCGGCGGATCGCGTGTCCACCGGCTCGGCGTCGGCGGCGTCGGCGTCGAAGGTCGCGTGCGTGTGCCGGTTGCGGCGCAGGTAATCCAGTGTCACGTTGCGCGCGACGTTGTACAGCCAGGCCTTGAAGCTGCCGTCGCCGCGGTAGCCTCCGGCCTTCTGCAATACTTTCATGAACACGTCCTGCACGAGGTCCTCACTCTGGGCGCGATGGCGGGTCATCTGCAGGCAGAAACGGTAGATCCCCTGGTGATGGCGTTCGAACAGCGTGGCGAGACACGAAGCGTCGCCGTCCGCTACCCATCGAATCAGTTGTTCGTCCGTCACTGCCTGCATGGAATTCATCCCGTCCTCAGGGCTAAAGACGAACGACGGCCGGGTTCGTTACACGAAATGTGCCCGCTATGGTCACGGCGGCGGCGGGCGCTGCCGGACGGCGGAGTACAGCGTCAGACCGAGGCAGACCGCGCCCATGCCGATGACGGCCGGGTGCAGGCCGGTGAAGTGCGCCGCGGTGCCCGCGATCAGGCTGCCGAGCGACGTGCCGCCGAATGCGATCATGCCCCAGAAGCTCGATACGCGGCCGCGCACGTCGTCGTCGACGAGCGTCTGGATCAGGATCTGCGAGCCGACGCCGCAGAGCGACAACGTGACGCCGAGCAGCGCGACGAGCCCGAGCGCCGCGGCGAAGCTCTCATTGGCACCGAAGGCGATGACGAGGAGTCCCGCGAGCAGCAGGCTCGCGCGGATCGTGCCGACGCCCAGCCAGGCCGGGCTGCGAGCGAGCAGGAGGCCGGTGACGACCGCGCCGGCGCCGATCGCCGACGTCAGTGCGGCGAGGCCCGACGCGCCGCGCGCGAACACGTCGTCCGCGAAGGCCGGCAGCATCTCCAGCGCGCCGCGGCCGAACACGGAACCCAGCGCGGCGACCATCAGCAGGCCGCGAATGGTCCGGTGACCCGCGACGTAGCGCGCGCCGTCCTTCAGTTCGTCCCACGGGTGTTTCCTCGGCGCCGTCGCGGTCCCGGACGGCCGCAAGCGGACCAGCAGCAGCGCCGCGATCAGCGCCAGGTAGCTCACGCCGTTCACGATGTACGCGGTGGCGACGCCGCTGGCGGCGATGATCAGCCCCGCGAGCGCGGGCCCGACGAAGCGCGACAGGTTGAACGACACCGAGGTCAGCGCGATCGCGCTCTCGAGTTGCGCGCGGGAGACGAGGTTCGGTACGAGACTCATCCGCACCGGGGCATGCGCGCCGTCGAGCACGCCCTGCATCAACGCGAGCAGTGCGAGCACGCGCACGTCCATCACGCCGAGTGCGGCCTGCAGGCCGAGCACGAACATGTTCAGGATGCTGACGGAGTTGATGAGTATCGACGCGGCGCGCCGGTCGAAGCGGTCCGCGAGCACGCCGAAGACCGGCCCGAACACGACGGCCGGCGCAAACTGCGTGGCCGCCACGATGCCCACCCAGAGTTCGGAGCCGGACAGCATCCACGCGTGCCAGCCCAGGGCCACGCGGTAGATCCACAGGCCGTGCAGCGACACCGAGTTGCCGACGAGGTACAGCAGGTAGGCGCGGTTGGCGAGGGCGGAGCGAGTGTCGTGGGCGATGGCGGGCGGACTCCGGCGGGCGAACACGTATTATGCCCCGCGCGGCCGGCCGCGATCCGGATGATAGACTTCGCGGCCTGATCACCCGGGGTACGCCGATGCACCGATTCTTACAGCTGATCATCGTCGCGCTGCTGGCCGCGGCGCCGCTTTCCACCAAAGGGGCACAATCCGTGAACGACACGGCCCAACTGACCATCGATCGCCTGTTCGCCGCACCGAATCTCGACGGGGCGGAACCGAAGGGCGTGAAGATCTCGCCCGATTCGCGGCGGGTCACGTTCCTCAGGGGCAAGGCGACGGATCGCCTGCAGCAGGACCTGTGGGAGTACAACCTCGAGGACGGCGCGCTGCGCCTGCTTGTCGACTCGGCCACGCTCATCGCGGGGCCGGAGCAACTGTCCGCGGAGGAACTCGCGCGACGGGAGCGGCTGCGCCAGGTGGGCCAGCGCGGCATCGTCGCCTACCAGTTCTCGCCGGACGGCAGCCGGCTCCTGTTCCCGCTGGGCGGCGACCTGTACCTGCACACGCTCGCGACCGGCGAGACGCGGCGCCTGACGGATACGGCGGCCGGCGAGACGGACCCGAAGTTCAGCACGACGGGCCGCTACGTGTCCTTCGTGCGGGCGCAGAACCTGTACGTCATCGACCTCGAGACCTTCGAGGAGAACGCGGTCACTGTCGACGGCGGCGGACTGGTCAGCTACGGCGTTGCCGAGTTCGTCGCGCAGGAAGAGATGGACCGCTACACGGGCTACTGGTGGTCGCCGGACGACTCGCTCATCGCGCTGGCGCGGGTGGACGAGGCGCCGGTCGAGGTGGCCGACCGCTTCGAGATCGATGCCGACGGTTTTCGCGTCTACGAGCAGCGCTACCCGGCGACCGGAACCGCGAACGCGGAGGTGACGCTCGGCGTCATCCGGCCCGACGGCACCCGGCCGACCTGGTTCGACCTCGATCGGTCGGGGTACCTCGCGCGCGTCGACTGGTTCCCGGACGGCAGGCAACTCGCCGTGCAGTGGCAGTCGCGCGACCAGCAGACGCTCGAATTGCTCGCGCTCGATCCGCGCCAGGGATCCGCGTCCGTTCTCGTCAGTGAGACCAGCGACACGTGGATCAACCTGAACAACGACCTGACGTTCCTTGCCGAATCGCCACGCTTCCTGTGGGTGTCGGAACGCGACGGGCACGCGCACGTCTACCTGTACGAGAACGACGGGACCCTGGCCCGGCAACTGTCGTCGGGTGACTGGGACGTGGTCGACGGCGCGCGGGCGCGGAAGGCCGTTCTGCACGTCGACGAGGACGCCGGCATCGCGTACGTGACCGGCACGCTGTCGAGCCCCCGCGAGCGGAACGTCTACGCGCTGGCGCTGGATGGCGGCGCGCCGCCCCGGCGCATCACGCCGGAGCCTGGCTGGCACACGGCCGATTTCGCGCCGGACGGTTCATTCTTTGTCGACAGCTTCCAGAGCACCGATACGCCGCCCCGCGTCGGCTTGCACCGGCCCGACGGCAAACGCTTCGCCTGGGTGGAGGAGAACCGTCTCGACGCGTCGCATCCCTACGCCCCGTACCTCGCGACGCGGCCGGCGTTGCGATTCGGCACGCTCGAGGCCGCCGACGGCCAGCCACTGCACTACCGCGTGTTGACGCCGCCCGGCTTCGATCCCGAGGCGAGCTACCCGGCCATCGTGTTCGTGTACGGCGGGCCGCACGGACAAAAGGTCGAAGACAAGTGGCAGGTCGACATCAACGAGATTCTCGCGCGCAACGGCTACGTCGTCTTCACGCTGGACAACCGCGGCACCAGCTTCCGCGGCGTCGATTTCGACGCGCCGATCTTCCGGCGGATGGGGCACGTCGAGGTCGAGGACCAGATGACGGGCGTTGAGTACCTGCGCTCGCTGGATTACATCGACGAGGACCGCATCGGCGTCTGGGGCTGGAGCTACGGCGGGTACATGACGCTGATGTGCCTGCTGCGCGCGCCCGACGCGTTCGCCGTCGGCGTGTCCGGCGCGCCGGTGACCGACTGGGCGCTGTACGACACGCACTACACCGAGCGCTACCTGGGGAAGCCGCAGGACAATGCCGATGGCTACCTGGCCTCCAGCGTGTTCCCCTACGTCGGCGACCTGGCGGCGCCGCTGCTGCTGGTGCACGGCATGGCGGACGACAATGTCCTGTACACGCACAGCACGAAGCTCTACAAGGCGTTGCAGGACGCGGGCAAACCATTCGACATCATGGCCTACCCGGGGAGCAAGCACGGCCTTTCGCGCGTGCCGGCGACCGGGTCGCACTTCTACCAGCAACTCGTTCGTTACCTGGATGCGCACCTGAAGCGCCCGTGAATCGCGCACTTTCGCGAGTCAATTGGTTAAGATTGAGCGTATTGAGACCGATACGCCCGGCAGGGGCGGCGCCAGTCGAGCATGATCCGAGAGGCCAGTGAGCAACAGACCGTGCACGTCGTCGACGACGACGGTGCGATTCGCCAGGCCATGTGCGCGTTGCTCCACGCGGCGGGCAAGCACTGCGTGGCCTACGCGACCGCCGATGAGTTTCTCGACGCCCTGCCGGCGACAGGCGGCGGCTGCCTCCTGCTCGACATCAACCTGCCGGGGACGGGCGGCCTCGAGCTCCAGGAAGAGCTGCGACGTCGCGATGTTTCATTGCCGATCATTTTCGTCACCGGGCACGGTGACGTGCCGATCGCAGTCCAGGCGATGCGTGACGGTGCCTTCGACTTTCTCCAGAAACCCTTCGACGACGAGCGGCTCCTCGAAAGCCTCGATGCCGCGCTCGCCGCGGATGCGGCGATGCAGGAAGAGCACGACCTGGACGCGGAAGCCGGCCGCCTCTACGACAGCCTGACCGAGCGCGAGCGCGAGGTGCTGGATCTCGTCGTCACGGGCAAGCCGAACAAGGTCATCGCCTTCGACCTCGGCGTCAGCCAGCGCACCGTGGAAATCCACCGGTCACGCGTGATGAAGAAGATGCGGGCCCGTTCGCTCGCGGATCTCGTCAAGCTGCACCTGCGGATCTCGCCGCCGGCCGCGTAAACGTCAGGCGCCGGTCTCGCGGGCGCAGTTGATGCAGCGTTCGGCGTAGGGGAAAGTCTCCAGGCGTTTCGCCTGTATCGATCCGCCGCAGTTCGCGCAGATCCCGTACTCGCCCGCATCGAGTCGGCGCAGTGCC
This sequence comes from uncultured Pseudomonadota bacterium, assembly GCA_913055625.1. GTDB lineage: Bacteria > Pseudomonadota > Gammaproteobacteria > Steroidobacterales > Woeseiaceae > UBA1847. The sequence goes on along the minus strand of CAJXJW010000003.1, from coordinate 82,786 downwards.
GCCGCTATCCGCGCGATCTTTTCCGTTGTCTCGTTGCCGAGCGCGTCCACGACTTCCATGTCTTCCATCTCCTTGGCGCGTTCCGCCGAGTCCGGGTTGTACCCGCGCTGGACATTGCTCTTGATGCGCTCGAGCCGCGCCTCCAGTTCGGCGCGTAGCGCAAGCAAGGTCTCACGCACGGTATCGTCATTCGGCATCGGCTGTTCCTCCCGGCTGTCATGCAGCGGCACTGTCTGCTGACCTTATTATGCGGCCGGTTCGCGGCGCTTCCGTAGGTACAATCCGATATGGTGGCTGTCACGGCCCGCGTGGCGTAATCAAGCATCGGCGAATTCGTCGCCGTCGCGGCGCTCGATTCACGCTTCCTCGGTGAGGGCAGGCCGTGTCGCAAGCATCAAGATTCCTGGTCGTCATAGATCCCACGGGCGACGAACAGCCGGCGATGAGCCGGGCCGCCGACGTGGCGCAACGCCTCGGTGCGTCCCTGGACCTGCTGATCTGTTACCACGACGAATACCTGAGCGGCGACCGGCTGTTCGACGCGCCGTCGCTGCGGTCTGCGCGCGAGGACACGGTGGCCGCACTGAAAGCACGTCTCGAGGCGCTGGCCGGGCCGTTGCGCAAGGATGGCCTGACGGTGGCGACGTCCGCCATCTGGCGGCATCCACTCTACGAAGGCATCGTGTGGCATGCCGTGCAGACTGACGCCGACATCGTCTTCAAGGACACCCATCATCATGATGCGCTGCAGCGGGCGCTGTTCACGAACACCGACTGGAGCCTGATCCGCACCTGCCCGGTGCCGCTCTGGCTGGTCAAGGCCGGCGAGCCGCCCGAGGATGGCGTCGTGCTCGCGGCAATCGATCCACTGAACCAGCACGACAAGCCAGCGGCGCTCGACGATCGCATCCTGCGCACCGCCGGCGAGTTCGCGCGGACATTCGACACCGAGCTCCATGCGTTCCATTCCTACGATCCCCGCACGGCGGAGGCGACGGCGATCGGCAACGCCTACATTCCGCCGTCGCTTCCGTACGTGGAGATCGAGAGCACGATACGGGCGCACCACGAAAAGCGCGTCAACGAGATCACGACCTACCACGGCATCGACGACGCGCAATGCCACCTGGTGCCCGGGCTCGCCCACAAGGAGCTGCCCCGCATCGCGCGTTCACTGCCGGCACGGTTGGTCGTCATGGGGGCCGTGGCGCGCAATCGTGTACGGCGATTGTTCATCGGCGCGACGGCGGAGCAGACGCTCGAGCACCTGCCGTGCGACCTTCTCGTCGTCAAACCGGACTGGTTCGAGACGCCGATCGACACGGACGACGGTTCGGCATTGCCCGACTAGGCTTTCCCGGGCGCGCCCGGCGGCGTCGGACCGATGGCGTCGGCGATGGCCTGCAGCAGCTGGTCCGCGTCGACCGGCTTGCTCATCAGCTCACAGTTCCGGACGTTCTTCGCTTCCCTGACGATGCGCGATGTGTCGCCGCTGACGATGAACGCGGGGATCGTGCTGTCGAAGTGTGCGCGAATTTCGCGGATCAGCTCCGCGCCGGTTGCGCCGTCGCCAACGTGGAAGTCGGACATGATCAGGACGGGCTGCTCGTCGAGCGAGGCGAGTGTGTCGCGAAGCTCGTCGGCGGACCGGCACAGCCGGACCCGGAAGCCGTCGGATTCGAGAATGGCTTCGATCGCGACGGATACGGCGTCGTCGTCCTCGATGACGAGTATCAGCCCGGACTGCGTGCGCGCTTCGCCGGGTGCCGTTGGTGCGGCCGCCAGGCGTCGCCGCTCCTCCTGGCCGACGAGCGGTACCGCGACCGTAAAGCAGGAACCTTCGCCGGGCGTCGACGTCACGTCGACGGGATGCCCGAGCAGGTCCGCGAGGCGCCGGACGATGGCGAGGCCGAGTCCGAAACCCTCGTTTCCGCGCCGTCCGGCCTGGTGGAACTCGTCGAAGATGCGCTCGATCTCGCCGGCGTCGATGCCGATGCCGGTGTCGCTGACCGACAGGCGGCAATGCGTGTCGTCGACGGTTCCGCGCAGCTCGACCCTGCCCGTGCTCGTGTAGCGGATCGCATTCGAGACGAAGTTCTGGATGATCTCGCCGAGCAGGTTCGGGTCGCTCCGAATGATCGCGTCGCAGGGCAGTGCCTCGAACGTGAGGCCCTTCTGCTGCGCCTGGCGGCCGAATTCCGATGCGAGGCGGTCGAACAGGCGCTGCACGGCGAACGGGCCCACGTCGGGCGAAATCGCGCCGGCGTCCAGGCGGCTGATGTCCAGCAGCGAGTTCAGAAGGTTCGTCATCGCCTGCAGGGACTGCTGCTGGTTGTCGATCAGGCTCCGCGCCTTCTCGTCGTGGACGGCGCGTCGCAGTGCACCGTTCAGCAAGGTCAGCGCCTGCACGGGCTGCCGCAGGTCGTGGCTCGCTGCGGCGAGAAAGGCGCTGTTGGCCTTGTTCGCGCGCTCGGCCTCCCGGCGCGCGGCCTCGATCTGGTTCTCGAGTTCCTTGCGTTCGGTGATGTCGCGAATGACGGTCGAGACGTAGCTCGCGCCGGCGGCGGTCACCGGGCTCAGGCTGATCTCGACAGGGAACTCGGATCCGTCCTTGCGCCGGGCCGATAGCGTCAGGCCAGCCCCCATCACGCGCACCGACGGTGAGCTGGCGTACGCCGCGCGGTGTCGCTCATGCTGCTCGTGCAATGTCTCGGGCAACAGCATCTCCACCGGCTGACCGACGAGTTCGGACCGGTCGTAGCCGAACATCCGCTCGGCCTGGTCGTTGACGACGGCAATTCGGCCCCGCGAATCCGCCAGGATCATCGCGTCCGGCGCCGATTCGAGAATCGTCCGGAAAAAATCGCTGGCCGACAGTCCGTCGCGCACCTCGCGGATCGTGCTGGCGACGAACAGGCCCGATTCGGTGTGGATCGGCGACAACGCGATCTCGGCCCGGAACTGGCTGCCATCACTGCGCAGGGCCGTCAGCTCGAGGCCGGACATCAGCGGCCGGGCCCGCGGCTTCCCGGCGTAGCGTTCCCGCATTTTCGAGTGCGACGCCCGCCGGGCCGCCGGAACCAGGACCTCCACCGGCTTGCCGATCAGTTCGCCATCCGGGTAGCCGAACAGGATGTGCGCCGCCGGCGTGGCGAACACGATATTGCCGTTCGCGTCGGACAGCAGCAGCGCGCCCTCGTTCTGGTCGAGCAATTGGGAGACGCTGTCGGGGAATCGGTGCATTCAGGTGCCGGCCGGCCGGGAGAGCCAGCAAGTATACAGGGAGCCGCCCGGCCGCAGCCCTTGCTGTACGTAGGAACCACGATACAGCGTCCCACCGACCGCGGGCAGAATTCCGGGTGCCGTGTCGGCCAGCCAGGAAAGCGCTCCGCAGGGATGCCGTGGGATGCGCGGTCGGCACGCGTTCAGCGTGCGGCCGGAGGGGCAACCACGATGCAGCAACGCGAGACCTTTTACGACGTCATGCGCCGGCACGGAATCACGCGCCGGAGCTTCCTCAAATTCTGCAGCCTGACCGCGGCCGGGCTGGGCCTCGGGCCCGAGTTCGCCGGCAAGATCGCGCACGCGCTGGAAACCAAGCCGCGCACGCCCGTAATCTGGCTGCACGGGCTCGAGTGCACCTGCTGCACCGAGTCCTTCATCCGCTCCGGCAACCCGCTGGCCGGCGACGTCGTCCTGTCGATGATTTCGCTCGACTACGACGACACGCTGATGGCCGCGGCGGGCCACCAGGCGGAGGAGTTGCTCGAGCAGACGATCGAGAAGTACGACGGCCAGTACATCCTGGCCTGCGAGGGCAATCCGCCGCTGAACGAAGACGGGATGTACTGCATCCAGGCCGGCAAGCCCTACGTCGAGAAGCTCCGGCACATGGCCGACCACTGCAAGGCGATCATCGCGTGGGGCTCCTGCGCGTCCTGGGGTTGCGTCCAGGCCGCGCGGCCGAACCCGACGCGCGCGACGCCGATCCACAAGGTCATCCTCGACAAGCCGATCGTCAAGGTGCCGGGGTGCCCGCCGATCGCCGAGGTGATGACGGGCGTCATTACGTACATGATCGCGTTCGACCGGCTGCCGGAGCTCGACCGGCAGGGCCGGCCGAAGATGTTCTACAGCCAGCGATTGCACGACAAGTGCTACCGGCGGCCGCACTTCGACGCCGGGCAGTTCGTCGAGCACTTCGACGACGAGGGCGCGCGGAAGGGCTACTGCCTCTACAAGGTGGGCTGCAAGGGGCCGACCACGTACAACGCCTGCTCGACGCTGGAGTGGAACGACGGCCTGTCGTGGCCCGTCAAATCCGGCCACGGCTGCCTCGGCTGCGCCGAGGACAACTTCTGGGACAAGGGCTCTTTCTACAGCGCCGTGACGAACTTCGGGGTCATGGGCGGCGCCGAAGCGACGGCGGACAAGGTCGGCGGCCTGCTGGCGGGTGCCGCGGCCGTGGGCGTGGCGGCGCACGCTGCGGTTTCCGCGGCGACGCACATCGCTCGCCGCCGTTCCGAGGAGACGCAGAATGGCTAGCACGGTCACGCCTAACGGCTTCGCACTCGACGACAGCGGCCAGCGGGTCGTCGTCGACCCGATATGCCGCATCGAAGGTCACCTGCGCATCGAGGTGAACGTTGACGAGAACAACACGATCCGCAACGCGGTCTCCACCGGCAACATGTGGCGCGGACTGGAAGTCATCCTCAAGGGCCGCGACCCGCGCGACGCCTGGGCATTCACGGAGCGCATCTGCGGTGTCTGCACCGGGGTGCACGCGCTGATTTCCTGTCGCGCCGTCGAGGACGCGCTGGACATCGACATCCCGGCGAACGCGAACTCCATCCGTAACCTGATGATGCTCGCGCAGTACACGCAGGACCACCTCGTGCACTTCTACCATCTGCACGCGCTCGACTGGGTGGACGTCGTCAGCGCGCTGAACGCGGACCCGCGGGCCACGTCGGAACTGCAGCAGAGTATTTCGAGCTGGCCGAAGTCCTCGCCCGGCTATTTCCGGGACGTGCAGGGGCGCATCAAGCGCTTCGTGGAGTCCGGCCAGCTCGGCCCGTTCGCGAACGCGTACTGGGGCAGTCCCGCCTACAAGCTGCCGGCCGAAGCGAACCTGATGGCCGTGACGCACTACCTCGAGGCGCTGGATTTCCAGAAGGAGATCGTCAAGATCCACACGATCTTCGGCGGCCGCAACCCGCACCCGAACTGGATCGTGGGCGGCATGCCGTGCTCGATCAACGTGAACGAGACCGGCGCGGTCGGCGCGGTGAACATGGCCTGGCTGAACATGGTGTCGGACATCATCAACCGCTCGATCGAGTTCGTCGACAAGGTCTACATCCCTGACCTCACCGCGATCGCGTCGTTCTACAAGGACTGGACCTACGGCGGCGGCCTGTCGTCGAAGAACGTGATGGCCTACGGGGACTTCCCCGCGATCCCGAACAACTACACGAACGACAGCTTCATGCTGCCCGGCGGCGCGATCCTGGACGGCGACCTGTCGACGGTGCACGACGTCGACCCGCGGGACCCGGAACAGGTGCAGGAGTTCGTCACGCACTCGTGGTACGAGTACGCGGGTGGCGACGCGGATCGCGGCCTGCACCCGTGGGACGGCGTGACGGAGCCGCGCTTCGAACTCGGTCCGAACGCGAAAGGCACGAAGACGAACATCGAGGCGCTCGACGAGGGCGCGAAGTACTCGTGGCTGAAGGCGCCGCGCTGGCGCGGTCACGCGATGGAGGTCGGGCCGCTCGCGCGATACCTGGTTGCCTATGCGCGCGGTAACGAGGAGATCAAGGATCAGGTCGACGGCTTGCTGTCCGCACTGGACCTGCCGATCACCGCGCTGTTCTCGACGCTCGGCCGCACGGCGGCGCGCGGGCTCGAATGCTCGTGGGCGGCGCACCGCATGCGCGACGTGTTCGACGGCATGATGGCGAACATCAAGGCTGGCGATGTCGCAACCGCGAACATGGAGAAATGGGAGCCCGCGACCTGGCCGGCGGACACGAAGGGCGTCGGTTTCGGCGAGGCACCGCGCGGCGCGCTCGGTCACTGGCTGCACGTGCAGGACGCGAAGATCGCGAACTACCAGGCCGTCGTGCCGTCGACGTGGAACGCGTCCCCGCGGGACGCGGCCGGCAACATTGGCGCCTACGAGGCCGCGTTGCTCGGTACGCCGATGGCCGACCCGTCACAGCCGCTGGAGATCCTGCGCACGATCCACAGCTTCGACCCCTGCCTCGCCTGCGCCTCGCACGTAATCTCGCCGGACGGGCAGGAGCTGGCGACGGTCAAGATCCGCTGAGGTCACGACATGGCAACGACGGCCCACGACATCGAGCGCAAGACACCGAAGGCGGTGTACGTCTTCGAGGCGCCGGTCCGTATCTGGCACTGGGTGCACGCCCTGTCGATCGTCGTGTTGTCGGTGACCGGCTACCTGATCGCGAACCCGTTGCCGAGCGTCGGCGGCGAGGCGAGCCAGAGCTTCCTGATGGGCAACCTGCGGCTCGTGCACTTCATTGCCGGCTACGTGTTCGCCATCGGGCTCGTCGTCCGCATCTACTGGGGTTTCGTCGGCAACCGCTGGTCCCGGGAGCTGCTGTACCTGCCGCTCTGGCGCGGCCAATGGTGGCGGGACCTGTTCGAGGAGATCAAGTACTACCTGTTCCTGCGGCGCGAGCCGACGAACCACGTCGCGCACAATGCGCTGGCGCAGGCGGCGATGTGGTTCTTCAACGTCGTGCTGGGCCTCTTCATGATCTTCACCGGCTTCGCGCTGTATGGCGAAGGGCTCGGGCTCGACAGTTGGGCGGACCGCCTGTTCGGCTGGGTCATCCCGCTGCTCGGCGGCTCGCAGAGCGTGCGCATGCTGCACATCGTCGGCATGTGGCTGTTCATCGTGTTCGCCATCATCCACATCTACATGGCGCTGCGGGCCGACATCATGAGCAAGGCCAGCAGCGTCAGCGCGATCATCAGCGGCTGGCGTATCTACCGTGACTGATTCCGCGGCGCGCGCCGACGACTGGCAGACGCTGGTGCTCGGCATCGGCAACCTGCTGTGGGCGGACGAGGGCTTCGGCGTGCGCTGCGTCGAGGCCCTGCACGCGCGTTTTGAATTCGGGGACGACGTGCGCGTCATGGACGGCGGAACGCAGGGGATCTTCCTTCTGCCCTGGGTGCGCCAGGCACGGCGCCTGCTGATCTTCGACGCCATCGATTTCGCGCTGGAGCCGGGTTCGCTGCGCCTCATCGAGGGCGACGACGTGCCGCGCTACATGGGCGCGAAGAAGGTCAGCATGCACCAGGCGGGCTTCCAGGAAGTGCTGTCGTCGGCCGTGCTGGCGGGCGAGTTTCCCGACGAGATCGCGCTGGTCGGCGTGCAGCCCGAGCTGCTCGACGACTACGGCGGCAGCCTGACGCCGGCGGTGCGCGCCCGGGTGGAACCCGCGGTCGACCGGGCCTGCCGGGTGCTCCGCGGATGGGGCGTGCGTTTCGTGCCGCGGTCCGAGCCGCTGCCGGACGGCCGGCAGACCGGCCCGTCGGCGCTGGCGATCGGCGACTACGAGGCCGGTCGCCCGGAGATCGCGTGAGCCGGCCGGCCCGAAAAATCGAGCCACACCCGCTGATCGAGCGTCTCACCGGCGAACTCGGCTACCCGGTGGTCGATGCCGCGACGCATCACGCCTTCATCGATCGGCCTGGCCTCAACGTACTGTTCTTCCCGGGCGATCCCGCCACCGTTCGGGACGCGACCGACGTTGCGGTCGTGCTGCCGGAGCTGGTCGCCGCATTCGGTGGCCGCCTGTCGCCGGGCGTCGTCATCGACGTGTTCGGCGACGGCGACGCGCTGCGGCAACGCTACGGCTTCACCGAGTACCCGGCACTCGTCTTCGTCCGCAGCGGGGACTACGTCGGCACGCTGACGCGGATCCGCGACTGGTCGGACTATCTCGAGCAGATCGGGCAGTACTTCGACGCCCCGGCCCGGCGGACGCCCGGCATCGGCATCCCGGTGGTCAGCGGCTGAGACGGCGACACGGAGGAGACGATGAACCTGAAAGACATCCCCGTCCGGGTCATCGGACCCGGCAGCCAGCCGGACGAGGAGGACGGGCAGTCACTGCAGTACATCGACATGCCGGGCGACATGTGGACCTACCGTCCGCCGGCCATGCCGGAGCCCGAAGCGGTCACCGGCCTCGACGGCGCGCGCGAAACGATGCGCTGGCTGAGGCAGGCACTGGCTGGCTGGACCGTCGGCGCCGAGCCGCAGCTCGCGAACCTCGGCGCGCTGGACGACGCGAGCCGCGAACTCGTGAACCAGGTGCTCGGCGAGGGCGAAGTCAGCGTGACCTGCACCGGCAGCGTTCGCGCGCGCACGCAGGAGAGCGTGCTGGCCGGCGTCTGGCGCACGGTGTATCTCGACAGTGATGACGAGGTCGTCGCCGACATCCTCGAAGTCGGTGCGGCGCCGCACGTCGTGAGCCTGCCGTTCGAGTTCGCGCGCGCGGTCGACACGAGCGCGGACGGGATTCCGGACGGCGTGATCAACGCGCTGCCGATCCTGGTCGAGCTCGAGGCGCATTGTGCCGACTACGCCAGCACCGGCGTGCGCCATGAGATCAACCTGACGCTGCTGCCGCTGACGGAAGGGGACCTGGCATTCCTGGACCTGCGTCTCGGGCGCGGCGCCGTGGACACGCTGTCGCGGGCCTACGGAAAATGCCAGGTGATTGCGACGGCGGTGCCGAACGTCTGGTGGGTGCGCTTCACGAACTCGATGGGTACGCCGATCCTGACGACGCTCGAAGTGGTCGGCGTGCCGGAACTCATCTGCGCCGCACCCGAGGATCTCGCCGATTCCGCCGAGCGGCTTGACGCGATTCTCGCGCCGTACTGGGCTGACGTCGCGTGAGCGCCAGCGCGGCACCGGGCGGCCGCGTCGACGAGGCGACCCGCCTGGAGTGCCGCATCTGCTGGTACGTCTACGATCCGGCGGAGGGCGACGAGGTCGAGCAGATCCCGTCCGGCACCGCGTTCACGGCACTGCCCGCCTGGTGGCGATGTCCCCAATGCGACGCCGAGCAGGACAAGTTCCTGCCGCTCGATGACTGAGATCAACCCGACGCCGGCGGCGCTGCGGGCGCGCTACCGGCGCATCCACGCCGAGCGCATGCAGGGGCTGCCGATCGTCAACGCGGCGCTCGACGTCGCGACCGCCGGGTTTCGCCCGTTCGAATCCCACGCCCTCGGGGTGCTCGTCACGCCCTGGTTCATGAACCTCGTCGTCCTGCCCGGCGACGACACCTGGGCGGACGAGGCACAGGGCGCGGTCGTGTCGATCGACCTGCCGGCCGGAACCCAGGAGATGACCGTGCACCGGGACGAGGAACTCGGCCTGTACCTGAGCGTCGTGCTTTATCGCGACGTCACGCCGCTGGCGAGCACGGACGAGGCCGTGGAGCTCGGCGCAAACATCGTCGAGCGGCTGTTCGAGCCGCCCGCGGCCGACGCGCCGCCGGCCCGTCTCAGCCGGCGCGCTCTGTTTGCCGGCGCGGGGACGGACTGATGCACGAGCTGTCCGTGTGCAACGCGCTGCTGGTCCAGGTCGAGCGTGTCGCCGCAGAGCATGGCGCGACCTGCGTCGCCTCGATCACGGTGCGCGTGGGACCGTTGTCCGGCGTCGAGCCCGACCTCCTGCGCAATGCCTACCCGATCGCGGCCGCCGGCTCGATTGCGGCGACGGCCGAGCTTACGCTCGAGCCCGCGGACATCGTCGTGGCGTGTACCGTCTGCGCCAAGGAATCGCCTGCCAGCGTGAACCGGTTGCTGTGCGGCCACTGCGGCGACTTCCGCACGCGCGTCGTGTCCGGTGACGAGCTGATGCTGATGCAGGTGCGCTTTGGCGCTCAGGCCGAGGCTTCCTCCGCGCTTGCCGGCTGACGGCGAATCACAGCCTTCAGCCACGGCGGCGCGATCAGCGTCGTCACGATGACCATCAACACGATTGCAGAGAACAGGGCGTCGTCCAGCACACCCAGCGCGCGCCCGATGGCGGCGAAGACCAGCCCGACCTCGCCGCGCGGCAGCATGCCGACACCGACAATGAGCCGGTTGGCCGGCGACCTCGCGCCGAGTCCGCATGCGACCTTGCCGACGACGGCGGCGACGAGCAGCCCGCCGGCGAGCGAGACGACCGGCCAGGACAGGAAAGATTCCAGCTTCACCTGGATGCCCATCAGGATGAAGAAGATCGGCACGAGGATCACCTCGAGCGGCATGATCAGCTCGCGGATCGTCACCGGCTTGTCGCTGCCGACTTCGTGCTTATTGAAGTGGCTGTCGGACAGCACCACGCCGGCGGCGAATGCGCCGACGATCGTCGCCAGTCCAGCGAGGTTCGCGGCCCACGCGAGAATCATGACGAATAAGTAGGACGTGAACATCTTCGCTTCGACCAGGTCGAGGCGCCGCATGATGAATGCGGCGAAGCGTACCAGCGTCGGTCCGAGCGTGACTGCGGCAACCAGGAACAGCACAGAGATCGTGATGACGGACACGATACCGAGGAGATTGACGGTGCCCGTGACGACGAGGCCGGAGACGACGGCAAGAATAATCAGCCCCAGGATGTCGTCGCCGACCGCCGCGCCCAGCACGATGTGGCCCTCGCGGCGCTGGATGTAACCGGTTTCGCGAAGGACCTGTGCGGAGATGCCCACGCTCGTTGCGCCGAGGGTCGCGCCGATGAACAGGTCGGTGTAGAAGGACAGCTCCGGCCGCAGCACCATTGTCGCCGCGAAGCCGAGCGCAAACGGCAGGATGACGCCGATCAGGGCGACGCGAATCGAGTCGGCGCCGACCCGTCGCAGTTCCTTCAGTTCCGTTTCGATGCCCGCCATGAACAACAGGAAGATCACGCCGTAACGGGAGAAGACGTCGACCGCGTGCGCGACCTGCATGACCTGCCCGCCGTGCGGTCCGGTCATGATGCGCGCGACCTCCACGCCCTTGTCCTCACCGAAATTCGACACGGCGGCCTCGTAAAGCGGGATGCCGGCCAGCGTCTCGTTGACCACGTCGAATACCTGTGGGCCTTCACGGAGTATCGCGATCAGGTCGAAGCCGAAGTACCAGGCGATGTTGCCGAGCAGGATGCCCATGATCAGCTCGCCGAGCACGGTCGGCTGGCCGGCACGGCGCGCGGCGACCCGGCCGATGATGGCGAACAGCAGGATGCTCGTGACGCCGAGAATGACGGGCGCGATCGGGTCCCCGTGCGACGCGGCGCTTGCGACGGACATGATCAACAGATCCGCGGCAGCGGATCGTCCTCCAGTTCTTCGAGAAAGCGCTCACCGCCGAGTTCGGTGCGCAGCGTGACGCGCGTGCCGCGGCCGGTGACGGTCCCTACACGCGCGGCCGACCGGCCGCCGTCGTGCCCTCGCAGCGCCAGGACGGCGGCATCGGCCTGGTCCGGTGCGACGACGGCGATGACGCGACCCTCGCTCGCGAGATAACAGGGGTCGTAGCCGAGCATGTCGCATACGGACTGCACGGCCTCGGCGACCGGCAGGTTTGCCTCGAAGCGGAGGCCGAGGCCAGTGGCACGCCGGATCTCGTTCGCGACCGACGCGATGCCGCCGCGCGTCGGGTCGCGCATGAAGCGCAGTCCGTCGAACGCGAGCAGGGACTCGGCGAGCGGCGCCACGCTCGCGGAGTCCGAGGCGAGGCTGCCACGCAGGTCGAAGTCCTCGCGGGCGAGCATGACGGCCGTGCCGTGGTCGCCGATCGTGCCGCTGACGATGACGGCGTCCCCTTCGCGGATGCGGTCGAGCGCTGGCCGCGCTCCCGGCAGCCGCACGCCGACGCCGGTCGTGGCGAAATACACGCCGCCGCCTTCGCCGCGGCGCAGCACCTTCGTGTCGCCTGCGACGACGCGCACGCCGCAGGCGCGGGCCGCCGCCGCGAGGCTCGCGACGATACGGTCGAGCACGGCCGATTCGAAGCCTTCCTCGATGAACGCGTTGAGCGTCAGGTAGCGGGCTTTGGCGCCGGCGACGGCCAGGTCGTTGACCGTGCCGTGCACGGCCAGGGACCCGATGTCGCCGCCGGGAAACTCGAGCGGCTGGACCGTGAATCCGTCGGTCGTGATCATCGGCTCGCCGCCGCCGAGATCGAGCGCGACGGCGTCCGCGCTCGCGTCAACGTTGCCGGCGCCCAGGTGACGGACGAAGACCTCCTCGATGAGTTCGCGCATGAAGCGCCCGCCGTTGCCGTGCGCCAGCGAGATGTGCGGATCGCTCAGCACGGCGCGCAACGTGCGGCGATCTCAGCGGCCTGCCCGAGGCTCAGCGCCGCGTCGTTACAGGGCAGTCGTTTCGGCAGGAACACGGAGAAGCCGGCCGACTCGAGGCCATTGATCGCAAGCTCCGCCAGTACGCGGTTCTGGAACACGCCGCCGGTGAGGCCGACGTAGCGCACCGTCGCTGTCTCCGACAGGCGCAGTGCCTGGTCGACAATGACGCGCGCCATGCTGGCGTGAAAATCGGCGGCGCGCCGGGCGACGGGGCGGCGGGTGTCCGCCAGCAGCGGCAACAACGGCGCCCAGTCGCTGCGCAGGACGCCGTCTTCGCCTTGGGCGAGGGGCAGGGCAAACGCCTCTCCAGTGCCGTCACACAGCGCCTCGAGACGCATCGGCCCCTCCGCTTCGTAGCTCACGGTCTGCCGCCCGGTCAGCATGGCCGCCGCGGCATCAAACAGGCGGCCTGCCGCGCTCGTCACCGGGCTGTTGATGCCGCGGCGGTGCGCGCGGGCGGCGAGGGCGGCTTCGGGCGGCGCCGCGGCCCACGACCGGCCGCAAGTCCAGTGCAGGGCCGCGGCGCTGCGCCACGGCTCGCGCCCGGCGCGGTCGCCCCCGGGCAGGCGGAACGGGCGCAGGCTCGCGACCCGGGACCACGTGCTGACATCGCCGTACAGCGCTTCGCCGCCCCACAGCGTGCCGTCTTCGCCGTAGCCCGTGCCGTCCCAGGTGAACACGAGCCAAGGTCCGGCGAGGGCGGCTTCGGCGACCAACGCGCTGGCGTGCGCCCGGTGGTGGGCGACCGTCACGGCGGGCAGCGACTGGCGTTGCGCCCAGCGGTGTGTCGTGTACCCGGGGTGCGCATCGCAGGCGAGCACTCGGGCCTCGACACCGTACAGCGATTGCAGGTCGTCGACGACGTGCTGCAGCACGTCGAGGCTGCGCGGGCTGTCCATCTCGCCGATGTGCGGTGCGACGACGGCACGGCGCTCCCAGCTCAGCGTAACGGTGGTCTTCATCTGGCCGCCCAGCGCGATGAGCGGCTCCGGCTGGGCCCAGGGAAGCTCCATCTCGAGCGGCGCCTGGCCGCGGCCAAGCCGTATCGGCCGCACCCGGCCCGCAATCCGGCGCCCGACGGAATCGTCAGCGGGCCGGACGATCGGCCGGTCGTGGTGCAGGAACGCATCGGCAATGTCGCGAAGGCGGCATTCCGCCTCGCCGTTGTCCGTGAAGACCGGTTCGCCGCTCAGGTTCGCTGACGTTGCAACGAGCGGCACGCCCAGCGCATCGAGCAGCAACTGGTGCAGCGGGCTGTAGGGCAGGAACAGTCCGATTTCCCGCAGGCCCGGTGCGACGGCGGCGGCGAGCCCGGTATCCGGGCACGCGGTGACCAGCACGATCGGCCGCGCCGGGTCGGAAAGTGCCTCGAGTTCACCCGGCGTCGGTGTCGCGAGCCGACGTACCTCGTCGAGGCCATCGTTGCCTGCGGCCGGCACCATGACGGCCAGTGGCTTGTACGGGCGGTGTTTGCGTTTCCTGAGCGTGGCGACGGCCACGTCGTTCGTCGCGTCACAGATCAGGTGGTAGCCGCCGATGCCCTTGGCGGCCACGATCCGGCCGGCGCAGAGCGCGGCAACGGCGGCGTCCAGTGCGGCCGCTCCGGCGCACACGTCCCCGTCGCCAGCATGCCACGTGAGCTGCGGGCCGCAGTCGGCGCAGGCGATCGGTTCCGCGTGGTAGCGGCGGTCCGCCGGGTTTTCGTATTCCGCGAGGCAAGCGGCGCACAGTTCGAACGCCGCCATGCTGGTGTTCACGCGGTCGTACGGCATGGCCGTGATCAACGTGTAGCGGGGGCCGCACTGTGTGCAGTTGATGAACGGGTAACCGTGGCGTCGGTCGCCGGCGTCGTTCAGTTCGCGCCGGCAGTCATCGCAAAGAAAGCAGTCGGCGGGCACGCTGACGCACGCATCGCCGTCGGCGGCGCTCGCGAGGATCGCGAAGCCCTGCCCGAGGGGCGCCGCCGTGCGTTCGAAGGCGACGACGCGCGGCCTGGCCAGTGGCGGCGCCTTCGCGATCAGGTCGTGGCGAAACGCCGTCAGCGCGAGCTCGCCGCCGCACACGATGATTTCCACGCGACCGACACGGTTGCGCACGCTGCCGGAAAGGCCGAAGTGTTCCGCAAGCCGGTGCACGAAGGGCCGGAAGCCAACACCCTGCACGTGTCCCTCGAGCACGATCCGCCGTGCGCCGGGCGAGTCCGGCCCGCGATCGGTGCGAACGGCGTCAGCCAACGGAGCGCTTCGGCGCACGGTGTGCGTTGTCGCGATGGCCGGCCGACCACCAGATGCGGCAGGCGCCCTCGTCCGAGACCATGCACGGGCCGATCGGCTTGCGCGGGGTGCACGCGACCCCGTACAGGCGGCACTCGTTCGGCCGGATGCGTCCGAGCACGACCTGCGCGCAATCGCAGCCGGGCGGCATCTCGCCGACGCGCTTGCGGGAATCGTCGGCGTAGTCCGGGAAGCGTCGCCGGGCGTCGTGCGCGGCGTAGGCGGGTCGCAGCGCGAAGCCCGAGCGGGGGATCGTGCCGATGCCGCGCCACGTGGCGTCCACCGTGTCCATGACTGTCTCGAGCTGTTGCCGCGCGAACGCATTGCCTCCCGGCCGGACGACCTCCGGGTAGCAGTTCTCGAGCTTCGGCCGGCCGTCGCGGCGCTGGCGCAGCACCGAGACCAGCGCCGCGAGCAGCGTCTCGGGCCGGAAGCCGGCGACGGCGGCGGGCATGTGGAAATCATCGACGACGAAATGCCACTCCTCGGCGCCCATCACCGTGGAGACATGGCCCGGGACGATCATCATCTCGAAGCCCGGTTCGTCGGCCTCCAGCAGCATGCGCACGGCGGGCCACGTCCGGCGGCCGGAGAGCAAGACGAGCAGGTTGTCGGGCGCACCCTCGGCGAGCATGGCGGCCACCGGCGCCGTCGTTGTCTCGAAGCCCGCCGCGAAGAAGACGATCGTGCGCCCGGGGTTCTCCCGCGCGAGCGCGACGGCCGCGGCGGGCGACGCGATCGGCCGGACGTCGGCACCGGCGGCGCGCGCCTGTTCGAGTGAGCGCGGCTCTCGCTTCGGTGCATTGACCGGCACGCGCAGCATGTCGCCGAAGGCGACCAGCGTGACGTCCTCGTGGCGCGCGACCTGGATCGCCTCGTACACGTCCTCCTCGGGACAGATGCACACCGGGCAGCCGGGCCCGGGGATGAGTTCCAGCGTGGGTGGCAGCGCCGACCGCAGTCCGGCCATCGTGATGGCGCGCTCGTGGCCGCCGCAGACGTTGAGGACGCGCACCGGCTCGGCCGGCGTCAGCGAGCGCACCCGCTCCAGCCAGTCGGCGGCGTTCACGACGCGTCGCCGAGCCAGGCGAGCCAGGCGTCCATGCCGGCACCGCTGCGCGACGAGACGGGGATGACGGGCGCCGCATTCGCGAGGCCGCGGACGTGCCCGATCGCCGCTTCCACGTCGAAGTCCCCGAGCACCTCCAGCAGGTCGCTCTTGCTGACGAGCACGAGGTCCGCCGCGCGGAACATGACCGGGTATTTCGCCGGCTTGTCGTGGCCCTCGGGCGTGGACAGCAGCGCGACGCTCGCGTGCTGTCCAAGGTCGAAGCTCGCGGGGCAGACGAGGTTGCCGACGTTCTCGATGAACAGGATGTCGATCGCGTCGAGATCCATCTCGTGCAGCGCCGCATGAACCATGTGCGCGTCCAGGTGGCAGGCGCTGCCGGTCTGGATCTGCACGGCCGGGACGCCGCAGCGGCGGATCCGGTTCGCGTCGTTCTCGGTGTCGAGGTCGCCCTCGATTACCGCGATGCGGCGCCGGCCGCCGAGCGCCGCGATCGTGGTCTCGAGCAGGGCCGTCTTGCCGGCACCGGGCGAGGACATCAGGTTGATCGCAGTGACGCCGTGCCGTGCGAAGTGCTCGCGGTTGTGCGCGGCCTGGTGGTCGTTCGCATCCAGGAGGCCCTCAAGGACCTCGACCGACTCGTGGCCGTGCCGCGTGTGGGCCAGCGGCCCGTCCGGTTCGACGAGGTGCCGGTTTCCCGGCGTGACATTGCAGCCGCAGGTATCGCACATGGTCAGCCTCCTGCCAGCGCTTCGTCGGCAGTCGCCAGGATGTCATCGAACAGCGCCCAGGATTCCTCCGCTTCGACCTCGGAAACCTTCTGGATGGCGTAGCCCACGTGCACGAGAACGTAGTCGCCCGGCGCGAGCGTCTCGTCCTGCAGCATGAAGAGGTTGACATCGCGCTCGACGCCGCGCGCCTCGCAGGTGCACTGGAATCCGTCAATCGATCGGATGCGCATGGGGACGGCAAGGCACATCGCATACTCCGGCGGCGCGGGAAATCGCCGCGAACATCGGGGTGTCGATGATAGATCGCGAATGACCCTGCTCCCGTACGTAATAACGCCTATTCCGGTCGGGGGCGGTGCTGCCTAAGGTTCAGTGCGGGGTGTCGCGTACGGTGCGTGCGCCCCGGCCGGACACATTTGGCGACGAGAGGAGAGCGACATGCGATTGATCCTGGCTATCCTGCTGTCTGCGGTGCCCACCGGGCTCGCCCTCGCGCACACCCTCGACGCGGACGAGCCGCTCGCCCGCCAACTAGAGCACCAGGTCGCCGGCGCTCACCACTGGCCCGTGATTGCCATCGCGCTGCTCATTCTCGCCGCCGCCGTCGCGCACCGGCGGTCAAGGGGGGTGAGACAAAGAGCCGATTAGGGATAGAATCGAGAGTGATGCGCCGGCGCGCCGCAGAATGCGATGCCGGTCGACAAGAATCAAGGAGCGATCGATGCACTCTCCGGGCACCGAAAACGCGGGCCCGTCGGCGGCAGAATATGCCGGCGACCGGCCAGCACAGGTGGCGAAGCGCCTGTTTCACGCCACGCGACCCAAATTCTTCCCGGCCTCGGTCCTGCCGGTACTCGCCGGCACGGCCTGGGGCGTCGCCGCGGCGGGCGCGCTGGATGCGACGGCGTTCGTACTGGCCCTGCTGGCCACGGCCTGCGTGCACGCGGGTGCCAACGTCCTGAACGACGTCGGCGATGACGCCGGCGGCACCGATCGCGTGAACGACGCCCGCATCTATCCCTATACCGGCGGCTCACGCTTCATCCAGGCAGGCATCCTGAGCGCCGCCATGATGGCGCGGCTTGGCATCAGCCTGCTCGTGGTGGCCGCCGTCGCTGGTCTCCTGCTGCTCCTCGACAAGGGGCCGGTCGTGCTCTGGTTCGGCCTCGCCGGCGTGGCGCTGGCGGTCCTGTATTCGCTGGGCCCGCTGCGGCTGAGCGCACTGGGACTCGGCGAACTCGCGGTCGGCATCGCGTTCGGCGTGCTGCCGGTGTGCGGTGCCGCGTGGCTGCAGAGCGGTGCCCTCGACCTGCCGGCGCTGCTGTTCTCGATACCGGTGAGCATCTGGGTCGCGAACATCCTCCTGATCAACGAGGTGCCGGACATTGAGGCAGACGGCGCGACCGGCAAGCGAACACTGCCGGTGCGCATTGGCCTGGCGGGCACCGCGGTGCTGTATCTCTGCGCGAATCTCGCCGCGGTCGCGGTCGTCGGCTGGATGACGTACCGCGGGCTGCTGCCGCTGCTGGCGCCGGCCGTACCGATCCTGCTGTTGCTGCCCGTGCTGCGCGCGACGGCCGCGATCCGGACCGGCGTCGCGGACCGCC
This sequence comes from uncultured Pseudomonadota bacterium, assembly GCA_913055625.1. Classification (GTDB taxonomy): domain Bacteria; phylum Pseudomonadota; class Gammaproteobacteria; order Steroidobacterales; family Woeseiaceae; genus UBA1847. The sequence goes on along the minus strand of CAJXJW010000003.1, from coordinate 64,709 downwards.
CGAAGATGACCGGTGGCATCGAAGCGACGCTGGCCGTGCACACGATCGGTTCGCTGTGGCTGGCCGGCTGCGCGCTGTACCTCGTGTTCTTCGCGCAGGGCTGACCCGAATGGCGACGTCGAAGAGCGGGGCGCCGAAACGCATTTCGCTGCGGCGCGGGCTGGATATTCCGCTGGCGGGTGCGCCCGAACAGGTGATCGAAGACGCCCGGACGGCCGCCACGGTGGCTGTACTGGGCACCGACTACGTGGGCCTGCGGCCGCAGATGCAGGTGGAAGAGGGTGACCGTGTCGCGCTCGGCTCCACGCTGTTCACGAGCAAGGTGTACCCGGAGATTCACTTCACGTCGCCCGGCGCCGGCGAGGTCGTGGCGATCAACCGGGGCGCGAAGCGGGCCCTGCAGTCCGTCGTCGTGCGCCTGCACGGCGACGACGCGGTCGATTTCGGCGCGGCACCCGACGTCGCGAGCCTGAACGCGGATGCCGTGCGCGAGAAGCTCCTGGCGTCGGGCCTGTGGGCCGCATTCCGGACGCGGCCGTACAGCCGACGGCCCGCCCCGGACATCGAGGTGCCGAACATCTTCGTCACGGCGATCGATACCCGGCCTCTCGCCGGTGACCCGGCAGTCGTGATCCGGGAGCGCAGCGCCGACTTCGAACGCGGTCTCGCCGTGCTGCTGCGGCTGACGGAGAAGAACGTCTACCTGTGCACGGCGCCGAATTCGGGCATCCCGGCCGTCGACGATGCCCGCCTGCTGCACGCCGAGTTCGACGGTCCGCACCCGGCCGGGCTGGTCGGCACGCACATACACTGCCTCGCGCCGGTCGGCGGCACGCGGACCGCGTGGCACCTCGGCTACCAGGACGTCATCGCGATCGGCGGCCTGTTCGCGACCGGACGATTGCCGACGGAGCGCGTCGTCGCGGTCGGCGGCCCGATGGCGGTAAAGCCGCGCCTGCTTCGCACGCGGCTCGGCGCCGCCACGGAGGAGTTTCTCGAGAGCGAAGTGGCGAAAGGCCCGGTGCGCGTCATCAGCGGTTCGGTATTGTCGGGGCACCGCGCCGCGGGACCGCTGGCCTTCCTCGGCCGCTACCACGACCAGGTGTCGCTGATTTCCGAGGACCGTTCGCGGCTGTTCATGCACTGGATGCGCCCGGGCGTCGGCAAGTATTCGGCGATGCGGGCCTACGTCGGCAAGCCGTTCAGCCGCGAGGGTTTCGCGCTGACGACGACACAGAACGGCAGCGCCCGCGCGATGGTGCCCATCGGCAGTTTCGAACGGGTCGTGCCGCTCGACGTCCTGCCGACGCCGCTCCTCAAGGCACTGCTGGTCGGCGACACGGACCGCGCACGCGAACTCGGTTGCCTGGAACTCGACGAGGAGGACCTGTCGTTGTGCTCGTTCGTCTGCAACGGCAAGTACGAGTACGGTCCGTACCTGCGCATGGTATTGAATGAAATCGAGGTGAACGGCTGATGCGGGGCTTCCGGAAACTGCTCGACCGGCTGGAGCCGCTGTTCACCCGGGGCGGCCGCTTCGAGAAATTCGGGGCCATCTTCGAGATGGTCGACACGCTGTTCTACTCGCCGCCCGACGTGACGCCAGGCTCGCCGCACGTGCGCGACGCACTCGACCTGAAGCGCGTCATGATCCTCGTCGTGTTCGCCGTGACGCCGTGCACGCTATTCGGCATGTGGAATACGGGCTTCCAGGCGAACTCGGCGATGCTGGCCATGGGCCTCGACAGCGTGCCCGGCTGGCGCGGCGCGCTGCTTGCGCTGCTCGGCGCCGGCGTCGACCCGCAGAGCCTGTACGACAACCTGCTGCACGGCCTCGTGTATTTCCTGCCGATTTACGCGGTGACGATGGCGGCCGGCGGGTTCTGGGAGGTGCTGTTCGCCAGCGTGCGCAATCACGAGGTGAACGAGGGCTTCTTCGTCACGTCCATCCTGTACGCGCTCATCCTGCCGGCTTCGACGCCGCTGTGGCAGGTGGCACTGGGCATCAGCTTCGGCGTCGTCATCGGCAAGGAGGTGTTCGGCGGTACCGGCAAGAATTTCCTGAACCCGGCGCTGACCGGCCGGGCGTTCCTGTATTTCGCGTACCCGGTGCAGATGTCGGGCGACGCGGTCTGGACGGCGGTCGACGGCTTCAGCGGCGCCACGCCGCTCGGCATCGGCGCAATCGAGGGCATGCAGGGCATCCGCGATGCCGGCATCACGTACGCGAACGCTGCGATCGGGCAGATCCAGGGCTCGCTCGGCGAGACCTCGATGATCCTGTGTCTCGCGGGCGGCGCATTCCTCGTCTTCGCGCGCATCGCCTCGTGGCGCATCATCGCCGGCGTGTTCGCGGGGCTGCTGATACCGGCGCTGCTTTTCGCGGACCCGGGCAGCAGCAACCCGATGCTGACGATGCCGTGGTACTGGCACTTCGCGCTCGGCGGCTTCGCGTTCGGCGCCGTGTTCATGGCGACGGACCCGGTCAGTGCGCCGGACACGATGCTGGGTCACTGGATCTTCGGCCTGCTGATCGGGGCGCTGACCTGGGTCATCCGCGTCATCAACCCGGCCTTTCCCGAGGGCATCATGCTCGCGATCCTGCTCGGCAATATCTTCGCGCCGCTCATCGACTACTTCGTGGTGCGCGCCAACGTCCGGCGGAGGGTGAAGCGCAGTGGCTGAGCAAAAGAAACGCGACCGCAACAGCCTGTCGAACACGCTCATCGTGGCCGTCGGCGTGAGCCTCGTGTGCTCCGTCCTCGTGTCCGTGGCGGCGATCGCGCTGAAACCGCTGCAGGAGAAGAACGCCGGCGAGTACCGGCAGCGCATCGTGCTCGAAGTGGCCGGCCTGTACGACGAGAGCCGGCCCGTCAGCGAGCTGTTCGCGCAGGTCGAGACCCGCGTTGTCGACCTCGAGACCGGCGACTATACGGACGCCGTCAACGCGGCCACGTTCGACGCGCTGGCCGCCGCTAACGACCCGGCCGCGAGCACGGCGATACCGGCGGCGGCGGACTCCGCGCGCATCGGCCGGCGCGCGAACTACGCCGCGGTCTACCTCGTGCGGGACGGCGACGACCTGCAGGAGATCATCCTGCCGGTCTATGGCAAGGGCTTGTGGTCGACGATGTACGGGTACCTGGCGCTGGCCGCCGACGGTACGACGATTCGCGGCCTGCAGTTCTACGAGCACGGTGAAACGCCGGGCCTGGGCGACCAGGTGGACAAGCCCGACTGGCGGGCAATGTGGGATGGCAAGACGGCCTATGGCGAGGACGGCGAGCCGCGTATCTCTGTGATCAAGGGCAACGTGCAGCCCGGCCCGTCGGCGGAGTACGAGATCGACGGCCTGGCCGGCGCGACGCTCACCGGCCGCGGCGTCACGGACCTGCTGCATTACTGGCTCGGCCCGCACGGTTTCGGGCCCTACCTCGAACAATTTCGCGAACGGGAAGCGCACGATGGCTGAACCCAAGAAAATCCTGCTCGAGCCGATCGTCGACAACAATCCGATCACGCTGCAGGTGCTCGGCATCTGCTCCGCGCTCGCCGTCACGACGTCGCTGCTGCCCGCGCTGCTGATGTGCATCGCGCTGACCAGCGTCGTGGTGCTGTCCGGCGGCGCGATCAGCGCCATCCGCGGCATCATCCCGAACAACATTCGCATCATTGTGCAGATGACGATCATCGCGTCCTTCGTGATCGTCGTCGACCAGCTCCTGAAGGCCTACGCGTTCGAAACCAGCAAGCAGCTTTCCGTCTTCGTCGGACTGATCATCACGAACTGCATCGTGCTCGGACGCGCCGAGGCGTTCGCGATGAAGAACGGCGTGGGCATGAGCATGCTCGACGGCCTCGGAAACGGCCTGGGCTACAGCGTGGTCTTGCTGGTCGTCGCGACCGCCCGCGAGTTGTTCGGTGCGGGCACGCTGTTCGGCGTGGAGATCCTGCCGCTCGCCGCGAACGGCGGGTGGTACGAGGCGAACGGCCTCATGCTCCTGCCGCCCAGTGCATTCTTCATCATCGGGCTGATGATCTGGGGCGTGCGGTCGATGCGGCCGAAGCAGGTCGAAAAGGCCGAGTACCAGATCCACCAGGTGCACCGCACGGAGGTCCTCTGATGGCGGCGCACTTCAACCTGTTCGTCACCGCGGCGTTCGTCGAGAACCTCGCGCTCACGTTCTTCCTCGGCATGTGCACGTTTCTCGCGATCTCGAAGCGCGTGGACATCGCGCTCGGCCTCGGTGCGGCGGTGGTCGCCGTGCAGGCGATCACGGTGCCGGTGAATTACCTGATCAACCACTTCCTGCTCGCGGACGGTGCGCTGGCCTGGGCGGGGCTCGGTGACGTCGACCTGAGCTTCCTCGGTCTCGTCAGCTACATCGGCGTGATCGCGGCGCTCGTGCAGATCCTGGAGATGACGCTCGATCGATTCTTCCCGGCGCTGTACAACGCGCTCGGCATCTTCCTGCCGCTGATCACCGTCAACTGCGCGATCCTCGGCGGCACGCTGTTCATGGTCGAACGCCAGTACGACTTCTCCGAGAGCGTCGTCTACGGCGCCGGCAGCGGCTTCGGCTGGGCGGTGGCGCTGGTTGCGTTGGCGGGCATCCGCGAGAAGCTGCGCTACAGCGACGTGCCGGACGGCCTGCAGGGGCTCGGTATCACGTTCATCATCGCGGGCCTCATGTCGCTGGGCTTCATGGGCCTGTCGGGGATCCAGCTGTGACCGGCGGCACGCCCGCTATCGTCGAGATCGGCCTCGGTATCGGCCTGTTCACGACCGTCATCCTGGTGCTGGTCGCCGTGATCCTTGCGGCCCGGTCGCGGCTCGTCACGTCGGGCAATGCGCACGTCCTGATCAACAGCGAGCGGGACGTCGAGATGCCGGTGGGCACGCGCCTGCTGCAGGGGCTCGCCGACTCCGGCATCCTGGTACCGTCCGCCTGTGCGGGCGGCGGGACGTGCGGCCAGTGCCGCGTGCGCGTGATGTCCGGCGGCGGCGCGATCCTGCCGACGGAGCGCTCACTCATCAACAAGCGCGATGCTGCCGATCACTACCGCCTGTCGTGCCAGGTGGCGGTCAAGCAGGATCTCGTCGTGCAGGTGCCGGACGAGGTGTTCGGCGTGCGCAAGTTCGAGTGCACCGTGGCATCGAACCGCAACGTCGCGAGCTTCATCAAGGAGCTCACGCTGAACCTGCAGCCGGGAGAGGAAATGGACTTCCGCGCGGGCGGCTACGTCCAGGTGGAAGTGCCGGCCTACGACCTGAAGTTCAGCGACTTCGACATCGATGAGCGCTTCAAGGCCGAGTGGGACCGCTACGACCTGTGGCGTTTCGAGTCGCACGTGAAGGAGCCCACGTCGCGCGCCTACTCGATGGCGAACTTCCCGCTGGAGAAGGGCCAGATCAAGCTCAACGTGCGCATCGCGACGCCGCCGCCCGGCGCCGACAAGAGCGTGCCGCCGGGCGTGGTTTCGTCCTACGTGTTCGGGCTGAAGCCGGGCGATCACGTCACGATTGCCGGCCCGTTTGGCGACTTCTTCGCGAAAGACACCGACAACGAAATGGTGTTCGTCGGCGGTGGCGCCGGCATGGCGCCGATGCGCGCACACATTTTCGACCAGCTCAAGCGCATCCACACGAACCGCAAGATGACGTTCTGGTACGGCGCGCGCAGCCTGCGCGAGGCGTTCTACGTCGACGAGTTCGACAAGCTCGCCGCCGAGAACGACAACTTCGAGTGGCACCTCGCGTTGTCGGAGCCCCTGCCCGAGGACAACTGGACCGGGCCCGTCGGCTTCATCCACACGGTGCTGCTCAAGAACTACCTCGAGTCGCACCCGGCTCCCGAGGACTGCGAGTATTACCTGTGCGGCCCGCCGATGATGAACTCGGCGGTGATCAAGATGCTCGAGGATCTCGGCGTCACGCGGGATCACATCATGCTCGATGACTTCGGGGGCTGAATGACCGCCGTCATCACGATGCTGCTGAGTTTTGCCGTCATCGGCCTCGCCATTGCGGCGATGTCGGTCGGCGTCATGGCGCGACGTGCCCCGATCAAGGGCAGTTGCGGGGGGCTGAACGGGGAGGGCTGCGAACTGTGCAGTGGTACCTGCCCCGAAAAGGACGTCAAAGAGGGGGCGTAGCGTGGCGATAAAATCGGCGAAGGTGCGGGACTACATGAGCGGCCGGCTCGTGACGTTCAGCCCGCAGACGGATGTGCTGGATGCGATGCGGGAGCTCGTCCACCACAAGATTTCGGGGGCGCCGGTCATCGACGATCACGGGCATCTCGTCGGCATGCTGTCCGAGTTCGATTGCCTGAAGGTCGTGCTGGCCGCGGGCTATCACGGCGACCCGGGAGGCCCGGTGGCGGAGCTGATGGCGCCCGGCGTGAAAACCGTCGACGCGGACATGAGCATCGTGGACCTCGCGCAACTGTTCCAGGAATCCAGGCTCCGCCGCTACCCGGTGCTGAAGGACAACCGCGTCGTCGGCCAGATCAGCCGCCGCGACGTGCTGCGGGCGTTGCTCGAGCTCTCGACCTGACCAGGTCGCGTTCGTCTCGTGCGGTAGGAGCGCGCTTGCGCGCGAGCATTGCGGCGCAGCCGCAATGCAGGGCTTCAAAGGCCCTGAATGCTTTGACTCCACAAGATCAGCTCGTACGAATGGGACTCAGTCAAATCCGCCACGTGGCGGATCGGTGACCGCTTCACTTGGCATAGTCGCCTTTCGCGCCGACTATTGTAATCTGACGGCTTGTGACCCGAAGGAGACGTCGGTGAAGATCTATCGGTCAGTCGCCAAGTAATTCTATGAGACGCTTGCGGGCATAGTGCATCCGGGAGGCGACCGTGCCTTCAGGAATAGCGAGCACATCGGCTGCCTCGGCATGTGACAAGCCCTCGATTCCGACGAGCTGGATCACCATCCTCAGGTTAGTCGGTAGCTTGCGAAGTGCATTAACCAGGTCAATCGGGATTGCGCTGTCCGCAGCAGAGGGGCTCGGCGCAACCTCCGTAGCCGCACCGCGCCTGGCTAACCATCTCGTGCCGATGCGCATGGTTATGCGATATATCCACGTACTGAGCTTTGCATCGCCACGAAACCTGGGCAGCGCCCGAATAATCGCGACGAATACTTCCTGCGCAATGTCCTCAGCATCCGCATGGTTCCCAGACATACTTAGTGCGACTCGGTAGACGCTATGGAAGTGGTCTCGAAATACCTGCTCCGGATGATTAACCATCCTCCTGGAGACCCTCCAGTTCTCTTTCAAGCGTGGGTTTCATCACGAGGCGCTGATAGGTCGCGAACGTGCAAATTACTGCGGCCATCACGAGGAACAAAATCGATTTCAGGCTTGGGAACGCATTGCGCCACACCACCCACAGGGTCAGCGCCAAGAATAGCACTGCACAAAGCTGCGCGATGAAAGTGTGTTGGAGTTGGCGCTCCAGTTCTGTCCGCCAGGCCGCGAGAAGCGACTTACCGGATTCGAGCGAGGTCAGGCCAGCCGCGGCACGTGCTGATTTCGAGGTAACAACGATCATGACTGCCGTACTGAGAATCGAACCAATGAAACCAAATGGGTCGCCGTTCAACGCAAAATGCAACACGCCGACTGAGGCAACACATGCACCTAGCGCAGCCGCGATTACCTGGCGCTTCTGCGATCGAACTCGTTGCTGTACGCCATTCAAGACATGCTGTGCCGAGTTGACCGTATCGGCGGATCGAAGTGCCTTGAGCTGATCTTCCAGTGACTGCCGTGGGTTTTGCGAGACTGCCATTGCCGTTCCTTCCGTAAGAAGTATGCTTGGTTAGTGCCGCGCAATCCCAAAAACCTTCAAATTTATTGACTAATTTATGGTCCTGTCTGGCTCTTTGGCGAGTTCTCGATGACTGGATATGGCCGCACCGCGGCGGTCGCCCTTGTCGTTGAATGACTTCCGCTTAGGCTACTAAAGCTGCCGGTCGCGTCGCGTGCGGTATAATTTCTGCCGTTGACCCAATGGAGACGGTCGCGCAATCGTGAGATCTTCGCTTCAAGGATTCGAGCCGACCGCTTCTGCTCCAGAGATCCGCGAGCGTTTCTATAGCTTCCGAAACGCCAATGTCGCCCTTTTGGGCGCGTGGCTCGTACTCGGGCTCTTGAGTCAACTAACGTCGAATACCAACGTCTCTTGGATTTACGTTGTCCCTGTAGTCTTGGTGATATACGTATGGTGCTGCGTAGCCTACGGTCGACTTGCCGGTTGCTTCGGTCGCAGTTCGGCAAACTTCGCAGTAGCAGCTTTCTTTCTGTACCCATATGAACTGGTCCTCGGGTACTTCGCATTCAACAGGGGGGTTCGGGACGCGTTTGACTGTGAGTGAAGCGCTAAGAATTTGCAGTTTCTTGTTGGAACAATAGAGGCGCAATGAACGGCGGCTCCTGGCCGTGAGCCGCCTGATTGCTGATCCAGAAAGCAGCTGCTCGAATGACGGCTTTCGGAAATAGCGGCAACCGGGCGTTACCGCGGAAACATCTTTTTCAGGTCGCTCAATTACCCCTCGCGGAGGGGTTTCCTCGAAAATGCTTTAGGAGTTCCGGGTAAGTGGGCGGTTGATGCGCGGTCGGGATGGAGCCGTTCGGGCTCCTGCATCGCGGCAAAGCCGCGATGCTCGCGCGCAAGCGCGCTCCTACCGGGTGAGTGCGTTCAACTCAAGCCGTTCCGAGGGTTGGGCGCAATGCGTCGTCTCACGATTTCCGCTCACGTCGAACAGCGGTAACGCCTAGCGGGTCGTCAGCATCTTCCTGCGCAGGTAGGCGTTGACCTCGAGGAGGGGCAGTTCTTTCGGGCAGGTGTCCTCGCAGGCCATCATGCCAATGCAGCCGAACACGCCATCGGCGCCGGCCACCACTTCGAACCAGTCGCCGTCGGCCCGTGCATCGCGCGGGTCCAGCATGAAGCGCGCGACGCGGTTGAGGCCCGCCGGGCCCAGGAAATCCGCGTTCAGGTTCGAGACGCCGCAGGCCGCGATACAGCAGCCGCATTCAATGCAGCGGTCGCGCTCGTAGATCGCCTGTGACAGGTCGTCGTCCATCCGCTCTTCTTCGGCGTCCGGATCAAACGCGGACTTCGGCTCGATCCAGCCGGCCGTCTTTTCCACCATTTCGCGGAACCACGTGCCGGTGTCGACGGAGAGATCGCCGATCAGCTTGAACACTGGCAGCGGGTGAAGGCGAATGACGTCGGGCAGGGCGGATGTCAGCGTCTTGCAGCCGAGCGCCGGCCGGCCGTTCACGAGCATGCCGCAGGAGCCGCAGATCGCGGACCGGCAGGCAAAGTCGAACTGCAGGCTCGGGTCCTGTTCCTCGCGGATGCGGTTCAGCGCAATGAACAGCGACAGGTACGGCGTCTCGCGCAGCTCGAAAGTCTGCATGCGCGGCACCGATGCCGGGTCCTCCGGGTTATAGCGGAAGATCTCGAACCGGAGCAGGCGTCCGGCCGTGGTCGGCTCGCCGGTCATGAGGCCGCCTCCCAGGCGCGCCAGGCCATCCGGCTGCCCATCGGCTGTTCCGCGTCCAGTCGCCCGTGCCCGGCCTGTGCGTCGGGGACGCCCCGGTTGTACTCGTCGATGCCAGTCTCCATCTCGATGCGCTCGTCCGCGCCATAGCCGCGGAAGCCCGGCGGCAAATCGATCAGCCCGACCGGCTCGTAGCTGAAGTCCGGTGCGGCCGCTTCGGCGTGCCAGCGCACCAGCGTGCGGCTCAGCCAGTCGCGGTCGTTACGCAGCGGGAAGTCCTCGCGGCAGTGCGCGCCCCGGCTCTCGGTACGCCGAAGTGCGCCCTCGGCCGTCACGCGGGCGAGGCGCAGCATGCCGGTCAGGCGAAGCGCGAACGTCAGTTCGGGGTTCATGCCGGGCGCTGTCGACAAGAGCACGGCGGAGCGCGACTGTTCCTCGAGTTCGGCGAGCTCCTCGACGGCTGCAGCGAGCTCGGTCCCGGTTCGGAAGATGCCGACCTTGTGCATCATGATCTCGGCCATTGCGTCGCGAAGCTCGTAGACGCTCCGACCCTCGCCTCGGCGCGCAAGCCAGCCCTTTGCCCGCGCCGCAGCGCGCCGCAGCGCGTCTTCCACGCTGCCCAGCGACAACGCGAGATCGGTGTCGGCCGCGCGGCGCGCGACGCTGCGTCCCACGATGCGGCCGGCGACGATCGTCTCCGCCAGGCTGTTGCCGCCCAGACGGTTGAAGCCGTGCATGTCCCAGCATGCCGCTTCGCCGGCGGCGTAGAGGCCGGCCAGCCCGTAGGCCTCGCCGTCCTTGTTCACGCGCACGCCGCCCATCGAGTAGTGCTGCGTCGGGCGTACGGGGATCAGGTCCTCGGCCGGGTCGATGCCGACGAAGTCGCGGCAGATCTCCCACACCTCGCGCAGTTTCGTCGTGAGATGCGCGCTGCCGAGGTGCCGCAGGTCCAGCCAAAGGTGCGGGCCGTAGGGCGTGTCGACGCCGAAGCCGTCGCGCATGCGCTGCTGCATGTGCCGCGACACCACGTCGCGGCTCGCGAGCTCCTGTTTCTCGGGTTCCGCATCGACCATGAAGCGGTGCCCGTCGCGGTCCAGCAGGTAGCCGCCGTCGCCGCGGCAGCCTTCCGTGATCAGGATGCCGCTAGGCGCGAGCGCGGTCGGGTGGAACTGCACGGCCTCCATGTTGCCGAGCGGCACGAGCCCGGTGTCGAGCGCGATGACCGCGCCCATGCCCTCGTTGATCGTGGCGTTCGTCGTGTACTGCCCGTAGATCCGGCCGTAGCCGCCGGTCGCGATGACCGTCGCGCGGGCGACGTAGGCCTCGTGCCGGCCGGTGCGCAGGCAGCGCGCCACGGCGCCGGAGCAGCGGCTGCCGTCGTGCAACAGCTCCACGGCCTCCATGCGGTCCCGCACCGTGATGCCGAGCCTCACGACCTGGCTGTCGATGGCGTACAGCACCGCGTGCCCGGTGCCGGCCGCCGCATAGCAGGCGCGCCACTTCGCGGTGCCGCCGAAGTCACGGTGCATGATCAGGCCGTCGTTCTCCGGGGCCTCGTCGATCTCGACGGATTCGCCGCGGATGAAGTAGCGGTTCCTGCCGCCGCGCACCCGCGTCCACGGCACGCCGAACGCAGCGAGCTCGCGCACGGCGCGCGGCGCCTCTTCCGCGAAGATGCGCGCGACTTCCTGGTCCGCGCCCCAGTCGGAGCCGCGCACCGTGTCGAGGAAGTGCAGGGTCGGGTTGTCGCCGTCGGCTTTCGCGCAGTTGCCGAGCGACGCCTGCATGCCGCCCTGGGCCGCGCAGCTGTGGCTGCGCCGCGGTGGTACCAGGCTCAGGATCGTGACGTCGTGGCCGGCAGCCGCGGCCTCGATTGCGCAGCGTTCGCCGGCCAGCCCGCCGCCGATGACGAGTACGTCCGTGACGTGTATGCACTCGCTCACGCCGGCCCTCCCGCGGTCAGGAAACCCAGCGGCGGCGGCACGACGCCGGCGAGGACCAGCAGCACAAGCGCGCCAAGGCCGAGGAAAAACCACAGCAACACGGTCTCGACGCGGTGGGCGACGGTGCGCGACAGGCGCTGGCCGACGCCCCACTTCACGGCCAGGCGGTACAGGCCCACGCTCGCATGGAATTCCACGCACACGAGCAGGATCGCGTAGGGCAGCCACAGGCCGACGCGCACACGTTCCATGCTCGTCACGGCCTCGATGCCCGCGTGTTCGCCGAACAGGGGCGTGAACACGTCGAGCCCGAGCAGGATGATGTGAAAGCTGCCGAGGACCAGCACGACCATGCCGGTGCGCACCTGCCAGATCCACAGCAGCGATTCGGTGTGTGCGGGGCCGCCACCGGCATCCGGCCCGTTCAGGCTGCGGGCGAGTTGTGCGAGTCGCCGGCGCTCCTCGAGTTTGGCCGGTATCTTGCGCGCTGCGAACACGGCATGCACGAGAAACAGGACGAGGATGATCGCAACCGTGGGCTGCGCGATCGTGTAGTCCTCGAGGGACGTGGCCAGCCAGTCGAAGCCGCGTTCGCCGGTCAGGATGCTGCCGACGAGCAGCATGTGGCCCCACATGAACAGGGCGAGGCCGAGCCCCGACAGCCCGCTGATCAGCTCGAATACGCGTTGCCGCCGCGCCGAATTGCGCCCGGCAAATGCGTCGTCGGCATCAGCCGCCGGCAGCGTCGCCATCGGCGAACTCGGCGGCGATTTCGCGCATCAGCTCGGAGGCGTTCTCGGGTTCCTTGTGCACGATGCCGTAGTGGCAATCGATGCAGGTCTCGCCCTTCTCGGCCGCGCGCTGGTGCCCGCGGGCAGTGCGCCGGTCCTGCGCCTCGAAATCCATGGCGTCGAACGCATGGCAGCTGCGGCAGAACGCGGAGTCGTTTTCCTTGAACTCGCGCCAGACGGCCTGCGCCATCTCCGCGCGGTGTTCCTCGTACTTCTCGGCCGTATCGATCTTGCCCATCAGCTCCGGAATGATGTCGAAGGACACGATGATCTTGGTGCTGACCAGTGAGAACCAGTTGTCGTGCGGCAGGTGGCAATCGGCGCAACCCGCGCGCACGCCCGACGCATTGCTGAAGTGCGACGAGGCCTCGTACTCCGGTTTGATGAACTGCTCGTGCGAGTGGCAGACGTAGCAGAACTCCGTCTCACTGGTCTTGTGCAGCGTGTAGTTCATCGTGCCGAGCAGGATCGCCCCGAGTCCCAGCGCGAGAAAGCCGCCGATCGGGATGCCCAGCAGCCATTTGCTCTTCGGACGCTGCCAGAGTCTCCCGGACAGCGTATCGTTGTCGTCGTCAGCCATCGTCTTACTCCCCTGCATGCGCGGCTCGCAGGCCCGGCGCCTGCTGCTGCCGCAAGTTCTGGCGCAGGCGGTTGATGCCGGTGAAGAACTCGCGCATCAGAACCACCCACAGGTAAAAACCTCGCTCCGTCAGCCGAAGCCTGCCGTCTTCCGCTTGCACCGCCCCGATCAGCCGTAAAGCCGAAATCTCGGGCCAGAGGTGCTTCTCGAAACGCCCGCCGAAGCGCTGCTCAGCCGCGGCGATATCGAGGTCGCCCCCGAACAGCTGCATCAACAGGTAATAGCGCATTTGCTCGCGATTGCCCATGTGCCGTTCGAGGACGGTCCCGGTACCGCCTGCAGCGACGTGCTTCGCGTACTGCCGGTTCGAGAACGTGCTCGCGTACATCGCACCGCGGAGAAAGCTGAAGGCGCCGCTTCCGAGCCCCACGTACTCCTCCCGCTGGACGATGTACTCGTCGACCATGCCGGTGCCGCGGGAGAAGCACCATGCGGAATTTCGCGTATACCCGGCGTCGGCGAAGCGCCCCGCGATCTGCTCGTAGTAGCGCCGCTCGCGCTTGTGGCCCACCCGGCCCATGGTCTGTTCCACCGCCACGCGTGCGTCGCCGGCCGCCATCAGCGGGTAGAACGAGACCTGGTCCGCGGCGAGGCGACGCGTCAGGATGTCGAGGTCGGCCGCCAACGCCGCCTCGTCCTGGTGCGGCAGGTTGAAGATCATGTCCACGTTGACCGTGTCGTACACGCCGCGCAGTTCCTCGATGTGGCGGCACACGTCGTCGCCGCTGCCGTAGGGTTCGTAGCGGTGCATTTCGCGCAGCAGGCTGTCGTCGAAGCTCTGCACGCCGATGGACAGGCGCGATACGCCGGCGGCCGCCAGCCGTTCGTGGTCCGCACGGGTCAGTTCGTTGGGGTTCGTTTCCACGGACACGTCACGGACCGGGTGCGCTTGCCGCAGCCGCGTGATGGTGTCGAGGAGGCGATCCGGCAGAACGGTCGGCGTGCCGCCGCCGACGTAGACCTCGTCGAAACGGTAGCCCTGCGCTGCCACGGTCTCGATCTCGCGGTCGAGACAGTCGAAATACGCATGCGCCGGGCCCGCGGAGAACCGGACCCTGTGAAACGAGCAGAACGGGCACAAAGAGCGGCAGAACGGGATGTGCAGGTAGAGCAGGTAGGTCGCGTCCGGGTCCGGCGGCGGCAAGGCGACCGGGCCGGACGGGGTGGTCGACGCGAGGAACTGGCGGTTGAGCCGTCGAGCGACGTTCGCGATGACGGCGTCGACACTCACGACAAGCCGGCCGCTGGTTGGATCAGTCCCCGCCGGCGTACAGCGGTGCGATGTCGATGTAGACCTTGTAGTGCCGGATCGGCGGCCGCGGGCCGTCGCCGGCCAGGTCCAGCACGTTCGCGAACGGGAGTGTCACCGCGGAATCGTCGTGCCGCGTGTAGGTGACGGTGCCTTCGCAAATGAGCCGGTTGTCGACCTGCTCTGCAAAGGCGAGATCGTGCGCCACGGCCTGGATGCTGGCGAAAAATCCGCCGATCATTTCGCGAATGCCGGCACGCCCTTCGACGGACGGCCCGGAACCGAAGCGAATGACCGCATCCTCCGTCAGGAAATCGACGAAGCCGTCCGTGTCCTTGCGGTCGATGGTCGCAAACAGTTCGCGGACATGACCCGCGACATCCGGTGCCGAACTCATTGCTGGCTGGCGTAGTAGTGCAGCAGCGCCTTGACGTCGTCGTCCGAGAGCTTGCCGATTTCTTCCTGCATTTTGTCCGGCTGATCGCGCTCGCCCGAACGGTACTCGGCCATCGCCAGTTTCAGGTAGCCCATCTGCTGGCCGGCGAGGATGCTGGCTTCGTCGTCCACGTTCGAGCCGCCGTCGGAATGGCAGCGGTCGCAGCCGGCGTCATGCACGGCCTTGCCCTTGGCGGCGAGTGCCGCGTCGAAATCCTGCTTCGCGGCGACGAACGGCAAGCCGGCGTAGTGTTCGGCGATCGCCTCGATCTGCTCGTCGGTGAGGTCAGTGGTCTCCGCGCACATCGTCGTCGCCGGGCGGCTCGTGTCGCCCTGGCGCCATGTCGACTCGTGGCACGGGCGTGCTTCGTCGCGGTAGGCGTACAGTGCCTCGGAACTGGTGAAGGCGTCGATGCCGGCGATCGTGGGCATGTCGCTCCACTGGCTGACTCCGTTGTCACCGTGGCAATCGTTGCACTCGCTCGCGAGTTCCTCCACGGCAGCCGCGGACATCGGGGCGGATACGCAAGCCAGCGCAAGAATAGAGAAGAGGGTAGGGCGATTCATCGTTATGGACTCCTGCGAAGACGGTGGCGCGCCACGCCGCCGCGGCCGATCAGCGTTGCAGGCTGATCGGCACCTGATTATAGCGCCACGGCCAACGTTAGCACCCTTGCAAAGACCCGCGCGTTACAAGCACGTAAGTACTTGCCGCAACGCCAGGGTGCGTTCCGGGAGCGATAGGTACAACCCGTAATAAGAATGCCGCACCGGGTTTGCTAAAACGAGTCCAGACTGGGCGAAGACCGGGAAACCAGGGGACGCGCCGAATCCGGTGCGAATTGAGGGTGCTGTCATGAAAATACGCGCGTCTGGAGGCGCATGGCTGGCCGTGCTGGCTGCCGCGCTGATGCTGGTGGGCTGCGAGGGTGATGACGGGGCGACAGGCGCCCAGGGGCCGGCTGGACCGGCGGGTCCTCCGGGGCCGCCCGGGCCGCCGGGAGGCAGCGGTGGCGGCATTCCCGTCGACAGCGCCGACAAGATCAATATCCAGATCGGCAGCGTCACGGTCCCCGCTGGCGGGGGCGCGCCGACCGTCGAACTGACGCTGACCAATGACCTCGACCAGGGGCTCGTCGGCCTGCCCGCCGGCGACATCCGCTTCATGATCTCGCAGCTCTCGCCCGGCAGCGCGGGCGGCTCGAGCGAGTGGCAGTCCTACGTGACCCGTGACAGCGGCGGTATCGCAAACGCGCAGGCGACCACCGAGACCGCCACGGCCGGCACGTTCACGGACAACGACGACGGCACCTACACCTACACGTTCGCGAACGCGCTGACGGCGTACCCGGCCGGCCCGACCTACGACGAGATGAAGTCACACCGGATCGGCATCGAGATCCGCAACCAGGCGCCGAATTCCTCGAACGGCATCTACGACTTCGTGCCAGCGGGCGGCGCCCCGACGTTCACACGCAATATCGTGGACAACGACACCTGCGACGCGTGTCACGACCGTCTCGAGTTCCATGGCGGGCCGCGCACCGACGTGACCTATTGCGTGACCTGCCACAATCCCTACTCGATCGACGGCGACACCGCGGCCGAGGCGTGGGGCGGCTCCGTCGACATGAAGGTGATGATCCACAAGATCCACTACGGCGTGAACCTGTCGGAGGGCTATTTCGTCGTCGGTCACGGCGGCAGCGTGCACGACTACTCGGACATCGTTTTCCCGCAGGACGTGCGCAACTGCACGACCTGCCACGAGGAGTCTGATGCCGACACGCCCGACGCCAGCAACTGGCGGCTGGTTGCGAACCGCGCGGCCTGCGGCACCTGCCACGACGACATCGACTGGGCGAACGGCGGTCACCCGGGCGGCTTCACGTTCACGGACGATACGCAGTGCCTCGATTGCCACGGCCCTGACGCGACCGTGAACAATGGCGACGTTCAGGTCGCCAAGGCGCACGAGCTCAAGGAAGTCGTCGCGAACGAGGCTTTTGCCTACGAAGTCGTCAGCGTGACGAACACCGCCCCCGGACAGATTCCCGAGGCGACGATCCGGGTGACGAATCCGCAGGACGGAACGTCCTACGACATCAACGACCCGGCGGGCCCGTTCCAGATCGGCAGTTCGCGCCTGAACCTGGATCTCGCCTGGACGACGACCGCGCTCGGCAACGTCGACCCGAATGACGACCTCGCGCGGCCAGCCGCCAGCGGTGCGCCGTTCGCGCCGATCCAGATCAACTTCCAGTCCGGCGCGACGAACGACGGCTCGAACACGTTCACCAAGTCGGCCGACGTGGCGGTACCGACGGGCATTACCGGCTCCGGCCTCGCCGTCCTCGAAGGGCGCGCGGCGGTGGACGTCGACGGTGCGCTCGACAACCTGCCGGTGTCGTCGGCCGTGCTCGCCTTCGGCATCACGGATGCCACGGCCGTATCCCGTCGCAGCATAGTCGACATCGACAAGTGCAACGACTGCCACAAGAACCTGGCGTTGCACGGTGACAACCGCAGCGGCAACACCGAGGTGTGTTCAACCTGCCACAACCCGAATGCGACGGACGTCAATCGCCGCGTGGCGGGTTCGGCCTGTGACATGGAACTTGGCCTGGACGACGAAGCCATCGACCTGAAGCGGATGATTCACCGGATTCATGCCGGCAACGTCGGTATCTGCGGCTACAACAACTCCGCGCACGACTACAACGGCATCGTATACCCGGGGCACCTGAACAACTGCGAAGGCTGCCACCTCGAGGATACGTACTACCCGGTCGACCCGGCGGTCATTCCGGGGACGACGGTGGATGTCGGTGCGGACCGGTCGAGCCTGGCGGACGATGTTGTCATTTCGCCGAACGCGTCGGTCTGTTCGAGCTGTCACACGTCGGACGTTGCGAGTCAGCACATGCTCCAGAATGGTGGCGACTTCACGGCGACCAAGGCGGAGACCGGTGCGCTGGTATCGTCAGGCGTCGAGACTTGCAGTCTCTGCCACGGCCCCGGCCGCTCGTCGGATGTCCGGGACATGCACGGCGTCGACGGGTTCGAGTTCAACTAGGGGCTCGGCCACCTGTGCCGCTGCGACGGATCGGTCTGTTGCTGGCCCTGGCGCTCATGGCGCCAGGGCCAGTCTCGTCTCAAGACGAGGAATCGCCGGACTTCAGCCGTAAAGGCGCCGATACCTGCCTGTCCTGCCACGAGGCCGATGCGGTGTACGCGATCTTTCGCACGCCGCACGGCCGGCCGGGACAGAACACCGGCCCGTTCGGCCAGGGCCAGCTGCAATGCGAAGCGTGCCACGGGCCGGGCGACGACCACGCGGGTCGTGTGCGCCGCGGCCAGGAGCGACCGCCGGTGCCGCACTTCGCGAGCAGCGGAACGGGCAGTGCCGAAGCCGGCAATGCCCAGTGCCTCGCTTGCCACGGCAGCGATGTCGGCTTCGGCTGGCACGATGCGGCACACAATTTCGAGGACCTGGCCTGCGTCGATTGTCACAGGCTGCACGACCCGTTCGACCCGGTGAGGCAGGCCGATTCGCAGGCGGACGTCTGCTACGAGTGCCACCAGCCGACGCGCACTGAAATGCACAAGGCGTTCGCGCATCCCGTCGTCGAGGACAAGATGGCCTGCACGTCCTGCCACAGCCCGCACGGCGATGTGGTGGGCAGCGAGCTCGTGCGTGCCACGGTGAACGAGACCTGCGACCAGTGCCACGCCGAGAAGCGCGGCCCGTATCTCTGGGAGCATGCCCCGGTCGCGGAAGACTGCACGACCTGCCATTCGCCGCACGGGTCGAACCAGCCGGCGATGCTGACACAGCGGGCGCCGGTCCTGTGCCAGTCCTGCCATTCGCAAACGGGCCACCCCAGCGTGGCGATGGACACGGGCGGCCTCGCGTCCGGCACGCCATCGCGCTTTCTGCTGGGCGAGAGCTGCCTCAACTGTCATTCGCAGGTCCACGGGTCGAACCACCCGTCGGGCTCGAAGCTGATGCGGTAGGTTGTTATGACCACGCACTTTCAAGGCCGGCTGATTTCCTCGTGCACCGCAGCGATCCTCGTGATCGGCGGTGCGGCGGCAGCGCACGCGCAGTCTGTCGACACCAGCGAGTGGGTCTGCGAGCTGTGCCCGTTCGACGGCGGCTACGACGGTGACGTTGCCGCGGGTGCGACCGGCGCCAGCGACGACTCGGCCTATTTCGGCGACGCGACGGGCTACGACGAGTCCGGCGCGTACGGCAACCTCGACAGCCGCGGCACGCTGAGCAGCGATGCCTACTATCTCCGCTGGGATGCGGTGGACCTGCTGCTCGATTCGCGCAGCGCCCGGGTCGACGGCGGCCAGGGTCGCTTCGGCTACCACGCGTCGTACAACGCGCTGCCTCGGCGCGAGTATTTCACGACGGAAACGGTGTTCGCATCCTCGGATTCGCTGCTTTCGCTGCCTTCGGACTGGATTGCGGCACCGCAGACCTCAGGCTTCTCGATGCTGGCGTCGAGCCTCGCTGGCATCGCCATCGAGGGAGACCGCACGGATCTGCGGGCCGGCGTGCGTTACGCGCTGACGCCGCGCATCGTGGCTTCCGTCGACTTCCGTCGTCACGAGAACGAGGGCACGCGGACGCTGGGCGGCTCGTCGTACACGACGGCAAGCCTGTTGCCAGCCCCTTATGACTACACGACTGACGAGATCGAGCTGCGCGTGGCCTACCAGGGCGAATCGGCGCGCGTGGCACTCGACTGGTTCCTGTCCGACCTGTCGAGCGCGAGTTCGGCGCTCGCCTGGCAGGACCCGTTCGTCGTGCCCGCGGGCGCGGAGATGCCGGCCCTCGCGCAGGCGCCCGACAGCCGCTACCAGCAGCTGACATTGAGTGGCGGCGTGAACATGCCGCTGTTCCGGACGAGCGTCAGTGCGTCGGCGTCCATCGGCGAGATCACGCAGGACACGCCGTTCCTCGCGTACACCACGAACACGACGATCGCCGCGGACCCGTTGCCACGGCCGAACCTGGACGGCAGCGTTGATGTCACCCATCTTGCGCTCTCGGTGTCATCGCGGCCACTGCCGAAGGCAAACGTACGTCTTCTCTACCGTTCCGACGAACGTGACAACACCTCGGCGCGCGCGACCTGGCAGCGAGTGATCGTGGATGCCTTCCCGAGCGGCGACAACGAGCTCAACACGCCGTACAGCTATCAGCAGCAACTGCTGTCCGCAGAGGCGGGTTACCGGCTCTTCAGCAGCCTGAAACTGCTCGGCGGGGTATCGCGTCGCGAGACGGACCGCGATTTCCAGGAGGTGGCCGAGCAGACGCAGGATACCGGCTGGCTAGGGTTCCGCTGGCGTCCCTGGGACTGGCTGTCCCTCGACGGACGCGGCGGCGCCGAGAAGCGCGACGTCGGCCGCTACGACGAGACCGTCGCCACGTCGCTCGGGCAGAACCCGCTGCTGCGCAAGTACAACCTCGCGTACCGCTACCGCGAGTTCGCGCGCTTCACCGCGGGCATCACGCCGGTGGACTGGCCGATCACCGTGGCGTTGAACGGCCTGTATGCAGACGACAGCTACACGGAGTCGCGCCTCGGCGTGACCGAGGGCAAGGAAACGCGCTTCACGGCCGACCTGAACTGGACGATCAGTGAAACGGTGTCGTGGTACGTCGACATCGGCATCGACACGATGGAGTCGCGGCAGGTGGGTAGCGAATCGTTCGGCGATCCGGACTGGTCGGCGGACGTCGAGGATGATTTCGCGACGGTCGGCACCGGGATCCGGATTCGCCAGATTGCCGACAAGGCCGACCTGCGCATCGACTACCGCGAGTCGGACAGCGCGTCGGAAACGCGCATCGACTCCCTGGCCGGCGGCGCCGACACGTTTCCCGAATTCGAGACGCGACAGGATGCGCTGCACGTTGGCGTCGACTATCGCTGGTCCGAACGCTTGCTGCTCGAGTTCGGCCTGACGTGGCAGATGTTCGAGGCGGACGACTGGATGCTCGACGGTGTCGGGCCCGCGACGATTCCGTCCGTGTTGTCGCTTGGTGCGACGCCGTATGACGACGAGCAGGTCCTGTTCGGCATCGGTTTCCGCTACGATCTCGCCGCGACCGCCGCCGGCGAATAGCCGGTTACCGGGCCTGGCGCTCCCGCAACAGCGCTTCGAATTCCCCCGTCATCTCCTCGGCGACGCCGTCGTCGGTGCGGCGCTGGAAGAGCGCGGCCAGGCCGAGTTCCCGGGCGAGCGTGGGACCTTCCTCGGGGCCGAGAACCAGCAGCGCCGTCGCCCATGCGTCGGCTTCCATCGCGGCTGCGTGCACGACGGAAACGGCGGCGAGATCGTGCAGCGCGGGCGCGCCGGTGCGCGGGTCGATCGTGTGCGAGTAGAAGCGACCGTCATGCTCGAAGAAATTGCGGTAGTCACCCGACGTGGCCAACGACGTGTCGTCGAGTTCGATGACGCGGGTGACGTGGCGGGCCGATCGATCCGGGACCTCGATGCCGATCGCCCACGGCCGCCCGGCGGCGTTGCGGCCGCGGGCACGAACCTCGCCGCCGATTTCGACCAGGTAGTCGATCACCGCGTACTCGTCGAGCACGTCGGCCACCGCATCGACGGCGTAACCCTTCGCGATCGCGGACAGGTCGACGCGCAGCTCCGGCACTGATTTCCTGAGCGCCGGCTGCGCACAGTCCGCGTCCAGTTTCTCGTAGCCACTGCCCGCACGGGCGGCGTCGATCAACTCCGGCGGCGGTGGCTCGTCCGGGGTCACGGCCGGGCCGAAGCCCCACAGGTCGACCAGCGGCCCCACGGTTGCGTCGAATGCGCCGCCGGACGCACGGCTGATGGCGATCGCCGAGGCCACGACGTCGCAGAGCTCACCCGGCACCGGTACCCAGTCCGTGCCGCGCTGGTCGTTGAAGCGGGTGAGCGCGGATTCCGGGCGGTACGTCGACATGGATTGTTCGATGGCTTCGATGCGGCCGGCGATGCCGGCAGCCAGCGCATCCGGGTCGAGGCCGGAGGCCGGTGCCGCGATCTTGACCGTCCAGGAGGTTCCCATGGCGAGACCGTCGATCTCGATGACGTCACGCTGCGGCGCGGTGTCGCAGGCGGCGACGACGACCAGGGCGACGACGGCGAGGATGTTAAGGGCATACGTCGGGCGGGGCGGCGACACGGCGGCCTCGGTATGGACAGATGCGTACAACATGTACAGGAGTTCCGATACGCGCGTTCAGTGGAACAGGCGGGGATTGCGTGCGATGAACTTCGCGATCCACGCGCCGATGAAGGACCGCCGCCGACCCTGCATGGCCGACCAGCCGAGCAGCGAGATCGCGGCGGCGCCGAGCATGTCGACGACAAGATCCCACATCGTGTCGGTGAGGCCCGACGGGTCGCCGAGCATCGGCTTCTGCATGTTCGTGTCGAAGACCTGGTCCATCGTGAACTCGAAGATCTCCCAGAGCGCGCCGGCGGCCACCGCGAAGAGAAATGCGAACAGGGCGACGAAGCGCGGGCGCATCGACAGCTCGACTCGGCGGTTTTCGTTCAGGACGTAGACCAGCAGGAATCCGAAGATGCCGAGCAGGAAGCCCGACGCCGTGTGCAGCACGATGTCCCACCACCAGAAGCGGTCGTAGTAGCTGCGCACTTCGCCGAGGAACAGCGCGGCGAACACGAACAGCAGGATTACGAGCTGGAATTCGTAGGGCACGGTCACGGAAACCCGGTCCCCGAACAGTGCCGGCGCGAGCAGGATGCCGGCGATGATCAGGATCAGCGCCGCGCTCAGCCATTGACCCTCGACGACGACGAAGACGAAATCGATGCCGATGATCGTGACGATAATCAGCGAAATCCAGCGATGGATGCGGGCGGCGGGGTCGTGGCCGGTGTCTGCTGCCGATGCGTCGTTCTCACCCATCGGTGCAGCATGGTTTGCCGGGCGTGCGAGCGCAAGTGCCGGACGCGCTACAATCGCGGTGCCGGACTGCCGGCGCCGAAACGCCGCCAGGAGCGAACCATGTCAGCCAAGACCGCCGCCGATCTCGTCTTCTTCGACCGTCACGAACCGGAGTTCAGCGAAAGCCTCACGCCGGCGGATCGCTGCGTGTCCGGGCAGCCGGTGCAACGCACCTGGCATCATTTCACGAGCGCCGACGACAAGTTCTTTGCCGGTACGTGGGAAGCTGAACCGGGTTGCTGGCGCATCCAGTACACCGAAAACGAATACTGCCGGATCCTGTCCGGCCGCTCCGTGCTGCGCGACGGTGCCGGCACCGAGATCACGCTGCAAGCGGGCGACGACTTCGTGATTCCTGCCGGGTTCGAGGGCGAGTGGGAAGTGATCGAGACGACACGCAAGATTTACGTGATCTACCAGGCCTGACGCACCTGTCCGGGTCGCGTTCGCCGCACCCCGCGGCGAGCGCTCAACGCGCCAGCGCCAGGATCTCGCTCGCGACGATCTCGTCGAGCCGGCCGGTCTCGGCAACGAACTCGATGGCGAAATTGCCGACGACGACCCGATCGCCGTGCGACAACGTGTGCGACATGACCTTCTGGCCGTTCACGTGCGTGCCGTTCGTGCTGTGCAGGTCCACGATCCGCACGCCGTAGGGGCCCGAGTAGAGCACCGCGTGCTGGCGGCTGATCATCAGGCTGGGCAGGTGTACGTCGCTCGACTTGTCCCGCCCGATCGTGACGACGTCCTTGTCCAGGAGGAACCGATACGGCCGCTTTTCCTGGTCCTGGATCCTCAGCGCACCGAACCTGCCCGTGGGCTCCTCGCTAGAATCGATACTCAGCGCTTCGTCCTCGCGGTGATCGGACAGCAGGCCCAGTTCGTTCGCCGCCTCGACGACGGTATTCTCTGAAATCGGCCATGCCGACAGTTCCGTCGCAAGTTCGACGCTCTTGTCACACATGCCGTAAATCGCGTCCCAGTTGCCGCCGGTAACCCGGTGCAGCCGATCAACGGCACCGCCCTCGATGGCGTGCCCCGCCGTGTCGCCGTAGACGGAACGCAGGTGCCTTGCGACGAGGGCGCGGGTTTCTGCAACCGTCGCGCGGGCGATCCGCACCGGCTGGCCGGCGTACTTCATGACCGCACGAAACGCATCGCGATCCAGCCGGTCCTCGAGTGCACGCGGTCCGGTCAGGACGATGAAAAGGCCGAAGGCGTCCACGCACTCCAGGTCGACCAGGCGCAGGAGTTCGTCGAGGACGTCGTAGACGCATTCGGAGGCGTCTTCGACGCACAGGATGGTCCGTCGCCCGTGCTTTTTCTGAAACGCGAGGAACAGTTCGAGGATCCCGACCAGGTCGCGCTTGCCGAGATCCTTCGTGCTGAACCCCAGGTCGTGGATGACTTCGCGCAAGAAGTCTTCCGCGTCGACCGCCGCACCGGCGGTGCGGATCATCGTCGGGTTGTCGATGACGGCAACCCGGAAGTGGTCGATGACCGCCTTGCGGCTCGACTTGCCGTCACCGACGAGCAACGTCAACGGACGGCGTTCGTCGTAGGCTGACAGCAGGCCCGCGACGGCATCCCGGTCGTGCGGGACGGCCCACGGTGCGGAAAACTCGCCGATGAAATCGTCTGCCAGCAGGTCGCCGGCCACGGCTTGAACGGACATTCGGAATCCCCTCAGGCTCTTAAATAACAGAGTGTTATGAGCTCTTCTTGTTTCTTGTTATTAGGCGACCGAGTGTAGGAAACAAATTTGCTTATGTAAAGCGGAACCGGCGGCGAAAGGTTCCATGAGAAATCAATGGCGCGCCCACGCGTTGCACCGGTTAACATGGCGCTCGGCCCGGCGCAGCCGTCGACCGGCGATGCGCGGCGACGGGAACCCGATGCCGGACAGGGGGACTTTCAGAATGAATCGACGCGAATTGTTGCGCGCCGCAATCGGCGGCGGGACCGGGCTTGCGCTGGTGGGGTTGCACCGGGCCTGCCTTGCCGGCGCGAACCTCGACGCGATTCCGGACCAGACCGTGCTGGATGCCGATCTCCGTCGCGTTCTATCGGCGATCGCCGAATGCATCATCCCGGAAACGGACACGCCCGGCGCAATCACCGCCGGCGTGCCGCAATTCGCCGAACTGATCCTCTCGGACTGGTACACGCCGGAAGAGCGGCAACCGGTGCTCGACGGCATGCTTGCACTGGACGATGCCTGTTTCGAGAAGCACGGTCGGGGCTTCGCGGCATGCAGCGCCGACGAACAGGCAGTGGCGCTCGGCGCCGTGCAGGATTCCGAGATGTTCAAGGTGCTGAAGAGCCTCGTCGTAAACGGCTATTTCACGTCGGAATTGGGGGCCACGTCGCAACCGGGCTACGACCCGATGCCGGGCGTCTACAAGGAAGTCGTGTACGACGCCACCACCGGCCGCTGGTCCTAGGAGACGACGATGAGCATGGAATTCGACGCGATCGTAATTGGCTCCGGCATTTCCGGAGGCTGGGCCGCGAAGGAGCTCAGTGAGAAGGGCCTGAAGACCCTGGTGCTCGAGCGGGGCCACCACGTCGAGCACATCCGCGACTACCAGGGCGAGCACCAGCCGCCCTGGCACTACCGGTTCCGCGACTACGGCGACCGCAAGCTGCACGAGACCGACTACCCGATCCAGAGCAAGTTCGGCTGGTTCAACGACCACAACCGGCAGTTCTGGAACAACGACCGGTTGAACCCGTACGTGCAGGCGGAAGGCAAGCCGTTCAACTGGGTGCGCGCGGACGCGCTCGGCGGCCGTTCCATCCTCTGGGGACGGCAGTGCTATCGCTGGAGCGACCTGGACTTCGAGGCGAACAAGCGAGACGGGCACGGCATCGACTGGCCGATCCGCTACAAGGACATCGAGCCCTGGTATGCCTACGTCGAGAAGTACGCCGGGATTTCCGGCCAGGCGGAAGGCCTGCCGCAGCTTCCGGACGGCGAGTTCCTGAAGCCGATGCCGATGAACTCGGTCGAGAAGCACGTCAAGGCGGCCATCGAGGAAAATTACCCGGGACGCACGATGACCATCGGCCGGGTCGCGGTGCTGACCGAGCCGCACAACGGCCGGGCGCCGTGCCATTACTGCGGCCCGTGTCACTACGGTTGTTCGACAGCCTCCTATTTCTGCAGCCTCACGACGACGCTGCCGGCGGCAAAGGCGACCGGCAACGTCACGATCCGGCCGGACAGCGTGGTCGAGCGCCTGGAGACGGACCCCGAGACCGGACGCGTGACGGGTGTCGACGTGATCGACGCCAAAACGAAGGAACGTCACCGGTTCACGAGCCGGGTCGTATTTCTCTGCGCATCGGCCATCGGCAGCACCCAGATCCTGATGAACTCGAAGAGCGAGCAGCACCCGAACGGGCTCGCGAACGGCAGTGGCGCGCTCGGCCGCTACCTGATGGACCACACGTTTGCGACCGGCGTGGGCGGCGTCATGCCCGGGTTCCAGGACCGCAATACGATCGGCCAGCGCCCGAACGGTATCTACATCCCGCGTTTCCGAAACCTGGACGGGCAGGACGATGATGCGAATTTCCTGCGCGGCTACGGGTTCCAGGGTGCGGCACGCCGCGAGGGCTGGAGCCGGGACGTGCCCGGGTTCGGCAAGGACTTCAAGGACACCGTCTCGAAGCCCGGTCCGT
Organism: uncultured Pseudomonadota bacterium; assembly: GCA_913055625.1. Classification (GTDB taxonomy): domain Bacteria; phylum Pseudomonadota; class Gammaproteobacteria; order Steroidobacterales; family Woeseiaceae; genus UBA1847. Next base: position 38,454 of record CAJXJW010000003.1, on the reverse strand, counting down.
GGGTCATGTACATGAGCGGCTTCGGCGAGATCCTGCCCTACGCGGACAACCAGGTGACGCTCGACGAGAAGAAGGTCGACCGTTTCGGCATTCCGCAGGTGCACGTCAGCGTCGAGTACAAGGACAACGAGAAGAAGATGATCGACGACATCATGGCGCGCGGCACCGAGATGCTGAAAGCCGCCGGCGCCACCAATGTCCATGCCTGGCCGGGCCCGATGATCATGGGCAGCGGCGTCCACGAGATGGGCACGGCACGCATGGGCCACGATCCGGCGACGTCCGTACTGAACGGCTGGAACCAGGCGCACGAGGTGCCGAACCTGTTCGTGACGGACGGCGCGTGCATGACCTCGGGTTCCTGCGTGAACCCGTCGATTACGTACATGGCGATCACGGCAAGGGCGGCGAGTCACGCCGTGGAACTGGTGCGCGCCGGCGCGCTCTGACGGCGCGGGCGGGGCGCCTTGCCCCGCTTTTTAACGATTTCCTGCGTCGCTGCATCTAAGCGGTGTAACCTACGCTCAGGAAAAGATTTTCGGAGTTTACGTGCCGTTTTTCGCCGAACTCAGGCGTCGGGGCGTCTTTCGCGTGGTCGCGGCCTATCTCGTGGCCGGCTGGCTGCTGACAGAGGTCCTGACCACGCTGCTGCCGACGCTCGGCGCGCCGGACTGGGCGGAGCGCGCGGTCGTGCTCATCTTTGCGCTCGGACTGATCCCCGCAGCCGCGCTGTCGTGGTTCTACGAACTGACGCCGGATGGCATCAAGCGCGAGGCCGACATCCGCGACGAAGACCGGACACGACGCGTCGGTGCCGGCCCGCTGGACTACGTGACGATCGGTGGTGTCGTCCTGCTCATCGTGTTCCTGGGTCTGTTCAGCGCCCGGCACTCCGGCGACGACGTTCAACCGCTGGTTGCCTCGAATGTGGATGTCGCGTCCGTTGCCGTACTGCCGTTCGACAACCTGTCGAGCGAGGACGAGGACTACTTCTCCGAGGGGCTGGCCGAGACGCTGTTGCACATGCTGGCGCAGGTGCCACGCCTGAAGGTGGCGGCAAGGACGTCGAGTTTCGCTTTCCGCGGGCAGAACAAGAGCATTGGAGAGATCGCGTCGGCGCTCGGCGTGGCACACGTGCTCGAGGGCAGCGTGCAGAAATCGGGCAATCGCGTACGCATCACGGCGCAGCTGATTCGGGCGAGCGACGGCTTTCACGTGTGGTCGTCGAGCTATGACCGGACCCTCGACGACATCTTCGCGATCCAGGACGAGATCGCGCGCAAGGTCGGCGCCGAGCTTACGGCGTCATTGCTCGGCGCCGCCAACGGGCGGCTGGACGGCGTCGAGACCAACAACCCCGACGCGTACGATCTGTACCTGCAGGCGCGCAAGGAACACCTGACGTATTCGTACGGCGGCTTGCGCGGCGCGGAAGACCTGCTGAAGGGTGCGTTGCTGATCGACCCGGACTTCACCGAGGCGAAGACGGAACTCGCTTCCAGCTACATCCGCCAGGTGGAAACAGGGCTGCGCGCACCCGCGCAGGCGTACCCCGAGATCCGCGCGATCACGGCGCAGGTTCTCGAAGTGGACCCCGACGACGTCGTGGCCAACGCGATCCACGCGTACGTCGGCACGCTGGCCGGCGCGCTGGCGGGCGATCCCGTCGACGTAAAGGCGCTCGTCGCGCAACTCGAGGCCCTCGTCGCCCGGGCACCGGACGATGCGCAGACCTGCATTCTGCTGGTGCGCGCGTACCAGCTCGCGCAGCAGGACGAGAAGGCCGTCACGGCATTGCAGACTGCGCTCGCCCGCGATCCGTTCAACGCGCAGATTCTCTACGAGCTCGGTTCCGCGTACATGCGTCTTGAGAATTTCGAGGCGGCTCGCGACGCGCTGCAGCGTTCCCTGCAGATCGAGTCGGCGCAGCCGAACGCCTACGTGCAGCTCGCCCTCATCAGTGCCCAGGAAGGCGACGGTGTGGCGTACGTCAGGAATCTCCTCGAGGCACTCGCCGTCGATCCGCGTGACCAGGACCTGCCGGGCCTGATCGCCGACTTCCTCTACGGACTGGAACTGGTCGAGGAGGGCGACGATTTCCGCGCGCGTGTCGTGACGATCGCGCCGACGAGCGAGATCGCGTATCGCACGGAACTGACGCGCGCGCTGGCGCGTGGTGATGCGGAAGCGGCCGACCGCAGCGCGCGCCGTGCGATCGAGGATGGCGTCGAGTCGAGGTACTTTGCCTACGGCGGTGCCGTTCAGCACCTGCTCCGTGAAGCGATTGCGTCCGGCTCGATCCCGTCGGAAGAGGCCTGGCTGGAAGCCAGGAGTCCCGGCATCTTCGACATCGACGGCGCGTCTGTGCCGGCCAAGTACCGCACGGCCCAGGCCGTTGCCATGGATGCCTGGTATGTTTCGCTGCCGCGCGAGGAGCTCTTGCGGCGGCTCGATCGCCTGTTGCAGCTCGGTGAATCGATGGGTTTCGGCGTCGCGAATGACCCGTTCACACGCATGAACATCCACGCGATGCGCGGGGAAGTGCAGGAAGCCGTGCAGGTTGCATTGACGGACATCTTCAGCCGCTCGGTGGCGGGCAGCCTCGGCTGGGAACGCACTTTCAACCAGGCCCAGTATGCTGAGGTCGTGGCGGACCCGCGCGTGCAGGCTGCCATGCGACGCTGGGAGCAGGAGGAAGCCGACATTCGCGCGAGCGTTGCGGCATTCCTCCGGGACCTGCAGTCGAACAGCTGAGCGGGCCGTGTCTTACGCGGCGCCGCCCTGCCCGGACGGTGTTTCGCCCCAGCCGGCCAGCCGGCGATAGGTGCGGGCCACCACCTCTTCGGCCAGGATCATCACGATCAGCACGACGATCAGCGCGACGACGCCGTGCAGGGCGCCGAAGAATTGCACCCCGTCGCCGAATGCGAAGACGATCGCTTCGAGAATCACGAATTTCGAGCCGAAAAGGATCAGCCAGGCTGACAGGAAACGCGTGATGCGCCACAGCGCGCCGGGCTTCGTCTTGAACCAGTCGGCGATGCGATGTTCGATGACGAGTGTCACTTTCAGCAGGAACTGGAGCAGTATGGCCGCCAGCAACGCGGTCGTGAACGTATCGACCTGCACCCTCTCCGAGTACTCGTCGAACAGGCACAGGACAACGAGGTCGATCAGGACCGCGAGCAGGTAGCGCACGAACAGCGCCTGGGCGGTCGTCGGTACCTGGGCGGACACGGGCTGCAGGGTGCTGCTGATGGCCATTGGAAGTCCTTCGCGCTGTGGTGACGGGATTCGTGTTCTTCCCGGCGCCGGGGCCGGGGCCGGAGCCTGAGAATAGCACGGCGGGCACCGGCTTGATTGTGCGGGTGTGCTGGCGGATGATTTTGTCGAACCGCCAGTCATTACCGAAGGGGACGCGTTGGAGTCTCAGGAATGGAGCCGGGCACTCGCCGTTGCCGCGGTGACGCATGCGTTACTGTGGGGGTTCGGCGGCGAGGTCTTCGCGGACGAAATGACGGCCGACACACGGCCGACGATGGCGCCTGACATTCGCGAAGACGATACGGCGCTCAAGCTGCAGAAGGGCAACTTCGTCGCTGTGCCGATCCCGATTTCGGACCCGACGCTGGGGACCGGTCTCGTCGCGGGCTCCGCGTACTTCTACGCGCAATCCGAAGAACAGCAGGCGGTGCAACCGGCGTCCGCGACCGCCGTCGCGGGCATGTACACGAATAACGACAGCCGCGCGCTGGCCATCGCGCAGCAGAGCTACTGGAAAAAGGACCGCTGGCGCTTCACCGGGGCGATCGGCGGGGCCGACCTGCGCCTGTCTCTCCTCGCGCCCACAGAGGACGCGGCATTGGAGAAACTCGACTGGCGCGTTGACGGGGCGTTTCTCCTGGCGCGGCTGTCGAGGAACCTGCTGGGCAACTGGTACGGCGGAGGGTTCACGCGCGTCATCGACGCCAATCAGAGCCTCGAATTCGAAGCGGGTTCGGTCGATTTCGATACGTCGGACGTCCGCTCGGTCGGCGTCGGCCTGACGCTGGAATACGACAGCCGCGACATGCCGATCAATTCGTACGCCGGCCGCTATTTCAAGGTCGAGGGCCTGTTCAATGACGAGGCAATCGGCAGCAACGAGACCTACCAGTCCTACGAGATCGAGTATCGCGCCTACCACCAGTGGACGGACTCGGTCGTCCTCGCCTGGGAACTGCACGGCTGTCAGCGTGTCGGTCGGGTACCGCTGTGGGACTCATGCACGATCGGCTTGCGCGGCTTCCCGGCAACGAACTATCTCGGCAAGTCGTCGTACCTCGGACAGGCGGAGGCACGCTGGTGGCTGTCAAGGCGCTGGGGTCTGGTGGCCTTCGGCGGGGCGGGTGAAATTGGCGCCTCGTTCACCGGTTATCGCAATCGCGATACGATTCCGAGCTACGGTGTTGGCGTGCGCTTTTCTGTATTGCCGGCAAAGCGGGTCAACGTGCGCCTCGACCTGGCCCGGTCGAAGGACGACGACGCGATCCACCTGTCGGTCGGCGAGGCGTTCTAGCAAGCCATGCGGACGGGCCCGGGACTGCTGATCGCCGGACTCTTTGTTGTCCATGCGCCTGCGTTGGCTGACGAGGAGGATGCTCCCGACTACATGCTCGCCGACCTTCCCGGCGAGGCCCTGGTTTACGAGACGAACCGCTTCCGGATCAAGCCCGTCATCGCGATCGTCACCGACTACACGTTTTTCGATCAGGACGAGCCCAGCCTGGCACAGGTCGGCCTGCAGGAGGATACGTTCGATCTTCGCGCCGGGCGCGTGGGCTTCATCTCACGCTCCACGCGCGGCTACCCGTGGGAGCTGTTGTTCATCCTCGACTACCAGGAGCCTCGCACCCGCGAGAAGGAAGCGTTCCGGCTGTTCGACCTGCGGCTGCGCCTGCCGGTGGGGCCGGTGAAGTTCGACATCGGCAAGATGAAGCAGCCGTTCTCGTTCGAGATTCCCGGCCTGTCATTGTTGAAGCCGCAACAGGAACGCATACTGTCGCCGTTCTTCGTGACGCGCAGTATCGGGGTCATGGCGTCCGGCGAGTTCGCGGACGACCGGATGACCTGGGCGGCAGGCTGGTTCAACGACTGGCTCGACACTGACCTGTCCTTCGACGACAACGGTGACGAACTCGCGGCTCGGTTGACGGGTCTCCTCAGTGCGTCGAACGACAATCTCGATTTCCTGCATGTCGGCCTCAGTGTGCGGCGTGTCGGCGCGGACGCGGGGCTTCTGCAGCTCTCCGGGCGGCCGGAATCGAACGTTGCCGACCGCTACGTCGATACCGGTGCGTTCGAGGGGGACTACCTCTCCGAGATCGGCCTCGAGATCGCGTGGGATCGCGGCCCGTTCCTGCTGGTGGCGGAACACATCGAGGCGCGCGCGAAGTCGATCCGGTACGGCGACCCGCGCTTTTCGGGCAGCTACCTCGCAGCCTCGTGGGTGGTGACCGGCGAGAGCCGTCCCTACATCCGTGTCGCCGGCACGACCGGTGCGATCACGCCGTCGTCGCGATTCGGCGCGCTCGAACTCGTGCTGCGCTATTCACACCTCGACCTGACCCACGACGGCATCGACGGTGGTGTCCTGCGGAAATGGCACTATGGCGCCAACTGGTGGGTGTCGCCGCAGTGGAAGTTCGGCGCGTCATGGGGTGATGCCGACCTCGATCGCTTCGATTCCAGCGGCAATACGAAGCTGCTGTTGTTTCGCGCGCAGTGGTTTTATTGACCGGGCCATCGTCGATCCTGCGCGCACGGTGCCGCACGTGTGAATTCGCGATAGACTTTCGGTCATTCGGTGCAGCGCGGCCGGATATCGACTCACCCCATCGAAACAGTGGCGAAACCTCGGAGTGGCTTTCATGACTGAACTTGACGCGATACGCAGATTCGCGCTCACGGTGGCCGCGATACTCGTGCTCGTCGCCGCTCCGGCGGGTGCGCAGGAAGCGCCGGCGCGCGACGGCGATGATGCGGCCGCTGCCGCGAAACCCGGCTTCTTCTTCTGGACGGACTCCAGCCTGTCGCTGCTGCCGTACGGCGACGGCTTCGTCGTCGATCCCGCGGAGCAGTCGACGGTGACGTTCGAGCACGCGCATGCGTCGGCGATCGGTGACTTCTTCATGTTCATCGACTACGCGAGCTTCCACGGGGCCGCCACCGACGACAGCAACTGGTACGGTGAGATCGGCCCCCGCTTCAGCTTCGGCAAGATGCTCGGCAAGGATCTCTCCCGCACGCTGTTCAAGCGGAGCCTGTTCGAGGTCAAGGACGTGCTCCTGGCGACGCAGTACGAGCGGGGCGAAGACGCTGACGCGGCCGAGGCGCTCCTGGTCGGCGTCGGGTTCGATCTCGACGTGCGGGAAGTGGGAATACTCGGCGGTCTCAACAAGTTCAACTACGTGCAACTCAACGTGTACGGGCGCGCGGACCTGACGCCGAGCGGCGACAGCGGTTTCAGCGACCTGCAGTTCACGATGGTGGCCAGCTACCCGTTCTCGATCGGCCGCAGCCAGTTCCTGGTGGACGGTTATTTCGACTGGTCGCTCGGACTCGGCAACCGGGACTGGACCTTCCACCTCAATCCGCAGGTGACGATGGATCTCGGTGCCGCCTGGCGGAAACCGGGCAGGCTGTTCGTGGGCGTCGAGTTCGACCTCTGGTGGAACAAGTACCAGATCGGCAACTCGCCGGGGTTCGATACGAACCAGGCGGCGATCAGTCTCCTCGCGAAGTACCACCTGTAGCCGTTGAACGGCCGGACGTCGCTTGGCAGACCGATGACAGCAGGACACCGAAAGCCGGACGGCGCGATTCGCGGACCCGCACTCACGTTCACGGGGGATCCCTTCAGGGACGGCGTCGAAGACACCATGGTGTACGAGTCCGACGCCATCGTGGCGTTCGGCGGCGGTGTCATCACGCACTTCGGCCCGGCCGACCGCGTCGAACGGGAACTGCCCGCCGACATCGAGGTGAAAGACTACGGCCGTGATGCGCTGATATCGGCCGGCTTCCTCGACAGCCATGTCCATTTTCCGCAAACGCCGATGATCGCGGCCGCCGGCGAGCAGTTGCTCCACTGGCTTGACAAGTACACGTTCCCCACGGAACGCAAGTACGCCGACAAGGCGTTTGCCGCATCAGTGGCAAAGGTATTCCTGGAGGAATGCCTCAGGAACGGCATCACGACGAGCTGCGTGTACTGCACGGTCTTCCCGCAGTCCGTCGATGCGTTGTTCGAGGAGGCGGAGCGGCTCGGGCTACGCCTCGCAGCGGGCAAGGTCCTGATGAACCGCAATGCGCCGGACGACCTGCTCGATACGACCCAGAGCGGCTACGACGATTCGAAGGCACTGATCGACCGGTGGCACGGCCGCGGCCGGCTGATGTACGCCATCACGCCGCGCTTCGCGCCGACCAGCACGGACGACCAGCTCGACGCCGCCGGCGAGCTGTGGACCGAGTTTCCCGACTGCTACCTGCAGACGCACGTGTCCGAAAGCCGGTCGGAGATTGCATGGGTCAGGGAATTGTTTCCGGAGCGGGCCGGCTACCTCGACGTCTACGATCACAGCGGCCTGTGCCGCCCGCGCGCGATCTTCGGCCACGGCATCCACCTCACCGACGACGAGCTCCATTGCATGCACCGCAAGGGCTCGTCCATTGCGCATTGCCCGACGTCGAACTTCTTCCTCGGCAGCGGTTGCTTCGACGTGTTCCGGGCCCGGGACGAGAGGCGGCCGGTACGCGTCGGCCTGGGCACGGACCTGGGCGCCGGAACCTCGTTCTCGGTCCTGGTGACGCTGAACGAGGCCTACAAGGCGGCGCAACTGAACAACCATTCGCTCGGTGCCGCGCACGCGTACTACCTCGCCACGCGCGGTACCGCGCAGGCCATGTACATCGACGACAAGGTCGGCAGCATCGCGCCGGGCATGGAGGCGGACCTCGTCGTGCTCGACATGAAGTCGACGCCGATCATCGACTACCGCATGGGCTTCGTGGACGACGTCCACGAGGCACTCTTCGTCCAGATGACGCTCGGCGATGATCGGGCCGTGCAGGCCACCTGGGTGGCGGGAAATCTGCTGTACGAGCGGGCCGGGCGCTAGCCCCGCAGGCTTACGGCCGCATCCAGGCGCTGCCGACGATCACGTACACCGCACCGCCGTCCGGACCGGCGGCCACGTCGAGGCCGACGTGCAGGCCGTGGCGGCGTGCGATGAGATAGCGGAACCCGGTGCCGCCCGAGACGGCGGATTCATCCTCGTCCCCGGTTCCGCCTCGCGCGACGCCCGCGCCGCCGAAGAAGACGGCGCTGAAACGTGGGTTGAACTGCCAGCGGAACTCGACCTCGGCCTCGATGCTTTCCTCGCCCTGGTAGCGCAGGGCCTGGATGCCGCGCAGCGCCACGTACGGGCGGAGGTAGAACGGCGTACCGTCAGAACTGTACTTCACCGTCGAACGCACGCCGAGGTACAGGGTGTCGGACAGCGGCTGGAAATACATGCCGGTCAGCGTTGCTTTCTCGAAGTCGCGGTCGCTGCCGACCGACTCGCGGTACAGCGGCATCGACAGGTCGAGGTACCACCCGTCCGTCGGTGTGAAGAAATTGTTGCGACGGTCCAGCGTCACCGTGGGCGTGATGGCCGCGAGCTCGAGGCCGAAATCTGCCGGCGACACGCCCGGAAGGCCCGAACCTTCGTCGCGCAGCGATACCTCGGTCTCGAACAGGGCATAGCGCGCGCCCAGCCACAGGTTCGATGCGCCAAGCCGCCAGGACCCGCCGAGCACGCCGCCGGTTCCCTCGACCGTGTACTCGACGCCCGACCCCGGAATCCGGTCGCCGCCGAGCCCGAAGAACTCGAGGTTCACGTCCATGTCGGCGACGGCCGCCAGCGTGCGCAGTCGCCCGTCGCGCCAGGTGCCGAGGTGGCCACCGAACAGCCCGTCCGTGCCGTTCTCGGTCCTGAGGCCGCCGGCGACCGTCATGTTCGGTCGATGAAACCTGCCGTCCGGCGTTACCGGCGGCCTGTCGATGAACACCAGCGCCGCGCCCGCGCCGTAGCCGACGGCCGGCTCGGTGATCGGAATGACGACCGGCAGGAACCCGTAGGCCGTGTCGAGGAAATTGCTGACGTCGAATTTCCCGTCTTCGGGATCGACGAAGCGGCGCTCGTCTTCCTCTTCCGCGGCGGCGGCCGTGCACGCGAGCCCGCCGGCGGCGCACGCGGCCAGCGCCGCGACCAGGCGAGGCAGCCTCAAGATCGGGCGCTGCGCCCGGCTAGACACAACATGCGCTTACTTGCGGACTTTCTGGGTGTCACGCGGCCAGTCGTCGCGGAACAGGTCGCTATTCAGGTTCAGGTTACGCGCGAGGCCCGAGTAGTGGATCGTCAGCGTGTCCTGGCCGGCGTTGTGCGTGATGATCTGCCGGGCCGGCAGCCACGACGCCTCGTCGACCCAGATCTGCACCTTGGCCACCACCGCGCGCAGGTCATCGCTCTTCGGTGTCAGTTCGAGGCCCAGCAGGCGCTGCCCGCCGGCGCTCTCCTCGCCGATGAACGTGACGAGGTAGTCCCTGTCGAGATCGCGGCCAGTGGTGCTGAAACCGAGCGGCAGGAACGGCTCGAGGCGCGCCGGGTGCTTCGACAGGCTGTACTCGTCGACCCGGGCGAGCGTCGAGTTGTAGTGATGCACGGTGCGGCCTTCCAGCAGAACAACGAGACTGCTCGGGTCGCTCGCATTCAAGCGGAACTCGCCCTTGTCATTGAAGTAGATGCGGCCGCTCTTTACCGGCGCGAGCGATTCGTCGCTTCCGGAATACTCGATGACGACCTCCGCCAGCACCGACTCGAGGTCGCTGCCCTGGCGGTCGAGCTGCTTGACGGCGGAGTCCATGGACCAGCCGAGTTCGTTTTCCTGCGCGGGCGCGCCGGTTGCCGCAAGCATGATGGCGGCTCCCGCAATCGTGCTGAGTATGACACCGACTCTCTTGTTCTCGTTCATGATCTGTCTCCTCGTTCAACGATGTCTATTATTGACCGGGCATGCTACGGCGGTCCGGGTGTCTCCACAGCGCGCGCCGAATGCCGAAAACGCAGGCGCGATTGCACGGAAGGCGACGAAGCCGCGCGCGAGGACGAGTAGCCGCCACTTCGGCAGCGCGCCACGGTGCCTAGGACGTCAGTAGCGCCCGCAGTTGCATGACGTTGGCGCCGACGCCGCTGCAGCGCCCGGCGTCGACCGGTATACCGAGCTCGCGGGCCTTCTCGACCGTCAGGCCCGCGCGCTCCAGTTCGAGCGTCGAGTACCCCGCGGCGAGTACCGGCTCGGCCCCGTGGCCGACCAGGTCGATCGGTCCCTGCTTCAGCAGGCCCAGGGTATCGTGGTGTTTGCGTTTCATCGATTCAGTTCCTGCAGAGCTTCGACCACGAGTTTCTCCACCAGGCTCACCTTGTACGCGTTCAGGTCCAGCGGCTCGGCCCCCTGGGTCGCGGCCCGGCCGGCGGCCTGGATGAGGTCGTCGTCCAGGATACTGCCGGCAACCAGACGCTCGGCTTCCCGCGGACGATAGGGTGTCGCCGCGACGCCACCGAGCGCGATGCGGCACCGGTGGACGCGGTGGCCCTCCCGGTCCAGGAATACGGCGACGTTGGCCAGTGCAAAGTCGAACGAGTTGCGCATCGCGTACTTGATGAAGACGGACGGGAAGCGCTTGTCGACGGGGATGGGCGAAATCGTGCCGCGAATGCCGAGGTCTTTCGGGTCGCGCTCGCGCGGCGCCGCCGGCTCGCGGACGCGGAACTCGACGGCCGTCAACACCTCGCCGTCGTCGAGCACGTGCATGCGCATCAGGTTCTGGCTCGCCGGCATGAACAGGTCCTCGGCATCGATCGTGCGCGGGCCGTCCTTCCCCTCTACGTGGATAAGGGCATTGCCGGCCACGACCACGGGCGCGATGTCGGACGGCGTCACGACGTAGCAACGGTCGCCTTCGAAGATCGCGTGTTCGCGGTTGATGCCGTGATGCGCGTAGCAGTGCATGCCACCGTGGCGGTAGCAATGCCACGGGCCGCGGAAGTACGGGCAGCGGTTCTCCTGCAGGAGGTTCCCGCCGATCGTGCCGATATTACGGATCTGCGGCGTTGCGACACGCGATGCCGCTGTTGCCAGCGCTGGCAGGTAGCGGCGGATATTCTCGTTCTCCGCCAGTTCCTGCAGCGTCGTGAGAGCGCCGATCGTGATGCTGGGCTGCGAGGCCGCGATGTCGACCTCGATGCCGCGGAGCGCCGGGATGCGTTTCAGGTCCAGCAGTGTCGACGGCCGGGCGTGGTGGCGCTTGACGATGTCGATGACGTCGCCGCCGCCCGCGATGTACATCGCGTCCCCGGGCTTCTCGTGCCACAGCGCAACAGCCTCCGCCACGCTGGTGGGTGACGTGAACTTGAACGGACGCGGCTCGTCGATTGGGCTGGTCATGCGCTGGCTTCCCCGGTCATGAGTTTTCCGGCGGCTTTCAGGGTGTCGTGGACCCGGTCCCACGTGTAGGGAATGTGCGGGCACAACACGCCGGTGGCGTTGAGTATTGCATTGCCGATCGCGGGCGCCGGGCCCATGATCGGGCTTTCGCCCAGCCCCTTGGCGCCGAATGGGCCGCTGCGGCTCGGCGCCTCGACCAGGATCGGCACCATCTCGGGATAGTCCAGGGATGTCGGCGGCCGGTACTCGTGGAAGGACGTGTTGACGGCCGCACGCGAATGCGGGTCGAGGAGCAGGTCCTCGGTCATCGCGTAGCCCAGTCCCTGCAGCGCGCCGCCGTGGATCTGTCCCTCGGCGCCGGCCGGGTACAGCACGCGGCCCACGTCGTGTGCAACAACGAGTTTCAGGATGTCGACCTGGCCGGTGCGCATGTCGACCTCGACTTCGGCGAAGCACGAGCCCCAGGCATTCGTCGTCAGGTCGTACACGTAGCGACCGAGGCCGACGATGCCGCCGCCCTCGGCCAATGCGCGACGTGCGGCGTTCTGCGTCGATTCCGTGCACACCATCTTCGGCTTGGGGTCGATCTTGCCGGTGTTCTGGTCGAACCACGGGTTCTGATCGGTCTCCTCCCACCAGGGGTCGAACTCGGTGCGAGGCTCGGCCAGTCGCGCGAGCGTCCGGAAATCGACGGACTCGCCCGAGCCGCGTTTGCCGACCGTTCCGGCGCGTACTTCGAGCTCGCCCTCGGGGACGCCGAAATGCTGTGCGGCGAGCGCGAGTAGCTGTCGTTCGCAGTCCTTGGCGGCGCCGTACACGGCCTTGCCGTCGCAGGGTACCGTGCGCGACGAGTCGGTGGTGAACGTCCAGGCGTCACGATCGGAGTTCGCCCAGGTCACGCGCATGTCTTCGACCGGTACGCCGAGTACCTCGGACACGATCACAGACATGCCGGTGTGCGCGAGATTGCCGAGGTTGCCGGCACCGAGCCGGACGTGCACCGTGCCGTTGCGATCAATCCAGACGAGCCCGTCGCTCGCTTCGCGACCGCTCGGCATCGGGCCCTGCATCATGCCGAGCCCGCGGCGCTTGTAACCGGTCTTCGCGGACGGCGGCTGCCAGTTCTCCCAGCCGATGCGCTCCGCGGCGAGGCGCACGGTCGAGTCGATGTCCGCGTAGCCGAACGGGTCGTCATTGTTGATCAGGTCGCCGGGGCGCTTCGTGTTCTTCAGCCGGAACTCCATCGGGTCGAGGCCGAGTTCGTGCGCGACCTTGTCCGCGTGCAGTTCCTGCGCGACTGTTCCCTGAAGGCCGCCGAAGCCACGGAATTCGCCGCCGACCTGGTTGTTCGTGTAGACGCCGTAGGCCTCCACCGTGTAGTTCGGCGTACGGTAGGCGCCGACGAGCCGCAGGCAGGCGATCAGCACGACCGCGGGTCCCGAGGACCCGTAACCACCGGTATCGGCGATCACGTTCCAGTACTGGGCCGTAATCGTGCCGTCGTTCTTGACGCCCCACTTCGTTTCGAAGATGAACGGGTGACGACTGTCGCCGGCAGCCATTTCCTCGCTCAGCGTGAACTCGTAGCGCACCGCCTTGCCGGTCTTCTTCGCGAGGATCGCGGCGTACAACTGGTAGAGGTCTTCGTCCGGATAGTCGAGGCACTTGCCGCCGAAGCCGCCGCCGATGTAGTCGGCGTAGATGTGAACTTTTTCCTCCGGCATGTCCAGCGTGTCGGCGATGGTCGTGCGGGCCGCGAACACGCTCTGCTGGCAGTCCCACAGGTGCAGGTCGTCGCCCTTCCACAGTGCGGTGCAGACGTGCGTCTCGATCGGCAGCGTGACCTGCCGGCCCATCGCGTAGCGCCCCTCGATGATGTGGTCGGCCTCCGCGAAGCCGGCGTTGAGGTCGCCGACGCGCGCCTCCCAGGTCGGCACGTCGGCCGGCTGCGAACCGCCGAAGCCGCAGACGCTGCCGGTGGCGTGAATCTGCCGATTGTCCGTCCGCAGGTTCTCTTCGGCATCGCCGAACGTCTCGAGCACCTTCCAGCGGACGTCGATCAGTTCCAGCGCCTGCTGCGCAATATCCTGCGTGTCGGCCGCCACCACGGCGATGGCCTCGCCGACGAAGCGGGCGTGGCCGGACAGGAAGGCCCGCTGGCGCCGCTCGGATTCGACGACATCCTTGAACGAGACGATCGCCCGGACACCCGGCAGTGCGCGGGCCTTGCTGTCATCGAAGCTCACGACCTGCGCGTGCGCATGCGGGCAGCGCAGCGCCTTCGCGCACAGCGGGTCGCGCAGCGGGTCGTCGGAATGGAAGCCGATGTCGCCGGAATACCGCGCGCGGCCGGTCGCTTTCGCGTAGCCGTCCAGCGGCTTCACCGGCCGGTGGAGGGCGGCCAGGTTCTCGGTGTCGTCGACCCGCTTGATCTCGACGCGCGGATCGATCTCGTTCCGGGGATACGGCTTGTTCTGCCCGGTGGTTCGCGGCATGTAGGCTGTGGCGCCCGCGGCAGCGGCGGCTACCGTTCCGGTCGGCGTCTTCGCCGCGGCCAGGATCGCGTCGACTTCGTGGGGATAATTGCCGCAGCGGCAGATGACGCCCGAAATGGCGGTGCGTACTTCCTCCGGCGTCGGATTCGGGTTCTCGAGCAGCAGGCCGGCACCGCTCATGATCATCGCCGGGGAGCAGAAGCCGCACTGGCTTCCCGCGTGGTCGATGAACGCCTGTTGCAGCGGGTGCAGGCGGCCTTCAGTTTCCAGCCCTTCGATGGTCGTGATCTGGCTGCCGACGGCATCCTTGGCGAGCTTGAGGCAGGCGTAGACGGGTTTGCCGTTCTCGAGGATGGTGCACGCGCCGCACTCCCCCAGGTTGCAGCCCTTCTTGGTGCCAGTCAGGCCCAGGTCCTCGCGCAGGACGAGCAGCAGCGACCGGTGGTCGGGCACGGACACGTTCACGCTCTTGCCGTTGACCTCCAGCGTGATGTCCGAGAGTGAATCGGCTTCCGGCGCACGCAACGCTTCGGCAGTCGGTTCCTTCCTTGCTTCGTCGAGCGCAACCTTCGCGCCGCCGATGCCGACGGCAGCGACGCCGACGCCGGCTGCGCCGGTCAGGAACGATCGGCGGGAAGTGGAAGCCGGCTCGTCGTTTTCTTTGCGGGTCTTGTCGTCCATCGTCGCTCTAATCCTTTCCCGTCCTGGTTTCGATCACGTCAGGCTTCCAGCGATCCCAGTCGTGATGCTCGCTGAACGTCTCGGCATCGATCGTGCCGGTGACCATCGCCTTCATCTGGGACCGGCTCTTCAGGAATTGCCAGAACACGTGGCCGGCGATCAGGGCCAGGAAGCTCCAGGACCCGATGTCGTGCAGCAACCGCTGCTTGCGCTGCCACTCCTGGTCCACGTCCGACCAGCCGAGCGTGCCCATCGTGAGGCTGATGCCCGTCACGATCATGACCACCGTGAGTACGATGAGCAGGACATGAAACACCTTGCTCGAGACCGCGTACTTGCCGAGCTTCGGAATTTCGTGTGGCAGGCCGAGGTAGTAGCGGGTAGTGGCGACGAGTTGCTTCCAGTCGCCGCGGTCGAACACCATCGTGCGCCAGCCGATCAGCGGCGCCTTGATGACGTGCACGAGGAGACCGGCCATGAACATGGCAGCCATGATGAGATGCACCCAGAGCCAGCTCATGCCGATGATGGGCACCGGGCCGGGAACGATGCCGGGCGAATAGAACGCGGCGCCCGAGATCCACAGGGCGAGCATCATGCCGGCGAGGCCCAGGTGCCACAGCCGGGCGCCGATTTCGTAACGCTCGACGGTAACGACCTCCGACGGCGGCAGGGCACCCGTCGTGCTGTGGCGCGGCATGCCGAACGCACGGCGGACGAGGACCAGCCCGGCCATCACCGCGACGAGCGAGAGCAGGAGGAGGGCAAACGCCCAGGTCACCTGCTGCGGGAGAAAGTCGTTGCTGAAGAAGTTTCTGGCGTAAGCGAAGAAGTTCAGGCCAGAATCGCTGCTCGTGCTCACGCTGCATCCCTCCCGAGGAGAGCGGCGTAAGTGACGCGCGCCGCCAGCATGTATTGATATTGTTGTGCGGGTAATCTAGCGCTGCTGACCGCAAACGGCAACTCCCGGTGGCAGATCCGGGCGATGCAAACAGAAGGGTAACAATGAATAGATCGTGCAATCGCTGCGCTCGGGCCGTCTTCGTGCTGTGTGCGCTGGTGACGTTGAGTGCGGCGTCGAACGCCGATGTCGAGACGCAGGATGCGGCGTCGAAACTGGAAGAGATCGTCGTCACCGCGCGCAAGCAGCGCGAAAACCTGCAGCGCACGCCGGCGGCCGTCACCGCGCTGTCCGGCGATTCGCTCGTGGCGGCGGGCGTGACCGACATTCGCGAGGCACAGAACCTGGTGCCTTCCGTGCGTTTCCAGGCCGAGAATGCGTCCACCGAGATCTACATCCGCGGCGTCGGGTCGACGCTCGACCTGCCGAACATCGAACCGCCGACCGCGTTCAATTTCAACGGTGTCTATATCCCGCGCGAGGCTACGAGCGTGGGGCTGTTCGACATCGAGCGGCTAGAGGTGTTGCCGGGGCCGCAGGGCACGCTGTACGGTCGGGGCGCTCTCGGCGGCACGGTAAACGTCTCGTTCAATCGGCCTGGCGATACGCTGTATTCACGGGCGCTGCTCGAAGCCGGGAGTGACTCGTTGCTGCACGGCACGTTTGTGCAGAACCTGCCGCTGACGGACGCGCTTGCGCTGCGCGGTGCGTTCGACGTCATCCGGCGCGATGGTTACCTGGCCACGGGTGCCGACTCGAAGGACGACTACGCAGTGCGCCTGTCGGCCGTGTACGCGCCGGCTGACGCGCTGGAGATCTATGCCTGGGCGCACGGGGCGAACAAGGACGGTCATTCGCCGAACCTCGTCCGGCGCGGCTACAACGACGGCAACTTCGACGGCGACCCGAACAGTTTCGATTCCGACGACCCGTGGAACGACGCCATTTCGCCGGACGCACCGGGTGCCGGGGAACAGGACTACGAGCAGTTCAATGCCGGTGCGCAGATCGACTGGTCCTTCGATGGTGCGACGCTGACGTATATCCCGTCCTACGTTCGTCTCGAGTGGGAGGGCAATTACTGGCTGGAGGACATCCCGGCTTTCCTGTCCAGCAACTACAACCAGGCCACGCACGAGCTGCGGCTCGCGAACGAAGAGGGCCGGCGGCTGCAATGGCTGGCGGGCCTCTATGCCTATCGCACGACCGGTGACGGGCAGTTCATAGTGGGTGGGTTTCCGCTCGCAAACGTCCTGCACAACCGGCTCGCCGGTATCGCGGCATTCGGCGAGCTGACGTATGCCATCACCGATGCGCTGAACGTGACGGTTGGCGGCCGCTACAGCGATGACGAGCGCGAGGGCGAGGGGCTGACCGCGTTCGGCGTGCCTTTTGAAGCCGACCAGGACTTCGACGGGCTGGACTGGAAGATCGGTGCGCAGTACGCCGTGAGCGACGAGGCGATGCTGTACGCCACGGCGCAGACGGGCTACCAGCCCGGCACCTACAACCTGTTTCCCAGTACACCCGAGCAGAGCAATCACGTCACGTCGGCGGACCTGATGGCCTACACGATCGGTGTGAAGTCGCGCCTGCTGGACGGGCACCTGCAGGTGAACAACGAGATCTTCTTCTACGACTACGAGAACATGCTCGTGCAGTCGTTCAACCTGAACACGGCATTGCTGACGACGTTCAACGCGCAAGAGGTCGAGGTCTACGGTGACCAACTCGACGTGCTGCTGCAGTTGACGGAGGTCGACCGCGTCAATTTCTCCGTGGGCTACCTGCACGCGGAGTACGTTGATTTCCTCGTGCCGGACGGTATCAACATCGGCGAGCCGCGGCGGGATTTCAGCGGCTACCAGCTGCAGTATGCGCCGGAGTGGACTGTCTCGGCGGGGTACCAGCACGACTTCCGCATTGCGCAGGGCATCATCCGTGCGCGCGCCGAGACGCGCTTCGAAGCGGATTTCTGGGGCACGTTCAACCACGCGCGCGGCACGCAGCAGGGGGACTACTTCAAGTCTGATGCGTCGCTCACGTACATCGACGACAACGGCTGGACGCTGGGCGCCTGGATCCGCAACATCGAAAACGTGCCGGTGCTTGCCGCAACCACGACCGGCCAATTCGGACCGTACGCCGATGCGTTCCTGGAGCCACCGCGAACCTACGGTCTGCGGCTGACGCTGGAGTTCTAGTCCGCGCCCGTGTCGGCGCCCGGAACGGAGGTGGCGAACTTCACGGCGGCCTCGTCGGGCGAGAGATGCGCGATGCCCTTGTGGCAGTCGATACAGGTCTTGCCTTGTGCCGGGCCCTGCTCGTGTGCGCGCGCTGCGAATTCGCTTTGCGCCGAGATATCGAACACCTCGGCGTTGTGGCAGTAGCGGCATTCGCGCGAGTCGGTTTCCTTCATGGTCGCCCAGACGCGCTCCGCCATGTGCTGCCGTTTCGCTTCGTACTCCTCGCGGGTATCAATGATGCCCCGAATCTCGCCGATGATGTCACGCGTGCCGCTCGTGGCCTTGACCCAGAGTTTCTGCGGGTAGACGTGCGGGATGTGGCAGTCGGAGCAGGTCGCCTGGACGCCGCTGGCACTGGTGTAGTGAATGGAGTCGCGGTACTCGGGGGCCGTGAACGCTTCCATCGAATGGCAGGCGCCGGCGCAGAACTTCTCGGTGCCGGTCTCGTGGATCATGACTTCGAAGCCGACCATCGACGCGAGGCCGATGACGAACATGCCCCAGGCACCGACCGGTATGCCGAGCAGCCACCAGTACTTCGGTTTCCGCCAGAGACGTTGCAGGCGGCCTTCGGTCTGTTCTTTCTCGTTCTTTTCGACCATGTTTCCAGCACCGGGCCTACAGGTCCGGCAGAGGCTAACAGAACGCGGGGTTTCGGCCAAACGGAACGAATCGCCCTGTCGTCCGTCTACTTGAGAACGCGCGTGGCGGCGTTTGCTAGCGCACTCGCGGGCGTATTACTATGCGGCGCAAACAAGAACACGAAGAGTACCGGCATGATGAGCACCGTCTCCTTCCTCGGCCGCAACGAACACTCGCGCACGGCGACGCTTGCCGGACTCGTTTGCATGGCCCTGTTGCTCGGCGCCTGCGAAGGCGATGACGGTGAGACAGGACCGGCGGGCCCGCCCGGCCCGCCGGGGCCGCCGGGCCCGCCGTCGGGCGTCGACATCGCGGCCGCGGAAGAGATTGTCGCCGAGATCACCGGCGTCACCATCGCGAGCCCGCCGGTCGTCACGTTCACGCTGTTCGATCAGAACGGCGCCCCGGTCCGGAACCTCCCGGCGGACGCGATCAGCTTTACGGTGGCCAAACTGGTGCCGGGCACCGACGGCAATGCGAGCGCGTGGCAGAGCTACATCAATTCGATCGAGGACCCCGGCGCCGGACCCGGCACGGCTTCGGTGGCGCAGGCCGGCACCGAAAGTGGCAGCAGCGGCACGCTGGAAGAGGATTCGTCCGGTAACGGCGCGTACACGTACACGTTTGCGACGGACGTTGCGAACGTCACCGACCCGATCCCGGTGGCCTACGACCCGGCCCTGACGCACCGCGTGACGTTCGAGATCCGCGGCTATGCGCCGGTCGCGAACCCCGTCTATACGTTCCGTCCGTCTGATGGCGCGACGGAGGGCATTTTCTCGCGGACCATCGTGAAGACCGAATCCTGCAACGCCTGCCACGAGAACCTGGCATTGCACGGCGGCGCGCGGGTTGAAGTGGACCAGTGCCAGACCTGCCACAACCCCGGTACGACGGACGCGAACAGCGGCAACACCGTGGATTTGACGGTCATGATCCACAAGATTCATCGTGGCGCCGGTCTGCCTAGCGTCGTCGGTGGCGACGACTACTGCATCTACGGCAGGAACGACGAAGCGCATTGTTACGGCGATGTTGCGCATCCGCAGGACATACGCAACTGCACGACCTGCCACGACGAAGCCGATGCGGAAACGCCTGACGCCGCGAACTGGTACCGGGTACCCACGGTGGAGGCCTGCGGCGCCTGCCACGACGACGTGGATTTCACGACCGGCGCTGGCCACGCGGGCGGGCCGTCGGGCAACGACCGTTGCTCGACCTGCCATGATCCGGATACGACGGGCGGGCTTGGTGCGTACCAGAAGCACCTGCTGGAGGCTGAACTCGACGCGGCCAGCTACAGCCTGAACATCCTCGCGATCGATTTTCTCGGGCCCGGTACAGAACCCATGGTCACGTTCTCTGTCACCGATCCGACCAATGGCGACGCACCCTACGACCTGGCCAACGATCCTCAGTTTTCGAGCGGCGTCAGCCACCTGAGGTTCTACATGGCCTGGGAGACCACGGACTACGAAAACGTGGGCCAGCTGGACGGCCATGCGGCGCAGACAGAGGTCTATTCGATCGTCGGTGGTGATCTGCAGGCCACCGACAATGGCGACTTCACGTACTCGATGTCGTTGGCAAGAATTCCGCTCGGCACCGAGGGGTCGGGCGGCCTCGTGTTTGCGGGCAGGATCGACAAGCCGATCGGCATCGTGCGGCCGGACAATACGCACGAGTTCTTCGGCATCACTGACGACCCGGCCAACCCGACGCCGCGGCGCATGAATGCCGATATCGAACGCTGCAACGATTGCCACAAGCGGCTGGCCATCCACGGCGACCAGACCAACAATCTGCAGGTCTGTGTCATGTGCCACGACCCGGCGGCGGTGGGCCTGCACGGTGGCATTGGCGGTGTCATCGACTTCAAGAAGTTCATTCACGAAGTGCACACGGCTGACGGCCTGCGTTATCCGCAGCGCTCGAGCAACTGCGTCGCCTGCCATACCGACGACGGCTTCTACCCGCTCGCGCCGGACAGCGGCGTCCTGGCCAGCAGCTTTGATGCCGGCGGCGACCTGGACGACCCGTCCAACAACATTCGGGTTACACCGAATGCCTCGGCATGCGGCGCCTGCCATACGAGCGAAACGGCCCGGGCGCACATGGAGCAGAACGGCGGGTCGTTCGACGCCTGCCAGGCGGACGACGGGACGATCCGCGTGCGCGTGGATGTCTGTGGCGCGGGTGGGAGCCCGGGACCGGTCATCCAGGAGACCTGCACGATCTGTCACGACGCCGGAAGCAGTGCCGACGTAGCGGTCATGCACAGCGTGAACGTGGATTAAGGCGCGCTGACCGATGTTTGCGGCGAAGACAGGAAGGGCGTTGACGCCGCCACGACCGACGAATCCGTCGATTGACAGGCGTCGCGGCTTCGCGAGCGCTGCCGCGACGATTGCCGGCCTCCTGATCTTCTTCATCCTGCCGGCACCGGTGGTGCAGGCGCAGGAGGCGGGCGCCGACACTGATCCGAGGACACCGCAGTACACCGAGGAAGGCGCCGGGCGTTGTCTCCTCTGCCACGCAAGCCTGCGCATGACGCTGATCGCCGAAACGCCGCACGGTGACGCCAGTAACCCGGACACGCCGTTCGGCCAGCGCGGTTGCGAGTCCTGTCACGGTCCTGGCAGCTTTCACGTGGCGCAGTCCCGGCGAGGGCAGGGGCGGCCGCCGATGATCGTGTTCGGCGAGGGCGCCAGGACGCCGCGCGAGCAGCAGGTCGAAGTGTGCATGGGCTGCCACGTCAAGCACGTGGACGAACTGCTGAAGATCGACGGCCATGCCAACGCGAGAGTGTCGGGCGACATGATGGACCTGTCGTGCTCGACTTGCCATACGATCCACCAGGTGACGGCAGATCACGCGGAGCAGGTGACCGCCGAATCGGCCCTGCTGGCCGAGCGCCTGACGCGCACCGCGCAGTTCACGGAACGCGGCACCGAGCAGTGCCTGCTGTGCCATGCCGACCAGCGGATGCACGGGATGGCCGGGACCGTGCACGGCAATACGAACAATCCCGCGACACCCTACGGGCAGCAGGGCTGCGAGTCCTGCCACGGGAAGGGCAGCCTGCACGTCAATTCGCCGGCGGGCGGCCCGAGGCCGGCCATGATCACGTTCGGCGAGAACGCGGCGACGCCGATACTGCAACAGAAGCAGACCTGCATGGGCTGCCACCGCGCGGACTGGGACGCCATGCTCGCCATCGACGCGCACCGCAAGTCCGCCGGTTTCGACGACGTTTCCTGTTCGACCTGCCACACGATGCACCCGGCCACCCGGTCGGCGCAGCAGGGGCCCGGCGCGCCCGGACCGAACGCCACGTTCACGACCCGCGGTGCCGAGCAGTGCCTGCTTTGCCATTCCGACGACCGCGTGACGCAGATCCAGCGGACGCCGCACGGCGACCGCAGCAACCCGCATTCGCCGTTCGCCCAGCAGGAATGTGAGTCCTGCCACGGCCCGGGCAGCATTCACGTATCGCAGTCGAGCCGGGGCGAAGGACGCCCGCCGATGATCGAGTTCGGGCGCGAGGGACACACGCCGTTCTCGACGCAGGTCGATACCTGTCTCGGCTGCCATGATAGGCACGAGGACGGGTTCACGGACCTCGCCTGGGCGGGCATGGTGCATGGCCGCGACGCGGTCTGCACCGACTGCCACCAGGTGCATACCGAAGCAAACCTGCTGACCAGCCCGACGCACGAAATGGGTGTCTGCCTCGACTGCCACAGCGAATCCGGCAACGCGGCGCCGCTCGTGGCCTGGGAAGGCAGCATGCACGAGAACGACGCTGTTTCCTGCCGGAGTTGTCACACGGTGCACGTGGCCGGCAGCCTGCTGGAAGACCCGCACGGCCAGACCGAAAACTGCGCGTCGTGCCACGCGGAGCCCGATCTCGGGGTCGCGGCCATCGCCTGGACCGACAGCGTTCACGCGACCGGTGACCTGGCGTGTGCGAGTTGCCACACGGTGCACGCGGAGTTCAACGTGCTCAAGGACCGACAGGCGCAGGCCGAGAGCTGCTACGGCTGCCACGAGGACCGCCGCGCGGAGCACCCGCGATTCGCTGACAAGGCGATCGTCTTCGACCAGCTGAATTGCACGACCTGTCACGATGTTCACCAGCTCGTTCCGCGCCAGCATGCGGGCGGTGCACCCATTCACTCGACGATGGAGCAACGATGAGACCGCTAGCCGCCGTAGCCAGCGCCTTCGGCCTGTGCCTGTTGCTCGCCGCGCCCGGTCATGCGCAGCAGCCCGGGGTGGATGCGGATGCCTGCCTGACCTGTCACAACGACGAGCGCATGCTGCTGATTTTCCGCACGCCGCACGGGCAGGGCGCGGACCCGGATTCGCCGTTCGCGAACCAGCAGTGCGAGAGTTGCCACGGCGCCGGCGAGGATCATGCGGGAACGCGCGGCGTCGGGGGCGGCCATGCGCCGGTCGTGAATTTCGATCATGAGCCCGGTACGACGGCCGAGTCCGAGAACGCGGCCTGCATGGGCTGCCACACCGGCAACGTCGGCCTGCCGTGGAACGGGAGCGCCCACGAGCGCAACGACCTCGCGTGTGTCGATTGCCACAGCGTGCACAAGCCCACCGACCCGGTGACGATGCAGTCCTCGCAGGCCGAGGTCTGTTTCGACTGCCACCGGGAGCAGCAGGCGGACAGCATGAAGCCGTCGTCGCACCCCGTGCGTTTCGACGTCATGGCCTGCACGTCCTGCCATAACCCGCACCACTCGACGACGGATGCGTTGCTGAAGCGGGATACGCTGACGGAGCTGTGCTGGAGTTGCCACACGGACCTGAAGGGGCCGTACGTGTTCGAACACGCGCCGGCGAGCGAAGACTGCTCGCTGTGCCACGAGTCGCACGGCTCGATACACCAGGCGCTCCTCACGCGGAGCCCGCCGTTGCTGTGCCAGTCGTGCCATTCGCAAAGCGGCCACCCGAGCATTTCGTTCACGCCGGACAGCCTGCCCGGGAACAACCCATCGGCGATGGTCGTGGGCGGCAGCTGCCTGAACTGTCATCGGCAGGTTCATGGCTCCAACCATCCGTCCGGCTCGAAGCTGATGCGGTGAGGGGAGGCCGGATTCCATGACAGTTCGCAGCCAGTTCACCGCTTTCGGCCGTGCCGCCGTGATCTGTGCCGCGCCCGGCCTTCTGCTTGCAGCTTTGGCGCACGCCGATGACGATCCGGTGCCGGCTTGCGAGCTCTGCCCGACCGGCAGCGGCTGGGAGCTCGACCTTTCCGGCGGGTTCGCCGGCGTGTCCGGCGACGACCTGTTTCACTTCGGCGACTACACCGGCCTCGACGACAGCGGCCTGTATTTCGCCGGCAACCTGTTCGCGCGCTACCTGGGGGAGGATGCACGGTTCTTCCGCGTCGAGGGCTACCGGCTGGGGCTCGATTCGCAGGCGATCTTCGCCGAGGGTGGCAAGCAGGGGCACTATGCGTACCGGGTGTCCTACCAGGGCATCCCGCGCCGCTTCTACGACACGACCGCGACCCCGTTCCGGCGGAGCGGCGACGACGAGCTGAACCTCGTGAGCGGGTGGGTGCGGTCCCCGACCACGCAGGGCATGACGGCACTCGGCACGTCGCTGGAGCCGGTCGATATCAAGCGCGACTGGGCGATCCTGCAGCTCGGCATGGCGTACGAGGTCAGCAGCCAGTGGGCGTTCGACGTCAATTACCGGCAGCAGAAACGTGATGGCCAGTCGATGTCGTCGGGCGCGTACTTCTTCGATGCCGCCATGTTCGCGTCCCCGGTGGTCGACACGACCGACGAGTTGGAAGCAGTCGTCAACTACAGCGCGGAGACCTGGCACCTCAGCGCGAGCTACTGGGGCGCGTTCTTCGACAATGGCGTCTCGAGCCTGACGTTCGACAATCCTTTTTCGGCGGTGTCACCCGGTGCGGACAGCGGCCGGCTTGCGCGGGCACCGGACAACGACTCGCACCAGTTGCGCGTGGCGGGCTCGATGATCCTGCCGGCACGAACGACGCTGGTGGGGCACGCGAGCATCGGGCGCATGGAACAGGATGAGAGCTTCCTGCCGTACACGATCAACTCGCAGATCGCGACGGGCCTGCTGCCGTCGCAGTCGGCCGACGCCGAGGTCGAGACGACGAGTGTCGGTCTGCGCGTGACGTCATCGCCGATGCGGAAACTCACTGTCGAGGGCGATTTCCGCTACAACGAGCGTGACAACCGCACCGCCGAGCGGGAATTCAACTACGTCGTCACGGACCTGTTCAACGCTGCCGACAGTGCCACGAATATCGCCTACGACTACGAGCGCAGCGAGTTCCGGCTGCGCGGCGAGTACCGTGTCCTGTCCCGCACGAAGGTGCAGGCCGGTTTCGACGTCGAAGAGTTCCAGCGGAGCGGCCAGGAGCGCGGGACGACGGATACGGATCGCCTCTGGGTGCAGTTGCGGACGCGCGCGATCCCGCACCTCGACGTCGATATCGAACTCTACACCGAGGATCGCGACGGCTCCGTCTATACGCCGATCGAGAATGTCGCCACGCCGCAGAACCCGCTGATGCGCAAGTACAACATGGCGGACCGCGAGCGGGACGGCGTCAAGGGCACGGTCTCCGCCTACGTGACGGAGCGCATCAACGTCGGTTTGAACGCAGAAGTCAATGAGGATGACTACACGGATTCGCTGGTCGGGTTACAGGCCAGCGAGTACTCGCGCTACGGCCTCGAAGGGTCGTACGCGGCGGCGTCCGGCATGTCGGTTTACGGCGCGGTGTACCAGGAGGACGTCGAGTCGACCATGGCGAACAGCCAGGGCTTTGCAACGCCGGACTGGACCAGCACGACCGACGACAGTTTCTTCACCGGGAATCTCGGCGTCACGTTCCCGGACATCATCGACCGGCTGGATTTCAATGCGCAATTTGCGATCACGGAATCGGAAGGCGACACGGCGAACAGCACGAACGGCCTCGCCTCGCGCTTTCCCACGTTCGAGTCCAGTCTCCAGCAGTTCCAGCTCGGGCTCGACTACCAGTACAGCGATGCGCTGAGCGTCCAGTTCAAGTACTTCTACGAGAACTTCGACACGGACGACTGGCACCTGGACGGCGTGCAGCCCGCCACGGTGCCGAACCTGCTGTCGCTCGGCGCGAGCCCGTGGGACTACACGGCGCACGTGGTCTTCGTGGGCGTGCGTTACGTGCTGGATACGCGCGGGCAGAGCGGGCCGCGAATCGCGAAGTAGTCGGCCGTGCCGCCAGCGCGGTGCAGTGCAGGCGGTTGACGTGACCCCTACTCGAACTCCCAACCCCCGCCGAGGGCCCGGTAGAGCTGGGCCATCAGCAGGTGCTGGTCGCGAACAGCGTCGATAAGTGAAAGCTCCGCATCGAAGTACTGGCGCTGCGCGTCGAGCACGTCGATGTAGCCGATGACCCCGTTGTTGTATCGCGAGGACGCGAGCTTCAGGTACTCGCGGGTCGCATCACGCAGGCGGGCGGTGGACGCTGCCAGTTCCGTGGACCGTGCCAGCCCGTCGAGTGAATTCGATACTTCTTCGAGGGAGGCGAGTACGGTATCGGCGTAAGCCAGCTGGGCCTGCTCCCTGGCTTCCCACGCCGCGTCGAGGCTGGCACGCCGCGCCCCCGCGTTGAACAGTGGCTGGGCGACCCCGAGGGTTGCGACCCAGGCCCGTCCGCCCGAATCCAGGAGGTCCGAGAGGTCGGCGCTTTCAGTGCCGAATTCGCCGGTCAGTGTGAGGCGCGGAAACAGGTCGGCTTTCGCCACCCCGACCTCCGCGTTCGCGGCCACCAGTCCGAGTTCGGCGACCCTGACGTCCGGGCGGCGCTCGAGGAGGTCCGACGGCAGGCCGGCCGGAAGGCCCGACGCAAATGGAATGTCCTCGAAGCTTCTCGAAGTGTTCACGCTTGCCGGCATCTCGCCCAGCAGCCGCCGCAGCTGGTTCTCGAAGACCAGCCGGCTGTTCTTCAGTGTCGGAATCTGTTTTTCGGCCTCGGCCAGCGACACCTTTGCCTGTGCGACCTCGAGCCCCGAAATCATGCCGCTCTGGTTGCGCAGTTCCTGGATCCGCAGCGCCTGGATACGCGTGGCCACCGTGGAGTTTGTCAGGGAGAGTTGTTCATTGACCGCGACGAGGTTGAAGTACGATGCGGCGATTGCCCCGATCAGGGAGACCTGCCGGGCGTACACGCTCCATTGCGCCGACTCCAGGTCCGCCGCGGCGGCTTCGGCCCTGCGCCGATTGAAACCCCAGATATCGAGTTCCCAGGACAGCAAACCGAGAAAACTGTAGGTATCGGCAGTTTCGCCGTCGCCGCCCGTCAGCTCGGACTCGTACTCGCGTTCTGCGCCAGCGGCCACGTCGAGCGACGGGTAGAGCGGCGCGCGCGCCCGCGTCAGCTCGGCCTCTGCCTCGCGCAGTCTCGATCGAGCCGCGGCCAGGTCCAGATTGTTCTCCAACCCGCGCTCAATCAGCGCCTGCAACAGGGGATCCCGGAACACGGCTTTCCACTTCGGCAATTCGCCCGTGGTCAACTCGAGCCCCGGCTCCACCCGGTGCGTGTCGGGCATGGCGAGATTCGGGCGCTCATAGTCCGGACCCACCGCACAGCCTGCAAGCAGGCTACAGAATGCCAGGCGCCTAAGCACTGGCCAGTGCCCTCGCGCGCCGCCGTCCGAGCCGGGAGCAGATCTCGAAGAACAACGGGACCAGGATGATGCCGATGGTCGTCGCCGCGAGCATACCGCCCAGGATGGCGGTGGACAGCGTCTGCCGGCTGATCGACCCCGGGCCGGACGAGATCACCAACGGCATTACGCCGAGAATGAACGAGAACGCGGTCATCATGATGGGGCGGAACCGCAGTCGTGCGGCTTCGAGTGCCGCATCGCGCACGCCGCGGCCGCTGTCGACAAGCTGCTTGGCGAACTCGACGATCAGGATCGAGTTTTTTGCGGCGAGACCAATCAGTGCGATGAATGCGATCTGGAAGAACAGGTCGTTATCGAGGCCTCGAATGAGCGTTGCAATCAATGCGCCCGCCATGGCGACCGGTGCGATCATCAGCACGGCAACCGGCATGGTCCAGTTCTCGTACAAGGCGGCCAGGAACAGCAAGGCGAAAACACAGGCCAAAACCATGGCGATACTGAGTTGTCCCTCGGAGCGAATCTGCTGGTACGTGATGCCTGTCCACTCGTATCCCATCGTCGGCGGTAGCAGTTTCTCCGCTTCCTCGTTGATGGCGTCGATGACGTCACCGCTGGTGTATCCCGGTGCCGGCGTGCCGGAGATACTGGCGGAACTGAACAGGTTGTAGCGCACAACGGCGGCAGGCCCGGTCGTTCGCTGCAACGTCGCCAGTACGTTCAGGGGCACCATGCTGCCGTTGCTCGACCGAACCGAGTAATCCGACAGGCTGTCCGGCCGGTCGCGGAAGCCGGCCTCGGCTTGCGCGGTGACCCGGTAGACGCGTCCGAACAGGTTGAAGTCGTTGACCCGCGTCGAGCCGGTCAAAACGTTCATCGTGCTGTATATGTCACTCAGCGGAACACCCAGCGCCTTTGCCTTGGCGCGATCGATGTCGAGCAGGTACAGCGGCACTTCCGGCTTCAGGCTGCTCGTCATCTGCGCGACCTCCTTGCGTGCCTCGACCTGCTTGCTGAGCATGTCAGCCATTTCGCCCAGCCCGATGAGGTTTGAGCCACTGCGATCCTGGAGTTCGAGGTCGACGCCGGCGCCGGCGCCCAGTCCGGCAATCGCAGGAGGTTCGAACATCGAGACCATCGGCTCGATGAGGGCGTTGAGCTTCGGCTGCAATTCCTGCATCACGCGCGTGACGGCGTAACCGTCTCGCGAGCGTTTGTCCCAGTCCTCGAGAATGACCTCGAGAAAAGCTGCCGAGTCATCCTCGCCGTTGCGCTTGCTTTCGCCGGCAAGGCTGAACACGTGTTTGACCGCGGGATGCGCCTGCACCAGTGACTGTGCTTCCATGGCAATGCGGCGGCTACGAGATACCGACGCACCGTCAGGCAATTGCAGGTCGATGAAAAACCGACCCTGGTCTTCGGCCGGCATGAAGCCGACCGGCAGCGCGCGGAACAGCACCACGGCGCCCAGCATTGCGGCGGCGAAGAGTGCCAGTGCCAGCGTACCGTGCCGCAACGTGCCGGCAACGGCGGTTGTGTAGTGCCCGGTAGAGCGCTCCAGTAAGTTGTTGACCCAGTTGAATATTCGCCATCCCGGCGGCGCGTGGTCCGGTTTCAAGAGCGCGGCACAGAGCGCAGGGCTCAACGTCAGTGCGACGACCGTGGATATCAGTACGGCCACGGTAATCGACAGCGCGAACTCGCGGTACATGATTCCGTTGACACCCGCGAGAAACGAAACCGGCACGAACACGGCCGCGAGTACCAGCGACGTCGCGATGAGTGCGCCGGTGAGTTCCTTCATCGCTTTGCGTGTTGCATCGCGCGGGCTCAGTCCCTCGTCCTTCATCAGGCGCTCGACATTCTCGACAACGACGATCGCGTCATCGACGACAATGCCGATGGCAAGCACCAGCGCCAGCAGGTTGACCGTATTGATCGTGAATCCCATCGCCGCCATGGCCGCGAAGGTGCCGATGATGGAGACCGGAACGGCGAGCGCCGGTATAAGGGTTGCGCGCCAGCGCTGGAGAAACAGGAATACGACGAGCATGACGAGCACGAGCGCCTCGACCAGCGTGATCAGCACCTCGTAGATCGAAGCCTTGATGAACGTCGAACTGTCGTACCAGACGGACCAGTCGATTCCCTGCGGAAACTCCTGCGACAGCTCGTCGAGCGCCGTCTTGACGCCGTCCGCCACTTCCAGGGCATTCGCGCCGGGCAGCAGGTAGACCTGCGTAATCGCCGCGTCCCGGCCGTCGAGTTTCGATTCCAACCGGTAGTACTGCGAACCGAGTTCCACTCGCGCGATGTCCCGGAGCCGGATCAACGACCCATCGGGCGAGGCGCGGACCACGATGTTCGCGAAGTCGAGGGCTGACGACAACCGACCTTCCGTCGACACAGGCAGCGTAAGGTCCAGCGACGGGTCACCCGGTTGCGCGCCGAGCTGACCGGCGGCGGCAGACGTGTTCTGTTCTCGGACGGCATTCAGGACGTCCGTTGTCGTTAGCCCGAAGGATGTCATTCGATCCGGGCGGAGCCAGATCCGCATTGAGTAGCGCCTGGACCCGGTGTTTCGAATGCGACCGACACCCGGGATTCGGCGCAAAGCAGCGTTGATGTGAATCTCGACGTAGTTGCTGAGGTATATGTCGTCGAATCTCGGGTCGTCGGAGGTCAGCGCGATCTTGAGAAGTTCGACGCTGGCATCCTTTTCGATCGAAACGCCTTCCTGCAGTACATCCGCTGGCAGCACAGAATTTGCTTGTGCGGAACTGTTCTGGACGTCAACGGCGGCCAGGTCGGGGTTCGTGCCGACTTCGAAAGTCACGGTAATCGTGACGCCGCCGGTGCGCGTGCTTTGCGAACGCATGTAGATCATGTTCGGCACGCCGTTGATTTCCTCTTCGAGCGGCGACGCAACCGATTCGGCGGCCGTTATGGCCGTGGCGCCCGGATAGCTCGTCGACAGCTTGACGGCGGGCGGTGTGACGTAGGGATACTGGTCGACCGGCAGCGTGAACAACGCGATCGCACCGACCAGCGTGATGACGACCGAAATGACGGTCGCGAACACCGGGCGATCGACGAAGTGTTGCGCGATCATGGTTCGCCCGCGGTCTGCTGTGCAGCCTCCTGCAAAAGGGCTTCCTTGCGCTGCTCGTATTCCGCATTGCTGAGCGCTGTTACCCGCTGGCCGTGTCGCACCCGGTGCATGCCCTCGACGATAATGCGCTCGCCCCCCGACAGCCCGGACCGTACGACGACGCTGTCGCCGCTCTGTGGTCCGAGCACGATGAATCGTTGCTCGACCGTGTCGTCCGGTAATACAACCATGACGTAGCTACCGCCCTGTTCAATGCGAATCGATTTTTCATCGACGGAAACGGCATTCTGGATCTCGTCGAGCTCGAGCCGCGCGCGCGTATATTGTCCGGGCAGGAGTACCCGGTTCGGGTTCGGGACGACGGCGCGCACCGCGAACGTGCCGGTTTCGATGTTGACTTCCGGCTCGGTGAAGGCGATGTCGCCGCGATAGGCATACGTCGAGTCGTCCGGCAGAGTGATCGATACCCATCCCTCGACGGCGCGTCCTTCTTCGTCGGCCTCCTGCCGCTCGCGAACACTTTGTCGACGGCGCTGGGCGTTCAGGTAATCGAGCGCAGTCATTCGGAACTCGACATACATCGGATCGATCTGCTTGACGGTCGTCAGCAACGATTGGCCCGAGCTGCCGACAAGCCCCCCGATATCGACATTGCGCGCCCCGACCAGGCCGTCGATCGGCGCCGTCACACGGGTAAACTCGAGATCCAGTTGTGCTTCCGCCAGCTCGGCTTCGATCGCGGCGACGCCGGCCTGGGATTGCTCCATTGCGGCGACGGCGGTATCGAGGTCGAGCTGGCTGGCTGCATTCTCGGCGTACAGCGGACGCAGGCGTTCCACATCGCGTTCGCTTTTCCGGAGCTGCGCGATCTCGCTCGCCAGGTTTGCCTGCAGGCGGTCAATCTTGGCGACGTACGGCCGGTCGTCGATTCGGTAGAGCGGATCGCCCGCGGAAACGTAGCTACCCTCCTGATACTCGATCGCCTCGACAAAGCCGTCGACCCTGGCGCGCACCTCGACATCCTGGGACGGCTGTGTCACGGCCACGTAGTTGCCGTAGATGGGGAAGTGCGATTCCCGGGCGGGCGCAACGACGACATCCAGAGGTGGCGGAGGCGGATCTTCGCCGGCGCAAGCCCCCAGGAAGCTTGCCAGGCCGGCAATGCAGTAATTCCTGATCCTAGCTTTCATCCCGTCGCGCCATGACTCGACCGTCACGATTCTTGTTGTTTCGGTCATTCTACCCGTATTCCCGCGTTTCAGCGTGCAGGAAGGCCGGTGTGTTAAGGAATCACGGAAACGCCGGCGGCGGCACCCGTCGCCCGGTCGACTGCTCGAACGCGTAGGCGATCCTGATCAACGCGGGTTCGCTGCACGCGGTGCCGATGAAGGCGACGCCGAACGGCATTTGCTCCGCGCCAAAGCCTTCCGGCAGCGGCGGGTCGAACGTACGGGTCACCCAACCGAACGGCACGATGATCTGCGGGTAGCCGGCCTTGTCCGCGATCTGTTCGCCGGCCCATGACGGAATCAGCAGCGCGTCGAGCTGGTGCGCGTCGAGCGCGGCATCGATGCCTTCCGTGCGCGTGAGCCGCAGGTCTTTCGCGCGATCCGCCTCGTAGCGCTCGCGGTCGCGTTCGACGTCCATCTCGTCGGAAAAGTCGAGCTCCTGCTGGCCGTAGCGGATCGCGTTGCGTTGTGCGTTGTTCGTATTGAACTCGCGAAGCGCCGTCAGCGTCGGCACCGGCGCGCTGTCGCCGAGCGACGCGAGCCAGCGATCGAAGTCGCGCTTCATGCCGTACTTCATGACGATCGAGCAGTCCGCATCGTTGCCGCGCACCTGCGTGTCGTAGCAGTTGCCGAACAGGAGCTGGTTGTCGTCGGGGTCGGTCGCAACGTGGCTCGGTATCTCGACGGGGTCGACGACCACGGCGCCCCGGGATTCCAGGATCGAAATCACCTCGTCCATGTGCGCCGTGGCCTCGGGCGTGAGGCCGCCCTTCGGGCTGTCCTGCCCGGGCGGTGTCACGGGCTCGTAGTAGTAGGCGCGCGGGACGCCGATGCGCGCGCCGGCGAGGCCGTCGGCGTCGAGAAAGGCGGTGTAGTCGTGGTCCGGCACGGCATCGCAGGCGCCGATCGCCGGGTCATTCGGGTCCGCGTTCGCCGGGTTCTCCATCGCGCCGAGCAGGATGGCGGCGCCGGCGACGGTGCGGGCCATCGGGCCGGCAGAGTCCTGGTCCATCGTGATCGGGATGATGCCGTGGCGGCTGAGGCGCCCGATCGTCGGATCGATGCCCACCAGCATCGTGTTGTTGGACGGGATCATCAGCGAGCCCGACGTCTGCGTGCCGACGCTGCCGGCCCAGAAGCTCACCGCGGTGCCGATGCCGGAACTCGACCCGCCGGTCGACAGGACGGGGCGTCCATCGTCGAAGCCGTCGCGCGGGTCCCTGCGCGGGTCGTAGGGATTCATGCCGTAGCCGCGCAGCGCGTTGTAGTTGTCGGGCATGCCGGTCGCGACCCAGTTCGCCAGCTCGGTCAGCGTCGTCTTCGCGAGGATGATCGCGCCGGCGTTCCTGAGGTTCTCGACGATCGTCGCCTCGTAGGGCGCCATGAATCCTTCGAACGCGACCGCGCCACCGGTCGTCGGCATGTCCAGCGTCTGGATGTTGTCCTTGAGTGCGACGGGAATGCCGTGCAGCGGGCCGCGCAATTTTCCGGCGCGGCGCTCGGCATCGAGTTCGTCGGCGAGCGCCAGCGCCGCCGGGTTGACCGCCATCGTGGCGTTCAGCCCGAGCTCGTAGGTCGCGATGCGCTGCAGGTACTGCTCGACCAGCTCCCGGGACGTCACGCGGCCGTCGTCCAGGGCCTGTTGTATCTCCGGAATGCTGGCGTCGACGACGCTGAATGGCGGTTGCGGCGCCGGTTCCTGCGTGCACGCCGCGACGATGGCGACCAGGCCGGCAAGCAGCAGGCATCGCCGGCGAAGGGTCGGGTGATTCATGCGGCTATCTCGTGAAGATTTCGTGGGCGAAGTTGTAACGCGCGGTGAACTGGATGCGGAAGTCGGAGCCGCTGGAGCCATTGCCGACTTCGAGCCTGCCGTAAAGAGCCTCCACGCCCAGAACGAACGCCGGCGATGCCGTGTAGAAGAGGTTCGTGCTCGCGTAGCTGACTTTGTCCGGTTCTTCGTCGACCTGCACGCTCGTCAGGTCGTTGTCGTTCTGCGAGAAGCCGATCGACGAGCTCCACTGGTCGGACCAGTAGTGGTCGTAGTACACGAGGATGCCGACCGACCGCGTCGCGACGACGTCGACGCCGGCACCCTCGGAATCCAGTGCCAGGTTCGAGCCGCCGCCGTCGTTGATGAAGCTCGCGATGCCGTCGCCGAACACCAGGCCGAGCTTGAGCTGGTCGCGCCCGAGGGTATTGATGCTGCCGGTCAGGTTGAGTCCCCAGCCGGTCTCGTCGCCACTCGGGTTGTTGTTCGGCGTCAGCAGCGTCTCGTAGGACAGCTTGCGCAGCACGCCGGCAGCCTGGAAATGACCCCAGTCCTGCTCGAGGCGCCAGCGCGCAATCAAGTCCGGTAGCTCGCTCTTCGTCGACACGCTTTCCGCCAGCGCCGGTGCGAGTTCGTTCAGGGGGTCGACGTTGAAGCTGCCGTTCTGCTTCTCGATCGCCAGCGCGAGCTGTCCGCCCCCGATCTTCTGCGGGAACGTGTAGCGCAGCTGCACGTTGCGGTTGAGCGCCATGGCCGACGGCCCCCACCAGTCGTAGACGTTCGGCCAGGTCGAGATGTCCATGAAGCTGGACCAGGTCTGCCCGACACCCCAGTCCCCGAGTTCGATCCACGCGTGCCGCAGGTTGAACGTCGTCTGGCCGGCATTGGAGCCGGTGCCGAACAGGTCGAACTCGAACCACGCGCTGACCGCGCCCAGCGGCGTGTGGCCCCGGCTCGTGATCGACAGCTTCGTCTGCTTGACGCTGCCGATGAAGTTGCCGTCGCTGCCGTACTGGCCGGGCACCGTGGGGATCGTCGTCGGCACGAGCGTGGCATCGTACTCGGGCGCCACGCGGTCGAAGTCGTAGATGAGGTCGACGTTCGCATACCCGGCGATTTCCACCGAGGTCGGGACCGGCGCGGGTACGGAATTCACGCTGTCCGCAGTCCCGGCACTTTCGGCAGCCTTGAGACGGTCGAGCTCGGCCTCGAGTTCCGCCAGTGCTTTTTTCTGCCGGGCGAGGTCCCGCTCGAGCGAGTCGATGTCGGCATCGGCGGCGGATGCCGGAGGGAGAGCGGTGATCCCCAGGAACATCAGCAGGCAGGTCGGTAGCACGCGCGAAGATTCGCTCATGTTAGGCTCGCGGTATTGGTCTCGTACCGAACCCGACGAAGGGTAGCACTATGGGCGTAAGGTCGCGAACTGCGGGTCTTGTGTTCGGCTGTTTTCTGTTCCCGATGGCATCAGCGGCGGTGCCCGCCGAGCTCTCGGGCGACTACCGTGAGCCGCCGCCCGACGTGACGGCGTTGTTGACGGCTGCGCGTCCGCCGGAGTTCCTGGTGCATCCGCCGTCGCGGCGGGTTGCGCTACTGTATCGCGAGCCCGTGATCGGCATGGAACGGCTGATGCGGCCGCGGCTCGGGCTCGCCGGTTTTCGTTACGAGCCCGGGTCTCGAACGTCCGGCATCGAACCGCTCGTCACGCACGTCGATGTCATCTCGGCGGACGGCAGCACGAAAGTGACAAGGACGTGGCGGCCCGCGGACGGCGCCCTGCTCGAGTTCGTGGCGTACTCGCCGGACGGCCGCTGGTTGTCCGCGCTGGCACAGTCCGGCGGATCGTCACAGCTGCGGCTGTTCGATATCGAGCGTGGCAGGGAGCGCGTGATCGAGGCCGGCGTGCACGCGGGCTGGGGCGAGCCGTGCCGCTGGGCCGGCAACGACGGACTGCTCTGTCGCGTCACAACGGCGAACGTTGCGCCCGAGCCCGCACCCTTTGCGGCACCGATGGTCATCTCGCACGAAGGCGAGCCGGACCCGGTACGCACGTATGCGAACCTGCTGCACAACGAGTGGGACGACGCGCTGTTCGAGCACCATTTCTCGGTCGGTTTCGCGCACGTCGGCACGGACGGGTCGGTCCGGCGCGTTTCCGGGATCGACGGTCTCATCGAGAAGTTCGACGTGTCGCCGGACGGTGCCTATGTCGCGGTTACGCGCGTTGGAAAGCCGTACTCGCGGCTGCGACCGGCACGCCATTTTCCCAGCGTCGTCGAGATCTGGGACCTCGGCAACGGGCGCCGACTGTACGCGTCCGGTGGCGACGGTAATGTCGAGGACGACGAGGCCCGCGACCGGCCGACCCGAATGTCCTGGAAATCCGGCACGCCGGTCACGCTGGGCTACATCGAGTCGAGCGACGAGGACGGCGGGCGCGTGCACCACTGGATCGAGTTCGACGCGCCTTTCACCGGCGAGCGGCGCGAGGTCGTGCAGAGCGACAGGGTCATCAAGCGCTTCGGCTGGACCAGCGCCGGCACGCCCTGGTATGCCACGTCCTCCGATGAAGAGAACGGCGTGACCCTGCACGCGCGGGTCGATGGCGCCATGCGCGCGGTCTGGAGCGGGACGACCGGCAACGACTACGAGAACCCGGGGCAGGCGCTGCGCGTGGACGGAGCGTCCGGGCCCGTGCTCGAGGCGAACGGCGTCATCTTCCTCGCCGGCGACGGCGAGAGCCCCGGCGGTCCGCGGCCGTTCCTCGACGCGTTCGACTTCAAGACCGGGCAGACGAGGCGCGTCTTCGAAGCGAAGGCAGGCGAGTTCGAGCGGGTGCTGGGTGTTCTGGATCCGGCGCGCACGACGTTCGTGACCGCGCGCGAAACCGAGGCCGACGCGCCGCGCCTGTTCCTGCATACCCCGTCCGGGCGCGAGGCGCTGACGAAACAGGAGAACCCGTATCCGCAGCTGGACGGCGTGACGCGCGAAGTGTTGCACTTCGAGCGTGCCGATGGCATCGCGTTGTCCGGCACGCTGTACCTGCCGGCAGGCTACCGGAAGGGCACGCGCGTGCCGACGCTCGTGTGGATCTACCCCTACGAATTCACCGACCGGGCGCAGGCTGAGCAACTCGACCTGCGGGCGTTCCAGTACCACCGCGTGAAGGGGCCCTCGCCACTCGCCGCGGTCGTCGCCGGCTACGCCGTTCTCATGAACCCGACGGTCCCGATAATGTACGAGGGCAGCACGGTGAACGACGCGTACCTGCCGCAGCTCGCGTCGAGCCTGGAAGCCGCGGTGGACCATCTCGTGTCGCTGGGCGTAACCGACCCTTCGAGGGTCGCGGTCGCCGGGCGGAGCTACGGTTCGTTTTCGTCCGCGAACCTGCTGATCCACACCGACCTGTTCGCGACCGCGATCTGCATGAGCGGCGCCTACAATCGCACGCTGACGCCTTACGGCTTCCAGCACGAGCGGCGGTCGTTCTGGGACGCGGGCGAGATGTACGCGAACGTCTCGCCGTTCTTTCACGCAGACAAGCTGACGAAGCCGATCCTGCTGATCCACGGCGGCGGCGACCCGAATCCGGGCACTCCGCCAATGCAGGCCCGGCGCTTTGTACACGCACTCCTGGGCCAGGGCGCGACGGTCCGCTACGTCGAGCTGCCCGTCGAAGGGCATCACTACTGGGCCCGCGAGAACGTGCTGCTCGCCTCGGCCGAGATGCTGGACTGGCTGGACAAGACCATCGGCTCGGGAAGGGCGCCGGCGCCATGAACCTGAAGTTGCTGGGCGCGCGCTTTTTCGCCGGCAGTATTGCCATCGCGTTTGCCGTTGCGGCCCGCGCGGACGCAGTATCGTCCGTCGACGAGATGCGCGCGTTGCTGGCCGTGATTCATGCGGAACTGAAGCCCGTCGGCGACGGCAATCTGCCGGGTTACATACCCGCGCTGGGGGATGTCGACCCGGACCTGTTGGCCATAGCCGTCGTCTTCGCGGACGGTCGCACGGTCAGCGTCGGCGATGCGCGGCACCCGTTCGCGATCATGTCGGCTGCGAAGCCGTTCACCGCGGCGCTCGTCATGAAACAGAGAGGGCGGGGCGTCATCCGGGAGAAGGTCGGCGTCGAGCCGACCGGGTACCCGTTCAATTCCATCGACGCGATCGAGGCGCACGCCGAGCGCTCGGTCAATCCGCTCGTCAACGCGGGGGCGATGGCAACCGTCAGCCTGCTCGCGGGCGACGGTCCTGACGCGCAATGGAGCGGGTTGCTCGGCTGGTACCGACAGCTTGCCGGCGCCGACCTGCAACTGAACGAGACGGTCTACGCATCCGTGCGCGAGACCGGCCTGCGCAACCGCGCCATTGCCGCGCTGTTGCGCGAGTACGGCCGGCTCTATGGCGAGCCGGAGGCCGTGCGCGATATCTACAACCGGCAGAGTTCCGTCGACGTGACGACCGAGCAGCTCGCGATGATGGGCGCGGTGCTCGCGAACGGGGGCAGGCACCCGGCAACCGGCCAGCGCCTGCTCGAGCCGGAGACTGTCTCGGCAGTATTGGCCGTGATGACCATGGCGGGCATGTACGACGATGCCGGCGAATGGGCGTGGGAGGTCGGGCTGCCGGCCAAGTCCGGTGTCGGCGGCGGAATCGTCGCCATCGTGCCGGGTAAGATGTCGATCGCTGCGTTTTCGCCGCGGCTGGACGAGCAGGGGAACAGCGTTCGCGCGCAGCTCGCCATTCGCAGCCTGTCCGCCCGGCTGGATCTCGGGCTCTTCGGGCCGGTCGAGTAACTTCGTACGTCGCATCGGCGGCGCCGACAGTCGGAAGGAAACACCATGTACGCACACCTCGCCGTACTCGCGATCTTCGTCTTCCTGTTCAGCATTGTCGCAGGGCGGGTCGAACGCAGCGTCTTCTCCGGGCCGATGATTTTCGTGACCACGGGCGTCGTCATCGGGCCCGTGCTCGGGTGGTTTCCGGGTGCCGCCACCGGCTCCGAGTTGCGGGTGCTGGCCGATCTCACGCTGGCGCTGTTTCTGTTCGTCGATGCGGCGAACGCGAACCTGGCCGCGCTGAAGCGGAGTTTCGGCATTCCGTCGCGCATGCTCCTGATCGGCCTGCCGGGGGCGATTGGCCTGGGCTTCTGCCTCGCGCTGGT
>CAJXJW010000002.1 GCA_913055625.1 uncultured Pseudomonadota bacterium | reverse complement strand
GGACGGCATCGCCGTGCCCGAGTGCGGCTACTACGCCCGCGATATGGTGGACGAGGATCTCGGCGAGCGACGCGTCGAGCACTTCGGCCATCCGCCACGTGGCGGATTATTGAACGCGGTGGAAAAACTGGTGAACGAGCCGCCACCGCCCGAGTATTTGCATTAGCTGGGCTGCGGACGGCCGGGACAGGCCACGAAAATTCATTGGTGAGCCAACCGGCGCGACGGCCGGTGGCCGGTGGCCGGAGCCGTGACCGCTTCCCCCGGCAAAGCAGCCGCTCGACCGTCTGCTTTTGAGTTGAGATAGACTTCTGCTACTGACCCACAGCAGCCATTCAAGCATCCCGCGAATGAACTAGTATCCTGCTATATAGTGGACGATCATAGAGGAACGAAAATGACGCTTGAACAAGGCGCATACCTTGCCGAAATCATCGGAGTCATCGTTGTCGTCGTGACATTGATCTATCTGTCCGTGCAGGTACGTCAGGGTACAGAGTTGCTGCGGTCCGAGTCGAGGCAGGCGCAAGTTACTAACGATCAAGATGGCGTATACAAGTTTGTCGAGCATCCGGAGCTAGGTCGATTGTTCTTTCAGGTCGAAACACCCAGCTTTACCGAGAAAACAAAGCTCAATTTCTGGTTGATAGGTCAAATGCGAGCCAGGGAGCATGAGTGGCTGCAGTACAGAAGCGGTGCTCTGGACGAAGATACATGGTTAAGCTATCGCGACGTAATCTACTTTTTGCTTGGTACGAAAAGAGCGCGGGAGCTTTGGAAACTGTGCAGCCCATTCTTTAATCGCGACTACGTGGAAATGGTCGGCTTCATGATGGAAGGGGTTCCAGAAATTGACTACTGGGAGAAGTTAGAAGCGATCACATAGCCTTGATTATCAATAGCGAATGACCGCTTCTGGCCGGAAGCGACCGTTCAGGCATTCTGAGCTACACTTTCCGCTCCTGACCCAAAGCGGTCAGTTTCGTTTCATAAGCCGAATTCCTGCAAACAAGAGAAGCTGGTGCGATTATTGATCTGGTTTGGAGCGTCAGTCGCGGCTGCCTGTGCAACGCATCCGCGGGTCGTGTCGACGTTTAATCCAGCCTGTCGAAGCCTCGAAGACGTATCCACGATTGCGGCGACAAAGCATGAAGCATTACGAGAGATGAAGTCACGTGTTCTCGCCGTTGGCGGAAATACGCTTCTGTTTGGAGAGGAAGGCTTAGTTCAGCTACATATTCATGAATCACGCGCTGCTTTCGAAAAGCAACAGCTAGTGAATACAGGCGACGAGCGAAATGACACGGTGATTGACACACCGATTTCAACTGCGTACCGGACACCACCAGGTAAGACAATGTTTTATGGTGCCGCGCTCCTATGTGAACGGCAATGATCGGCCGCTTCTGGCCGAAAGTGGCCGTCCAGGCGTTCTGAGATACACTTTCCGCTTCTGACCCAAACCGGACGACCGCACCTGTTCGGAATCAGTTCTTCATGCCAACCAATCGACTTCTGCTGACGCTCTGTATTGCATGTTTTCTAACATCCAGTTGCAGTCGGGACGGCGAATCTGAGTCTGCATATTATTCGACAACGATTGACTTACAAGATAAAGACCAGTTCGTAAGCGCCGAGCATTCGCTGCGGGAAACTATAGAAGATGGTTGTGGGCTACTCGCACGCGAGCGTGCCGTATACAAAAAGGCATATGGCGGCGACAACGCACTGTATTCATTGGAGTCCCGCTGGCCAGAGGGACGACGGCTTGCCGGATATATTTCTGCAAGTGAATCCCTTCGTCCCGAGTTAGCGAGTTCGTCCTACCACATCGAAGTTTCTTTGTTTGAGAGTGGATTCATTGATGTTGCGAGCATCGATGAGTGCCGAAAGATTGTGCAAGAAAGGATTGATCAGGGTTTTCGAATTGCACTACTGGAAATTGACGTAGCTCATGATGGCCAATAGGACCGCTTATGGCCGGTAGCAGTCTCCCAGAGGCTCTGAGAAAAAATTTCCGCTACTGACCCGAACCGGGCATTCGATCTCAGGCAAGTCTGAATGGAATCTATATGGTTTTCGATCTTGGTGGTGGTGAGCCTTATTCACCTCGGTTTGTCGCTGTTCGCACTTGCAAATATTAGAAAATCTTCGGACGGCTTCACGAAATATATTGTGCTTTGCGGTTGGTGGCCGTTCTTTTCGCGTGACAGGTTTGAAGCGCATGTTCCGCAGATGTTTGGGCGGATAACGTTGACAAGCATTCTCGTACTGATACTCATTGCCCCCCTTTTTTGGGGTTCATAGTCGCTATTTCACCGGCTACTTCTGGCCGCAAGCCGCCAGCCAGGCTCGCTGAGGTAATATGACGGCTCCTGACCCAAACCTGACGTATGCGAGATCGATTTTCGTATGACCAAGATTTGTAGAAGCTCCGATTGCGGCAACTCGCCGAAGAACCAGCTTGTACAAGAGTTCACAATCGCGATGGCGCGGTGTGACACCGAACGCGTACGGGAAATAGTCACTGACGATGTTCATTGGGTGGCTATTGGCCGGAAGCCCGTGCACGGCGTTGATGCTTTCTGTGAAGCGTTGGCACGCTACGGTCCAGCCTCGCAGCTCACTATCGAACACGTTCTATCTCACGGCAGAACAGGAGCCGTGAACGGAGTCGTCTCCTTCGGAGAGAAAAGTCGAGCGTTCTGTCATATGTACATATTCGGTAACGTGAAAGGCGCGAACATCAAGTCACTTTCGACTTATACGATACCGCTCAAGTAGGGCCGCTTTTGGCCGAAATCCGCCTGATGGATCGTTCAGAATGCAGTCACTCGAACGACGGCTTCCGGAAATAGCGGACAACTGACGATACCGCGGAAACATCTTCGTCGGTGCGCTCAGGACAGAGCCCTTTGGGCTCCTACCGGGTCGCTCGATCCAGGAAAGCTGACAGCATTGCCTGGAGAGTCTTGCGGAGGTGTGTTGCCTTCGGCTCGTCATATTCGCGACTTTCCTCGTCCATGTACGCGCGTTGCGCGATCTCGAGCTGAATCGCGTGAATGCTCCCGGCCGGATCGCCGTAGTGTCGAGTAATGTAGCCGCCCTTGAAGCGCCCGTTCAGCACCGTGTCGAACGGGCTGGCCTGCGCTGCCTCGAACACCGACGCCGCGCGCGCCTCGGCACAACTCCGCCCGTCGAAGGTGCCCACGTTCAGCGTTGGCAGGTCCCCGTCGAACAGGCTGGGCACGCGGCCTGGAATCGAGTGGGCATCCCATAGCAAGGCATGACCGTGGCGTTCGCGCAAAGTGTCGAGGGTGCGGCGTATGACGTCGTGATACGGACGCCAGTAGCGTTCGACCCGCTCGGCGCGTTCGTCGTCCGAAACAATTCCACCGTCGCGATAAATCGCCTCGCCGCCGAACGTCCGCGCCGGGCACAGCCCGGTCACGAGTTGCCCGGGATACAGCACGCCGTCGTCCGCCGACCGGTTGAGATCGACCACGTACCGCGACCAGTGCGCAACCAGCACCGTCGCGCCCATCGCGTGCGCAAAGTCGTACAGTCGCGCGACGTGCCAGTCGGTGTCCTGGATGTCGAGGCCGGCCGGCGTCATGCGCGCACGGATGTCCTCCGGGATGTCGCGCCCGTCGT
This sequence comes from uncultured Pseudomonadota bacterium, assembly GCA_913055625.1. Taxonomy (GTDB): domain Bacteria; phylum Pseudomonadota; class Gammaproteobacteria; order Steroidobacterales; family Woeseiaceae; genus UBA1847. Next base: position 596,429 of record CAJXJW010000002.1, on the reverse strand, counting down.
GCGGCACGCTGACCAGCAGCGGCGCATCGCCTTCGATCAGGGTATAGCCCTCGTGCACGACGCTTCCTCAGCCGTTGTGCGTCGGCAAAACCGACGCCGCGTGCGCGCAGAACTGCCCGCTGGAGATCAGGCGGGCCACTGCCGCAATGTCACCCGACAACGACCGGTCTTCCTCGTAGCGCGGTGACACGTCGCGGATGGCCGTGATGGCCGCCTCCAGCGCGTTCGAGCTTTTCTGCGGGTGGTGGAACTCGATGCCCTGCGCCGCCGCGAGCATCTCGATAGCGACGATGTTCGTGACGTTATCCAGCATCGCATGCAGCCGCCGCGCCGCGTGTGTCGCCATGCTGACGTGATCCTCCTGGTTCGCCGACGTCGGCAGGCTGTCGACACTCGCCGGGTGTGCGAGCACCTTGTTCTCGGAAGCCAGTGCCGCCGCCGTCACCTGCGCCATCATGAAGCCGCTGTTCAGGCCGCCCTCCGCCACCAGGAATGCCGGCAGGCCAGACAGGTGCGAGTCGATGAGCAGCGCGATGCGACGCTCCGACAGCGCACCGATCTCGGCGATGGCCAGCGCGAGGTAGTCGGCCGCGAGCGCAACCGGCTCCGCGTGGAAGTTCCCGCCCGAGAGCACCGCGTGCGTGTCCGTGAACACGAGCGGGTTGTCGGTGACCGCGTTTGCCTCAGTCTGCAGCACCTTGCACACGTGCCGCAGCACGTCGAGGCAGGCGCCCACGACCTGCGGCTGGCAGCGAATGGAGTACGGGTCCTGCACCCGTTCGCACTCGAGGTGCGACGCGCGGATCTCGCTGCCGCGCATCAGCTCGCGCAGCACGGATGCCACCGCGATCTGCCCGCCGTGGCCGCGCACGTTCTGGATGCGTCGATCGAATGGGGTGTCGCTGCCCTTGATCGCGTCCGAGGCCATCGCACCGGCAACCAGCGCGCCGGCCAGCACGTTTTCCGTCCGGAACACCGCAGCCAGCGCCAATGCGGTCGACACCTGCGTGCCGTTCAGCAGTGCCAGCCCTTCCTTCGGCGCCAGCACGAGCGGCTCGATACCGGCGTCGGCCAGCGCCTTGTCCGCCGGCATGACCACGCCGTTGACCCGCACTTCGCCGATGCCGAGCAACGCGCCGGCCATGTGCGCCAGTGGCGCGAGGTCGCCGGAAGCGCCGACGGACCCCTGCGACGGTATGCGCGGGTAAATGCCGTTGTTGATCAATGCGCACAACGTCTCGACCAGTACCGGCCGAACGCCCGAGAAGCCCTCGGCCAGGGCGATGACCTTCATCAGCATGACCAGTCGGACCACCTCATCGTCGAGGTCCGGGCCGACGCCCACGGCGTGCGATCGCACCAGGTTTTCCTGCAGCCGCGCGAGCTTCTCGTTGCTGATGCGCACCTGCGCGAGCTGCCCGAAGCCGGTATTCACGCCGTAGATGCGCTCGCCGCTGGCCACGACGTCGTCGATCAGCTCGTTGGACTCGGCGATGCGGTGCCAGGCCTCTGTGCCGATACTGACTTCGACGGGCGCCAGCCACGCCTGCCGCAGGTCGGACAGTGTGACCAGCTGGTTGTCGATGCGTATGTTCATTCGGCCTCCCCGCCGCCCAGCATCGGCAGCTTCAGCCCGTTCTCCCGCGCGCACTCGATCGCTTCCGGGTAGCCGGCGTCCGCGTGGCGCATGACGCCGGTGCCCGGGTCGTTCCACAGCACCCGCGCGATGCGCGCGTCCGCAGCCTCGGTACCGTCGCACACGATCACGACGCCCGCGTGCTGCGCGTAACCCATGCCGACGCCGCCGCCATGGTGCAGTGACACCCAGGTCGCGCCGCTGGCCGTGTTCAGCAGCGCGTTCAGCAGCGGCCAGTCGGACACCGCGTCGGACCCGTCGCGCATCGCTTCGGTCTCCCGGTTCGGGCTCGCGACCGAGCCGCTGTCGAGATGATCGCGCCCGATGACGACGGGCGCTTTCAGTTCGCCGTTGCGCACCATCTCGTTGAATGCGAGGCCGAGGCGGTGCCGCTGCCCGAGGCCCACCCAGCAGATGCGCGCCGGCAGGCCCTGGAACTGGATGCGTTCGCGCGCCTTGTCGAGCCAGTTGTGCAGGTGCTCGTCGTCGGGAATGAGTTCCTTCACCTTCGCGTCGGTCCGGTAGATGTCCTCCGGGTCGCCGGACAGCGCGGCCCAGCGGAATGGCCCGATACCGCGGCAGAACAGCGGCCGGACATAGGCCGGCACGAAGCCCGGGAAGTCGAACGCGTTCGACACGCCCTCGTCCAGTGCCACCTGCCGGATGTTGTTGCCGTAGTCGAATGTCGGCACGCCCGCACTCTGCATGGCCAGCATGGCACGCACGTGTACGGCCATGGAGGCGGACGCCGCCTTCGCGACCGCGTCGGGGTTCGCCTCGCGCTCCCTCTTCCACTGGTCGACCGACCAGCCGATCGGCAGGTAACCGTTCACCGGGTCGTGCGCGGACGTCTGGTCCGTGAGCGCGTCCGGGTAGATCCTGCGCTCCACCATCTCGGGGAGGATCTCCGCGACGTTGCCGAGCAGGCCCACCGAGACCGGGGTTTTCGATTCGACCGCGTCGCGGATGATCGCGAGCGCCTCATCGAGAGTGTCGGCGCGCGTGTCGAGGTAGCCGGTGGCGAGGCGCTTCTCGATCCGGTCGTCCTGGCACTCGATCGCGAGCATCGAAGCGCCCGCCATCGTTGCCGCAAGCGGCTGCGCGCCGCCCATGCCGCCGAGGCCTGCGGTCAGGATCCAGCGGCCGGCGAGATCGCCGCCGAAGTGCTGCCGGCCCATCTCGACGAAGGTCTCGTAGGTGCCCTGCACGATCCCCTGGCTGCCGATGTAGATCCAGCTGCCGGCGGTCATCTGGCCGAACATCATCAGCCCCTTGCGGTCGAGCTCGCGGAAGTGCTCCCAGTTCGCCCAGGCCGGCACCAGGTTGGAGTTTGCGATCAGCACGCGCGGCGCGTCCGTGTGGGTGCGGAAGATGCCGACCGGCTTGCCGGACTGCACGAGCAGCGTCTCGTCGTCCTCGAGGTCACGCAGCGATCGCACGATCGCATCGTAGGCATCCCAGTTGCGCGCGGCCTTGCCGATGCCGCCGTACACGACCAGGTCTTCCGGCCGCTCCGCGACCACCGGGTCGAGGTTGTTCATCAGCATGCGCAGTGGCGCCTCGGTCAGCCAGCTCTTTGCCGACAGTGTCGTCCCGGTCGGCGCCTTGATGATGCGTTGTTTACTCATTTCTTCAGGCTCTCCAGTTGCACGACGTCGGCGCGCGCCGCGTCGTGTTGTGCATAGGGTTTGTGGTGGCCCACCAGTTCGTAGCGATTGCCCGGGTGGTGCAGGCGCGCGAACGTCACGGCGCGGCCGTTCGCCCAGGTGCGGCGAATGACGACGAGCTCCGGTTCGTAGTCCGCCATGTCGAGCAGTTGCCGTATCTCGCGGTCCGGCAGCCGCGCGCGCACCACCTGCTCGGCCTCGGTCAGCGGCATGATCGACGTCAGGTACGCGCTCGGCGTCTGGCGGGCGAAGTCCTGGGCGAGCGTGTCCGGCGCGAAGTCGGCGAGAACGTAGCGGTCCTCGACCTGGATCGGCGTGCCGTTCTCGCGGTGCACGACCACGACGTGAAACACCGGCGTGCCCGCATCGACGTGCAATGCCTGGGCGACCTCGCCGCGCGCCTCGGCCTGCACGCGCGCGATCACGTCGGCCGTGTGCCGATGGCCACGCGCCGCGATTTCCTCGGCAATGTTCTGGACCTCGCGCACGTGCGACTGCGCCCGGAAGTCGGACACGAACGTGCCGCGACCCGCGACGCGCTCGACGTAGCCCTCGTCGGTCAGCTCGCGCAACGCGCGGTTCGCCGTCATCCGGGACACGCTTTCCGCGAGCACGAGTTCGTTCTCGGACGGTACGCGGTCGCCGGGCCGCAGCTCACCGCTCGAAATGCGCTCGATGATCCCGTCCTTGAGCTGCTGGTAGCGCGGGATGGCGGTGCGGCTCATGAGCCGGCCTCCACGGGCGCAAGGTCGCCGACCGCTGCGGCGTACGCGGCGCGGGTCTCGTCCTGGTCCACGTGGCGACCGTCGATGACCCGCCACTCGCCGTGCACCATCACGCGCTCTATCGGCAGCGTGTAGCCCGAGAACACCAGCGCGTCGAGCCGCGACGCATCGCCGTGCGCGACCAGCATCGGGTCGTCGCCGGACAGGCAGACGACGTCGGCATAGCCGCCGGTCACGAGGCCCGACCCGGGGTGCCCGCAGGCCTGCGCGCCGCCGTCCACGCAGCGCTCGAAGAGCTCGCTGCCGACGTGCGAGCCGCGCAGCGCCGCCACGTTGCGTGTGCGGGTCGCGAGGCGCTGCCCGTACTCCAGCCAGCGCAGTTCCTCGAACGGGTTGATCGAGATCTGGCTGTCGGAGCCGATCGCGATGCGCCCGCCGCCCGCGAGGAAACGCTTCAGCGGAAACAGCCCGTCGCCGAGATTCGCCTCCGTGCTCGGGCACAGCGCGACCACGGCCCCGGTACGCGCCAGCGCGTCGATCTCGTCGTCGTCCATGTGCGTCGCGTGCACGAGGCACCACTGCGAATTCAATTCGTAGCGCTCGAGCAGCCACCGCACCGGCCGCCGCTCGTAGAACGCGAGGCTCTGGTCCACCTCCCGCTGCTGCTCCGCCACGTGGATATGCATCGGCAGACCGTGCTCGTTCGCCGTCGCGACGATACGGTCCAGCGACTCGGCACTGACGGCGCGGATGCTGTGCGCGCCGATGCCGGTGTGCCCACGATCGCCGGACGCCGTGCGGGCGCGCTCGACGTGCGCGAGGAACGCGTCAATGTGCGTCGCGAACAGCGCCTGCGCGCCCTCGGGCGCAGGCCGGTCGAAGCCGGCGCGCTCGTAGAGCACCGGCACGTAGGTCATGCGGATGCCGGACGCCTCCGCCGCATCCCGCAGTGCCTCGAACATCGCGTCGTCGCGGCCGCTCGTGCGATCGCGGTGCAGGTAATGAAACTCGGCCACGGACGTGTAGCCGCTGGCGAGCATTTCACCGTAGGCCTGCCGCGCGACCGAGCGCAGACGCTCCGGCGTCATGGCGGCGGCGAACCCGTACATGCGTTCGCGCCAGGTCCAGAAGCTGTCCTCGCCCGCCGGCGAGCGCTCTTCGGTCCAGCCGGCGAGCGCCCGCTGGAACGCGTGGCTGTGCGCATTGCCGAGGCCGGGTACCACGCAGTCGACGCGCTCGTCGCCCGGCTCGGCCGTGGCGTCCGTGCGCAGCGCGTCGATACGGCCCGACGCGACGCCGATCCGGACATCGTCCGCCCAGCCGTCGGGCAGCAGCGCCTTGCGCGCAAAAAGCGTCGTCATCGAGGGCTCCCCGGTAGTTGTATATACAGGTTAGCGCGGCCCGCGCAGTCGCGCAATCCCCGTTACGTGACCGGCGTTGCAATCGGCCGCCGGGGCGGGTTTAGTGGCGCCATGGCTGACTGGGACCTCCTCCTGACGGACGCACGCATCGCGACGATGCGCGCCGGCGACGCGCCCTACGGCGCGGTCGAAAACGCGGCGATCGCGATCGACGGCGGCCGCATTGCATGGCTCGGCCCGGCCGACGAGCGCCCGCGCAAGGACGCCGACGAGGAGCGCTCGCTCGGCGGGCGCTGGGTGACGCCCGCGCTGATCGACTGCCACACGCACCTCGTGTTCGGCGGCGACCGCGCGGGAGAATACGAGCAACGGCTCTCGGGTATCAGCTACGAGGACATCGCGAAGGCCGGCGGCGGCATTTTGTCGACGGTCACCGCGACCCGTGACGCGGAGATCGACACGCTGTACGCATCGGGACTCCGGCGGCTGCGCGCGCTCGCGGCTACCGGCGTCGCCACGGTCGAGATCAAGTCGGGCTACGGGCTGGACACCGCCACCGAGCTGAAAATGCTCGGCGTTGCGCGCAACCTCGGCCACGCATCGGGCGTCGACGTGCAGGCAACGCTGCTGGCCGCGCACACGGTGCCGCCCGAGTACGCCGGCCGCGCCGATGACTACATCGACCTGATCATCGAGGCGATGCTGCCCGAGGTCGTCGAGCGCGGGCTCGCCGACGCCGTCGACGCCTACTGCGAGACGATGGCGTTCCAGGCGCCGCAAGTGGCGAAGCTCTTCCGGGCCGCGACGAAGCTCGGGCTGCGCGTCAAGCTGCACGCGGACCAGCTCTCCGATGGCGGCGGCGCGGAGCTCGCGGCGCACTTCAAGGCGCTTTCGGCGGACCACCTGGAATACAGCAACCCGACCGGCATCCGCGCGATGGCCGCCGCGGGCACCGTCGCGGTGCTGCTGCCGGGCGCTTACCTCACCCTGAACGAAACGCAGCAGCCACCCGTGGCATTGCTGCGCGAGCTCGGTGTGCCGATGGCGGTCGCCACCGACTGCAATCCCGGCACGTCACCGTTGTGCTCCATGCCGGAAGCGATGGCACTCGCGAGCCGCCTGTTCGGCCTGACGCCCGAGGAGTGCCTCGCCGGCGCAACCCGAAATGCGGCACTGGCGCTCGGCCTGGACAGCGATCGTGGCACGCTCGAGAAAGGCAAGCGCGCGGACCTCGCTGTGTGGGACGTGAATCACCCGCGGGATCTCACTTACTGGCTGGGTCGCGATCGTCTGCACGAACTCCTGATCGAAGGGCTGCCGGCCGGCTGAGCTTTACTCATTGGAGCATGGCGCCTATGCTGCGGCGCTCGGCGCGCGCTTGCGCCGGCGTCCCCTGCTCTACCGTGAACCTGCCTACTGCCCATCGAAAGGCCTTCGTCGTCACGCTCGGCCTGCTGACTGCCGTCGCCGCGCTGACGGTGGACATCAGCCTGCCCGCGATTCCTGCCATGGTCGACGCACTGGCGACGACGCTGTCGCACGGCCAGCAGATAGTCGGCATCTTCATGGCCGGCATGGCGCTCGGCCAGATCCCGGCGGGGTTGCTGTCCGACCGCATGGGCCGCATGCCGGTCCTGTACGCCGGCATGGGCGTGTTCATGCTGGCCGCGTTCGTCGCGGCGTCGGCAACTACGATCGAGGTAATGCTGGCCGCACGCTTCGTGCAGGGTTTCGGCGCGGCGTCTGCGATCGTGCTGTCGCGCAGCATCGTGCGCGACGTCGCCTCCGGCCGTGATGCCGCGCAGCTAATGTCGCTGATGACGATGATCTTCACCGCGGCGCCGGTCGTCGCGCCGAGCATCGGTGCATTCCTGACCACGCACTGGGGCTGGCGCACGCCGTTCATCGCGATCGCAGCCGTCTCCGTCGTCATCCTCGTGGCCATACGGTCGAACCTGGTCGAGACGCACGCGCCGAACCCGGACGGTCACCCGCTGCGCCAGTTGTCCAACAGTATCCGCGAGTTCTTCCGGCACCGGCAGAGTATCTTCGGCCTGCTGCTGCTGATCCTGCCGCCGGCCGGCTACATGTCGATCATCGCGGTGTCATCGGCGCTCGCGATCGAGCACTACGGCGTCTCGGTGCAGGCCTACGGCCTGATTTTCGCGTGCGCAGGACTGTCGATTCTCGCCGGATCGTTCCTGAACCGCATCCTCGTGATGCACTTCGAGCAGCTCGAGCTGATCGGGTTCGGCGTCACCATCATGGGGATCGCAGGCATACAGCTCCTGCTCATGGCCTGGCTCGACGCCGCGCCGTTCTGGTGGCTCTGGGCCTGCGTGTGCGCATTCATGTTCACGATCGCGATACTGATGGCGAACGCGACGGTGCTCGCGCTGGACCCGCTGCCGACGATCGCCGGCGTCGCGTCGTCGATCATCGGCACGCTGCAGAACCTGATCGGCGCTGCCGGCGCACTGGTCGGCGCCGCGATCTACGACGGCTCCGTGCGCAACGCGGTGCTGATCATGGGTAGCGTCGCGACTGCTGCCACCGTCATTTTCCTGCTGCGCCGCTGGATCGCACCGGGGCCGCTGGTGCATCATCCGGACGAACTGGCGAGGGACTAGGGGGTTCCTGTACGTGGCCGGCCTGCTATCCTGCTGGCCGCCGCGCTGCTCGGTAACCACCTCGCGACGCTGGCGCTCCGCCGACGCATCGAGCAACTCGTCAGCAGCACCGAACGCAAGCCGTCGCTGAAGTCCGGTAGCGACCACCGCTAGCTTTCCCGCCGCGCAGGCGTACACTTTCCGAATTCCTGGCACACCATCCGGGAGGTCGACCGTGTCCATTCTGCTACGCTGCGGCACCCTCGTCTGCCTGCTGACCGCCGGCTGCGCGGCGACGCCGGTTCCCGGCAACTGCGACCAGCATTCCGTCTTCCGGCAGTTCTACGATTACCCCCCTGAGCGCCTCGCGGTGCTGGTGGCCACGGACGTGGCCGCCGGCGAGCACCCGCCCTACCTGTCGATGACGCCCGCGCGCGACGCCGAGGCGATCGACGGGCGCCTGTCGGCGACGTCGGCGCCACCGCGATCGATGACGGAACTCGGGGAGCTCTGCGGGCTGCCCGTCCGCGCGTATTCGATCGAAATGCCGGAAGACGAGTGGCGAGCGTTCTGGACGGCGGCCGTCGACAGCGGCAGCTCCTCGTTCGGCATCGGCATCCCCGGCATGACTCCGGAGACGACGATCGACTCGGTGGGTTTCGCCTTCGTCGACGCGGCGAAGGACAAGCGGATCATGACCTGCGGTTGCTGATCGGGACGGCGCCCTACGGCAGGCGATCGAGCACGTCGTCCAGCCCTTTCCGCTGCTGCGTCGGCGTGAGCTTCGGGTAGCCGTACCAGACCAGTCCGACGACGAATTCCTCTGCGAAATCGATGCCGAGTATCTCGGCAAAGCGCGCATCGCGGGTGATGTCGCCAGTCGTCCACTTCGTGCCGACCCCGGCTTTCCACAGGTACAGCGCGAAGTTCTGCACGGCGGCGCAGCATGCGCCGTAGTCCTCCTGCTGGCGCAGCGCGTCGTCCGACGTCCGGCAGGTCACGACCAGCCAGCCCGGCTTCTCCGACCACGCCCGCCGCTTGAATGCGCCGACTTCCGGCCCACGCTTCGCGGTGACGAGCTGCTCATTGAGGTCGAGGCAGCGCTCGATGGTTTTCGGCCCGAGCAGGTAGAAATGCCAGGGCTCGGTGACGTGGTGGTTCGGCGCCCAGATCGCGGTCTCGATCGCCTCGAGCACGAGCCTCTCCGGCACCTTCGTGTGCAGGTACTGGTCGATGGTGCGGCGGCCCCGCAGCACTTCCTCGAAACGTCTGAGCGCCTCGGTCTCGTAGCTCGGCGGCTTCTCCTTCACGCCCCGCTCACGCCCCGCTCACGCCCGCTCGATGATCATCGCGATGCCCTGGCCCACGCCGATGCACATCGTGCACAGCGCATAGCGGCCGTTGCGGCGCCGCAATTCGTAGGCCGCGGTCGCCACGAGCCGCGCGCCGGACATGCCGAGCGGGTGCCCGAGTGCGATCGCCCCGCCGTTCGGGTTCACGTGTTCCGCGTCGTCGTCGAGCCCGAGCTCGCGCAGGCACGCGAGGCCTTGCGCCGCGAACGCCTCGTTCAACTCGATCACATCGATCTGCCCGATCCTGAGCCCGGCGCGATCCAGCACCTTCCGCGACGCGGGCACCGGCCCGATACCCATGACACGCGGCGGCACGCCGGCCACGGCCCATGCGACGACACGTGCCAGCGGTGTCGCGTCGAACGCCTGGACGGCAGGCTCGGACATCAGCAGAAGTGCCGCCGCGCCGTCGTTGATGCCGGAGGCATTGCCCGCGGTAACGGTGCCGCCGTCGAACACGATGGGACGCAGCTTTGCGAGGCCCTCGGCCGTCGAGTCCGCGCGCGGATGCTCATCCACGTCGACCGCGACGGCGTCCCCGCGCTTCTGCGGAATCGTCACACCGACGATCTCCTCCGCAAGCCGTCCCTCGCGGAGAGCCGCGGCTGCCTTCTGCTGGCTGCGCAGCGCGAATGCGTCCTGCGATTCCCGGCCGACGCCGTACTCGTCGGCCACGTTCTCCGCCGTCTCCGCCATCGAGTCGACACCGTACTGCTTTTCGATGGCCGCGTTGATGAAGCGCCAGCCGAGCGTGGTGTCGTAGACCGTCGCATCGCGGCCGAACGGCGCGCTCTGCTTCGGCAGCACGAACGGCGCGCGCGACATCGACTCCACGCCCCCCGCGATGCCGACGCTGAGCGTGCCCGCCCGGATGGCGTCTGCGATGTTGCCGACCGCGTTCATGCCGGAACCGCACAGGCGGTTCACGGTCGCCGCCGGCACCGAGACCGGCAGGCCGGCCAGCAGCGCGGACATGCGCCCGACGTTGCGGTTGTCCTCGCCGGCCTGGTTCGCGCAGCCGTACGCGATGTCGTCAATCGCTTTCGGGTCGAGCGCGGGATTGCGCTCGAGTAAGGCGCGCAGCGGAACGGCACCGAGATCGTCGGCACGGACGCCGGACAGCGAGCCGCCGTAGCGCCCGATCGGCGTCCGCACCGCGTCACAGATGTAGACGGCGTCCATGTCAGCGGGCGACTTGCTGCGCGACGTCCGCCTGCTCGTCATCGGACAGGCGGTCGAACGAGCGGCCGAGGAAGAAGCCCACGCATGCCCAGATCGCGGCGATGCCGGCGCCGACCGCGGCAACGGCACCGAGTCCCAGCCCGAGCGCCGTCGTCAGCCAGGTGAATGCCCAGGCCCAGACCATGTCGCCGCCGCGATAAAAGACGATGTCGATGACGGGTTTCGCCTTGAACCGGGCCTCCCGGCCAACGAGCGTGAACAGCATTTCCCGGCCGGGCCGCGTGATCGCGTAATTTCCCGCGCTGCGTGCGACCTGCAGCCCGAGCACGACGGCGAGTATCGGCGAGAACGCCAGCACGAGCAGGCCGAGGACCACCAGCGCGGGCACCAGGGCCAGCGTTACCGCGAGGCCCAGCCGGGTCGCGAGTCGGCTGGTCACGAACATCGCGGTAACGATCGCCAGGGTGTTGATCGTGAGCGTCACCAGCGCAAGTATCTCGGTACGGCGCGCCCGCTCGAATGGCTCCAGCAGGTTTTTCTGCTCGAAGTAGATGAACGAACTGATCGCAACGTACAGCAGGATGAACGCGCCGATGCCCAGCAGGAACGGACTCTTGAGGAATAACGTAAATCCGCTGAACGGATTGCGGCCGAGCGACTGCTCGCGCGGATCTGCGTGCAGGCCGGCGTTGCCGAGCGCGGTCTCCTTGAGACGTCCGAGCGCGATGATGATCGGAATCGGCACCAGCAGCAGAACGGCGGTCAACAGCATGAGCTGCTTCGGCGCTATGACGTCGGCAGTGGCCGCCGCGATGGCGGGCCCGACGATGGCCCCGACGCTGCTGCCGACCGCGATGAAGCCGAACAGGCGCGTCGACTGCTCCTTCGAGTAGATGTCCGACATGAAGCTCCAGAACACCGACACGTGGAACAGGCTGAAGACGCTCAGCCACACATAGAAGCTCTTGTCGATCAGGACCGGCCGATCGACGACTGTCGTCCCGATGTAGAAGACGAAGAATGACGCCGCGAAGAATGCATAGACGGCGGGGATGATCCGCCGGAACGGCATGTTCGATATCGCCCAGCCGTACAGGAACACCGCGCCGACGCTGATGAAGAAGTTCAGCGTCCACAGCCAGCTCACCTCGGCATCGCTCCAGTCGCTCGCCATCGCGTCGCGCGCCGGGCGCAGGAGAAAGTAGGCCGCCATCAACAGGAAGACGAACAGGAACGACAGCAGCGCCGCCGTCAGCTCGTTCGCGTGAATCTTCGTCGCGGTGCCGACCAGGCGCCGCCAGGGCGAGACCCGCTCAGTCGAGTCCAAGTTCGAACCCCGCCTCGAGTTCCTTCTTCGAGTACGCCCGGAACGCGATCAGCGTCTCGGTCGCGACAATGCCGTCCATCTGCCGCATCTTGTCGCTGATGACGTCCGCGAGCTGTTCGTTCTCCGCGACCTTGACCACTGCGATCAGGTCGTAGCGGCCGGCAACGGAAAAGACCTCGCTGACGCCGCGCATTTCGGCGATCTGGTCGGCGAGATCGGGGATGCGGTTAGTCTCCGCGTTGATCAGTACGATGGCCGTAACCATGTTTGTCTCCGGGCTGGGCGTGCGCCGGAGAGCGTACCACTCAGGTTGCGGGCCTGCACGGGGCGGGCGGCGTCCGGGGTCAGATGGCCTTTTCGAGGCGGGACACGAAACCCAGGTCGTCGGTGTCGCGATTGCGTGCCTTGGCACGGTACATGGCCTGGTCGGCCTCGCGGAGCAGCCCGGTCAGCGTGTTCGCGTTGTCCGGGTAATGCGCGAGCCCGATGCTCGCGGAGCACTTCAGTGTCAGCCCGCCGATGACGTACGGCTCCTCCAGCGCCACTGCCAGCCGGGACGCGAGCTTGCCGGCGAGGTACTTGGAGACGTCCGGCACGAGCGCGACGAACTCGTCGCCACCTGGCCGGCCGATGATGTCGCAGGACCGCAGGCTCTTCTGCAGCCGCTTCGCGGCGATCGTCAGAAGCTGATCACCGACGCCGTGCCCGTGCTCGTCGTTGATCCGCTTGAAATCGTTGAGGTCGATGAACAGCAGCGCTCCGTTCGCGTCGTCCGGGCTGCTGCTGAGCCGCTCGGACGCGTGATGTTCGAAACCGCGCCGGTTCAGAACGCCGGTGAGCGGGTCCGACGACGCAATGGATTCCATCTGACGCTGCTTCGCCTTGGTGTCGGTAACGTCGATGAACGTGACTGCAACATCCTCGCCGACCGGCTCGGCGATCATGCGCAGCCATCGGGCCGTGGCCCCGTTGCCTTGCCGGACTTCGCGATCGATACCCGTGCCCGTTGCAGCCGCGGCGGCGAACTCCTCGAGCACGGGCCGCAGCTCGTCTTCCGCCATGCCCTCCGCAGCCAGCCGGATGATGCCCTCGGCATCGCGATTCTGCAGCCGGTCTGCGCCCGTCTGCAGGAACCGGGCCGCGGCGGCGTTCGCGAAGATGCAGCGCAGCGCGCGGACACCGGCCGGGTGATCGTCGTGCCAGCGCAGTCGAACGATACCGTTGACGGAGTGGTCGACCAGCGTGCGCAACAGCAGTTCGTTCTTGCGGATCTCCGCCTGCGCCTGCTCGACGTCGCTGACGTCGCGGAACATCAGGACCTGGCCGCGGCGGCTCGACCGGCCGCTGGGACGTATCGGCGATGCCTGCACGTGGAGGAAGCGGCCGCTCTCGGTCAGCATGCGCCGCGGTTCGCCACTCTCCAGCGCCTCGAAGACGCACGTGGAGCCTTTGCCGAACGCGATCTCGAGCGGAACCCTGAGCGCATCGGTTTCGCGCATCGCAAGCATGGTCTCTGCAACCCGGTTGAGGCCGATGATGCGATTCTGCTCGTCGAGCACCACCACCGGGTCCTGCATGTTCTCGAACACCGTTTCGTACGGCAGCGGCGAGTGATCGACGATCCGCCGATTCATCACCAGCCACACGTTGATCGGCAGCATGGCCGCGAACACCAGTGGCACGAACGACATCGTGTCCGGCCCGTAGCCGAGGTCGTAGAGCAGCGTCGCCACCAGCGGCGGCGTGCAGATGCCCACGAGCATCGCCGCGCTGCGACGGTACACGGGCGCGACGGCGGAACTCCGGAATACCAGTTTCAGCAGCGCGACGCCGATGATCGCGTAGCTGTACGGCGCATGGACGTACAGGAACCACGACCCCCATGCCGGCGGCCGCGTGAGGAACAGTCCCTCCGCATTGGCGGTTGGCAGGGACCACATGAACCCGTGATACGCGTTCGTCGCGGCCAGCGTGACGGACACGACCGGGACGATGAGCAGCAGGACCACCAGCCAGGGTTGCGAGGACCTGCCCAGGTACTCGCGGAAGCACACGTACGCGGCGATCGGCAGGAAGGCCGTGCCAACGAAGTGCCCGGTGCGCCCGATAAGGAACAGCCGCTCCGACGTGGCGAGCATCTCGATCGCACCGCCGAGCACCCACAGGGCGCTGATCATGAACATCGCGCCCAGGGGCAGGCTGCCGGTCGCGCGCCGCGACGACACGAGGTGCACGCCGAGGAAGCCGTAGCCCACGGCCGCCAGGATCAGGAGGGTGGCGATGACGGTGTCCAGCGTCATTCTTTCTGGTTCGCTCAAATTGGACGGTACCGGCATCGTAGCGAGCCCGGCCATGCCCGTCCGGACCTGCATCTCAGCTTTGATGTCCCGGTGGCCGGCCGGCACGGTGCCGGGCCCTTCCGGGTGCTGAAATTCTCGCCGAAACCACTAAAATGTGACGCAGTTCCGCTTCGAGCGCCTCCCCGGGTTTCGCCAATGGATGACAAGCTGACGCAGACCGTGCGCATCATGCGCCCGTCTCGCGTGACGACAGACGATCGTGGCCGCACCGTCTGGGAGGGGCCGGTCGAGGAAACCGAACTCGAACTGGTCTCGACGCAGATGCTGCAATCGCTGCTCGACTCCGGTGACAAGCAGCGACGCCGGCAACTCGAGGACGCCGCGAAGAGCAAGGAAGGCGTGCTGGCGCGCAACCTGACGAGCGGTTCGTTCGAGATCATCGACGACGATGATCTCAAGGCCGCGCTGGCCAGCGCCGACGCCACACCGAGCAAAGTGCGTGCCGCCGAAGTGACGCTGGAGCCGGTCTCGAAAAAGCCCGGTGACACGGACGAGGAGCTGTCGCTCGTCAGCACGATGGCGCTGCGCAAGATCCTCGGCCACGAGGCTCCGGAAGCGACCGACGACGACCCCGACGACGGCCCGGCATTTCACGGCGGCGGCTTCGACCCTTACAATCACGGCTGAGACGCCGACAGAAGGAAGGACCGCGCGCATGCCGCTCGAAATCACGTTCACGCTCAGCGACCGCGACCTGGAGCACTTCCAGGACATCGTCGACAAGGCACGGACCTGCGTCAATTGTGAAGAATCGATGGGCGAGATCGAGGCTGCCGCACGCAAGCTGCTCGCAGAAACCGAACACAGCAACATGCCGGACTTCATCGCCGAGCGGCTGAAGAAGCTCGGCGTGGTCATCGACATGATCAACGATCGCGAATGGAACCTGAGCGCCGACGAACGCCGCCAGGTACTCGTCGCCCTGGCCTACCTTTGCGAACCGGACGACCTGATCCCGGATCACATCCCGGGCCTCGGGTTCCTGGACGACGCGATCTATGCCGAAATCGTGCTCAACGAGCTGCGCAACGAGATTGCGCTGTACGAGGAGTTCTGCGAATACCGAAAAGTCGAAGAAGCGCGGCGCGCGGAGCGTGGTGACGATGTCAAGGTTGGCCGGGACGAGTGGCTCGCCGAGAAGCGCGCCTCTCTGCACAAGAAGATGCGGCTGTTCCGCGGTTCGAACGGCGGCGCGGGCCGCTGGCGCGTGAAACTCTGGGGCTAGCCGCCCACCCACTTGTCTTCTGTCGGCGGCACATAGCCGACGAACTGGTCGAGCAACCGTGCCGGGTCCGTGTCGTCCAGCAGCATCGCGCGGTTGACCGGCTTCAGGAAACCGGCCTCGACCGAGTGCTCCAGGTAGGCGAGTAGCTGGTCGAAGAAGCCGGCGACGTTGAGGAACCCGCAGGGCTTCTCGTGCATGCGCAACTGCCCCCATGTCACCGCTTCAATAATTTCCTCGAGCGTGCCATAGCCGCCGGGCAGCGCGATGAAGGCGTCGGCCAGCGTCGCCATCTGCATCTTCCGCTCGTGCATCGTGCCGACCACGTGCAGCTGCGTCAGGCCCTCGTGCGCGATCTCCTTTTCGATCAGGAACTTCGGTATGACGCCGACCACGCGGCCGCCACGTTCGAGCACGCGATCCGCGATGGCCCCCATCGTGCCGACCGATGCTCCGCCGTAGACGAGTTCGATATCGCGCGCGACCAGCTCGTCGGCGAGCTTGTGCGCCGCCTCGAGATAAACCGGGTCGCTCCCGCCGCTGGACCCACAATAGACGCAGACGTGTTCGATCGCGCTCATGCGGCGGACGACTTGACGTTTTCGACGATCGCGGCGATCTCGGGTCGCGCCTGCCGCAGCTCTTCCGGCGTCAGCGCGTCGAGCTCATGCGGGAACACGAGCCACTCCGCCGTTTCGTGAACGAAGTAATCGGGCACGATGTCGGTCTCGTTGCGGCTCGGCTTGAACCACGGCACCGCGATGCGAATATCTTCCGGCGTATTGCCCCTGGCCCGCCGGCCGATTTCGTCGATGACCGCCTTGATCGTATTGCCGGTGTCGAACACGTCGTCGATGATCAGCACGCGGTCATCGTGGCAGATCTTCTTGATGATGTAGTTGAGCCCATGGACGGCCACCGCGCCGCGCTGGTCGACACCAACGTAGGATGAGGTGCGGATCGCGATGTGATCGGCGTCGACGCCGGCGTAGGCGAGAATCTCCTGCACTGCCATGCCGACAGGCGTGCCGCCGCGCCAGATCGCGATGATGAGGGTGGGCTCGAACCCGCTTTCGAGGACCTGCAGCCCCAGTTGGAACGAATCTTCGAGCAGGTCCTGGGCGGAGAGTACGGTCTTGTCCATCGGGGTCCCTTGAATGCCGGCATTCTGCTGTCGTTATAATGCGCGGCATGATTGCGTCGCGGCGACATTCTAGCGTACCCGGCGCGGCCGGGAGGGCCCAATAATGAAAAACCGCTACGTCGCCGCCGACGATCTCCTGCGAGACTCGTTCCAGCTGGCAGCAAATATCCACGACTCCGGGTTCCGGCCGGATTTTCTCGTCGGCCTGTGGCGCGGCGGCAGCGCCGTCGGCATCGCGGTGCAGGAGGGGCTCGACCACTTCGGCATCCCGACGGACCACATCGCCATTCGAACGTCCTACTCCGGCGCCGCACGCTACTCGGAGATGGTCAACAAGGCGGAAGCCATTCGCGTGCATGGCCTGCAATACCTGCTCGAAACACTGTGCGCGCACCACAAGCTATTGATCGTCGACGACGTCTACAGCACGGGCTCCAGCGTCTCGGCGGTCATCAAGCAGCTCGCGGAGCGCACGCGGCGAAACCTGCCGCAGGACATTCGCATCGCGTCCGTCTGGTACCGGCCGACGGAAAGAACGCTCAGGACGCCGGACTTCTTCGTCCACGAGACGCGGGACTGGCTCGTCCTGCCGTACGAACTCACCGGGTTCTCGGTCGAAGAGCTACGGGAGAGTCGCCCGGAGCTCCGCGCCGTCATCGACCGGCTCGCGCCGATCATTGCCAGGCGCGCCGGCGACACCGCCTGACCCCGGATCAGGCGTCGACGAGCAGGAGCGGTTCGTCGAGCGTGTGGATGTCGCAATTCGGCTCGCCGGCCGCCCGGTCGATCAGCAGGAAACGCTGGTCCGCGTCGAACGCGATCAGCGGCATGTGCCACACGCCGCGATGGTAGTTGATGCCCTGTCTTCCATTGCTCTCGAACGCGACGAGTTCGTCGGAAGAGACGCTTTCGCCGGCCGGCGCCACCATGACGATCATCCGGCACGGTGACAGGGGCACGAACGCCTGCGTCCCTAGCGGGTGTCTTTCCACGAAATCGACACGGTACGGAAGCGCGCTCGGCACGCGGGCGCAAACGAGGCTCACGGCGAGCCGGCCGCCGCCGGCATCGAGCTGGCACAGGTCGTCGAAACGCTCGAAACGCGCGTCGTTCATGCCGGCCGTCGCCCTGCGCGACGCCTCGATGACGTCGCCGTAAGGGGCAAAGCGCTCGGCGGTCAACGGCACGGGACGGATGCGGCGCTCACTCATCTTCAGTCTCCTCGGCTCGCCCGAACAGGCGCAGGCGGCTGACACCGCCGTCCGGGTAGATCGCCATGCGCACGTGCGTCACGGCGCCGGCAGGCAGCAGTTCGCGCTCGAAGTAGTGCTGCTGGTCCATCGCCAGCTTCGATTCCGGCAGCAGCGGCTGCCACGCGGTACTCGTGTTCGTCGCCTCGTCGTGGCGCTCGAAGCGCGCCGCATCCAGCGAGACGCGATCCGGGTAGTTGCCCTTGAAGTGCGCGGTATCGACCTCGACGCGGTCGATCGTCCCGGGCACGCCGAGCGCGAGAATGACCCAGTCATGCCCCGGCCCGCGCCGCCGCGCCGTCTCCCAGCCGTCGCCCATGTTGATGCCGCGCCCGGGCAGGTTCAGGTTGTGCATGCTGCCGAAGTGCTGGTCGCTGGCCGCGAGTGCGCGGCCGCCGTTCTTCAGCGCCACGAGGTCGATGACGTCGCCGGGCGCCGGCCGCGCGGGCGGGACTTCGCCGTAAACGTGCAGTCGCGCGATGCCGCCGTCCGGGTAGATGTGCAGGCGCACGTGGCTCCATGCGCGGTCGTCGTGCACCGCCAGGTAGTGGTGCGCGTTACCGCCGATCGGCGTGCGCGGCAGCAGCTCGGTCCAGCCCGCCTCCGGCACGTCGTCGTCGCTCATGCAGGCCTCTATCGAGACTTCCGGCGGGTAGTTGCCGGTGAAGTGCGACGTGTCGACGTCGAAGCCCCGCACGATGCCCGCCGTGCCCAGGCGGATGACGCACCAGTCGTGCCCCGGCGTGCGCCGCCGTCGGCTTTCCCAGCCGTCCATCCACTTCCCGTGATCGTCGTACCTGTCGGGGATGAAGACCGGGTCGGCAGCTTCGATCAGGCGCTCGCGTGCGCCGAAGAATTCGTCCGTCGCGAACGTCACGCGGGAACCGAGACGCGGCTGCTCGAGCCGGATCCAGGCGGCAAACGGGTTCGTCGTCATTGGTGCGCGAGCCCGAGCGCCTCGAGGCGCAGCCGGGCAATCCGGTGAATCTCCTGCAGCGCCCGTTCGAACTCCTGCGCCGGATCGTTCGCGAGCCGCGCCTCGAACGCGTCGAGGATCTCGGCGCGGGACTTGCCGCGCACGGCCATGATGAACGGAAAGCCGAACTTGTCCCGGTACGCGGTGTTCAGGCGCCGGAAGCGCTCGACTTCCTCCGGCGTGCACTGGTCCAGGCCCGCGCTCGCCTGCTCCTCCCGCGACGACTCCGTGAGTTCGTCGGCCGTCGTCGCCCGGTCCGCGAGGTCGGGGTGCGCGCGTATCAGCTCGAGCTGCTGTTCGTACGACGCGTTGTCGACGCAGTCGGCCATCAGCCGCGCGATCTGGTCGTAATCCGCGGACCGGCCGACATGCTCCGCCGCGCGCTCGGCGACCCACGGCGAGTTTTCGTAGATGCCGCCGAAGCGGCGAATAAACTCCTCGCTGCTCATGCGCCCTCCGCAGGATGCTCGGCGCGCCAGTGGCGTGCGACGTCGATACGCCGAGCGAACCACACGTCCTCGAACCCGCGCGCATAGTCGACAAAACGATCCAGCGCGGCGAAGCGTCCCGGCCGGCCGGCCAGCCGGCAATGCAGGCCGATCGACAGCATCTTCCCGCCCTCGGCGTAGAGGACGTCAAAGCTGTCGCGCAGGTACTCGAAGAATTGCGACCCCGCGTTGAAGCCCTGCGCCGTGGCAAAGCGCATGTCGTTGGCGTCCAGCGTGTACGGCACCATCAACTGCGGCACCCCGAATCGGTGGTCCCAGTACGGCAGGTCGTCCGCGTAGCTGTCGGCGTTGTACAGGAAGCCGCCCTCGTCGGCGACGAGGCGGTGCGTGTTCGGGCTGCAGCGGCCGAGGTACCAGCCGAGCGGACGCTCGCCGGTGACGCGCGTGTGCACGTCGATGGCCCTGGCCATGTGATCCCGCTCCGCCGTTTCGTCGACCGACTGGTAGTCGATCCATCGGTAGCCGTGCGACGCGATCTCCCAGTCCGCGTCCCGCATGGCCGCGACCGCGTCGGGGTTGCGCTCGAGCGCCATCGCGACACCGAACACCGTCACGGGAATGCGGCGCTCGGTGAACAGGCGGTGCAGGCGCCAGAATCCGGCGCGCGACCCGTACTCGTACAGCGATTCCATGTTCATGTGCCGCTGCCCGCAAATCGGCTGGGCTCCCACGATGTCCGACAGGAAGGCTTCGGAGGCCGCATCGCCGTGCAGCACGCAGTTCTCGCCGCCCTCCTCGACGTTCACGACGAACTGTACCGCGAGCTTTGCACCGCCCGGCCAGTTTGCCGCGGGCGGCGTCGCCGCGTAGCCGCGCAGGTCCCGCGGGTACGGCGCGTCACTCACCGGGCGCGCCCTCCATCTGGCCTCGGTACCAGTCGTCGATCAACTGCCGTTCCTCGTCCGTCATGTTCGTCAGGTTACCGATCGGCATGCCGCGCGTCACGACCACCTGTTCGTGGATGCGCGCGGCTTCGGCGCGCACCTGCCCGTTCGTATCGAAGGCCATGCCGGCCGGCGGCGCGGCGAAGCCCGGGTTCGACGGTGTTTCCGAATGGCAGCTCGTGCAGCGTGCGTCGAGCACGTCGCGCACCGCGGCCAGCGACACGCGGCTGCCCGACCCGTCGCGCGACGCCGGCGCCGCCAGGACCGCCATTGCGACGAGAACCGCACCCGCCGCGACCAGGGGGGCCGGCGACGCGCGCCCGGCATGCCGCATGACGAACCACGCGCGGATCAGCGCGCCGGCGAGCGCGATGCCCGCGAGCAGCACCCAGCCGTAACGGTGCGCGTAGGCAAACGGGAAGTGATTGCTCGTCATCGCGAACAGGACCGGCAGCGTGAAGTAGGTGTTGTGCACCGAGCGCTGCTTCGCCTTGATGCCGGGCGCCGGGTCCGGCGCCTCGCCGCGCGCCGCCGCCGCGACCATCTTCTTCTGGCCCGGGATGATCACCATCGCCACGTTCGCGACCATGATCGTGCCGAGCACTGCCCCGAAGTGCACGAACGCGGCGCGCCCCCCGAACAGCGAACACAGCCCCCACGCCAGGAGCACGACGAGCGCGAACAGGATCCCGGCGAACAGCCCCTCCCGGGCCGCGAGCGGCGAGCGGCACAGCCCGTCGTAGACGACCCAGCCGCCCACGATGAACGCCGCGGAAACCGCGATCGCCTGCCACGGCTCGAGATCCGCCACCGAGCGGTCGACGAGGTACACGCCGGCGCCCAGCCAGTAGATCGTCACGAGCAGGAACATGCCGGACAGCCAGGTCGTGTAGGCCTCCCACTTGAACCAGTGCAGGGGGTCCGGCAACTCGGGCGGCGCCACGCGGTATTTCTGCGCGTGATAGAACCCGCCGCCGTGCACCGACCAGACTTCGCCCGCGATCTCGTCGCGGCCCCCGCCGCGCGGTGCGCGCAGGTGATTATCGAGCCAGATGAAATAGAACGACGAGCCGATCCAGGCGATGCCGGCAATGAAGTGCAGCCAGCGCGCCAGCAGCTCGACCCAGTCCATCAGGTAGGCGCTCACGTCAGTTTCGCCGGATCGGGAGCACGTTGTTCGCCCGGGCGCCCGAGACGCCGGCCTGCCGGCGTGCCCGCACCTGCAGGAGTTCCGCCGCGGTCGAAACCGCGATCTCCGCCGGTTTCTTGCCGGTGGCGCCGGACACGCCGATCGGACAGTGCAGCCGGCGGATCGATGCTTCCGGCACTTCGTCGGCACGCCAGCGTTTCTCGAACCGGCGGCGTTTCGTGCGCGAACCGATCAGCCCGCAGTACGCGGCGTCGGCGCGGCGCAGCACGCGGCTGCATATCTCGTAGTCGAGCGCATGGCTGTGCGTCATCACCAGGTAGTAGCTGCCCGGCGGCATCGCGGCCACTTCCAGCTCGGGGTGCGCTGTCTCGACCGCGCGCACGTTTCGCGGCACGTCGCGAAACACGCCGCGCCGGCTGTCGACCCAGCGCAGATTGCAGTCGAGCAGCGACAGCGTCTCCGCGACCGCCGCACCGACGTGGCCGGCGCCGAACAGCGCGATGTCGAAGTCGCTGGCAACCACTGGCTCGAGGACGAAGCCGCTGTCGAAGCGCGCGTCGCCGCCGTTCGCAACGAGCGTATGCGCGAGGTCCAGCACGGCGGCCGGCAAGCCTTCCGGCGCGGGCCCGTAGACGTCGCCCGCTGTCACGACGAACTTGCCGCCATTGCGCCCGACCCCGGTGACCAGCGTCGCGTCGCGGCGCTGGCCGTGCAGCGCGCGCAGCTCGGCCAGCCAGCCCGGCAGGCCGTCGTCCAGCGGCTCGAACATCACGTCGACCACGCCGCCGCAGCACTGCCCTAGCGACGGGCCGAGCGGGAATCGGCGCGTCGACGGCAATTCGTTCGAACCAAGCATCGACACCGCCAGCCGAGTGCACTCGTGCTCGAGCGTGCCGCCGCCGATCGTGCCGATCGTCTCCGACGCGGTCACCAGCATTTTTGCGCCGGGCTCGCGCGGCGCGGAGCCGCGCACGGCCGCGATGGTAATCACGACGACGGCCTCGCGCGCCGCCGTCAGGTCCGCGAGATCGTCGAGCCACTCATGCATCGCCCAGTTCTCCCAGCGCACGCAGCACCGCCTCGGGCGTCGCGGGCGCCATCAGCGGCGGCTTCGGGTTTGCGTCGCTCGCGATGGCATCGCGCAGCGCGAAGAACACGGACAGCGCAAGCATCAGCGGCGGTTCGCCGACCGCCTTGGAACGGAAGATCGTCTTCTCGGCATTCGCGGCCTTCGTGAGCATGGCGACCCGGAAATCCGGGGCGAGATCCGAGCAAACCGGGATCTTGTAGGTCGACGGCGCATGCGTCGTCAACTCGCCGGCCGCGTTCCAGCGCAACTCCTCGCTGGTCAGCCATCCCGCCCCCTGTACGAAGCCGCCCTCGATCTGTCCGAGGTCGACGGCCGGGTTCAGCGAATCACCGCAGTCGTGCAGGATGTCGACGCGCAGCAGGCGGTGCTCGCCGGTCAGCGTATCGACGACGACTTCGCTGACCGCCGCGCCGCAGGCGAAGTAGAAGAACGGCCGCCCGCTGAACGTCGCGCGGTCGTAGTGAATCTTCGGCGTCCGGTAATAGCCGGTGGCCGACAGCGACACGCGGTCCGCCCACGCGAGCCTGACCAGCTCCGCGAACGTCAGCGTCTCTGCGCCGGCCGTCACGCGGCCATCGGCGAAGGACACGTCGCCCTCGCGGACGCCGAAATGCCGGCACGCGACCGCCTCGAGACGTTTGCGAATGCGCCGTGCCGCCTTCTGCGCCGCCTTGCCGTTCATGTCCGAGCCGCTCGACGCCGCCGTCGCCGACGCGTTCGGCACCTTGCTCGTGTCCGCCGCCGTGACGCGCACGGCATCGATGCCGACGCCGAACTCGTCCGCGACGACCTGCGCGACCTTGATGTACAGGCCCTGCCCCATCTCGGTACCGCCGTGATTCAACCGCACCGTCCCGTCCTTGTAGACATGCACCAGCGCACCCGCCTGGTTGAGGAGCGTCGACGTGAATGAGATGCCGAACTTGACCGGGGTCAGCGCGATGCCGCGCTTCAATACCGGGCTGGCCGCATTCCAGTCTCGTATCGCCCGCCGCCGGCCCGCGTAGTCGGCATCCGCGGCGAGCTGCTCGATGATCTGCGGCGCGGTGAAATCGCTGACCTCCTGGCCGTAGTGCGTGACGTTGCGGGTGTCCTTCCCGTAGAGGTTGCGGCGCCGCACGTCGAGGGGATCGATGCCGAGATCCCGCGCGACGTCGTCCAGCAGGTACTCGATGCCGAACATGCCCTGGGGCCCGCCGAAACCGCGGAAAGCCGTGTTCGACACGGTATTCGTCCTGCAGCGGTGCGACGTGATGTGCACGTTCTCGAGGAAATAGGCATTGTCGCAGTGGAACATCGCCCGGTCGTTGACCGGCCCCGACAGGTCCGCGGAAATGCCGCAACGCGACGCGAGCGTGAAATCGACGCCGACCAGGCGGCCGGTGTCGTCATATCCCGCGTCGTAGTCGATCACGAAGTCGTGGCGCTTGCCGGTCATCACCATGTCGTCGTCACGGTCGAGCCGCAACTTGCACGGGCGCCCGGTCTTGCGCGCCATCAGCGCGGCAAGGCAGGCGATCAGGGCCGCCTGCGACTCCTTGCCGCCGAACGCGCCGCCCATGCGGCGGCAGATCACGACGACGTCCTTCGCGGACAGCGCGCAGGCATGCGACACCGCCGTCTGCACCTCGTCCGGGTGCTGCGTGGAGCTGTAGACACGCAGGCCATCGTTCTCCTCCGGCACGGCCAGGGCAATGTGGCCCTCGAGGTAGAACTGGTCCTGGCCGCCGCACTCGACGCGCCGCGCGAGCCGGTGCGGCGCGGCGGCCATCGCGCCCGCGGCGTCGCCGCGCGACAGCTCCTCGCTCGGCAGGACGAAGGCGCCGGCGGCGACCGCGTCGGGGATCGTGAGCACGGCCGGCAATTCCTCGTACTCGATGACCGCGAGCCGTGCGGCCCGGCGGGCGGCATCGGCCGTTGCCGCAGCAACGGCGAACAGCGCATGGCCCGCGTAGCAGGCCTCGCCGTCGGCCAGCAGCGGTTCGTCCTCGACGATCGGGCCGAAGCGGTTGGGGCCGGGAATATCGCCCGGCAACAGCACGTCGCGAACCCCGGCGGCGCGGCGCACCGGGTCGAGATCGATCGAGCGCACGCGGGCGTGCGCGCGGGCACTCATCCCGACGGCCAGGTGCAGCAGGCCGCGCGGCTCCGGCAGGTCATCCGTGTACGTCGCCTGCCCGGCGACGTGCAGCGTCGCGCTGTCGTGCGGGAGCGCCCGGCCCACCGCGCGTCGTGACACGGACGCCTTACGCGGTGCGTCCATAGGTGTACACCGTCGTTTGTCCGGCGCCGGTCGTTTCGACGAACATGCGCCGCAGCAGGTTCTGCGCGACCCGTAGCCGGTACGCCGCCGACGCGCGCATGTCGGAGATGGGCTCGAAGTCCGCGGCCAGCGCCGCGCAGGCGGCGTCGAGGGTGTCCTTGTTCCAGTCCTCGCCGACCAGCGCATCCTCGCAGGCTCGCGCCCGCCGGACCGTCGCCGCCATCCCGCCGAACGCCACGCGCGCCGCGGCGACCCGGCCGCCGTCGATGTCGATACGGAACGCGCCGCACACCGCCGAGATGTCCTGGTCGAAGCGCTTCGAGATCTTGTAGCAGCGCAACAGCGACGACGCCGGCGCGTGGGGAATCTGCACGGCCTCGACGAACTCGCCCGGCCGCAGGGCCTTGACGCCGTAGTCGATGTAGAACGCGTCCAGCCCCACTTCACGCACGCCCGCCGCCGAGCGCAGCAACACCGTTGCGTCGAGCACCATCAGCGCCGGCATGGAATCGCCGATCGGCGAACCGTTCGCGACGTTGCCGCACAGCGTGCCGGCATTGCGGATCGGCGGCGACGCGAAGCGAGCGAACATCTCGGCGAGCGCCGGGTATCGTTCCATGATCGCGGCCGTGGCCTCGGTGAGCGACACGGCGGCGCCGATTTCCAGGTGCGAGCCCGAATCTTCAATACGCCGCAGTTCCCGCACGTCGCCGAGGTACACGAGGTCAGCCAGGTCGCGATGCTGCTTGGTCACCCAGAGCCCGATGTCCGTCCCGCCCGCCAGCAGCGTGGCCTCCGGCCGCTCGGCGAGGATGTCCGCCAGTACCGCGAGCGACACCGGCGCGGTGTAGCGGCGGCCCGCCGCCGCGAGATCCAGCGTGCCGTCGCGCTCGATGTCGGCGAGCATCGCCAGGCGCTCCGGCGGCGCGGGAACGCTCGCGCCCGGCGCCCGCAGCCAGTCGTTTCCGCCGGCATCGTACATCGCGCCCGCCGCGGCGATGATCGGCCGGTAGCCCGTGCAGCGGCAGAGATTGCCGGCGAGTGCGTCGTCGATGTCGCGCCGGACCGGGCGACGCGCTGCATCGAACGCCGGATTCTTGTACAGGGCGAACAGGGACATGACGAAGCCCGGCGTGCAGAAGCCGCACTGCGAGCCGTGATTCTCGACCATCGCCTGCTGTACCGGGTGCAGGCTGCCGTCGCGCGCCAGCGACTCGACCGTGAACAGCTCCTTGCCATCGAGCGCCGGCAGGAAACGGATGCACGCGTTGATCGCGCGCAGCGAGAGGTCGTCGCCGTTCCGTTCCGCGATCACGACGGTGCACGCGCCGCAGTCTCCTTCCGCACACCCTTCCTTGGTGCCGGTGCGCGCGAGGTCCTCGCGCAGGAACTGCAACAGCGTGCGCGTCGGGTCCGGGTTCTTGAGCGAGATGACCTCGCCATCGAGGACGAACCTGACGGTGTCGGTCGATGCGGAACCAGTGTCGCCGCGTCGCGCCATCAGCTCCCCCGGTAGGTCGAGTAGCTCCACGGGGAGACGAGCAGCGGCACGTGGTATGTCTCGTCCGCGGCCAGCGTGACGCGGATCAGGACGGTATCCAGGAACGGCGACGCGGCCGCAGCGCCCCGGCCGGCGAAATAGGCGCCGACGTCGAACTCGATCTCGTAGGTACCGGCCTCGAACACATTCTCCGCCATCAACGGCGCATCGGTCCGTCCGTCCGCATTCGTCCGCGTCTCGGTGACAAGGCGGCGATCCCGCCCGGCCCGAAACAGCCGGACAGGAACGTTCGCGGCCGGCTGCCCGCCCGCGGTATCGAGTACGTGTGTCGTCAGTTGTGCCATGCGCCTCCGGCCGCTTCCGTCACCTCGCCCGGCAATGTTCGCGGCATCGCCCGATTATACGGATTCCTTTGCCCCTTACCGGTGCAAGCGCATCCGGGCCGGCAATCCCGCGCCGGGTGTGCTAGCGTCGTGCCCACCGTCCGGAGAAAGACGGGCATGTCACATCAGAACACGTGTACCCGACGGGGATTCATGGGCGGCGCCGCGGCCACGGGCGCCGGCGCATTCCTGCGGCTCGGCGCACCCGCGCTGGCCGCGATTACGCAGGCAGCCTGCGGCGCGAGGGACGACGGCAACGCCTTCGCCGTTCTCGGCGCCGATGCGGCGCGCGACCTGGCCGCGATGGCTGCGCGCATCCTGCCGACGACCGACACCCCCGGTGCCAGCGAGGCCGGCGTCATCCACTTCATCGACCAGGCGCTCGGCGACGCGATGGCCGACTCGCTGCCGTTCGTGCTGGAGCAGCTCGAGGCGCTGGATGCGTCGGTCGGCGGGCGCTTCGCGGCGCTCGATGCCGCCGCGCAGGACGCCGCGCTCGCGGGCATCGAAGACGGCCCCTTCTTTTCCCTCGTCTACATGATGACGATCTTCGGCTTCTTCTCGATGAGCCGCTACGGGGGCAACCGCGACCACGTCGGCTGGAAGCTCATCGGCTTCGACGGCCATCACGGCGCCTGGCAGTACCCGTTCGGCTACTACGACGCCGAGGCGCAGCGGGGTGACGTCGATGCCGGGTAAGCCTTCGTTTCCGCTCGACACGCCCGTGGACTTCGTCATCGTCGGCTCGGGCTCCGCCGGCGGCATCCTCGCGAAAGAATTGTCCACGGCCGGCTTCGACGTCGTGATCCTGGAGCAGGGCCCATACCGAAAAGCCGCCGATTTTCGCCACGACGAGCTGTCGGTGATCTTTCGCGACGAACTGCTGGGCGGCGGCACCGCGGCCAGCGGGCAGACGTTTCGGCACGACGCGGACGAGACCGCGGTCCGCCCGCGCCGCCAGCCGGCCCAATACGCGCAGACGGTCGGCGGCTCCAGCGCGCATTTCACGGCAAACTTCTGGCGCTTCCGGGACATCGACTTTCGCGAGCGCAGCGCGCTGGATTCCATCGCCGGCACGAACTTCGCGGACTGGCCGATCACCTACGACGAACTCGAACCCTACTACACGAAGGTGGACTGGGAGATCGGCGTCTCCGGCGCGCCGGGACCGAACGACGCGCGCCGCTCGAAGCCGTTCCCGCTGCCGCCGATGCCGGTCAAGTCGTCCGGCGTGCTGATGGAGCGCGGCGCGAAAGAACTCGGGCTGACCTGCCAGCCGGAACCGCACGCAATCCTGTCGCAACCGTTCAATGGCCGCGCGGCGTGCATCAACTGCGGCTACTGCATGTTCTTCGGCTGCGAGGTCGGCGCAAAGTCGTCTACGCTCGCCGCGATGATCCCTCTCGCCGAGGCCAGCGGTCGCTGCGAGATCCGCGCCGAGTGCGCGGCGTACCGCGTCGAGACCGATGCGAACGGCCGCGCGAGCGAGGTCCTTTACTACGACCCCGACGGCAACCAGCGAGGGCAGAAGGCGAAAGCGGTGATCCTGTCCGCGAACGGTGTGGAGACGCCGCGGCTGCTGCTGATGTCCGCGAGCGCGCGGCACCCGGACGGGCTTGCAAATTCCAGCGGCTTCGTCGGCCGCAATCTCATGTTCAACGCGCACTCGGTGGCGAACGGCGTGTTCGAGGAACCGCTGAACGACTACAAGGGCGTGCAGGTCACGCGCATCATCCACGACTTCTACGACGCGGACCCGGCCCGCGGTTTCTACGGCGGCGGCGGCCTCGACGCGCGCCCGCTGTGGTCCGCCACACCGATACTCCATGCACTCGAAGGCATGCCCCCGGACGTGCCGTCCTGGGGCGCCGCGTTCAAGGACGAAATCGCGCACAATTTCACGCGCCAGATGTCGATCGTCGGCAGCACGACGTCGCTCGCGCAGGACCGGAACAACGTGACGCTGGACCCGGAAAGCCGCGACCGCTGGGGACGCCCCGCGGCGCGCATCACGTACCGCGATCACGACGACGACCTCGCGATGGCGACGTTCCTGCAGGACCATGGCATGGCGCTGCTGGATGCGGCCGGCGCAACAAAAGCGTGGCGACGTCCCGTCGAGCCGGGGACCAACAGTGCACACCTGCTGGGGACCTGCCGTATGGGCGATGACCCGGCGACGTCGGTCGTGAATCGCGACCATCGCAGTCACGACGTGCCGAACCTGTTCCTGTGCGACGGCTCGAGC
Organism: uncultured Pseudomonadota bacterium; assembly: GCA_913055625.1. Taxonomy (GTDB): domain Bacteria; phylum Pseudomonadota; class Gammaproteobacteria; order Steroidobacterales; family Woeseiaceae; genus UBA1847. The sequence goes on along the minus strand of CAJXJW010000002.1, from coordinate 567,590 downwards.
TTCGTGACGTCCGGCCGCGGACAGCCGACCATGACCATCATGGCGCTCGCGTTTCGCGCCGCCGACCGCATCAAGGCGGCGGCTGCCGCCAACGCCATCTAAGGAGACTCACCATGCGCAAACTGCCCGTCATTCTCGCAGCGCTCGTCATGACCGCGTGCGCCGGCGAGCCGCCCGCACCGGTGCCCGAACCCGCGCCCGAACCCGTACCCGGGCCTGCGGACGTCGTCTTCCTGCAAGCGCCGGGAACGGAAGACATGAACCTGCCGTTCTCCGCGGCGGTGCGCACCGGCGACCTGCTGTTCCTGTCCGGCGCGCTCGGCATCGACCCCTCGACCGGCGCGCTGGCGCCCGGCGGCATCCAGCCGGAGACCCGCCAGACGCTCGAGAACATCCGGACGCGATTGGCCCTGTTCGGCTCCTCGATGGACCGCGTGGTCAAGTGCACGGTCTTCCTGGCCGACATGGCGGAATGGGGAGCGATGAACGAAGTCTACCGGACGTTCTTCCCGAACCCGCCGGCACGCAGCGCACTGGGCGCCAGCGGCCTCGCCCTCGACGCGCGCGTCGAAATCGAGTGCATCGCGGTAACGGGCTAGCACGGTTTACGGGTAGACAGGCACATTCCTGCGCGAACTGCTGCGGAATGCCGGTGCCTCTAGGTCCGGACAGCGCCCAAACTACGTGCATGCCCCGAGCCCGCAAGCACCTGGTTTGCATCGATTCAACGCCTTACTACCACGTAGTATCCCGCTGCGTGCGCCGGGCATTTCTATGCGGCGAGGATCGCGTTTCCGGCAAGTCCTTCGAACACCGCAGAGGCTGGATCGAGGACCGGGTGCGGCTGCTCTCCTCGACTTTCTGCGTGGATATCGCCGCCTACGCCATCATGAGCAACCACTACCACCTGGTTGTCAAGCTGGTCCCGCACAGGGCAAGGAGCTGGTCGGACGACGAGGTTCTGGGTCGGTGGGCGACCCTCTACCGTGGCCCGCTGCTGATGCAGCGCCACCGCGAGGGCGAGACCTTGTCCGCGGCCGAGCAAGACAGCCTGGCCTCTATAGCCAAGGTCTTCCGGCAGCGTCTGACCAGCCTCAGCTGGTTCATGAAGTGCCTGAATGAGCCCATCGCCCGCCAAGCCAACCGCGAAGACGGCTGCACCGGACATTTCTGGGAAGCTCGCTTTCACTCCCAGGCACTGACCTCCGACCGCGCGCTGGTCGCCGCGATGGCCTACGTGGACCTGAACCCGGTGCGCGCCGGCATCGCCGAGACGCCGGAAAGTTCTGAGTTCACGAGCCTGCGTGCACGGCTGGACCAACAGGCTGCCGACGCTCGACGCAAGCCGCAGCTTGTGCGACCGTTGCTGCCATTTGCCGATGGCAGCGGCACCGAGTCACTTCCGATCCGCCACCAAGACTACCTGGCGCTGGTCGATTTCGCCGGGACGGCTGCCCAGCCTGGCAAGGTCGGGCGCATAAGCCCCAGCCTGCGACCGATTCTCGAGCGATTGGGACTGTCGCAGCGGGAATGGGTCGCTTCTGCCAACCAGTTCAAACGGGTGATCCGAAGGGGTGACCTGCGAGCAGCGAAGACGGCCTAAGCGGCAGCACATGCTGATCAGGCTACTCGCCTGAGCGTTGTCGTGCCTGTCCCTACGGCAACGACACCGCCCTCCCACTCAAGATACTCGCGAGATCAGGACTACTTGCTCGTTCCGCCGGCGCGTAACTGGAAAGTGCCTGTCCATGATCAAGTCTGACTGGAAAGTGCCTGTCCATGATCAAGTCCCATCGCGGTAACGGGTTAGCGCGCGCCGGCCAGCAATTCGTCGCGGCGGGCCAGCAGGGCCCGCCGCCCTTTCGCGTCGACCACGTCGCCGAGGCGCTCCTCCAGCAGCGCCGCGTCCAGGCGCGCCAGTGCTTCTCGCCACGCGGCGTTGACGTCCAACTCGATCTTTTCGAACTGGCGTGGTCGGCCCTTGCGTGTGCCGAACGCGCCGTCGTGCCCGATCAGCAGGAGCTGCCAGCTGTCCGTGCTGTACAGCATGCGATCCCGTGTCCTCCCCGCGTTGTAGATGAGCGTGTCGAACACGTACATCGCCTCCCACTGCTCCTGCAGCGGGCAATAGGCCGAGCCGCCACGCCCCGTGGAGGACCGCTGCACCTCGTCGACGCTGCCGGGCGGCAGGAACTGCAACGACACGTTGCGGCCGTCGACCTCGCGCAGCACCGCGACCGGCACCATGTCGAGCGCGAGCAAGCGGTCGAGGCGGTACGCCGCCACGTCCGGGTAATTGCCGCGCGATGCGCGCGGCGCGACCACCGCGCTCACGCTCTGTTCGCCGAGCGTCACCGTGGCCACGTCGCGGCCCGCGCCGTCCGGTGTGATCGGCCCGATCGTGCCGCGCAACAGGACCTGCTCGATGTCCTCGGCCGACATCGAGCCGTCCGGCCGGGCGCCGACCTGACGCGGCGCGGCGTGTGGCGCCAACGCCTCCGCGCTGCGCTCGGATACCACGTACGCGCGCGCGCCCTCGAGGATCAACGCATGACCGCTGCCGCCGTAGAAGTTCGACAGCATGCCGGTATCGACCTCGAACACGCGCCCGCCGAAACGCTCGAGCACTTCGCGCCCGGTCGTCGGCGTATGCCCGATGACGACGCGATGCGCACCCAGCGCGTCGAGCGCGGGCTCCATGCGGTCTTCCTCGATGAGTTCGCCGCAGTACACGTTGCCGCGGTACCAGAGCGGCCCGTCCGGGGCGTTGACATCGCCGGCGTCGAGCTCGGCAAGGCGCCTGACCTGTTGCATCTGCTCGGGCGAGAGCTTCGTCGTCGCGAGTACCCGCAAGGCGCGGAGATCGTCCGTCGGCAGCAGCAGGCCGGCGTCGCGCAGTTCACCCCACAGGCGGACGAACGCCGCGAGCTGGTCCCGCAACGTGGTGTTGACGCCGTCGAGCCCGTACTCGGCGAGCTTCGGTGACAACCCCGCGTGCACAAACGCGGTGCCGTTGATCACCACCACGATCGGCTTTTCCAGGAGCCACCGCCCGTAGCGGCCGTCCGCGGCGAAGCCGCGCCGGTGCGCGAAATAACCGCGCGGGAACCGCTCGTCGAACTGCCGGCGAAGTGCCGCCGGGTCGAGACCATTGCCGTGGCGCGCCGCCCACGCATCGAACGCGCGCGCCCGCTCCTCGTCCGTTTCGTCCTCGGCGAAAGCCGCGTACTCCTCCGTCGACACGTAGCGAAGGTCGCCGGCGAGGTTCATGGCTTCGTGGTTGCCGAGCAGCACGTGCACGCGGCCGCCTGCCGTGCCCGCTTCGCCCTCGAGCCGCATCAGCAGGTCCATCGCCTTGCGGGAGTCGGGCCCGCGATCGACCAGGTCGCCGACGATGACGAGGTGCGCGTCGCCCCCGGTCCATTCCGTCGCCGGCCCGAGGAGCCCGGCGCGCGACAACGTCCTCACCATCGCGTCGTACGCGCCGTGCACGTCCGAGAGCGCGACGACGCGGCTGACGCCGTCGTATCGCTCGCTTGCCGTGACCGGCGCCGCGGCCAGCAGGCCCGCAAGGGCCAGGCAGATCATCGATGTACGCATACGAATTCTCCGGGGCCGGTGCACAGTGTAACGACAAGACCGACTGCCGCCAATTTGCTAGTATTTTCGGCACCTTAGGGCTGGAACCCCGCATGAGACCGCGCCACGCTTCATGGCCGCTCGCCGCCGCGCTCTCGCTCCTCGCCGGAGCGCCGTGCGCGGACGACGGCGCGCCGGACCCGCTGTTCGCGACGGACGACGTGCTCGAATTGCGCATCGAGGCGCCGCTCGACACGCTGCTCGACGAACGGCCCGACGACGAATACCTGCCGGGCCAGCTGACCTGGCGCGATGCGTCCGGCGCCGACGTCAGCGTCTACGCCGGCGTGCGCACACGCGGAAAGTCGCGCCGAAGTCGCCAGATCTGCATCTTTCCCCCGGTGCGGCTGAACGTTCGCAAGAGCGAAGTCGACGACACGCTGTTCGATGGGCAGGACAAACTGAAGCTGGTTTCGCACTGCCGCACCGGGTCGAGCCGCTACGAGCAGAGTGTGCTGCGCGAATACCTCGTCTACCGGATGCTGAACGAGCTGACGCCGACCAGTTTTCGCGTTCGGCGGCTGCGCGTCACCTGGGTGGATACCGAACGCGACGGAAAGTCGTTCACGGCGCCGGGATTCCTGATCGAGAGCGACGAACGCTTCGCCAGGCGGGTCGGCCTGCCGGTCGCCGAGGTGACGAGGACGCGCGTGTCGGTGCTCGATCCCGACTACACGAACCTTGTCTCCGTTTTCCAGTTCTTCATCGGCAACACGGACTTTTCACCGATCGTCGGACCGCCCGGCGAACCGTGCTGCCACAACACGCAGCTCTTCGGGGACCCGGAGTCGCGCCTGTTCCCGGTCCCATACGACTTCGACATGACCGGCATGGTCAACGCGCCATACGGCGCGCCGAACCCCGAGTTCCGGCTGGCCAGCGTCCAGTCCAGGCTCTACCGCGGGCGCTGCGCGAACAACGGCCGGCTGGACGCGACTGCGCAGCATTTCATCGAACACCGCGAAGCGCTCTACGCGCTGGTCGATGCCGTCGACGAACTCGGCAAGCGCGCGCGACGTGACATGACTCGCTTCATGGATCGTTTCTACGACGACATCGGTGATGCCGCGAAACGCGAACGCCTGCTGGCGGACAAGTGCATCAACTAGCCGGCTGGCCGGTCCCGGACGCGACGCCGTCACACAACCAGTCGCCCAGGATCTTCGTGACGCGCGGGTGCACGAGGTAACCCGCCGAATGGTGCGGGTTCGATCGGCCGTAGCGCACGGCATGGTTATAGACCTGGAAATCGCGGATCGAATCGACGAGGCGTTGGTCGAGCATCTCGCGGTAGTCGTCCGCCACGGTCTTGTCGTGGCAGGTGTAATCGTCCTCCGCGGCGACGTTGCACCAGCGCGAAACGGACTCCGGGTACCGCGATCCTGCCGCGGCCGGATCGGCCAGCCGTCGACGCAGGTGCGCATCGGCGAGCGGCGCACCGAGCGTGACGAACAGGTCGACCTTGCGTGACAGCGGTATCCCGGCACGCCCGCGCAACACGTCCCAAGCGACCACGGCGCCGGTCCCGTGCGCCACGAGCGCAACGCGGCGGTATCGGGCCAGCATGGCCTCGAGCGGTTCCCTGACCCGCTCCATGACCGCGTCCCGGTACGTGGGCGGACCGAACAGGTATTCCCCGAAGTCCGGGCACGCCCGGCGGACGACGGGCTTCCACAACCCGAGCACGCCGAGAACCGGCGATCCCACATCCGCGACGAACTCGGGCAGCGCCGACTTGCCGGGCAACCGGTCGTAACGGCGGATGCTGAAGCGCTTGCGCGTCGGGATCTGCCGAAGCGCGTCCATCGCCCTCTCCCGATCCGCCAGGTCGTGTGCCTCGTCATACGCCCGGCCGTGGCGCTGCAGCACCTCGGCGGCGACGTCGCCGTACCAGGCGACTTCGACGAACGTTCGTTCGAGCACGGCAACGCGATCAGGGACGTCGCGCTTGAAACCAGAAAGGAGCGCCGTGCGCACGATGCGGCGCCAGGTGTCCGCGGCCGGCTTGAAGCCGCGGCCGTGCACGACGAGTATGCCCTCCGGTTGCCTGTCGTCCTCGGTGCCCAGTCTGCGCCTCCGCCGTGCCTATCGATCGTCCGTGTAGGCGTCTTCACCGGCGTCCCGGCGCGTCAGCATCGTCAGGAACGGCCCGGTGAGTGACTTGCCGTACTCGAGACGCCAGATCGTGAGCGTGGCGTAGCAGAACGCGGCCGATATGACGGCGGCCACGCCCAGCGCGCCGATACCGGCACCCAGCCCGATCGCGATGGCGACGAAAATGTACATCGCGTCGGACGGCTGGCTCAGCGTGAAGCGAAAGCGTACCGCCGCGACGACGCCGGCCAGGCTGAACGCCAGCGCGATGCTGTTCAACACGATCATCGAAATGCCGGTAACCACGACGGGCAATACCATGATCGTCTGCAGGAAAGACTGCAAGATGCGCGACTGGCGGCTGGTGATGAAGTACACCCAGGACACCGGCACGATCAGGATCAGCGCGCCGACGCTCGCGAACGCGAGCTGCGCGGGCCCGTGCCGTGACAGGACCGTGCGCTCGATGTTCGAGTACACGGGTTCGAAGCTGTTGACGTCCGACGAGGCCAGCTCGGCAATTCCGCCGACGGGGAACCAGGCGTGCAGTGCCGGCACCTTCACCAGCAGAGTCGCGATGAGCGCCGCCCAGAACACGTACCACGCCGTGATGATGCTGAGCGGTATCAACAGGCCGCCGGATTTTCGCACCCGCGTCTCTCCCCGGTTCCTGCCGGAACGGCAGTCGCTATCCGCGCAGGGTAGCGCAAAGCGGCACGCGCTGCCCACCGGCGAAAGGCGCTACACCGTGGTCATGCCGCCGCATCCGGTATAGGCTATGCCGCGTTTTGCCGCGAGTGCGGCGTCACGCGGACCCCGGCATGCCCCACACGACCCAGATCCTCGGCATCAGCAACGCCATCGTCGACATCCTCGCACACGTCGACGACGCCTTCATCGACGGTATCGGCGCCACGAAAGGCGCGATGAACCTGATCGACGAGGAACGCGCGCGGACGATCTACGACAGCATGGGCCCGGCCACCGAGATGTCGGGCGGCTCGGTTGCGAACACCGTGGCCGGCTTCGCAAACCTCGGCGGCAACGCGGCATACATCGGGCATGTGCACGCCGACCAGCTCGGCGAGATCTTCAACCACGACATGCGCTCCCTCGGTGTCGATATCCGCCTCGAACCGTCGGCGGAGGGCTCGCCGACCGCGCGCAGCTACATCCTGATCACGCCGGACGCACAGCGCACGATGAACACCTACCTGGGCTCGTGCACCGAGCTCGGCGTCGACGACGTCACACCGGAAACCGTCGGCACGCCCAGGCTAGTGCTGCTCGAGGGCTACGTCTGGGACATCGCCGAGGGCCCGGCACTGACCCGACAGGCAATCGACATCGCGCGGGCCAGCGGCGCGCGGGTGGCGTTGTCGCTGTCGGACCGCTATTGCGTGCAGCGGCACCGGGCGGAATTCACCGCGGCGATACGGGACGGCGTCGACATCGTCATCGCCGACGAAAACGAGATCGTCGACCTGCTCGAGGCCGATTCGTTCGACGCCGCGGTCGCGGCACTCGACACGACGGACACGCTGTACGTGCTGACGCGCTCGGAGAAGGGCTCGGTGATCCTCGGTAACGGCGAACACGTCGTGCACCCGGCCACGCGGGTCGAAGAGGTCGTCGACACGACTGGCGCCGGCGATGCGTATTCGGCGGGGTTCCTGTACGGCTGGGCGCAGAACTGGCCGCTGGCGGAATGCGCGAAGCTGGGCACCCATTGCGCCACGCAGGTCATCCAGCAGGTCGGCGCGCGCATCGAGCCGGGGCTGCTCGACAGCTTCTGAGTACTGGCGGCGCCGCGCCGGCGCGTTACGTCCCGATCGGGTGCCAGGTCGTTTTCACTTCCTGCGTGTCCCGGATGAAGTACGGGCTCTCGGCGTCGCTCTTCATCCAGTCGACGCCGGCGCGCGCGATCACGCGCTTCAGGTTCTCCGCCGCCTGCGACTGGACGGTCCCCGCGACCTTGCGATCGAGGCCGGCGAACGCGACCGCGTTCACGTCCATGTGTGACGCGAACTGCCCTACGAGCTCGCTGCGGAACCCCGTCAGGATGTTGACGACGCCCGCCGGTACGTCGGAGGCGTGCAGAACCTCGGCAAAGCTGACGGCGGACAACGGGCTCGTCTCCGATGCCAGGACCACGCAGGTGTTGCCGCCGACGATGGCCGGAGCCACGTTCGACACCAGCCCGATCAGCCCGCTGTCGTCGGGTGCGATGATCGCAACCACGCCGGTGGGCTCGAGCACCGAGAAATTGAAATGCGACGACGCAACCGGGTTCACGCTGCTGAAGACCTGCTGGTACTTGTCGGACCAGCCGGCGTAGTAGATGAGCCGGTCGATCGCCGTCTCTACCTCCCGTCGCGCGCGCGCCCGGGTCGTGCCCTGCAGCACCAGCTCGTCGACAAACTGCGCGCTGCGGCCCTCGAGCATCTCGGCGATGCGGTACAGGATCTGGCCGCGCAGGTAGGCGCTGGCGCCGGCCCATGCGCCCTGCGCCTTGCGCGCCGCGACGACGGCATTGCGGAAATCCTTGCGGCTCGACCGGCAGACGTTCGCGAGCACCTTGCCGCGCTTGTCCTTGAGCGGGAAATAGCGGCCGGACTCCGTGCGCGGGAATTTCCCGTCGATGTAAATCTTGTAGGTCTTCGCCACGGCGATGCGTTCGTTCGCGGCCATCAGCGTGCTCCCAGGTCGACGTAGGCATCCAGCCCGTGCAGACCGCCCTCGCGGCCGACGCCCGACTCCTTGTAGCCGCCGAACGGCGCCGTCGGGTCGAACTTGTTGAACGTGTTCGCCCAGATGACACCGGCGCGGATGCCCGAGGTCATCCTGAAGATCTTCGCGCCCTTGTCGGTCCATACACCGCCGGACAGGCCGTACGGCGTGTTGTTCGCCTTCGCGAGCGCCTCGTCGAAGTCTCGGAACGTCTGGATTGCGAGCACGGGCCCGAAGATTTCCTCCTGGACCACGCGGTTCGACTGCGCGACGCCGGTGAAGATCGTCGGCGGGCACCAGTAGCCCTTCTTCGGCAGCCGGCAGGCCGTCTGGAACATCGCGCCGCCTTCCTGTTCGCCCACCTTCAGGTAGGACGCGATCTTGTCGAGCTGCATGCGCGAGTTGATCGCGCCGATGTCCGTGTTCTTGTCCAGCGGGTCGCCGACGATCAGCGTCTGCATGCGGTCCTTCAGCTTCTCGATGACCTCGTCCGCGACGGACTCCTGGACGAGCAGCCGCGAACCGGCGCAGCAGACGTGCCCCTGGTTGAAGAAGATGCCGTTGACGATGCCCTCGACGGCCTGGTCGATGGCCGCATCCGCGAAGATGATGTTCGCCGCCTTGCCGCCGAGTTCCAGCGTGTACTTCTTCGGCGTGCCGGCCAGCGCGCGCATGATCAGCCGGCCGACCTGCGTCGAGCCCGTGAACGCGATCTTGTTCACGCCCTTGTGTTCGACGATCGCGGCGCCGGTCTTGCCCGCGCCGGTGACGATGTTCACGACGCCCGGCGGCAGGTCCGCGTCGGCGATGACCTCGGCGAGCTTCAGCGCGGTCAGCGGCGTGGTCTCGGCCGGCTTCAGCACGACCGTGTTGCCGCACGCAAGTGCCGGCGCAATCTTCCACGCCGCCATCAGCAGCGGGAAATTCCACGGGATCACCTGGCCGGCGACGCCGAGCGGTCGCGCCCGGCGGCCCGGGAACGCGTAGTCGAGCTTGTCCGCCCAGCCGGCGTAGTAGAAAAAGTGCGCCGCGGCGAGCGGGATGTCGACGTCGCGGGATTCGCGGATCGGCTTGCCGCCGTCGAGCGACTCGATCGCCGCGAACTCGCGCGCACGTTCCTGCAGGATGCGCGCGATGCGGTAGATGTATTTCCCGCGCTCCTTCGGGCGCATGCGCGACCAGCGCTCCGAGTAGGCCTTGCGCGCCGCGCGCACGGCGCGGTCGACATCCGCCTCGCCCGCGTCGGCGACCCGGGCCAGCGCCTCCTCGGTCGCGGGGTTGATCGTGTCGAAGTAGCGGCCGGATTGCGGGGCCGTGAATTCGCCGCCGATGAACAGGCCGTAACGCTTCTTCAGCGACACATGGTCGGTGCTCTCCGGCGCCGGGTCGTATTCCCAGCCGCCGTCGAACGCGAGCTTGTTTTCGGGCGTTGCCATAACGGGTCCTTCGAGAACGTCTAGTCCTTCGAGAAGTAGTCGGCCGACTGGTAGCGGCCGGTCGTCTGTTTCATGATTTGCATCAGCACGTCGTTCGCGAGCGAACTGGCGCCGAAGCGAAACCACTCCGGCGTCATCCACGCATTCCCGAGCGTTTCCCTGAGCATCACGAGGTAGTGGATCGCGAGCTTCGCGGTCGAGATGCCGCCGGCGGGCTTCATGCCGACCATGCGGCCCGTCGCGCGATAGTAGTCGCGGATCGCCTGCAGCATGACGAGCGTCACCTGCATCGTCGCGGCGGGCTGGATCTTGCCGGTGGACGTCTTGATGAAATCGGCACCGGCGTGCATCGCGAGAACGCTCGCGCGCCGCACCCGGTCGAGCGTACCCAGCTCGCCGGTCTCCAGGATCACCTTCAGGTGTGCGTCACCGCACGCGTCCTTGACCGCGACGATCTCGTCGAAAACGTAACGGTAGTCGCCGGCGAGGAACGCGCCGCGCGAGATCACCATGTCGATCTCGTTCGCGCCGGCCGCAACCGCCATGCGCGTATCCTCGAGCTTGATCTCGCGCGACGACATACCGCTCGGAAACGCGGTGGCCACCGACGCGATGTTGATGTCGTGGCCCGCGAGCGCTTCCTTTGCCACGGCCACCATATTCGGGTAGACGCACACGGCCGCGACATGCGGCAGTCCCGGCATCGCATCGTGCAGGTGAATCGCCTTCTGGCAGAGCTGGCGCACCTTGCCCGGCGTGTCCTGACCTTCGAGGGTCGTCAGGTCGATCATGCTCAGCACGAGCCGGAGCGCCGCCATCTTGGAATCGGTCTTGATCGAGCGGCTCTGGAAGCGCGCGACGCGCTCGTTGATGCCGACCTCGTCCACCGCGGGCACGCGGGACAGGTCCGGGTAGGTGAACGGGTTGTCGATGACAGCGAGGCTCATGCGAGGTGTCCCGGCGCGGCGCGGCGGCCCGTCGTCAGGCCACCGCCGTCGCGAGTGCAACGTTGATCATGTCGTCGAACGTCGTTGCGCGCTCGTCCGACGTCAGCGCCTCGCCGCTCGGGATGTCGTCGCTGACGGTACAGATCGCCAGCGCGTCGACCCCGTGCTCGGCGGCAATGGGATAGATGCCCGCGGCTTCCATCTCGACGCCGAGGACATTGTACCGCGCCATCGTGTCGAACATCGCCGTGTCGGGCGTGTAGAACAGGTCCGCGGAGAAAATATTGCCCACGTGGTAGCGAACGCCCTGCGATTCCGCGGCCTCCGCGGCTTTCCGGACCAGGTCGAAACTCGCCAGCGCCGCCAGGTCGTAGCCGCCGAAACGGATGCGGTTGACGTTCGAGTCGGTCGACGCGCCCTGGCCGATGACGATATCGCGCAGTTTCACATCCGGGTGCGTCGTCCCGCAGCTGCCGACGCGCATGACGCGCTGCACGCCGTAGGACTCGATCAGCTCCGTCACGTAGATCGACGCCGACGGAATGCCCATGCCGTGCGCCATGACAGAGATCGGCGTGCCGCGCCAGGTGCCGGTGTAGCCCCACATGTTGCGCACGTCGGTGACCCTGCGCGGCTTCTCGAACCAGTTTTCCGCGATGTACTGCGCACGCAGCGGATCGCCGGGCATCAGCACCGTCTCGGCGAAATCGCCGGGTGCCGCGTTCATGTGTTTCGTGGCCATCGTTGTTGTCTTTGTTCGGCTTGCCGGGCGCTACCAGCGGCTGCGTGACGACATGCCGCCGTCGACGACCAGGTTCGCGCCGGTGATCCATTGCGCTGCGGGACTGAGCAGAAACAATACCGCGTCGGCAACATCGTTGGGAACCCCGAGCCGGGCCAGCGGCGCGCGCTCGACCCAGCGCCGCACGCCATCCGGCCAGTCCGAATCGAGGCCATCGCGCTCGATGAGGCCCGGCGACACCGCGTTCACCCTTATCCCGTGCCGGCCCTGCTCGGCGGCCGCGGCGCGCGTCAACATCAACAGGCCCGCCTTGCTCGTCGCATAGTGCGCGTGGCCATCGACCGGGTCCGAGCCTTCGATGGACGCCACGTTGACGATTGCGCCGCCGGCACCGGCCCCGCGCCAGCGGCTCGCCGCTTCCCGGATGACCAGGAACGCCGCGTCGAGGTTGATCGCGTGCATCCGGCGCCACGCGGCGATGTCGATATCGTCGAACGCGCGGACCGCCTGGTCGGCGGCGTTGTTCACGACGGCGTCCGGTGCGCATGCGCCGACCATCCGGGCGACCGCGTCCGCGTCCGCGAGATCGGCCTGCACGGTCTCCGCGTCGAGGTCCGCCGCGAGCGCGCTCGCGGCATCCGCCGACGCGCCGAAATGCAGGATTACGCGCGCGCCGGCTTCGGCGAGGCGGCGGACAATGCCGCGCCCTATCGTGCCGGTCGCGCCGGTCACGAGTACCCGGCGGCCGTCGAGGTCGAGCAGATCATTGACTGCCGGTCGGGCACGCATTGGTTTATTGTCGCCGGAATGCCGCCGAAATCGAAGTCACCGCCCGAATTCCGGACCGAGGAGCGCTGTTTCATCACGGAACACGTCAATCGGGCCGACCTGCCATCGGTGTCAGTGGCCCGCGCACGGGTCGAGCCCGGCGTCACGACGCAGCGACACGTGCTTGCGGTCGACGAGTGGTACGTGATCACGGCGGGATCCGGTCGCGTTGCCGTGGGCGGCGCAGCGCCGGCCGACGTTGGCCGTGGCGATACCGTGTACATCCCCGCCGGACATGAACAACAGATTACGAACACCGGCGACGACGACCTGTTGTTTTTGTGCGTCTGTGTGCCGCGTTTCGTACCGGACGCCTACCGCTCGCTCGAATAGCCCGGACGCGATGCGGGCGCTATACTGCGCGCCATGCTCCCCAACCGCAGAACTGCTCAGGAGACCCTTCATGTGTGGTCATAAACCAACAACTCTCACGTCGACCGGTGGCTGGCTGGCGGCAGCCGGCGCCCTGGCCATCGCCCTGCCCGCACAGGCGCAGATCAGCGGCGTCCTGGAGGAAATCACGGTTACCGCGCAAAAGCGCGAGGAATCGCTGCAGGACGTGCCGATCTCGGTTGCCACGCTGCAGGGCGACCGCTACGACGTGCTGTTTTCCGGCAGCGAGGACATCCTCGCACTGTCGGCACGGGTGCCCGGACTGTACGCCGAGAGCTCCAACGGCCGCGCCGCGCCGCGCTTCTACCTGCGCGGTCTCGGAAACATCGATTTCGACCTGGCCGCGTCGCAGCCGGTCTCCGTGATCATGGACGACGTGGTCATGGAAAACGTCGTGCTGAAAAGTTTCCCGCTCTTCGACATGAAGAACGTCGAGGTCATTCGCGGCCCGCAGGGCACGCTCTTCGGCCGCAACACGACTGCCGGTATCGTCAAGTTCAACACCGTGCGCCCGTCGCACGAGGCATCGGGTTACGTGAAGGCGTCGTGGGCGACCTATGACACGATCAACATCGAAGGTGCCGTCGGCGGCAGTCTCATCGAGGACGAACTCGCCGTGCGCATCTCCGGCCTGAAGCGGGATCGCGACGACTGGATCACGAACGGCTACACCGGCGAGAAAGCGATGGGCGGCTATTCCGAGCACGCCATGCGCGCCCAGCTCCTCTGGACGCCCGGCGATCGTTTCAGCGCGTTGCTTTCCTACCAGCTCCGCAACCTCGAGGGCACGTCCTCGATCTTCCGCGCGAACGTATTCGACACGGGTTCGAACGCGCTGAACCAGAATTACGTGCGCGACATGGTCTGGTACGACGGCGGCGACAACAACCCGCAGGCGTACGATTCGCAGGGCACGACGCTGAACCTGCAGTGGGACTTCGACCGCGCGACGATCCAGTCGATCACGTCGTTCCAGTCGGCCGAGGGCTTCAGCCGCGGCGACATCGACGGCGGCGTCGTCGACTTCACGCAGTCGGTGCAGGTGCCGCCGGGCGTCACGTTCGACCCGAACGCAAACGTGCTTGGCAACCCGGCGCTGACGTTTCCGGGCACGATTACGGTCGATTCCGTCACCCAGGACGGTGCGGACACCGACCAGTTCACGCAGGAATTCCGGCTCGCGAGCCTGAACGACGGACCGCTCAACTGGCAGGTCGGCGCGTTCTACTTCGACTCGGACCTCAAGGTGCAGACCGACTCGTTCGCGTCCTATGGCTTCGACGGCTCGCAGCAGGACACGATCATCGAGCAGACGAACAAGACCTGGGCCGTCTTCGGCCAGGCCTCGTTCGACGTCACCGACAGCCTGACCCTGACCGGCGGCGTGCGTTATACGGACGACGAAAAGGAGTTCCAGGTACTGCAGTTCGGTCAGCTCTGGCTCGACATCGGCATCCCGACGTTCATCGCCCCGCCGATCAGCGTCAGCGACGACCAGACGAGCTGGGAACTGGCCGCGAATTTCGCTGTCAGCGACACCTCCTCGCTGTTCGCGCGCGCCGCAACCGGTTTCCGTGCGCAGACGATCCAGGGACGCGACGTCGCGTTTCTCGAAACGCCGACGGTGGCCGAGCCGGAAACGATCATGTCCTACGAGATCGGCTACAAGGCGGACCTGTTCAACAGCCGCATGCGCGTCAACGCCGCCGCATTCTGGTACGAAGTGGACGATATGCAGCTGTCCGTCATCGGCGGCGCGTCGAACACGAACCAGGTCATCAACGCGAAAAACGGCGAGGCGACAGGCTTCGAGGTCGACCTCGACTGGCTGGTGACCGACAACTTCCTGGTCACGGCAGGCGCGAGTTGGAACGACACGGAGATCAAGGACTCGACGCTGGCGACGGTGCCCTGCGGCTCCGGCCTTTGCACGCCGCTCGACCCGGTCGACCCGACCGACGCGTCGCGCGTACTGCTGAACGGCAACCCGTTCCCGCGCGCGCCGGAGACGACGTACAGCCTGACGCTGAAATACACCGCGCCGATTGGTACCGACGCGGAGCTGTATTTCCTCACCGACTGGGCGTACACCGGCAAGATCAACATGCCGCTGTACGAGGCCGTCGAGTTCCAGACGGACGGCCAGTACGAAGGCGGCCTGCGTGTCGGCTACCGTCAGATCGGCGGCGGCTGGGAAGTCGCGGTGTTCGGCCGGAACATCACGGACGAGGACAACGTGCTCGGCTTTGTCGACTTCTCCAACAACACCGGGTTCGTCAACGAGCCGCAGATCTGGGGCGTCGAGTTCGGCTACGAATTCGGCGACTAGTGCGCCGGATCGACACCGCATCCCATCGGAAGCCCGGCCTCGCGCCGGGCTTCTTTTTATGCGCGCTACTCGCCGCCTGCGAGGCCCCGCCGCAGGACAAGGGCGAACACCTGCCGATCCGCTTCACCGTTGACGCCCGCGTCGCGGATGCCGATCTCGACGAGATCAGCGGCATCGCGGGTTCCCTGCGCGACCCGGCGGTTCTCTGGGTACACAACGATTCCGGCGACAAGGCGCGGCTGTATGCCGTCGACCGCGCCGGCAACACGCGAGGGCGCATCTGGCTGGAAGACGCCGACAACGACGACTGGGAAGACCTCGCCGCCTTCGAGCACGACGGCCGCGCCCACCTGCTCGTCGCCGACACCGGCGACAACGACGCCCGCCGCGACAGCGTGACCCTGTACGCCGTCGCCGAGCCCGACCTCGCCGTCGACAACCGCGTCCGCGTCCCGCCCGCATGGCGCGTTCACTTTCGCTACCCGGACGGTCCGCGCGACGCCGAGGCGATGGCCATTGACGGCGACCGCGTGCTCATACTCTCCAAGCGCGACGTCCCGCCGGTCCTGTACTCGGTGCCGCTGCGGGTGTCCCGCGACGAGCCGGTCGTGGCGGCGCGCCTCGGCCCGGTCGCCAGCCTCCCGCGACCGACACGTGCCGAAATCGACGTCGCGCCGATGACAAAGGACTGGTACTGGCAGCCGACCGGCATGACGATCTCCCCGCGCGGCGACGCGCTGGTCGTCCTCACCTACGGCGCGCTTTACTACTACCGGCGCGCCGCGCACCCGGACTGGGAAACGGCGCTCGCCGAATTGCCTTTGCGGCTGGACCTGCGCAAGATTCCCGACGCCGAGGCCGTCACGTTCGTCGACGACGGCCGCTCGCTGTACGTGTCGGTTGAAGCGAAGAACGCCCCGCTCGTGCACATCGAACTGCTCGCCGAACCCCGGGAGTCCCAATGAAACGACGCTCCGCCCTGTCCCTCGTCGCCACGGTCCTGCTCGCGGGTTGCGGCGCACCGGATGAGCCGCCGCCGGCCGCGGTTACGATCATGACGTTCAACGTCGAGAACCTGTTCGACACGACCGACGACCCGGACCATACCGACGAGACCTACCTGCCGCGCGCGGCGAAGCAGAACGACGCGCACGCCGCGGCCTGCGCGCCGATACCCGTCGATCGCTGGCGGACGGACTGCCTGGAACTGGACTGGAGCGACGCCGTTCTCGAGCACAAGCTGGGGGCGATCGCCGAGGTGATCCGCCAGGTCGAGGGCGGCCCGGACATCATCGCCTTCCAGGAGGTCGAACACGCCGCACTGCTCGATCGCCTGCGCACGGAATTGCTCGCCGATCTCGGCTACGGTCCCGCCATCCTGCTCGAGGGCCAGGACCGGCGCGGCATCGACGCGGGCTTCCTGTCGCGCTTGCCGCTCGTGGGCGAGCCGACCCTGCACCCACTGGGCTTCCCGGACCATCCGGACCGCGAACCCGATACGCGCGGCGTGCTCGAGGCGACGTTCGAACTACCGGACGGCACGCTGCTGACCGGTTTCGCCGTGCATTTCCCGGCGCCATTTCACCCGACCGACATGCGCGTTCGCGCCTACGAGCACCTGAACGCCCTGCGCGCAGCGCTGCCGGACGATCGCCACGCCTTCGCCGCCGGCGACTTCAACACGACGAGCAGCGAGGACGCCGCCCTGGGACTGCTCGGGCAGTTCGTGCGGCCGGGCTGGACCGTGGCGCACGAAACCGGCTGCGACGGGTGCCCCGGCACGCAGTACTACGCCCGTGACGACAGCTGGTCGTTCCTCGACATGATCCTCTGGTCGGCGCCGCGTAGCGAAAATGCAACATGGACGATTCGCGCAGATTCGGTTCGACTTGCGAACGAAGTGGCCGCCCAGAAGACACCGGACGGCACGCCGCGCCGCTACGACGCTGCGTCATTATCGGGCGTTTCCGATCACTGGCCGCTCGCCGTGACGGTCCATTCGACCCAAAAACAATAGCTTGTAACAATCTCGTAAACGGCTTTCTGGACTGCCCCGCCCCGGTGCGCCGGCGCACGCGCGGCCGCACCGCGCGCCGGCCCACAAACCCTTATTGCACCGGCATTTTTGCTGCGCTAGATTGCTTTCAAAGCGGGCCTCAGAGCGACCAAAAACGCCCGAATCCTATAAATTTAATACTTCGGTAAACATTGTGGCCGAAATGAATGTGTCACATTCGTGGCCTATTCTTTCGCCCCTTTCCAACCCTGGGGATCATAATGAAACAAGCAAATCGCACCCTCGGATCGCGGCTCGGGTTGATCGCCCGAAAAGGCATCGCCCTGATGGTCGCCGGCTTAATGCTGGCACTGCCTGTTGCAGGAAACGCACAGCAGACCACGGCATCCATTCGCGGCAAGGTCCTGGATCCGAACGGCGGCCCGGTCGTGAGCGCCTCGGTCGTCGTCGAGGACCTCCGCAGCGGCACCACGCGCGCCTATACGTCTAACGCCGACGGCCTCTTCTTCGCCGCCCGCCTGCTGCCCGGCGGCCCGTACCGGGTCACGGTGAACAGCACGAAGACGGTCGACGTACCGCTGATTTCGGTCGGCGACACGTACAGCCTGATCATCAACCTGCAGCAGCAGGAAGAGATCGAGGAAATCGTCGCCATCGGCCAGACCGGCGAACTCGTCGAAGTGGCGGCCGGACCGTCCGCGACGTTCTCCCTGGACGACCTGGAAGGCGCGGTCGCGTTCAGCCGCGACATCTCCGACGTCTACGGCATCGATCCCCGCCTGATGGTCGACTTCGACGAGGACGGCTTCGGCGTCAACTGCGTGGGCAAACACCCGCGCTTCAACCAGATCACGCTGGACGGCGTCAGCCAGTCCGACCGCTTCGGTCTGAACGAAAACGGCTACGCGACCGCGGTCGGCCAGCCGTTCCCGTACGATGCGCTCGAACAGGTCGCGGTGGAACTCGCGCCCTTCGACGTCACCTACGGCGGCTTCTCGGCCTGCAACATCAATGCGGTCACGAAGTCGGGCACGAACGAGTTCGAGTTCAAGGCCTTCTACGAGTACTCCAGTGACGACTTCCGCGGCGACACGGTCGCGGACGACGACAGCGACTACGGCAGCCCGGTTTCCTACGACAAGACCTACCGCGGCTTCAGTGTCGGCGGTCCGATCATCAAGGACCGGTTGTTCTTCTACGCGGCCTACGAGGATTCGGAGACACCGCGCTTCCTCGCCCGCGGTTATGACGGGTCGGGCAATGGCGACGAGCGCGACTGGCTGAGCCAGGCGGATTACGACCGCATCAATACGATTGCCCAGAGCGTCTACAACTACGACGGCAACGGCCAGCCGGGCGACGGCCTGCAGGAAGACGAGAAGTACCTCGTCCGTCTCGACTGGGACATCGCCGACAGCCACACCGCATCGGTCATCTACAACTACTACGAAGGCTCGCAGCTGCGTGACTCGGACGGCGACGACAACGAATTCGAATTCGCGAACCACTTCTACACGAAGGGCGCGGAATTCGAGGTCTTCACCGCGAAGCTGACCTCGCAGTGGACGGATACGTTCTCCACGGAGATCTTCTACAACACGGCCGAGATGAACGACTCCCAGGTCACCGTGGGTCCGAAGGACTTCGGCGAAATGCAGGTCAGCATCGGCGGCAACACCGTCTACCTCGGCGCCGACGACTCGCGCCAGGCGAACAGCCTCGCGAACGAATCGGAACTCATCAAGTTGTCCGCGCAGTGGCTGGTCGGCGACCACGTGATCACCGGCGGCTACGAGTCCGAAGAGCTGGAGATCTTCAACATCTTCGTACAGCACTCGAACGGCGGCGAGTACCGCTTCTTCGACGACTCGGGCGACAACGACCCGGCCTGCGCCGCGCTGACCGCTCAAGAGCGTTTCGACGGGGTCAACGGTTGCGGCGCATCCGGCATCGACCGCTTCGAGCTGGGCCGCGCCAACCGCGTGTACTACGGCAGCGGCGGCGGGTCGAACGACCCGAACGACGCGGCGGCGCTGTTCAGCAACACGCTGAACACGCTGTACGTCCAGGACGAGATGTTCTTCGACCAGCTCGACCTGACGATCGTCGCCGGCCTGCGTTACGAGTGGTTCGACTCCAGCGACCGCCCGGTCTTCAACCAGGCCTTCTTCGACGCGACCGGCATTCGCAATGATGCGAACATCGACGGCCTCGACCTGCTGATGCCGCGTATCGGCTTCACCTGGGGCGTCGCCGACGACGTTACGCTGCGCGGCGGTGTCGGCCTGTACTCCGGCGGCAACCCGAACGTCTGGATTTCGAACGCGTGGAGCAACGACGGCCTGACGAACGCGCAGTTCGAACGCCGCGACTGCACGAGCTCGTCGCGGCCGAGCTTCGAGGACGAGACGGGCGTCTGCTCCTGGACGATCCTGCCGGGCATGGCGGACTCGATCACGCTGTCGGACGGCGGATTGCCGGGCTACGACGTCCCGCAAGCCATGGTCGACGACGTGCTTGCCGTCTCCCCGGCCGACGCGAACGACTCGTTCCTCGCACTGATCGACCCGAACTACGAGCAGCCGCGGGAATGGAAGTTCGCGCTCGGCGGCACCTGGGACACGCCGTGGTGGGGCATCACGCTGGACATGGACTACCTGTACTCGCGCGGCGAACGCCAGGCGTACTACGTCGACGTCGCCGAAGAGCAGATCGGTACCACGTCGGCCGGCGCGCCGATCTACGGCTACATCCCGGGCATCGTCGACAACTACATGCTGACGAACTCGGACGCGAACCCGCGTTCCCACGCGTTCTCGATCGTGGCGCAGAAGTCCTTCGACTGGGGCCTCGACGTGCTGCTCGGCTACGCCTACGTGGACGCCGAGGACGTCAGCCCGATGACGTCGTCGACGGCCGGTTCGAACTTCGACAACACGGCGCTGCTGGACGTCAACAATCCGTCGGCCGCCACGTCGAACTACCTCGTGCCGCAGCGCGTCACGCTGCGCCTCGACTGGGAGCACTCGTTCTTCGCCGATGCGCTGACACGGGTCACGCTGTTCGGCTACTGGAACGAAGGCCAGCCGCAGAGCTACGGCATGTCGGGCGCGTCGACGGGTGACTGCGAGGACTTCACTGGCCTCGACTGCATCCGGCTCGAGGGCGACGGCTTCTTCGGTCGTCACCTGCTGTACGTGCCGACCGGCGCGGACGACCCGAACGTGGTGTTTGGCGACGGCTTCGATCAAGCGGAGTTCTTCTCCTGGGTGCAGGGCGAGGGCCTGGGCTCCGGCTTCACGGAGCGCAACCAGCGGCACGCCGACTGGTCGACCCGCTTCGACCTGCGGGTCAGCCAGGAAATCCCGCTGCCGGGCGACCTCTGGGGCCGCCTGTACCTGAAGGTCTACAACCTCGGCAACCTGCTGAACGACGACTGGGGCAAGATCACCGACTCGGTGTTCTTCACGCCGGTCTTCGTCCAGGGTGCGGTCATCGAGGACACGGGCCAGTATTACTACGACTCGTTCAGCGAGTCGGCGATGGAACGCACCATCGTCAACAGCAGCCTGTGGGAAGCCCGTCTCGGCATCGACATCCGCTGGGGCAACTAGGCCTTACCACGGCTTGGGAAGTAAGAGCGGCGCCCTCCGGGGCGCCGCTTTTTTTGTGCGTCAGGTCCCGTCCGGGAAGCACGCCGCGTCCGGCAATTCCCGGATGACGACGCGCGGGTTCGCCGGGTCCACCGGCGTGCCGACGGTCCGTCCCTCTGCCTGTGCCGCCATGATCGCGTCGAGTACGAGGTACTTGAGTTCCGAGGCCGGCAGGGACACGTCGCGATCCTGCGGAAGGCGGTACCCGTCACCACCGCGGTACAGGAAATCCGGCACGACGACGCTGTACTGCCGGTCCGGATCGATCTCGGACCAACCGTCCCCGGCCGGTACCTGCAGGCTCACGATTCGTTCTCCCGCCGGCCGGCTGCGATTCACGCAGACGCGAAAACCGGACACCTGCGGGAAGTAGCCCTGGCTCGGCGCGGACCCGCGGAAACCGGCCTCCAGGATTTCCCGGAACTCGGCGCCGGTGAGTGCCAACCGCCGCAGGAACGACGAAAAGCCGAACGTGCGCCCGATGTCCTCGAAGTGGATGTCGCCGCGAATCCAGTCGTCCAGCCGCAGCGTGCCGCTGTTGAGAAACGCGAGATCCGCGGCCGGCGACCCGAACGCGCCACGCATCTGATCGGCGATGAAACTCCCCCACGCCGACTCGCGGTTGCGTATCGTGACCTCCCGCGCGTCCATCGGCGCGGTCGCGACGCCGACGCGCGCGGTGATGAACGGAAACTTCTCGAGCAGCTGGACACGCCACTTCCGCTCGAGGTCGGCGTACGCCGGATCGGCCGCAACCCGCTCGTCCAGCGTCACGAGGCGCGCGTCCGTCACGACCGGCAGGCCGTCGCGGCCGGCATCGATATCGATGCGCCACACACTGCGGGCGTTCGAGGCACCTTTCATGACTGCCGCCCGGTCCGCCGACGGGTGCAGGTATTCCGGCTCGTGTTCGTGCCCGCCGACGATGAACTGGAACGTCGGGTGATCCGCGCGCAGCGCGGCAATGCGCTCGTCCTCCCAGATGTGCAGGTGCGTCAAGCCGAAGATCAGGTCCGCCCCGGCGGCTTCGAGGCCGCGGATCGCCTGCTCCGCATGGCCGAGGTAGTCGGCGTCGACCGGCAGGTACTCCCGATCGTTGCCGCCGTCGTCCGCGTGCATCGTCAATGCGAACACGCCGATCATGTAACCGCCGGCCTCGAACGTGAACTCGCGCCGCAACGCGGCGTCAACGTCGGGCTGCCGCGTTGCGAAACGGTAGTTGTCGCCGAGCCAGTCGAACGTCGAAGCTCGCACCGCGGCGACCAGGGCCTCCGGCGATCGTGGGTCCGTCTCGTGATTGCCGATCACCGCGTACAGCGGCGCGACGCGGTCGAGAAAGTTCAGGGCATCGACCATCTGCGCGCCGTCCCAGACCTGGCTCTCGAGAGACGGGTACAGGAAATCACCGCCGTGCGTCAGGCGGACGTCGCGCCCTTCCGCCTGAGCTTCCCGCGTGATCGTGACGAGCCGTCCGAAGCCGCCGGCGGTTCCATTCTCGACAGCGTCGATGCGGTACGTGTCGTTGGCATGAATGAGCGTGAGGCCGCGCGGTTCGCTCGTCGGCTCGCCGCCGACGGCGCAGGCCGCGAGCAGCGGCAGGAGAGCGGAAACGATGACGGCCGGCAGATAGCCGATGACTGCTTTGCGCATGGGTCCTCCTCGGGATGGCCCGATTGTGCCGAATGCGCAGGGTGCATGCTAATCTTGCGACTGGCCAAAGGAAGCTCCCTGATGCACGAACGGTTCATTCTGCTCGCGGCCGCGCTGCTGCTCGCCGCCTGCGCAACGCAACCCGTCGACGACGAGGCGACGACCACGCACGACCCCGCACACGACCTCGGCATCAACTGGATCAAGTACGCCGCCGAGTACCGCGCCATCACGCGACAGGTATACCGGTCGGCGGAACGTGCCCTGCCCGCCTTCATCGAGGACCGCAGTTGGAG
This sequence comes from uncultured Pseudomonadota bacterium, assembly GCA_913055625.1. Lineage (GTDB taxonomy): Bacteria > Pseudomonadota > Gammaproteobacteria > Steroidobacterales > Woeseiaceae > UBA1847. Next base: position 544,836 of record CAJXJW010000002.1, on the reverse strand, counting down.
CGCATTACCGGAACAGACGGAGGCCGGCGACCTGCCGCCGGCAGTGATCCTCGACGTCGACGAAACCGTCGTCAGCAATGTCGATTTCCAGCTCACGTTCGACCGCCCGTTCGCGAACTGGAAACTGGACGAATGGACCCGCTCGACGACCGCGACGCCGGTCGACGGCGTGCGGGAGTTCGTCGAGGAAGCGCGGCGGCTCGGCGTCGAGGTGTTCTTCGTCACGAACCGGCCGTGCGAACCGCGCGAAGGCATCGAGGACACGTGTCCGCAACGCCAATCCACGATCGACGACATCCGCGAAGTCGGCATCGATACGGATGCGGCACACGTGTTTCTTTCCGAGGAGCGTGGCTGGACCCGCGAGAAGCTTCCGCGGCGGTTGCACGTGGCACGTACGCACCGCGTCATCATGCTGTTCGGCGACGACTACGGCGACTTCGTGCCCTGTGCGCGCGAGAAGGTCGTGACGCCGTGCGATGCGCCGGCGACGCAGGAGAGCCGTGCCGCGGCGCTGGATACCTACGACGATTACTGGGGCAACGGCTGGTACATCCTGCCGAACCCGATGCACGGCTCCTGGACCGGGGTGCTGTGAGCAGCGATGCGGATCTCGCCCGGCGCGCCGCCGCCATCCGGCACCGGGCCTGGTGCCCGTATTCCGGATTCCGGGTCGGCGCGGCGCTGGTCGACGACCAGGGCCGCGTCTTCGAGGGCTGCAACGTCGAGAACGCGTCGTACCCGGAGGGCAGCTGCGCGGAGACCGGGGCGATTGCCGCAATGGTCGCCGCCGGCGGCCGGACGATCCGGACGATTGCCGTCGCGGGCGGCCACGATACAGTGACAACCTGCACGCCCTGCGGCGGCTGCCGTCAGCGCATCAGCGAATTCGCGGACGAAGACACGCGTGTGCTCGTGCTCGACGACGAGAAAAGCTGGACGACCTACTCCGTCGCTGAGTTGCTGCCCGCGTCGTTCCACCTCGACTGATCGGCAACCAGCGCCTCGACGTCCGCCCTCCCCGGTAGCGACGGCTGCGCGCCCGGGCGGGTCGTTGCCAACGCGCCGGCCGCACAGGCGAAGGCCAGCGCCTCTGCCGGCGGCATCCCCTCGACGAGGCCAACCGTCAGAGCCGCGGTAAACGTGTCGCCGGCACCCGTGGTATCGACGACGTCCACGTGCGGCGAACCGACGCGGGCGATCATCTCGCCGCCACGCCGCAGCGCAGCCCCGTCCGCGCCGAACGTCGTCGCGACGTAGCCGCCACAACGGCCGAGCCGCGACCCGTACCAGGCCGCTTCCGTCTCGTTGACCACGACGAGATCGGCGCGCTCGAGCAGCGCATCGTCCACGTCGCGCGCGGGCGCGAGATTCATGCAGAAGAGCCCGTCGAAACCCTGCAGCGCCCGCGCGATGGCCGCCTGCGGCACCTCGAGCTGCGCGATCATTGCGTCCGCGGGCGGCAGCGCCCCGGGTACCCGGTTCAACTCGGCATTCGCGCCGGGCGCAACGACGATGTGATTCTCGCCGGACGGCGCGACGCAGATCAGCGCGGTACCGGTCGCGGCCGTCGGGTGGGCGACGCAGTGCGAGAGATCCACGCCGCCGGCGCGCAGCAGGGCGAGCGCCTCGTCCGCCGTGGCATCACTGCCGACCGACGCGACCAGGCTGACCTCCGCACCGAGCCGGCGCGCGGCCAGCGACTGGTTCGCGCCCTTGCCGCCGGGGTAGCGCGACAGCGCGGCGCCGGTCACCGTCTCGCCGGCGACCGGCAGCCGCGAGACCGAGGCCGTCACGTCGAGGTTGACGGAACCAATCACGAGGATGCGGCTCACGGCGCGCGCCCCCCGAAGCGCGCAAGGCGCCGTGTCAGCAGGTCATAGAACCCGTCCGCGTCGACGGAATGAACCCACAGGGCGTTTCGGGGCCGGTCGGTCACGTGCCAGAAGTCCACCGCGGTGTGGCCGGCGGTCAGCGACGAGGCCGTCTCGACCGAGACGTTGCACGGCTTGCCCTCGAACAGCCCGGGCGACAGCAGCCACGCGACCGTGCACGGGTCGTGCAGCGGCCCGCCCTCGGTGCCGTACTTGGCGCTGTCGTGGCGGTGGAAGAAGCCGAGCATGCTCGCGGTCGCGCGCGCGACCGGATTGTCGAGCGCGGCAATGGCGGCGACGCGCGCCGGCGTGGAGATCACCTGGTGCGTGACGTCGAGTCCCATCACCACGAGCGGGCGTCCGCAGCGAAACACGGCATCCGCGGCGTCCGGGTCGACGAAGATATTGAACTCCGCGGACGGCGTGATGTTACCGCCTTCGCGCGACGCGCCGCCCATCAGGACGATCTCCCGCACGTTTGCGGCGATACCCGGCTCGCGCCCGAACGCCGTCGCGACGTTCGTCAGCGGCCCGGTCGCAACCAGCGTGATGCCCTCGTCCGGCGCCGCCTTGATGGCCTCGACCAGGAAGTCGACCGCGTGCCGATCGGAAAGCGGCGTTGCGGGATCGAACAGGTCCATGCCATCGATGCCGGTGCTCCCGTGCACGTGCTCCGCCGTGACGGAGTCGCGCCGCATCGGCCGGTCGCAGCCGGCGAAGACCGGCACGTCGGCACGGCCGGCCAGGTCGCACATGATGCGCGCGTTGCGCTGCGTCAATGCGAGTGGCACGTTGCCCGCGACGGCCGTGATCCCGACGATGTCGACGTCTTCCGGCGACGCCATCGCAAGGAACAGTGCAACGGCGTCGTCCTGGCCGGGATCACAGTCGATGATGACCGGGCGTGGACTCACACCGTGAGCAGCAGGCCCGCGAGCGCGGCGCTCATGAGGTTGGACAACGAGCCCGCGGCGACGGCGCGCAGGCCGAAACGCGCAATCAGCTCGCGCTTCTCCGGCACCAGCACGCCGAGCCCGCCGAGCAGGATGGCGATGGACGACAGGTTCGCGAATCCGCACAGCGAGAACGTGACGATCGCGCGCGTCCGCTCGCTCGCATCGGCCAGGTAGTCGCCCAGGTGCGAGAACGCGACGAATTCGTTCAGGATCAGCTTCTCGCCGAACAGCGAGCCGGCCGCGCCGGCCTCGGCCCACGGGATGCCGAGCATGAACATCAGTGGCCGGAACAGGAAGCCCAGGATGTCCTGCAGTGTCAGTACGTAGCCGAACCAGCCGGCCACGAGGCCGACCAGGCCGTTGAAGAGCGCGATCAATGCCACGAACGCGACGAGCATCGCACCGATGTTCACGGCGAGTTTCAGTCCGTCGCTCGCGCCCACCGCGGCCGCGAGAATGACGTTCGCGTGCTGGCTGCGTTCCATCTTCATCGTCTCTCGGCCGTGCACCGGTCCGCCCTCGTCCGGCATCATGATCTTGGCCATCAGCAACCCGCCCGGAGCGGCCATGAAGCTCGCAGCCAGCAGGAACTTGAGCTCGGCGCCCATCAGTACGTAGGCCGCCAGCACGGTGCCCGCCACCGACGCGAGCCCCGACACCATGACCGTGAACATCTGCGCCTCGGTGAGGCCGCGCAGGTAGGGCCGCACGACCAGCGGTGCCTCGGTCTGGCCGACGAACACGTTCGCCGCGGCGTTCATCGACTCGACGCCGCCCGCGCCGATGATGCGGTGCAGCGCGCCGCCTACCAGCCGCACGATCCACTCCATGATGCGCAGGTGGTACAGCACCGACATCAGCGACGAGAAAAAGATGATGATCGGCAGCACGTTGATCGCGAAGCTGAAACCGACGATGTCCGCATCGGCCAGCGGCCCGAACACCATGTCGATGCCCGCTTTCGAGTAGCCGATGATGGCGAGGACCCCTTCGCTGAGCCAGTCCAGCAGTCGGCGGCCGCCGTCGACGTAGAGCACGAAGACGGCGAGCACGACCTGCAGCGCAAATGCCGCGCCGGTGACCCGCAGGCTGATACCGCGCCGGTTCGTCGACAGCGCGACGGCCAGCGCCAGAATGACGAGGACTCCCCCGAGTCCGATCAGTCTCGCCTCCATGAGATCCCCTCGATCCGTTCTTGTTGTTGGTTACAGCATACCGTAACCGGGCCGGTCAGCCGCCCCGAATCTCCGTGACGACCGCCCGTGCCCCGGGCGGCTCGGCACCGGCCTCGCAGGCCTGCCGCAGCCGTTTCTCGGCGAGGTCGGCGTCTGCCTCGGTCGCCGCGTGCACGACGGCCAGCGGCCGCTCGTCATCCAGACGGTCCCCGACGTTCGCGAAGCGGCTGTAGCCGACCGACAGGTCCAGCGCCTCGCCGACGCGGCGCCGCCCGCCGCCGAGTTCGATGATGCTGTTGCCGACCGCCCGCGTATCCACCGCGTGGAGGTACCCCTCCGCATGCACCGCGCGCGTCACCGGCGCCATCGGCAGGTATTTATCGCGGCGCTCGACGAAATCCCCGGGGCCGCCGAGGCCCGCGCACATGCGGCCGAAGACCTCGGCGGCGCGGCCGCTGTCGACGGCGTCGCGGCACAGCGCCGCCGCGCGTTCGCGGTCCGGCTCGCGGCCGGCCGCGACGAGCATTTCCGCCGTCAGCGCGATCGTGACTTCGTCGAGACGCGGGTCGGCGGACTCGCCCAGCAGGTACGCCACGGATTCGTCGATTTCGAGCGCGTTGCCGACCGTCGTGCCGAGCACCTCATTCATGTCGGTGATCAGCGCGTGCGTGCGCAGGCCCGCCTGCTGCGCCGTCCGGATGATGCTGTCGGCAAGTTCACGCGCGCGCTCCGGCGTTGCCATGAAGGCCCCGTTTCCGCACTTCACGTCCATCACCAGCGCCTCGAGCCCGGCGGCGATCTTCTTCGACAGGATCGACGCAGTGATCAGCGGCACCGACTCGACGGTGCCGGTCACGTCGCGGATTGCGTAGAAGCGACGGTCCGCGGGCGCAAGCTCGCGCGTCTGGCCGATGATCGCGCAGCCGGCGTCGCGCACCACCTTGCGAAACCGGTCGAAGTCCGGCATCGACAGGTAGCCGGGGATGCTCTCGACCTTGTCCGTCGTGCCGCCCGTGTGCCCGAGGCCGCGCCCGGATATCATCGGCACGTAGCAGCCGCAGGCCGCCGCGATCGGCGCCAGCAGGAAGCTGACCTTGTCGCCGACGCCGCCGGTGGAATGCTTGTCGACGACCGGCCCGTCGAGGCCGGCATCGGACCAGTCGAGCACGGTGCCGGACTTCGCCATCGCGAGCGTCAGTGCGGCGGCTTCGTCGAAGGACATGCCGTTCAGGAAGATCGCCATCGCGAGCGACGAGATCTGCTCGGCCGGGATGCTGTCGTCCGCCAGCCCCGTGACCAGGAAGGCGATCTGATCGGCGTCGAGCGCGCCGCCGTCGCGCTTGCGGCGGATGATGTCGGTGACCAGCATGCGTCAGGCGAATCCGCGCAGCGGCAGCGACGGGTCCCGCTGCAGCCAGTTGTCCGCGGGGTAGGTGCTCCGCCGGTCGATGGCGTGCAGCGTGTACGCATGCCGCGACCGGCCGGAACGGTTCGGCCCGCTCATGTGCGGCGCGCGCCCGCTGAAGATCACGAGCGACCCGGCCGGCGCCTCGGCCGGCCGCGCCCGCTCCATCGGCCAGGGCGTGTCGTCGAGGACCTCGGTCCGGAGCTGTCCGTCCGCCTGTCGGCGGTGCCGGGCCTTGAGCAGTCCGCGGTGCTCGCCGGGAATGAAGTGCATGCAGCCGTTCTCGACCGTCGCGTCCTCCAGCGCGAACCAGAAACCGGTGCAGGTCTCCGGCTCGGTGTAGATGTAGGTCGAGTCCTGGTGGCACACGACTTCGCCACCGATGCGTGGCGGCTTCAGGATGTACATCGACTGGATGATCACGGCGTCGGCCAGCCCGAGACTCGCGGCCGCGGCGGCGAGTTCCGGCGTGCGCGAGAACGCGTCGAAGGCCGGGTCGAGGTCGTGCATCGCGTGGCCGATCTTGTTCAGGCTGTCGCGGCGCGCCTGGCGCAATCGGCCATCTTCGTCGAACGCGCCGTCCTCGAAGAAGAAACGAATCTTGTCGCCGGACTCCGTGAAATAGCGGTCGGCATGCTGCGCGTTGCTGGTCGTCGAGAACACGCTCGCGTGTTCGGAAGGGTCGAACGCGTCGATCAGTGCCTCGGCGCAAGCCTTCAATTGATCGCAGGCGTCGGGTGAGACGAAGCCGTCGAGAATGATCACGCCGGCCTCGTCGAAGGCGCGCCGCATGATCTCGTCGAGTTCACCGGTCGGCGGCGCCGGGAACCGGGGCAGCGTGTCGTACATTACATTGTCGGGGTGCGCGGACATTCGGGCAGGGCATCCGGACGGTCGATCAGCGCAGTATACGGAGGCTCGTCACGAATTGCGGCCCCGCCGCGCCGCCATCGCAACGAGGGCCGGCGCGAGTGCTACAATCGCCGGGAAAGGACACCTCATGACAACGATAAGAAGCTGTTTTTTCACATTTTTCCTGGCATCCCTCTGTGCCGCGTGCGGTCCGGCCGACGCGCCGGAGGCCGCGGACACAGCCGGCGATGCCGCCAGTGACGGCATCGACCTGCTGGTGCTCGGCGACTTTGTCGTGACGATGGACCCCGAGCGCCGCGTCATCATGAACGGCGCGGTCGCGATCGATGACGGCGTGATTCTGGCGGTGGGCGACGCCTCCGAACTCGTATCGGCCTACCCGGCGCAGAAGACGCTGCCCGGTGACGGCCGTGTCGTGATGCCGGGGCTGGTCAACGGTCACTCGCACGCGGCGATGACGGTGCTGCGCGGTGTCGCCGACGACCTCGCGCTGATGGACTGGCTCAACAACTACATTTTCCCGGCCGAGGTCGCGTTCGTCGACGGCGAGTTCGTGCGCATCGGCACCGAGCTCGCCTGCTGGGAAATGCTGCGCGGCGGCACGACGACGTTCGTCGACATGTACTACTACCCCGACACGATCGCCGACGTGGTCGACCGCTGCGGCATGCGGGCGCTGATTTCCGCCACCGTCATCGGTCAACGCAGCCCCGACGCCGAAGGCGCCGGCGACTCGATCACGAACGGTGTCGGCTTCATCGACCGCTGGCAGGGCCGGAACCCGCGAATCACGCCGATCTTCGGGCCGCACGCAAACTACACGCTCAACGCGGAGCAACTCGCCGCGACGCGCTCAGCGGCGATCGAGCACGGTGTGCCGATCAGCATTCACCTGTCCGAGTCGCCCTACGAGGTCCAGTACTCGAAGGACACCTACGGCACGACGAGCATCCACATGCTCGAATCGATCGGCTTCTTCGACGGCCCGACGATCGCCGCGCACGTCGTCTGGCCGACCGAGGACGAGATCCCGATCCTGGCCGAGCGCGAGGTCGGCGTGATTCACAACCCGACGTCGAACATGAAGATCGCCTCGGGCGTCGCGCCGATCACGGCCATGCTCGCCGCGGGCGTACGCGTGGGGCTCGGCACGGACGGTGCCGCGAGCAACAATGACCTCGACATGTGGGAGGAGATGCGGCTCGCCGCGTTCCTGCAGAAGGTCGACCGCATGGACCCGGAGGCTCTGCCGGCAATCGAGGTCCTGTCGATGGCGACCGACGGCGGTGCCCGGGCGATCGGGCTCGGTGACAAGATCGGGTCACTCGAGCCGGGCAAGCAAGCGGACCTGATCCAGGTCGTGTTCGACGACGTGCACCACGTGCCGCTGTACGACGTGATCTCGCATCTCGTCTACGTGAGCGACGAACAGGACGTGGGCGCGGTCGTGGTCGACGGCCAGCTGCTGATGCTGGACGGTGAGTTCCTGACGCTGGACACCGCCCGCATCGCGACCGAGGCCCGCGAACTCGCCGCGCGCATCCAGCGCGAGCTGACCGAACGCAACAGCGACTGACGGAGCAGCACGATGGTACGAAAGGTCCTGGGAGGGGTCGTCGGCATTGCCATCCAGGACCGCATGGCCGACAACCATTGCTACGGTTGTGGCTCGGAAAACCCGGTGGGCATGCAGATCAAGAGTTACTGGGACGGCGACGAAACGGTCTGCCGGTACCAGCCGCGGCCGGAACAATGCGCGGGCCCGACGCAATACCTCTACGGCGGCACGATTGCGAGCCTGATCGACTGCCACACCGTGTGTACGGCCGCGGCGAACCAGTACCGGCTGGAGGGCCGCGAGGTCGGCGAAGGCGAGATGATCTGGTGCGTGACCGGGCAGCTCACCGTCGATTACCTCGCGCCCACCCCGATCGACAAGCCGGTCGACCTGCGCGCTCGCATCGAGGAAGTGTCCGGCAAGAAGACGATCCTGACCTGCACGCTGCATTCCGGCGACACGCTGTGCGCGAAGGGCCGCGTGATCGCGATCCGGGTGCCGAACTCCTGGCGGGGGTGACACGATGAACACGTTCAACATTCGACCGATGTTCCTGCTCGCACTCGGCCTCGCGGCGCTGGTCGCGGCCGCGTGCGGCGATCAGGCTGGGGAAGATACGTCGCAGGCCACGCTGGCCGTCATCGGCGCGCGCGCCTGGACCGGCGACCCGGACCGGCCGTGGGCCGAGGCCGTGGCGGTCGGCGGCGACACGATCGTCGCCGTCGGCAGCGACAGCGACATCACCGCGCTCGTCGGACCCGGGACCCGGGTCATCGAGGCGCGCGGTGCGATGCTGGTCCCCGGCTTCATCGACACGCACGTGCACTTCGCCATGGGCGGCGGCGGACTCGCCTCGGTGCAACTGCGCGACGCGGCGACGCCCGAAGAATTCACGCGCCGAATCGGCGAGTTCGCGAAGACCGTCGATGCCGGCGAATGGATCCGCTACGGCAACTGGGATCACACGCTGTGGGGCGGCGAGTTGCCGACGCGCGACTGGATCGATGCCGTCACGCCCGACAACCCGGTGTGGATCGAACGACTCGACGGGCACATGGCGCTCGCGAACTCGCTCGCGCTGGCGGCGGCCGGCATCGATGCGGATACGCCCGACATCGACGGCGGAGAGATCGTCCGCGACGCGAACGGACGACCGACCGGGCTCCTCAAGGACAACGCGATGATGCCGGTATACACGGCGGCACCGCCGCCCGGTGACGCGTTGATCGACCGGCAGATGCTTGCGGCAATGGAGCACGTCGCATCGCACGGCGTCACTACCGTGCACGACATGGCGGACTTCGCGAGCATGGCCTCGTACCGGCGCCTGCACGCGCGCGGCGAGATGATCACGCGCGTCTATTCCGTCGTGCCGCTCAATGAGTGGCGTGAGCTTCGCGACACCGTGGCCGAGCACGGCCCCGGCGACGACTGGCTGCGCGTCGGCGGTCTGAAGGGCTTCATGGACGGCTCGCTCGGCTCGCACACGGCGGCGTTCTTCGAGCCGTTCACGGACGCGCCCGACGACCGCGGCCTGCTGATCAACGACCTCGACGACATGCGCGACTGGGTGTCCGGCGCGGACGAGGCCGGCCTGCACGTCATCATTCACGCCATTGGCGACCGCGCGATTGCGGACCTGCTCGACATCTATCTCGACGTCGTCGAAGCGCACGGCGAACGCGACCGGCGCTTCCGCATCGAGCACGCGCAGCACATCCGCCCGTCCGACATCCCGCGCTTTGCCGCGCAGGACATCATTGCCAGCATGCAGCCCTACCACGCGATCGACGACGGACGCTGGGCGGAGGCCGTGATCGGGCCCGAGCGCGCCGATACTACCTATGCGTTCCGCGACCTGATCGACTCGGGCGCTCACGTCGCGTTCGGCAGCGACTGGTTCGTCGCGCCGGCCATCCCGCTCGAGGGCATCTACGCCGCCGTCACCCGCCGGACGCTGGACGGCGCGAACCCCGGGGGCTGGGTGCCGCGCCAGAAGGTCACCGTGGAGCAGGCGCTGCGCGCCTACACGGTCGAGGGCGCCTACGCCTCCTTCGAGGAGGACCGCAAGGGCGCGCTGCGCCCCGGCCTGCTTGCCGACCTGGTGCTGATCGACCGGGACCTGACGGCCATCCCGCCCGAGACGATCCGGGACGCCCGGGTACTCGTGACCGTGGTGGGCGGAAAGGTCGTTTTTGACGTGGAAACTGCACCCGGGCGCTAGCGTTCCACCCCCGTACGGGCGCTATAATGCGCGCCTTTTGACCCCACCGCCGGAATCCGTCCGGCCGGATACCCCCGTGTTCCCCACCGATAAGATCCGCAACATCGCCATCATCGCGCACGTCGATCATGGCAAGACCACGCTGGTCGACCAGCTGCTGCGCCAGTCCGGCACGCTCGACGCGCGCGCCGACATGCCCGAGCGCGTCATGGACTCGAACGACCTCGAGCGCGAGCGTGGCATTACCATTCTGTCCAAGAACACAGCGATCCAGTGGCAGGACTACCGCATCAACATCGTCGACACCCCGGGCCACGCCGACTTCGGCGGCGAGGTCGAGCGCGTGCTGTCGATGGTGGACGGCGTGCTGCTGCTCGTCGACGCGGTCGACGGCCCGATGCCACAAACGCGCTTCGTCACGCAGAAAGCCTTCGCGCAGGGTTTTACGCCACTCGTCGTCATCAACAAGATCGACCGCGACGGCGGCCGCCCCGACTGGGTGCTGGACCAGACGTTCGAGCTGTTCGATCGCCTGGGCGCGACCGACCAGCAGCTCGACTTCCCGGTGATCTACGCATCCGCGCTGCAGGGCTACGCGGGCACGGACACGGACGTGCGCAGCGGCGACATGCAGCCGCTGTTCGACGCGATCACGAAGCACGTGCCGCCGCCCGAAGTGAACGCGGAAGGCCCGCTGCAATTGCAGGTGTCGAGCCTCGACTACAACCCCTACGTCGGCGTGCTCGGCATCGGCCGCATCACGCGCGGCCGCGCGCGCGCGAACTCCGGCATCAGCCTCGTGCGCCGCGACGGCAAGGTCGAGAGCGCGCGCCTGATGCACCTCTACGGCTTCCACGGCCTGGAGCGCATCGAGGTGGAGGAAGCCGGGGCCGGCGACATCGTCGTGTTCTCCGGCATCGACGACCTGCAGATTTCCGACACGCTGTGTTCGCGCGACAAACCGGAGGCGCTGCCGCCGCTCAAGGTCGACGAGCCGACCATCAGCATGACATTCCAGGTGAACAAGTCGCCGTTCGCCGGGCGCGAGGGCAAGTTCCTCACGTCGCGGCAGATCCAGGCTCGTCTCGACCAGGAGCTGAAGCACAACGTGGCATTGCGCGTCGAACCGACGAGCGACCCCGACAAGTTCCGTGTGTCGGGCCGCGGCGAGCTGCACCTGTCCGTCCTCATCGAGACGATGCGCCGCGAGGGCTTCGAGCTCGCCGTGTCGCGCCCGGCCGTCATCGAGCGCGAGATCGACGGTGTGCTGTGCGAGCCCTGGGAGCTCGTCACCGTCGACTTCGCCGAGGACTACCAGGGCGGCGTCATGACGCGGCTCGCGTCCCGCAAGGGCGAGCTGCTGAACATGACGCCGGACGGCCGCGGCCGCATCCGGCTCGAATACCGCATCCCGGCTCGCGGACTCATCGGCTTCCGCACCGAGTACCTGACGGCCACGTCGGGCACCGGCCTGCTCTACCACGTCTTCGAGAAGTACGCGCCGAAGGTGCCGGGCGACATCGGCCAGCGCCACAACGGCGTGCTCGTCTCCAACGTGCAGGGCAAGGCCCTCGCCTACGCGCTTTTCAACCTGCAGGAGCGCGGCAGCCTGTTCCTCGGCCACGGCGCCGAGGTGTACGAGGGCATGATCGTGGGCATCCACAGCCGCGACAACGACCTGCCCGTGAATCCGACGAAAGCGAAGCAGCTCACGAACATCCGCGCCGCCGGCAGTGACGAGAACATCATTCTCACGCCGCCGATTCGGCTGTCTCTGGAAGCCGCGCTCGAGTTCATCGACGACGACGAGCTCGTCGAGATCACGCCGTCGTCGATCCGGCTCCGCAAGAAGCTGCTGTCCGAGGGCGAACGCCGGCGCGACAATCGCCTGCGCACGAAGGAAGCCGCCGTCTGATTCGCCCGGCGGGCTTTCTCGCCGCGCCGTGTTTTGAAACAATCCGGGCTGGCCGACGGAGATCGCCTTGCCCGACCTGTCTCATCACAAGTCGCACCGTACGAGCTGGCTGCGCGCCGCCGTGCTGGGCGCGAACGACGGCATTGTCTCGACAGCCAGTCTCGTCATCGGGGTCGCGGCCGCCAACGCCGGGCTCGAAGCCATCCTGCTCGCCGGCGTCGCCGGCCTTGTCGCCGGCGCCATGTCCATGGCCGCCGGCGAATACGTATCGGTGAGCTCGCAGGCCGATACCGAGAAAGCCGACCTGAAACTCGAGCGGGAGTCGCTTGCCGTCAACTACGAGACCGAGCGGGACGAACTCGCCGATATTTATCGAGGGCGGGGTCTGACGGACAAGCTCGCCCTGCAGGTGGCGGTACAGCTCATGGAGCACGACGCGCTGGAGGCGCACGCGCGCGACGAGATCGGCATCACCGACACCGGTCGCGCGCGGCCGCTGCAGGCCGCCGTTTCGTCGGCAATCGCGTTCAGCGTCGGCGCGTCGCTGCCCGTTGCGGCCGCGTGGCTGGCGCCGATCGCGAACACGATTCCCGTGGTTGCCGTTTCGTCACTCTTTTCGCTCGCGGCGCTCGGGGTAGTTTCGGCACGCGTCGGCGGCGCGCCGATCCTGCGCAGCACGGTGCGCGTGGTCTTCTGGGGGGCGCTTGCCATGGCGCTGACGGCCGCGGTCGGCAACCTGTTTGGCGTGGCGCTCTGAGGCGACTGCGATGAATCGAGCTCTGGTTCTACTCGCCTGCCTGGCGACGACCGCATCCGCGCAAGCCGACGGCGACTTCGCCGACCGCATCCTCGCGGCCCTCGAGCCGCACGTCGCACACAGCATGGCCGCAAATCGCACGCCGGGCCTGGCGCTTGCGCTGACGGACCGTCACGGGCGGGTCCTCGTGCACAACTGGGGCGTCGCGGACCTCAAGACCGGCGCGCCGGTCACGGACGAGACGCTGTTCCAGATCGGCTCGGTCACGAAGTCCTTCACGGCGCTGGCGCTGCTGAACGCGGCCGAGGCCGGGAAGCTCGATCTCGACGAGCCGGTGCGCGACGCCCTGCCCTGGTTTTCCGTGCAGACGCAGTTTGCACCGATCACGCCGAGCCACCTGCTGAGCCATACCGCCGGCATCCCGGCGAACCGCGACGACATCTACTCGTCGCGATACATGGCGGTAGCGCTGGCACAGCGACGCACGGCGTGGGCGCCGGGCACGAATTTTCACTACTCCAACATCGGTTACCAGACGTTGCACGTACTGCTGGAGACGACGACCGGGCGGGACTATGCCGACATCCTGCGCGACGACTTCTTCGGCCCGCTCGGCATGCAGCACAGCGAGCCGGCCATCCGGCTGGATAGTCGCTCACGGCAGGCCGTGGGCTACGTGGCGCCCTACGACGACCGGCCGACCGACCCGTCACGCGAACTCGTCGAGGCGCAGTTCGACGAATACGCGTTCGGCGACGGCTGCATCCAGTCCACGGCATCGGACCTCGCGGCGTACACGCGGCTGTGGCTGAACCGCGGCGCGACGCCGGACGGCCGCCGGGTGGTGTCGGAGACCGCGTTCGGGGAATTCGCGACGATCCGCCCGGGCGCCGAGTCGGTTCGCGACCGCGGCATGGGCTCGCCACGGCGGGGCTACGGCTACGGCGTGGACATCGCGGAGTTCGACGACGGCATGATCCTGTCCCACACCGGCGGCATGGTCGGCTTCCTCGCATTCGCGGGCGCCGACCTGCGGAACGGCCATGGCGTCGCGGTGCTGGTGAACGGCCCGGGCGAGCCATTGCGGATCGGCCGGACGGCACTGGAGATCTGGGCCGCGATCGAGGCGGGCGAGCCTTTGCCGGCGATTCCGATAGACGAACCCGACCCCACGAACGCCGCCGAGTTCGTTGGACACTATGAATCTTCATCAGGTCAGCCGGTCGAGATCCGTGCGATTGACGGCGAGGTCGTGCTGGTCCGCGACGGGAAGCCGGCCGTGCTGTCACCGCGCGGCGAGGACGCGTTCTATTCGACGGCACCGGGCCTCGATCGTTATTTCGTGGCGTTTGGCCGCAACGAAGATGGGCGCGTCGTGGAGTTCGTGCACGGCGCAGACTGGTACACGAACAAGGCCTACCGAGGGCCGCGCGAGTTCGGCGTTCCCGCCGAATGGGCAGCGTTCACCGGCCGCTACCGCAACTTCAGCCCCTGGCACCCCTACTTCGAGGTCGTCATCCGCAAGGGTGAGTTGCTGGTCATCACCGGCGAAGGCGGCGAAACCGCGAGCGGCAGCACGCGGCTGGTACCGCTTGGCGGGCGCCGGTTTCAGATCGGCGAGGAAGTGACGCCCGAGGTACTGGAATTCCATGATGTCGTCGACGGCGAGGCGCTACGCTCGACCTGGTCCGGGCACGTTTTCTTTCGCCAGTAGTCCGCCGACGTTACGCCGAACCGCAACAGGTGAGCGCCGTCCGGCAGCGCCGGACGGGCTCTTTGTTGCCAGTGCGCACTGGACTCCCTACGGGACCGGCAGACCTACGCGGCCGCGCTCACGCGGACCTGGCCGACCAGCGTTGCCCAGTCCATTCCAAGCGCCGTGTAGACCTCCTGCGCCTTCGGCGAGGCATTGTCGCCGAGGATTTCCACGATCAGGCTGGACGTGTCCGCCGCAACGACGCCGCTCTGTACCAGCCTGAGAATCCCGGTCTCCCGTTTCGTGGCATTGAACGTTCCGCTTGCATCGACCGCCACGTACGCCTCGAAACCTTCCCTCGCGGCGCGCATTGCCGGAAACGCCGCGCAGACCTCCAGGGACACCCCGGCAAAGACCAGCTTGCGGCGGCCGGTGGCCCGGATCGCGGCCTCGACGCGCGGATCGTCCCAGGCATTTACGGTTGTGCGATCGATGAAGCTGTGGCCGGGAAGCGCCTCCTGCAATTCCGGGAAAGCGGGACCCCACAGCGTGTCCGCCGACGTGGTCGTGGTCACGATCGGGAGGTCGAGTGCCCGCGCCGCCCTGGCCAGGGCCACGACGTTGTGCTTGAGTTCAGCGATGGAGTAGTCGCGGACGCCCGTCATCAGGCCGACCTGGTGATCAACGAGAACCAGTGCCGCGTTGTCCGCACTCAGCGGTTCCGGATTGTGGAAGTGTTCATTCATGGCATTCTCCTTTGGATCGGGTGGGTTTGCTGCTTCTTCAACGACTGCCGGCGATGGCGCCGAACTGGCCTGCCCTGTGCGCCGCCTTGACGTGCGCGATCTGCGCCTGCGAGCCCATGACGAAGGGGCCCTCCTGGACATAGGTCTCGGCGATCCGGGCACCCTCAAACAGCACGAAGTGAACGGACTCGCGGGACGGGTTCCCGAAGCTGATCATTGCGTTGGCTTCTGTACTGACGGCAACGGCTTGGCCAGGGGACAGGCGCCTCGCAACGTCACCGACGACAACGTCCAGGCGTCCCTCGACGGACTGGATCCAGGTGCCTCGATTGTCGGCTGAGTGATGTGCGAAGCGACCGCCCGGTCGAATCGTGCCATCCAGTATCGTCATCGGGTTTGCCGGGGACGCCGTGCCGCGAACGCCGTTCGACTCGCCGAGCGCGACCTTCACTCGGTAGGCTGCGGTGCTGATGACGGGCATATCGGCGGACCGCACGAGGCGTGAAGCCGGCGTTGCGAATCGCTGCGCCTGGGGGACATTCACGAAGACCTGTAGCCCGTGAATGCGCGCCTTCGCCCGGGGGGATTCATCGTGTACCGCGCCCCTGCCGGCGCTGAGCCAGTAGAGATCGCCGGGCTGCAGATCGAAATCGTTCCCCAGGGAATCTCGATTGCGAAAAAGCCCTGTGCTGTCCTCGAACAGCAGGGACACAGCGGAGATGCCCGCATGGGGATGCTCGCCGAACGTGGGTTCCATCATTACGTAGTGATCGACCATTACGAGCGGGTCCATCGCTGCGCCGACGTCGCGAGCCCGAAAACTCTCCGCCCGAAAGCCGCTGCCAATGGCCAGTTCGTCGCCACTGATCGGCTCCGATACGAATGCCGCACTGTCCCTGGTGGCGCCAGGCGGCGTGCTGGTGGCTGTGTTGATCGCGCTCATGGTCTCTTCCGCTTCTGGCTTGATTGAGTTCGGGAGAGTATAGATACGGAACAATAAGCACTGGAATAGCTATATTTCGAACTTATAATTCTATTTGTGGAACAAATGAGGCGGGCCGGCATGACCTCCGTGGATCTGAATGACTATTTCTACTTCGTGCACGTCGTCGAGGCGGGCGGGTTCAGCCGTGCCGCAGAATCCCTCGGAATCCCGAAGTCGCGGCTGAGCCGACACATCGCGCAGCTGGAGGAGCGGCTCGACACGATCCTCATTCAGCGAACAACGCGCCAGTCGAAGATCACCGAGATCGGCGATGCCTTCTACCAGCGAGCGCGCGCCGCGCTCGACCAGGTAGAACTCGCCGAGGCCGAACTGAAGCGGAAGAAAAACACGCTATCCGGGCAGGTGACCCTGAGCTGCTCGGTCGGCGTCGCCCAGTTTGCACTGAAGGAGCTGATTGCCCGATTCATGACGGACAATCCGCAGGTCACCGTTCTGCAGCAGGTCACGAACCAGACCATTGACCTGGTCGCATCGGGAGTCGACATGTCCATCCGCGGGCATACCGATCCGCTGCCCGACTCAACGTTGATACAGAGACTGCTGGCTGTAGTTGAGTGGAACCTGTTCGCCTCTCCCGATTATCCGACCGACGGCAATCCGATCGCGATGCCCGCGGACCTCGCAAATCTCCAGACGCTCTCTCTCGGCTGGCGGGCACATGGCGACCACTGGCGGCTGGAGCATGGATCGGGGAAGATCGAGGACATCCCGATCGCGCCCCGATTGAAGAGCGACGACATGGCCACCTTGAAAGAGGCCGCCGGCGAAGGCCTGGGCATCGTCACACTACCCGCCTACACCTGCCGGGACGAGCTGGCCTCGGGGAGGCTGGTCAGAGTATTGCCCGAGTGGCACGCCGGCCGGGCCAGCCTCAGCCTCATGATGCCGCGACGCAGCGGATTTGCTGCTCCGGTCGTCGCACTCCAGGAATTCCTGCTGGCAGAGTTTGCCGATTTCGTCGCGACACCATAGGTCGAAAAAAGGAAAAAAGGTGTCAGGTTTATTTTCCGAGGCGGAGAGACAAACGTCACCGAGAAAATAAACCTGACACCTTTTTTGAGAGACAAACGTCACCGAGAAAATAAACCTGACACCTTTTTTGGACACCTTTTTTGCTGAGCATAAGGGACGATGATGTCCGGTTAGATGAACCTGACACCTTCTGTATCAACTGTCGCCCGCGTCAAAAATCTCTTCGATCGTGAGACCGAACAGGCGGGCGATCCGGAATGCCAGCGGCAGCGCCGGATCGTACTTGCCGGTTTCGATTGCGTTGACGGTTTGCCGCGACACGCCGAGTTCTTCGGCGAGTCGCGCCTGGGTCCAGTCGCGCTCGGCACGCAACACTCGAAGTCGGTTTTTCATCGGTAGTGACGTACCGCGATGATGTTGCCGACCATCCAGCCCGCAGTCATGACCAGGATGATCGTCGTCAGCGAGATGGCCGGCGCGCCGGCCGATTGCAGCACGAGGTAGCCGATCGCAAAGAGCCACCCGGTGCCGAAACCGATCGCGAGGCCCTCGATCTGGATTCGGCGCTGCATCTCGTCCGCCATGCGCAGGTAACGCAGGTAGGCAACCAACGCGCCGATCGCGAGTACGTTGGGTGACAGGGCGATGAGCCATGCGATCGGGCCGGTAATGCTGTCGTAGCTCTTCACGACCCACGCCGCGCCGATCTGTGCCACCGCCCAGGCGATGGACCAGGCCGTGAGTCGCCGGTTGTTGCGACGGTCGGTCGCAGTGCCGGTGCCCGTCGTGATTTTCTGCCAATAGGACAGGCGGTCTTCCTTGCCGTCATTCATGCTGTAAATCCTCTTTGTCAAAATGTAAAGCAAACTTGATATCGCGGAATGTACAGCGACCCTGACGTATTGTCAATCACCCTTTACATTACTCGCCTGGCGATGGTTTGAACATACGGCGTATGGCGCGATCGCCGCTCGGTGAAGAAGCGATACTGGCCGCGGAAATTCTCCGCGAGCGTTTCCGACGGTCGCAAGTCGCCTTTACGACAGACACTTTTAGATCGCTATACAGTTTATGCAGCAACGTCACCGCGACCCATCGAAGGCAACTTACGAAACCGACCTCAAGTTGTTTCGAGGAAACCCCTCCGCGAGGGGTAATTGAGCAACCCGAAAAAGTTGTTTCCGCGGTAACGCGGAACTTCCGCTGTCAACGAAAGCGGCCGCTTGAATGACGGCTTTGCTGGAAAGATGGCCGGCGACTTCCGGCCACTAGCGGACGCCTAATTTGCGACGAGTGCGCCGATACTCATACGAACAATCAACAAGCTAGCCACAAAACTCACAATGAAAAAGACGGGCAAGGTCCGGTGCACCTTCTCATTCTCTGTAAAGAAACCAATAACAAAAATTGCAAGATACACAGCCTGAGATAAACGATAGGGGTGTAGGACAGGCGTACCGAAGTACTTAACATTTACCCACACCGCTAAAAACATCATGGCAATACCTAGGCCGAAGAAAATCCGCCTTACTCGGAGAAACTGGGATCGCCAATCGACATCGCTGACACGAACGGCTGGAACCAGCAGGTGGATCCCGGTGTACAGAATTGCAGGTAATGTCAACGTAGCGAGATATGTCGTGAGTCGCCACTGAATCACAACATTGAAGTCCCAAAGGCTCCACCAACCGAGCAGGATCATCAAAATATAGGCTACGATCCAAAGGAAATGAGGCGTATAGCGGTTAGGACTGACCAGGACCTCGGATAAACCGCGCAATCCCTGCGCCAATGCAAGCGCCATGATCAACGACATCATTGCCATTACAAATTCGAATTGACTCACGGGGCCTTCTCGTGGCTTCAACAAATAGCAGTGAGGATTGGTCTGAAAGTGAATATCTGAAAGGGGTCAGAGGCTGACAGTTTATATCAGGGGGAACGACTGTCCGCTATGCGACGTGAAGCCATCACTGATCCTACACGCGGCGAATTTGACTGAGTCCAATTCCCTCAAGCTGCCGTTCGAGCTTCGACCTGGAATATCTCCGCTCTCGGCGAAGAGCGGCCGGTCAAACTATTTCTCAAGCGGCATTCGCTTTGTTGTCGAAGTCTAGTTGGACAGTTAGCCGACCGCCCAGCGCCTGGACTGCGCTTTGGAGTGTCTGCAGTGTTACCGAAGCGTTTTCCGGGTCCAAAAGACGGTCCAGAGCAGATCGGCTTGTGGCCATTCGCCGCGCCATTTCCGATTTCGATAACGAGAACTCCGACATCTTCTCGGCAAGTTGAAATGCGATAACTCGCTTAACCGCCGTAGCAGTCGCCTCCTCAAGGATTCCCTCCTCCTGAAGAAACTCATCAAAGCTACTTCCTACATTCTTCTTCGCCACAACTACGACCTCAATTTACTCAATCTACGTTTGGCCAGAGCCAATTCATTCGTGGGCGTCTTTTGGGACTTCTTAACAAACCCGTGCAATAGGACAATCTGGCGCTCATAAATCGTGAAGAACGTCCGCGCGATTCCTCGTCCCGAGTTTGATCGCAACTCCCATAAGTCGGTATCCATCTTTCGAGCCAACGGCAAACCGACCGGCCAACCAAACTGGAGCGTTTTTATGTCCTCACCAATGACCTTACGGTCATCAGGCCTCATACTTCTAAGCCACTCCCGTACCGGTTCTCGGCCAGAATCAAGGCAGAAAAACCTTACCGGAATAGGCCTATCCATGGACATTGATGAAGTGTACCAAAATTGGTACACGACTCAAGCTTTATGGCCGATTTCCCCAGCGATCAGCCTCTCAAGTTTCAACGACAGGCGCTGAGGCGAGCCGGCGGTCATGCGAGCGGCGACGCGGCGATGCGCGGCTGACTCTGCGACCTCACCGGCATCAACATATAAAGCATGCTATTTGCCGCATTAATGTGCGAGACCAGTCATTTCGCAGTATTTTTGAAGCATTGAAGCACTTTACAAAGGCCGCATTCTGTGCCATAAATGACGCATTGATAGACTCTCGCAAACTTATTGCCTCAAAAATGCCGCATAACATCGATTTCTCAACGGCCTCCAGCGAGGCCATCATCGACGCGCTGTGCCGGCGCCTGGACCAGATCCGCCTGAGCCGCAACGTGAGCCAGGCCGACCTCGCCGCCGAGGCCGGGGTCTCCCGCAGCACGCTGACGCGGCTCGCAGACGGCCAGCCGATCTCGCTGGATTCCTTCGTCCGCGTCATGAAGGCGCTCAAGCTGACCGATCACCTCGCCGCCCTGCTGCCCGACCCCGCGGTGCGTCCCGTCGAGCGCGTGCAGTTCCAGGGCACGGAGCGCCAACGTGCCAGCCGCAAGAAGGCTGAGCCGGCCGAGTGGGAATGGGGCGACACCGACTCATGACCGACACCGCCCGCGTCATCCTCTGGGGCCGCGATATCGGCGCCGTCACCTGGCTGCCCGACCGCGGGGTCGGCGTGTTCCAGTACACGCCCGAATTCGCGCACTCCGGCATCGAGGTTGCGCCGATGATGATGCCGCTGACCGACGTCCCCTACGAGTTCCCCTCCCTGTCGAAGGAATCGTTCAGGGGATTGCCCGGCCTGCTCGCCGACAGCCTGCCCGACACCTTCGGCAATACGCTGATCAACGCCTGGCTGGCGCAACAGAGCCGAGACCCGGCCAGCTTCACACCGGTCGAACGCCTGTGCTACACGGGCACCCGCGGCATGGGCGCGCTCGAGTTCGAGCCGAAGATGTCGGACACGCCCACCAGCCGGCGCCAAGTCGAGATCGATGCCCTCGTCGAACTCATCAACCGTGTCCTTGACGACCGGATCGCATTGCACGGCAAGTTCACCGGTGACGACGACAAGCGCGTCATCGAAGACATTCTCCGCGTGGGAACGTCCGCGGGCGGTGCACGCGCGAAGGCGGTGCTGGCCTGGAACCCGGAGACCGGCGAGTTCCGCTCCGGGCAGGCGCCTACGGACAAGGGCTTCAGCCACTGGATCATGAAGTTCGACGGCATCAGCGGCAACCGCGACAAGGAGCTCGCCGACCCGCAGGGCTACGGCCGCATCGAGTACGCCTACGCGCTGATGGCGAAGGCCGCGGGTATCGACATGATGGAATGCCGGCTGCACGAAGAAGCGGGGCGCGCGCACTTCATGACGAAGCGCTTCGATAGGACGACGAGCGGTGGAAAGCTGCACATGCAGTCACTCGGCGCGATGATGCACTTCGACTTCAATGCGGCCGGCGCCTATGCCTACGAACAGGCGCTGCAGACGATTTTGCGGCTGGACTTGCCCCGGGAGGGCATCGAACAGCAGATCCGTCGGGCGTACTTCAATGTCCTCGCCCGCAACCAGGACGATCACGTGAAGAACATCGCGTTCCTGATGAACCGGAAAGGCGAATGGCGCCTCTCGCCCGCCTTCGACGTCGCCTACTCGTACAACCCGACCGGCGACTGGACGAGCCAGCACCAGATGAGCCTGTCAGGAAAGCGTGACGACTTCGATGTCGACGACCTGGTCCGGTTCGCCGCCGTCGGCGATACGAAGAAGGCGCGGGCGCGGAGTATTCTCGCCGAGGTGTCGCAGGCCGTCGGCGACTGGCGGAAGTTTGCGCAGGAAGCCAGCATGCCGGGCACGGACATCGATCGAATCGAACGTACGCATCGTCGCGCACTGTTCATTTGATCTCCGGGCGTCCGCCACCGAGCCCGCTATCGGCGCACCTGCTCCTGCACGACGGCATCCAGCTCCTGAAGAAACGCGCACGAGAAAATGTGCGTCGACCTCGATTGCGGGTCCGTGGGCTTCAGCCGCTCGCGGGCAACCGGCTCGTCCGCCCACCGATCGGCAAGTTCTCGTCGGTAGTTGTACGATCGATCGCCATTGATAAGCCGGACTTCGGCACCCGAGTCATGGTAAGGCCCCTCGAACTCGAACGGCATCTCCTGGTCAATCGTGTCATACCGCGAGCCGCGCAGGCTGTACGTCTGAGGGTCTTCGAGAGACAGCTCCGCGACGAAAGCCTCACAGGACTGCGCGCCGTATCGCCGGGTCGCGACCACCGACGTACCCTTGGTATCCGCTCCGGCCAATTCGGCCGCGTGGTCGGCTGACACCAGGTAAATGCCCAGGTAATCCGGGGAGTAGCTGTGATTGGTGATCGAGACCGACCGCACCAGGAACCATTGCCCCGTCAGTGCATGAAGCTCGTAGGCTATGTCCTGCGCAGTACGCTTCGCGACCGCGCTGTCGCCGTAGATGATCGCGGGACCGGAAATCCCGGCGGGCGGCTCGGCATCTAGGAACCGGACCTCGAGATCGCGAGCCGCAAGCAACTCTGCAATCCCCGCGCGAAGCTCCGCGTACTCGCCGTAGGCGCCAATGTAAGCCACGGGCTGTTCCGCGCATGCCGCGAGTACCAGGAACGCCAGAATGCCCATACGCCAGACGACCGACATGCCCACCTCGCGGTATTAACCACGCACACCCGTAGCCACGGGAATACCAGCCTCCCCGCCCTCACGCCGCCGACAGCGTCGCGACGATGGGAGCCCCTCTCGTCACGATAATCGTGTGTTCGTACTGCGCCGACAGGTTCGCGGGATGCCCGACTAGCGTCCAGCCGTCATCCGCCTCGGTCACGTGCGTGCTGCGGGTCGAGAGGAACGGCTCGATCGCGACAACCTGTCCCTCGTGAAAGCGACGCGTATCACCGCGGTCGAAATAGCTGACGATGCCGTCCGGATCCTCGTGCAGCGAGCGGCCGATGCCGTGCCCCGCCAGGTTCCGGATGATCCTGAATCCGTGTTTTTTCGCAACGCGCTGCACCGCCTTGCCGATCCGGTTGATCGGCGCACCAGCACGCGCTTCGCCCAGCGCCTTGCTCAATGCCTGTCGCGTGGCGTGCAACAGTCGTGTCTTCGTTGCGTCGGTCGGCGGCACGACCATCGTTCCGCCGGTATCCGCGTAGTAGCCGTCCAGCTCGGCGGAGACGTCGACATTCACGACATCGCCGGCCCGGATGACCCGGCTCCCGGGTACACCATGCGCCGCCTCCTCGTTGATGCTGATGCAGGTGGCGCCGGGAAAGTCGTACATGACCCGGGGCGCCGACCGGGCACCGGCCCGGTCCAGCAGTTTGGCACCGAACGCATCCAGCTCCGCCGTCGTCATGCCCGGCTCGACGGCGCCCAGCATCGCGTCCCGCACCGCCGCCACGACGCGACCGGCGTTCAGAATGCCATCGACGTCGTCCTGGTTTTCTACGGTCATCCCTTGCTTCCGATCCCGTGACTGGCGATGGAGGTTCGCACGTTACCGCGGAAACGTCATGTGGACCGGCTAGCGGTAGGATTCGAAGACGCGGGCGGTGCCGTCGCGTTCGATCAGCAGCACGTCGTAGGGATCGATGACGCCCCCGTACTGCGGGCCGTCCATGCCGGGGGAGCCCCGCGGCATGGCGGGCACCGACAGCCCGATCGCGTCCGGCTTTTCATCCAGCAGGCGCTTGATGTCGCTCGCCGGAACGTGGCCTTCGATCGCGTAGCCATCGACCTCGCCCGTGTGGCACGAGCCGAACTTCACCGGCATGCCCAGTCGCTCCCTCGCGTCCCAGTTGCCCTCGTCGTGGAAGGTCACCGGGAACCCGTTGTCCTCGAGGTGCCGGATCCAGTCCTTGCAACAGCCGCAGGTCGGGCTCTTCCAGACGTTGATCGTCGGCAGGTCGTCCGCGGCCCGCACGGGTACCGAAACGGCTGCCACGACGGCGGCTGCCAGCGCCGAACCGACGAGTCGGCGGCGCAACGGATCAAAGGGTTCGCGGTTTCGCATACTCGTCCTCGCGTTCGGCGACTCACGCCGCCCGAATGAAACTCTCGCCATACTCCATCGGCTCCAGCTCAAAGCCCTCGGCGATGGACTGGCCGATGTCGGCAAACGTCTTGCGCCGGCCCAGCGGGCCCGGCGTGACGCCCGCGCCGTAGGCAATGACCGGGATGTGCTCGCGCGTGTGATCGCTGCCTTCCCAGGTCGGGTCGCAGCCGTGGTCGGCCGTGATGAACAGCGTGTCGCCGTCCTGCATCTTCGCCATCAGTTCCGGCAGGCGGCGGTCGAAGTACTCGAGCGCCTTCGCGTAGCCGTCGACGTCACGCCGGTGCCCGTACAGCATGTCGAAGTCCACGAAGTTCGTGAACACGATCGAGCGATCGGGCGCGTCGTCCAGCGCTTCCAGCGTCGCATCGAACAGCGCGGCGTTGCCGGTCGCCTTGACCTTCTTCGTGATGCCCTGGTGCGCGTAGATGTCGGCGATCTTGCCGATGCTGATCACCTCGCCACCCTGCTCCACGAGCTTGTCGAGGACGGTGGGCGACGGCGGCGGCGTCGTGAGGTCGCGGCGGTTGCCGGTACGCTGGAAATTCGCGGCGGACGTGCCGACGAACGGCCGCGCGATGACGCGGCCCACGTTGTATTCGTCGACGAGTTCGCGCGCAATCTCGCACAGCGCGTACAGGCGATCGAGGCCGAACGATTCCTCGTGGCAGGCGATCTGGAACACGCTGTCCGCCGACGTGTAGACGATCGGCTTGCCGGTCCGCATGTGCTCCTCGCCCAGGCGCTTGATGATCTCGGTGCCGGACGCGTGGCAATTGCCGAGTACGCCCGGCAGGTCCGCGCGCTCGATCAGCGCGTCCAGCAGCTTTGGCGGGAACGTGTCGTCGTGCTTCGTGAAATAGCCCCAGTCGAACAGCACCGGCACACCGGCGATTTCCCAGTGGCCGCTCGGCGTGTCCTTGCCACTCGAGAGCTCCTCGGCGAAGCCCCACGCGCCGACGATATCGGCCGGGGTCGTCGCGCCGGCGGCATAGTGACCGGTGCTCGCCTTGCCGGCCTCGAACAGGCCCAGCCGGGCCAGGTTCGGCAGCTTCAGCGGGCCCGCCTCGCTCGCCGCCCGCTCTCGCGCGATGCTGCCCAACGTGTCCGCGCCGGCGTCGCCGAAACGCCCGGCGTCATCGGTCGAGCCGATGCCGAAGGAGTCGAGTACGAGAATGATCGCGCGGCGCATCATTCCTTTATAGGCTCGCCAGCGAGAAAAACAAGCCGGCGAGGCCCGCGTTCATCAGGTTTACGAGCGTGCCACCGATGACCGCGCGCAGCCCGAGCCGCGCAATGTCGTGGCGCCGCTCCGGAATCACGGCGCCGAGACCCCCGAGCAGGATCGCGATCGAGCCGAAGTTCGAGAAGCCGCACAGGGCATAGGTGACGACCAACTGCGTGTACTCCGACAGTTCGCCGCGCACTTCCATGAACGCCGCGTAGGCGTAGAATTCGTTCAGCACGAGCTTCTGGCCGATGAGCGAGCCGGCCGTCATCGCCTCGTCCCACGGCACGCCCAGCAGGTAGGCCACCGGCGCGAACACCCAGCCGAGGATGCCCTGCAGCGACAACTCCGGGAAGCCCACGAACCCGCCGGCCGAGCCGAGCAGGCCGTTCAACAGGTAGATGAGCGCCACGAACGCGATCAGCATGGCACCGACGCTGAACGCGATCTGCATGCCGGTCAGCGCCCCGTTGCCGATGGCCTCGAAAATATTGGCCGGCTTGTCGGCAGGCGCCGCGGCGCCCTCGCCCGTCTGCGGCGCCGGCGTCTCCGTCTCCGGCAGCATGATCTTGGCGATCAGCAAGCCGCCGGGCGCGGCCATGAAACTCGCCGTCAGCAGGTAGCCGAGGTCCACGCCCATGTTCGCGTAGGCCATCATGACGCCACCCGCGATCGTGGCACAGCCACCCGTCATCACGGCGAACAGCTCGGACTGCGTCATGCGCGCCAGGTACGGCCGCACGACCAGCGGCGCATCGGTGTGCCCGACGAAAATGTTGGACGCCGCGGACACCGACTCGGCGCGGCTCGTCCGCAGCAGCTTCTGCAACGCGCCGCCGAGGACGCCCACGACAGCCTGCATGATGCCGAGGTAGTACAGTGCGGACATCAGGGAAGCGAAGAACACGATCACCGGCAGCACGTTGAATGCGATAGTAAACCCGAGCGTCGGCGTCACCTGGCTGCCGAACACGAATTCGATACCGTCGTTCGCATAGTTCATGACGTGCTGCACGGAGCGCACCGCGGACGCCAGCGCGCTGCGCCCCCAGGGCGCGGCAATGATGAACGCGGCGAGACCGGCCTGCAGCAGGAACGCGACGGCTATGGTGCGGCGGTTGATCGAGCGCCGGTGCTGAGACAGCGCGAACGCGATCAGCAGGACGGACAGGATGCCAAAGACGGTCAGGATCGCGCGCATGAGGCCCGATGATAGTCGGTACGGGCAGCTTGCGCGACAGCGAGCCGGCTAGTGGTGAGGCGCCTCCGGCTCGAACGTGCTCTCGCCGTAGTTGTCGATGCGATTGTTCTCGACGTAGTGGCCCTCGTAGGACATCAGCCAGATCAGCACGAGGATCGCGACGGGCGGCGCGAGTATCGCGAGTTTCAGTGACAAGCGCTCCCAGCCCATGTGCATGAAGATCCAGACGATGCCGCCGGCCTTCAGCATCATGAACGTCAGGATCAACGCCGTCCGCAGGGCCCCGTCCGGCATGAAGTCGGTCGCGTACGAGAAGCCGCTGAGCACGAATAACGCGCCCCACATGATCCAGTAGATCTTGAGCGGATGCTGTTGTCCTTCTGCGGATGCCATCGAACCGTCCTTACCAGAGATAGAAGAAGGCGAAAATGAAGACCCACACGAGGTCGACGAAATGCCAGTAGAGCCCCGCGATCTCGACGATCTCGTACTTGCCGCCGCGGCGCTCGTAAAACCCGTTTCGGACCCGATTCGCGACGACCAGCAGGTAGATCACGCCGGCCGACACGTGCATGCCGTGGAAGCCCGTGATCATGAAGAAACTGGAACCGAACTGCGCGGCGCCGAAGGGGTTCTCCCAGGGGCGCACGCCTTCCATGATCAGCTTCGTCCACTCGAAGGCCTGCATGCTGACGAACGTCGCGCCGAGCAGCGCCGTCGCGACCATCAGCCAGAACGTCTTCTTGCGGTCCTTGCGATAACCGTAATTCACGGCCAGCGCCATCGTGCCGGACGAGGTGATGAGCACGAAGGTCATGATCGCGATCAGCAACAGCGGCACGCTCACCCCGAACAGCGTCAGGCCGAAGACTTCGCTCGGGTTCGGCCAGGGATCCGTCGTCGAGATGCGCACCTTCATGTACGACACGAGAAAGCAGCTGAAGATGAACGTGTCGGACAGCAGGAAGATCCACATCATGGCCTTGCCCCAGGGCACGGGGAAGACCTGCTTGTCGCGCGAGAAGTCGTGCTCGACGCCGCGCTTGCCGGTCGGCTCGATGGCCGCTTCTGAACCCATTACCGCTTCAGACATACGTCAACGCCCTCGCATCAGGTTGACAACAAGTACCCGAAGATCACCAGCCAGACGACCAGCAGGAAGTGCCAGTACACCGCACACAGCTCGATGCTGCGCCGCACGCGCACCGTGCCATGGCCCGCGGCGAGCCGCGCCGTGGCCATCGCCCATACCACCAGCCCGCCCAGCAGGTGCAGGCCGTGCACCGCCGTCAGGAAATAGAAGAATGCATTGGCCGGGTTGCCGGACAGCGTCAGGCCGTCGGCCATGAGCTCGCGCCACGCCAGCAACTGGCCGGCCAGGAACGCAAACGACAGCAGGCCGGTCAGCGCCATGCCGGGCAGCAGGCGCGCCACCCGGTCGTCGATCGCGGCCTGCCGGGTCCACTGGAATGCGAAACTCGCGACGACGAGGATGCCGGTATTGACCCACAGCAGCGCCGGTTCGGACAACGGCACCCAGTCGCCGAGTTCCATCCGCTCCGCGTATGCCGACATGACGAGCGCGAAGAACGACGTCATGACGGCCATCAGCACGCTCAGCGCGATCGTCTTCGCGTTCGCGCCGAGCGGCGCCTCGTGCGCGGTCTCGCTGACCGTCTCCGCGACCCAGGGTCTCGTGTTGAACGACTGCTTCAGCAGCCAGCCGAAGAACACGGCCAGGATGACCGCCAGGACCAGGAGAATGAATTCCATCCCGCCGCGGCCCCCTAGTGATCGCCGCCGTGCTCACGCCCGGCCGGCGCCTTGTCCGGCGGCACGTTCTGCGGGATGAAGTCATCCGGGTAGCCCGGCACGCTGTAGTCGTAGGCCCAGCGGTAGCAGACCGGCAGGTCGTGGCCCCAGTTGCCGTGCTTCGGCGGCGTGTCCGGCGTCTGCCACTCGAGCGACGTCGCCTTCCACGGATTCGAACCCGCCGGCTTGCCACTCTTCAGGCTCCAGATCACGTTCACGAAGAACAGGATCTGCGTCGCGGCGACGAACAGCGCCGACACCGTGATCGCCGCGTTCAGGTCCTGTGCCGAGGCGGGCAGGAAGTCGGTGTTGCCCATCGCGAAGTAGCGGCGCGGCACGCCCTGGAAGCCAAGGTAGTGCATCGGCAGGTAGATCGCGTAGGTGCCGAGGAACGTCATCCAGAAGTGCCACTTCCCGAGCGTTTCGTTGTACATCTTGCCGGTGATCTTCGGGAACCAGTGGTAGATGGCGCCGAACACGACGAGGATCGGCGAGACGCCCATGACCATGTGGAAGTGCGCGACAACGAAGTAGGTGTCGGACAGCGGCAGGTCGATCGTCACGTTGCCGAGGAACAGGCCGGTCAGCCCGCCGTGGATGAACGTGAAGATGAAGCCGATCGCGAACAGCATCGGCGTGCGCAGGTGAATGTGCCCCTGCCACAGCGTCAGCACCCAGTTGTACACCTTGATGGCCGTCGGCACCGCGATGATCAGCGTCGTCGTCGCGAAGAAGAAGCCGAAATACGGGTGCATGCCGGACACGTACATGTGGTGTGCCCACACGATGAACGACAGCCCGCCGATCGCGATGATGGCCCACACCATCATGCGGTAGCCGAAGATGTTCTTGCGCGCGTGCGTGGACAACAGGTCCGACACGATGCCGAAGGCCGGCAGCGCGACGATGTACACCTCCGGGTGCCCGAAGAACCAGAACAGGTGCTGGAACAGGATCGGGCTGCCGCCCGTGTAGCCCGGGTCCGCGCCCATCGAGCTGACGGCCGGCATGAAAAAGCTGGTCATCAGCGTCTTGTCGAGCAGCATCATGATCGCGCTCACGAGCAGCGCCGGGAACGCGAGCAGGCCGAGCACGGTCGCGGTGAAGATGCCCCACACGGACAGTGGCATGCGCATCAGCGTCATGCCCCGGCAGCGCGCCTGCAGGACCGTGGTGATGTAGTTCAGGCCGCCCATCGTGAACGCCACGATGAACACGGCGAGCGAGATGAGCATCAGCACGATGCCCCACTCGACGCCGGGCGTGCCGGGCATGATCGCCTGCGGCGGGTACAGCGTCCAGCCGGCGCCGGTGGAGCCGCCCGGCACGAAGAAGCTGGCGAGCAGGATCAACACGGACAGCAGGTACACCCAGTACGACAGCATGTTCATGTACGGAAACACCATGTCGCGCGAGCCGCACATCAGCGGGATCAGGTAGTTGCCGAAGCCGCCGAGGAACAGCGCCGTCAGCAGGTAGATCACCATGATCATCCCGTGCATCGTGATGAACTGGTAGTAGTTCTCCGGGTTCACGAAATGCACGTCCTCGGGGAACCCGAGCTGCAGGCGCATCATCGCGGACAGGATGAGTGCGATGACACCGACGAAGATGGCGGTGAGCCCGTACTGCACCGCGATGACCTTGTGGTCCTGGCTCCAGACGTACTTCGTGATGAAGGTCTGTGGATCGTGATGTTCGATCTCGTGATCGCGATCGGCTATTGCGACGTATGCCATGCTCTATTCCCCGTTCCGGGCAGTCATATCCGCCGTCGATTCCGTGTCCAGCGTGTTGATATAGGCCACCAGGTCGTTGATCGCCTGGTCGTCCTTCAGGATGCGGCCCATGAAGCCCATCTGCATGCCGTAGTAGTCCTGCGGGTGCGCGCCCCGCACGCCGTCGCGGAAGTTCGCGAGCTGCCGCGCGAGGTACCAGTCGCTCATGCCCGCGTAACGCGGTGCATTCGTCGCGTAATTGCCCATCCCGTCCGCGCCGTGGCAGTAGGCACAGACCGCGGCGAGCCGGCGGCCGTTGTCGGCGTTGCCCTCCACGGTAGCGGGCGCGGCGGTGTCGGGCAGGCGCGATATATGCGCCGCGACGTTCGCAATGGCCGTGTCATCGGCCAGCATCGCCGCCATCGGCGCCATCTGTTTGCCGAACGTGTCGTCTTCGTGCGTGCCGCGCAGCCCCTGCTTGTAGGCGCGCAGCTGCCGTTCGACGTACCAGCGATCGAGGCCGGCGAGCTTCGGCGCATTCATCGCCTGCTGGCCCTCGCCCTGCGCGCCATGGCACGCGGAACACACCGCGTACTGGCCCGCGCCCACCATCGCGTCGCCGGCCGGCGCGGACTGCGTCTCGGCGAACGTCGGCTGGTTGGAGAGCCAGGTCTCGAAGTCCGCGGCGTCCTCGACGACGACTGCGCCGCGCATCGTGTGGTGCGCGATGCCGCACAACTCCTCGCAGAGTATTTCGTAGCGACCGTTCTCGGTCGGCGTGAGCCACATGTAGGTGTCCATGCCGGGTACGAGGTCCATCTTCACGCGGAACTGCGCCACGGCAAAGTCGTGCAGCACGTCCTTGGACCGGAGCAGGAACTTGACCGGCGCGCCCACAGGCAGGTGCGCCTCGGGGCTCATGACGACGATGTCGTCGGCGCCCCTGGGGTCGTCGGGGTCGATGCCGAAGGGGTTTCCCTCACTCACGCGCTCCGCGTCCACCTCGCCGAGCTTGCCGTCGGCCCCCGGGTAGCGGTAGTTCCACGTCCACTGCTGGCCCACGGCCTCGACCACGTGCGCCTCCTCCGGCACGTCGACGAACTCCGACCACACGAGCAAGCCGGGCGTCAACATCGCTGCAACGCCGACGGCCGTGAGTACTGTCAGGAACGTTTCGAGCCGCTTGTTTTCCGGCGAATAACGCGCTTTGGACTCATGCCCTTCGCGATGGCGAAACTTGATGATCGCGATCGCGACGAACAGGTTCACCCCGATAAAGATGATCGCGGTAACGTACAGCGTCACGTCGACCGTGAAGTCGACGCGCCCCCAGTTGGAGGCCAGCGGCGTGAACGTCCAGGGACTGAACAGGTGGAAGAGGATCGATCCGACGACGAGCAGGATCAAAACGACGGCAAAAGGCATACGTCAAGCATCCCTCTTTCAGTGCAACCTGACCGGCGGCCACGGGGCGCCGTCGGGCAGACGGTCTTGCCAGTTCGCTTTGTCTAGATCCTCAGAGCTTTCCTGTTCCCCGTCGTTCGACGTCCTTTTCGATGGCGGTATCGGCTGTTGTTAGTGCTGTTCGATACCGGCGAACTGAACCCCCGCGTCGAGCATAAGGGAATCAATGCTCGATTTCCACACCGCGGACGGACGAAAGACGCGCGGTTCCCGGGCCCTCAGAACGTGATACCCATGTCCTCTTCGACGGCATCGCGCGCCTTGCGAAGGTCGGCCTCGAGCTTGTCGAGCTCGTGCTCGAGCGGCGTCGTCAGCATGGCGGATTCGGCACGCAGTACCGGCATCGCGAATGGCGGCGTCGACGTCGCGGCCGCCACCGGCACCGTCGGCCGGCTCTCCGTCTCCTCCGGCGGCTGGTTAATGATCGCAAGCACCGCCGCCGCCAGCGCGACACCGGTGAGACCGCTCGCCAGCCACATCGTCCAGCGAGGCCGCGATTTCGGCACCGGCCGCGCGACGTCGTCCGCGATCGCGTTCAGTGATGCGCGAATCCGGTCGTCGAGCTCCGGCGAGACGCGCGCGTCGATCCTGCGCGCATCGTCGCGAAGGCGCGTTTCCAGGTCATCCATAGACTTCACTCCGGCCGGGTGCGGCGCTGTCACTCAATGCCTCATCCAGCGATTGTCGGGCCCGCATCAGGTTTACCTTCGTCCACGACTCGCTGCGGTTCACGACGGTCGCGACGTCGCGCACGGACATGTCCTCCACCGTGCGCAGCCACAGCGCAGCGTACACGTCGTCGTTCAAGACGCGCCGCGCCACCACCCACAGGTTTTCCCGTTCGCTCGCCGCGATGCACTGTTCGAGCGGATCCGACCCGGCGGCCGGCAACGTGTCGGGGTCCGCGCCCTCCGGTGCCCGGAACCCTGCCGCATTACGCAGCGCGATGCGGTACAGCCACGTGCTGAACCGCCAGCGGGCATCGTAGGTATGCAGGTAGCGAAACGCATTCAGGAACGTGTCCTGCAACGCGTCTTCCGCGTCCGCGAAGCTTTGGCAGCGCGTCACCAGGAACCGCAGCAGCCGATCACGGTACTGGTGAACGAGCTCGGTGAAGGCATCCACCGAGCCCGTCCGGGCAGCATTGATCAGGTCCAGTTCGTCGCTCACCGTCCGCGCCGCTGCCCGAAGGGACTCAGACCTCGTCGAGCGCGGCGGCCAGCATCTCGGGCGTCAGCGCCACGCTGATCTTCAGCCGAACGTCGTCGACGTCGACGCGCGTGTTCTGAAGGAACTGCGCGATCTCCGGGTCCATCTCCGTGCTGAACGCCTGCAGCGCGATCAATCCGCGAACGATACTGGCCAGCGATTCCGCGGTGGCGGCCTCGGTGGCGATCAGCTGCGCCTCGATCGCGATCTTGCCCGCCACGTCGGCGATCATGACCGCAACGTGCTTCGTGTTGCGCATGATGTTCGACTCGAAGCCGCCCTCTTCATCGTCGTCGAAACCGTTCGTGTCCATGCCGGCCTGGATCAGGCTGTGTTCCGCCGTCAGCACGAACAGCGTGCCGTTGTTGCTGCGGTTGCCGGGTATGCGGCCGTCGTTCGCGAGGAGCGCTTCCATCTGGCCCTTCCTCGCAGCCACGACCAGCTTGTCGCGAACGTCGAAGCTGAAATAGAACTCGTTGTCGATGCCGTCGATTTCGACGTCGCGGTCCTCGTCGTCGCCCCGCACGTAGTAATAGGTCTTGCCGCCCGACTTGAGCAGCTCGAAGCGTTCCGCCCCGGAGGCCGCCGCGAGCGCCTTGTCCCGGGTCGACTGGCTGAACTTGCCGTCGACGACCATGATCGCGCCGTCCGCCTGCGTGGCGAAGGCCGTCACCCGGCTGACTTCCTTGCCGAGGTCGATGCCGGACTCCTCGCGGATTTCGGAGAACACCTCGGACTCCAGCCAGGCGTACAGGCTCGTGCCGGCGTCCGTGCCGCGCATTCGCTCCAGGTCCGCATGGAAATACCACGTCGTGCCGGCCGGGAGCTCGTCCGCGCCGACCGCGGCACCGGCCGGCGAAGCAAAGGCCGCCGCGATCAGCAGCAGCGGGAAGATCAGTCGATTCGGGCGCATCGTTTGAAGTCCTCGGGTCACAGGGTTCGTACCCCCTTATAGCGCCCCGGATGCCGGCCGGTTACACCGGGACCGTGCGATTTACTCTCCGGCCGGCCGTTCCCAGGTGAGGAAGCTGACACCCCAGGTCAGCAGGAGGCCGACCGCAAACCCCGGGATCGCTTCGTAAAGGTCCCACGTGTGCTCCTTGATGTAGAGCACCCAGACGACGCTGGTCAGAAAGCCGCCTGACATGCCGGCAATGATGCCGGCTCGTGTGATCTTGCGGTAATAGAGCAACCCCAGCGTCGCCGGCCCGAACGCGGCACCGAGGCCGGACCAGGCAAACAGCACGAACCAGAAGATGAGTTCCGCCTCGGGAATCGCGAACGCGATACCGATGATGCCGATGACGATCGTGACGATCTTGCCGTACCCGGACAGCTCGCGCTCCGATTTCGTACTGCCCATGATCTTCTGCACGGTGTCGCGGATGACCGCCGACGAGGCGAGCAGCAACAGCGAATCCACGGTCGACATGATCGCCGCCAGCACGACGACCAGCAGCAGACCCGAGATGACGGCCGGGAACAGGTTGCTCGATATCACCGGGAAGATCGACTCGCTGTCTTCCAGCCCCGGGAACAGCGCCCTGCCGGCGATGCCCGCCGTGACGGCGCCGCCCGTAAAGAAGATCATCACGATCACCGCCATGATGCGTGCCTTGACGACTTCCCCGTCGTCGCGCGCGGACATGTAGCGGATCAGGAGCTGCGGCACGCCCATGAACGGGAGGCCGATCGCCACGAAACTTGCGATGGCGACCCAGCCGGCAACGCCGGTCGCGGTCACCGCGAACATGTCGAGCAGGGCCGGGTCCTGCGCGTTCAGCGACGCGGTCACGCCGGACCATCCGTCGGACGCGTAGATCGCGGCGGCCGGCACCAGGATCAGCCCGAGCAGCATCAATACGCCCTGTACGACGTCCGTGTAGGCCACGGCTTTGTAGCCGCCGATGAACGTGTAGCCGATGATGATGATCGCGCCGACGATGACGCCGGTCCGGTAGTCCATGCCCATGAACCCGGACAGCGCCTTGCCCGACGCCACCATCTGCGCCGTCACGTAAGTCGTGACCATGACCAGGATGATCGCGACCGCGATGCCCCGAATGGCGTGGTAGCGGTCATCGAACTTCGCCGCGAGCACGTCCGGGAGCGTGATCGAATCCGTCTCGTCGCCCAGCTTCTTCAGGCGCCGCGACATCAGGCCCCACGACGCCAGTACGCCGACGATTTCGCCGACCACGACCCAGTAGGCCTGCGCCCCCACCGCGTAGCCCATGCCGGTGAGGCCCAGCAACAGCCAGCCGGACTCGCCGGTGGCATTCGCGCTGAACGCCACGACCCAGAACGGCAGTTTCTTGCCGGCGAGGAAATAGCCCGACAGCGTGTGTGTCTCGGCACGGCTCCAGATCGCGAGCGCCGCGAGAACGAGGAGGTAGACGACGAGGACTGCGGCTTCGACGGACATCGGCGTCTCCTGCTCAGTCGAAAAAGTCGGTCAATGCGCCGATCGGCGAGCCGGGCGGCACCGCGACGTCCGGCAAGGCGGCAACGCTCGACGGGTCCTCGCGGAATCGCTCGATCCGGTACCGCGCGATGCGCAGCCAGGCGTTCGCCGCCGCATCGCGCGTCACCGTCCTTCCGGCGCTGTCATAGAGGCGATCGATGGCGGCGAGGGCCGTACCACGCACCGCCGCATCCGCGGATTCGTCCACGGCCAGCCGCAGCAGCGCGTCCAGCACCAGCAGACCGGTCTGGCGCCGGATCTCCGCCTGTGCGCCGCCGCTGCCGGCGCTCTGCCAGGTGCGGTCCAGCAGCGCGTCGACGAGGTCGGCGAAATCCGGACGCGGCGCTGCCTGGCGGTTCATGCGTGCCGCCCGGGACGGGTTAAGCAGCACGTCGAGCGTCAGCACCGTCGCCGCGGCGGCGGGCGCGAGCGGGTCGAACGTGACGCCGGTCTGCCCGACGAAGGACTCGCGGGTGCGGGGGAACCCCGGCGGCCGTGGCGGAATCGCGGCGGCGATGCTCGCCGGCAGCGCCAGCACGTCCGGCGACAGCGTACCGAGCAGCGCGTCGATCGCGGCGCGCTGCCGATCGGCGTCGACGGGCCGCAGTGCGCTGCGCGAACCATCGCGCATCGAATAATCGAAAGTGACGCCGCCGATCAGCTTGCCCACCGCCTGCACCTGGAAGCGGTGCAGCAGGTAGACCGGCACGAGCACCTCTTCCAGGGTCGCGTCCGGCCGTCCGGGGCGAATGTTGTTCTCCGAGAAGCGGCTCAGCGCGTAGTCGCGGACGCGCAGCAGGTGCCCGAGTTCCTCGATCGCATCGGTACCGTTGTCCCAGAGGTTGCCGTCCGGGTGGGCGGTCCCTACGCTGCGCGCGTCGGCGTCCGCCACGTAGCGGTAGCCGGCGTCGATCGTCTCCGCGAGTATGCGGGCCCGCGCGGCATT
The DNA here is from genome assembly GCA_913055625.1 of uncultured Pseudomonadota bacterium. GTDB lineage: Bacteria > Pseudomonadota > Gammaproteobacteria > Steroidobacterales > Woeseiaceae > UBA1847. The sequence goes on along the minus strand of CAJXJW010000002.1, from coordinate 508,753 downwards.
CGCGTCCTGTCCGTCCGACACGTCCGCGTAGGCGTACATGACCGTCCGCGCGTCCCAGCGCCCGATGCCGGTGGCGTAGGCGTCCGACAGGTCCAGGCTGCCGTCGTCGGCGAAGCGCGCCAGCGGAGCCGGGTAGTCCATGACCGAGGCACGATCCTGCGTGCTCGCCGCGAAGTTGTGTTCGAAGCCGAGCGTGTGCCCGACCTCGTGCGCCGACAGTTGCCGGATGCGCGCGAGCGACATCTCCAGCATGGCATCGGGCACCATCGCGTCCGCGTAGGGCGCGAGCAGCCCCTCGGCAATCAGGTAGTCCTGGCGGACGCGCAGCGAACCCAGCGTAACGTGCCCTTTCAGTATCTCGCCGGTGCGCGGGTCGACGACCGACGACCCGTAGGACCAGCCGCGCGTCGAGCGGTGTACCCACTGGATGACGTTGTAGCGCACGTCCATCGGGTCCGCGTCTTCCGGCAGCAGGCGCACCTGGAACGCGTCCCGGTAACCCGCCGCCTCGAACGCCTCGTTCCACCAGCTCGCGCCCTCGATCAATGCCGAACGCACCGGCTCCGGCGCACCGGGATCGACGTAGTAGACGATCGGCTCGACCGCCTCGCTCACCGCCGCGGCCGGGTCCTTTTTCTCCAGTCGATGGCGAATGCCGTAATTCACGAACATCGGCGCACCGATCGGCGACGCGTAGTCGATGAAGCCCGGCGACCCGTACTCGAGGCCGATGACGCCGGACCGCGGCTCGTACGGCAGCGGTTCGTAGCCGTCGTCGGGGAGGCGAATGAACGAATGGTGCAGGTGCACCGTGACCGAGCGCGCATCCGGAACCACGGTCGGCAGATGCTCACCCGTCGGGTCGCCGGCGAACGTCACGACAGCCTCGACCTCGGTATTGTCGGGGAACGCCTTCGTCCGCGGCAGGTAGATCGCCGATCGCGACGCGTCGACGCGGTAGTTGCCTTCGCCCGTAGCCGACAGGCGCTCGGCCAGGCCGTGCGCATCGCGAAGGAAGAAGTCCGTGCCGTCGACCGTCAGTACGCCGTCGCGCTCGTCCCTGATCTCGAAGCCCCAGATCACCGAACGCGCGAAGGATTCGGCGACTGCACGGGACTCGAGCGCATCGCCGCTCAGTGCGCGGTAATCGAGATTGTCCTGCTCGAGCAGCACCTTGTTCCCGACTCGCCGGAGTCGCACGAGACGCGTGTCGCCGAGCTGCCCGCGGTCGAGGCCGAGATCATTCGACCCGACGCCGCGCGCCAGCGACGACTGGTAAATGAACGGGGTATCGAGCGCATCGATGGAGAACGACAGCCGGCCGGACGACGCATTCCATTGCAAGTCGACGAAGCCCTCGAAACCCGCCGGCGGCGCCTCCGCCGCAACGTCGCCGGTTGCCGTCGCCGTCGTGCCGGCGCAGGCCGCAAGACCCGCAAACGCCAGGCAGGCCAGAAGTCGCTGCGTCATTGCAATCCCCTTGTTGCTTGTTACCGGGTCGATTCGCGCCGCTGCCGGGCGATGCGGCCCGAGATGATTCCGCCGACCGTCAGCACGATCGCAATGCCCAGCAGGTATTCGGGGAACGTACGCGTAACGCCGCAATAGAAAATCAGGGCAATGTTGACGATCTGGAACGCGTTGATGAGCTTGCTGTCACGTATGGTCGCCTTCGGAAACCAGATTCGCGACAGCATCAGGATCGACAGCACGAAGAGCAGCATCGGCAGATAGAGGTGGAGCGGCATTGCCGACGCGATGTCCTGGTAGTGAATCAGCACGAGCACCAGCGAAGCCAGCACTCCGCCGCCGCACGCGGTGATCGGCACACCCGAGAACCAGCCGGTGGGCGGCTTGTCCGTGGCGATATTGAAACGCGCGAGCCGCATTGCGCCGGCAAGCGCGAACATGCCGGACGCCAGCAGCAGCACCCAGAACTGGCCCGTGTCGTACTCGATGCCCCCGATCTGCACACCCGCATTGAGCACGAGAACCGCCGGCGCGACGCCGAATGAAATCACGTCAGCCATCGAATCGAACTCGGCGCCGAAACTCGATGTCGCGTTCAGGACGCGCGCCGCGACGCCGTCCATCGTATCCAGCAGCCCACACCAGACGATCAGCCACGCGGCGAATTCGAGCTCGCCGAACTGCGTCGTGACGATCGACGCGAGGCCGAAGAGGAGGCTCAGCCCGGTCACGCTGTTCGGGACGGAGTATCGCAGTCTGCTGGTCAATGATTTGCCGGTTGGACGAAACGTGTCGGCCATTCTGCCTCTACCGCCCCCGAGTTTCTACTTTGCTGACGACCGCCGCCGATCTGTGTTCTCATGAGTCCTCCACGCAACTGCCGATGGCCAGAACATGCCCCGCAAGATACTGATTTTGTTGCTTTCCACTGGCCTTTTCGCGGCCTGCTCCGGCCCCGGCGAGGAGGCGCCCGCCGCGGCCGTTGAGCGGCTCTCGAACGAGTTCGTCGCGGGCTACTACGCGCAGTTCCCCGAGGAAGTCTACGAGGTCGGGTACCCGGACGCTCCGCGGGACCGGTTCGGCGATCACGGCCCGGACGCGATGGCCCGCTGGGACGCGAAGGTGGACGCGTGGCTCGCGGCGCTGGACGCCATCGACGCCGAATCGCTCACTGACGATACCGCGGTACTGACCTGGGTCTTTACACGCGAGCGGCTGCAGGCGATTGTCGATCGCCGGGTCTGCCGCACCGAACTCTGGAATGTGAGCCCCACGTGGACCGGCTGGCAGTCGTCGATCATCGCGACGCTGGCCGTGCAGGATGTCTCCACGAAGGCGGCACGCAACGCGGCCATCGACCGGCTCGCCGACATCGACCGCTATCTCGACACGGAGATCGGGAACCTGAAACGCGGCAAGGATGCCGGCTACCTGGCGCCGGCCACGAACGTGTCGCGGGTCATCGACCAGGTCACTGCGTTGATCGACACGCCGACCGACGGCTCGCCGTTCATGGACCCGGTCGCGCGCGCGGACGACGAGCGCTTCGCCCGGGTCTACCGCCGTGTCTACGAAGACGAGGTGCGGCCGGCGCTCGTCGCCTACCGGGACTTCCTGGAAAACGAGTACCCCGGGCGCGACGCTCTAGGCGTGGGCGCGAACCCGGACGGCGAGGCCTGCTACGCCGCGTCCGTGCGCTACTGGTCGTCGCTGCCCGGATCCGCCGACGCGATTCACCGCACCGGGCTGTCGGAGATGTCCCGCGTCCGTGCCGAGATGCTCGGCATCGCGGAAACCGTCTTCGACACCGATGACCTCGATGCGCTGGCCGAGCGGCTGCGCACGGACCCCGCGTTCCTGTTCACGTCGGAACAGGACATGCTCGACTACGTGGCAGCGGCGGTGGACCGGGCGAAGGCCGCCATCGGCGAGCAGATCGGCTACGTGCCCGACGCCCCGATGGTCATCGTGCCATCACCGGCCTACGAGCAGGACTCGGGCGGCGGCTTCTATGCCGCCGGGTCGGCCGACGGCACCCGGCCGGGCCGCTACCAGGTCGGCACCTGGAACGCGGCGTCGATCAGCCGCGGTGCCGGCATCGAGGCGACCGCGTTCCACGAAAGCTATCCGGGCCACCACCTGCAGGTCTCGATCGCGCTGCTGAACGACGGGCTGCCGCCGATCCTGCGCTACATGTTTTCGTCGGGCACGGTGGAAGGCTGGGGCCTCTACTCCGAGCGGCTGGCCGACGAAATGGGTCTTTACTCCGGCGACCTGGACCGCATGGGCATGCTGTCGAACGAGGCATTCCGCGCGGCGAGGCTCGTGGTGGACCCCGGCATTCACGTCATGGGCTGGACCCGCCAGCAGGCGATCGACTACATGCTGGAGCACACGACCGAGAACCCGACATCCGTGGCCTCGGAAGTCGATCGCTACGCCGCCGTGCCGGGACAGGCCACGTCCTACCTGGTCGGCAGCCTGGAGATCCAGCGCCTGCGCCGGCACGCTGAAACGCTGCTCGGCGAGCGCTTCGACATCCGCGCATTCCATGACCGCCTGCTCGCGAGCGGCGGGGTCACGCTGCCGATGCTGCAGACGGCGATCGACGCGTGGATCGAAGATGTTTTGTCAGCGCCCTGATTCTCACGGGCGTTCGACGATGCGCGCGCCGACGACGCTCACCGGGCAGGCGCCACCGCTGTAGGGGCCGATGCCCGTGTTGACGCGGCCCACGCCCCCGGACGCCAGCGTGCCGGCGAGTTCGCGCGTGAGCCGGCGAACCTGGCCGGCGCTGTCCGCCACGTCGATCGCGATGACGACGTTGCTCACGGTAGCCGGCGCCCGGTTCTGTACCGCGACGACCAGGTTGCCCTTGCTATCGGCACCGCACTGGGTCGCGAAATAGGCGCCCGGCTGCCGCGGCATCTCGAGCCGGGCCAGCGACATCGCCGCCGACTCGCCGATGTCCCCACCCGCCTTCGCCACGACCTTGTAGTGGCCGATCGCTGCGTCGAAGCGGCCCTCACGCTCCGCGATGCTGCCGAGCGCCATCTCGGCCGGCGCCGTCGGCATCAGCTCTCGGCTGCGCTCCAGGTCCGCCCGTGCCCCCTGCAGGTCGCCGGCCTGACGGCGCGCCAGGCCGCGTTGCAGGGGGTAGTAGAAAAACTTGTCGCGGCGTTCCATCGCCCGCGTGTAGTTCGTGATCGCGTCCTTGTAGTTCTTGTCGAGCATTCGCACGTCACCGCGAAGCGCGTGAAAGTGCGCCTCCTCCGGCAGCAGGTCGAGTGCCGCGTTGGCGCGGTCCAGCGCCGTCTTCCGGTCGCCCTGCGACAGCGCCTTGCGCCCTTCGTCGTACAGGGCGTAGGCCGCCTCGGCGTTCAGCGTGCGCTGCATCTGCTGCCGGTACTCGTCGCGCCCCAGCCTGCCGCCCGCCGGCAGCGACGACGCCGTTGCACGGTTCGCCTCGACACGCTCCTGCGACGGCGGGTGGCTCGCGAACAGGCCGCTCAGCCAGTCCGTCCGGTGCCCGTCGTTCAGCCGCACGAAGGTTTCCTGCAGGTGCACGGCGCCCTGCGGGTCGTAGCCCGCCTTCGACATGTACTTCATGCCGTATTCGTCCGACTCGAGCTCCGCGCTGCGTCCGTAGCGCGTGTTGACGAGCTGCGCCGCGAGTCCCGCGCCGCCGACGGCGAGCCCCCCGTAGTCCGTGTCGCTGGCGACGACCGCGGTCGCGACCACCAGCACCTGCGACAACATGCCGCGGGTCACCTGCTGCGCGGAATGCCGGGCCGCCGCGTGCACGATCTCATGGCCGAGCACCGCTGCGAGCTCGGCCTCCGAGTCGAGCTCCGTCAGCAGGCCTCGATTGATCGCGATCTTGCCGCCGGGCAGCGCCCAGGCGTTCGGGACCGAGTTGTTGAGGATGACGAACTCGTAAGGAAGCTGCCGGTCGCTGACCGCGGCGAGGCGGTAGCCGACGTCCCGCACGTAGCGCGTCAGCTCCGGGTCGATGTCGTACTCACCGCCCTGTGACTGCTGGGACGCGAAGTACGCCTGCTCGCCCATCTGCAGTTCCTGTTGCTCGCTGACGAGCACGAGCTCGCGTTCCCCGGTGACCGGGTTGACGGAACAGGCGCCGGTGGCAACGGTGGCGGCGGCGAGCAGGATCGTGCGCAGGGCGTTGACGGTACGGTGTTGCATTTTTTACCTTTCGATTCAGATTGCGGTCCGCGGCAGCGCGATTTGCCGGCACTACGCGGCATCCGTTGTTACACTCCTTACAACACAGGTTCGTCCCGCCCGCGGGCACTGTCAACAATAAGGAACAGGGAGGCACGACATGGGATTTCTGGACTTCGTCAAGGAAGCCGGCAGCCAGCTCTTCAACACGGATGCCGAGGCAGCGCGAAAGATCAAAGAGATGCTGGAGATCCGCACGTCCGGCATCCGCAACATCGACGTGGCGTTCGATGACGGCGTCGCCACCGTCTGCGGGGACTGCGTCAACGAGGCGACCCGTGACAGCGCCATCCTGATGGTCGGCAACGTCAAAGGCGTCGAAAAAGTCGTCGCGGACGACCTCGCGGTCGACCCGCCGGCGGAGAAGGCGCCCGCCGAACCGCCACCGGCCGCCGTCGAGTACTACACGATCGTGAAGGGCGATACGCTCGGCGCCATCGCGAAAAAATTCTACGGCAAGGCGTCGCAATACGTGCGCATCTTCGAGGCGAACAAGGACATCATCGCGGACCCCGACAAGATCTACCCGGGGCAGAAGATTCGCATCCCGAAAGACTGACCGGCGGCCGGGCGGCAGGCAGGCACGGCGGCGGGCCCGGATTCACGCGCCCGCCCCCGCCAATCCCGGTACAATGCACGCCCGATGAACGCCGACCCCCAGACGCTGCCCGGCAGGGACACCGAACTCCAGCTCACGCCCGACGGCCGCCTTCGGCACCTGCTGACCCTGAAGGGCCTGGACCGGGACCTGCTCGTCCGGTTGCTGGACGACGCGGAAAGCTACCTGAGCCCGGTCGGGGCCGCCCCGGTCCGGAGCCGCCTCCTCGCGGGCCGGACCATCGGCAACTTGTTCTTCGAGCCCAGCACACGGACGCGCGCTTCCTTCGACTTGGCCGGCCGCCGCCTCGGCGCGGACGTGCTGAACCTCGACGTGAACACGTCATCGCGCAAGAAGGGCGAAAGCATTCTCGACACCATCTACACGCTCGAGGCGATGGCGGTCGACGTCATGGTCGTGCGCGATGCGGGCGCCGGCATCCCGGCCTACATCGCGCGCCACGTTCACGAGCACGTCTGTGTTCTGAATGCCGGCGAGGCCGACGTGTCGCACCCGACACAGGGCCTGCTCGACCTGCTCACGATCCGCCAGCACAAGGCCGACTTCGCAGCGTTGACGGTGGCGATCGTCGGTGACATCCGGCATTCTCGCGTCGCCCGCTCCACGGCCCAGGGGTTGCACACCCTCGGCGTCGGCGACCTGCGGCTCGTCTCGCCACCAGCCATGGCGGCGGACGACGACGACCTCGCGTTCGCTACCGTGACCGACAGCCTCGAGGATGGCCTGCGCGATGCGGACGTCGTCATGGCGCTGCGGATCCAGAAGGAGCGCATCGACGATCTCGACAGTGTGCTGTCAATCGACGACTACGTCGCCAATTTCGGCATCAACGAAGAACGCATGCGCGTTGCCCGGCCGGACGCGATCGTCATGCACCCGGGCCCGATGAACCGCGGTATCGAGATCGACGGCGCGCTCGCCGATGGCCGGCGATCGGTGATCACCCGCCAGGTGACGAACGGCGTCGGGGTGCGAATGGCGGTGCTCGCGCACGTGGCCCGCGCCACGGGAATGGTGTGATGACCGCGGCGCAGACGGAAGCGCGGCGACACGCGCAACGCAATCGCAACACGCTGTTCGTCGAAGATGCCGAGATCCTGCAGGTGCACCCGTTCGCGGGGGAGCAATTCATCCAGCGTATCCGCGCGCCCAGGTGCGCGGCGAACGCGAAGCCGGGGACCTTCGTGCACGTCACCTGCGCTGACGCGCTGCCGATGAGGCGCCCGCTGTCCATCATGCGGACCGGGGACGACTGGATCGAAGTACTGTTCAAGAACGTCGGCGATGGCCTGCGCGCGTTGTCGCGCAAGCGTGCCGGCGACGTGATCAGCGTGCTGGGCCCGATCGGCATGCCCTTCAACCCCGACCCGGCGCGGCCGCGATGTCTCCTGATCGGCGGCGGCGTCGGCATCCCGCCCATGGTGTTCCTCGCGGACCGCCTCCGCCACGACGCGCGCTACCGGCCGTTTGCCATCCTCGGCTCGGAGTTGCCGTTCCCTTTCGAACTCACGGCATCCGCGATCGATGTTCCGGGCATTGCCGACGGCACGAACAGCACGATGCCGCTGCTCGAGTCCTGGGGCATCCCGGCGCGCCTGACGAGCCTCGCCGGGTTTCCCGGTTGCCACGACGGCTTCGTCACCGACCTCGCGGACCGCTGGCTGCGCACGCTGTCGCCCGGCGAACTTGCCGAGGTCAAGATCTTCACCTGCGGACCGACGCCGATGCTGAAGGCCGTGGCCGCGCTGGCCGAACGGCACGGGGTCGCGTGCGAGGTATCGCTCGAGGAGTTCATGGCCTGTGCGGTCGGCGGCTGCGCCGGGTGCACCGTGCCGATCCTTACCAAAACCGGCAAGGCGATGAAACGCGTCTGCGTCGACGGCCCGGTGTTCGACGCCAGGTCGGTCGACTGGTAGAGCCGCTACTCCGGCACCGTCTCGCCGGATCCGCCCATTTCCGCCGGAAAGTCCTTGAGCTTCGGCAGCCCGTCGGGGATGCGCAGGACCGCCGATGCGTAGTTGACGTGCACGCCCGGCTCGAACGAGAGCGTCGGCAGAATTGCCGCGAAGATATCCGTGAAGTCGAGCGCGGGGTGATCGGACATCATGTTGCCGCCACACTTCTTGCAGGACTGCCGGATCGACGCACCGTTCTTCGTGTAACTCGCCAGGTGTTCCGCACCGCGGGTCACGCGGACGGCATCGCGCGTCCAGAGCGTGAACGCGTTGACCGGCCCCGCGCTCCACGCCCGGCAGTCCTTGCAGTGGCAATACCCCATTGCGAACGGCGCGCCGCTTGCCTCGACCTCGACCGCCCCGCAGAAACACGTGCCCGTATGTTTGTCGCCCATATTCCCTCTCCCGATGTTCATGTCAGGGAAGAGAAGTCTGAGCCTGTTGGCCCCGGTTCAGCAATACGCCGTATCGCGCCGCCTGACGCCGCGCAGCGGCCCGTCAGCCGCCGAAGTTGATCTTGGCTTCGAGGTTGGACCGTGAATCGGCGTGCGACATGGCCTCGTCGAGCGTGATGGTGCCGGCCTTGTAGAGGTTCAGCAGCGCGTCGTCGAAGTTCTGCATGCCCTGCTCGCCCGACTCCTTGTGCGCTTCCTTCACGGCCGAGATATCGCCCTTCAGGACCAGGTCCTTGATGTGCGGCGTGTTCAGCATGAGTTCCACGGCCGCCACGCGCTTGCCGTTGCGGCTGCGGACGAGGCGCTGCGCCAGGATCGCGCGCAGGTAATGCGCGAGGTCCATGAACACCTGCGAGTGCTGGTCCCGCGGGAACAGGTTGATGATGCGGTCCAGGGTTTCCGGTGCGTTGTTGGAGTGCAGTGTCGCGAGCACCAGGTGGCCGGTACCGGCCATGTCCAGCGCGGACTGCATGGCCTCGCGGTCGCGGATCTCGCCGATCTGGATGACATCCGGCGCTGCGCGCACGGCGCTCTTCAGGGCCCGGGCATAGGACTTCGTGTCGAGCCCGACCTCGCGCTGGTTGACGATCGACTGCTTGTTCGGGTGCAGGAATTCGATCGGGTCCTCGATCGTGATGATGTGCGACGAGGTCTTCTCGTTGCGGTGGTTGATCATCGCCGCCAGCGTCGTCGACTTGCCGGCGCCGGTCGCGCCGACCATCAGGATCAGCCCGCGGCGGAGCATGACGAGATCCTTGAGCTGCTCCGGCATGCCGAGATCGTCGAGCGAGGGCACGTCGTTCGTGATGTAGCGCAGCACCATGCCGACGTTGCTGCGCTGGTGGAAGATATTGACGCGAAAACGCCCTAGCCCAGGCTCCGAGATGGCGAAGTCGATCTCGAGCTCCCGCTGGAAGTACTCGAGCTGCTCGTCGTTCATCAGCTCGAACGCCGCCTGTTTCACCATCTTCGGCGTCATCTCGAGCTTGTTGACCGGCATGATCTTGCCTTCGATCTTGATCTTGGCCGGGGCAAACGGCGCGAAGAACAGGTCCGACGCCTTCTTCTCCACCATCAGCTTGAACAACGGTTTGACGTTCATTGCGGCGAAATCCTTTGTCGGGCGGCTCAGAAGGTCCGCGCCGTATCCTCTTCCATGATGTGCAGGCTGTCCGACTGCTGATCCGCAATCGATGAATCGCGCTTCGACTCGAGCTTGACGCGCAGGCGCAGTTCGTTCTTCGAATCCGCGTTTCGCATCGCTTCCTCGTAGGAAATGATGCCCTGCTCGTACAGGTCGAACAGCGCCTGGTCGAAGGTCTGCATGCCGAGCCGCGTGGACTTGGCCATGATCTCCTTGATCTGGCCGACCTCGCCCTTGAAGATCAGGTCCTGGATCAGCGGCGTGTTCAACATGATCTCCATCGCCGCGATGCGTCCGATACCGCCCTCCCTGGGAAGCAGTCGCTGCGAGATAATGGCCTTGGTATTCAGGGACAGGTCCATCAGCAGCTGCTGGCGGCGCTCTTCCGGGAAAAAGTTGATGATGCGGTCGAGCGCCTGGTTCGCGCTGTTCGCGTGCAGCGTCGCGAGACACAGGTGGCCGGTCTCGGCAAACTGGATGCCGTACTCCATCGTCTCCTTGTCGCGAATTTCGCCGATCAGGATCACGTCGGGCGCCTGCCGCAACGTATTCTTCAGCGCCGCGTGCCATGTCTCCGTATCGACGCCGACCTCGCGCTGAGTAATGACGCAGCCCTTGTGCGGGTGCACGTACTCGACCGGGTCTTCGATCGAGACGATGTGGCCGCGCGAGTTTTCGTTGCGGTGGCCGATCATCGCTGCCAGCGTCGTGGACTTACCCGAGCCGGTACCGCCGACGACGATGGCGAGCCCGCGCTTGTTCATGACGACGTCTTTCAGGATCGGCGGCAGGTCGAGGTCCTCGAGCGTAGGGATCTCGGTCGTGATCGTGCGCAGTACCGCGCCGACGTAGCCCTGCTGGATGAACGCGCTGACGCGGAAGCGGCCGATGCCCTGGGGCGCGATCGCGAAGTTGCACTCCTTCGTCGCATCGAACTCCTTGATCTGCTTGTCGTTCATGATCGAGCGGACCATGATCGCCGCCTGGTCCGGCGACAACGCCGTGTCGGTGGCCTTGTGGATCGTGCCGTCCACCTTGATCGCCGGCGGAAATCCGCAGGTAATGAACAGGTCGGAGCCGTTCCGCTCCACCATCTTCCGAAGCAGGTTCTGTGTCAGTCGTACCGCTTGTTCGCGTTCCATCTCGCCGGACTCCCGTCTCAGAAGTTCTCTTTATTCACTGCCCTGAAGCGTGCCTCTTCCTTGCTGATCAGGCCCTTGGACATCAGCTCGGCCAGGTTCTGGTCGAGCGTGTGCATACCCGAGCCCTGACCTGTCTGGATCGCGGAGTACATCTGCGCGATCTTGCCCTCGCGAATCAGGTTTCGGATGGCCGGCGTGCCGATCATGATCTCGTGCGCCGCGATGCGTCCGCCGCCGATCTTTTTCAGCAGGGTCTGTGAAATCACGGCGCGCAGCGACTCGGACAGCATGGCGCGGACCATTTCCTTCTCGGCGGCCGGGAACACGTCGACGACGCGGTCGATCGTCTTTGCGGCAGAACTGGTGTGCAGCGTGCCGAAGACGAGGTGGCCGGTCTCGGCGGCAGTCAGCGCCAGGCGAATGGTCTCGAGGTCGCGGAGCTCGCCGACCAGGATCACGTCCGGATCCTCGCGCAGTGCGGAACGCAGTGCCTCGTTGAAGCCGAGCGTGTCGCGATGCACTTCGCGCTGGTTGATGAGCGATTTTTTGGATTCGTGGACGAACTCGATCGGGTCCTCGATCGTGAGGATGTGGTCGGGCTTGTTCTCGTTGATGTAGTCGACCATCGCCGCCAGCGTCGTCGACTTACCGGAACCCGTCGGGCCCGTCACGAGCACGATGCCGCGCGGGTGCATCGAGATGTCCTTGAAGATCTTCGGCGCGCCGAGGTCGTCCAGCGTCAGGATCTCGGAGGGAATCGTACGAAACACGGCCGCCGATCCGCGGTTCTGGTTGAAGGCGTTGACGCGGAAACGCGCCAGCTTCGGAATCTCGAAGGAAAAGTCCGTCTCCAGGAATTCTTCGTAGTCCTTGCGCTGCTTGTCATTCATGATGTCGTACACCATGCTATTGACGTCCTTGTGCGTGAGCGCAGGCATGTTGATTCGCTTGATGTCACCGTCGACGCGGATCATCGGCGGCACGCCGCCGGACAGGTGCAGGTCTGACGCGTTGTTCTTGACCGTGAACGACAGGAGCTGGGCTACGTCGACGGGCATGTTTCTCCCTCTGGCGGCTTAGGTTTCCGGGGCCCCGGACTTACCATAACCCGGAGCGAATCTGGGCCTAGTATAGCGGAGCATCCGGAGCAAAACGTGATTGGAGTCACGGAAAACTTAAAGCTAGTCAAAGATTTGCTGGCACGGGCGGCGCGGGACGCGGGGCGAGACGCGGCCGCCGTCCGGCTGCTCGCGGTGAGCAAGCGGCAGCCGCCGGAGCGTATCCTCGAGGCCGCCGTTGCCGGGCAGCGGGACTTCGGGGAGAACGTCGTCCAGGAGGCGCTGCCGAAGATCGAACGCACGGCCGGAAACGACCTCGTCTGGCACTTCATCGGGCGCTTGCAGCGCAATAAAACACGGGCCGTGGCCGAGCGCTTTGATTGGGTTCACAGTATCGACAGGCTCCAGGTCGCGGAGCGCCTCAGCCGGCAGCGCCCGGACGACCTGGCGCCGCTGAACGTCTGCCTGCAGGTCGACCTGGACGACGAACCCGCGAAGGACGGTGCCGCGCCGGTCGACGTTCCCGGCCTCGCGCGCTCGGTCAGCGAACTGCCGCGGCTGCGGCTGCGCGGGCTGATGTGCATTCCGGCGGTTCGGGACGACTTCGAGGCGCAGCGCAAGCCGTTCCGCGTGCTCCGCGAACTCGCCGACTTCATACGCAACGAGGGCATTGAACTGGACACACTGTCGATGGGCATGAGTGGCGACTACCGCGCCGCGGTTTTCGAGGGCGCAACGATCGTGCGCATCGGCACGGCCATTTTCGGGGAGCGAACGGCATGACGCAGGCGATCGCTTTCGTGGGCGGCGGCAACATGACGCGGGCGATTGCCGGCGGACTGGTCGACGGCGGCCTTGACGCGCGCCGCCTCCGCGTTTCGGAGCCGCAGGCCGATGCCCGGTCGGCGCTCGCGGACCTGCTGCCCGGCGCAACCATCAGCAGCGATAACGCGCAGATCGTCGCCGGCGCCGAATGCGTCGTGCTCGCCGTGAAACCGCAGATCCTGCCCGCCGTCTGCCGGGGGCTCGCCGACACCGTGCAGGCAGGCAGGCCGCTCATCGTCTCCATTGCCGCCGGCGTCCGCAGCGCCGATATCGACGCCTGGCTCGGCGGCGGCCTCGCCATCGTACGCGTCATGCCGAATCAGCCGGCCCTTGTGCGCAAGGGCGTTGCCGGCCTGTACGCGAACGAACGGGCGAGCAACGCGGATCGCGACCTCGCGGGCTCGATCATGGCCGCGGTCGGCGACGTCATCCTGCTCGATGCCGAAGGCGATATCGACGCGGTCACCGCCGTTTCCGGCAGCGGACCGGCCTATTTCTTCCTGCTGATCGACATGCTCACGCGCGCAGCCGTCGACTTCGGGTTGCCGGCGGATGCGGCCCGCAAACTCGCGATCGGTACTGCCCGCGGCTCCGCCGCGCTCGCTGCGGCGTCGGACGTCGACATGGCAACGTTGGTGTCGCGGGTGAGATCACCGGGCGGCACGACCGCCGCGGCACTCGACGAGCTCGATGCCGCCGACGTCCGTGCTATCTTTGCCGCCGCCCTGACCGCCGCCCGCGACCGGGCGCGCGATCTCGCCGACCAGGCTCACCAGGACAACCCGGAGTAGACATGGGCAGCAGTGCAACCAACGCCCTGATATTCGTCATCACCGCGCTTGCGCAGCTGTACATCCTCGTGCTGTTGCTGCGGCTCCTGATGCCGTGGATGGGCATTCCCTTCAACAACCCGATCTCGCAGGGGATACTGCGCCTGACGTCGCCACTCGTGGTGCCGGTACGGCGCATCCTGCCGCCCGTCGGCAAGGTCGATACCGCGACGTTGCTCGTCGCCTTCGCGATCCAGTACCTGCTGATCCTGGCCATCTGCCTCATCGTCGGCTGGCCGCCCCGGATTCTGCCCATCGCAATCACGGCGGTCGTCGAGCTCGTCATGCTGACGGTTCGGCTGTTCATTTTCGCCATCATCATCCGCGTCGTGCTGAGCTGGATCGGCAGCCATTCCTACAATCCCGCGGTCGCGCTGATCGACTCGATCACGGAACCGGTACTGCGTCCCTTTCGCCGTGTCGTACCGCCAGTGGGCGGCTTCGACCTGTCGCCGCTGTTCGCCATCATCCTGCTGATGGCCCTGACGATCCTGATCGAAGGCCTCCGCCCGTTGCCGATCTGACGCCGCGCGGGCTGCCGGCGCCCCCTGAATGGTTTATAGTGACGCGGAGGCGCACGGCAGGATCCGCTCGCCTGCGTCGGGGGAAAGGCGCACGTCTCGGGGAGGGAACAACATGCTACGTTCAAGAATAGCGATGGTCCTGGCTTTGTTCGGCGTAAGCGCGGCCTGCGGCGGCCCGGGCGCCGACGCGGAAGTGCCGCAGGCTCAACCGGCCGGGGTTACGTCGGCCGACATCGGCGATCACGTCGTGCACTTCAGCGCCCAGGCAACGGACAAGTTGTCACCCGAAGTCGCAAGCGCTTACAACATCACGCGAAGCAAGAGTCGCGCCATGGTCACCGTGTCGATCATCGACGAGGACGGCGGCCATTCCACTGCCGGTGACGTCAGCGTCAAGACGGTCAATCTCACCGGCCAGCTGAAGAACGTGACGATGCGCCGTATCGACGAACCGGGTACGGCGGGAGCGCGGGGTGCCATTTACTACATCGGCACCACGCCTGTCGCGAATCGAGAGACACTCGTCTTCGATATTTCCGTGACACCGGAAGGCGTGAACACGCCGTCCGAAGTGCGCTTCAAACAGCAGTTTTATACCGACTAGCGCCACCTTTCGGCGGTATCACGAAGAAACCGCGAAAAACACGGGAAATAATGCGGGATTCCGGTTTTTCCCCCGGAATAGTTGTGCTATCGTCGCGCTGCTTTTTGCGCGGGCTCACGCCCGTTTTCTTTTTTTTCGGAGTTGATTTTTCATGGCAGCAAATACCAAGAAGGCACCGACCAAGTCGGAAATTTTTGCGAAGATCGTCGATGACACCGGGCTGACGCGCAAGGACGTCGCGGCCGTTTTCGAATCCCTGAACGGCCAGATCAAGAAGAACCTCGCCAGCCGTGGCCCGGGTGTGTTCTCCATCCCCGGTCTCCTCAAGCTGCGTGTCGTGAAGAAGCCCGCCCGCAAGGCGCGGAAGGGTGTCAACCCGTTCACCGGCGAAGAGATGATGTTCAAGGCGAAGCCGGCGACGAAGGTCGTCAAGGCCACGGTCCTGAAGGGCCTGAAAGACATGGTTTGATTCGACTCCGAATCAGGCGATAAGAAGCCGGGGCTTGCCCCGGCTTTTTTTTGGGCGGTTGCCGCGACTTACCGGTGCCGGTCGATGAACTCCGTCACGGCTTCGCGAAGGTCGATCAGCTTGCCGTGGAAGAAGTGTTCGACGCCGGGAAAGACGAGTAGCTCGGGTCCGGGCTCGAGCCCGTTCACCCATTCGACGGTTTCGTTAATGTCGACGAGCTCGTCCTCGTCGCCCTGTACGACGAGCCACGGACACGACGGCTGCGTCTCGAGGCCCTCAGCGAAACGGCGGACGGCCGGCGCGACGCTGACGAGCCCGGCCGGCGCGGCTTCGATCGCGGCGCGTATCGCGATGGCAGCGCCGAAGGAAAAACCGGCGATCCAGAGCGGCTGGCCCGGGTAACGGTCCCGCGCCCAGTCGATGGCGGCCAACGCGTCGTCGAGTTCGCCGCGCCCCTCGTCCCAGGTGCCTTCGCTGGCGCCGGTACCGCGGAAATTGAAGCGTAACGCGGCGAATCCCCGGCGGACGAAGCTGCGCGCGAGCGTGTGTGCGACCTTGTTCTGCATCGTGCCGCCGTGCAATGGGTGCGGGTGCAGGACGACCGCGACGCCGCGCGCCGCCTCGTCCTTCGGCGTCTCGAGCAATGCCTCGAGCGCGCCGGCGGGCCCGTCGATGACGAGCCTGTCGTTGTCGGGTGGTTTGGTCATGGGCGCTGCGCCGCTGGCCGACGCGCCGTTTGTTGCTGTAAAATTAGGATCTTATAGAGCTTTCGGCACCGGCGGCAAGCTGTCCCGGTGCCAGCCGGGGTAATCGGTGAATTCCAGGATCGATCTCGAGTCGCGCTATTGCGCGCACAACTACCACCCGCTTCCCGTGGTCCTGACGCGTGGCGAAGGCGCCTACGTGTGGGACGATGACGGCAAGCGGTATCTCGACATGATGAGCGCGTACTCCGCCGTCAGCCACGGGCACGCGCATCCGCGGCTGGTCAGGCTCGTGCAGGAACAGGTCGCGACATTGAACATCGTGTCGCGTGCATTCCACACCGACAAGCTGGGGCCGTTTCTCGCGCGTGCCTGCGAATTGACGGGCCAGGACATGGCGCTGCCGATGAATACCGGTGCCGAAGCCGTCGAGACCGCGATCAAGGCGGCGCGCAAATGGGCATACACGGTGAAGGGAGTGCCGAACGACCGTGCCGAGATCATCGCGTGCAACGGCAACTTCCACGGCCGGACGATCGCGATCGTCGCCATGTCCGACGAGCCGCAGTACCAAGCCGGCTTCGGCCCGTTCCCGCCCGGGTTCAGGCGGGTCGACTACGGGGACCTCGCCGCGCTCGAGGCCGCGATCAACGCCAACACGGCCGCTTTCCTCGTCGAGCCGATACAGGGCGAAGGCGGCATCATCGTGCCGCCGGACGGCTACCTCGCGAAGGCCACGGCGCTGTGCCGCGAGCGCGACGTGCTGTTTATCGCGGACGAAATCCAGACGGGCCTGGGGCGCACCGGACGCCTGCTCGCGTGCGAGCACGAGGGCGTGCGGCCGGATGGCCTCATTCTCGGCAAGGCGCTCGGCGGCGGCATCCTCCCCGTGTCGATGTTCCTCGCACGCAAGGACGTAATGGACGTGTTCCGGCCCGGCGACCACGGCAGCACGTTCGGCGGAAACCCGCTCGCGGCCGCGGTCGGCCTCGAAGCGCTCAACATCCTCGTCGACGAGAATCTCGCGTTGCGGAGCGCCGAACTCGGCGACTACCTGATCGGGACGCTGCGCGAGCTCTCGAGCCCGCTGATTCGCGAGGTACGGGGCCGCGGGCTGTTCGTCGGCATCGAGCTCGATCCCGAGCTCGGCAGCGCGCGTGCGATGTGCGAGGCCCTGATGGAGCGCGGATTGCTCAGCAAGGAGACTCACGAAACCGTCGTCCGGCTGGCGCCACCGCTGGTCGTCACGCGCGAACAGGTGGACTGGGCCATCCGGCAGATTCGCGAGGTCATCGCCCAGATGGACGAGCTGCGGCTCGCGTCCTAGGGTCGGCGGAATCGGGGAGAGGATGCCGAACATCAGCGTTATAGAGATCATCCTGCTGACCGTGGCGATCCTCGCGGGCATCGTCACCGGCTGGTGGGTACGGGGCAAGCGCGCCAGGCAGGAAAAAGCGGCGCTCAATGCCAGCTGGAAGGAGCGGATCGACGCGCAACGTGGCGAGCACAAGCGGCTCGTCGACCAGAACCAGGGCCTGATGGAGCAGGTCAGCCAGTTCCAGGCCTCGGGCAAGGATGCGTCGAACCGCGCTCGCGAACTCTCGACGGCGCTGAAGGAGGCCTTTGAGCGGCGCGATCACCTCCAGCGGGAGATCAAGGACGTGCGCGGCGAGCTCGACGCGGCGCGGAAGGAACGGCGCCGGCTCGAAACCGACCTGCGCCATCGCGCCGAAGCGGACAACTCGCTGCAGACCGCGCTGCGGGAAAAGGACGACAAGATCTTCAAGCTGAGCCGCGAACTGGAAAGCTGGCAGGATCGCCTGCCACCGCTGATCCAGCGTTACCGCGAACGCGACGCGGACGCCAAGCGCCTGGAAACCGACCTGGACCGCGCCTACGAGCGCATCCTGGAAATCGAGTCGGGCCGCGCGGCAGACCACACCCACGTCGAATCCGTCGATCGCGGTACGATGTCGCGTACGCTCGACGCGTCGAACGACGCCGGCGCAGAGGACGACGGCGCGGGCGCGCCGCTCGACGTCAACGGCGCCCCGCTGCACGACGGGCGGGACGACCTGAAGGAAATCAAGGGAATCGGTCCGGCGATCGAAAGGACCCTGCATGAACTCGGCTTTTTCCGCTTCCGCCAGATCGCGGAGATGAGCGAGTACGACATCAACCGGGTGGCGCAGCGGCTCAAGGGATTTCGCAGCCGTATCTACCGCGAAGACTGGATTGGGCAGGCGCGCGAGCTCGACCTGCGTCGATCCGCGCACTGACGCCCGGAGGCACGCGATGGAGCGCCCCTACGCCGCCGTGCCGGCCCTGCTGCTGACTGCGCTGCTCGCGGCCGTCCCGACTGCCTTTGCGTCTGACGAAGGCGTGCCGCCGGCGTGCCGCACGATGTTCGACTGGTTGCTCGCCGGCGAACAGGTGCGTTTTCACCAGGCCAGCGTCACGCTGCGCAGGTCCTCGTACGCCTTGCTCGAACGGCTGGCCGAATTCAGCGCGGACTGCCCGGGGACCCGCATCGCGATCACCGGGCACACCGACGCCGTGGGCCCCGCGGCGTTCAACCAGGCACTGAGCGAGCAACGCGCGCGCGCCGTCGCCGACTTCCTGCAAGAAAAGGGCGTGGACCCCGAACGGCTGGTCATCGCCGGCGCGGGTGACACGCAGCCGGTCGGCGACAACGCCACCGCGTGGGGCCGCGAACGCAATCGCCGGATCGAGTTCGAGCTGCGTCCCGGGCGCTAGCGTGCCGGGCGCTGGCGTCGCGGCCTACTGCTCGTCGGGACCCCGGGCGCCGAACAGCTCGACCTCGAAGACCAGCGTCGCGTTCGGCGGTATCGGGCCGCGGCCCGACTCGCCGTAGCCGAGCGACGGCGGAATGATCAGTTCGCGGACCTCGCCGATCAGGGTTCCCGGCAATCCCTGGTCCCAGCCCTTGATCATCTGGCCAGCGCCCAGCGTGAAAGTGAGTTTCTCGCCCGTATCGAGCGAGCTCCAGAACTTCTCGCCGCGATGGTCCGGCGCATCCGCATCGTAGAGCCAGCCGGTCGTGTGCACGGTGAGTTCGTCGCCGGCTTCCACCGCGCGGCCGTAGCCGCGGCGCACGATAGTCGTCTCGACGCGGGGCGCATCCGGGTTCGCGACGGGCGTTTCGACCGCGGCTTCCGGTGTCCGGTCGCAGCCAGCCGCGAACAGTCCGAGGGCCAGCACCGGCCAGAGCCTGTTCATGACCTGTCCCCGGTGGTCCCGTCGGCGAAATCCAGCGACGCCGAGTTGATGCAGTAGCGGAGGCCGGACGGTTGCGGCCCGTCCTCGAATACGTGGCCCAGGTGCGCGCCGCAGCGGCTGCAGGTGACCTCTTCCCGGATCATGCCGTGGCTCGTGTCCCGCGACACCGTGACGGCGTCGCCCGCGAGCGGCAACCAGAAGCTCGGCCAGCCCGATCCGGAGTCGTACTTCGTCTCCGAGCTGAACAACGGCTGCTCACAGCAGACGCAGACGTAGGTGCCGTTCGCCTTGTGGTCGACGTAGCGCCCGGTGAACGGCCGCTCCGTGCCCTTGTTCTGCGTCACCTGGTATTGCTCGTCGGTCAGCTTGCCGCGCAGCTCGCGGTCGCGCTCGCTGTCATCGCTCATCGTTATCTCCGCGTTCCGGTTATGCAGTATCAGCCGCGGCCGCGCCCATGATCAAGCGATTGACGCGGCGAACGTGTTCGGCGGGATTGTCGATGCGCGCGCCGTCCGCCAGCAGGGCCTGGTCCAGCAGCACGTTCGACAGGTCCGAAAATCGCTCCTCCGCCGTCTCGGCGGACAGGCGCTCGACGAGCGGGTGCCGGGGATTGATCTCCAGTATCGGCAGCGAAGCCGGGACGTCCTGCCCGCTCGCCGCCAGCATTCGCCGAAGCGGTTCGCTGAGCTGCTCTTCGCCGTGCACGACGCAGGCCGGCGAATCGACCAGCCGGCGGCTGACGTTCACCGCGTCGACCCGGCCCTTCAGCGTCCGCTTCAGCTTCTTGAGCAGCGGCTTGTACTCGTCGTTGTGGGCGTCCTTCGTGATCTCGCCGTCGCCGTCCGGCAGGCCGAGATTCTCGCGTGCGACGTCGACGAGCGGCTTGCCGTCGAACTCGCGCAGATGCTCGACGACCCAGGCGTCGATCGGGTCGGTCAGCAGCAGTACCTCGAGATTGCGCTGACGCAGCGCCTCGAGCTGCGGACTTGCCGACGCCGTGGCATAGCTGTCGGCGACGAGATAGTAGATCGCGTCCTGGCCCTCCGCCTGGCCGGCCACGTAGTCGGCCAGCGACCGGCTCTGCGCGCCGCTCTCGTCGGCGGTGGAGGCAAACCGCAACAGCGCCGCGATGCGTTCGCGATTTGCCGCATCCTCGACGATGCCCTCCTTGATCACATTGCCGAACTGCCGCCAGAAGCCTGCGTATTCGTCGCCTCCATCGGCCGCGAGTTTCTTCAGCATGTCCAGGACCCGATGCGTCAGCGCGCCGCGGATGGCATCCAGCTCCGGGTGCCGCTGCAGCATCTCTCGCGACACATTGAGCGGCAGGTCTGCGCAATCGACGATACCCTTGATGAAGCGCAGGTACAGGGGCAGGAACTGCTCGGCGTCGTCCATGATGAACACGCGCTGCACGTACAGCTTCAGTCCGCGCGGGGCTTCGCGGTTCCACAGGTCGAACGGCGCCCGCGCCGGCAGGTACATCAGGCTCGTGTACTCGCGTTTGCCCTCAACGCGGTTGTGGCTCCAGCGGAGCGGGTCCGCCACGTCGTGCGAAAGGTGCTTGTAGAACTCCTTGTACTCGTCGTCGCTGACCTCGCTACGCGAGCGGGTCCAGAGCGCCGTCGCGGAGTTGACGACGCGCGCGTCATCTTCGCCGGCGACAGCCAGCGTGACGGGAAACTGGATGTGATCGGAATAGCGGGTGATCAGGTGCTCGATACGCGGCGCCTCGAGGAACTCCTCGTCACCGTCCTTCAGGTGCAGCGTCACCCGCGTCCCGCGGTCGGCAAGCTCGGCGGCCTCGATGGTGAATTCACCCTGCCCGTCCGACGACCAGCGCACGCCGTCCGACACGGGCGTCCCGGCACGGCGGGTCTCGACCACGACGCGGTCGGCGACGATGAAGGCCGAGTAGAAGCCGACGCCGAACTGGCCGATCAGCCGCGCGTCCTTGCGCGCGTCGCCGGACATCGATTTCAGGAACTCGGCGGTGCCCGAGCGCGCGATCGTACCCAGGTTGGCGATGACCTCGTCACGTGACATCCCGATGCCGTTGTCGACGATCGCGAGCGTCTTCGCCGCCTTGTCCAGCTCGACGCGAATGCCGAGATCCGGCGCGTCAGCCAGCAGTTCCGGGGCCGCCAGTGCCTCGAACCGCAGCTTGTCGGCGGCATCGGATGCGTTGGAGATCAGCTCGCGGAGGAAGATCTCCTTGTTGCTGTAGAGCGAGTGGATCATCAGCTGAAGCAGCTGGCGAACTTCGGTCTGGAAGCCCCGGGTCTCCGGACTGGCGGTGTTGGTCACGTGAAAATCTCCTCGAACGCTGCGTGCCGGCCGCACGCGACAGCACGCACCATAAGGGCGAGCGCGAGATTTTCAAGGCGGCGCGGCGCCGTCCTGCGTCGGGATCGCCGGGCTCAGGAGCCCGTGCGGACCGGACGTGGGCCGGTCACGGAGCGGTACATGAGGCTGACGAACAGCAGTGTCGCGGCAGCCATCGCCAGTGGCGGCTCGCGGAACGCGAGCGCGATGCCAGCGCCGATCAGCGCCATGAGCAGGAGCGTGGACAGGGCGAACAGGCACAACCGGCGCAGCCTTTCCGCAGACAGGCGTGCGGCGCCGACCAGGTCGTCAAGGTCGTCCCAGAACTGCAGGACGCTTTCCATTCCCTGCCTGCGCATCTTCAGCGCACGATCGACAGCAGCGGACCGCTGCCCTGGTTGTCGTTCGAGACGACTTCCGAGTCGTCCATGGCGTCGACGTTCGATTGTTTCGCGTGCGCGATCGCACGGTGGAAGAGCTCCCAGCGCTGCCGGGCCGCTTCGTTCTTCAACGCGAATGCAGGAACGTCCGTTTCCTTGGGTTGTCTTGCCATACGATGACCGAAGAGAATCCGTTTTCATTGAGCCATTCGGTAAAAGCGACTATATGCCCGTCGCCGCTCCGCCTCCGTGAGTTGGATCACAGCTTTCCAACGCAGCATTTCCGGCAGTATGCGTGTGCAGAAAAAAGTGACGGAGGTCCGTTCCCGGTGCGGACGGCGATCACGCGATCGATGCCGAACCGCGACGATGCGGATCGCATTCCGTGCCGCCGATGCGAAAAAAAAAGCGCGCCCACCGGCGCGCTCTCGTCGTGTCCATGGCATTCCGCACGATCAGGATTCGTCTTCGTCCCGCCAGTTGCGCTTCACCTGCTCGGACCAGTTTCGGTAGCCCTTCCAGGTGTACAAGCTGGGGTCGAGTCCGACACGGCGACCCCGCGGCGCGGGTGCCTTCGTAATCCAGCGACGGTACTGCTGCCAGCCGTCCGCATCGTTCGCAGCGGGTTCGCTGGCCGGCAATGCGGCGTCGGGGTTGGAGGCCGACGGACTGTCTTCCGTGTAGTCGTCGACCCACTTGACGTTCTTGCTGTCGGGCATGGGCGTGCTCGGGCAATCCTTTGCACGCATGCTAGGGGCACGGCCGTCGAAAGCACAGGAACTGCATCACAATGCAGTCCGGTACTTTTTACAGGTGGAACAGTTAGTTGCGGCCGGTTTTACTTAATGCGATAGCACGGTGTGTAGTCGGTGCTCGCGATCTTCATACGCCGGTCCGCGACGAAAGCCGAGAGCAGCCCGTCCAGCAATCGCATGACCCGCTCCGACCCGTTGATGACGAAGGGACCGCCCTGCTCGATGGCCGCGGCCGTGTCTTCGCGCACGTTGCCGGACACGATGCCCGAGAACACGCGGCGGAGGTTCGCTGCGAGTTCGTGGACCGGCTGGTCTTCCCTGAGGTTCAGCGTCTCCATCGAGGCGTGCGTTGCCTTGAACGGCTGCTGGAAGTCGCGGTCGATACGGAGGCGCCAGTTGAAGTAATAGGCATCGCCGTGTTTCTCCCGGAACTGCCGAACCTCGGCCAGGGATTCGTTCATGCGGCGGGCGACGCCGATCGGGTCATCGATGATGATCCGATACCGCGACCGCGCCTCTTCACCGAGCGTCGCGCCCACGAATTCGTCGATCTGCCGGAAATAGGCCTCGGCGCTGGCCGGCCCGGTCATGATCATCGGCAGCGGCATGTTTCGATTGTCCGGGTGCAGCAGCACGCCGAGCAGGTACAGGATCTCCTCGGCCGTACCAACGCCACCCGGGAACACGACAATGCCGTGGGCGAGCCGCACAAAGGCTTCGAGCCGTTTCTCCATGTCCGGCATGATCACGAGCGCGTTGACGATCGGGTTCGGCGACTCGGCCGCGATGATGCCGGGCTCGGTGATGCCGATATAGCGGCCGTCGCGGATGCGCTGCTTGGCATGGCCGATCGTGGCGCCCTTCATCGGTCCCTTCATCGCGCCCGGACCGCAGCCTGTACAGACGTTCAGTCCGCGCAACCCGAGTTCATAGCCAACGAGCTTCGTGTAGTCGTATTCCTCCCGGCTGATCGCGTGGCCGCCCCAGCACACGACCAGGTTCACGGAGGCCGGCAGTGAGAGCAGGCGGCCGTTGCGCACCTGGTGAAACACCGCGTTGGTGGTGCCGTCGACCGTGTCCAGGTCGAAGCGCACGTCGTCGAGAATTTCGTTGCGCGTGAAGACGATGTCGCGAACGACCGAGAACAGGAGTTCCCGGATGCCGCGGATCATGCGTCCGTCGACGAACGCGTGCGCCGGCGCGCCGGTGACGGACAATTTCAGACCGCGATCCTGTTGCAGGAACGAGACGTCGAAATCGCGGTAGCGGTCGAGGACCGTCTGCGCATCGTCGGTGTCGCTGCCGGAATTCAGCACCGCGAGCATGCAACGGCGCAGCAGCGGGTACAGCCCGCCGGCACCGCTGGAGCGCAACTGCTCGACCTCGAACTGGGACAGGACCTCGAGGCTGCCTTCCGGCCAGATCTCGGCGTCGACGGTCGCGTAGGGTTGGGCCGGAGGGCGCTCGGGACGTGCGTCCGGTATGCTCACGGCCGGATTTCGATGGGGGTGTTCTCGCCCGTCATCAACCAGATGTCGATCATGTCGGAGTTGGATACGGCGACGCAGCCGTTCGTCCAGTCCTGCGTCCGGTAGTAGGTCTCGGAACGCGTCGGGTGATTCGGCTGGCCGTGTATCATGATCGCGCCGCCCGGGTCGACGCCGCGGGCGCGCGCCTCGCGGATGTCGTCGCGGTTCGGATAGGACACGCGTATCGACAGGAAGTACTCGCTGTTCGGGTTGCGCATGTCCAGCACATAACGGCCTTCCGGCGTCCGGAAGTCTCCCTCCTCCTGCTTGTCACCAACCGGCATGATGCCGAGCGCAATCCGGAAGGTCCGCAGCACTTCGCCGTCGCGCAGAAGGTGCAGCTTGCGGCTGCCCTTCTCGACGACAACGAAGTCGGCCTTCGGGAAATCGCTCGCCGCCACCGGCACGATCGGCAGTACGGCCAGCGCGAGGAAGGCCAGGGTCGTGCGAAGCGGGCGGCGCGTGGTGTTCATAAGCTGCGGTTCACGGCGTCGGTGACGGCTGAAGACTATCAAAAGCCGATGACAGCACAAGTCCTTCGCCCGATAACGGCATCAGTTCACGTTTCGCCCGGCGAGCCAGCACAACGGGCGACATCAGCTGCGGTCGCCGGGCGCCAGCAGCGGAAAGCGCACGACCGTGCCCGGTCGCACGTTGTCCAGGTCCAGTTCCGGGTTGTACTGGCGAAGCAACCACAGCGGGACATCGTACTCGCGGAGCGCCAGCACCCAGAGCGACTCGCCGCGCCGAACCACGTGTTCGCGCACGCCCGTGATGACGTTCTCGCGGAAGTACCGGTCCTGTTGCGTTCGGTGATACGCGATGCGCCGGGTTTCGAACGCCGCGCGGTCCACCGTGCCGAACTCGAGCCGGATTCGCTGCCCCACCTCCACCGGCGTACGGAAGGCGAAACCGTTGAGGTCGCGCAGGCGTTGCGTGCGGATGCCGAGCCAGTCGGCGTAGTGGCCCAGCGTCTCAAGGGGCTGAACCTCGATCGTGCCGTTCGTGGCAACCGTGTAGTCGCTCGGGTCCGACAACAGCTCGGTCGTCGACGCAGCGGCCTCTTCGTCAATCACCGTGTCAACGCCCATCGCCGCGGGCGCCGGCTCATCGATGCCAGCCTCCGCCGGCGGCTCGGCGACGCTGGCGACGACGTCCGCCTCGACCTCCGCCTCGACCGGTGCCGCAGACGGCGCGGGACCTGCGGCCGGAAGCCGCAATTGCTGGCCAGCCCGGATGCGGTGCCGGCTGCCCAGGCCGTTCAGTGCGACGAGTGTCGACACCGACGTGTCGTATTCCTCCGCGATCTGCGACAGCGTGTCGCCGCGGGCGATCGTGTGGAACAGGTCGGGCAATTGCTCGGCCGCCCAGTCGTCGGCGGGCAGCGCGGCGAGCAGTGCATCGAGCGAACCGTCGACGCGCGCGGGCGGCACGCGCAGCTCGAAGCCGCGCGGCAGCAACTTGCTGCCCTGCCATACCGTCGGCTGCAGGGACGGGTTCGCGCGGCGGAGTTCGGCCGCCGACAATGCCAGGCCGCTCTGCAGGGCCTCCGCGGACACGTAGCCGGGCAGCCGCGCCGTTGCCCAGACCTCCGGCGGGTCCCGCACGAGGCCGGGGAAGTAGCGATCCGCGTTCCTGTCGATCTCGAGCGCCGCGAGAAACGCCACGTAGAAGTTCCGCGACGCGAAGCCGAACGTGCGGCCGTCGTAGCGGCGAAGGATGTCGACGTACGCGGTGTCGCCGTACTCGCGCATGGCCCGGCGGATGCCCGCCAGTCCGTGGTTGTAGGCCGTGATTGCCGTCGGCCAGTTGCCGGTGATCGAATGGTTGTAGGCGAGTAGCTGGCCGGCCGCCCTCGTCGCCGCGTAGGGATCGTTGCGTTCATCGAGTACGTGGTCGACGCGCAGGAAGCGCCGGCCGGTACTGCGCGTGAACTGCCAGATGCCCGAGGCGCCGACGTGCGATCTTGCGTCCGGGTTGTACGAAGACTCCACGTGCGGCAGCGCCACGAGTTCGACCGGCACGCCGAGTGCCGCGAATTCCTGCTCGACATACGAACGCCAGCGGCCCGATCGCGCGAGGCCGTCGCGAAAACGATCCGCGATACCGCGTTGAAAACGGATCCGGTCACGGGCGCTTGCGAGCATTTCGTTGCTCACGTTCGCCGGCCACAACGCCAGGATACGCGCCTGTTCCCCGGTCAGGCCGTCGCGCTTTCCGGTCGCCAGCACCGTGAGGGCGGCGCGGATCCGGTCGCGCTCCGGGTCGATGCGCCGATTGCGTTCGGCCCGCGACAGGCGTTCCGGCACCTCGAGGCGCGTGTACACCACGCCGAGATGGCGATTGTCATGCAGGATGCCGCTGTCCGAGTCAATCTCGGTGAATACCGAGACCCAGAAATCGACGTCGGGCTGTAATTCCGGCGGCGCAGGAAAGGTCTCCTCGGCGGCAACAGGCGCGAAGAAGCACAGGAACAGTGCGCTGATCAGGTATCGGCGGGACATTTGGACTTATTCAAGTCTCCAGCGTAAATTATTGATATGAACCCAGTTCACAGTTCAATTCCGGGCCGTGCCGTAAGCTGGCGATGCTAAAGACGTTTTGAAATCACCGCAATCGACGTACTCACGGCCCCGAGCGGCCAGTTCATGACGACACACCACGCCGTTTTTCGTTCCCCGAGCAGCACCTGGCTGCTGCTCGCCATGCTCATTGCGGGCAGCGTCCGCGCGGGCGAGATCGCGGACGAGTCCATCGACACCGAGGAAAACGACACGGCGGAGATCGTGACGGAGCCGGCGCCGGAGGCCGTTGCAGTCCCCGCACACGACGGCGGCGACGGCGGCGACGGCGAACCCGGTGGCGGCGATTTCATCGAAACGGGACCGTTGCACGACAACCCGGTGCCGCTCGCCGAGGCCGTCGTCGAAGCCGAAGGCCAGGCGGAGCCGCTGCACATGCTCGGCGCCAGCGTCGCGCCCGGCACGTCCGCCAGGCTCTCGTGGGCCGCCACGGAACTCTTCGAGGGTGTGCCCGTCTCCACGCCGGTACTGGTCATGAACGGTGCGACGCCGGGGCCGACGCTGTGCCTGACGGCCGCCGTGCACGGCGATGAGCTCAACGGCATCGAGATGGTTCGCCGCGTGATGCACGACATCGACCCCGCGGACCTGTCCGGCGCGCTCATCGGCGTGCCGATCGTCAACGTGCAGGGCTTTCGACGCGGCTCCCGGTACCTGCCGGACCGCCGCGACCTGAACCGCTATTTCCCCGGCAACCCGAACGGCAGTGCCGCGGCGCGCATCGCCAATTCGTTCTTCGAGAACGTCGTGTCACATTGCGACGCACTCGTCGACCTGCACACCGGGTCTTTTGAACGCACGAACCTGCCGCAGATCCGCGCCGACCTTCGCGACCCGGACGTTGTCACGCTGACGCAGGGCTTCGGTGCTACGGTCATCCTGCACAGCAGGCCGGGTGCCGGCACGCTGCGCTATGCGGCGACACAGGCCGGCATACCCACGGTGACGCTGGAGGCCGGCGGCCCGCTCGAACTCGAACTGAACGAGGTGATCCACGGCGTTCGCGGCATCGAGACGCTGATCAGCTCGCTCGGCATGGTCAAACGCCTGCGGCTGTGGGGCAGCCCCGAGCCGGTGTATTACCGCTCGAGCTGGGTCCGCGCCGGGTCCGGCGGCATACTGCTCGCCAACGTCAGCCTCGGCAGCACGGTGCGCAAGGGCGACCTGCTCGGCACGATCACCGACCCGATGAGCAACGCCAGGACCGAGCTGCGGTCGCCGTACGCCGGGCGCATCATCGGCATGGCGCGCAACCAGGTGGTGATGCCCGGCTTCGCAGCGTTCCACGTCGGCATCCAGACCGCGGACGCACCGGCGCTCGACAGCTTCGCGATCGAGGAAGACGGCGCTACCGGCGACGAGGTCGACGGCATCTCCGAGTAGGCGGCTGGACGCAACCGGCCGCGGTCCATAAGCTCCGTTCACGATGAGCGAACGGAAAGCACTCTCCCGCTATATTGCCCCGCGCTACTGGCCCATCTGGCTCGGCATGGGGCTGCTCCGCTTGCTGGTCGCGCTGCCGCATCGGTGGGGCCTCGCGATCGGCCGCCTGCTCGGGCGGCTCGCGCACCGCGCAAGCGGGAGCCGGCGCGCCGTCGTGCGCCGCAACATCGAGCTGTGTTTCCCGGACCTGTCGACGCGCGAACGCGACGCGCTCGCAAGACGCCACTTCGAGGCACTCGGCATGTCGCTCATCGAGATGGGCATCGGGCGCTGGGCATCCGAGAAGCGCATCGGCAGGCTCATGACGCTCGAGGGCCTCGAGCACCTCCAGGCCGCCGTGGACGAGGGCCGTGGCGTGATCCTGCTGACCGCGCATTTCACCACGCTCGAGGCCACCGGCCGCCTGCTTGCGCGGGTCTCGCCGCCGTTCGACGCCGTCTATCGCAAGAACCGCAGCGACTTCATCACGGAACTGCAGCGTAGCGGCCGAGAAGTCTCCGCCGACGGCACAATCGAGAAGCGCGAGATCAAGAAGATGGTCCGCAGCCTGCGCGACGGACGGCCGGTATGGTATGCGCCGGACCAGAGCTACGACCGGAAAGGCGCGGAGATCGTCGAGTTCTTCGGCGTGCCCTGCTGGCACACGACCGCCACGTCAGTACTCGCGCGACTCGGCGACGCGGTGGTCCTTCCGTACTTCCCGCGGCGGCTGCCCGACGGACACTACGTGATGTCGATCGGCGAACGCTTCGAGCCGTTCCCGACGGACGACCTGCGCGCCGACACCCTCCGCTACGTGCAGGCGCTCGAAGCACACATCCGGACCTGCCCCGAGCAGTACTTCTGGATACACCGGAAATTCAAGAATCTCCCCGGCGATTATCCCGATTACTACGCCGATCTCGACGCGTTGAAATAGCCCTCGAGCAGCGCGTTCCATTCGCGGCCGCCGAAATGCATGCCCGGCCGCAGCGCACAGATCTTGCGCAGGCTGCGGTGCAGCCGATCCAGCGTCTGCTGCTGCCAGGCACCGGGCGGACGCAGGCGGCCCTTGTCGAAGTCGAGCATCCAGATGCGGTCGCGGTCGTCGACCTGGACGTTGTACGCGTTCATGTCCGCGTGAAAGACGCCGGCATCGTGGAACCGGA
The DNA here is from genome assembly GCA_913055625.1 of uncultured Pseudomonadota bacterium. GTDB lineage: Bacteria > Pseudomonadota > Gammaproteobacteria > Steroidobacterales > Woeseiaceae > UBA1847. Next base: position 479,310 of record CAJXJW010000002.1, on the reverse strand, counting down.
AGATCGAGGCGCCGACGTCCGCCCAGAAGTCGACCGGCCGCGACCCGCTTGCGATAATTGCCGACAACGGCTGCACGCCCGGTATGCGCACGGTGATGATGTCCGCACGGTACAACGGGCCATGCCGCGTAATGCGTGCCGCCGCCGGTCGCGGTACGCGCAGGCCGAAGCCGGCCATCTTCGCGAGCATGCGCCATTCACGAAACGCCCGCGTGTCGTCCTCGCCGGTGTACACGTACAAGTCGCGAATCAGCTTGCCCGGCAGCCCGCCGCGCCGGTAGTGACGCAGCACGAATTGCCGCGGCACGTTGCCGACGAACAGCGTGTTACCCCGCCCGCCGGAACCGAGATCGCCGCCGACCGCCTCCACGTGCGGCCAGCCCGACGGGCCGAAGTGCGCGTCCGAAATCTGGTTGATGATCGAACGATCGTATAGGATGGCGCCGGATCGTGTTCTCTCGACGGTTTCGGTCAACGGAATCGTTCCTCGGTATCGACTTGACCCAGTTGTTCGACAATCACCCGCCGGCATCCGTCTGCGTCGTGCGCCTGTCCGCGATCGGTGATACCTGTCATGCCCTGGCCGTCGTCCGCAATCTCATGGACAACTGGCCGGACGTCCGCGTCACCTGGATCATCGGCCGAACGGAAGCCGCACTGCTCGGCGACATTGCGGGCGTCGAGTTTATCATCTTCGACAAGTCGCTAGGCCGCGCCGCCTGCGACGACGTCGCGTCACAACTGCGGGGACGCTCGTTCGACGTCGCGCTGTGCATGCACGCGTCGATGCGTGCGAACCGGCTTTGCCGGCGCATTCCGACGCGGCTGCGCCTCGGTTTCGACTGGAAACGTGCCCGGGACTTCCAGTGGCTGTTCACGAACCGGCGCATTCCAGCCGCGCCACGCGAGCACGCACTCGACGCGATGATGGGTTTCGCGCGCGCAATCGGCGCCGGGCCGACACCGGTTCGCTGGGACATCCCGCTGTCTTCCGCCGACCGCAAGTTCGCGTCACGTTACGCGAGCTACCCGACCCTCGCCATCAGCCCGTGCAGCAGCCAGCGCAGCCGCAACTACCGCAACTGGCCCGCGGAGAGATTTGCGGCCGTCGCCCGCTATGCGCAGGAACACCACGGCTGCCGCATCGTCGTGACCGGCGGGCCGAGCGCACTGGAGCAGGAATACGGCGCCGCCATCGCCGCGGACGCCGGCCCGGATCTCGTGAACCTGGTGGGACAGACGACGCTCAAGCAGTCACTCGCCGTGTTCGCCGCGGCCGACGCCGTGATCTGTCCCGATTCGGGGCCCGCGCACATGGCCACGGCGGTCGGCACCCCGGTGATCGGCCTGTACGCGACCTCGAACCCGGGCCGGACGGGCCCGTACGTGTCACGTCAACTGACCGTGAACCGCTACCCCGACGCCGTGCGGCAGTTCCTCGGGAAGTCGGCGGATACCGTGCGCTGGGGTCGACGTGTCCGCCACCCGGACGCAATGTCGCTGATCACCGTGGACGACGTGACCGGAAAGATCGACCGCCTGTTCACGGACTGAGCTCAGGGCCGACGGCGCAGGACCCACGCGTGTACCGCTTCCGGGCCGATATTGCGCAGGCAGTTGTGGTGCGTCAGCGGGCACACGCGCTTCCGGCACGGACTGCAGTCGAGATCCAGGAAGTGAATGTCCGCGCGCGCCGTCAGCGGCCTCACGAAGGCCGGCGACGTCGGACCGTACAGCCCGTGCACGTGCACGCCGACGGCGGCGGCGATGTGCATCAGTCCCGAGTCATTCGCGACCGCCTGCTCCGCGAGCGCCAGGAGGTCCACCGCGTCGGCCAGCGACGTCTTGCCACAGATGTCGTGCAGGAACGGCGCCGACCCCACGAGCTTCGCGATGCGACCCGCCACCGGCGCATCCTTCGGCGACCCGCACAACCACACGTCGTAGCCGTCGCCCCCGAGACGCTGCGCCAGCGCGGCGTAGTGTTCTGCCGGCCAGCATTTCGAAGGACCGAACTCCGCGCCCGGCAGCAGCGCGACGACGGGGCGGTTCGTCGACAGGCCGTGTTGCTCGACGAGGCTCGCCTGGTTTTCCGGGGACACGTCCAGCGCGGGTGACGGCGGCTCGGGCAGCGCGCTCCCGCCCGGCAGGCCGAGCGCGAGGAATCGCTTGATCGTCTGGTCCAGCTCGACGGCGTCGAAGGGCCGGACGTCATTCAGCAGCCCGAAGCGCATCTCACCGCGAAAGCCGGTGCGCACCGGGACGCGCGCAAACCAGGGGATCAGCGCGGACTTGAACGACCGCGGCAGCACGATCGCCCGCGCATACCGCGAGCGCAGCACGCGGCCGATGCGCCGGCGCTTGCCGAGGCCGAACTCGCCGTGCCCCGTCTCGGCGGCGATGCCCTCGCGCACCTCCGGCATGCGCGCAACCACGGGCAGCGACCACGCGGGCGCAAGCACGTCGATGGGCACGTCCGGCTCGCGGGACTTCAGGAGTTTGAACAACGACTGCGCGAGCACCATGTCGCCGACCCAGGACGGGCCGACCACCAGCGTCGCGGCGCTGCTCACGGCTTAGCCGCCGAGTACGTCGAGATAATCGCGGACGCCGTGGGCGACGTCGCGGAACGCGACGTCGCACCCGGTCGCCCGCAGACGCGTGAGGTCCGCCTCGGTATAGCTCTGGTAGGCACCTTCGAGATTCGGCGGGAACGGGATGTAGCGTATCCGCCCGCGGCCGTGCCACTCGAGCACCGCGTTCGCGACGTCGTTGAACGTCTGCGCGTTCCCGGTGCCGGCGTTGAAGATGCCGGACACGTCGGGGTGGTCCAGGAACCAGAGATTGAGCGCACAGATGTCGTCGACGTGCACGAAGTCGCGCCGCTGGCCGCCATCGGGGTAGCCGTCCGTGCCTTCGAACAGGCGCACCTCCCCGTCCTGCAGCGCCTGGTTGTTGAAATGGAACGCGACGCTCGCCATCCCGCCCTTGTGCTGCTCGCGCGGGCCGTAGACGTTGAAGTAGCGCAGGCCGACGACCTGCGTCTCCGGGGCCGGGACGTGGTGCCGGACATAGCGGTCGAACTGCAGCTTCGAATACCCGTACACGTTCAGCGGCAACTCGTTGTCCGGAACCTCGGCGAACGCCTGCGAGGCACCGTAGACGGCGGCCGACGACGCATAGATGAACGGAATCCGGTGCTCCCGGCAGCGCGCAAGCAACAGGCGCGAATAGCCGTAGTTGTTGCGCATCATGTAGCGGCCGTCCCACTCGGTCGTCGTCGAGCACGCGCCCTCGTGGAATATCGCGCGAATCCGCGAGGCGAACCCGCTGTCCGAGAGCTTCTCCGGAAACTCGTCGCGGTCGAAATAATCCGCGATATCGCAATCGGCGATGTTGACGAATTTGTGGCCATCGGTCAGGTCGTCGACAACCACGACCGGGGCGTCACCTCGCGACAGCAGGTGCCGCACGAGATTGCTGCCGATGAACCCGGCGCCGCCCGTGACGATGTACACCTCGTCAGCCCTGCGCGTCGTCTGCGAGGACGTACTGTGCCCCGCAATAGGGACACTTCGCCTCACCCGTTTCCTCGATCGGGAGGTAGACCTTCGGGTGCGAATTCCACAGGTACATGCCGGGCATCGGGCACGACAACGGCAGGTCTCGCCGGCGAACCTGGTAGCGATGCTGCGCGTTGGCGGGTATCAGTTGCTGGTCGACGGTTCCGGCTCGGGCGGCCACGACGTTCTCCGGTGTTGAGCGACGAACCGGGAATTATACGCATCGTCCCGGGACCGGGCTACGGCGCGAAGACCTGCTGCCAGCACTCCTCGACGAAAGCGCGTTCGCGCCGGAATTCGGCATTCGGCACCCGTCCGCCTTCGTCGTCCAGCGCGAGGCGATGCTGGCGCTCACGGTAGCAACGATAGACATCCTGCAGCCTGGCTGCTGTCGGCAGCGGCAGTGCACCGCATTCCGCAAGTGCGTTGAGCTGCCGCACGTTGTCCGTGAATTCGACCACGGCCGGGTGTGGCGCGGCGTTGGAAAGCACGAGGTACTGCACGAGGAACTCGATGTCCCCGACGCCGCCGGTGCCGTGCTTGAGATTGAAGCCGTCGTCATCGCTGTCGTCGAGTTCCTTGCGCATCCGGGCACGCATGGAGAGGACGTCTTCGCGCAATTGCTCGCGGCGAACGCGGCGGGTCAGGATCTCCAGCCGGATACGTGAGAATGCCTCCCCGATCGCGGGACTGCCGGCAACCGGCCGCGCGCGCAGCAGGGCCTGGTGCTCCCAGGTCCATGCGTTCTCGTCCTGGTAGCGGCGAAACGCGTCCGTGCTGGTGACGAGAAGGCCCTTCCGGCCGCTGGGCCGCAGTCGCGTATCGATCTCGTAGAGCGCCCCGGTGGTCGTTCGCGTCGACATGAAGTGCACGAGCCGCCGGACGAGGCGCGAGTAGAACATCGCGTTGTCGAGCGGTTTCGCGCCGTCCGTTTCCTGTGACTCGCCGCGCGAATCATGCAGGAACACGATATCCAGGTCGCTGCCGTAGGAAAGCTCGAGCCCCCCGAGCTTGCCGTACGCGATGACGCCGAAACCGGCGGCCCGGCGCTCGCCGCCGTCAACGTAGTGAGGCGCGCCGTGGCGCGCGGTCAGCTCGTCCCATGCAATGGTGAGAGCGCGCTCGAGCACGACCTCGGCCAGCCAGGTCAGGCTGTCGCTGACCTGCATGATCTGCAGGTCGCCATGCAGGTCGCCGACGGCGACACGGAACATCACCGCGCGCTGGAACTGCGCGAGCTGCTCCATCGTCTCCTCGACGTCCGCGTCGGGCCGTTGCGCGAGCCGCGCGTCGAGCTCGCGGCCGAGTGCCGCACGTGACAGTCGCGCGGGATTGACGGCTGCCTCCAGAAGCTCGTCGAGCAACACCGGGAACCGGGCGAGCTCGGCACTGATGTGCGCGCTTCGAGCGCACAGCGAGACGAAACGCCGCATTGCCGCGGGGTTCTCGTTCAGCAGGGCGAGGTACGCACTCCGGCGAAGAACGCTGGCAACCACGTCGAGGCAGCGTCGGACGGCGCGTTCCGGGTCCGCGCACTCGCCGGCCATGTCGACGAGCCGCGGTACGAAGTGCTGCAGCCTCTCCGCGGCGGTCTTGCCGAGCTTGATAACGGCCGGGGAGCGGCGAAACGCGACGACCATCGCCGCGATCCCGGCTGCGGCGCCCGGTTCGAGCGCGCTTTCCCAATCCGCGACATCCGCGTCGCGCGCCCAGAGCCCGGCGTAGTGCGTTTCCGCGTCCGCGGCGTCCGCCTCGCCGCCGTCCCGCAACGCGATTGCGCCGAAGTGTGACGTCACGACGGCGCGCACCGCGTCGAGCGCCGCCCGGAATGTGCCCCAGTCCGGGAAGCCGGTCGCGAGACACAACCGGTCCTGGTCGGCCTCGTCGTCCGGCAGGTCGTGCGTCTGCCGGTCGCGCATGGCCTGGATCGCGTTCTCGGCACGCCGCAGGAACAGGTAGGCGTCGCGCAGAGCATCCGCCGTCGCCCGGTCCAGTCCGCGCGTCTCGGCGAGCCGCGACAGAGCCTCCTGCAGGCGCGGCGTGCGCAGCGACGGCATGTCGCCGCCGCGCACGAGCTGCAGGGACTGCACGATGAACTCGATCTCGCGAATACCGCCGGGTCCGAGTTTCAGGTTGTCGCGCATTCCACGCGCCCGCCCTTCGCTGGTGATGCGCGCGTGCAGGTCGCGCAGTGACTCGAAGACGCCGAAATCGAGGTAGCCGCGATAGACGAACGGTCGCACGATCTGCTCGAACAATTCCTGCTCGACGGCGGGCGCGTCGGTCGGCGCGACGAGGCGGGCCTTGACCCACGCGTAGCGCTCCCAGTCGCGCCCGTGCTGCGTCAGGTAAGACTCCAGCGCGCCGAAGCTGATGACCGGCGGCCCGCTGTCGCCGAAAGGCCGCAGGCGGGTGTCGGTTCGATAGACGAAACCGTCCTCCGTCACGACGTCCAGCAAGTCCACCAGGTGTCGCGACAATCGATCGAAATAGGATTGCGCATCGAGCGGCCGGTCGCCGTCGCTCTCCCCGCCCCCGGCATACGCGAAGATCAGGTCGACGTCGGACGAGAAATTCAACTCACAGCCGCCGAGCTTGCCCATGCCGATGACCAGCATCCGAACGGCCTCGCCCGCATCGTCGCGGACGACCCCATGCCGAAGCGCGATGCGACGCGCCGCAAACCCGGCCGCCGCGGCGATCAGCGCGTCGGCGACCGACGACAGGTCGTGCAGCGTCTCGTCGACGCGCGCGGTGCCGCTGACGTCGCGCCAGACGATACGCAGCAGCTGCCGGTCCCGTTCACGGCGCAGCAGCGCCTTGACCTCGTCGGTCGGCGTGTCGCCGCCCGCCGCGAGCCGCGCCCGGAAGGCGTCGTCGTACGGCGAGCCGAGGAATGCCGGGTCGATGCCCCGGCGTGCAGCCTCTCGCAACAGCACCGAGGCCGCGAAATCGCTGCACGCGACGACGCGCACCAGCGTCGCCAGGGCGTCATCCTCCGGCAGCGGGGCCGCCGCCGCCAGCCGCTCCACCCAACGGCCGGCGGGCGCCTGCAGGCGCTCCGGCAATGCGTCAATCAGGGTGGCAACGTCGTCGCTGCGAGACATGCCACGCAGTCTAGGGAGCCCGCCGGTCGGGGGCAATCACGATCGGGGCGATTGCCCTCAGCCGGTCGATTCAGCCGCGGCGCCGAGTTCGTTCAGCACGTCGAGCAAAGGACGCGGCTTGCCGATCTCGTGTCCCTGCGCGTAGTCGACGCCGAGCTCGGCGATGAGCTTTCGCGTCTCCGCGCACTCGACGTACTCGGCGACGGTATCGAGCTCCATGACCTTCGCAACCTGCGTGATCGCCGCGACCATCGATTCCGAGATGCGGTTGTCGGTGATGTCGCGGATGAAACTCCCGTCGATTTTCAGCGTGTCGACGCTGAAGTTCTTCAGGTAGGCAAAGGAACTCAGCCCCGCACCGAAGTCGTCCAGCGAAATGCGGCAGCCGCGCTCGTGCAACGCATTGATGAAGTCCTGCGCCTTGGCGAGGTTCGAGACAGCGGCCGATTCCGTAACCTCGAAGCCGATTGCCTCGATCGGCACGGAGGCGGCCCGCAGCTCGTCCTCGATGAACGCGAGTATGTCGTCGTCACCCAGGGACTGCCCCGACAGGTTGATCGAGAACAGCGCCCGCTGCTTTTCGACGCCGACCATGTGAGCCGCGAGGCAGGCGATGGTCTTGCTGACGACCCAACGATCAATCTGGGGCATCATCTGGTAGCGCTCCGCGGCCGAGAAGAACGCCTTCGAAGGCACGGTCTCGCCGTCCCGGTCGCGCATGCGCAGCAGCACCTCGTAGCGCGGGCGCGAATCTTCGCCGCGCAGTGCACAAATGGGCTGGGCGAGCAGCTCGAAGTCGTCTCCGTCCAGCGACTGCTGGATATCCGCCACTAGCTGCATGTCGTCGTGCCGGCGGATCAGGCTCACGTTCTCGAGGTTGTACACTTCGATGCGGTCGCGCCCGTGGTCCTTCGCCGCCTCGCAGGCCATGCGCGCCGACGTGAGGCAGCGATTCTCCTCGCCGGCGCCAGGGCCCATCGGTGCGATTCCGATGCTCATGGTCACCTGCAGCGACTTGTCGCCTTCCAGGTAGCGCAGCGCCTCGCAACGCTTTCGAACGTCCAGCGCCTGCCGCATCGCATCGTTCTCGTCCGCATGCGTCAGCAGGATGCAGAAGTCGTCGCCCGTCAGGCGCGAAACGACGGCGCTCTTCGGAAGGTCCTCCTCGAGCAGCCGCGCGAAACGCATGATGACCGCGTCGCCCGCTGCGTGGCCGAACGTGTCATTCACGAGCTGCAGGTTGTCCAGGTCCAGGTAGATGACGTGGTGCATGTCGTTGCCGGCACGCAGGTCCTGCCAGGATTCGTGCAGCTGTGCCTCGAAGCCGGCCCGGTTCATCAGGCCCGTCATCGTGTCGAAGGACTGCTCGATGACGTACTCGACCTTCCGCACGACGTTGGCCATGAAGCGCCGGTGCCGTTTCGTGAACGGACGCTTGTTCACTCGGCCGAGCTGCGCGAGCACGCCCTGCGTGTTCCCGTTCTGGTCCATGATCGGGCAGACAAGCGTCTGGTAGCCGTCGGGGTTCGTCTCCGAGGTGCCGTCCTCGGCCGGCATCTCGAACACGACCGGTTGGTGCTGCCCGTCGACCTGCGGCAGGATCTGCTCGACGAGGTAGCGGTCCAGCACCTTGCGATTCACGGTCTTCCAGCTCGAATGCGTCGCGCTGATGCGTATGCGCTTCGACGGGATGAGCAGTACGCTGTAGCAGATGTTGAGGTACCGGCCGCTTTGCCCGACGAGCTTCGCGAGCGCCGAGTTGCTGCGCGAGTTGCCGAGTATCTGCTCGTCGATGTCGTAGACGAGTTTCAGCTCGGCCTCCATGTCCAGCCTCGCCTGTTCGCGGGCATCGACTTCGCGACGCAGGTTCAGCATCTCCGCGACCACGCCGACCGCCGGCTCCAGCAACCCGTACAACATGCTCGGGTTGAAGCCGGACGACTTGCCGGCGTTGCGCGAGAAAACGGTCACCAGCAGTGCGGGCGGCTCGTCGTTCGCCAGGAACACGGGCAGCACGAGGAGCGTCCGACCGCTCTTCAGCGTGCGGCGGAGGTAGCCGGCGTCGTCGCCGCCGCCGAGGAACAGGTCGGGCGGCAATTCGGCGACGAAACTGTCGACCTCGAAGTCCTCGGCGCCGTCGGACGACCAGGACGGCCGGCGCTCACCGTCGTAGAAACAAAAGCAATGGGCACGCGGCACCAGCGACTGGAGCAGTCGCCTGGCCTTGCCCAGGTTTCTCATGGTGGTGAGGCTGTGCACTTCCGCAGGCACGGCAACTCTCGCGCTGGTGCGATCCAGCGCCAACCATGCCAGCCCCGGCCCCCCGGCGCTGTGATCGCCGTCTCAGCCCCGGCGCGCGCCCGCGGCCGGAAACTTCGGCCGATTCAGCCCCTTACAAGCTGTTGAGCCACTCGTCGTCGGAGCCCTCGTTCACGCCCTCGAACAGCGGCGTCGACAGGTAACGTTCGCCGGTATCCGGCAGCATCGCCAGGATGACCGAGCCGTCCGACGCCGAGGCGGCCACGTCGAGCGCGGTGGCGAGCGTCGCGCCGGAGGAAATGCCGGTGAAGATACCTTCCTTGGCCGCCAGTTCGCGGGAGACCTCGATCGCCCGCTCATCCGTGACCGACTTCAGCTCGTCGAACACGTCCCGGTCGAGCACTGCCGGCACGAAGTCCGGGGTCCAGCCCTGGATCTTGTGGGGTTTCCATTCCGCGCCCGACAGCAGCGACGCGCCCGCGGGCTCGGTGGCGACGATCCTGAGGTCCGGGCGCGCGGCCTTCAGCGTACGGCCCGCGCCGGACATGGTGCCGCCGGTGCCCCAGCCGGTGACCCAGTAGTCGAGGCGCTTGCCCGCGAAGTCGCGCAGTATCTCCGGCCCCGTCGTGCTCGCGTGGTAATCCGGATTCGCCATGTTCTCGAACTGGCGCGCCAGGAACCAGCCGTGCTGTTTCGCGAGCTCTTCCGCCTTGCGCACCATGCCGGTGCCGCGCTCTGCCGCCGGCGTCAGAATCACCTTCGCGCCGAGCCCGCGCATGATCTTCCGGCGCTCCATCGAGAACGACTCGGCCATCGTCGCGACGAACGGGTGCCCCTTGGCGGCGCACACCATCGCGAGCGCGATACCGGTGTTGCCCGACGTCGCCTCGACGACGGTCTGGCCCGGCGCCAGCAGCCCCTTCTGCTCGGCGTCGTTGATGATCGCGAACGCGAGCCGGTCCTTGACGGACGCCATCGGATTGAAGGATTCGACCTTGACGTACACATCGACGTTTTTCGGCGCGATGCGGTTCAGCTTGACCACCGGCGTGTTGCCGATCGTCTCGAGGATGTTGTTGTAGATCATCGGAGTCCCCTCTCGTTGTTCTTCATGTTGAACCGGGCGTGGCCCTGTTTATAGCAGATTCGGATGTCGGCGATGGCGCGGCACGGCGCGGGCGCAGGTCCGGCGCGCCGGTCCGGGACGCCCCGTAGCCCGCGACCTCGCCCACGATCAGCAGCGCCGGTGCCTCGACGCGGTGCGCACTCGCGAGCAGCGCCAGCTGTCCCAGCGTGCCGCGCAGCACCCGCTGCGTGGGCAGTGTCCCGCGCTCTATGATCGCGACCGGCGTGTCGGCGGCGCGTCCGTGCGCGGTCAGTTTCTGCATCAGGTCCGGGAACCGCTGCACGCCCATGTAGATTGCGAGCGTCTGCCGGCCGCGCGCCAGGGCCGCCCAGTCGATGCGGTCGACGGCATCCCGGCCGTGCCCCGTCAGCAGCGTCAGCGACTGCGCCGCGTCGCGATGCGTCAACGGGATGCCGGCGGCGGCGGCGCAGCCCAGCGCCGCCGTGATGCCGGGCACGACGACGTAGGGCAGACCCGCCGCGTCCAAGGCTTCCGCTTCCTCGCCGCCGCGGCCGAAGACGAAGGGGTCACCGCCCTTCAGCCGGCACACGCGCTTGCCGTCGGCAACGAGTGCCACGAGCCGCGCGTTGATCGATGCCTGGCTGTTGTCGCGGCAGCCCGGCACCTTGCCGACAGACACGCGCTCCGCGTCGCGCCGGGCGAGGCCCAGGATGTCGTCCGACACCAGCCGGTCGTGGAGAATCACGTCCGCATCCTGCAGCGCCTGCAGCGCTTTCAACGTGAGCAGGCCCGGATCGCCGGGGCCGGCGCCGACCAGCCACGCGACACCCGTGTCGCCTCCACTGCCGGCGGCTTCGACGAGCGCCTCCTGCAGCTCGGCGTCCGCGCCGCCGTGCACGCCTGCGCCGTCGAACCAGCGCTCCCAGAAGCGCCGCCGTGCCGCACCGTCGGGCAACGTGCCGGCGACGCGCGCGCGCCAGCGACCGGCGGTGCGTGCCAGCGCGCCGGTGCTCGCCGGCAACATCGCCTCGATCCGCTCGCGAATGCGGCGCGCGAGGACCGGGGCCGTGCCGGCGGATGAAATCGCGACCATGACCGGGTCCCGGTCGACGACGGCCGGGACCGTGAAACTGCAGCGTTCCGGGTCGTCGACCGAGTTGACGAACACGCGCTCGCGCTCGCCCGCCCGCCGGACCGCGGCCGCGACGCCCGGCGCTCCGCAGGCATTGATGACGAGCCAGTGGCCCGCGACGTCGCCCGCCCGGAACCGCCGCCGATGCCATTGGACGTCGCCCGCCCGGGCGAGGTCCTCGATTCCGGGCACGGCCTCGGGCGCCACGACCACGGGTTTCGCGCCGGCCGCGAGCAGCGGCGTGAGCTTCCGCAGCGCAACAGGGCCGGCACCGACGACGAGGACGGGTCGGTCACGAAGCTCGAGAAAAGCGGGGTATGCGCGCACGGCGGTCTCCTGGAGAGCGGACGACTATAGAAGCCCGATCGTTGCGCGAAAAAGACAGGCTGTTTCTGCCGATATAGCTATGTGTTATATGTACCGATGTTGCACTGCAAAATATGCGCATAAACGCGGCGCGCGCCCGAACAACGCCGCGGAATCCTGGCCATTTAGACCAATGCGTTATTTGCGCCGATTTCGGAAACGATCCGATCGCTGCACGGTCATAGGGTTAGAGCGCGGGGGCTTGTACGTTTTCGATGAAATTACAACAACTCAAGTATCTTCTGGCGATCGTCGATAACGGGCTGAACATCACGGCGGCGGCAGAGCGCCTGTATACCTCGCAACCCGGCGTCAGCAAGCAGTTGAAACTGCTCGAGGAAGAACTCGGGCTGCAGCTGTTCACGCGCAAGGGCAAGAGCCTGGGCGGGATCACGGCGGCAGGCCGGCAGGTGATCGACCGGGCGCGCCTGATCATGCAGGAGGTCGACAACATCCGCAGCCTCGCCTCCGACTACTACCACGAGGAAGAAGGCACGCTGTCGATCGCCACGACCCACACGCAGGCGCGCTACGTGCTGCCGGACGTAATCCGGGCCTTCCGCGAGCGCTACCCGCAGGTCACGCTGAACCTGCACCAGGGCACGTCGGAGCAGATCGCCGACATGGTGTCCGCGAACGAAATCGACTTCGCGATAGCCACCGGCTCGCGCGACCTGTTCGCCGACCTGTTGCTCGTTCCGAGCTACCACTGGGACCGCAAGATCATCGTGCCGAAGGATCACGAGCTGACACATCTGGACGGCAAGGTAACGCTGGAGGAGCTCTCCCGGTTTCCGCTGGTCACCTACGTGTTCAGCTTCGGCGGGCATTCGTCACTGAAGAAGGCGTTCGCTGACGAAGGCCTCGAACCTGACGTCGTGTTCACGGCGCGCGACGCGGACGTCATCAAGACCTACGTGCGCATGGGCCTCGGCGTGGGCATTGTCGCCAGCATGGCGGAGGACTGCGACGACAAGAAGGACCTGGTCTCGCTCGATGCCGAGGGCCTGTTCCCGCGCTCGACGACCTGGATCGGGTTCCGGAAGGAGGCGGTGCTGCGCCGCTACATGCTGGATTTCGTGCAGCTGTTCGCGCCGCACATCACGCCGGACCAGCTCGAGAAAACGCGCCACGCGCGCACGCAGGACGAAATCGACGCACTGTTCGGTGAATCGAAGCTGCCGCTGCGCGGCGGCTGTTCGGACGACATCACCGAGGCCGCGTAGCGGTTCGGTACGGCCGGGCGGTGGTCAGGCCGTCTTGCCGAAATCCATCTCGTGCAGGCCGCACTCGCGGGTGAGCCCGAAGAACCGGGTCTCGTCGCGCGATGCCACGTCGAGCAGCGAACGCGTGGTGTGCACGTCGCCGATGGACACGTAGCCCTCGTGCCACAGCGGGTGGTACGGCAGGTCGTGCTTCTTCAGGTAAACGTAGATGTCGCGATCCGACCAGTCGGCGATCGGGTGCACTTTCCAGCGCTCGCCCGACGTGTCGACGAACGGCGTGCGCGAGCGGCTCGCGGACTGCACGCGCCGCAGGCCGGCGAACCAGGTGCCGACGCCGAGCTCTTCGAGCGCGCGCTCCATCGGCATGACCTTGTTCTCGCGGTTGTACGCCGCCAGCCCCTCGACGCCCTGCTCCCAGCGGCGTCCGTGGCGCGCTTCCTGCCACGCCGGCGACGTGTCGGCACGGTAGACACGAAGATTCAGGTCCAGCCGTTCGGTCATCTCGTCGATGAAGCGGTAGGTCTCGGGGAACAGGTAGCCGGTGTCGATGACGACCACCGGGATGTCCGGCTTCTGCTGCGTGAGCAGGTGCAGCATCACGGCCGATTGCGCGCCGAAGCTCGAACTCAGCACGTGGTTGCCGGGCAACGTCTTCAGCGCCCACGCAACACGCTCCTCGGCGGTCTTGCGCCCAAGCATCTTGTCGCAGACCTGCTCCGCCGCCCGCCGGCTGGAGCGTTCGTTCAGCTCAGCCATCCCCCGCCTCCGGTGTGTGAAAATGCCGCCCGGCGGTGACCTCGCGCACGACGCCCTCGCGCACGAGGAAGTCGCCGAAGTGCTCGCCGTCCCGGCGCGCTGACGAAAAGCGCTCGAACAGCGGCTGCAGCGCCTCGAGAATATCGGCCTCGTTGATGTTCTCGCGATAGAGCACCCCGAGACGCGAACCGTCGAACGCCGCGCCGAGATACAGGTTGTAAGTGCCCGGCCCCTTGCCGACCAGGCCGATTTCCGCGATGTAGGGCCGGGCACAGCCGTTCGGGCAGCCCGTCATGCGGATCGTGATCGGCACGTCGCCGAGACCGGCGTCGGCGAGCCTCTGCTCCAGTGTGTCCACCAGCGACGGGAGGTAGCGTTCGCTCTCGGCCATCGCGAGCCCGCAGGTCGGGAACGCCACGCAGGCCATCGAGTTCAGACGCAGCGGCGAGGCCTGGGTGTCGTTGGCGATGCCATACTCGGCCAGGAGCGCCTCGATCGTCCTGCGGCCGGCGTCGTCGACGCCGCTGATCGCGAGGTTCTGGTTCGGCGTCAGGCGGAACTCGCCGTCGAGCACGGCGGCGATCGCGCGCAGCCCCGACAGCAGCCGCCGTGAACCGACGTCGGCGACCCGCCCGTTCTGCACGAACAGCGTGTAGTGCCAGCCGCCCGCGTCGTCGCGGACCCAGCCGTACGCGTCGCCGTTTCCGACAAAGGCGAACTTGCGCGGCTCGCCGAGCGGCACGCCCGAGCGCTCCACGACCTGGCCGCGGAACCAGTCGACGCCGCGATCGTCGATCGTGTATTTCAGGCGCGCGTGCTTGCGGTTCGTCCGGTCGCCGAAATCACGTTGCGTCGTCACGACCGCTTCCGCCACGGCCAGCACGTCGCCGGCCGAGCAGAAGCCCAGCACGTCGCCGAGCCGCGGGTAGGTTTCCGGCTCGCCGTGCGTCATGCCCATGCCACCACCGACGGTCACGTTGTAGCCGGTCAGTTGGCCGTCTTCGACGATCGCAATGAAACCGAGGTCCTGCGCGAAAATGTCGGTATCGTTCTGCGGCGGGATGACGAACGCCGTCTTGAACTTGCGAGGCAGGTAAGTCTTGCCGTAGATCGGCTCGACGTCGGCGTCCGGGTCCTCGTTCTCCAGCGCGACCTTTTCGCCGTCGAGCCAGATCTCGTGGTACGCATGCGTCGTGGGCGACAGGTGCGCGCTCAGCCGCGCAGCGTCCGCCTGCACCGCACGGTGCACGTCGCTCAGGTCGTACAGCGTCGGCGCCATCACGTTGCGGTTCACATCGCCGCAAGCCGCCAGCGTGTCCATCATCTCCCGGTTGATGCCGGCGACCGCCGCCTTCAGGTTCGTCTTGATCACGCCGTGCAGCTGGAACGCCTGGCGGGTCGTCAGGCGAATCGTTCCGTTCGCGCGCTCGGTCGCGACGCGGTCCATGTTCAGCCACTGTGCCGGCGTGCAGATGCCGCCCGGCACGCGCGCGCGAATCATGAAGCTGTAAGCGGGCTCCAGTCGCTGACGCTTGCGCTCGCTGCGCAGGTCGCGGTCGTCCTGCTGGTAGATGCCGTGGAACTTCGACAGCTGTGTATCGTCGTCCGCCAGCGCGCCCGTGACCGGGTTCGCGAGGCTGTCGACCAGCGATCCGCGCAGGTGGCGGCTAGCCGCCTTGATGCGCTCGACGTCGGAGAGGTTTGCGCCCATCAATACACGTCCCGCTGGTAACGGCCGTCACGCCGCAGTTCCTTCAGGCGCGCCTGCGCGTCGTCCCGGCTGACGCCGCCGTGCTCCGCGATGATCGCGGCCAGCGCGTCGTCCACGTCACCCGCCATGTGCTTGGCATCGCCGCACACGTACAGCGCCGCGCCGCCCTCGAGCCACGCGTGGATGTCGGCGCCGTTCTCACGCAGCCGGTCCTGAACGTAGACCTTGTCCGCCTGGTCGCGCGAGAACGCGACGTCGAGCCGATGCAGCGCGCCGCTCTTCAGGTGGCGCTGCCATTCGACCTGGTAAAGGAAATCGTCGCGGAACGTGCGGTCGCCGAAGAACAGCCAGTTGCGGCCGCTCGCGCCGCGCTCCTCGCGCTCCTCGACAAACGCGCGAAACGGCGCCACGCCGGTGCCGGGGCCGATCATGATGACGTCCCGCGCGTCGTCGGCCGGCAGGCGGAAGCGCGTGTTCGGCTCGACGAAGACGGAGACGCTGTCGCCTTCCGCAACGCGATCGGCGAGATGCGTCGACGCCGCGCCCCAGTGCTCGGTGCCGAACGCCGTGTAGCGCACCGCGGCGACCGTCAGGTGCACCTCGTCCGGATTGGCCTTCGCACTCGATGCGATCGAGTACGAGCGCGGGCTGAGCCGACGCAGGCTCGCGGCGAACGTGGCGGCGTCGACCGTCGCCGGGAAGCGGCGCACGACGTCGATGACCTGGTGATTCTCGACGAGGTCGGCGAGCACGTCACGGTCGCCGCCCTCCAGCAGCCCGGCCAGTTCGCCATCGCCATGCTGCGCCCAGGCCGCGAGAAAGCCCGTGCTGACCGCGGTGATCTCGAGGCGCTCGCTCAGCGCGTCCTTCAGTGCCAGTGACTCGTCGCGAAGCTCGACGGCCTGCGCGCCGTCCAGTGCCAGCGCGTCCAGCAGCTCGTCCACGAGCTGTGGCGGGTTGCGCACGATCACGGCCAGCGCGTCGCCCGGCTCGTAGTGCAGGCCCGAGCCTTCGAGCGACAGCTCGATGTGGCGCACGTCCTTGGTCGAGTCCCGGCCGGTAATCTTCTGGTTGGCGAGCACTTCCGCGGCAAACGGCCGGTGCTTGTCGAAGCGCGGCCCGGCCGCCACGGCGCGAAGCTGCGGCACCGGTGCACTGGCGTCGATCAGTTCCGGCAAGCGGCCGATGAGCCCCGCACTCCAGCCGGCCGCTGCCTCTTCGTAGTCGACGTCGCACTCGACGAGCGGTTGCAGGCGCTCGCCGCCGAGTTCCTCGAGACGGCGATCGAACTCGCGGCCGGTCTGGCAGAAATTCACGTAACTGCTGTCGCCGAGCGCGAGCACGGTATAGCGCAGCCCCTCGAGCTTCGGCGCCTTCTTCGACAGCAGGAACTCGTGGAACAGCTCCGCGTCGTCCGGCGGATCCCCTTCGCCGTGCGTGGAGATGACGAAGGTCACCAGTGACTCGCGCTTTAGCTGCGACGGCTTGTAGTCGGCCAGGCTCTGCAGCGTGACCCCGAAGCCTTTTTCACGCGCCCGGCGGCCCAGGTCTTCGGCAATGCCCTGGCCATTGCCGGTCTGGGAGCCGTACAGGATCGTCAGTGTGTTCGCGGCGTCGGCCGCCGGGGCGGCGGCCGGCAACGCGGCGCCGTTCGTGGCGGCGGCGAGGCCCGCGGCATAACCGCTGATCCACTGGAGCTGGTCGGTGGTCAGTCCCGCCAGCGCGTCGTTCAGGCGTTGCGATTGGCTGTCGTCGAGCGGCAGCGGGCTCTGTTGGGCGGTCGAGGCGCGCATTGGGCGGTTCCTGTCGTCGGGTGTGCCCGGCGCGGGCCGGGCGGGACAGGCCACACCTTAGGGACAGGGCCGGAGCCCGTGAACGATCCGTTTTTCAGACGCATATAACGTTCGGGAATATGATATTCCCGGAACGCCCGACGCGCGGCGCGGCGGGCCGTTCAGACGACGCGAATACCGCCGTGACGGCGCCGGCTTTGCCGGTCGGTCCACCAGACGCCGAGCAGCACGCCGGCGACGAGGCAGATCAACGCCGCGCCGCCCACCCAGCTGTACGGCAGGCTGAACGCGTACCGTGCCTGTCGCTCGACCAGGTCGGCGTTCGCCGCCTGCAGTTCTGCGACCAGGGCACCCGCGGCATCAGCCTCGCTGCGGGCCGTGGCCGCACTGGTTTCCAGCTCCGCCATGCGCGCCGCCGGCTCGGCGAATGCCGACCGGAGGTCCGCCAGCTCGGCGGCAAGACGGTCGCGCTCGTCGGCGGTCTGCTGCACGATGAACGCGGCCGGTGGCTCCGTCACGATGAAGTTGGCCTTCACGTAGCCGGTCGTGCCGTCCGCGAGCCGGATGTGCGCGTAGTAGCCCTCGCGCGAGATGATGTCGAAGCGATCGCCGCTTTTCAGCGTCCGGAACGGCCGGTCACTGGTGTCCGAGGCGTTGTGCAGGCCGAGCGAAAGCTGGTCCGTCACGTACCCGGTCTCGGCGCGAGCCGCGCCGACGGCGAACAGCAGCGCCAACACGATGAATTTCCACATGATCCGTCTCCCAGGCATCGCGCGAGTTTACTACAGCACCCCTCGCGGTTTTGCGACGCGGGTCCGGTCCCGGCTATTGCTCGTACAGGTAATGCAGGAGCGCGGACTGGATCTCCTCGCCCGGGCCCCGGTGCACGCCCTCGTGGTTGACCAGGGTGACCACGGCGAAGCGGCGCCCTGAGCGGGCCTGCATGTAACCCGCGATCGCCGACACGTGATCCAGGGAACCTGTCTTCAGGTGCGCCTGTCCGGTGAGCTTGCGGTCGGCAAACTTCGAGCGCAGCGTGCCGTCGTGCCCCGACAGGGCCAGCGAAGCGGCGAACTCCGGCATGTACGGCTGGCGCCAGGCGAACTGGAGCAGGCGGACGAAGTCCTCCGCCGTGATGGACGCAGTGCGCGACAGCCCGGCACCGTTGTCCACGCGAACGCTGTCGGCGCCCGGAATCTTCTTCGCCAGCCAGTCGTCGATGACGGCCCGGCCGCCCTGCTCGGTGCCGGGCGCGCCGAAGGTTTCGGCGGCCAGCGTGTAGAGAATCTGCCGGGCCATGACGTTGTTGCTGTGTTTGTTGATGTGGCGGATGACCTCGGCAAGCGACTCGGACGGGAACGCGAGGAACGGCGTGGCGTCCTCCGGCGGCACGCCGGTGCGCCAGTCGCCCGCGAGAACGTTGCCCGCCTCCCGCCACAGCGACGCGAACAGGCCGTAGGCGTACGCATTGTGATCGAGGGCCGTTCGCGACATCGCGTAGTTCTTGCAGCGGCTCGGGAATTCCCCGTCCAGCACCATCGTCTGGTAATCGTCGGCGGGAACGATCGAGATCCCGCGCTGGTAGCCGCGGCAGCTCGCGTTCGCGAGCGCAAGCCGGTTTTCGACCCGCAGGTTTTCGAGTGGCGGCTCCAGGATGACGCGCACGGCGTTCGCGTCGCGGTCGGGCTCGAACCAGTAGCGAACGACCTTGAGGTTCATCAGCAACGCATTCGGTGCGACGTTGTAGGCGCGGAGCGGTTGTCTGTCGAACGCCGCGGGATCTTCCCACGGCACCTCGAAGTAGCTGTCGTCGATGACGAGATCGCCGGTGATCTCGGTGATGCCCGCCTGGCTCAGTTCGCGAAGCATGCGCCACACGCGCTCCGTGACCAGGAACGGGTCGCCGTAGCCCTTGATGAGCAGGTCGCCGTCGAGACGCCCATCGCTGACTTCGCCGAGCGCGTAGAGCTCCGTCTTCCACTGGTAGCTCGGCCCGAGCATGTCCAGCGCGACCAGCGTCGTGACGAGTTTCATCGTCGACGCCGGGTTGCGAGGCGCGTCGGCGCGCCAGCGCACGACGTCCCGGCCCGACTCCAGGTCGACGACGAGGATGCTGAGCGCATCGTCGGGGACACCGCGAAGCTCCAGCAGGTGCCGCACGCCCTGCGGTAGCCGGCTGTCGGCCATGACCGGCAGGCTGCCCGCCATCACGGCCAGCAGGAACAATGCTCGAAGGATTGTCCGGGATCGCTCGTACACGTCTTTTTTGGTTGTGGCCAGAGTCGTGCGCGGACAGGTAACCGTCCGGTCGCGCCGCGCGCGCGACCAGCATACTGGCGCGAATTCGCGCCCGTCAATCAGGGGCCGGAGGGCTTCCGGATGCCGAAGGAACGTATCCTGTCCGCGAGCGTCGTGGGCTTTACGTCCAGCAGCTCCGCGGCGCCGCCGTTGCCGGACACGCGCCAGCCGGCCTGCTCGAGGGCCCGGACGATGTTGCGGCGCTGCAGGTCGCGCATGTCGGATTCCGTGAGGATGCCCTCCACGCCGTCGCGCGCCGACTCGCCGGCGGGCTCCCCGCCCGACACATCGCCGGACTCCCGAAGCTCGGGCATCGACCGGTCCAGGCGCAGCACGCTGCCTTCCGACAGGATCACGGCGCGCTCGATCACGTTCTTCAGCTCGCGGACGTTACCGGGCCAGTCGTAGCGCCGCAGGTGCTGCGCCTGCGCCCGCGTCAGCGTCATCGGCTCTCGCCCGAAGTCGCGACAGGTTTGTTCGAGAAAGTGCTGCGCGAGCTGGACGACGTCCTCCGCGCGCTCTCGCAGCGGCGGGACGTCGACGGGAAACACGCTCAGCCGGTAGAACAGGTCCTCACGAAACTTGCCCTCGACGATGAGGTCTTCGAGGTCCCGGTTCGTTGCGGCGATGACGCGCACGTCCACCGAACGCGTGACGTCGTCGCCAACCCGTTCGAACTCGCTCTCCTGCAATACGCGCAGCAGCTTGCCCTGCAGCTCGAGCGGGATCTCGCCGACCTCGTCCAGGAAGATCGAGCCGCCGTCGGCAAGTTGGAAGCGCCCGACGCGATCGCGATGCGCGCCGGTGAATGCACCCTTGACGTGGCCGAAGAACTCGCTCTCGAACAGCTCCTTCGGGATCGACGCGCAGTTGACGCGCACGAGCGGCCCTTCGGCACGCGGGCTGCGCGCGTGTATCGCCCGGGCGATGAGCTCCTTGCCGGTGCCGGATTCGCCGAGGATCAGGACGCTGGCCGGCGTGTTTGCCACGGCCTCCACCTGCCGGAGCATGCGCTGCAACGCCGGGCTCGTGCCCACGATCCTGCCGAAGTTCAGCGCGACGTTGACCTCTTCGCGCAAGTAGTCGCGTTCGTGCTCGAGTTCCTCGCGCAGGCGTGCATTCTCGGCGAGCGCCTGGCGCAACCGCCGTTCCGCACGCTTGCGTTCGGTGACGTCCTTCGACGCGACGAGCATGCGATCGACGCGTCCCTTCGCGTCGCGGTGCGCGATCGCCGAGCTGATCACGTCCAGCTTCTCGCCGGTCTTCGTGACCATCTGGCGTTCGAGGTTGTTGAAATCGCCTTCGGCGATCAGCGCCCGCAGGCGATCGCCGGCGTAGAGGCGGCGGTCCGCACGGCTGAAGAAGTCGGTGATCGAACGGCCGATGACTTCCTGGCGCGTGTAGCCGAGCTTCTGCAGCCAGTGGTCAGTGACCGTGCTGATCTGTCCGTTGCCGTCGACCGTGTGCAGCATGGCCGGCATCGAGCGGTACAGGGTGCGGTACTTGAAATTCGCGCGCGCCTGGTCCGTCGCCTCGGTGTAGACGGCAATCGTGCGCAGGAAGCGGCCGTCGGGCCCGTGCTCGAGAATGGCGTCTGTCAGGCAATCGACGATGTCGCCGTCGCGCGAAACGAAACTGATCGGTTTCTGCCGCAGCCGCCCGGTGCGGCGCAGCGCGGGGCGGAATTCCTCGGCGATGCGCCGCGCGCTGTCCTCGGTGACGAAGACTTCCGGGCGCTTGCCCAGCACCTCCTCCCGTTCGTAGCCGAGGCGGTCGAGAAAGGCGTCATTGACGTCGAGGTAAGCGCCGTCCTCCGCGATGGTGGTGGCCATCGACGGCGACTTCCGGAACAGCCACTGGTAGTCCTCGAAGCTCAGCATGGCGCGTTTATACGAAATTCCGTAAATGCTGTCACGGATTTTCGTAGTTTACGGATTTCCGTAACCCCCGCTAGTCGCGTAACTTATTGTTTTTTATTTGATTTCAAAGTTGGCACGGTCCCTGCAATAGAGTCTGCGAGACATCACGGCGCAGCACCTCCCGAGGTCGCTGCGCCACCACAGACACACTGCAAGGACTGCATCATGAACAATCGCTACTTTCAAAACGGGCTCATGCTGGCCGGCGCGCTGGTCGTGCTTTTCAGCCTGATGTTCGCCACTTCCGTTGCCGTCAGCCGCGTACCGGCAGGGCTGTGACACCCGATACACGCAAGACCGCGGGCGGTACGACGCGCACTTGATAAGTTCCGTCACTGCCCGCACATCCACAACGTTGGGTACCCCCCCCTTTGTTATGGACCCCCAACGATGCCCGACCGGGCGGGGCTCTCTCCCCCCCGATCGCTCCGCCAGGAAGGGCATCGAGTGCCGGAGAGGATCTCCGGCGTAAACGGGCCTGGAAGGCCCGGCGGCAACCCCCCCTGCCGTAAGCCTGGGCGCCGGAGGACGATTCGTTCGAATCGGTCCGCTGACCTGTCACCGACAGCAGCACTCCGGCGCCTTATTTTTTTCCCGGATCAGTGATTCGCCGCGTCGCGGCGCGCCTCGGCACGGTCGCCCTGGCCGTTCGCCGAGCGGCGACTGATCGTCTCCCGGACCTTCCGCAACCAGTGCCGCGCCCACGCGAACTCGATCGACAGGATGGCGAGGCCCAGCGGAATAAAGACGAAGGCCGGCCCCGGCGTCACGAGCATGACGACACCGAGCAGCAGAACCGTTGCACCCACGACGGCGATGACGATGCGCCGCGCGGCCTTGTAGGTGATGGTTGCGAGTCGGGCGATCACGTCGGCGCCCCCGGCAGAAGCCGGGCTCAGGTCCCGTCTTCGCTCGTCAGCGATTGCGCGAAGAACTCGAGCATACGCTGCCACGCCGTGGCCGCGACCCGCGGGTCGAACGCTGACCGCGCCGAATCGGCGAACCCGTGCCGCGCATCCGGATAAATTTCGATCTCGGCAAGACGGGTGGCCTCCGCGAATGCCTGCACCGTCGCGACCGGGATGGCCCGATCGTTGCCGGCAAACAGCCCGAGCACGGGCGCGGACAGGCTATCGAACCGCGTCGTATCCGAGCCGACCTGCCCGTAGTACATCGTCACCGCGTCGATACGCTCCGGGAACGCGAGCGCCGCGTTCAGCGCCCAGCCGCCACCGAAACCCCAACCGACAATGCCAACCGACGGCGCGCCGGCAATGTCGACGAACTCGAGCGCCTGGCGCACGTTGTCTTCGACGTCCGCCGGGTTTTCGAGCACCGCGATCGTGCGTTGCCGCGCCTCGTCCGCTCGTTCGAAGGTTTCTCCCGCGTACATGTCGATGGCGAGCACCATGTAGCCGGACGCGGCGAGCCGGTCGGCCGCTTTGCGCGCCTCGGCATTCAGGCCCCACCAGTCGTGTACCAGCACCACGGCCGGCAACGGTTGGACCATGTCGGACGGGAACGCGAAATAGCCGTAGACCAGGTTCTCCCCGACGTCGGCGTATGGCAGCAACTCCGAATCGACGGCGCGATCCGGCGCCGGCATCGGGTCGATGATCTCCGGGGCCGCGTCCGCCGCCGCGCCGCTCTCCGGCGCCGCCGCCGGGGCCGGGTCGCCGCGGTCGCACGCCGCGAGCGCAGCAAGACAGGACAGGGCGAAACCGGCGATGCTGACTCGTGTGGGGGACATAGGTGCCTGTGCGGCGGATCGAAGACTGGCGCCCGAGTGTAATCGAAAAACGTCGGCGGACGAACCTTGCGGACCCTCGCGGGCGGCGTGCCGTGCCATTACACTCACCGGAGTCTCCCGGTCCCGGACAATGTTGCATGAGTTTGCTCGTCGAAGCACTGGTCTTTCTCGTTGCCGCCATCATCGCGGTGCCGATCAGTCGCGCACTCGGTTTCGGTTCGGTACTCGGCTATCTCGCGGCGGGCATCCTGATCGGGCCGTTCGGCGTCGAACTCATCTCGGACTACGAGGAGACGCGCCATTTCGCGGAATTCGGCGTCGTGCTGCTGCTGTTCATCATCGGCCTCGAACTCAAGCCGTCGCGCCTGTGGATCATGCGCCGCACGGTGTTCGGGCTCGGTGCCCTGCAGGTCTTCATCACGGCGGCCGCCATCGCCGCGGTTGCGTGGCTGCTGGATGTGCCGCCGGCGTCGGCCATCGTGCTGGGTTTCGCGCTCGCCTTGTCGTCCACCGCCTTTGTCCTGCAGATGCTGGCCGAGAAGAAGGAATTGACGACGAGCTATGGCCGAGCCTCGTTCTCTATACTGCTCTTCCAGGACCTGATCGTCATACCGTTGCTGGCACTCATGCCGTTGCTCGGCGATTCCGCGGCGGGCACGAGCCTCGATATCACGCAACTCGCCGTGAGCACGGGACTGTTGCTGTTGCTGATCGTCGGCGGGCGCTACCTGCTGAAGCCGGTGCTCTTCCTGGTCGCGCGAACCGGCATTCCCGAGCTGTTCACCGCCACCGCGTTGCTGGTCGTGATCGGTGCGGCGCTGCTCATGCAGGTCGCCGGCGCGTCAATGGTACTCGGCGCCTTCGTCGCCGGCATGCTGCTGGCGGATTCGGAGTACCGCCACCAGCTCGAGGCAGACATCGCGCCGTTCAAGGGACTTCTACTCGGGCTGTTCTTCATCACGGTCGGCATGTCGGTCGACGTCGGAATGCTGCTGCGCGACCCCTTGCGCCTGCTCAGTATCGTCGCCGGGTTCATGTCCATCAAGGCCGTGATACTGGTGCTGCTCGCGCGTCGATTCGGCATGTGCGATACGTCGAGCTCCCTGAAGCTCGCCGCAGCCATGGCGCAGGGTGGTGAGTTTGCATTCGTCATTTTCGCGCTGGCGGCGCAGACCGGCGCGCTGTCCGCGACCGTCAATGCCGAGCTGACGCTGGCCGTCACCGTGTCCATGCTGCTCACGCCGTTGCTGTATGTCCTGGCGGAGCGCGCAACGCGCGGCATGCAATCGCCCCCGCAACCGGCATTCGATACGATCGACGACGAAGGGAACGAAGTCCTGATCGCGGGTTTCGGCCGCGTCGGGCAGATCGTCGGCCGGCTGTTGAGAATGAGCGGACGCCCGTTCACGGCCCTGGAGTTCGACCCGGACCAGGTCAGCATGGTGCGCAGCTACGGCAACAAGGTTCATTTCGGCGACGCGCGCCGCCTGGACGTCCTGCGTGCGGCCGGCGCCGACAAGGCGAAGTTGTTCGTGATAGCGACAGCCGACATGGAAACGTCCCTCAGTATCGCGCAGACGTGTAAGCGGTACTTCCCGAACCTGACCATCGTCGCCCGCGCGCGAAACCGCCGCCACGTCCACAAGCTGATGGATCTCGGCATCACGCACATATTCCGCGACACGCTGCTCTCGAGCATCGCGATGGGCGAGCGCGTCTTCGAACAGCTCGGCATTGGTCGCGAGGAAAGCGAGCGACTCGCGCGCCTGTTCCTCGACAGGGACGAGCAATTGCTGGCCGAACAGTTCGCGGTGCACGACTCGGAAGAAAAACTCATCCAGACGTCACGCGAAACGGAACGGGAGCTGGCCGCATTGTTGCGCGGTGACGTGCGCGACTAGCCGCGGTCTCCCCAATCGTCGTCGTCATCCCATTCGCGCAGCTTCGACTTGTCGACTTTTTTCCACTGCTCATTGCTTACGCGCATATACTCGCGGATCCTGACCACGACGTAGACCAGGACGAACGCGATCAGGGCCAGTACGGGCCAAAGTCCCTCGGGCAAGGCGTGTACCTCCGGAATGACAAGAGCAGCTTAACACCGCGCGCCTCTGCCGGCGCGGCAGAGCCGACAACATGACCGACCATCCTGTGACAGGCTGGCGTCGCGCGATGGCGTTCCTGCGCGAAGCACTCGCCGACAACGACATCGATTTCACGCGCGGGCCGGTGGGTCGCGCACTCGGCCTGCTCGCCATTCCGATGATGCTGGAAATGGCGATGGAGTCGGTCTTTGCGGTGGTCGACATCGCATTCGTGTCCCGCCTCGGTACCGACGCGGTCGCCGCGGTCGGTATCACCGAAGCCATCGTGACGGTTCTGTATGCGGTCGCGATCGGGCTGGGCATGGGCGTCACCGCGATGGTCTCCCGCCGCGTCGGCGCCCGGGACGCCGACGGCGCGGCGCGGACCACCGGGCAGGCGATCTGGGTCGGCGCCGCCATCTCGATCGCGACGGGCCTGATCGGTGTGGTCTTCGCGCGCGACCTGCTCGTCCTGATGGGTGCATCCGATAGTGTGATCGACAACGGCGTCGGCTACACGACCGTCCTGCTCGGCGGCTCGGTCAGCATCGTCTACCTGTTCCTGCTTAACGCCGCGTTCCGCGGCGCCGGTGATGCGGCGGTGGCGCTGCGATCGCTGTGGCTCGCGAACGCCATCAACATCGCGCTGGATCCCTGCCTGATCTTCGGCCTCGGGCCGTTCCCGGAACTCGGCGTGACCGGCGCGGCCGTCGCGACGACGATCGGGCGCGGGACGGGCGTCCTCTACCAGCTGTATTTCCTGGCGGGCGGCCGCGGCAGGCTCGCGTTCCACGTGTCGCACCTGCGCGTGGACGCCGCGCTCATTCGGCAGATGCTGATCATCTCCGCCGGCGGCGTGGGGCAGTTCCTGATCGCCACCGCCAGCTGGATCGGCCTGATGCGCATCGTGGCGCTGTACGGCAGCGCTGCCATTGCCGCCTACACGATCGCGCTGCGCATGCTCGAGTTCGCGCTGTTGCCGGCCTGGGGTCTCGGCAACGCCGCCGCAACTCTCGTCGGCCAGAACCTCGGCGCCGGGCTCCCGGAGCGTTCCGCGGCATCGGCCTGGCAGGCGGCGCGCTACAACGCCATGCTCATGTTCGGCGTCGGCGTGCTGACGCTGATGTTCGCCCCCCAGGTCGCCGGGCTGTTCACTTCCGACCCGGACGTCCTCGTCTACGGCACGACCTGCCTGCGCATACTCGGCATCGGGTACCCGGTCTATGCCGTCGGCATGATCATGATCCAGGCGCTGAACGGCGCGGGCGACACGTATACGCCGTCCGTACTGAACTTCATCTGCTTCTGGATGCTCCAGATACCGCTCGCCTACTGGCTCGCCCAGGGTGCGGGATTCGGGCCGAACGGCGTGTTTGCCGCTATCGTCATTTCCGAATCCTTACTATCATTGCTGTCCGTCATCGTTTTCCGGCGCGGTCGCTGGAAATTCCACGCAGCCTGAACACCGTATGCCGGGAGATCACATGGACGACCTGTCGAGATTGGCCGACCTCGCCGAGATCCTGGGCGCCTTCATCGTCATCGGCGGCGTGTTCTTCGCGCTCGTGCAGATGCGACAACTCCGCCAGCAGCGGCGCGAGATGGCGGCCATCGAACTGTTCCGCTTTTTCGGCAGCCCGCAGTTTGCCAGCGCCTACCATTGCATACTGCACCTGCCTGACGACCTCGATAAGGCGGGCGTGCGCGCGCGCGGCAGCGACGTCGAGAATTGCGCGATGATCATAAGCACCACGATGGAAAACATCGGCGTCATGGTGTTCCACCGGATCGTCCCGTCGGTCGTCGTCAAAAACCTCATGGGAACGAGCTCGATGCTTCTGTTCCGTAAGCTCGAACACTGGATTCGCGACATGCGCACGGAACTCGGCAATCCCGCAGCGTTCGAGTGGTTCGAGTGGCTGGCGGTGAAGCTGGAGGAACTCGAGCAGGACTCGGAACCAGCGTACGTGGCGTACCGTGACTGGAAGCCGACGCGCAGCCACGACCAATTCTAGGGAGACCCTGATTCCTGCCCTGCTCGACTTGTGTAAAGTCACCGTGTGGCGCGGTGAGACGCGCGTGTTTGACGATCTGTCGCTGCGTATCGAACAGGGCGAACACGTCGCGATTCTTGGGCCGAACGGCGCCGGCAAGACGACGCTGCTGAAGCTGATCCACCGCGAGCTGTATCCGGTCGAGAACCCGGCGTCCCGCGTCGAAATCCTGGGACGGGCGCGCTGGAACGTCTGGGATCTGCGCCGCCGGATCGGCTTCGTGTCGCAGGAGCTGCAGCAGCACTATGCGCCTGAAGTGATCGCGGAGGACGTGGTGCTGTCGGGCTTCTTCTCGAGCGTCGGCGTTCACGGCATGCTCGCCGGCCGCGTCACCCGGGCCCAGCGCGACGCCGCGCGGCGCGCGCTCGAATCCGTCGGCCTGGCGGACGCCGCATCGCGGCGGTTCGGCCAGCTCTCGACCGGGGAACAGCGCCGCTGCCTGCTGGCCCGTGCGCTCGTGCACGAGCCCGAAACCCTCGTGCTCGACGAGCCGACGGCCGGACTCGACCTCGCCGGCAGCTACGAAGTTCTCACGCGCCTCCGGCAGCTCGCGCGACGCGGTCATAGCCTCGTTCTCGTCACGCACCACCCGGCCGAGATCCCGCCCGAGGTCGGGCGGGTGATCCTGCTGTCCGGCGGCCGCATCGCCGCGGATGGCCCGAAGGACGAGATCCTCGACGCCGCGCTGCTGAGCCGGGTCTACGGCGTACCGGTGAACATCGCGGCCATGGACGGGTACCACGTCACGTGGCCGGCCCCGGAGATCGCCGAAACGTGACACGCGGCAAGGCCGGGACGCGCGGTCCCGGCTACGATGCGCTCATGCCGATCCTTCGCACATTGCTGACCGGGCTGCCGCTCGTGGCGCTGCCCGCCATGGCTGCCGACGGTACGCCGGTGCCGACCGGCATCACCGGCATCGGCCCGTCGGCCTTCGTGTTCACGGTGGCCGGTGCGCTGCTCGCGACACTGTTGTTCCGCGCGCTGACACGCCGCGCGACGGACGCGGCCGGCCGCCTGCTTGGCCGCTGGCGAATCCGGCGCACGCTGCGGGCCCACGGCCGGCACGTCCTTCACGACGCCATCCTGCCCGGCGCATACGGCGGACTCGCCCGCATCGACCACGCGTTGCTGACGACCGGCGGCCTGCTCTGCATCCGGGCCGTCCACGGGCACGGCAAGGTCACCGGCGGGCAGGACGATGCGCAGTGGGCGTACGTCGACGGTGCACGGCGCGGCCGCTTCCTGAACCCGCTGATCCAGAACGAGGGCCGGGTCCGCGCGCTCCGGAAAGTCCTCGGCGACACACCGGTCCTGAACCTCGTCGTCTTCACGGGCACCGTCGAGTTTGGCGGCACGCCGCCGGCGAACGTCATCACGATCGGTCGGCTGGCGGAGCGGGTCGCGCGACACGCTGCGGCGCCGCGTGCCGTCGACGACATCGACACGGCCTGGTCGCGCCTGCTCGACGCACGATTGACGAGCGAGGACGCCCGGAAGGACTTCGCCGCACAGATCAGCTTCTCCTGAGCGCCCTCGCGGCATGCCCCGATCCGGGGCCCGGGCGTTAATCGGCGCCACACTGGCTTATACTGCGAGCCATCCGACGCTACCGGGAACACGCGATGCCCGCTTCCGACACCGCTGCCCTGATTCATTCGCCGATCGGCGTGCTCGCCGTCCTGTGCATCGTCGCCGCCGCCTTTTTTCTCCTCGCCGTCACCACGCGCTGGAAGTTCTTCAACTACGTCCCGCCGCTGTTGTTCATCTACCTGACGCCGGTCATCCTGAACAACACGAACGTGATACCGTCCGACTCGCCGGTCTACGGCGGCCTCAGCACCTACCTGCTGCCCGCGTTCATTGTCTTCATGCTGATCAAGGTCGACGTGCCGGCGATCGTGCGCGTGATGGGCAAGGGCGTGCTGGTCATGTTGATGGGCACGGTCGGGGTCATCGTGGGTGCCGCAGTCGCGTACGCGATCGTGCACCCGTGGCTCGCGCCCGATGCGTGGAAAGGCTACGGCGCACTGGCCGGCAGCTGGATCGGCGGAACGGCGAACATGGCCGCGACCGCGGAGATCCTGGGCACGTCGGAAGAGCAGTTCGGCTACGCGGTCATTGCCGACAACGCCGTCTACCTCGTGTGGCTGCCGATACTGCTGGCGTCGCGCGATTTTGCCGACCGTTTCAACCGCTGGGCGCGTGTGCCGACCGACCGCGTCGCCTCGATGGAGGAAGCGGCGGAACTGCTCGTCGAGGATGACAAGGCGCCGACGATGCCGCAGTACCTTTTCCTGTTCGCCGTCGTCGTCGGCGTGACCTGGATCGGGGCCGCCGCGGCACCTGGCATCGCCGCATGGATCGCGGGCCAGTCGGCTACCCTGGCGACGCTGCTGTCGGAAACCACGGTTCGTATCCTGCTCGTGACGACGCTGGCGCTGTGCCTCTCCGTCACGCCCGTCTCCAGGCTGCCGAACTCGACGGCGATCGGCACGGCGCTCGTCTACGTCTTCGTCGCGGGCATGGGCGCGCGGGCGTCGGTCACCGATCTCGAGCAGGCGCCGATGTTCATCGTGGGCGCTTTCATCTGGATCTCGATCCACGGCCTCTTCTGTCTCGCCGGCGCGTGGCTATTCCGGGTCGACGTGCACAGCGTCGCAATCGCGTCAGCCGCCAATATCGGCGCGGCCGCATCCGCGCCGATTGTCGCCGCGCACCACAAGCCCGGCCTCGTGCCGGCATCGATACTCATGGCCCTGCTCGGCTACGCGATGGGCAACTACCTGGCGCCGCTCGCCGGGCACCTCGCGCGCATCGCCGCGGGCCAATAGCATCGACGTGGCCGACATGCCGGCCCGAAACCCGCTGGCGCGCGCACGACGCATTCTCGAGCGCGCGTTCGCCGCCCTGCTTGCCGTCTTCGCCCTACTCGCGCTGATCGTCACGCTGCTGTGGCGCGACCGGGTCGAGCTCGACGACGTCCCGCTGTCGCCGGCACCCGGCGATATCGCGGCGGGCGAAGGCGTGACGGTCACGTGGTTCGGTGTCACCACGCTGCTGTTCGACGACGGCGAGACCCAGATCCTGATCGACGGCTTCGTCTCCCGGCCGGGCCTCTTCAATGTCGTCCTCGACCGGCCCGTCGCAAGCGACGTCGCGAGCATCAACCGGTTTCTCAATCAGTACGAGGTCCGTCGCCTCGCGGTGATCATCCCGGTGCATTCACATTTCGACCACGCGATGGACATCGGCGCCGTTGCAAACCGCACCGGCGCCTCGATCGTGGGCTCCGACTCATCCGCCATGATCGCCCGCGGCGCCGGCGTTCCCGACGACCAGATCATCGTCGTCAACGACGACGCGGAGTTCACGTTCGGCAACTTCACGGTGCGCCTGCTGTCGATGCCGCACGCACCGATCGGCTGGGGCGGCAGCGTGCCGCTGGCCGGCACGATCGACGCGCCGCTGTCGCCGCCGGCACCGGTATCGGCGTATCGCGACGGCGGCGGTTTCGCCGTCGTGATTTCGCACCCGACGGGGACCGCGCTGGTCCTCGGCAGTGCGGGCATCAGCGCCACCGCACTGGCCGACCTCCACGTCGACACCGTGTTCCTCGGGGTCGGATTGCTGGAAAGCCTGGGTCGCGACTACTCCGAACGCTACTGGCAGGCCGCCGTCACCGCAACCGGCGCGACGACCGTCATCCCCGTGCATTTCGACGACTACACCCGGCCCTTCGGCGACATTCGCCTCGCCCCTAAGCTGCTGGATGACTTCGCCGAGACCGCCCGCACGCTGCGGGAGATGCGCCAGCAATGGGATCGGGACGCGCGAATCTACCTGCCGGAATTCGGTGTACCGATGCCGCTGCAGAGTGCCCCGCCACCGGACGCGTGAATCAGCCGGTGTCGAGTTCCGCCAGCGTCAGCCGGCCCGCGATGAGCGCGAGCTTGCGCGTGCGCGGCAGGCGCTTCACGCGGCTTTCCACGCGCTGCGCATGCGCCCGGTCGCCGACCACCTGTCTGAACACGATTGTCAGTGGCGCCCTGCCGCGCAGGTATTTCGCACCGTGGCGCCCGCTTTCGTGTGCCGCGAGGCGCGCATCGACGTCCTGCGCAATCCCCGTGTACAGCGTGTCGTCGGCGCAACGCAGCAGGTACAGCGAATAGTCGCCGGCCACCGGGTCAGGCGGCGCCGCCGACGAGACGATCTCCGAGAACCCGGAACGCGCCGGCTTCGAGATTCTCGAGATTGTTCTCGGTCTCGTCGAACACGAGATTGAGTTCCCTGGCATTGCCGAACGCGGACGCCGGCTCATTGAACTCCAGCGTCAGGCAGTTGCCGACGAGTCGCGCCGATCTCAGAAGGTCGTTGACCTCCACGCGCGTCTCGTTGCGCTCGATGGTCAGTGTTTCGTCGAAATCGTCTTCGATAGCACGCATCAGGAGGACGTAGTCGTCGATCTCACCGGTATCGGACGTGCCGGCGAAAAACAGCATGATGGCGTTGTCGCGAACGTCGAAGGCGACGGTATCGTAAACGCGACCCTTGGGCATTTCCTGCGCTCCGCGAACGGGGCAGCCCAGTTTACGTCACGGGCACGCCGGAACGCGAATCCGGCCGTAGTGCCTCGATCCGCGCGTCCTTTTCGCGCCACAGGTCGCCCAGCCAGGCATGCACCGTACGGCGAAACTCGCGGTCGCCTTCGTAGTCGCCGCGACACAACGCCGGGTCGATGTCGCGCACGACGACGTCGACGACCGGCACGACGCGGTCGCCGCAGCACATGCCCCAGAAACGCGGCACGCCGTCCGGGTACACGATCGTGACGTCCAGGACGTGATCGAAGAGTTCGCCCATCGAGCCGAGGGCCACCGCGATGCCACCGGCGCGGGGTTTCAACAGGTAGCGGAACGGCGACTGGCGCGCGACCCGCTTCGCCTCGCTGAAGCGGGTGCCCTCGACGAAATTGATGACCGACGTCGGGGTCTGGCGAAACTTCTCGCACGCCTTGCGGGTCGCTTCCAGGTCCTTGCCCTTCTTGTCCGGGTGCTTCGCGAGATACGACGGCGAATGGCGCTTCATGAACGGCATGTCCAGTGCCCACCATGCGACGCCGAGCACCGGGAACCAGACGAGCTCCTGCTTGATGAAGAACTTGAGGAACGGGATGCGCCGGTTCAGCACCGACTGCAGCACGAGGATGTCCACCCACGTCTGGTGGTTCGCGACGACGAGGTACCACCCGTCGGGGCGCAGCGTGTCGATCCCGTCCGCGCGCCAACGCATCGCGCCGCTGCCGGCGAGGATGCGCTGGTTGACCGCCACCCAGTTCTCTCCGATCGCCATCAATACCCGCGTCAAGCCGCGCCGGACCGCGGGTACCGGCAGCAGCAATTTGACGATCGCGAGCAGAAAAAGCGGGGTAAACCAGAACAGCGTGTTCGCGGTCAGCGCGGAGAAGATGGCGATACCGCGCAAGTTGCGCAGAAAGGCTTTCAACGGCTTGTTCCGTGAACGGCTGACACGCCGGCCATTGTACCCGCCCGGGGTCCCGGCGCACCGGTTTACCCGGTCCGACCCCGACGGTACCATCCCCGGCTCCTGTCTCCCGGATCCCGTATCGATGACCCACGGCGCACGAATCGACGGCAAGGCCAAGGCCGCCGAACTCGCGACACGCATATCCTCCGCCACCGGCGCGCTCAAGGAGCAGCACGGCCTGCAACCGGGGCTGGCCGTCGTCATCGTCGGCGAAGACCCGGCAAGCCAGGTCTACGTGCGCAACAAGAAGCGCACCGCGGAGAGCTGCGGTTTCCATTCCGTGCAGCACAGTCTGCCGGCCGATACGTCGGAGGCCGACGTGCTGGCCATGGTGGAAGCGCTGAATCGCGACCCGGCCATTCACGGCATTCTCGTTCAGCTGCCATTGCCGGACCACATCGACGAACAACGCGTCACGCAGGCCATCCTTCCGGAGAAGGACGTGGACGGGTTTCATTACATCAACATCGGCAAGCTCGCCGCGGGTGACACGGCCGATGCGTTCGTGCCCTGCACGCCGGCCGGATGCATGCTGATGATCGAGGACCAGGTCGGCAAGGACCTGTCGGGCAAGCGCGCCGTCGTCGTGGGCCGCTCGAACATCGTCGGCAAGCCGATGGCGAGCCTGCTCCTGGCCGCGAATGCGACCGTGACGATCGCGCACTCGCGCACGGAGGACCTCCCGGGGCTGTGCCGGGAAGCCGACATCCTGGTCGCCGCGGTCGGCCGGCCGGAAATGATCCGCGGCGACTGGGTCAAGCCCGGCGCCGTCGTCATCGATGTCGGCATCAACCGGGTCGAGGTCACGGAAGGCGGCGAATCGCGGTCGCGCCTGACGGGCGACGTGGACTTCGACGGCGCGCTCGCACGGGCGAGCGCCGTCACGCCGGTGCCGGGCGGCGTCGGGCCGATGACGATCATCATGCTGATGTCGAACACGTTGCGGGCTGCAAAACTGTCGGCCGGCATCGGGGACTGACGCCGCGCGGCTGACCCGATGCAGACACGCGACGACGACTTCCGCACGATCTGGCTGTCGCCCGAGGACCCGGCCACGGTGCAGGTCATCGACCAGCGCCACCTGCCGCACGACTACCGGGTGCTCGATCTCCGCGGCTGGCGCGACGGTTACGACGCCATCGCCGACATGGCGGTGCGCGGCGCGCCGCTGATCGGCGCGACCGCGGCCTGGAGCCTGTACCTCGCCGCGCTGCACGGCGGCGCCCGCGAAGTCGGGCGCGCGGCGGAGTCGTTGCTGGCGGCGCGGCCGACGGCGGTCAATCTCCGATGGGCGATCGAACGCGTCAGCGCCCTCGCGTCGTCGGCCGACGACGACCTGCCGGGACGCGTACGCCGGGACGCGGAAGCGATCTGCGACGAAGACATCGAGATCTGTCTCGGCATCGGCCGCGCGGGCCTGCCGCTGATCGAGGCGGTGGCGGCGCGCCGTCCCGGCCCGGTCCACGTGCTCACGCATTGCAACGCCGGCGCCCTCGCGACCGTCAACTGGGGCACCGCGACGGCACCCGTGTACCTCGCGCACCGTGCCGGCATCGACGTGCACGTCTGGGTGGACGAAACCCGGCCGCGCAGCCAGGGTTCACAGCTTACGGCCTGGGAACTCGCGCGACGCGGCGTGCCGCACACCCTGATCGTCGACAACGCAGGCGGGCACCTGATGCAGAACGGCGAGGTCGACCTCGTCATCACCGGCACCGACCGGACCGCGCGGAACGGCGATGTCGCGAACAAGATCGGCACTTACCTCAAGGCGCTGGCGGCGCGCGACAACGGCGTCCCGTTCTACGTGGCGCTGCCGTCGACGACGGTGGACTGGTCGCTGGACGCGGGCGTCGGCCGGATCCCGATCGAGGAGCGCGACGCGGCCGAGGTAACGCACGTCGCCGGACGTTACAACGGCGAGACGGTCACGGTACGCACGACGGCGGACGGGACGCCGGCGCGCAATCCCGCGTTCGACGTGACGCCGGCGCGGCTCGTCACCGGCCTGATCACCGAGCGCGGCGTGTGCGCCGCGAGCGAGGCAGGCCTTCGTTCGCTGTTCCCCGACCTCGCGGGAGCCTGACGCACATGTCCGGGTCGCCAATCGACATCGACGAAGGCTACGTCAAGTACCAGAGCGACTGGCGGCCCGGCCCGGCGCCGGACGCTGCGGCCGTGCGCCTGCTCGACACGTGGCGCCGCAAGCTGTACGCGGCCGGCCTCGTCGGCCACTACCCGGACCTCGGCGTCGGCTTCGGCAATATCAGCATCCGTGCACCGCGTGCCGGCGAGTTCATCATTTCCGGCACGCAGACCGGGCACCTTGCCGAGACGGGCGGCGAACACTACGCGCTGGTGACGGAAGCGGATATCGACGGAAACCGGATCGTCTGTCACGGACCGGTGCAGGCTTCGTCCGAGGCGATGACGCACGCGGCGATCTACGCGCTGAGCGAGCGCATTAACGCCGTCGTGCACGTCCACAGCCGCCCGTTGTGGGACGCATTGCGCGACAGGCTGCCGACGACGCGCGCCGAGGTTGCATACGGCACACCGGAGATGGCACGGGAATTCGGCCGGCTGTGGCGCGAGACGCCGTTTCGCAACGACGGTGTCGCCGTGATGGCCGGGCACGACGAGGGCCTGATCAGCTTCGGCGAATCGCTGCCGGAGGCCGCCCGGCGCGTCCTCGAGCTGTCTGCGGACTGATCGGCCGGCCCGGCTCGGGCCAGGGCGCCGCGTTCAGTCGAGCACGGCCCGCAGCGTGGCGCGGCTGATGTTCGCACCGCAGATGACGATGGCGACGTCCTCCCCGGCGAATTCCGGCGCCATCGCGAGGCAGGCGGCGACCGCCACGCCGGCCGCGCCCTCGATCAGCTGGTGCTCGGTATCGATGACCTGCCGCATCGCGGCCGCGATGTCGCGTTCCTCCACCAGGTGGTACTCGTCCACGACAGAGCGGCACAGTTCGAACGTGATCGCGCCCGGCTCGATGCCGCCCGCCGTGCCGTCCGACAGGGTCGGGCCGCTCTCGCGATCGACGATGCGCCCCGCCGCTACCGACTCCGCCATGACCGGTGAGGCCGCCGGCTGGCAGCCGATGATGCGCGCCGGCCGCCCGGCGTCGCGGAAGACACTCCCGATGCCGCCGATGA
This sequence comes from uncultured Pseudomonadota bacterium, assembly GCA_913055625.1. Classification (GTDB taxonomy): domain Bacteria; phylum Pseudomonadota; class Gammaproteobacteria; order Steroidobacterales; family Woeseiaceae; genus UBA1847. The sequence continues at coordinate 443,500 of CAJXJW010000002.1, read as the reverse complement.
GGCCGCCGCCACCCACGGCGACGAACAACGCCCGCACCGCGTCGAGGTCACGCGCAATCTCCAGGCCGCAGGTCCCCTGGCCGGCAATAACGGCGGGGTCGTTATACGGCGAGACGTACACCATGCCGTTCCGGTCGGCGTAGTCGCGGGCGTGTTGCTCGGTGTCGAGACCGTCCGTGCCGAATTCCCTGAGGTCCGCGCCGCCGGCCCGGATCGCGTCCGCCTTGACCGCTGACGTGCCCTGCGGAACGAACACGATGGCGCGAATGCCGAGCTCCCCGGCCGCGCGCGCGACGGCCGCACCGTGATTGCCGCTGGACGCTGCCACGACACCCGCCCCGCGCGTGGCCGCGTCCATCGCGAGAAGGCGATTGCACGCGCCGCGGTACTTGAACGAGCCCGTGTGCTGCAGGTTCTCGAGCTTCAGATGCACGCGCGCGCCCGTGATTTCGCTGAGCCGTGGCGCAAACACGAGCGGCGTCCGGCGAACGTGTGGTGCCAGCGCTTTGGCGGCGCGGCGCACGTCGGCGGCAGTGTTTTCGATAAGTCGATCTGACATGGCCGGTCAACGTTCGATGCGGTAGATGAAGTCGACGCCCGACTCCTTCTGCCCCGACGTCGCCTTGACGCCGAAGCCCCGGCCGAGATCATAACGCGCACTGATGACGTTCTCCTGGTCGAACAGGCCAACGCCGTAGCTGACGAACAGCCTCGGCGCGATGTAGGTACCGAAGTCGATCGCGCCGACGCCCTGCTCCATGTCGAAGTCGCTGCCGGTGACCAACAGCGTCAACGCGCGCTCTTCCGTCGTCGCGGGGTCCGTGTAGGCTTCCACGATCGGGCGCTTGACCGTCCCGGCGATGAGGACACCCGCGGTCTTGATCTGCGAGTTGCCGAAGATTTCGCGCTCCGCGCGGATCCGGATCGTCGGGTTGTCGGCCGGCACGTTCGTGAAGCGGATCATCCCCTCGGTGATCTGCAGGACCTGGCCATAAGCCTGCACGTCGCCGGCGATGTCGTAGCGCCCGTTGGCCAGGGGGACCAGGTTCTCGTCCCACTCGAAGCGGGTCGTGCCCGTGACGGTCGCCTTGGCGAGGTCGATGTCGACGACCACGTCGCTGCCGAGGCTCACGGCCAGCGCGCCGTCCAGGCGGATTCCCGAATCCGCTTCCCGATCGCGCTCGTCCGGTAGCTCGCCGGCGACAATCACCACGTCCTCGCTCTCGGTGTACCGGGTCGCGGGCAGGCTGCGCGGCGAGATCCGGGCATGCGGCACGACGACGTTGCCGTTCAGCGTGACAAGGCCGTCGCTGAAGCCGATTTCGAGGTCCGCGTCCGCCGTCGCGGTGACATCGCGAACATCGATGACGCGCAGCGAGTTGCCGCGGATCGCGACCGACAGCGGCGCCGCCCCGGCGCCGTACGCACCGCTGCTCGTGATCGTGCCGCGACCCTCGCCGGCGAGGAACGCACCGCTCACCTCGAACGAGCCGTCCGGCTCGATGCGGCTCCGCAACGTCAGCTGCTCGAGCCGGGTCCCGAGCGGCCGGTAGACGAGTAGGCCGTCGTCGAGTCGCGCCTCGCCGGCGAGACGCGGCCCGGACGCCGTGCCCGCGAGCGTGACGTCGGCGACGAGCCGCCCGTGGGCTTCGTCGAGCAGTGGCACGAGCACGCGCACGACATCGATGTCGTCCACGACCGCGTTGAGTCGCCCGTCGATCGCGCTGCCTGCAATATCGCCGACGTCGGCCAGCGTGAACTCGCCGTCGATGCGGCCCGTGCCCGGCATCGGCAGCACCAGCCGGCCCTCGAGCAGCCGCCCGTCACGCACGTCGAACGTGACACGGCCCGGCCCCGTCTCGACCACGAGGTCGTCTCGCCGGGCATTGCGGATGCGGCCCGCGCCGATCACCAGGTCCGCGAACGCGGTCAGCGGCTCGCCCACGGCCTTCTCCCACCGCAGCCGGCCGGTGACCAGCTGGTCGAAAAGGAAACCCGTATCGACGAACTGGTTGACGCGATCGACCGCGACCGAATCCAGGTCCGCGGTGATGGCGAGGCTGCGCCCGGCGACCCAGTCCACGTCGACGCACAACCGGGCCGCCGCGATGCCCTTGAGGCAGGCCTGGTCGACGCGCACGGCGTTCCGCGACACCTCGATCGCCGCGGAATTGATCAGCCGGATGTCGCGATCGGCGACGTCCGGTTCGCCGATCAGCAGCTCGGACAGGATGCCGTGCCAGCTCTCGGGCGACGCCGGGTCGTCCGGGCCGCCCGCGACCGCGACGACCACCGGTTGGCTCCCGATCCGTGAGCTCAGGGTCGCGGCCTGGTACTGGCGCGTCCCGTCGATAGACAACGTCGTGCCGGACAGCGTGGTCCCGCCGCTCACGAGTCGCTCGCTTCGCAGCTCGGCGGCGCCGACCGGCTCGCCGTTCTCGAGCCGCAGCGTGCCGTTCGCAGCGACGTCGCCCCGGATGCCGTCGACATAGGTCGCGATGTCGCCCACGGTCGCGACGAAGCGAAGCCCTTCCGGCACCTCGAGGCCGCCGTCGAGCTGCAATTCGTTCGCGCCGTGACGGATCAGCAGCCGGCGCGCCGTCAGCCCGTCGTCGCCGAGCGCGACCCCGCCGTCGGCACGCAGTGGCCAGTCGCGCAGGCGGCCCGTGACGCCATCGAGTTCCGCGCGAAAGCGCAGCGGGTCGGACCGGCCCTCGGCCCGGACCCGGCCGGTGATGTCGCCGGGCCACTCAGCCACCAGCGGGCCCGTGTGTACGCGATCGAGGCCGAGGTCCACCGACCAGGACAGGGTGTCGCGCCAGTCGACCGCCGCGTTCCCTTCCACGCGCCCGCCGAGAATTCGCCCGTCGACGATGCTCACCTCGGCCCTGTGCCGGTCGCCGCTCGCGGCGGCCCGGAATTCGCCGTCGCCGAACTCCGCGGTGTTCAGCGCCGCCCTGCCGTCCACCGACCAGTCGTCGAGGTGCCCCGCGATATCGACGTCGCCCGACGGGCTGACGAGCGACGGCTCCGCGGCCGCAATGGGCCACGTGAGCGACGTCCACGTGATGCTGCCTTCGACGGAGTCGTCCGCATCCGTCAGGGTCACCCAGCCCAGCGCCTCGCCCGGCCGCGCGATGAACGCGACGCGTGCGTTGCCGAGGTGCAGCCTGGCCGGGTCGTACGCGAGGTCGAACGCGCCCTCGACGGATTCCCCGGACGGCCAGCTGTCGACGAGCAGCCACGGATCGAGACGGGCGAGTCGCGTCGCGGCATCGACACGCACGCCGCCGGCCCAGGAAAACCTGCCGCTGGCCCCGCCGTTGACGTGCTCGCCCGCGAACGTCGCATCGTGCACACGAATCTCGTCCGCGGTGCCGTCGCCCGACGCCGTCACCTCGACGAGGCCGAGCGCAACATCCGTGAGCGTGCCGTGGGTGTCGTAGTCGTACGATGAGAAGTCGCCCGAGACGGTCGCGGTGCCCTCGATCCGCGTGAACCGCGACGTGAGACCCGGCCCCGCGTCGATCGACACCCGGCCGGAGAACGGCCCGGCATCACGAAGACCCAGGCTGCCGGCGAGCGTCAGGGTGACGTCATCACGCTGCACGAGCAGGTGCTGGATGCGCACGTCTGCGCTCCAGCTCCCGCGCAGTTCGACGCGATCGAACCGCAGTGTTTCCGGCGCGCGCCCGGCGACGACCTGCAGGTCGTCCACGGAGAGACCGTCGACATCGAGGTCGAACGGCAGGTCGAGCAGCGGCCACAGGTCGGCGAGTTCGCCTGACCGTTCCGGGTCATCCGACGCCGGCACCACGACGTCCGCGTCGCGCGCGACACCATCCGCCAGCGTCAGTCCGAGCGGCAGCAGCCTGACGTCGATGCGCGCCGCGAAATCGGCAACCGTTACCGTCGCAGCATCGCCGTCGTAGCGAAATCCGCGCAATCGCAGTCCGGATGCCACCGCGCCGTCGATCGACTCGACACTCAGCACGTCGCCGAGCGCCGCATCGACGCGCGCCCAGGCAAAGCGCGCGCCGCCCGTCGTGTACAGCAGCCACCATGCCGCCGCCGAGCCGACGAGAGGCAGCAGCACGAGCACCAGGAGCAGCGCGCGGCGCCAGGTCACAGCAACGGGGTCCCGATCGTCACGTGTATGCGCCACGGCCGGTCAGTGAAATCGCGCGCCTGTGCGATATCGAGGCGGATCGGGCCCGCGATCGAATACCAGCGGATGCCCACGCCGACGCCGAGCTTCAGCTTCGCGTCGGACCAGTCGTTGAACGCGTTGCCGATGTCGGCGAACAGGGCCGCCGACCACTTGTTCGACAGGCGGTACTCGACCTCGGCACTCGCGGTGACGATGCTGTTCGAACCGACGTTGTTGTTGCTGAGCTGTTCGAAGTCGTAGCCGCGTACGCTCGCCGATCCGCCCGCCTTGAAGCGATAGAAGTTCGGCAACTCGGTCACGCTGAGCTCGATCGGGATGCCGTCGACGTCGACATTGACCGTGTGCACGTCCGCGTCGGTATAACCCACCTCCGCGCGCAGGATGTATTTCCAGCGCTGGCCGCGCAGGTAGCTTCGGCGCGTCGACAGGTAGACCTGGAGGAAATCGACCTCCGACCCGATGGCACTGTCGGACGCGAAGATCCAGGCGCGGTCGTGGTAGCCGCGCGTCTCGAATGCCTGCCCGACGATGGCGACGATGTCGAAGTCCACGCCGACGGAAAACGCGTTGTCGATGCCTCGCAGCAGGCCCTCGATCTCGGGGTCGGGCCCGCCGGCGTCGGCGAATTGGTCCGGGTCGATCAGCGAGTAGCTGCGTTCACTGTTCAGGTACTGCACGAACGGCTTGACGAAGGTCTGCTTCTCGCCCGACTCGGCGTTCAGGACCTTGAGCCAGCCACCCTTGACGTGTCGCTCGTCGACGTCGCCGTTCGCGATCGTCAGGAAGTTTTCGTCCTCGTCCGTCCGTTTCAGCTCGAGGTCCTGGTTCTCGAAGCTGATCTTCGCGTCGACGACCCAGTACTCGCGGGCACGGTTTGCAATCGGGAGCCGGTAGGCTCCGCGAATCGCAAATTCCCGGTTCACTTCCTGCCAGCCCGCGCCGACGTCGATGCGGTCGCCGCGCAGCGACATCGGTTGCTTCGTCCAGTTCGCCTGCAGCCGTACGCCGGTATCCGTGCCATAGCCCAGCGCGCCCGTGTACGTGTTCCGGGTTTCCGTTTCGAGCTCGACGCGCAGGTCGACGGTCGGCGGGTCGTGTTCCGGGTGCCGGGTTTCGATCACGTTCACCTCGGTGAAATAACCGGTACGCCAGAGGTCCAGCCGGAAGTCGTCCATGAGCTGAACGGTGTACGGGTCGCCACTCTCGAAGCGCGGAATGTATTCGACGACACCGGGCTGCAGCACGTGGTCGCCGAACTCGATGTTGCCGATGACGAAGCGGGGACCGGTTTCCATCACGAGCTCCGCGTCCGCCGAACGCCCGGGAAGGTCCAGCGCCAGCCGACGCACGCGATACGTCGCGGCGAGGTACCCGGCCTCGTTCGCGATCTCGAGCCCCCGCGCCTTCTGCCGTTCCCACGCAACCTGGTCCAGCCGGTCGCCCGCAGCCAGCGGCCACGCCGACTTCCAGCGCCTGAGCTCGCGCACGGATGCGCCCGGGCCCTCGACGTTCACGGTCATGCGGCGGATCACGACCGGCGCCCCGGGCTTGACGGTCAACTCGATGACCGGTTCGCCGTCTGCGTCCCGGTAGTAGCGCCCACGAATGTCCGGTTCGTAGTAACCGTAGGGACGCAATGCCGCCCGCGCATTGTCGATCGACTGTTGCGTGATGTCGTTCAGCCCGTGGTCACTCAACGCCGCGGATTCGGCGAAACGGAAGATGTCGTTGTGATTGAGAATATTCGCCCGCAACGCGTCGTCGACGCCGATCACGACGAACCCGAGCTCCGCCGTCGCGACCGGCGACGCGCACAGCGCGGCCAGCGCCATCACGGCCTGCGAACGACATCGCGCCAGTCGCCGGCGGCGTGCGTGGTTCGGCATGTAGGGACGAGATTGCGGCATGGTGAGGTCAGTCGGTCGAAGTCTACCGGCTGCGAACGCCGGCACGTGATTTTGACAATAATTCCGGCCGGACGTGTGACGGCGACCCGGTTCGTTGACAGGTTTCGGGCACTCGTGCAAGGATGAAGATTCGTTCGATAAAGGCAAACCCGACCGAAAGGCGGGGACGCAAAACCACCGGTCTAAGGGCGCGAGTCTACGACAGCGGGGTCGCCGGAGACGTGACTTGAGTGCAGCTCGCCTGAAGAAGACCGGTCGTTTCGCGGTGTCCGCCGCGGCCGAAATCCCCGTCAACAACATCGAATCCATCGTCCGCATCATGCAGCGCGGTACGAGTACGGCCGTGCCCATTCGCCCGCAGGGCGCCGCCACGGCGTCCACGGACTGCAACCGAAGCTCGGCGGGCACGACCGTCCGGATGACGGGACTGGACCGGATCATCGACATCGATACCTACAACCACACGGTCACGGCACAGTCGGGCGTCCGCCTGTACGCGCTCGCCGAGGCGCTGGCGGAACAGGGCCTCGAGCTGATCGGAAACCACGAAATGACCGGGCGGACCCTGGGCGGTGCGATCGCCGCGCCCTGCCTCGGGCCGTCCATCGGAAACGAAGCCGGCGCGCTCGCGAGCAGCGTCGTCAGTGTCAAGATGGTCACCGGCGCCGGGAAGGCGATGACGGTCGGCCCGGACAGCCAGAAGTTTCTCGCCGCGGTGCGCGCAAGCTACGGCATGCTCGGCGTCATCACCGAGGCGACGTTGAACGTGCAGCCGCAGAACACGTTCACCGCGAGCCATCGCAAGCTGTCTATCGACGAGTTTTGCGCGGTCTCGGACCGGATCTCGAACGCGCCGGTCGGTTTCCGCTTCGCCCTGATGCCGTATCGCGACCGGGTCTATCTTGACCTCCGACGCTACGCCGCGAACGCGGGCCAGACCTACAACACGCCGTGGAAGATCAAGGACTGGGGTGAGAGCACCGTACTGCCGCAGGTCTGCAAGTCGCTCAACCGCCTGCTGCCGATACAGTCGGTTCGCTACCGCGTCATCGACAGTGTCACCGAGGCCACCCAGGGAATCGTCAACAGCCGCTTCGTGCGGACGGGCAACAACGCGACGATGCAGGGGCGCACGGCAAGCAGCATCAAGAAACTCCTGTACTCGACCTGGTGTTTCCCGGCGACCGATTTCTCCTTCGTCGCGCGCGCGTACCGGGATTTCTGCCGCGAGACCTTCGAGCGCACCGGGTATCGCTGCGACGTCCCGGCGATCGGCTACCGGATCAGTCGCGATGCGACCAGCGTGCTGTCGCCGTCCTTCGACGAACCGATGATCGCGCTGCAGACGACCGCGACGCAGGTCGCCGGGTGGGAGGACTTCGTCATAGACCTTGCCGACTTCGCCGAACACTGGGCCGGCGTGCCGATCTTCAGCCAGACGCGGTCGCTGCGGGCGGACTACGCGAAACAGGTCTACGGCAACCGCCTCGCCTGGTTCCGGAAGCTCCGGCGCCAACTCGATCCCGAGGATCGCCTGCTGACGCCGTTCATGGCGCAGTACTTCCAGTAGTCGTCAGGGGAAGCGGTAGCGTAGCGTCGCGAGCGGCCCGCGGTACTCAATCGTCACATCGCCGCGAAGGCGGTCGTCGCCGCTGTCCAGTGACTGGCGATAGTAGCGATACCCGGCTCCAACGTCGAAACGGGGCGACAGGCGGTACCGGCCTTCCACGGCGAGATCGACGAGGCTCCCCTTAGCGCGGTCGAACTCGAGACCGAACAGTTCCAGGCCGATATGCATTGCGAGCCGGGGGCTGAAGTTCGCCCGCAGCGACGCGCCGACGAGCGGCATGATCGCGGTGGTCGCCGCATCGACCTCGCCCGATTCCGCGGACGCCGAGAAGTCGAAACGTGTTCCGTGCAGCCCGGCTGACACGATGAGCTCCTTCTGGGCGTCTCGAAAGACCGCAAACCCGTAGCTGAGCCGCAGCACCCGCGTTGCGAGCCGCGTCCGCAGGCGCGCTCCGGCCGCGAACGGCACAGACCCGACCTGCCGGTCCGCCGCAATCTCGACGGCGCCGTCACGGTAGAGCTCGAAGTAACGGGCGTTGAGCGTGTGAAAGCGTCCGATGCGCCATTCCAGGCTCAGCGGGAGACCGACGTCCTGCGTGTCGAAGCCGCTGTCCCGCTCGAGGCTGCCCGATGCTTCGCCGTCGTTGCCCGACAGCACCACGGTCGAGCTCGCCCGCATGAAGAACGCCTCGATCCCCATCTCCCAGGTCGACGGCGATACCCGGTCGTCATCATGCAGCCGGACGAACGCGCCGGAATCCCAGGCGACGCCGACGGCCACGTAGTGGTCCCGGTCGGCGGCGACGATCGGGCTGTTCGCCATCGCTCCGGGCAGCCAGGAGTAGCCTGCGTCGATGCGCAGGAACCATTGCGGCAGGAAGCGCCAGCGCAGGTCGACGCGCACCTCCGGCACGGTCGCGGCGCCCGGCGAGTATGCGGGCCGTTCCGGCGTCGCCTCCCCGTCCGTGACACCGTAGTAATAATCGACGTAGTTGCCGGAGTAGCGCGTGAGCTCGACCTGCGGCACGAAGACCAGCCGGCCGCCGGACATGGGCCACGCGAGCTTCAGGCTCGCGATCTGCCCGTTGTGGCGACCGAAGAGGTCCGTGGTCAGGAACAGGTCCGCGTGCAGCGGACCGACGGCCACGCCGGCGAGCGCGCCGGCGGACACGCTCCAGCCGCGGCTCTGCATGCCGGCCAGGGCCCCGCCGGCGGTCGCACCGTAGCCGTCCGCGTTGACCCGGGCCGTGAAGCCGGCCTGGAAGCGCTCGTTCGCGACGGCCCGCAGGCCGACGTAACCCTCGCGGACGAACAGCGGGTGGTCCGTCGTGGTCGCGTGCTCGAAGGACGACAGCAACGGATAGAGCACCGTCGTGGCGTCGCCCCCGTCGTACACGGACGGCGACGCGTAGACGTTCATCGACAGCGCGTAGTCGTTGAAATCGAAGGCGTCGAGCCAGGCCTCGAAGCGGCCCGGGGTCGCCCCGGCCGGCGGCGCGAGGGAGAGCGCAAGCAGAACCGCGCCGAGCCCGTACCCCCTCGTCAACATGCTGCCCCGCCGCGATCCCAGCCAATAAGATACTGATTTTGCACGACTTACGCGCGGATACAAAACTTAACGTTTTGGAAATGGAATTACTATATCGGATGGATATAATGCATCGCCCCGATATATGCGGCCTGGCCGCGGGAAGACGGCTCGATGGACGTGAAAACGGTGTGCCTCGGAATGCTCTCGGATGGCGAGGCGTCCGGCTATGACCTGAAGAAGCAGTTCGAATCGACGTTCGCGCATTTCTTTGCCGCGGGCTACGGATCGATTTACCCGGCACTCTCGTCGCTGCACGCGGACGGCCTGGTCGACTGCCGCGAGGAGGCCCAGGACGGTCGGCCGGACCGCAAGGTCTACCGGATCACCGACGACGGGCTCGCACACCTGCGCGGCGCACTCAGCGAAACGAACCTCACCCACCGCGTTCGTTCGGAGTTCCTGGCCGCGATGTGCTTCGCGCACCTGATGTCGGCCGAACAGATCGCGGCGATCCTCGATCACCGCGTCACGGAGCTGTCGCGCTACCTCGCGATGTTCGACGAATTCGACGAGTGCAATGGCGAATGGACCGACGGCATGCGTTTCGTCTGCGGTTTCGGCCGCGCCATCACGGAGGCGTCGAAGCGTTACATCGAGGCCAACCGGGACACGCTCACCGCCGCGCCCGATCTGAAGAGAACGGCGGCCCAATGACCGCCGCCGCTGCATCCGCTCATTCCCTGGAACCGAATTCATGAAGTCCGCGAACCTGAAGACCTACCGATCCTGGATCATCTCGCTCGGCATCGCATTGCTGATCGTCCTGTGGCTCGCGAGCGGTGCACTCGGCCCGTCCGGCAATCCGGACGATGAACGTGCGATCGCCGCCGCGGACACCGCGAACGCGGATGCCCGCGGCAGCGTCCGCGTGCGCACACAATCGGCGGAGGAGGTCCGGCGCACGATCCTGGTTAACGGCGAGACGGCGCCGGCGCGCATTGTGCGTCTCGCGGCCGAGACCGATGGCCGCGTCACCGCCACGGGCGCCGAGCGCGGCAGCAACGTGGACGCAGGCGGCATCGTCGTGCGACTCGACGAACGCGACCGCCAGGCGCGCCTGTCGCAGGCGAAAGCCACCGTCCGCCAGCGCGAAGTCGAGTACGAGGCGCGCGAAAAGCTGAAGTCATCCAGCTACGTCTCCGAGGCGCAGCTCCAGGAAGCCCTTGCCGCGCTCGAAGCCGCGCGCACGGAGCTCACCCGCGCCGAGCTCGACCTCGAATACATGACCGTGCGGGCGCCGTTCGACGGCGCGCTGCAGTCGCGCGAGGTGGAGATCGGTGATTTCGTCAAGGTCGGCGACTCGATCGCGACATTCGTCGACAACCGCAAGATCATCGTGACCGCCGACCTGTCGGAATTCGACGCGGGCCAGGTCTCCGTCGGTGACGAGGCGGACGCACGTCTCGCCACGGGCGAGACCGTGCACGGGCGGATTCGCTACGTTGCGCCCGTGGCCGACGAGGCGACCCGCACGTTCACGGTCGAACTCGAGGTCGACAACGGCGACGGGGCACTCCGCGCCGGCGGCACGGCCGAGCTGCGAATCCCGGGCGAAACGGTACTCGCGCACCGCATTGCGCCGTCGCTGCTGACGCTCGATGACGACGGCAACGTCGGCGTCAAGATCGTCGACGCCGACGGTCGCGTCGAGTTCATCATTGCGGACATCGCCGTCGCAACCAGCGACGGCATCTGGGTGGCGGGGCTGCCGCCGACCGCGACGATCATCACGGTCGGACAGGGTTTTGTGCCGGATGGCGCGCTCGTGAACGCCGTTCCCGAAGGTGACGTCGACACCGCTGTCGCCATCCAGGCCGAGACAGACTAGATGCAGGTCATCGACGCCGCCATCTCCCGCTCCCGGACCGTCTTGCTGACACTGGCCGCGCTGCTGGCGACCGGACTGTACGCGTACGTGTCCATTCCGAAGGAAGCGGAACCGGATATCGAGATTCCGAACATCTACGTCAGCATCCACTACGAGGGCATCTCGCCGGAGGATTCCGAGCGGCTGCTCGTGCGCCCGATGGAGCAGGAGCTGCGCTCGATCGAGGGCATCAAGGAAATGACGTCCACCGCCTACGAGGGCGGTGCCAACGTGATGCTCGAGTTCGATGCCGGCATCGACACGAACACGGCGCTGCAGGACGTGCGCGAAAAGGTCGACAAGGCGAAGGCGGAGATCCCGAGCGAGGCGGACGAGCCGTCCGTTAACGAGGTCAAGTTCTCCCGTTTCGACCCGATGCTCGTGCTGAACCTGGCCGGCGACGTGTCCGAACGGACCCTCACCACGATCGCGAAGGACCTGCGCGAAAGCATCGAGGGCATTTCGGGCGTGCTCGAGGTCAACCTGGTCGGCGTGCGCGAGGAACTGATGGAAGTCATCGTCGACCCGCTCGCGATGGAAAGCTACGGGCTCGACCAGGCGCAGATCGTCAACTTCATCAACCTGAACAACAGGCTCGTCGCGGCCGGATCACTGGAGGCGGCCGAGGGCCGTTTCCCGGTCAAGGTGCCGGGGGTGGTCGAGGACCCGAGCGACGTGCTGAACATGCCGATCAAGGCCGTCGGCGACCGTGTCGTGCATTTCAAGGACATCGCGGAAGTGCGCCGAACGTACAAGGACGCCACGAGCTACGCGCGGCTGAACGGCAAACCGGCGATCGCGGTCGAGGTCATACAGCGCACGGGGGCCAACGTCGTCGACACGATCGCGCAGGTACGCGCGCTGGTGGCCGAAGAGCAGGCGTATTGGCCCGCCGGCATCACGGTGTCCGCTTCGCGCGACAAGTCGAAGGACATCGGCGACATGCTCACCGAGTTGCAGAACAGCGTTCTGATTGCCGTGCTGCTGGTCTTCATCGTCATCATCGGCATCCTCGGCATTCGCTCGGCGCTGCTCGTCGGCGTGGCGATCCCCGGCAGTTTCCTGGTCGGCATCCTGCTGATCGGGGCCATGGGCATCACGATCAACATGATGGTGCTGTTCGCATTGATCATGGCGGTCGGCATGCTCGTCGACGGTGCCATCGTCGTCACCGAACTCGCGGACCGTCGCATGGCCGAGGGCGAGTCTCCGCGCCACGCGTATTCCCGCGCCGCGATCCGCATGGCCTGGCCGATCATCGCGTCGACCTGCACCACCCTCGCCGCGTTCCTGCCCATGGCGTTCTGGCCCGGCATGACGGGCGAGTTCATGAAATACCTGCCAATCACGCTGATCGCGGTATTGTCCGCGTCGCTGGTCATGGCGTTGCTGTTCGTCCCAACGCTCGGCACGATCTTCGGCAAGACCGGCGCGAACAGCGAAGAAGCCCGGCGCAACCTGTCCGCCGCCGAGATCGGCGACCTCGACACCGTGACGGGCATCACGGGCAGCTACGTGCGGTTCCTGAAGCGATCGCTGCGCAACCCCTGGCGTAACGTGGCCTACGTTACGACGTTGCTGGTCGCCATCTACGTTCTCTTCTTCGTCTTCGGACGGGGCCTCGAGTACTTCCCCGACGTCGAACAGAACTTCGCGACCGTCGACATCCGCGCACGCGGCGACCTGTCCGTCGACGAGAAGGACCGGCTCGTGCGCCAGGTCGAGCAGCGCGTGCTCGGCATGGACGAGATCGAGTTCGTTTACGCCAAGTCCGGCTCCGCGAACAACGATGCCGCCGAGGACTGGATCGGTTCGCTGACGCTCAACTACGTCGAATGGGACGAGCGCCGCCGTTCGGACGACATCCTCTCCGAGATTCGCGCGAAGACCGCGGACCTCGTCGGCATCGTCATCGAGACGCGCAAGCCGGACGCGGGCCCGCCACAGGGCAAGCCCGTGAACATCGAGTTCTCATCGCGCAACTACGCGCTGCTCGAGCCGACGGTGCAACTCGTCGCCGAGGCGCTCGAGCGGCACCCGGCGGTGTTCAACATCGAGGATGACTTGCCATTGCCCGGCATCGAGTGGCAGATCAAGGTGGACCGCGCCGAAGCCGCACGCTTCGGCGCCGACGTCGCCCTCGTCGGCGCAATGGTGCAATTCGTCACGAACGGCCTGAAGCTCGGCGAGTACCGCCCGGACGACAGTGACGAGGAAATCGACATCCGGGTGCGCTACCCGGTTGGCGACCGGTCGCTGGCGCAGATCGATTCGCTGCGCATCCCCACCGCGAACGGCCTCGTGCCGATCAGCACTTTCGTCACTCGCGAACCGGCACAGAAGGTCAGCACGATTCACCGTACGAACCGGCACCGCACCGTCGTCCTGCAGGGCGACGTCCTGCCGGAGTACCTGCCCACCGACATCGTGGCCGAGCTGCGCGACGAGGTACTGCCGGCGCTCGGCATCGATCCACGCGTCGACTATGCGTTCCGTGGATCCACCGAAGACCAGCAGGAGGATATGGCGTTCCTGGAGATCGCCTACCTGCTCGCCATCGCCATGATGGCCATCATCCTGGTCACGCAGTTCAACAGCCTGTACCAGGCAGGGTTGATCCTGACCGCCGTCGTGTTTTCCACGGGCGGCGTCCTGCTCGGGCACCTGCTGCTCGGCAAACCGTTCGGGCTGATCATGTCGAGCGTCGGCGTCATCACCCTGGCCGGCATCGTCGTCAATAACAACATTGTCTTCATCGACTCCTACAACGTCCTGCGCGAGCGTGGCGCGGACGCGCACGAGGCGGTGCTGCGGACCTGTGCCATTCGCCTGCGGCCGGTGTTGCTCACGACCGTCACGACGATCATCGGCCTGATGCCGATGGTCCTTGGCGTGAACATCGACCTCATTCACCGCGAGGTCACGGTCGGCGCGCCCAGCTCACAATGGTGGACGCAGCTCGCCTCGTCGGTCGCGGGCGGCCTCGCCTTCGCGACGATCCTGACGCTCTTCCTCACCCCCAGCCTGCTGCTCGCGCAGGCGAATGCCTCGGCGCGGCTCGCGGCCTGGCGCGAGCGCCGGCGCGGCCGCCGGACAGGAGACGCCGAGCCGGCCGCCCGCTGAGGCCGTTGTTGCATCCAAAAGCGCCCGCCGCGCATCCAAGGAGAGCCGGCGGACTTGCCGGGACGCCGGCGCGAACCCGGCCGCCCGCGCGCTGTCCGAAAAGTAGACCGGCCAGTTGCGTTATACCGAACTAGTGTTATACTCCACTATAACACCGAACCAGAGCCACGGGCGTCCCCATGAACCGCATCACCCTGTCACTCGCCGCACTCGCTTCGCTGGGCAGCCTTGCGATCGCCGGTTGCAATGCCGATGCCGCCAACCCGTCGGCCGCCGCCGCGACATCGGACACGGCCGCGGTGCCGGTCCAGGTGGACTACCCGCGCCGCGCGGACCTGCTCGCGACCTACGGTGCCACCACGACCCTGGCGACCGACGGTGACGCCCCGGTCCCTGCGCGCGTCGCAGGCGACGTCATCGACATACACGTGGAGGAAGGCGACCGGGTCGTCGCGGGCCAGGTCCTGGCGACACTCGACGGCGAACGCCTGCGCCTGGAGATGCTCGCGGCGAAGGCCGAGGTCGACCGCGCGCGGGCCGAGTACGAACGCTACGTCGATCTCCACGAACGCGGCCTCGTGAGCAAGGCGATGTTCGACGGCCTGCGCTTCGACCTCGATGCCCTGCAGGCGACGTTCGAGCGCCGCCAGCTCGAGTACGGCTACGCGCAGATCCGCGCACCGATCGCGGGCGTGGTGTCGGCGCGCATGATCCGTCCGGGCCAGCACCTGCAGGCCGGCACGCCGGCCTTCCGCGTTACCGACACGCACGAGCTGCGCGCCGACCTGCAGCTACCGCAGACGGAATTGTCACGAATCCGGGCGGGCCAGCGGGCCTGGCTGCGCGTAGACTCCATACCCGACACCCGGTTTCCGGCAGAGATCGTGCGCACCAGCCCCACCGTCGACGCCGAGACCGGCACGTTTCGCGCAACCGCCGTCGTCAATAACGCGGCGGGCCGGCTCGCGCCGGGCATGTTCGCGCGCTTCTCGATCGCCTACGACACGCACGAGAACGCGCTGGTGATCCCGGCCCGGGCCCTCGTCGACGAGGACGACGGCACGGCCGTCTACGTGGTCGACGGCGATGCCGTGAAGCGCCGCCGCATCGTGACGGGAATCCGCTCCGGCGATGACGTCGAGGTGCTGGACGGCCTCGGCGCGGAAGACCGCATCGTGGTCATCGGACAGGACGGGCTGCGGGACGGTAGCCGCGTCGTCGCGAGGCTGGCGGACCCGGCGCGGTCGGCCGGCTAACCACGCTCGACGGGATCGCTGCAATCGAGCCGCGGGAAACACGCGGCAGGGGCAAGAGGGAGAGACAACGATGACCTTCGAGTCACGCTGGACAGTCACACTGGTCGCCGCGCTGATGCTCGCCGCCTGCGGGGGCAATCCCGGCGAGGACTCCGCCGGCGCGCAATCGGACGGGGAGGCGGAAGAGGAAACGCCGCCGGTTCCGGTCGAGGTCGGATTGCCGACCCGCGGCGACGTCTACGCACTGTACCGCGGCACCGCGCCCATCGAGGCCTTCGCCGACGCCGACGTGCTGGCCAAGGTGGCCGGCGAGGTCCGGGAGATCCTCGTCGAGGAAGGCGACGTCGTGCGCAAGGGGCAGGTGCTCGCGCGTCTGGACGGCGACCGCCTGCGCCTGGAACTCAACGAATCGGAAGCGCGCCTGAGGAAGCTGCAGCGTGACTACGAGCGCAACGTCGACCTCAGCGAGAAGGGACTCATCAGCGCGGGTGACTTCGACCGGATCAAGTACGACCTCGAAGCCCTGCAGGCCTCCCACAATCTTGCGAGCCTCGAACTCGACTACACGCAGATCCGCGCGCCGATCGACGGCGTCGTCTCGCGTCGCTACATAAAGCTCGGAAACACGCTGGCCGTCAACGAGCCGGTATTTCGCGTGACGAGCCTCGATCCGCTGATCGTCGACCTGCACGTGCCGGAACGCGAGTTTGCGCAGATTGCCGCGGGCCAGCCGGTGGCGCTGGAGATCGACGCGCTGCAGGAAGCGCCCGTCCAGGCGACGGTGACGCGCGTCAGCCCCGTCGTCGACGCCGCGACGGGCACGTTCAAGGTGACGATCGAGCTGTACGACGCCACTCGCCGCATCAAGCCCGGCATGTTTGCGCGTGTCGGAATCGTGCACGACCGGCACGTCGATGCACTGCTGGTCCCGCGCAGCGCGATCGTCGAGGAACTCGGCCGTACCAGCGTCTTCGTCGTCGAAGACGGCAAGGCACGGCAGCGCTACGTCGAGACCGGATACAACAGCGAAGGCCGGATCGAGATCCTGTCCGGGCTCTCGGACGACGACAAGGTCATCACGGTGGGCCAGGTGGGGCTGCGGCCGGATTCCGCGGTGATGGTCATCGACGCGCAGGGCGACGGCGCCGACGTCAGTGTCGCCGGCGGCAACGGCACGGAAGGGGATGGCGATGCGTCGACTGATTGAAATCGCAACCGAGCGCCGCGTCACGATCGTCATGTTCGCCGTGGCCGTCGGCCTGTTCGGCCTCGTGTCGTTGTCGCGGCTCAACCTGAACCTGCTGCCGGACCTTTCGTACCCGACGCTGACGATCCGCACCGAGCTCACCGGCGCCGCACCGGCCGAGGTCGAGAACCTCATCACGAAGCCGATCGAGGAAGCCGTCGGGGTCATACGCAACGTGCGGCTCGTTCGCTCCGTCTCCCGCTCCGGCCAGTCCGACGTCACGCTAGAGTTCCTGTGGGGCACGGACATGGACGTCGCCGGCGTCGAGGTCCGCGAGAAACTCGACGTGCTGTGGCTGCCGCTCGAGGCACAAAGGCCGTTGCTGTTGCGGTTCGACCCGTCATCCGAACCGATCATGCGTCTCGGCCTCCGGCGGGCGGCAGGCCTCGCACCCGGCCCCGAAGGCGAGGCGCAGCTGAAGGCTCTGCGGCGACTCGCCGAGGACCGCATCAAGACGGACCTCGAGGCCGAAGAAGGCACTGCTGCCGTCAAGGTCAGCGGGGGCCTCGAAGACGAGATCCAGATTCGCGTCGACCAGGAAAAGCTCTCGCAGCTCGGCATCAGCATTGAGCAGGTCGCCGCCCGTATACGCGCGGAGAACGTCAACCTGTCCGGCGGCCGACTGGAGGAAGGCGACCAGCGCTTCCTCGTGCGTACGCTGAACGAGTTTCAGACCGTGGACGAGTTCCGCGACGCAATCATCGCGAGCGTCGGCGGCCGGCCGGTGTACCTGCGCGATGTCGCCGACGTGATTCGGGGCTACAAGGAACGCGAAGCCATCACCCGTGTGCAGGGGCTCGAGTCCGTCGAACTCGGCGTGTACAAGGAAGGCGACGCCAACACGGTGCAGGTGGCAAACCGGCTAGAGCGGCGACTCGAGCGCGTGCGCGAATCACTGCCCGAGGGCACTGAATTGACCACGATCTACGACCAGTCGCGCTTCATCGCGGCCGCCGTCGCGGACGTGCGCAACGCGGCCATCGCGGGCGGCATCATCGCGATCATCGTCCTTTACGGGTTCCTGCGAGACGGCCGCGCCACGGCCATCGTCGGCGTCGCGATCCCGGTCTCGGTGATCGGCACGTTCATGTTGATGTACCTGAACGGTGTGTCTCTCAACATCATGTCGCTGGGTGGCATTGCCCTGGCAGTCGGGATGCTGGTCGACAATTCCATCGTCGTTCTCGAAAACATTGTCAGCAAGAAGGAGCAGGGCCTGGACGTGGTCGAGTCCGCCCGCAGCGGTACTGCCGAAGTGGCCGGCGCGGTCTTCGCCTCCACGCTGACGACGATCGCGGTGTTTTTCCCGATGGTGTTCATCACCGGCATCGCCGGCCAGTTGTTCCGCGACCAGGCGCTGACCGTCACGTTCGCGCTCGCCTTCTCGCTCATCGTCGCCCTGACGCTGATCCCCATGCTGGCGGCACTGGGCGGGCGACACCGGTACGACACCGAGGCCGAAAATGCGACCGAGGCGGCGAGGACGGGCTGGCCCACGAAGACGGCCATCGTCCTGGTGCGCGCAGTCCGATTCCTGTTTACCGTCATGTGGGCCCTGCTCTGGGTCCCGACCTGGCTGCTGCAGCGGTTGAACGCTGCGGCGGCCGCGGTGTACCCGTCGCTGCTGCGCTGGTCGCTCGCGCACCGGGCCACCGTGCTGCTCGCGGCGTTCACCCTCTTCGCCGGCTCGATGGCGCTCGTCCCGCGCCTCGGCACGGAACTGATTCCGCAGCTCTCGCAGGGCGAATTCAGCGTCGACCTGCGCCTCCCGCCCGGCGCGCCGCTCGCCGAAACGGATCGCGCGATCCAGGCCGCCCAGGCCGCGACCCGGAACATGGATGCCGTCGCGATGGACTACTCCGTCGCCGGCACCGGCAATCGCCTCGACGCAAACCCGGTCGATGCCGGCGACAATACCGGCACGCTCAGCGTACGCCTGCAGCCCGGCGCGGGCCGCGCGGCCGAGGATGCGACGATGGACGCGATGCGTCGCGAACTCTCCGGGCTCCCCGGCGTGCAGTACGAGTTCTCCCGCCCGGCCCTGATGGCTTTCGCCAGCCCGTTGCAGGTCGAGGTCACCGGCTACGACCTCGACGCACTGTCGGCGACGGCCCGGCGCATCGAGGCGGACATGGCGGAATCGGACCGGTTCGCCGACATCCGGACGACGGTCGAGCGCGGCAATCCGGAAATCCAGATCGTGTTCGACCAGGAGCGCGCCGCCGCACTCGGCCTCGCAGTGCGCGACATTGCCGACCGCGTGGTCGCGAACGTTCGCGGCGAACTGGCGACGCGCTACACGTGGCGCGACAAGAAGATCGACGTTCTCGTGCGCAGCGTGGATACGCGCCAATCCAGCATCGGCGAGATCCGCCGCCTGATCGTGAACCCGAACTCGGCGCGGCCGGTGACGCTCGACGCCGTCGCCGACGTGCGCGTCGCCAATGGCCCGGCCGAGATTCGCCGCGTCTCGCAGGAGCGCGTCGCAATCATCACTGCCAACGTCGCACACGGCGACCTCGGTGCCGCAGCGCTCGAAGCCGGTGACATCGTCAGCCGGATCCCGATGCCGAACGGCGTCACGGCGACGGTCTCCGGCCAGAGCGAGGAAATGCAGGCGTCGTTCCAGTCGATGCAGTTTGTGCTCGCGCTCGCCGTATTCCTCGTCTACCTCGTGATGGCGTCACAGTTCGAGTCACTGATTCACCCGTTCGTCATCCTGTTCACGATCCCGCTGGCATTCGTCGGCGCCGTCCTGGCGTTGTTCGTCACCGGGACCACGATCAACATCGTAGCGCTGATCGGCGTCATCATGCTGGCCGGCATCGTCGTGAACAATGCCATCGTTCTCGTCGACCTGATCAACCAGCTCCGGGCCCGGGGCCTCGAGCGCACCGAGGCGATCGTCGAAGCCGGCGGCGCGCGGCTGCGCCCGATCCTGATGACCACATTGACGACGGCACTTGGCCTCGTGCCGATGGCGCTCGGTTTCGGCGAGGGTGCCGAAGTGCGCGCGCCGATGGCCATTACCGTGATCGGCGGACTGCTGACGTCCACGCTGCTGACGCTGGTCGTCATCCCCGTCGTTTACTCGCTGCTGGACCGGAAGCACTGGCCCTCCATGGTCGCCGACGGCAACGCCGTCGTTCCCGGGGCATCGGTGTGAAACACACCGAGACGGCGCTGCGGCGGCCCGTAACGACCGTCGTCGTCTTCGTTGCCCTGTCGCTTGTCGGTCTGCTGGCTTCCCGGCTGCTCCCCCTGGAAAAGTTTCCGGACATCGAGTGGCCGGGAATCTACATCTATATCCCGTACGAAGGATCGACACCGGAGGAAATCGAACAACTGATCACGCGGCCCGTCGAGGAAGCGCTGGCCACGCTTTCCGGGATCAAGCGGATGCGGTCGACGTCCGGCGAGGACCAGGCGCAGATCGAACTGGAGTTCGACTGGGACCAGAGCATGGCCGTCAAGGGTATCGAGGCACGGGCGAAGCTCGACAGCGTGCGGCACCTGCTGCCCGATGACGTGCGACGAGTGTTCGTGTTCACCGGCTCACTGGCCGACCAGCCGGTGCTGCAGCTCCGGATCTCGTCGGACCGTGACCTGTCGGACAGCCACGAGTTGCTCGACCGGTTGCTGAAACGGCGACTCGAGCGGCTCGAAGGCGTTTCGCGCGTCGAACTGCAGGGCGTGGACGCCCGCGAGGTGCGCATCCTGTTGCGCGCAGATGCGATCGCCGCCTACGGCGTCGACCTTGGCGCGCTGCGTACACTGCTCGCGCGCAGCAATTTCGCCGTCAGCGCCGGGCAGGTGACGACGGACGGCCAGCGGATGAATATCCGCCCGATCGGCGAGTTCCGCTCGCTCGACGAGATCCGGGGCCTGCAGATCAACGAGAGCGGCCTGCGACTCGGCGACGTTGCCGAGGTCTCGCTGCACACACCGGAACGCAACTATGGCCGGCGGCTGGACAAGAAGTACGCGATCGGCGTCGCGGTCAGCAAGTCGACGGGCGCAAACCTCGTCGAAGTCACGGACCGCGTCATCGCCGAGGTCGAGGAAATCGGCAAGTTGCCGCAGATGCAGGGCATCAACATCTTCCCGCTCGACAACCAGGGCGAATCCGTCCGCGAGTCGCTGTCGGACCTGCTGGATGCCGGGCTGATCGGCGGCCTGCTGGCCATCGCCGTCCTGTACCTGTTCGTCCGGCAGGTGACCACGACGCTGATCGTCGTCGCCTCCGTGCCCTTCTCACTCCTGATCACGCTGGGCGCGTTGTACTTCGCGGGGCTGTCATTGAACATCCTGTCGATGATGGGCCTGATGCTCGCGGTGGGTATGCTCGTCGACAACGCCGTCGTGGTTACCGAGAGCATCTTCCGGCACCGCAGCGAGGACCCGGACAACCCGTCCGCGGCGACGCTGTCCGGGGTACGGGAAGTCGGGCTTGCCGTCATCGCCGGCACCACGACGACGATCATCGTGTTCCTGCCGATCATCTTCGGCACGAAATCGGACATTTCCGTGTTTCTCACGCACGTCGCCATCACCATCGTCGTCGCGCTCCTCGCCTCCCTGGCTATCGCGCAGACGCTGGTGCCGATGCTCGCGGCGCGCGTCGCGATTCCGAAGAACCAGGGTAACGGCCCCGTCATGGGCCGGCTGACGCGCGGCTACGTGAATGCGCTCGGCTGGCAGTTACGGCATCCGTGGTGGACCGCGCTCGGCATCGCGCTGATCTGCGCCATCGGCGTGATGCCGCTGCCGCTCAATCTCGTGAAGTTCGACATGTTCCCGCAGGACGCGGGGCGACGGCTCAACATGCCGTACCACATCGAGGGCGAGCACTCGCTGGAGAAGGTCGAAAGTGCCGTCGACCAGATCGAGACTTACCTCTACGACAACCAGGAAGCCTTCGACATCCGCTCTGTGTACAGCTACTACGACCAGGGCTTCGCGGTGTCGACGATTCTGCTGACCGACGAAGAGGAAGCGACGCGCCCGACCCCCGAGATCATCGAAGCCATCATGGAAAACCTCCCAACCATCGCGATTGGCAAACCGAGCTTCGACTGGAATCAGCAAGGCGGTGGCGAAGGCTTCAGCCTGCAAGTCAGCGGCGACTCGACGCAGGTGTTGAACGAGATTGGCAACGAGCTGATGCGCGCGCTGTCGTCCATCGAAGGGCTGGACAGGGTCCGTACCGACGGCGAGGCCGGAGAGCGCGAGATACGGATCTCGGTAGACCGCGACCGCGCGGCGATCGCCGGGCTGGATGCCGCGACCGTCGCGCAATCCGTGAGCATCGCCCTGCGCGGAGAAAACCTGCGCGAATTCCGGGGCGAGTTCGGCGAAGTCGCGGTTCGCCTGGCGTTCCGCGACAACGACCGCCAGAGCCTGGAGCAGCTGGCGGACCTGCCATTGTTCACGCCGGCGGGCGAGCGCGTGGCGCTCGGCACCGTCGCCCGGCTGACGGTCGGGCGGGCCCCGGTGTCGATCCGGCGGACCGACCGGCAGACGTCGGTCATCCTGTCGGCGAACCTGGCCGATGGGACCAGCCTCGACGCGGTGCGGCCGCGGGTCGAGGGTCTGATGGGCCAGATCGACCTGCCGCCGGGTTACACGTGGAAATTCGGCCGCGGCTTCGAGCGCAACGACGAGACGCAGGCGATGATGACCATGAACCTCCTCCTGGGCATCGCGTGCATCTACCTCGTCATTGCCGCCCTGTTCGAGTCGCTGCTGCTGCCGTTCTCGATCATCCTGGGCTCGATCGTGTTCTCGATCCTCGGCGTGTTCCTGTTCTTCGCCGCGACCGGGACGACGTTCTCGTTCATGGCGATGATCGGGATCATGATCCTCATCGGCGTGGTCGTGAACAACGGCATCGTGCTCGTGGATCACGTCAACAACCTGCGGCTGCAGGGCGCGACTCGGCGCGATGCCATCGTGCAGGCGGGACGAGACCGGCTGCGCCCCATCCTGATGACCGTGGCTACGACCATTGTCGGCCTGGTACCGCTGGCGCTGGGCACGACGCAGATCGGTGGTGACGGTCCGCCGTACTACCCGATGGCCCGCGCCATCATCGGCGGCCTGGCGTTCTCGACCGTCGTTTCGCTGCTGGTCGTGCCGGCGCTCTACGTCTACTTCGACAACCTGGCCGCACGGGTCCGGCGCGTCATCCGGCGCGCCCTTGCCGATCGGCCACCGCGTGCGTCGGTCGCCGGCGACGCCTGACAAGGACCAGGGACAGCGCCAGCAGCGTGACCTGCAGCAGGTCGACCGCGCCGCCGCCGCCCTGCTCGACCACGACCACCCGCGGCTTGTCGCGCTCCGCGTCTTCCAGCGGCAGGAACGACAGCGCCGACGTGTCCGCCGGGCCGATCTCGGCGACGAAGGCACCGTCCCAGGTGTCGTACAGCTCGATCAGGAGGTCGTAGCTGCCGCGCGGGTACCCGTCGAGCAGTTCGGTCACGATCACGTAGTCATCGTCGCTGGTCGCGCCGAATATCGGGAATACGTCCGTCTCGGCGTACTCCATCCAGGGGCCGCCATCGCGACTCAGGTAGAGCACGGCGAAGACGTCGGCCTGTTCGTAGACCGTGTCCGCGTCGAACAGCAGGTCGATACCGTAGTAGTAGCCGTCGTTGTCCTCGTCCGAGAACAGGATGACGTCGGCGGTGTAGAACCAGAAGTCGGTATTCGGCGTCTCGGTGCGGCGGGTGCCGGAGCTTGCGCTCTCGCTGCGACGGCCGGTTTTCTGCGCGGCCGGCGATTCGCTGCCGTTCGGCACCTCCGAGAGCTCGACCTTGTCGGGCACCGCCTGGCGGCGGCCGTCCGATGCGTAGAACTTGCTGCGCGACACGCGCATGTCGTCACCTGGCTCGGCAGCGGCGAGCGGCATCGCGGTCGCGGCCAGTGCCAGGACGGCGACGGTGATCAGTGCCGGTGGTGTGTTGAAGAGACTACGGCGCATGACGATCCCCTTCTCGTGCATGAATTTCAGGGTCATTTCACACCCCCGCGCATGAATCGCGGCTGAACCCGTGGGTTTTCCGACAATGGCGTGCGATCATGTTCAGCAATGATTCAGGCTGGCCGGGACGACGCGGTAGACAAGGCGATTGCACGGCTGCTGCTCGGCGTCGGCGCGGGCCTGGGGCTCGACCTGTGCGCGAAGCAGCTCCTGCTCAGCCATTCACTGGACCAGTTCGTGTTCCTGCGCAGCCTGGTCGGCCTGTTGCTGTTCCTGCTGCTCGCTCGCCGATTCGGCGGGTGGCGGCAGCTCGCCACGAAGCGCTGGCGGTGGCACCTGCTGCGCACCGCGCTGTCCTGTTTCACGATGTTCGGCTTCTTCTACGGGCTGGCGCACATGCCGCTCGTCAATGCACTGACGCTGGGCTTCACGGCGCCCCTGATGGTCGTGGCGTTGTCGATGCCACTCCTGGGCGAGCACGTCGGCTGGCGCCGCTGGATGGCGGTGACCACCGGATTCGTCGGCGTGCTCGTCGTGCTGCGCCCGGGCGCGGGCCTCGTGACGCCGGCATCGATCGCCGTGCTCGTGGCCGCATTCTGCTACGCGTGCCTCGCGATCACCGCGCGGCATCTCGGCAGCACCGAGAGCAGTTATGCGCTGTCCGTGTGGGTCATCGTCGGGCCGTTGCTGTTGTCCGGGCTCCTGATCGCGGACGATCCGTGGGTGGCGCCGGACACCGCGTCGTGGACCCTGTTCCTTGTCGCCGGCGCTTGTTCCGTGCTGGCCTGGATCGGCATCGTCGGCGGCTACCGGCGCGCATCACCGGCGATCCTCGCACCGTTCGAGTACACGGCCCTCGTCGGCGGCGCCGCCGCAGGCTACCTATTCTGGGGAGAAGTGCCGGACGGGCACACGCTGGCCGGGGCCGCGATCATCATCGCGTCCGGCCTGTACGTCGTGTACCGGGAAGTTCGCTGGCGGCGCCCGCCACCCCAGGGGGCGGGGGAGCCAGACTAGACGGCGCCGGTGCGCAGCCCCGCGATTTGCGCAGGCGTGACGCCGAGCGCGTCCGCAACGCCGTTGAAGAAATCGACTTCGAGCGCGCTGACTTCCTCGTCACTGCGCATCACGTCGGCAAGCGCGCTGATCACTTCGCCGCGCTGCCGGTGCGTCAGCTTCTTGTTGACCTTGCTGAGGTACTTGCGCAGGTTCGCCTCGGCATACAGCTCGGCGCGCGCCGCGATGCGGATGTCCGCCTGGCTGAATTCCTCGCCGGTGTGTTCTTGCAGGATTTCCCGAATCCGGTCCACTTCGACATTCTGAATGTTGATGTCCGCGTCGGCTGCGCGCGCCAGCGTCATCAACAGGACTTCCTTGTACAGCTCATCCTGGGCGCCCGAGTCGATGTCGGAGCCGCCGAAGATTTTGAGGACGTTTTTCAGATCTGCGATTGCCATGGATTGTCTCTCTCGTTATCAATTATGTTCGCGGCCGGCGTCCGCGACTGGCTGGGGCCAGAGTATACACGCCGAGCCTGACATGCACCGCGCCCAATCGGCCAATTTCGGCCCGTCCTAGGCGGCTCGCCGCATTGGCTGACGCCGCCAGTAGGTCAGCGATCGCCAGAGCCACTCGGCCGGGCCGAACCGGTAGCGGGCGAGCCACCACGGGCTGAAGGCCAGTTGCACGCCGATGACGGCCGCGACGAACGCCATCTGCGCGAGGCGCGGGATGTGGCCGTAGAGGCCCAGGCCGTAGCCGTAGAAGACCGCTGTCAGGACGATCGAGTGCGCGAGGTAGTTCGTCAGGGCCATGCGGCCGACGGCACCGAACCGGGCCAGTGCCGCGTGGCAACGGCCGGAACGGACGAGCCACAGCACGAGGCCGGTGTGACCGAGCGCCACGATCACGCTGCCCACGTAGTTCGGCCAGCCGCCGGGACCGAACATGTAGATCGCGTCGAAGCCGTGCTGCCAGGCGTTCCAGCCGCTGAAGACCGTCAACGGCAGCCCGAGCACGTAACCCGCGACGGCCATCCGGCCGTACAGCGTCGCGTCACGGGTGCCGGCGAGGATGCCGAGCTTCATCAGTGCCATGCCGATCAGCATGAGGCCGCCGACCCGCCAGACGATGAAGAACGGCAGCGCCTGCAGCTGCATCATCAGCAGGTGCGGCGAACGGAACGCGACGGAATCCGCGTAGCTTCCGCGGTAGGCAGCCAGGTCGTTTGCCAGCTCATCGGGTCCCGGCAGCACCATTTCACGCGTTGCCTGCCACTGCTCGAGGATTTCTTCCGCCTCGGTATCGATCGCCTCGCCGGAGCCCTGCCCGGCCTCGATGACTGCCGCCTGGCTCCGCAGATCGTTCATGGCGTGGCTGGCGCCGAAGCCCATCAGCTGCCCGACCGCGAGCGCCAGCACGCCGATGATGAGCAACGTACGGGGCGAACGCTTCCGGAACAGGAACGCGAGCATGCCGACGACGGCATAGAAGAACAGGATGTCACCCATCCACACCAGGTAGGCATGAACGAGTCCGATGACGAGCAACCAGAATTGCCGGCGAAAGAAGATCGGCCCGAAGCGCGCACCGCGCGACTCCATACGCTGCATCATCAGCACGATGCCCGCGCCGAACAGCATGGAAAATATGCTCATGAACTTCTGGTCGAAGAACACGTGCGTCACGAACCAGGTGCCGAGGTTGTAAGGCTCCAGGCCGCCCATCAGGAGCGGGTTCGTGTAGGCGGCGAACGGCATCGCAAATGCGTAGATGTTCATCACCAGGATGCCGAGCACCGCGACGCCGCGCAGCACGTCGAGACCGGCGAGCCGTTCAGCGCCGGGCACCGGCGCCGGCTCGATTACCGTGCCTCCGTCGGCGCGTGCCTGCTCCTGCATTCCGGATCTCCCCTGCGCAGCGCCCGCCGGCGCTTCAGGCGCGCCTGTTCTCCGGGCCGAGCCCCGGGACACGGGGCGAGCTGCTTAGAATAGCGCATGAAATGTCGGTTTCATACCCATGTTTTTGTGAGGAATTTCCGCTTGATTTTTGCCCGTCCCGAGAGATACTGACCGCGGGCAAACAACTGAAAGGAGGTGATCCATGTCTAGTGAGATTATCGAGGTATCGCGCAAGCGGTCCGGTCTTATTCGGATACTGGAGCACCCTGCCCTTATCCTCTGACCACGCTTTCGATACGAATCTCACCGAGTACAGGAGCCGCCGCAATGGCGGCTCCTGTCTTTCCGGCCCTCACGCTTCTTCGAGCACGTCCTCGACGGCATTGAGGAGATCGTCGATCTCCGACAGCGTGTTGTAGTGCACCGGGCCGATCCGCACCGCGCCGCCCCGCCCGTCGATGCCAAGCGCCCGCGCCGCTTCCAGTGCGTAGTTGTGTCCGCTCCAGACGAAGAAATTGCGATCGCCCAGGCGTCTCGCGACCTCGTGCGGATCCGCGGACACGTGCGTGAACGAGACGGTCGGGACGCGCCGGCTCATGCCGTCCGCGGCGGTGACACCGTGCACGGTCACGCCGGGAATCGACACGAGTCCGCGAACCAGCCGCGCTGACAGTTCCCGCTCGTAGTCGGCCATCCGTGCCATGGCGGCGCAGAGCGCCGAGCGCCGATCGGCCGGCGCCCCGGCGCCGGCGAGCTCCGCGAGGTAATCGACCGCGGCCGCGGTACCGGCCATGCCCTCGTGGCTCTGGGTGCCCGTTTCGTAGCGTCCCGGCGGCGCATCCGGCGCCGGGCGAACCTTGTAGGCGTCGAGCTTCCGCAGCCGCTCGAGGCGCCCCCACAGGATGCCCTGGTGCGGGCCGAAGAACTTGTACGCCGAGCAGACGAGGAAATCGCAACCGATGTCCTGCACATCCGTGGAAACGTGCGGCACCGACTGCACGGCGTCGACGTAGGTCCACGCGCCGGCCTCGGCGGCACGGCGGCAGATGCCGCGCACATCGTTCAACGTGCCGAGCAGGTTGCTCGCGGCACCGATGCAGACGAGCCGCGTCTTCCCGGTCAGCACGTCGTCGAGGCGTGCGAGATCGAACTCACCCGCCTCCGTGTCGAATTCGAACCAGCGGACGACGAGCCCCCGGTCGCGAGCCAGGAGCCGCCACGGCTGTACGTTCGCGTCGTGGTCCATGCGTGACAGCACGATCTCGTCACCGGGCTCGAGCTGCTGCCCGATCGCACGCGAGAACTGAAACGTCAGCGTGGTCATGTTCTGGCCGAACACGATTTCGTCGGCCGACGGCGCATTCAGCAGATCGGCCATCGCGGCATGCGCGCCGGCGGCGATCGCGTCCGCGCGGCGCGAGGTTTCGAAAGTCCCGCCCAGGTTCGCGTTCGCGTCGAGCAGGCAATGGCTCATCGCATCCACGACCGATTGCGGCACCTGGGTACCGGCGGGATTGTCGAGATAGTAGCGGCGGCGGCCGCCGTCGCGGCGAGCCAGCGCGGGGAAGCGGCGGCGGACCGCTTCGACATCGAACGTCATAAGCCGGGAGACCTCGCGCTATTCCTTGGCGTCGCCGCCCCACTTCTCGCGATGCGCGTCTTCGGCGCGCTGCCGTATCTTCTGGTGCCGGCTGCTGAGCAGCAGGCTGCCCGGGTCACAGACCTCGGCCCGGATCACGCCCAGGTCGCTGGCCGCATCGAACAGCGTCGGGTACCAGCGTTCCCAGTTCGGCAGGAGGCGTTCGACTTCGTCGCGGAGACTCATCGCCGCAATGTACCCGACCCCCGCGGCCGACGCCAATGACGCCCGTCGCAGCAAGGGCGCTGCGCGCGCTCAGGAATCGAGCACCCGCAGCCAGAACACCGTGACGAGAAACAGCGCGCCGCCCCACAGCAGCATTGCCGCCGACGGCAGGGCGTCGCCCGCCTCGAATCCAAGGCTCCCGGCGACTTGCCCGACCACCCGCAGCAGGAGCGTGGCGAGTTCCACGACCGGCCTTGCAGCGACGAGTGTCCCAACGATGAGCGCAACGCCGAGGCTCCAGCGACGGATGCGGACGCGCCGGCGAAGGCGGCGCACGATCCCGTCGCTGAAGCCGTCGTCGGGGACGGCATCCGAGGCGAACGCGGCTTCGAGCCAGCGGTCGTCCGCGTCCCGCAGGATTTCAGCCATGTCGACGATCTTCGATTTCAAAATGCGTCCTGATTTTTTCCTTGCCGCGATGCAGGATCGACTTCACCGTACCGACCGGGCTCCCGGTCACGTCGCCGATCTCGCGATGCGACAGTCCACATGCGTACGACATCACCATGATGGCACGCTCCTCTTCGTTGAGAACAGCGAGCAGCTTCCCGAGATCCGGCAACTCGTCGCTGTGTATCGTGCAGGTCCGCGCCTCGGCGTCTGCCGTGTGGCCCGCCTGTTCGATCACGGCCGCGTAGCGTTTCGACTGCCGCCGCGATTGCAGGAACGTCGTGTACGCGATCTTCATCACCCAGCTCACGAACGTCCCCTTGCCGCTGTAGGTCTCCAGCTTGTCCCAGGCGCGCATGAAACTGTCCTGCGCGAGGTCGTCGGCCAGGGCCATGTCGCCGGTCAGCTTGCGCAGGAAGTTTCTCACCCGCGACTGGTGGCGGCGCACCAGCTCGCCGAAGGCCCGCGCGTCCTGCGCCGACAGGACGCGCGCAACCAGCTCGGTATCCGCTTTTCCGGCGAACATGCGCGTCAGTCCGGGCCGGTCACTCAGTCCCGCGACGACGCATAACGCCACATGATGAGGAACGCGACGCCCAGCGAAAACGGAAACGCGGCCGCGGCCATCAGCCCGCGCATCGCATCGCCGCTGGCATCCGGCACCGCGACCCCGCACAGGACGAGGCCGGTCGCCAGCGCCAGCCAGATCAGCGCGATGCGCAGATCGCGCTCCTTCGGCGGTTTCGGCTGGCCGATGCGGTCGATGATCTCGGGCGTGAGCTCGTGCCCCTTGTCGATCGCGACACGTATCGTTTCCTGCATGTCCTGGCGGCCACGGTAGCGGAACCAGAAGTACAGGCACGCGACCAGCGTCAGGCCGGCGAACATGCTGATCGGGATGAGTGCTTCAAATAGGTCCGACATGAATCAAATCTCCACTTGCCACTGCGCATGCAGCGCTTGCCTGTCAGATGCCTGTCAGGGCCGGATTGGATGCACGCGAGATAATACATTGTTTTTATTAAGACTATCCGGACATCCTCGGCTCGTCAGTGACGTCTTTCCGGACAGTACCGCGGCACGGCCGGCACGCGATCTCGTTTGCGCCCGACGCGTGGCAGAACCCCGCACCCGCTCCGGCTGCGTTAACAGGCAGCATGAACGCGTTGCGAAAAACACTTGCTCGTCACACCGGCCGCCTGCGTGACCCGCGCTGCTACCAGGTCGTCGCGCTCGGCACCCTGCTCACGTTCGGCGCGTTCGAACTCGGCATCGGCGCAAGCGCGAGCAACGTCGCGGCCATCTTCATCACGGCGCTGGGAACGCAATGGCTGCTGACGCGATGGCTGGGCACCGGCCGGTTCGACCCGTTGAGCCCGCTCATCACGTCGCTGTCACTCAGCCTCCTGTTCCGCACCGATACGCCGGCGCTGGCCGTCGCCGCCGCCGGGCTGGCGATCGGCAGCAAGTTCCTGCTGCGGATCCGCGGCAAGCACGTGTTCAACCCGGCCACGTTCGGCATCGTCGCCCTGTTCATCGCCAGCGACCATGCGTGGATCTCGACGGGCCAATGGGGCAGCGCGACGCTCGGCGGCCTGGCCTTGATCTCGCTCGGCATGCTCGTGCTCACGCGGGCACGGCGTGCGGAAACCACGTTCGCGTTCCTTGCGACCTACGCACTCATCGTTGCCGGCCGTGCCATGTGGCTCGGCGACCCGGTTTCCATCCCGCTGCACCAGCTCCGGAACGGCGCGCTGCTCGTGTTCGCGTTCTTCATGATCTCCGACCCGCGCACGACGCCGGATTCGGCGGCCTGCCGCCTGCTGTTCGGCGCAATCGTGGCCGCCGTGACGGCGTCGCTCCAGTTCGCCCTGTTCCAGCCGGGCGCGCCGGTGATCGCGCTGGCCGCCTGCGCGCCGTTGACGCCGTTGCTCGACGCCCTCTTTCGCGACCGCCGCTACGAGTGGGCAAACGCGTCGGCGTCGCCATTCCTCACCTTTCGCAAGGAGAATCCACATGCGATTCATCGTCCTCACGGTCTCGGCCTGTCTCACGCTCGGCATTGCCCAGACCGTCCACGCCTTCTGCGGCTTCTACGTCGCGAAGGCCGATACGAGCCTGTTCAACCGTGCATCCCAGGTCGTGCTGGTGCGCAACGGTGACCGGACCGTCATCACGATGGCCAACGACTTCGAGGGTGACGCGCGCGACTTCGCGGTCGTCGTCCCTGTGCCGACGTTCATCGAGCGGGAGCAGATCCACGTCGCGGAGAAGGCACTGATCGACCATCTCGACGCGTACACGTCGCCGCGCCTGGTCGAATACTTCGACCCCGACCCGTGCATGCGGCTGGAATACCGAACGCGGCAGGACGCGGCAAAGAGCCTTGCCATCGAGGAAACGACGGTCGGAGCCCGCGACGAGGCAACGGGCGTGACCGTCGAGGCGAGCTACTCCGTGGGCGAGTACGACATCCAGATTCTCTCGGGCGAGGACAGCCGCGGCCTCATTCGCTGGCTGAATGCCAACGGCTACCGCATCCCCGCGGGCGCACAAGCGATCGTCGGCAGCTACCTGAGGCAGGACATGCGCTTCTTCGTCGCGAAGGTCAACGTCGAGGCGCAGGCGAGATCGGGGCGCAACACGCTGCGCCCGCTGCAGGTCGCCTACGAGAGCCACAAGTTCATGCTGCCGATCCGGCTCGGCACGCTGAACGCCGATCGCGCGCAGGAACTGTACGTCTACACGCTGACGCAGAACGGCCGCGTGGAAACCACGAACTACCGGACGGTGAAGTTGCCGAGCAACACCGAGGTCCCCGAGTTCGTGGAGGCCGAGTTCGGCGAGTTCTACCGGGCGCTGTTCACAGAACAGCACGAAGCACAGGACCGCCGCGCGGTGTTCCTCGAGTATGCGTGGGACATGGGCTGGTGCGACCCCTGCGCCGCGGACCCGCTGTCGAACGAGGAGCTGCGTGAACTCGGCGTGTTCTGGGTGGAGCCCGGCTCACCGAACGAACGGATCGCCGTGCCGCAGCGCGCGCCGAACGTGTTCGTGACACGGCTGCACCTGCGCTACGATGCCGAACGCTTTCCGGAAGACCTCGTGCTGCAGGAGACCGGCGACCGCCAGAACTTCCAGGGGCGCTATGTCATCCGGCACCCGTTCGCCGGCAAGACGGGCTGCGACGACAGCAGCTACCGCGCGTCCGTGCAGCAGCGAAAGGAACGCGAAGCACAGCAGCTCGCGGCACTGACCGGCTGGGACATCGAGGCGATCCGGGCGAAGATCCCGCTGCTCGCCGGCACCGCGCCGGAAGAGGCGTCGTGGTGGCGCAAGCTGTGGAACTGACCGGTCAGCTGTTCCGGGAGTTCCAGCGCCCGATCAGCGCCGCCTCGTCTTCGGGCGTCAGCCGGAAGCGGGCCTCGGCATGACGTTCGGCGGGCAACGTGTCCCACCAGCGCAGCAGGTCGCGCACGGTCTCGCGCTCCGGTCGGATGGTCAGGCCCGCGGCATAGGCGCGCTGCCCGCTGAACCCGATCTTCTCGCCGGGTCGTAGCTCGCCGGCCCGGTAGATCGGCAGTGCGCCATGCAGGTCCTCGGCGGTAATGAAGTCGTCGTCGACCCAGACCGGGTCGACTGTTGCCTGCGTCACCGCCTGGCAATCCTCCAGCAGGTCGCCGAACGTGTACGACGCGACCGGGTTCACGGCGTTGTAGGTCCCGTGCAGACGCTGGTCGATGCAATCGAGCGTGAACGTCGCGAGGTCGCGCACATCGACGATCTGCATCGCCGCGTCCGGCCCGCCCGGCCAGAGCATGGCGCCGCCGCGGCGCGTCCTGACCGGGTACCAGGTGAACCGGTCCGTGTGGTCCCCCGGTCCGCAGATGTAGGTGGGCCGCACGATCGCGAGTCGCTCGGCGTCGATCTCGGCGCGGACGCGCTTCTCGCACAACGCCTTCAGCGGCCCGTAGGTCTCCCCGTTGACCTCCTCGATCGACTCGTCGGCGATCGTCGCGAGCGGTGCGTCCTCGTCGTTCAGCCGGTCGAACTTCTCGTACACCGCAACGGTGGATATATAGAGATAGAAGTCCGTGCTCGCCGAGAGCAGGCTGGCGGAGTTTTCCACGTGCCGCGGCACGTAGCCCGAGTTGTCGATGACGGCGTCCCAGGTCCGGCCCCTGAGCCCTTCGAGATCGCCGCCACGATCGCCGACGATGCGCTCGACGTCCGGGAACAGGTCGTCATTGGTCCGCCCGCGGTTGAACAGCGTGAGTCGGTGCCCGCGCCGCAGGGCTTCCCGCACCATGTGGGGCCCGATGAAGCCGGTGCCGCCGAGAACGAGTATGTCGAGCGGGCGCGGGCTGGATGTCACGGCGGACGCGAGCGTGGCGCCCGGCATGCCGGCGGCGGCAATGCCCGCCAGGCCGGCGCGGATGATGCGGCGACGATCGATCGTCATCGGGACCCCCGGCGTATTCTTGTTATTGGGACGGGCCAGTATCCGCGACCGGGCACGCGCCCGCAAGCTCAGGCGTAGCCTGACAGGATCTTGCGCAGCTCTTCAGCGCCGGGGTGCAGCGATTCGTAGGGCAGTTTCGACAGCGGCGTGTCCGTATTCCCCATGAGCTCGTGCATTTCCGGCCGTTCCTCGTCGAGGTACAGCAGGCCGGTGGTGATTTCGCCGGCATTGAACTGTTCGCGGAGGTACTTGAAGGCCTTGGCACGGCTCGTCGGATCGTAGGACTTGTCGACCTTGCGCAGCACGATCCGGCTGCC
Source organism: uncultured Pseudomonadota bacterium (assembly GCA_913055625.1). Classification (GTDB taxonomy): domain Bacteria; phylum Pseudomonadota; class Gammaproteobacteria; order Steroidobacterales; family Woeseiaceae; genus UBA1847. The sequence continues at coordinate 409,855 of CAJXJW010000002.1, read as the reverse complement.
GTCGTGCAGCTCGACCGGCATCGCGTCGCCCTCGTCGTAGGCGGCACGAATCTCCTTCGCCGGCGGGATGTAATCCATATCCACGACGTGGTGGTAGAACTGGCGTGTGTGCTTGTAGCTCTTCGTCGAACCTTCGTGGTCGTTGAATGTCACGCACGGGCTGATGACGTCGACGAGCGCGAAGCCCGGGTGTTTGAGCGCGCCCTGGATCAGCGGCACGAGTTGTTCCTTGTCGCCGGAGAAGCTGCGCGCGATGTAGGAAGCGCCGAGACTGAGCGCGGTGCTCACCGGGTCGATCGGCTCCTGCCGGTTCGGCTCGCCTTTCTTGGGCTTGCTGCCGATGTCCGCGGACGCCGAGAACTGGCCTTTCGTCAGGCCGTAAACGCCGTTGTTCTCGATGATGTAGCACATGTTCAGGTTGCGTCGGATCGCGTGCACGAACTGGCCGACGCCGATCGACAGCGAGTCGCCGTCACCCGACACGCCGATGTAGGTCAGGTCCCGATTTGCGGCGTTCGCACCGGTCGTCACCGACGGCATGCGCCCGTGCACGGAATTGAACCCGTGGGACTGGCTCACAAAGTAGGCCGGCGTTTTGGACGAACAGCCGATGCCGCTCATCTTGGCCAGCATGTGCGGCTCGATGTCGAGCTCGAAGACCGCCTGGATGATCGCGGCCGTCACCGAGTCGTGCCCGCACCCGGCGCACAGGGTCGACACCGTGCCCTCGTAGTCGCGGGGCGTCAGCCCGAGCTTGTTGCGCCGTATGCCCGGGTGAGTGACCTTGGGCTTGCCGATGTAGCTCATGCCGCCTGCCCCCGCTGAATGGCGTCGAGTACGCCGTCGACGACGAAGCCCGCATTGAGTGGAATGCCGTTGTAGTGCAGCAGCGACACGAGCTTCGCCGGCTCCGCGTCGATGTCGAGCATCAGCAGTGTGCGCAACTGAGCGTCGCGGTTCTGTTCGACGATGTACACGACGTCGTGTTTCGCGATGAACTCGCGAACGTCGTCGCCGAACGGGAACGCGCGCACGCGACAGTAATTCAGGTTGACGTCCTGCGCGGCGAGACGGTCGAGCGCCTCCACGCAGGCCGCGTTGCCGCTGCCGACCGTGAGAACCGCAGCGGAATTGAACCGCGAGTAGCGAATATCCGCCTTCGGCAGCAAGCCGCGCGCCGTTTCCCACTTGACCAGCAGCCGGTCGACGACGTCCTGGTAGGCGCTGGCGTCCTCGGTATAGTTACCGTACTTCGTGTGGCCCGACCCGCGCGTGAAGTACGAGCCCTTCGGGTGCACGCCCGGCAGCGTTCGGTACGGGATGCCGTCGCCGTCCACGTCCAGGTAGCGGTAGAACTTCTCCATCTTCTCGAGGTCCTCGGCGCCGAGGACCTTGCCGCGGTCGGGCACGTAGCCGTCATCCCACTCGAACGCGGGAATCATCCAGTCGTTCATGCCGATATCGAGATCGGACAGGACGAGGACCGGCGTCTGCAGGCGCTCGGCGAAGTCGAAGGACTGCACCGCCATCGAGAAGCACTCGCCGGGATCCGCGGGAAACAGCAGCACGTGCTTGGTATCGCCGTGCGACGCATACGCACAACTCAGGATGTCCGATTGCTGCGTCCGGGTAGGCATGCCGGTCGACGGCCCGGTGCGCTGTACATCGAAGACCACAGCCGGAATCTCGGCGTAGTACGCGAGACCGAGGAATTCGCTCATCAGCGAGATACCCGGGCCGCTCGTCGGCGTGAATGCACGGGCGCCGTTCCAGCTCGCACCGAGGACCATGCCGATCGCAGCCAGTTCGTCTTCCGCCTGGATCACGCAGAACGTGCGCTTGCCGGTCTCCGGCTCGACCCGGTACTTGCGGCAGAACGCATGGAACGAATCCATCAACGACGTCGACGGCGTGATCGGGTACCACGCGCCGACCGTTGCCCCGGCATACATGCAGCCGAGACCGGCGGCCGTGTTCCCGTCGATGACGATGTGCCCGCGCGTCTTGTCCAGCGCCTCGACGCGCATCGGCAGCGGGCAGGAGAAGTGCGCGTGGGCGTAGTCGTAACCCAGGCGTATGGCCTGCATGTTGGAGTCGATCAGTTGCCGCTTGTCGCCGAACGTCTCTTCGAGCAGCGTCGTGATGATGTCGAGGTCCAGGTCGAGCAGGGCCGCGACCACGCCGACGTAGGCAATGTTCTTCATCAGGATACGCGCGCGGGCGCCATCGAAGTTCTCGTTGCACATGCGTGAAAGCGGCACGCCGAACACGGAGATGTCGTCGCGATCGAGCAGCTTGCTGCGCGGCCAGGTCGAGTCGTAGATCAGCCAGCCACCTGGCGACACCTCGGCCAGGTCCTGCGCGTAGGTCTGCGCATTCATTGCGACCATGATGTCCAGCCGGTCGGAACGGGCCTGGTAGCCGTCGCCGGTCACCCGTATCTCGTACCAGGTCGGCAGGCCCTGTATGTTCGACGGGAAATAGTTCTTGCCGACCACCGGCACGCCCATGCGGAATATGGCTTTCCGGAGGAGCCCGTTCGCGCTGGCCGAACCGGTTCCGTTCACGGTCGCGATCTTGATGACGACGTCGTTGGTTTTGCCCACTGGATATTCCTGCGTCAGGCGGCGCTGCTCTTGGCCCGGGTTGCTATCGGCTGATCACCCGCGTAGGGCAGCAAGACCTTCGACTTCTGCATGTCCCAGGCGCCGGTCGGGCAGCGCTCGGCACAGAGGCCGCAGTGGACGCAGAGGTCCTCGTCCTTGACCATGACACGACCGGTGTGCGGCAGGTCCGCCGACACGTACAGGGCCTGGTCCGTGTTTTCCGCCGGCGCCGACAACCGGGTGCGCAGGTCCTCTTCCGTGCCATTGGCCGTGATCGTCAGGCAGCTCACGGGGCAGATATCGATACACGCGTCGCACTCGATGCAGAGTTTCGCGGTGAACACCGTCTGGATGTCGCAGTTCAGGCAGCGCTCCACTTCCTTGACGATCTGCTCGGCGGAAAAGCCGAGCTCGACCTCGATGTCGAGATTCTTGAAACGCTGCTTCAGGTCGACGTGCGGCATCAGCCGTCGCGCCGCCGGGTCGTAGTCGTTCGAGTAACTCCACTCGTGCATGCCCATCTTCTGGCTGGACAGGTTGATCCCGGGCGGCAGCCGGTCCTCGACATTCTCACCCTGGCAGTAGCGGTGAATCGACGTCGCGGCCTCGTGTCCGTGCGCGACGGCCCAGATGATGTTGAGCGGTCCGAATGCGGCATCGCCGCCGAAGAACACGCCCTCACGCGAACACATCATCGTCGTCTCGTCGACGACCGGGCAGTCCCACTCGTTGAACTCGATGCCAATGTCGCGCTCGATCCACGGGAATGCGTTGTCCTGGCCGATCGCGAGGATGACGTCGTCGCAGGGAATCACGACCTCGTCGACTGCCGTGCCGCGATCGATACGGCCGTTGTCGTCCACCTTGTATTCCATGACGTCGAAGCGCATGCCGGTCAGCTTGCCGTCTTCGATGACGAAGGCCTTCGGCGAATGGTTGACGACGATCTCGACCTGCTCCTCCTCGGCGTCCTCCAGCTCCCACTCGGATGCCTTGAAATAGCCGCGCGGCTTGCGCGCCATGACCTTCACGTCTTTCGCGCCGAGGCGCAGCGACGTACGGCAGCAGTCCATCGCCGTGTTTCCCACGCCGATGATGAGGACGCGTTCGCCGATGGACTCGACGTGCTTGAATGCGACGGACTCGAGCCAGTCAATGCCGATGTGGATGCGGTCGGAATCACCGCGGCCGGGAATCTCGAGGTCCTTGCCGCGCGGCGCGCCGGTGCCGACGAACACGGCGTCGAACCCCCCGGTCTCCAGTAGCTCGCGCAGGCTCTCGATCGGGTGATTCAGCTTCAGCTCCGCGCCCATGTCGAGGATGTAGCCGATCTCCTCGTCGAGTACCGCGGGCGGCAGCCGAAAACGGGGGATGTTCGTGCGCATCAGGCCGCCGGTGGTGCCGAGCGCCTCGAAGATCGTCACGTCGTAGCCGAGCGGGCACAGGTCGTTCGCGACCGCGAGCGATGCGCAGCCGGCGCCGATCAACGCGACCTTCTTGCCGTTCTTCGTCGCCGGCGCCTTCGGCAACCGCGACCGGATGTCTTCACGGTGATCGGACGCTACGCGCTTGAGACGGCAGATGGCGACAGGCTTGTCTTCGACCCGGCCGCGTCGGCATGCGGGCTCACAGGGCCGATCGCAGACCCGGCCGAGGATGCCCGGGAAGACGTTCGACTTGCGGTTCTCCATGTACGCGTCGCCGAATCGGCCTTGTGCGATCAGGCGGATGTACTCGGGAACGTCGGTGTGCGCGGGGCAGGCCCATTGACAGTCGACTACCTTGTGAAAGTAGTCGGGGTTGGCTGTATCTGTCGGCTTCATGTCGCTACCGCAACAGGCTCCGCCATTGCGGTCTGGTCCTTTCGTAGGGCGCTAGCATAGCGGGATCGGCCGGAAAGTAAACAGTTGCCCCCGGAGCGGGAGAGGCGGCGAATTCCGCGGGTCGAACGGCTCGCACTCAGCGGGCGCGCATGCACGTGAGCGCCTGTCCCGCGATGTCACCCGTCAGCCGGCCGGCGCGGTACACGACACGGCCGTTCACGATCGTCGTGTCGATCGTGCTGGAGAAGACGTGTCCGGCAAACGGCGACCAGCCGCACTTGCTGAGGAGCGTCTCGTTCGCCACCGTGGACGCGCGGGCGGGGTCGACCAGGACGAGGTCGGCGTACCACCCTTCCCGCGCGTAGCCCCGGTCGCGCACGCCGAAGATGTCGGCCGGCGCGTGGCAGGCCGCGTCCACGATGCGCTCGACCGGCAGGTGCCCGTCGTTCGCGAGGTCGAACAGCACGCGAACCGCGTGCTGCACCAGCGGCAGGCCCGCCGGCGCCTTGAAGTACGGGCGCGACTTTTCTTCCCGCGTATGCGGTGCGTGGTCGGTCGCGATGATATCGATACGGCCGTCGTTGACGGCGGCCCGCAGGGCGTCCCTATCCTCGCGACGCTTGATGGCCGGGTTGCACTTGATGTCGGCGCCCAACTCGTCGTAGCGCGACTCGTCGAACCACAGGTGGTGCACGCAGACCTCGGCGGTGATCCGCTTCTCCGACCGGTGCCGCGCCTCGAACAGGTCCATCTCGACGGCGGTCGTGAGGTGCAGGACGTGCAGCAGCGCGTCGTGCCGTCGCGCGAGATCCGTGGCGAGCGTGGACGACTTCAGGCACGCCTCCGCGGACCGGATGCGCGGATGCTCCGCGAACGGCACGTCGTCGCCGTAGCGCTCGCGCGCCGCCGCCTCGTTTGCCCAGATCACAGGCGAGTCCTCGCAATGCGTCACGACGATGACGGGCGCATCCCTGAAGATGAGGTCGAGGGCCTCCGGGTCGTCGACCAGCATGTCCCCGGTCGACGCGCCCATGAACGCCTTGATGCCCACGCCGTCCCCGACCCGGAGTGCGCGTATCTCTTCGATGTTCGAATTCGTGGCGCCGAAATAGAAGCCGTAGTTCGCGGTACACCGGCCCGCCGCCATGCGGTACTTGTCGGCCAGGGCCTCGCGCGTCACCGTGAGCGGGTTGACGTTCGGCATGTCCATGAAACTGGTGATGCCGCCGGCCGCGGCCGCGGCCGATTCCGTCGCCATGTCGCCCTTGTGCGTGAGGCCGGGCTCGCGGAAGTGCACCTGGTCGTCGATCATGCCGGGCATCAGGTACATCCCGTTTGCGTCGATGACCGTATCGACACCGTCGGCCCGGATCGCGGCGTCGATTCGCTCGATGCGTTCGCCCTTGACGAGAACGTCGACTTCCTTGATCGAGCCTTCGTTGATCAGGCGGGCATTGCGAATCAGCATGGTGGCAATCGGTTCGTGGCGTTGCAGTCATTATGAGAGGCCCGGCCGGCAATTGCCATCGACGACCGGGCACGACCCGCGTGCGCGCCGAAACGCCCGCAGACCGGCCCCGGACTTTGCCAGCCCGGTCGCCGTATGCGATAACGCGTGCTGCACAGCCGCCGAATGCCATGAAACCGAACGACTACGTATCGCGCATCGAACGCGCCCGCGTCTACGACGTCGCCATCGAGTCGCCGCTCGATCGCGCGGTGAACCTGTCGAGGCGGACGGGAAACACGATCCTGCTCAAGCGCGAAGACCTGCAGCCGGTGTTCTCGTTCAAGCTCCGTGGCGCTTACAACAAGATCGCGTCCCTGCCGGATGCCGTGCTGGCCGCCGGCGTGATCTGCGCCTCGGCCGGCAACCACGCCCAGGGCGTCGCATTGGCGGCGCGGAGCCGCGCCGTGCGCGCCGTCATCGTCATGCCGGTGACGACGCCCGCCATCAAGATCAATGCCGTGCGCGCGCTGGGCGGCGAAGTCGTCCTGCACGGCGACACCTACGACGATGCCTACGCGCATGCCCGGAGGCTGGAGGCAAAGGAATCCCTGGTCTTCATACACCCGTTCGACGACCCGGACGTGATTGCCGGACAGGGCACGATCGGCCGCGAGATCCTGCGGCAGGCGGAACAGCCCATTGACGCGATCTTCGTGCCGGTCGGCGGCGGCGGACTGATCGCCGGCATCGCCGCCTACGTGAAGAGCAAGCATCCCGACATCCGGATCATCGGCGTGGAACCGGATGACTCCGCCGGCATGCAGGCATCGCTGGCCGCCGGCGAGCCGGTCACCCTGCCGCACGTCGGCATCTTCGCCGATGGCGTCGCGGTGCGCCGCGTTGGCGACGAAACGTTCCGGCTCTGTCGCGAGTACGTGGACGAGATCGTGACCGTCGACACGGATCAGACCTGCGCCGCGATCCGCGACATCTTCGAGGACACCCGGTCCATCGTCGAGCCGGCCGGCGGCCTCTCGGTTGCCGGTGCAAAACGCTACATCGCGGAAAAAGGCCTCGAAGGCAGGACGATCGTCACGATCAATTGCGGCGCGAACGTGAACTTCGACCGCCTGCGGCACATCGCGGAACGCGCTGCCGTCGGCGAGCAGCAGGAGATGCTGCTCGCGGCCGAGATCCCGGAAACCCCGGGCAGTTTCCGGCGATTCTGCAAGACGCTCGGCCGCCGCGGCATCACGGAGTTCAACTACCGCTACAGTGACCGCGCGAAAGCGCATATCTTCGTCGGCGTGCAGCTCGCCCGCGGCCAATCGGAACGCCGGGAGATCCTCGAAGCGCTGGCGGCAGCGGACTACCCCGTCGTCGATCTCAGCAATAACGAGATGGCGAAGCTCCACGTCCGCCACATGGTGGGCGGGCGCTCACCGGCCGTCGCGAACGAACGCCTGTTTCGGTTCGAGTTCCCCGAGCGGCCGGGCGCCCTGCTCGATTTCCTGGACGCCATCGGCAACGACTGGAACATCAGCCTGTTTCATTACCGGAATCACGGATCGGACTACGGCCGCATCCTCGCCGGCATCGACGTGCCGGCCGAGGAGACCGGGGAACTGGAGCGGCACCTGGCGAAGCTCGGCTACGCCCATTTCGAGGAAAGCGATAACCCGGCCTACGCGATGTTTCTCGCGTAACGGCGTCAGGCGTCGTAGCCGGGATTAACGCGATCCAGCTTGCGCAGGAGGCCCGGCCAGACGAGCTTCCCGCCGAGGCCCCGCGTGACCTGTTCCGCCTGGGCCTGGATGCCGGCTACGACCGGTGCCGGCACGTGCACGAGTTCGTTGCCGGTCGACTGTGCCATCAGCTGAATCTGGCATGCCGTCTCGAGGACGTACATCATCAGGAACGCGTCTTCGATCGACGGCCCCACGGTCAACAGGCCGTGGTTGCGCAACACCAGCGCGTTGTTTGCGCCGAGGTCCGCGACGAGCCGGGGCTTCTCGTCGTCGTTCAGCGCCACGCCCTCGTAGTCGTGATAGCCGAGCGTGACGCAGGCGAACAGGCTGGTCTGAGACAGTGGCAGCAGCCCGTCTTTCTGGGCCGAAACGGCCACGCCGGCCCGCGTGTGCGTGTGCAGGACACAGCCGACATCCGGCCGCGCCGCGTGTACCGCACTGTGGATGACGAAGCCGGCCGGGTTGATGTCGTGGGGCGATTCGCCGACCTTGTTGCCCTCGAGGTCCACCTTGACCAGGCTGCTCGCCGTCATCTCCTCGAACAGCAAACCGTACGCGTTGATGAGGAAGTGTTCCTCGGGCCCCGGAACGCGCGCGGACACGTGCGTGAAGACCAGGTCGTCCCAGCCGTACATCGCGATGACCCGGTAACACGCGGCCAGGTTGACGCGCAGCGCCCACTCCTCGTCGCTCACCCCTGTTCTCAACGTCATGGCGCCCCCGGCGTAGTCTGTTCCAGGGTCCAAGCATAGTCGCGCCGTCGAGTGGTTGCACATGCAACTCCCGAAACCGGCATATGCCGCTGACTTATTCCAATTTCATTGCAACCAAACCCCGGCCCGCTGCATCAAAGCATCAAGTTCCAGGCAAAACGATCGTCGCCGTTGTCATGGGTTGCAGGAGAACGACGGCGATGACTACCGAGGTTGACGTAACAAACTGAAAATCCCTTATGCTGTTTGTTTCGTACCGACTGGGCGGTGGCCTCTGGCCACCGCCTTTTTTTATTCACCACATCTCACGCATGCGCGACGCCACGTCGATACGTATCGGCGACGTCCCGGCCCGGCCGTCACTGCCGGCGTCCGGCCGTCCGGCAAACTGCGCATTCATCGATTCGAGCAGCGCGGGTGTCATGAAACGACTGCGGGCGCCGTAGACGTGGCGGTCGCCGTCGCGCCGCTGCTGCGTAACGTGAAAACGCAGCGGTGCATACAGGCTCAGCGCCTGCCGCGCGCGCGTCATTGCCACGTAGAGCAGCCGCCGTTCTTCCTCGATCTGTTCGCTGCGCCCTGTCGCAAATTCCGACGGAAAGCTGCCGTCGGTCACGTTCAGCACGTACACGGCGTCCCATTCCTGCCCCTTCGCCGAGTGCACCGTCGACAACACGAGGTAGTCCTCGTCGAGCAGCGGGTCGCCCGCCTCGTCGCCCGCCGCTGACGGCGGGTCCAGCGTCAGCTCCGTGAGGAAACGTTCGCGCGTCGCGTAACGACCGGCGATGAGCTCGAGCTGCTCGATGTCAGCGGCGCGCGTCTCGACGTTGTCGTAGCAGCGCTCGAGGTGAGGCTGGTACCAGCGCCGTACGGCCGGGAGCTGCGACTGCCAGCCGGGCGCATCCGCACCCGGACCGGACAGCGCCTGCAACAGGTCCACCAGCGCCGGCCAGTCCGCCGCCGCCGCGGCCGGCGCGGCAAATTCGCCGAGGCTCCCGAGGCGATGGTCCGCGAGTTGCAGGTGCTCGAACGCCTTGCGGGCAAAGGCGGGTCCGACGCCGGGCAGCAGCTTGAGGATCCGGAACGCCGCCACTTCGTTCTTCGGGTTTTCGGCCCACTTGAGCACGGCCAGCACGTCCTTCACGTGGCCGGCTTCCAGGAACTTCAGCCCCCCGTATTTCACGTAGGGAATGTTCCGCCGCACGAGTTCGAGCTCGAGCCGGTCGCTGTGGTGCGAACTGCGAAACAGTACCGCCTGGTCGCGCAGCCGCAATCCCGCTTCTCGCTGTGCGAGGATCGCCGCCACCACGCTCTCCGCTTCCGCGTCCGTGTCCTCGACGGTGACGTAGGCTGGCCGGTCGCCGTCGCAACGATCCGAGAACAGGTTCTTGCGGTAGTAGCGATCGCCGTCGGCGATCAGGCGGTTCGCCGTATCGAGCAGCGCCTGGGTCGACCGGTAGTTCTGCTCGAGCGTGACCACCGTCGCGGCCGGCATGAAACGGTCCGGAAACCCGAGGATGTTGTCGACCTCCGCCGCCCGGAACGAGTAGATGGATTGCGCATCGTCGCCGACGACGGTCACGCCGCGGCCGTCCGGCCGCAACGCCTGCAGGATGTGCGCCTGCAATCGGTTCGTGTCCTGGTACTCGTCCACCAGGATGTGATCGAACCAGCCGCCGATCTCGGCGGCGAACCCGGGCTCGTCGACCAGGTGCTGCCAGTAGAGCAGCAGGTCATCGTAGTCCAGCGCCTGCGCCTGCTGCTTGCGAGTGACGTAGTGTCGGAACAATTCCCGGAGCTCCGCCTGCCAGTCGCCGCACCACGGGAAGACCCGGTCGATCACCTCCTCGAGCGTGCCCTGCGTATTGACGACGCGCGAATAGATCGCGAGGCAGGTATCCTTCGCGGGAAACCGGCGCTGTCGCGCCGACAGGCCGCGTTCGTGGCGCACGACATCAAGCAGGTCCGCGGCGTCGCCGCGATCCAGGACCGAAAACCCCGGGTCCAGGCCGAGGTTGCGGGCGAAGTGCCGCAGCAGGCGGTTGCCGATACCGTGAAACGTGCCCGCCCAGCGCAGCCGCGCGCCCTGCGCACGCGCCTCGCCCAGCGTTCGCCGCACGATCGCCTCGACCCGCCGCCGCATCTCCTCGGCGGCCCGCCGGCTGAACGTCAGGAGGAGGATCCGCTCCGGCGGCACGCCCTCGACGAGCAGGTGCGCCACGCGGTGCGCGAGGGTCATCGTCTTGCCGGTGCCGGCGCCGGCGATGACCAGCAGCGGCCCGGCCTCGACACCGCAGCCGTCCACCGGCTGCCCGAAAGACGCCGCCCGGCGTTGCGCCGCATTCAGCGACGCGAGGTGCGGGTCCGCGGTGGCGGGGCTATCGGTCGAAACGGACTGCACGGGACCTCGGCAGCGGCGGCAAAAGGATCTGTATTTTTATACAGTACTGTATGAACTTACAAGGCCCTCTGCAGGAATCGGTCGAGCTCGCGCGCGACCGCGGCCGGCTGATCGAAATGCAGCATGTGCCCCGCGCCGGCGATTTCCGCAACCGTCGCGCCGGGCACGGGCACGGCCTCCGCGAGGCCGCCGCCCTTCGCCAGGATCGCCCGCCGAATCTCGCTGTCCTGCCCGGCGAGCAGCAGCGTCGGGGCCTCGATGGCCCGCCAGCACGCCTCCGCCTCGGCGCGCCGGTACAACACCGGGTTCGGCAGCTTGTGCAGCGGGTCCGCCCGCAGGCGCACCTCGCCGTTCGCCTCGATGCCCCAGCAGCCCGCCACGTACGCGGCACGCGCGGCGCCCAGCCGCGGATGCCGGCGCTCGAGCCGCGCCGCGAGATGCGCGAAGTCCGGGTAGGTCGCGAAACCATCGAGCGTCCTCGCCGCCTCCAGCCATTCGCGAAGTCGAGACGGCGCGTCGTCCGGCCGGCTGTCCGGCAATCCGAAGCCCTCGAGGTTTACGAACGCCGCGACACGCCGCGGCATCGCGCCGGCGTACAAGCCGGCGACATTGCCGCCCATGCTGTGTCCTGCGAGGCACACCGGGCGCGTCGGGGAGTACTGGTCCAGCACACGATCGAGATCCGCGAGATAGTCTGGAAACCAGTAGGATGTGGCGTCAACGCGGCTGTCGCCGAAGCCGCGGAGATCCGGGGCAACCACGTGCCAACGACCGGCCAGGTCGTCGACGACGAACTGGAACGTCGGGCCGCAGTCGCCCCACCCGTGCAGGTACACCAGCAGCGGAGCGTCGACATCGCCCCACTCGTGCACGGTGACGTCGCAGCCGCGCAATCGCATCCGGCGGCTCCGTCGCGGCCGCCGCGGCGTGTAGATCTCCGCTGCTTTCATGATTCGTGTATAAACAGGACAGAGGCCAGCGGAGTACCTTCACAGACCCGTGACTTCATGACAAATGAAATTGCGATAGTCCTCGGCATTCTTGCCGTGGCGCTGATCCTTTTCATCAGCGAAGTCATTCGCATGGACCTCGTCGCACTGCTCGTCCTCGGTGCGCTCTCCGTGACCAGCCTCGTCACGCCCGACGAGGCCTTGTCCGGCTTTTCGAACAGCGCCGTCGTGACCGTGTGGGCGATGTTCATCCTCAGCGAAGGGCTGACCCGCACCGGCATCGCCGACATCATCGGCCGCCAGGTCCTGCGGGTGGCCGGGCGCCGCGAAGTGCCGATGATCGTGGTGATCATGATCACGGCGGCCGTCCTGTCCGCGTTCATGAACAACATCGGGGTCGCCGCCCTGATGCTGCCGGTCGTGATCGACATCGCCCGACGGACGCGCATCCCGCCCTCGCGCCTGCTGATGCCGCTGGCCTACGCCACGTTACTGGGCGGCCTGATGACGCTGATCGGCACGCCGCCGAACCTGTTGATCAGCGAATCGATGTCCCAGGGCGGCTACGAAAGCTTCACGCTGTTCGACTTTACGCCGATCGGCGGCGGCGTGATGATCGTCGGCGTGCTGTTCATCGCCCTGTTCGGAAGGCTGCTGTTGCCGAAGGGCAAGGGCGAGCCCGAGCGGCATGTCAGCCAGCGCAGCCTGCGGTCACGGTACAAGCTGCACGAACGGACCTTCCTCATGCACGTGCCGGCGGGCTCATTGCTCGTCGGGCGCACGATCGCGGAGAGCCGCATCGGCCGCTCGACGGGCCTTTCGATCCTGTCGCTGATTCGCGGCGCCCGCAGCGAGGCGCTCCCGGGCCGGCAGACCGTGCTGCGGGCCGGCGACGGCCTCCTCGTCCAGGGGCGCGTCGACCAGTTCCGGGAACTGCGCCGCTGGTCCGACCTCGTCATCGAGCGCGAGGCGCCGGTGCTCAAGTCGATGGTCGCCTCGAAAGTGCGCTACGCCCAGGTCACGATCACCGAGGGGTCACCCCTGGTCTCCGAGCTCGTCCGGCACGCCGCGTTCCGCAGCCGCTACGACGTGGCCGTAGTGGGCATACTGCGCCGCAGGGGCTACCGGCTGACGAACCTCGCGTACGTGCCGCTGAAGGCGGGCGATCGCCTGCTCGTGCAGGGCGAAGCGGAAGCCGTGCAACAGCTCGAGCGGCATTCGGATTTCAGTGACGTCGAGGTCCTGTCCGGCGAACGGCTCGCGGAGGTCTATCACTCCGACGAACGCATGTTCGTCGTCCGCCTGCCGAAATCCAGCGATCTCAGCGGAGCGACGCTGGAGAAGAGCCGGCTGGCCGACGCGTTCGACTTTCGCGTGCTCGCCATGTTCCGCGACGGGCACCTGAAGGTCATGCCGCGCGGCGAGGACGGTCTCGAGGGCGGTGACCTGCTGCTGATCGAGGGCCAGCCCGGGGATCTGGACGTGTTGCGCGGTCTTCAGGAACTCGAGATCGAAACCAGCGTTCCGGCGAACCTGGGTGGCCTCGAGTCCGAACGGCTGACGCTGATGGATGCGACGCTCGACCCGCGCAGCCGGCTCGCGGGCCGCACGGTCGCGGAACTCAATTTCCGCGAGCGCTACGGCATCGAGCTGGCGGGCATCTGGCGCGAAGGCGAGCCCGTCGGCACCGACCTGTCCGACGAACGGCTGCAGATCGGCGACGCGCTGTTGTTGCTCGGTCCGCGCGAGCGACTGCAACTCCTGTCGTCCGACTCCGACTTCCTCGTGCTGACGCCGCTCGGCCAGGAACCCCCGGACACCGGCCGCGCGCCGATCGCGGCCCTCGTCATGGCGGGCGTGGTCGTGAGCGTGATGCTCGGTCTCGCGCCGATCTCGATCGCGGCCGTCATCGGCGGCTCGGTGATGGTGCTCCTGCGCTGCCTGTCGATGGAACAGGCGTACCGCGCGATCGACTGGCGCGCCATCTTCCTGATCGCCGGCATGCTGCCGCTCGGCACCGCCATGCAGTCGACCGGCGCCGCGAACTACCTCGCCGGGCAGGTCATGGTGCTGCTCGGGGATGCGGGACCCTGGCCGGTGATCATGGGCCTGTACATCCTGACGGCGATGGCCACGATGATCATCCCGACGGCGGCGCTCGTCGTCCTGATGTCGCCGATCGTGCTGTCCGCAATGGCGGACCTCGGCCTCGCCCCGGACACGGCGATGATGGCCGTGGCGATGGCCGCATCCGCGAGTTTCACGAGCCCGATCTCGCACCCCGCGAATATTCTCGTCATGGGACCGGGTGGCTACCGCTTCGTGGACTACCTGAAAGTCGGCGTACCGCTGACCATCGTCGTGTTCATCACGGTAATGGCATTGCTGCCGGTACTCTGGCCGCTGACGCCGGTTTGAACGCCGCTTCGATCGACATCCGGCGAGCGCCGGACTAACCTAGCCCGCAAATTCCGTCGGAAACGCTGCATTGGATCGACAAGTCGTCATCGTCGGCGCCGGGCACGCCGCAGGCCAGGTCGTGGTGTCGCTCAGGCAACACGGCTACGCAGGCCGCATCGTCGTCATCGGCGAAGAGCCGTACCTTCCGTACCAGCGGCCGCCACTGTCGAAGAAGTTCCTCGCGGGCGAAATGCCGGCCGAACGCCTGTACGTGAAGCCGGCGGCGTTCTATGCCGAACACGACGTCGACGTGCGCCGCGACACGCGCGTCGTCGCGATCGACCGTGGCGCACGGACGGTTACGACGCATGCCGACGACGTCATCCCGTTCGACGACCTGGTGCTGGCGACCGGCTCGCGCGTCCGCCGACTGCCGGGCCACGACAGCGCGCCCGCCGGCATACACTACCTGCGCACCATCGGCGACGTCCTCGCCCTCCGCGGCGAACTCGGCGCCGACCGCCGGGTCGTCATCGTCGGTGCCGGCTATATCGGACTCGAGGTCGCTGCCGTCGCCCGGAGCATGGCGTCTCGCGTTACGGTCATCGAAATGGCCGACCGCGTGATGAGCCGCGTCGTCGCACCGGACGTATCCGCGTTCTACGCCGCCGAACATCGTCGGCACGGCGTCGACCTGCGCCTCGGCACCGGCCTCGCCGGCTTCGAGGGCGACGACCGCGTGCGGGCCGTCGTCACGACCGACGGCGAGGAACTACCGGCCGACACGGTCGTGGTCGGCGTCGGCATCGAGCCAGCGACGGAACTCGCGGCGGATGCCGGTCTCGACGTCGACAACGGCATCGTCGTGGATGCCCGGTGCCGCACGGCGGACGAACACATCCATGCGGTCGGTGACTGCACGGCGCACCCGAGCGCGCTGTACGGGCGTCGCCTGCGCCTCGAGTCCGTGCACAACGCGCTGGAGCAGGCGAAGACGGCTGCGCTCGACATTTGCGGCGAGCCCGCGGACTACGACCAGGTACCCTGGTTCTGGTCGGACCAGTACGACCTGAAATTACAGATTGCGGGGCTGTCGCAGGGGCACGACAGGACATTGCTGCGCGGCGACCCGGAAGAGCGTTCATTCTCCTGCCTGTACCTGAACCACGGGCGCCTGATCGCCATCGACTGCATCAACGCACCGCGCGATTTCGTGCAGGCGAAGGCGTTGATCGAGAAGCGCTGTATCCCGGACGAAGACCGCGTCCGCGACACGTCCGTAGCACTGAAGGACTGCGTCGGCTGACGCGCGGAAACGGCCCTAGGGCTCGGCGTCGCCGGCGACGCGGGTCTGGTCCTGCGGCAGTTCGATGACGAGTTGGCCGTCCGCCGCGACCGGGCCGGTGCGGGCGGAGTACGCGGTGGCGCTCAGGTATTCGGCGGCCTCGAGCAGCGTACCCGCGTATCGGCCGCTCCCGCCATACACCCTGGCGGTACCCAGCGCATTCGGCCCGCTGCTGAGCAGCCCGCGCCAGTTTCCTTTCCAGCTGTCCGCGGCGTTCCAGTACGCCGGGAGCACGATTTCGCGCAGGTAGTTCCAGTGGTTTTCGGTCTGGCCGATCTGCAGCGTGCCCTGGCGCGGCAACGCGATGTGCCACGCGGACTCGACAATGGCCTCGTTGTTCAGCAGCCGGGTCGCCTCTGACAGGGAGGAGAACTTCACGCCGACGCCGACCGTCGAGCCCTGATGATCCTTCAGCGCGGTGACCAGCACCGTCGTCTGGCGGATCGGGGCTTCCCAGAGCTGGGACACCTTGCTCGGCTGCGGCGCCGTCCGCGACTCGCCGTCGTTCGTGAACACGATCGCCTCGCCGGGCACCGCCGAGTAGTTCAGAACAACCTGCTGTCGCCCGCTGACGGCCAGCGGAGACAGCGTGCCCATCGCAATCGGGTTGAAATACAGCGCCCCCGCGGCGATCAGCACGCCGCAGACGATACCGAGGAGGAGCGGCAGCAGGAACGGCAACAGGATCTTCATTCGTCGGTCTCCGCGGCAGGCCCGGCATCATCCGGCGATTCCTGGACGCGCGTCGACACGTAACTGGCGACGAGTTCGATACGGCCATCGTTGCCGTCTGCGCCGTCTGCCGATGCCGCCACCCAGCGCTCGGACAGGCCCCCGCCCAGTTCGCTGAATTCGCCCGTGCCGCCGCGCAGCACGCCGTCGCGTCCGCCGTCGCGCATCGCCGGATCCAGCACGGCGAACAGCGACCCGCGCGCCGGCAGATGCACGACCCACTCGACGACGCTGCCGATGTCCGAGTTGCTGACCGCGAACCGGCTGGCCACACCGATCACCACGTCACGCTGGTTGCGCAGCTTGAACAACTCGGCCTGCGTGCCGTCGAGAACGGAATCCTCGGGCCAAAGCATGCCCTCCGGCAACGCGGTCGCCCGGCCCTGCGCGCCCAGCATGATGCGATCGCCCGGAATGTTCACGTGGAATCGTTCGGCGTTACCGCCGTTCGGCGCCACCGTGATGACGGACGCCTCGCGTGCCTGGTCCACGGCCGGCACGTAGTACAGCGCGGCGATGGTGCCGACGACACCGATGATGACTCCGCTAAAGAACAACTTGATCACGAAACGCCCGACCCATACAGCCTGGATGCAGAAGGATTCAAGTTTAGTTAAATGCAAGACCCCGGCACACCGCCGAGTGTCGTTTTGTGACGGAGCGCACACCGGCGCGTCGAATTGCGGTCGAAATGCACGCCGCCGCGGCCCGGTCAGTCTCTTCCGAAATAGCGGGCGAGATAGTCCTCGAAGAGCAACGTATCGGCGGCCTCGATGTCGCGTTGCCGTGCGAGCGAGGCCATTGCTTCCGCGGCGAGTGCGTCCATCCGGTCGCCGGGGAGGTCCTCGACCGCCAGGAAGTAGTTGCGGTGGCTGATCGCCGCATCCATCGCAAAACGGAAGAAACCGGCGCCGCCGGACGACAGGTCCGCAAGGATGCGCGCCGACGGTGTCGCGTCGGGCTCGGCGACCCGTTCCTGCAGCGTGCGCACCGCCGCGCGGTACGAATCACCGGATTCCGCACGGTCCAGCAATTCCGCGACGCCGATGACCCCGTCGAACACTTCCCCGGCCCACGCGGCCAGCGTGATCCCCGCGCCCCCGCGTTCGAGCGTGAGCCCCGGGCGCCGTCCTTGCTTCGCGACGAGCGCCTGGTTGCGCCGACAAGCATCGAGACTCCCATCCGCGAATGGCGGACTGTCTTCGAGCAGGCAATAGATCAGAAAAGCCTCGACGAACCGCATCGTGTTCTGGTTGATGCCGCACGGGTCGAACACATTGATGTCGAGCGAGCGCACCTCGACGTACTCGACACCGCCGCGGCGCAACGCCGCTGTCGGCCGCTCGCCGCTCCTCGCAACGCGTTTCGGCCGAATCGAACTGTAGTACTCGTTCTCGATCTGCAGGCGATTGGTGTTGAGCTGCCGCCATTCGCCGTCGACCTGCACGCCGATTCGCGCGTAGTCCGGGTCCGGCGTGCGTATTGCGGCCGACAGGTCGCGAATGTACTCGTCGACGCTGTTCATGCAGATATTGATCTGCGACTGGCTCCTGTTCGTGTAGCCGAGATCGCTCATGCGCAGGGACGTCCCGAACGGCTCGTAGTACGTGGACCCGTGCAGGACCGGCATATCCAGTTCGCGATCGCCGGTGAAGGATCGGCACAGCGCCGGCGAAGCGCCGAACAGGTACAGCAGGAGCCAGCCGACGCGGTGGAAATTGCGCACCAGTCCCATGTAGCGCGCCGACCGGAAATCGTCGAGCGCCCCCCCGTCGCCGAGCATGTCGGCGCAGGCCGGCCAGAACGCGTCCGGCAACGAGTAATTGAAATGCACGCCCGCGATCGTCTGCATGTGCCGCCCATAGCGGTATCCGAGCCCGCGGCGGTACACGGTCTTCATCGTGCCGACGTTGGACTCGCCGTAGTACGCAAGCGGTATCCGGTCGTCGTCGGGTATCAGGCACGGCATGCTCGCCGGCCACAACAACTCGTCGGCCAGGTTCCGGTACGTAAACTGGTGGATGTCGCACAATGCGCGCAGCGCTTCCCACGTGTGTTCGAACGCGGGCGTTACGAATTCCAGCAGCGCCTCGGAAAAATCCGTCGTGATGTATTCGTTGGTGAGTGCCGAACCGAGCGCCTCCGGGTGCGCCCGCATCGACAGCTCGCCGGATTCGCTGACGCGGAGGCACTCCTTCTCGATGCCCTTCCGCCCGCCACCCAGCGTCCTGCCGAGCTCGTCGTCGTCCAGGCCCGACCAGGCGGCCAGCCGCGTTTCGAAAGTGTTCGTCACGGCGACGTTTTACCATAAGTGCCCGCCACCGCGCCCTGCCGATGCCCCTGCTACAATCCGGGGTATACCGTGAACACGTTCAGCAAAATCGGAATCCCCGGCATCGTGCTGGCAGCGGCCTGCCTGCTGGTACCGGAATCCGCGCATGCGTTTCGCTGCAAGAACAAGATCGTGCGCGACGGGATGCACGAGCAGCAGGTCATCGCGGCCTGTGGCGAGCCGACGACGCGTCGTCACCTCGGTTACTCGATACGCAGCTACGCCTACTACGACAACACCTACTACGTCGGAGGGCACCGGCGGTTCGGGCGGCCGGGCTACGGCCTGCCGAGCGAGGAAGTCGCGATCACGGAGTTCACGTACAATTTCGGGCCCCGCAAACTGATGCGCCGCCTGGTATTCGAAGGCGGTATTCTCATTACGATCGAGTCGATCGGCTACGGCTATCGCGAATAGCGAATACCGCGAATTGATTCGCTGACATTTTCGTTGACGTCCGGGTACCATTCGCCCATTGAAACCAGACCCACCGGAGTACCCGACGAGATGAGCGATTCGCGCTTGCGGCGACTGCGTGACAAGGCAACCGGCCCGGCCACGCTGATCAGCGAAGGCTGCCGTATCCAGGGCACGGTCACCGGTAACTGCGACTTTCACCTGTCCGGCGAGATCGACGGCGATTGCGACGTCGAGGGCACGGTCACGCTCGCGAAGGGCGGCACCTGGAAAGGCACGGTACGGGCACGTCACGTCATCGTCGCGGGGCGGGTCGAGGGCGACATCATCGCCGAGGGCCGCGTGGAGATTACGGACTCGGCCCGGATTTCCGGAACAGTTTCAGGTGAAGCTATCGCCGTGGCCGAGGGCGCGGTCGTCGAGGGCGTGATGAAGACCACCGGCCCGGCCAAACCCACGGAATTTGTCGAAAAGCGCGAAAAAGACTGATTTTGACCCGCACGGGCGCCGCTATGCGGGGTATCGTCAAATATGGGCCCGCGAACGGTGGTGGGTGCTACACTGCGGGCGGCAATCAGCATTGGTTGCGGATCGAACGGATCCGCCGAATAACAATCAAAATAACCAGGGGCGGGCGGCAACTTCGGGGACGGCGTTCCTCGCCTGCCTGCCGGGAACCGGCCAAGGATGAGCAGCAGCAAAATCTCCAGGTATCTGCTATTCGGCATCATGCTGGGCGTCGTCGTCGCCGTCATCATGCTGTCGATGCTCTATGGCCAGTACCGATGGCTCGCGTCAGGCGTAGTGGCCGACGGAGTCGCCAGCCACGAAACCTACCTCCGGGAGCAGCTCCGGGAAGTCAATGGAGAACGGATGGCGCGCCTCGCCGACGAACTCGCGCCGGACGCGCGGTCCGGGGATCCCTCGGCGATCCTCGCCGCGTTGAATCGGATGCTCGCGGCCAATGACGACCTGAACGGCATTCGCTTTACGAACAGTGACGGCGCGACACTGCAGGCGGGTAATGTTCCCGCCGTCATCGACGGCGGCCCTGCGGGCTGGTCGGCGACGAGCCTGGTACTCCCCGCAAAAGTCGGCGGCAACGTCGGCGAATTGGCGGGTGCCTGGAGCCTCGACGAGCTTCGCGCCCACGCCTCGACGTTCGCGCAGCAACTCGCGGCCGCTGAGGACGAGCGGCGCACGGCCGGCTATCTCTGGATTGCGGCCGGCCTTCTCGCGGTACTCCTCGCAAGCGCCTTCATCATCTACCTGATCGCGCGCGACCAGACGCTCCGCATCCGGCAACTAAAACGGCAGGCCGAGAAGCTTCGCCACGCGGACTTCGGTGAGCCCCTGCCGGTCCGGCGGGGCGACGAGCTCGGCTCGCTGGCGGCCGTGTTCAACGACATGCGCAACGAGCTGCGCATCACGACGATCAGCCGCGACTACGTCGACAACGTGTTGTCGAGCATGAACGATGCGATCGTGATCACGTCGCGCGACGGCAATATCAAGCGCATCAACAAGGCCACGACACAGCTCCTGGGCTACGAGGAGCAGGAGCTGCGCGACACGACCATCGACTTCATCGTCGATACGAAGCGCAGCGGCAACCTGGTCTCGGAATCGACGGCCGGCGTCCCGCGCGAAGCGTTTCTCGAGAGCAAGTTCGGCGATTCCATCCCGGTGTCCTACACCTGTTCCGTCCTCGATGACGGCGATGACGGCCCGGGCGACCGTATCTACGCCGCCCAGAACACGACCGAGCGACGCCGGGCGGAGCAGCGGATTCGCTACCTGGCGCGCATCGACGCGTTGACCAAGATCCCGAACCGCATGCAGTTTCAGCACCTGCTGCAGCGCGGCATCGCCCGTGCCCGGCGCAGCAATCGTTCGCTGGCGCTGTTTTATGTCGATATCGATCACTTCAAGGAAATCAACGACACGTTCGGCCACCTGGCCGGCGATACGACGCTGGAAACCGTGGCGGAGCGACTCACCTCGGCGCTGCCGCCGCGTTCCGTGATAGGCCGTCTCGCGGGCGACGAGTTCGCGGTCATCGTCGACGGCGCGACGCCGGGATCACCCGGTACCGTGGAGACGGACCGGCTCGCGCGCTCGCTGCTCGACAAGCTCGCTGACCCGTTCTTCGTGCAGGGCCATGAAGTCTTCATGACGGCGAGCCTGGGCATCGCGTTCTATCCGCAGGACGCACCGAACGTGATAGACCTTATCCGCAACGCGGACGCGGCGCTCTATCATGCGAAGAAATCCGGCGGCAACACGCACTCCTATTATGTGCCACGAATGAACGAGGCCGCCGTCGAGCGCCTCATGACGAAGAGCAAGCTGAAGCGTGCCTTCGAGCGTGACGAACTGCTGGTGCATTACCAGCCGAAATACAACCTGGCGACCGGCGAGGTTGCCGGCGCCGAGGCACTCGTGCGATGGGAACTCCCGGACCGCGGCATGATACTGCCGGCGGACTTCATTCCTATCGCCGAGGAAACGAACCTGATCATCGAGATCGGTGAATGGGTGCTCGACAAGGTCTGCGAGGATTTCCGATTCTGGCAGCGGTCCGTGTCGTCGCCGGGGCGCGTGTCCGTCAACCTCTCGCTGAAGCAGCTTCGGCAACGCAATTTCACGAACCGGATAAGCTCGATCCTGAGGAGCTACGAGGTTTCGCCGACATCGCTCGAACTCGAGATTACCGAGACCACGCTGATGGAAAACCCCGAGCGCACAATCAAGCTGCTCGACCAGCTCTACGCGCTCGGCCTGCACCTCGCGATTGACGACTTCGGAACCGGCTACTCGTCACTGAGCGCGCTGCAGCAGTTCCCGATCAGCACGCTGAAGATCGACAAGTCCTTCGTGCGCGACGTGGCGAGGAATGCGGATGATGCCACGCTCGTCGGCACGATCGTCCAGATGGGGCGCAACATGAACATGGACGTTGTCGCGGAGGGCGTCGAGGAAACGGAGCAACTCGCATTCCTGCAGTCGATCGACTGCACGTTTGCGCAGGGCCTGCTGTTTGGCGACCCGATGAGTTCCGAGAATTTCCTCGAGCTCCTGCTCGCACAGGCCGAGGGCACGGACACGCACCGCGCGCTCTTTGCCTGATCGCAGAACGAAAGGCAAGGCCGTTATCCTCTTCACTCGTTTTCCCAACCTGCTTAGAATAGGTTTCCATCTCCAACCGGCCCCCGGGCCGACTTCGAAGAAGGTTTCATGAAAAAGACGATTCGAATTGCACTCGCCGCACTGGCTTTCACGGCCCTGCCGGCAGTGGCCTGCGACTACCCGAAGCGGGCCGACATTCCGAACGGCGCGACGGCCTCGAAGGAAGAAATGCTGGCCGGTCAAGCCGCCGTCAAGGCGTACATGTCGGCGATGGAGGAGTACCTTGCCTGCATCGAGAAGGACGAGGTCGACACGATTGCCACGATGACGGACATCTCGGACGAGGAACGCGCCAACCGTGAAGCGGCATTGACCAAGAAGTACAACGCCGCCGTCGAAGAAATGGAATTGCTGGCCGCGCGTTTCAACGAGGAAGTCCGGGCCTACAAGGCCAAGTCGGAATAAGCGCATGCCGCGGCGCCGTGACCGGCGCCGCATCTACAGCCTGTCGATCTCCTGCCTGAGGTCGAATCGCTTTTCAGTGACGATACGCTCGAGGACGCGTATGCGCTCCTCGAGCGCGTCTATCTGCGCAAGGGTCTCGTCGCTCGCCGAACGCTTGTCACGCGACCTCTGTGATTTGAAGTACTCCGTCAGCACCGCCGTTGCGCAACCGATGGCGATGATACACAGCACGAAGATGTACGAACTCATAGACGGTCCCCTGGTTGTTTATCGTTCTCGGTGCCCGAGATCCCTGAATTCCCGGTCCAGCTTGTAGCGGCTGGAAGTGACATACTTCTCGAGACGGGCCAGTCGGCGATCCAGAGACTGGAACCTGCCGCGTACATCCTGCATGGCTTGCCCGGGCGAGGAGCGCACCGATCGCTGGAAGCGGGGGTCGATGGCGCCGGGGCCCGGCCGCGTCGTTGCCGCCGGCACCAGCATGACCGTTGCGAGGTACGCGACGATGGCCAGCAGCGGATTGATGAAGAAGCCGATAACCGCGAGCAGCCGCGTCACGCTGAGGTTGAAGCCGAAGTAGTCGGCGAACCCGGCGCAGACGCCACCCAGCATCCCGTTGTCGGAACTGCGTCTGAACCGCCGCTCGTCGTCGTGTCTTCGATCGCTCATGAATGCCTCCAGTGGTCTGAATGCCTCCAGTGGTCGCGGTGACGCCGCCAGAAATCGTTCTCGTTGTCGCGGCCCGAATACACCAGCGGTTTCGGCCGGATCAGCACGGCGGCACCAATATAGAGCAGCGCGGTGACGAACGTGAACGCGACCAGGCAGACGATGGCGACGATGCGCAGGACCAGGACATTGAAGTTGAAACGGTCCGCAATGCCGGCGCACACGCCGAACAGCCAGCCGTTTTCAGGATCGCGATAGAAGCCCCGGAAAGGACCGAGGTCGATATTCCAGGATGGCCTGCTCATGGTTTCTTTCTCCACTCCGGTAACTCGTCATCGAGGATGGTTTCCAGCGTCGCGAGCCGCTCCTCGAGCCGCTCGGACAAGGCATAAAGCTCTTCCAGCAGCTGCTCGTCGTCCCTGGAGATCTCCCGCGACTGCTTCCATCGGGTGATGAAGTGCAGGATGATCGCCAGCGGGAGGACGATCGTCAGCGTCAGGACGATCGCGACAGTCAGCGCCGAGGTCATGGCTTACTCGGCGCCCGCGGCACGATCACCGCTGACCCGCCGCTTCAGGTCGTCGAATTCCTTCTGCACGGACTCCTCGGCCTCCAGGCTCGCGAATTCGTGTTTCAGGTCCTTCGGCAATCCGAGGTCGTAGGCCTCGACCCGACCCTCGACGTCGTCGATGCGCCGCGTGTACTGCTCGAAGCGCACCATGGCGTCGTCGATCTTGTAGTCGTGAATCTTGCGCCGGGCGGCGAGGCGGCTGTTGGCCGTCTTGTGGCGGGCAAGCAGGGACTTCTGGCGCGCCTTGGCGTCCTCGAGCTTCGCTTCCAGCCGCGAGATGTCCTCGTTCAGCTTCGCGAGCCCGTCGTCGATCGACTCGTAGTCGCTCTTGATCGCGTCGGATGCCGCCGCCACGCGGGACTTCTCGACGAGCGCCGCCTTGGCCAGGTCTTCGCGGCCCTTGCGCATCGCGAGCTCCGCCTTGTCGTCCCAGTCGCGAAGCTCCCGTTCCAGCGTTTCCAGCTTGCGATTGAGGTCCTTCTTGTCGGCGATCGAGCGCGCCGCCGCCGAACGTACCTCGACCAGCGTGTCCTCCATTTCCTGGATCATCAGGCGAACGATCTTTTCCGGGTCTTCGGCCTTGTCCAGGATCGCGTTGATGTTGGAGTTCACGATGTCCGAGAATCTCGTGAATATGCCCATGGAACTGCCCTCTGCAACGTGGTGAATGTCACTGTCTCTATTGCAGCTTCCATGCCAGCTTTCCCATTTTTCTACAACTTACTGAAATTCATAGGGTTTATGGAGAAACCCCTCCGCATCGCCGGCGACGAAGGATGGCGATTTTCACCATGTACTGGTCAAGTATGCCGAAACTCGGGATAATTCGCCGATGGCGGCACCGACATCCATGCCTTCGATCATCGGGGAAGCACCCGTCTTCCTCGAGATGCTGGAGCACGTATCACGCGCCGCGCCGCTGTCCAAGCCGGTGCTCGTGGTCGGCGAGCGCGGCACCGGCAAGGAACTGATCGCGTCGAGGCTGCATTTCCTCTCGGGACGCTGGGAAAGCCGGATCGTCAAGGTCAACTGCGCGGCGCTGACGGAGTCCATCCTGGAATCGGAACTGTTCGGTCACGAGGCCGGTTCGTTCACCGGCGCCACGCGCACCCATGCCGGTCATTTCGAGCAGGCCGACGGCGGCACGCTGGTCCTCGACGAGCTCGCGACCGTCAGCCTGCGGATGCAGGAAAAGATCCTGCGCGTCATCGAGTACGGTGAGATTCAGCGCGTCGGCGGCAGCGAGACGCACCATGTCGACGTCCGGATCGTCGGATCGACGAACGCGGACCTGCGCGGCCTTGCCGCGGCCGGAAAGTTCCGGGAAGACCTGCTCGACCGGCTGGCGTTCGACGTCATTACCGTTCCCCCGCTCCGGGAACGCACGGAAGACATCCTGACGCTCGCAAATGCCTTTGCGATCAACATGGCGAGCGAATTGCGCCGTGCGCTGTTCCCCGGCTTCGGGCCGCGGGCATCCTCGGCGCTCCTGAAGTACGACTGGCCGGGCAACGTCCGTGAACTGAAGAACGCCGTGGAGCGTTCCGTTTACCGGTCCCCGGACGACGGCGCGATGATCAATGACATCGCCTTCGACCCGTTCGACTCACCGTACTCGCCGTCGGGCACCGCGCCGACACGCGCGGCGGCGCAGGAACGCCGCAGGGCGCCGCTGCTCCCCGCCGACCTGACGCAACGGGTCGCGGACTTCGAACAGGAACTGCTGGAGGCCGCCATGGGGCGGGCGAAGTACAACCAGCGGCTGGCCGCCGACCTTCTCGGCCTCAGCTACGACCAGCTGCGCGGCAAGCTGCGCAAGTACGATATCCGGCGCAGCGCGGAGTCCGCGGACGACTAGTAGCTTTCGTCGCGGTAGCGGCGGACGTAGATGGCGGCTGCGGCGAACAACCCGCAGACCACCAGGCCGGCCCAGAGCGACGGGCTCGCCAGGAAACGCAGCAGGTCGATCTGCTCGAAGAGGCTGATGTTTCCAGCCGCGCCCATCGACTGCACCTGGGCCTCGAGATCCTCGAGCTCGCCGAAGTCGAACAATGGCGGCTGCACCGAGCGGGCGAATATCGCCTCCGCAAACAGGTTCGTCCCGACGAGCATCTTCTCGAGCAGCGGCAGCACGATCAGCGGCAGAAAACCGGTCAGGAACGGCGAGCGCTTCGTGAACGCCGACACGAACAGGAACCAGCCGACCAGCGGCGCGAGCCACAACGGCATCGCCAGCGCGAACACCAGGCAGGACGCCCAGACGTCCGCCAGCGGCGCCGGCGCCCACAGGAGATGCATCGCGCTACCGCCCTGGACCTTGATCCAGATGCTCGTCAGCAGCATTACGACCAGGTGCGTCGCGAACGTGACGACCAGCGTCACGAGTGGCACGACAATCAGCGCCGTCAGAAGCTTGGACAGCACCGTCTCCGCGTCGGTGATCGGCAGGGACCGCCAGAACAGGATGCTCTTGTCCTTGCGCTCGGCGTACAGCGCGTCGAGGCTGTAAAACACCATGACGATCCATGCGCCGACCGCGAAGACGCTGGTCACGACCAGCAACACGCCGGTGAGCACTGCCTTGCGGTGCCCTTCGTCCACGTTCTGCGCACCGACGATCGCGAGGTCGATGGCCTCGCCGAACGCCGACACCGAGACCTGCCCGGTCAGCGTCAGCAATGCCACGACCACGGCAGTGACCATCGGCGTCACCCAGATCGCCGGATGCTCCCAGGCTTCCCGGCGGATCAATGTCAACTGGTGAGCAATCATGCGCGGGCCCCCTTGACCTTGGCGACGAAAAGGTCGGCGACCGACGGTGTGTGCAGTTCGCCGAAAGGCGTCAACTCGTCACGCCCGCGGCCTTCGAACAGCAGCACCGACTTGCCGAACAGCTCGTTCTCCGCGATCGGGCCGAGCTTGCGCGCCGCGGCGGCCTTTTCGCCCGATGCGAGCAGCTGCACGTAGCGCTCCGACAGCGAATCCATCGTGGCGTCCAGGAGTATGCGGCCATCGTTGATGAACATGACGTCGGTCAGCAGTCGCTCGATTTCCTCCACCTGGTGCGTCGTGACCAGGATCGTGCGCTCCTCGTCGAAGTAGTCGTTCAGCAGGTTCGCGTAGAACTCCTTCCGGAAGATGATGTCCAGGCCGAGCGTCGGTTCGTCCAGCACCAGCAGCTTCGCGTCGATCGACATGATGATGGCAAGGTGCAACTGCGTGACCATGCCCTTCGACAATTCGCGAACCTTGGCGCGCGGCCGAACCTTCGTCTCGGCCAGCAGCTTGTCAGCCCGCGCGCGCGAGAAGTTGGGATGCGTCCGGCCGACGAAGTCGAGCAGCTGGTTGACCCGGATCCAGCGCGGCAGAACGGCCACGTCGGCGATGAAGCAGATGTTCTGCATCAGCTCCTTGCGCTGCCGGAACGGGTCCAGACCGAGCACGGAAAGCTCGCCTTCGCAATCGGTCAGGCCGAGCACCGCCTTCAGGAGCGTGGTCTTGCCGGCGCCGTTGGGGCCGATGAGGCCGACGATCTTGCCCTTTTCGATCTCGAAGCTGACGTCGTCGACGGCGCGGACGCTGCCGAAGCGCTTGGAGACGTGTCGGGCTGTAACGAGGCTAGTCATTCTTGTTGTCCCCCGGGACCGACCGGCGCGCGATCTCGACGAGCTCGTCGAGGTCGAGGTCCAGCCGGCGTATCGTGTCGACGACCACCGGCCATTCCTTGTCGACGAAGCGCTGGCGCTCGTCCCTGAGCAGCTGCTTTCGCGCGCCCTCGTTGACGAACATGCCCCGGCCCCGCTTTTTCTCCACGAGGCCCTCGTCGACGAGTTCCTGGTAACCCTTGAGCACGGTCAGCGGGTTGAGTCGGTACTCGGCGGCGACGTTCCGCACGGACGGCAGGGCGTCCCCGTCGGCCAGCACGCCTTCGAGGATCATCGCCACCACCCGGTCGCGCAGTTGCCGGTAAATCGGCTGGTCTTCATTCCACTTCGGATCCATGCTTCTTCCGACGATCCCGGGCCCTAGCCGGACCCCGCCCGCCCATGACGGGACTCGAATAAAAAGGCGCCGGCCCGGGGTATGAAGGCCGGCGCAAATCCGTCGCTACTGTAACTCGCCTGAGTGACGGAAACGCAATTCCTCTGCCACCACCACTTCGGACAGGGCCTGGATCCCGGCGCCCTCCAGCGGTGCCCGCTGGGCGGCGACCAGCGCCACGATCATCAGGGCCATGATGGCCAGGCTGACGATCTCGTTCAGGTACTGGGCGACTTTCGCCTGCATTTTGCTCTCCCGGGGACCCACTTGGCTGTCCTGTCTGCTTGTAGTGAACTGGTGTTATAGTTGACTATAACACTAAATGCCGGGAATGCAAGCCCCCGGGAAAAAAACCCCGGCACGGGCCGGCCTGCGTTCAGGGAAACATGCGCAACGACGACGCGACACTGGCCGATGCCGCCTCCCTTCCCCGACTCGCCACGGTCGCCTATGCTCGCCCGATGACGTCGGCGCCCGATGACAGCATCCTCATGCGGCAATACCGCGACGGCGACCCGGCCGCTTTCGAGATGCTGTATCGCCGTCACAAGGACTCGTTGTACCGCTACCTCTCGCGCCTGTCCTATGACCGCGATGCCGTCGACGATGTCTTCCAGGAGGTCTGGGGCAAAATCATCAACGCGCGCTCGACCTACAAGCCGACGGCGAAGTTCCGCACGTTCCTGTTTCGCGTCGCGCACAATTGTTTCATCGACCACCTGCGCCGGAACGAAAGGCATCGGCAGCCGTCGCTGCAAGACATCGAACCGCCTGCGTCGCCGGGTCCCGAACCGGACGAACAGGCGGAGCGCGCACTGCTCCGGCGCCGTCTCGACGCCGCCCTCGCCGACTTGCCCGAGGCGCAGCGCGATGCCTGGCTGCTGCACGAGGAAGCCGGTCTCAACGTCGATCTCATCGCGCAAGTCACCGGCGTGAACCGCGAGACCGCGAAGAGCCGGCTTCGCTACGCCATCGACAAACTGCGTGCCGCGCTCGCCGGAAACGGCGCGGAAGCTGCCGACGCGCCGCGGCGCGCCGGGGCCGGGGAGAAACCATGAACAGCCCGTCCAACAACCGCCCGGGCGACGTCGCGGAATCCCGGTTGCGCGACCTGTACCGCGAACTCGCCGTCGAAACGACACCCCCGGAGCTGGACGCACGAATCCTGGCCGATGCCCGGGCGGCGCTGCGCGACCGGCCCGCCCCGTCGCGAATCTGGATGCGCCCGCTCGCGGTCGCGGCCACGCTGGGTCTGTGCGTCGCGCTCGTCCTCGAGATCGGCACCGGACCGGACGGTACGCCGGTGATCCCTGACCCGGCGGCGGACACGCGCGAGGAAATCGGGCACGCGGCGCGGGAATCGCGCGCACAGAAGATGGGTGAGAGCCAGGCCGCCAAGGCCCTGCCCGCGACGAACTCATTCTCCGACGCGGTGGCCGCCCCGGGAGAACGACCGGCGCGCGGCGATACGAGCGCTGCGGGCGCCTCGTCCGACGACTTGCGGGAGCGCGAGTCCCCCGACGCGCCGTCGGACGCGCTCGCGCGCCAGGCAGTCCGTCCGGAGGCCGCGTTGCTGGAAGAAGCCGTCGTCCCGGCAACGCAGTCCGGCACCGATGAGGCATCCGCAGGCAAGCGCCAGGCCGTCGACGCGGTCGCACGCGGCTGCGACGAGCGTGCCACCCGTGACGCCGGGCTCTGGCTCGACTGCATCGACAAGCTCGAAGCCGCCGGCGAGCGCGCTCTCGCGGCGTCGGAGCGACGGCGGCGGCGCGCGGCGTTCCCGGACGCGGACTAGCCGGACAGGACGCCCGCCGCGGGTCCCGATCCGCCGGGCACGGTGCTAGAATCGCGGACCCTGCCGGGCGCCGGCGCGCCGGCGGTTCCCGTCGTTGTCAGGATCACAGTTCATGAAGAAACCCGTTCGCGTCACGATCACCGGTGCCGCCGGCCAGATCGGCTACCAGCTCGCCTTCCGCATCGCGTCCGGCCAGATGCTCGGCCAGGACCAGCCCGTCATCCTGCAGCTGCTCGAGATTCCGCCGGCCCTCCCGGCGCTGAACGGCGTGGTCATGGAGCTGGACGACTGCGCCTTCGGCACGCTCGCCGGCATCGTGGCAACGGACGACCCGGACCAGGCCTTCGACGGCACGGACTACGCATTGCTGGTCGGCGCCCGCCCGCGCGGCCCGGGCATGGAGCGAAAGGACCTGCTGCAGGCGAATGCGAAGATCTTCTCCGTCCAGGGCAAGGCACTGAACGACCATGCCAGCAAGGACGTCCGGGTCCTCGTGGTCGGCAACCCGGCGAACACGAACGCGCTGATCGCGAGCAGCAACGCGCCGGACATCGACCCTGCGAACTTCACGGCGATGACGCGCCTCGATCACAACCGCGCGCTCGCGCAGCTCGCCGGCAAGGCCGGTTGCCACGTCAACGACATCCGGCGGATGACGATCTGGGGCAACCATTCGGCGACCCAGTACCCGGACGTCAGCCACGCCGAGGTCAGGGGCAAGCCGGCGGCGTCGCTCGTCGACGAGGACTGGCTCGCGTCGACGTTCATCCCGGTGGTGCAGCAGCGCGGCGCCGCCATCATCGAGGCGCGCGGCGCGTCGTCCGCGGCTTCTGCCGCGTCGGCCGCCATCGATCACATGCACGACTGGGCGCTCGGCACAGCGGACGGCGACTGGACCAGCATGGCGATTCCGGCCGACGGCAGCTACGGCATCGAGCCGGGCATCATCTATTCGTTCCCGGTCACCTGCGAGGGCGGCCGTTACCGGATCGTCGACGGCCTGGACATCAGTACGTTCAGCCGCGGCCGGATGGATGCGACCGAAACGGAGCTTCGAGAGGAGCGCGCGGCCATCGAGGACCTGCTCTGAAGCGCCGTCCGACGGCGTGATCCACCCGATGGCGCCGTCCGCGCCGCGGTGTTAGTGTTGAATCGGCCCTGTCGACACCTGCCGGTGCCGGTGGGTGCGCCGCCTGCACAGTCGGGCTCCGGCCACGGCGCCCGACGTTGACCGACGTCGAACCGAGGGGAAAATCTTGCCCAGCATCGTGATCACCCTGTTCTGGCTGCTGCTGTTCGTGGGCGGCGGCCTGACTCTCGCCTACCAGCGCATCGACTTGCGGCGCTCGACGATCGCCGTCGGCGGCGCGTTGCTGCTGTACACGGTCTTCGGCGGCTGGGCATGGTGGTGGCTGCCGCTCCTCTGGGTGGGTTTCGGCGGCCTCGTCGCGCTGAACATGGTGGACTTCCGTCGCGAAAAGCTCACGAAGCCGCTGCTCGCCGTGTACCGAACGATGCTTCCGTCGATGTCGGACACGGAGCGCGAAGCCCTCGAGGCCGGCAACGTGTGGTGGGATGGCGAGCTGTTTTCCGGCATGCCGAACTGGGACCGCCTGATGTCGTTCCCGGCACCGAAACTGTCCGAGGAAGAGCAGGCGTTCGTCGACGGCCCATGTGACGAACTGTGCCGGATGATCGACGAATGGGAAATCGGTCACGAACTCGCCGACATGCCGAAGCCGGTCTGGGACTTCATCATCGAGAAGAAGTTCTTCGCGATGATCATTCCGAAACACTACGGCGGCCTCGGATTCTCCGCCTACGCCAATGCCGTCGTCATTCAGAAACTCGCGAGCCGCAGTGCCGTCGTGTCATCCACGGTCGGCGTGCCAAACTCGCTTGGCCCGGCGGAACTGCTGCTCCACTACGGCACCGATGCGCAGAAGGACCGCTACCTGCCGGGCCTCGCGGCCGGCACCGAGATTCCCTGTTTCGCGCTCACGTCCCCGCAGGCGGGGTCCGACGCCGCGGCGCTGATCGACTCCGGTGTCGTCTGCAAGGGCGAATGGGAAGGCGAGGAGATCGTCGGAATTCGCCTGAACTGGGACAAGCGCTATATCACGCTTGCGCCGATCGCGACCGTTCTCGGCCTCGCGTTCAAGCTGTACGACCCCGACCACCTGATCGGCGACGTCGACGAGTACGGCATCACCGCGGCGCTGATCCCGACGAGCACGAAGGGCGTCGAGCACGGACGGCGGCATTACCCGCTGACGGTCGCGTTCCAGAACGGCCCGACCCGGGGCAAGGACGTGTTCGTGCCGCTGGATTTCATCATCGGCGGCGTTGAGATGGCCGGCAAGGGCTGGAAAATGCTGGTGGAACTCCTGTCCGTCGGGCGCGCGATCACGCTGCCGTCCAGCGCCACGGGCGGCGGCCAGGCGGCAGCGTACGCGACGGGCGCCTACGCGCGCATCCGCAAGCAATTCAACATCCCGATCGCCAGTTTCGAAGGCGTGGGCGAGGCCCTCACGCGCATCGCGGGCTACACGTACACAATGAACGCGGCTGTCTCGGTGACGTCCGGCGCGATCGACCAGGGCGAGAAACCGGCCGTGCCGTCGGCAATATTGAAGTACCACTGCACGGAACTCGGCCGCAAGGTCGGCAACGACGCGATGGACGTGCACGGCGGCAAGGCGATCATGATGGGCCCGAACAACTACCTCGGCCGCGGCTACATGGCGGCGCCGATCGCGATCACCGTCGAGGGCGCGAACATCCTGACCCGCAGCCTGATCATCTACGGCCAGGGCGCGGTGCGCTGCCATCCTTTCGTGTTGCGCGAACTGCAGGCCGCCGCGGACGAAGACGAGGATCGCGGTCTGATCGAGTTCGACGACGCGTTGTTCGGCCATATCGGCTACGCGATCAGCAACGTCGCACGCTCGCTGGTGCTCGCGCTGACGCACGCGAAGTTCAGCCGCGTGCCGCTGAATACGCCAACGCGCCGCTACTACCAGAACATCAATCGCTACAGCGCTGCGTTCGCACTCGCGTCCGACTTCGCCATGCTGACGCTGGGCGGCGGACTGAAGAAACGCGAGCTGTTGTCCGCCCGGCTGGGCGACGTGCTGAGCTCGATGTACCTCGCATCCTGCGTGCTGAAGCACTTCGAGAACCAGGGGCGTCGTGCCACGGACCTGCCGCTGGTCGAGTGGTCGGTGCGCACACTGATGTACCAGGCGCAGGAGGCGTTGCACGCGTTCCTCCGCAACCTGCCCAATCGCTTCGTTGCCGGCCTGCTGCGGGTTTTCATCTTCCCGCGCGGCCGCACCTATTCCGCGCCGGCGGACGAGCTCGGCGAAAAGGTCGTGGAGCTGATCACAACGGCCGGCGAAGCGCGCGAGCGCCTTAGCCAGTACGCCTACACGACACTCGAGCCGGGCAATCCACTGGGGCTGCTGCAGGAGGCTCTGGAGCTCGCGGAAGCGAACGCGCCGCTGGAGAAGCGGCTGCGCCAGGCGCGCAAGGAAGGGCTGATCCGCTCGGAGTACCTCGGGCTGCAGATCGACGAGGCGCTGACGGCCGAGGTCATCACGGCCGACGAGGCCGCGGCGCTGCGCGACTTCCACGAGAAGGTCTACGCGCTGCTGTCCGTCGACGACTTCGCGCCGGACGAGCTCGGCCGCACCGGTGCGAAACCGGCCGAATCCGACCGCCCGCGCAAGGCGGCAAAACGCAAGGCCGCGCCGCGAAAGAAGACATCGAGCCGCAAGAAGAAGCCGGCGACGTCGAGTCCGGACCAGTAACGCGACGCGACAGGGGCGCCGGCGACGAGGAGCTTGCGTGACGGACGAGCCCACGACGACCAGCCATTGCCTCAACTGTGGTGCCGAACTCGGCGGCCAGTACTGCGGCCAGTGCGGCCAACGGGCAACGAGCCGCTTCATCAGTCTCTGGGAGCTGGTACGCGACGCATTCGGTGACCTGTTCGAGCTGGACTCGCGCCTCTGGCGTACGCTGCTTCCCCTGCTGGCGCGCCCGGGCCGGCTCACGCGGGACTACCTGGAAGGCCGTCGCGCCCGGTACATGCCGCCGTTCCGCATGTACCTGGTGCTCAGCCTGGTCTTTTTCGTCGTCGCGTTCTTCGACCCGCAGAGCGACTTCGAGATCTTCTTCGAACCGACCGAGGACGAAGCGCCGGCCGGGATCAGCGACGACGAGCAGGCACTCGTCGACGCCGCGCGCGCCGAGGGCATCCGCGAGGCACGCAGCGCGCTGGACGAACTGGTGCGGGAGGGCATCATCGACGAGTCGCTGCTCGGGCCTGACGGTCCGATCCGGTTGCCGGAAATCGCGGGCGAAAACCCGGCGGACGACGCGCCGCAGACCCAGGACGCCCCCGCCGGGGACGACGACAATGACATCGTCGTGGCCTTCGGCGAAGGCGACGGGGCCATGATCCGTTGCGACAGCGAAGCCGCGGACATTGGCGAAGACATACCGCCCTGGCTCGAGCGTCGCCTGACCCGGGAACGGATGGAACACCTGTGTGAGCGATTGCAGGCGGCCGGCACCAGAGGCCTCACGAGCGCCCTGCTCGACCGGGTGCCGGCCGCGCTGATACTGCTGTTGCCGTTCATGGCGCTGGCGCTGAAGCTGCTGTACCCGCTGTCACGCCGGTATTATGTCGAGCACCTGCTGTTCTTCGTGCACTTTCACGCATTCTTCTTCCTGGTACTGACGCTGCAGGTCCTGTGGAGCCGGCTCGCGGGCACCGCCGGCCTGCCCACCGCCGTCGGGGTGCTGCCGGTCGTGGCGAGCTCGTTCTACATCCCGGTCTACCTCTACCTTTCCATGCGCCGGGTCTATGGGCAGGGCCGTTTCGTGACGTTCCTGAAGTTCTCCGTGCTGGCCGTCGTCTACGTCACCGGGTTCTCGCTGATGCTGCTCGGCGCCCTCCTGCTCGCCGTGCTGTCCGTCTGAGGGGGCGGTTCCGGAATTAAGTTCTTGAGCGCTCCCGCGCAGACCACTAAAATTCCCGGGCTGAAACGACCCACTCCATGACCGACCCTGTGCATAAGAACCCCATCGGAATCAGCGGACTCGCCGCCTACGTACCGCCGTACCGGGTCTGGCTGGAAGACTGGTGCGACTGGACCGGCAACCAGTGGCCGAAGATTCGCGAGGTCGTCGGTCGCAGTTTCCGGGTCCGCGGGCCGGACCAGAGCGTGTACACGCTGGCGGCCACGGCCGTTCTCCGGCTGATCGACCGTTACGACGTCGACCCCCGGCGGGTGAAGTTCCTGGGTCTCGGCACCGAGTCGAGTACGGACAACTCGGCCGGCGCGATCATCGTGAAAGGCATGGTCGATCGCGCGCTCGTCGCTCGCGGCAAGGCGCCGATCTCGCGCAGTTGCGAAGTTCCCGAGTTCAAGCACGCGTGCCTCGGCGGCGTGTACGGCATGAAGGGCGCCATTCGCCATCTCGCCCTCGACGGCGCCGGCAGCCAGGCCATCGTGGTCTGCGCAGACATCGCGGAGTACGCGCGCGGCTCCAGCGGCGAGCCGACCCAGGGCGCGGGCGCCGTCGCGATGCTGCTGGAGGAAAACCCGAAACTCGCGGTCGTCGACCTCGTCGGGTCGGGCTCGGCCTCCGACTACCGCATCATGGATTTCCGCAAGCCGATGCTCAGGTTCTGCGGACAGGACCGCTCGCAAACGCACCAGGTGCAGGACTTCCCCGTCTTCAACGGCAAGTACTCGACGACCTGCTACGTCGACGAAACGATCCACGCGATGAACGACATGTACGAGAAGCGGGGACTCGACGCGATCGACTACCTGCGTTCCCTGCGCGCCGTCTTCATGCACCGCCCGTACCGGCGCATGCCGGAAACCGGGTTCGCCGTGTCCTACCTGTTCGCACTGGCCGGCGGCGGCGCGGAAGATCGTGCGGAACTGGCGTCGTATTGCTACGAAGCCGGACTGTCGGTCGAGGACGTCCGGGCGGAGATGCACGGCAAACCGACCGTCGCGTCGCTCGCAAACCCGGAAAACCTGAACTACGAGGCCTACCCCCAGACGATGGCCGTGCTCCGTGCGTTCCGCGCGTCGCGCCGCTTCCGTCGCGAGATCCTCGACAAGCTGGCGCTCGGCAGCGACACGATGCTGGACCTCGGCAACCTGTACACAGCTGCGCTGCCGGCGTGGCTCGCTGCCGGGTTCGAACAGGCGCTCGACGAGGACTCGCTGGCCGCAGGCGAGGAGGTCCTGACGCTCGGCTACGGCAGCGGCGATGCCGCCGAAGTGATCCCGTTCTTCATGGCGGACGGCTGGCGCGAAGCCACATCGGCCATCGGTTTCGGCGACGCGATGGCGGCGGCGGTAGACCTGACGCAGGCGCAGTACCAGGCACTCCACGACGGCCGGCAGGTCACCGGGCTCGACTATGCGCCGAAGAACGAATTCGTCATCGATCGCGTCGGCCGGCACGACGACCGCCATTTCGCCGACCTGGGCATCGAGTACTACCGCTACGTCGGCTGACGCCGGCGCTGCCCTTCAGGGCGCGACGAAACCCGCCAGTTGCGCCGCGTGCTCGGTTTCGAGCGCCTGCCACTCCATCCTGAACCACGGCGTGTAGCGTTCCGGCCGTTCGACGAGGTCGCGGCCGAGTTCGGCCGCATCCACGAAGCGCACCGCCGCAATCTCGTGATCGTTCGGCACCGGCGTAGCCGACAGGCGGCCGAGAAAGACGTGGCAGAGCTCGTGCTCGGCTCCCGCCGCCCCGAAGTCCGCCTGGTAGCAGAACTTATAGACGAACTCGAGCGGCGCATCGACGTGCAGCTCGTCCTGCAGCCGGCGCCGCGTCGCCACGCGCATCGATTCGCCGCGACGCGGATGGCTGCAGCAGCTGTTCGACCAGAATCCCGGCCACAGGCGCTTGCCCGGCGCACGCCGCTGCAGCAGGACACGCCCCTCGTCGTCGAACAGGAAGACCGAGAACGCCCGGTGCAGGATGCCGTGCCCGTCGTGGCAAGCGGACTTCGACAGGTGTCCCGTCTCGTTGTCGTCCGCGTCGACGAGTATCAGTTCTTCCGCCTCGGACGAGACGATGCGATGAGCCTGGTTCACGGTGACGTTGCCTGTGCGTGAGGGCGCGCTTGTGCCAGCGGGATCGTCCGGTAGCCGGCCGCGGAAATCGCGGCTTCGAGCGGTCCGGTGTCGCCCGGTGCGAGTGCGACGATGGAACCACCGCCCCCGGCGCCGGTCAACTTCGCGCCCAGCGCGCCCGCGGACCGCGCGACGGACACGAGGTGTTCGAGTTCCGGCGTCGACACGCCGATGGCGTTCAGGAGCCCGTGAGCGACGTTCATCAACTCGCCGAGCCGCGCATCGTCCGATGCGCGCAATGCGTCGAGGCCGTCGAGCGCGAGCGCACCCATCTCGTCGAACAGGCGCTCGTAGCGTGCTTCCTGTCGCGCCCGGCGTTCGCGGACGCCCGCCACCTGCTCGCCGGTCTTCCCGGTGCCGTGCGCGCAGGCGACGACCAGGGGCGGCACGCGTTGCAGTTCGACCGTCTCGACCTGCACATCGTCCTGCCGTCGATACAGCAGCGGCTGCGCGAGGGTGGCGAGCGTGTTGTCGACGCCGGACGGCGTGCCATGCGCCAGCCTCTCGCACTCGAACGCGATCGCGTTCACGCGCTCGTTGTCGACCGTCACGCCGTGCGCGCGTGCCAGCGCGCGAGTGAGCGCGACCGCGAGCGCCGCGGATGCCCCGAGCCCCATCGCCGCCCGCACGCGGGCGCGCACGAGCAGGGAACACGCATCGGGCGGCACGCCGAGCAGTTCCGCGGCACGCCGGACGAGCGTGATGACGGGGTCGTCGTTCACCGTGCCGAGCGAGCGCGAGACTTGCCATTCGGGAATCGTGATCCGGGGATCGGTATCCGGCACGGCGACCGCGCTCAGCGCATCGGGGATCGGCAGGGCGAGCGCGTGCCGCCCGTAGACGACGGCGTGTTCGCCGAACAGGATGACCTTGCCGGCCGCGGTCTCGCCGCCGTCGGCGTCCGCTGCCTTCCGGCCCGCGAGTTCCCGCGCCTTCGACGCGGACACGTCGCCGCTCGCAACGAGCTCGGCGACACCCTGCTCGCCGAGCCCTGCCGCCGCGGCCACGCTGCGGGCGTGCAGGCGCATGTGGCCAGCCTGGATGCCGGTCGTCGCCAGCGCACGCAGCGCGGAGAAATTCTGGGCGAGGCCGACGGCCGCCATGAGCGCCGCGAGCTCCGCGGCGGAGTCCACGCCGACCAGGCGCAGCGCGAACGCCGCCGCCGGGTTCGCGGCCAGCGTGCCGCCGACGACGGCAGGCTTGAGCGGCAGGGTGATGGCACCCTCCAGGCTGCCGTCGTTCGCAACACGCCAGTCCGTCAATGCCGAGTACCGCCCGTCGCGAGCGGCGTAGGCATGCGCGCCCGCCTCGATCGCTCGCCAGTCGTTGCCGGTGGCGATGGCGAGCGGGTCGATGCCGTTCATGATGCCCTTGTTGTGGGTCGCCGCGCGGTACGGATCGGCACGCGCGATGTCATTCGCCAGCACGATGCCGTCGCGCGCCGCCATCGCGTCCGCCTCGCGGCGACCGAGGTCCGCGAGCGCGATGCGCATCGACGCGCTGACGAGAGACTCGTCTGCGAGATTGGAGAGGATGCGCAGCGCCGCGCTGCCGCCGCTCAGCGTCACCAGCGCGGGCGCCATCGCCTCGCAGATCGTGTTGACCGTGTTGGCCCCCATTGCGTCCCCGGTCGCGACATGGAAGTGCACGGCCAGCACGGTCCGGCCGTCGTCCAGCACGACGCGGCGCGTCGTGAGCGCCCGCACACCGCCGCCACGCGCCGCCAGCCGCGGATGGATCGCGTGAGCCTCGGCGACGAGGCGCTCCGACGCATCGACGATGCGCCGCTCGGCGGCGCCGATGTCGGCGATGCCGGCGAGGTGCACCTGCCCGGTCAGCCGCTGCTCGGCTTGCGACGTCGCGAAGCCGCCGCCGCGGCGCGCGAGTTTTGCCGCGGCGCCGAGCGCCGCCACGACCGACGGCTCCTCGACGACCATGGGCACGACGTGATCGCGTCCGTCGACGAGGAAATTCGGCGCAACGGCGAGCGGCAGCGCGAACGTCGCAATGACGTTCTCGACCATGCGGTCGGCTGCGGTCACCGCCGCCAGGTGGCGGCCGCAACGCAGGGTTTCGGCATCCGCGGCCGTCAGGAACCCCCGGGACTCCAGCAGCTGCAGCCGCTCGCCAATGGACAACCGGTGCAGCCCGCGAAGGCGCGAATCGCTCATGCGGCACGCTCCTCGCGGCGGACGCCATGCTCGTCGACGCGCAGATCGAGCGGCACGAACCGCGTGTCCCGTATTGCGTCGGCGAACGCATCGAGCGACGCCGAATCGGTGGCGAAGGCGGCGCCAACGTCGCCGCCGCCGGCGCCGCAGGGTTTGTAGACGATGCCGCGGTCCGCCGCGACGGCCGCCAGCCGGTCGTGCCCGGCCCCGAACACGTCGAGCCCGTGATCGCCGGAGAAAGCGCGCAACGCGTCGCGAAAATCCGCGAGTGACCGCAGTGCCACGTCCGCGTCGCCGCCACTCCATGCCTCGGCGGCCGCGGCCGCACTGGCGGCGAGGCGATCGGCCGAGTCGAGCCGGGTGGCCGCCCGCAGGCGGGCAATGCGCACGTTCGTCCGAGCGGGCACGCCGCTCCACCAGAAGCGGACGCGCAGACCGGGCGGCCAGCCCGCCGCGACCGGCTTGCGGGTCGCGGCGTCGTAACGGACGACGCCGCCGGCGACGCTCGTCGCCACGTCGACTCCGCTGCCGCGTCCGCCCTGCAGATCGGCGTGCGCCGCCAACGCGGCATCGAGGATGTCACCCTCGGCCGCATCCGGCGCCGCGAGCAGCCGGCACGTTGCCACCGTCAACGCGGCGCTCGAGCCTATGCCGAGTTTCCGTATGCCGCCGTCGCGGCCGGGCGCGCTGAACGTGCTCGTGTCGAGGTGCAGGCCGTCCGGCAGCGCCGCCAGGCCGAGGGCGCGCCGGACGGCTTCGGCCAGTTGCGTGTCGCCCAGCTCGCCGACGTCGGCGATCGACGCGACCGCGCGACGATTCACGGCGGCCGAGATCGCCGGCGCGCCGTCCAGCACCGCGTACTCACCGGTCAGGACGACTTTGCCGGGTGCCGTCGCGCGCAGTATCACGCGGCCTCCCCCAGCAGGCGCGCGCCTTCGCCGAGTCGCGAGCGCAGCACCTCGCGGACGCCCGCCGTCTCGGCCAGGGCAGCCGCGACCGCATCTTCGTGATCCGGCGTGCAGATCGCCTTGACCTGGGGACCGGCGTCGATCGTGAAAAACACGCCATGACCGCCACGCCGGAGGTCGCGCACGGTCTGCAGGCAATTCACGGTTGCCGCGTTCCAGTACACCATCGCCGGGCGCGACGCCCACATGACCGAGTGCATCTTGAGGCAGTTGTGCTCCGCGACCTCGCCGAGCGCGTCCAGGTCGCGGGCCGTCAGCGCCGCGCGCGCGGCCGCCATGTCGGCCGGCTGCTCGTCGATCCAGCGGCCGTAGAACGGCGACGTCCGGCGGCTCAGTTCCATCGCGTCGCCGGACGCGACGGGCTTCGGCCCGGCGTCCGTCACGGCGACGACGACACGCAAATCCCAGTCGTCGACCGAACAGAGCATGCCGACGTCGATCGTGTCGTCACGGTTCACGAGTTCGACGATACCGCCGTACAAAGACCGCGCGGCGGAGCCGGACTCCGCGCCGGCCAGTCGCGCCAGTTCCTCGCGCGAGGCCTTCCGTCCCGCGGCGGCGGCACCGGCCACGACCAGCGCGGCGAACGACGAGGCGGACGAGGCAAGCCCGGCACCGACCGGGAAATTGCTGTGACTATCGATGCGGGCGCGCGAACGGCCGGGTCCGGCTACCCGGTCGAGGCACCGGCTCACGCGCGCACCGAGGTCCGGCCGCGGCTTCGCATTCAGCGTGAGTTCGTCGTGTGCGAGTCCGTCTTCGAAGCGCACCTGCATGTCGGTGTGCAGGTCGGCCAGCGTGAGGGACAGGGAATCGACGGCGGGCAGGTTGCGATCGCTGTCGCGCTTGCCCCAGTACTTCACCAGGGCGATGTTCGGTTGTGCCCTGGCGGTCGCCTGCATGCCGGGTTGCCTTAGCTGTGGTGCGGGACGCGGATTATAGCCCAGCGCCCGTCGGCAAATCGTGTAGGCTAGCAGCCGTGTGCAATATCGCTCCGGGTGCCTCCCCGAACCGTACCGTGAGTTTCCACCGCCGTATCGACCATTATCTTGCCCGCACGGCGCGCAAGCTGGACGCCGTGTTGCCGTCGGCCGACGAACGGCCGGAACGCCTGCACGACGCGATGCGCTACGCGGTTTTCAATGGCGGCAAACGCGTACGTCCCCTGCTGGTGTATGCAACCGGCGAATGCCTCGGCATCGACGAGGCGCTGCTCGATGGGCCCGCCGCCGCGATCGAGCTCATCCACGCCTTCTCGCTCGTGCACGACGACCTGCCGGCCATGGACGACGACGACCTGCGGCGCGGCAAGCCCACCGTGCACCGGCAGTACGACGAGGCGACGGCCATACTCGCGGCCGACGCGCTGCAGCCGCTCGCGTTTTCAGTGCTGGCGGACATCGAGGCGCCGCCCGACGTGCGGGTGCGCCTCGTCCGGCTGCTGGCGGATGCGTGCGGATCCATCGGCATGACCGGCGGACAGGCGATCGACCTCGCGTCCGAGGGCAGGACGCTGTCCGCGCCGGACCTCGAGCACATGTACGCGCTGAAGACCGGGGCGCTGATCCACGCATCCGTCGTCAGCGTCGGACTGTTGAAGCCGGACCTGCCGGAGGACGCCGCGAACGCGCTCGACCGCTTCGCCCGCACGGTAGGCGTCGCGTTCCAGATCCGCGACGACATCCTCGACATCGAGGGCGAAACCGAGGTCATCGGGAAGCCCGCCGGCTCCGACGCCGGCCTGCGGAAGGCGACGTACCCGGGGCAATTCGGCATCGTCGACGCACGACGACGCTGCGACGAGCTGCTGGCCGACGCGTTTCGCGAACTCGCGCCGCTCGACGGGCACGCGGAATCCCTCCGCTGGCTCGCGCGCTATATCGTCGAGCGGGCGTTCTGACGCGATGGCGGAGCGTGTGGTCCTGCACGTCGACATGGATGCGTTCTACGCGTCGGTGGAACAGCGCGACTCGCCGGACCTCCGGGGCCGGCCCCTCGTCGTCGGTGGCGCCGAGCGCGGCGTCGTCGCCGCCGCCAGCTACGAGGCCCGACGCTTCGGTATTCGTTCCGCGATGCCCATGTCCGAGGCGATGCGGCGCTGCCCGTCACTGATCCGCGTCGAGCCGCGAATGTCGCACTATCGCGCCGTCTCGCGTGCCGTGTTCGCGGTCTTCAACGAATTCACGCCGCTCGTCGAAGGCCTGTCGCTCGACGAGGCCTTCCTGGACGTGACGTCGAGCCGCGGACTATTCGGGGATGGCGAGGCGATCGCGCGGCGCGTCAAGGCGCGCATCCTGGAAACGACACGGCTGACCGCATCGGTCGGGGTCGCGGGCAACAAGCTCGTCGCGAAGATTGCGTCGGATCTCGACAAGCCCGACGGGCTCGTCGTCGTTCGGCCGGGCGACGCGCGAGAGCGTCTCGACCCGCTGCCGGTCGGCGTGATCCCCGGCATCGGTCCGCGCACCGTTGCGCGGCTGGAGGAACACGGCATTCGCACCGCCGGGGACCTGCAGCGGGCACCGGACCGGGTGCTCGACGCCGTGTTCGGCCGCTTCGCGCGACGTACGCGTGACCGGGCCGCGGGCATCGACGCACGTCCCGTCGTGCCGCATCGTGAGGAAAAGTCGATCAGCGCCGAAGAGACGTTCGCCGAGGACCTGGCAGAACCCGCCGACATGGACCGGGAATTGCTGCGCCTCGCCGAACGCACCGCGGCGCGTCTGCACCGCAAGGAACTCGTCGCCGGCACCCTGCAGGTCAAGATCCGCGAGTCGGACTTCACGACCTGCACGCGGCAGCAGTCCCTGAACCCACCGGGCAATCGCACGGCCAGCCTGTTCGCGGCGGCGAAGTCGTTGTTGCATGCCTGGCTGGCAGAGAATCCCGGCGCGAGGATCCGGCTGCTCGGAGTCGGCGGCTCGCGCCTGTCGCCGGCGAGGCAGGGCGACCTGTTCGACGCGGCATCTGAAGCCGTTGCGCCGGTCGATGATGCGGTCCGGCGCGTCCGTGGCCGTTTCGGCGATGCCGCGGTAACACGTGCGCGCGGCCTCCGCTTGCGCCGGGATCAGACCCGGGATTAGGGTAGAATTCAGGACCGGGCGGAGACCCCGCTGCAATGCCCTGTCGGCGGCGGCGACAAGAATATGTACACGAGCTTTTTCGGCCTCAACGAGAAACCGTTCTCGATAACGCCCGATCCGCGTTATCTGTTCATGAGCGAACGTCACGGCGAGGCGCTCGCCCACCTTGTGTACGGCGTGACGGAATCCGGTGGCTTCGTGCAGCTCACCGGCGAAGTCGGCACCGGCAAGACGACGCTCGTGCGCACGCTCCTGCAGAACCGGCTGCCGGACAACGCGGACGTCGCCGTC
Source organism: uncultured Pseudomonadota bacterium (assembly GCA_913055625.1). Classification (GTDB taxonomy): domain Bacteria; phylum Pseudomonadota; class Gammaproteobacteria; order Steroidobacterales; family Woeseiaceae; genus UBA1847. The sequence continues at coordinate 366,577 of CAJXJW010000002.1, read as the reverse complement.
GTCCTGAACCCGCAATTGTCTGCGCTGGAGTTCCTGCAGACGATCGTCGAGGAGCTCGGCGTGCCGCAGCCGGACGACACCGGCAGCATCAAGGCACTGATCGACGCTCTCAACCACCACCTGTTGATGGCGTACGCGGAAGGGCGACGAACGATACTCGTGGTCGACGAGGCACAGAATCTCGCGCGCGACGTGCTCGAGCAGGTGCGACTGCTGACGAACCTCGAGACCTCGAAACAGAAGTTGCTTCAGATCATCCTGATCGGCCAGCCGGAGTTGCGCGAACTGCTCGCCCGCAACGACCTGCGGCAGCTCGCGCAACGCATCACCGGCCGCTACCACCTCGAGCCGCTGTCGCAGTCCGAGACGGCACAGTACATCGACCACCGCGTTCGGGTCGCCGGCGGCGTCAATGAATTGTTCGACGGCACCGCGAAGAAGGAAGTCTACCGGCTCTCGCAAGGCGTGCCGCGCCTGGTCAACGTCATCTGCGACCGTGCGCTGCTCGGCGCCTACGGCAGCGAGTCGCGTCGCGTGACGCGGCGCACGGTGCAGCGGGCCGCGGCCGAGATCCAGGGCCACACCTGGCAGTCGCCGGTGCTGCGCTGGGCCCTGCCGGCGATTGCCGCGGCCGGCGTCGCGCTGGTGGCCTACGGTATCTACGCGGTCTATCGCGACACGGTGCCGGCCGCGCAGACGGCCGCAACGGCCGCCGCCGGGTTGCCGGCTGCCCCGGAGGACGGCAAGCCCGGGGCCGTGTCCGGTGACACCGGCGCCCCGATGCCCGCCGCGGCCTCGCCGCCGGTTGCCGCCGAGGAGCCCCCTCTGCTCGAGGACGAGCTCGCACTGGCCAGCGACCTGACGTCGACCGGCGACGCGCTCGTCGCACTGTTCGAGCTCTGGGGTGTCCCCGCCGAACGCGCCCCGCGGGACTGCCGGGACGCGCCGTCGGCCGGTTACGAATGCGTCGGGCAACGGGGGTCGTGGACCAGCCTTCGCCTCTATGATCGCCCGGCGATACTGACGCTGACGGACCGGCGCGGCGACAGCCACGACGTCGTGTTGGTCGGCATCCACGACGAGAGCGCGGAGCTCTCGATCGGCGGCGTTCGCGTCGAGCACCCGATCGCCGAGATCTCGGCGCTCTGGTTCGGGGCCTTCACGGTCATCTGGCAGCCGGCCGGCGGCACGTCCGTCGCGCTCGGGCCCGGGTCCCGGCATGAGAACGTCGTATGGCTGCGCCAGAGTCTCGCCGCCATAGACCCGCGCTACCGCGCCGATCCGCTGGGTTCCGACGTCTACGACGCCACGCTCGCCGGCCGGGTCCGCGAATTCCAGCGCGACCATCGCCTGGTCGTCGACGGCCTCGCCGGCCGGCAAACGCAGATCATCGTCAATTCGCTCACCCGGACGAACGGCGTACCGCGCCTGACGACGCCGCGGCTCGCAAAGGACTGATCGATGTCGTTCATTCTCGACGCACTGAAAAAATCGGAGAACGAGCGGCAGGCACAAGCCTCCACCGAGTTCTCGACGGTGGCCGGGCCGGCCGACGCAGCGCGGGCGCCGCGCTGGCTGTGGCTGCTCGGCGCGCTGCTGATCGTGAACGTCGTCGTCGTCGCCGGGCTGCTGCTGCGGCCGGCGTCTCCCCCGCCAACGCCCGCCGTAGCAGCGCCGGTTTCGTCGCCGGCGGTCCGGGAACCGGCCGTGACGTCACCCGAGCCCGCCGCCGACACCTCCTCGCCGACGTTCGCGGACCGCGTTGAAGAAGCGCGGCGTTCACGCCCTGCGGTCGAAACACCCGAGCCCGCCGCTGAAGCCACACCGCCGCCGGCCGACGCAGAACCCACGCCGCCGAAGACGGCCGTCACGCCGCCGCAGGACGCGGCCGACGGAAGCGGTATCGCCGCATTGCCGACGCTCATGGAACTCCAGGTCAGCGGCGATCTCTCGCTGCCGCCGCTGCACATCGACCTGCATGTCTACAACGACGATCCGGCGCGTCGTTTCGTGTCGATCAACATGAGCAAGTACCGGGAACGAGAGACGCTGCGCGAAGGCCCGACGGTACGGCAGATCACGCGCGAAGGCGTGATACTCGATTACCAGGGCCGTTCGTTTGCGCTGTTCCAGTAAGCGTCGGCCGCCGTCGTCCCCGGCGGGTACCGGCGCATGAGGCGGCTCGGGGGCGAGCAACTGCGCAATGCGCTGATCTCCGGCATTCACCGCGTCATCGGCGAACAGGATGAGCTGAACCGGATCAACGTCTTCCCGGTGGCCGACGGCGACACCGGCACGAACCTGAGCCTGTCCGTCGGCGCCGCGCTGCCGCTGCTCGAGCGCGATGCATCGCCGCATCTCGGCACGCTGCTCGCGGCACTCGCCGATGCGCTTCTCGACGCGTCCCGAGGCAACTCCGGCGCCATCCTCGCCCAGTTCTTTCTCGGCGTCAGCGATGCTGTCGGCGAACGCGAGAACCTGACGACGTACACGTTTGGCAAGGCCGTTGCCGCCGGCGCGGAGTTCGCGCGCAGTGCGATCGCGGAGCCGCGCGAGGGCACGATGCTGTCGGTCATCGCCGCGTTCGGCCGCAGCATCCGGCGGCAGGTCGCGGACGAGGACCAGGAGGATTTCCGGCCGTTGTTCGACTCGGCCCTCGCCGCTTCCGAGGACGCGCTCGCGAAGACGCCGGAACAGCTCGACGTCTTGCGGCGCGCCGGCGTGGTGGACGCCGGCGCCCAGGGTTTTGTCGCGCTCATCGCGGGCATGACCGGATTCCTGCGCGACGGCCGCATCGCGGAACGCCCGGAACGGGCGTTGACGGCGATGGCGCCGGCGCTGGTGATGGAAGCCGGGCCGGAGGGCGCGAATCTTCAGTATTGCATCGAATGCATCGTGAGCGCCGCGGACATCGACCGCCGGAAGCTGCGCGAGGCGCTGAGTGCGATCGGTGACTCCGTCGTCGTCGCCGGCACGGCGCGCAAGGCCAAGGTGCACGCCCATGCGGACGACCCGGAAGCGGTCTTCGCGATCGCGCGTCGCCACGGCAGCCTCAGTTCCGAGAAAGCGGACGACATGCGGCAGCAGCAGGACTCGAGCCGTGACACGGCACGCCGATTCGCCGTGATCACCGACTCCGCCGCGGACATCAGCGACACCGACCTCGAGGACTTCGACATCCACGTCGTGCCGCTGCGCATCCAGTTCGGGGAACACGCATTTCTCGACAAGGTGAGCCTGACGAACGACGCGTTCTTCGCGCGACTTGCGGCGACCGACGTACACCCGACGACGTCGCAGCCGGCGCTCGGCGACTATCGGCGCCAGTTCCAGTTCCTGGCCAGCCACTACCCGGACGTCGTGTCGATCTCCGTCAGCGCGCGGGCCAGCGGCACGTTCCAGGCAGCGCAGACGGCCGCCGGACACGTGGACGCCACCGGACGCATCCACGTGATCGATTCGCACAATGCGTCTCTCGGGCAGGGCCAGCTCGTCGTGCACGCGGCCCGCTGCGCGCGCGACGGGCGCGACGTCGAGGACACGCTGGACGACCTGCGCAGGCTGATCCCGGTCACGCAATCCTTCGCCATCATCGGCGATCTCGCCTACGCCGTGCGCGGCGGGCGCGTGCCCGGCTGGGTGAAGTCCGTTGCCGACCTGCTGAATCTCGTCCCCGTCATCCGCACGGTACGCGACGGCCGTGTCGCGACGGCCGGCTTCCTGTTCGGCCGCCGCAACCGGTTGCGGAAGTTCGCGCGCTTCGTGTCGCGCCGGGCAATCGACGGGCCCGTCGATATCGCCGTCGGGCACGCCGCCTGCCCGGACGACGCGCGGCGGCTCGAGGCACACCTCCGCGAGAGGCTGGGAACCGTTGCCAGGTCGTCGGTGACCGAGATCGGCGCGGCGTTCGGCGTGCACGGCGGCCCGGACACGCTGGTGGTCGCCCTGCAGCCGGCGCGGCCCGCGGATGGCGGCGCGGACTAGCCCTCGCGGGCCTCGCCGGCCGGCTCGACGAGGTCCTCGCCCTCGTTGCGCGCATTGTTCACGCGCCGGTCGACAGGCCAGGCTCGAAGTCTCGGCGCGGACCAGCTCGCGAGCAGGCGACCGCCGCTGGCGAGCCAGGTATCCGCGGATTCCGGCGTCAGGATCACCGGCATGCGGTGATGCAGCGGCGCCATGAACGCATTCGCCTCGGTCGTCAACAGCGTCGTCGTCTGCAGCTCGTCGCCGCTGTCCCTGTCATGCCACTGCTCCCAGAGGCCCGCGAGCGCAAAAGGCTCATCGCTCGCGAGCGAGACGAACCACGGCACCTTGGCGTCGCCACCGCGATGCCACTCGTAGAATCCGTCCGCCAGCACGAGACAACGCCGGTGCCGGTACGCCGCGCGGTACGCCGGCTTTTCGGCGACCGTCTCGGCCCGCGCGTTGATCATGCGATTGCCGATCGACGGATCCTTGGCCCAGAACGGCACCAGGCCCCAGCGCAGCATGACGAGCTCGCGCTTCGCGTCACCGCCTTCTCGCACGGCCGCGACGTACTGCGTCGGCGCAATGTTGAAACGGGGCTCGACGGGAAGCGCGCCGCTGACGCCGAACAGGGCCGCGGTCGCCTCCGCCGGGGAGTAGAAGGCGAAACGCCCGCACACTACTCGCGGATTCCGACGCCGCGGTTCATCAGGGCGAGGCAGACCACGTACAGCAGGACGACGAAGCCGATGAGGATACCGTAGGCCGTTCCGATGCGGATGTCGGACGTGCCCAGGATGCCGTAGCGGAACGCGTTGACCATGTACAGGATCGGGTTCGCCCTGGACACCGTCTGCCAGAACTCCGGCAATAGCGAGATCGAGTAGAACACGCCGCCCAGGTAGGTCAACGGCGTCAGCACGAACGTCGGCACGATCGAGATGTCGTCGAACTTCTTCGCGAACACCGCATTGATGAACCCGGCAAGCGAGAACACGATGGCGGAGAGCAGCACGATGGAGATCGTGATGAACGGGTGCTGGACGTCGAGGCGGGTGAAGAACAGCGCCACCGCCGTTACGAGGGCACCGACGAGCAGGCCACGAATCACGCCGCCCGCAACGTGGCCGATGATGATGGCGGCATTCGACATCGGTGAGACGAGCATCTCCTCGATGTGCCGTCCGAATTTCGCGCCGAAAAACGACGACACGACGTTGCCGTAGGAGTTCGTGATGACGGACATCATGATCAGCCCCGGCGCGATGTAGGCCATGTAGTCGTAGCCGTCCATTTCGCCGATGCGCCGCCCGATCAGGTTGCCGAAGATGATGAAGTACAGCGTCATCGTGATGGCAGGCGGCACGATCGTCTGCACCCAGATCCTCAGGACCCGGATGATCTCCTTCCGAATGATCGTGCGCACGGCGATGGCGTTCAGCGCCAGGTTCATGCGGCGGCGTCCCCGTTCTTGTTCTCGACCAGGCGCAGGAACAGCTCCTCCAGCCGGTTCGTCTTGTTCCGCAGGCTCGTGACGTGCACGCCTTTCGCGGACAATGCGGCGAACATGTCATTGAGGTCCTGGCCGGGCCCGATCGCGACCTCGATCTCCTCGTCGTTTCGTGCCACCGTCTCGAAACCATCCAGCGCCACGACTTCCCGCGCGCCGCCGGACACCGTCAGCACGAAGACCTCACGGTGCAGCTTGCGCAGGACTTCGCTCATGCGCGCATCCTCGATAATGCGGCCCTCGTCGATGATCGCGACGCGGCGGCACAGGGACTCCGCTTCCTCGAGGTAGTGCGTCGTCAGGATGATCGTCGTCCCGTCGGCATTGATGCGTTGCAGGAACTCCCACATCGACCGCCGGATCTCGATGTCGACGCCGGCCGTCGGTTCGTCGAGAATCAGCAGGCGCGGCTCGTGCACGAGCGCCCTGGCGATCATCAGCCGGCGCTTCATACCACCCGACAGGCTGCGGGCAGTGTCCTTGCGACGGTCCCACAGGCGGAGTTCACGCAGGTATTTCTCGCTGCGCTCCCGGGCCAGGCGCCGCCCGAGCCCGTAGTAGCCGGCCTGGTTCAGCACGATGTTGTGCACGGACTCCCACAGGTTCAGGTTGACCTCCTGCGGCACGAGCCCGATGCAGGACTTCGCGGCCTCGAGATCGCCGTCGATGTCGTGGCCGAAAATTTCCACCCGGCCCGACGACTTGTTGACGAGTGAACTGATGATGCCGATCGCGGTGGTTTTGCCGGCACCGTTCGGTCCCAGCAACGCGTAGAACTCGCCGGCATCGACGGTCAGGTCGATGCCCTTCAACGCTCGGTTACCGTTCGGGTACGTCTTCTGGAGGTCTTTGATCGTCAGCGCGTGCATCTGGCGGCGTATTGTAACCACGCGCCTCCGGCTGCGACACACCCGCCCGGTCCGCGACGCGGCGTGCCGGCGGCGTCATGGAGCACGCGGCGGCAGGCAGGCGCTGGACAGCGACTAGCTGGCCGCGTGTCAGCACCGCCTGCAGCGCCCAGATACGGGCGGCCCGCCGCACGTCGCCCTCGTCGCTGGCACCCGCGGACATCAGCCGCTGCCAGAAACGGGCGTTGTGCACGTCGCGAAACGCCAGCAGGCCGGTGCCGGAGGCCGCGATGTCCACGCGCTCAATCGGCGACAGGCCGGCGACATGCTCGCACCAGGCCAGCGGCGCGCCGGAAACCACGCGGGCGGCATACGGGTTGCGCCGGGCGAGGTCGCCCAGGAACCCGAGCATCGCGCCGACGAGCCGCTGTTCGCCGGCCGGCGGCCCGTCCAGCCGGTCGACGAGGTCCGACGGCCCGGACGCGCCGAGCATCCGCTCCCAGCGGTCCGTCCCGCACTCGTCGATGGCGCCGAGGAGGAACGGCGTGCGTGCGATCCGTTCCAGGGCCGGCTCCTCCAGGCGGCACAGGCTGGCCGCCAGCGTGCCGGGCAACGCCGCCCTCAGTCGGCGACCTTCGGACGACACCGCGAGACGGATGAACGCGTCATTCAGGGCGGCCACGTGGACGATGTCCGCGGGTTCGGGTCCGGGAAAATCCATGGGCGTCTCCGTCCGGCGCAAATGTCGTCGGTTACCGCTGTTACTGTATATTTGCCAAAAAGACCACTTATGGATAATAGAATAGACTAAATAGCTATATGTGGGCTTTTTCTTGCACAAGGGGAAGAATATGCGACTCACTGACGACCGCTATGCCGGCGAGCGCAGCCAGTTCGAGCTGGCCTTGAGGATGATCGGCCACGAAGCCCGGACACGGACGATTCGCGAATGCACCGGGCTGTCCGACGACCGGATCCGCAAACTCTACGCCCGCTACTTCAAGCACGTTGCCGGGCGGGCGGTACGGCGCCGGCGCGGGAAGTCACCGCGCCAGGTCGGCCGCTTCGTCAAGAACGCCGATCACCAGTTGCAGGCCACGACGCTCGTCGCGCTGTACTGCGCCGGACTGGTGCTGCGCATCGACGCCGACGACCGCGTGCACGCCTGCTGGCCGCGTCCCGACGTCGAGTTCGGCCACCGCGTATGCCGGGCCTACGAGAATTACGTGCTCCTGCACCCGGATCCCCTGCTGAGTTTCGAGTGGGCGTGGAACCTGCTCCACGGCATCGCGTGGAACGACGAGCTGTATCTCGCGGTCTGCCGCGGATGCCGCGGCCGCTACGTGCAGGACGCGTACGCGCTCGACCTCAAGACCTGCCCGGCATGCGAGATCGAGCGGCACCAGCGTCGCCGCCCGGGCGTGCGCAGCTTCTCGAATGCCTGACCCGGTCGACGCAGCGGCCGCGCATTCCGGTAAACTGCGGCGCGAATGAAGAATCACAACGTGTTCGCGGGCGCGTTCGTCGACAGGATCGGCGAGCGCCGAAAGGATGCCGACTGGCTCGCCGCCGCCGCCCGCGCGGCGGACAGCCTGTACGTTCCGGTATGGGGCGACCGCTGCATCATCGGCGGCGATCCGTTGCACGCGATCACGTTCGACCGCGAAGACGTCGACGCCCTGGTCACCGATGCCGACGACCTCGTCTTCCTCGGGCTGTTCCGCGATCGGCCCGCATTCGCGTTTGGCCTCGACGCCGGGGGCGACGCGCCGTGGCCGGAACTCGGCGAGTTTCACGACCTGCGCTACCTGGGCTCGGTGCTGCCGGCCGACGAAGCGAACCTCGTCGCCCATGCGCGCGCGCTGATCCTGTGGCACCGCGCGCAGGCCTACTGCAGTCACTGCGGCTCGTCGGCGCGCCCGGAGGCCGGCGGGAATTCCCGCCGTTGCGCGAACGCCGACTGCGACCGCGTCTTTTTCCCCCGGGTCGACCCCGCGATCATCGTGCTCGTCTCGGACGGCACGCGCTGCCTCCTGGGGCGCCAGGCGTCCTGGCCCGAGGGCCGCTACTCCACGCTCGCCGGCTTCGTCGAGCCCGGGGAGAGCCTGGAAGACGCCGTGAGGCGCGAAGTCTTCGAGGAGACCAACATCCGCGTCGGCAACATCCGTTACCACAGCTCGCAACCCTGGCCGTTTCCCTCGTCGCTGATGCTAGGGTTCACCGCCGACGCGGAGTCGGGCGACATCGCACTCAACGACGGCGAACTCGAGGACGCGAACTGGTTTTCCCGGAAGGAGATCCGGTCCGGCTACCCGGCCCTGCCGTTTCGCATTTCCATCGCACGTCGCCTGATCGACGACTGGCTCGGTGAAGAGCCGGCAGCCACGGAGGGCTGAACCATCTGCCTCGTACTCGTCGCCTTCGACGCCCACCCCGACTACCCGCTGATCGTCGCCGCGAACCGCGACGAGTTTCACGCACGCCCGGCGCAGAAAATGCACTGGTGGATCGAGCAGCCTGACATCCTCGCGGGTCGCGACCTCCAGGGGGGCGGGACGTGGTTCGGCGTGCATCGCAACGGACGGGTGGCCGCCGTCACGAATTTTCGCGACGCGGTGCCGCCATCGGGCCGACGGCCGTCGCGGGGCGAGCTGATCACGCGGTTTCTCGCCGGGTCGATGAGCCCGGACGACTACGTCGGCAGCATCGACGCCGATCGCTACGCCGGATTCAACCTGCTGGTCGCGGACACGCGCTCACTCGCCTACGTCTCCAACCGCGCGGATCGCGGCGGCACGCTGGGAACCGGTATCTACGGTGTCGCGAACGCGACGCTGGACACTCCGTGGCCGAAAGTCGAAAGGACGAAAGCGGCGCTGGGCGACCTGCTGAGCAACGGTGACGTGAACGAAACGGCGCTGCTCCGGGTGCTGGACGATCGCAACCGCGCGCCGGCGCGCGACCTCGATACCGGCGGCATGGCTTTCGATCAGGCGCACGCGCTGAGCGCGCCGTTCATCGTCATGCCGGACTACGGGACGCGCTGTTCGACGGTCCTGCTACGCGACAGCAACGGTCGCTGTCGCGTCGTCGAGAAGCGCTTTTCGAACGACGGCAGCAGCAGCGGCCAGTCCGAATTCGCGTTTCAGCTCGCGTCGCCGGGCGCGTAGACCGACAAGAGCCAGCGGCGGATATCCGCGATTTCCTGCGGGCACACGCCGTGGGCCATCGGGTATTCGTGCCAGTCGACAGCGAATCCGAGCGACTGCAACACGTCCGCGGTCTGGCGTCCCGCATCGTAGGGCACCACCGGGTCGACGGTACCGTGCGCCATGAAGATCGGCAGCGATCGGTCGCCGAGCGCCGGCACGTTCACGACCTCGGCTTCGAGCATGCCCGGCAGCGGCAGGTAGGTGGACAACGCGATCAGGCCGCCGGGCCGGGGGATCGCGCGCAACGCGTTGTGCAGGACCACGGCGCCGCCCTGCGAGAACCCGGCCAGGACGATGCGCTCTGCCGGCGTGCCGGCCGCGACCTCGTCCGCGACCAGCGCGTCCAGCGCCGCACTGCTTTCCCGGACGCCGGCTTCGTCGGCGCGGCCGGCCGCGTCGAAACTGCGGATGTCGTACCAGGCGCGCATGCGCATGCCGCCGTTGATCGTCACCGGGCGCACCGGCGCGTGCGGAAACACGAAGCGCAGCGGCAGGTCCTCCGGCAGTTGCAGTTCCGGGACCAGGGGCTCGAAGTCGTGGCCATCGGCACCCAGGCCGTGCAGCCAGATCACCGTGCCGACCGGGCTGGCGCCGGTCTCGACGATGACCGCGTCCGTGGGATCCGTAGCCGGCATCGATTGCTCCTTCCGCAAAGCGCCGCAGTGTACCCGACGCAGGGCCGTTTCGGGGGTTGACTCCTATGCGCATTCCATTTATTTTATGCGCATATTTACTCTGAACGCCCGCCGGGGCATGCGCATGCCGAACCTCAACGACGAACAACAACAGCGACGCGACATTATTCGCCAGCTGCTCGCCGACGGGCCCGCCGAGACCCAGCAGGTACTGGTGGACGCGCTCGTCGCCCGCGGCCTGTCGGCGACGCAGTCGAGCATCAGCCGGGACCTGCGGGACCTCGGGGCCGTCAAGACCTCGCGCGGCTATGCGTTGCCGGCGCGGGATTTCGACGGTGACGACGAGATCCGTCAGGTCGCGTCGCTCCTTCGCAGCACGACGCCGGCCGGCGCGAACCTGCTCGTCATCAAGACGGCGATCGGCGCGGCGCAGCGCGTGGCCCTGGCGTTCGATCGCAGCGAGTGGCCGGAGATCGTCGGCAACATCGGCGGCGACGACACGGTGTTCGTCGCCACCCGCAACGCCAGCAGCCAGAAACAACTGATCTCCCGCATCGAGCGCACGCTCGGGCGATAACTCTTAATTTCCTGACCGGAGCTTCGCGTGACCAGCGACAAGTCCCCTATCATTCTTGCGTTTTCCGGCGGCCTGGATACGTCGTTCTGCGTACCGTGGCTGCGCGAGACCTACGGTCGCGACGTCATCACGGCGACGGTCGACACCGGCGGCATCGATGCGACAGCAGCGCAAGCGCTCGAGGAGCGGGCGCTGGCGCTCGGCGCGATCGAGCACGTGCTGGTCGACGCGCGCGACGCGTTCTTCGACTCGGTGATCCGCCACCTCGTCGCGGGCAACGTTCTGCGCGGCAATGCCTACCCGCTCTGTGTCGGCGCGGAACGCGGACTGCAGGCGAGCCGGCTCGCCGAGCTTGCCGTCGACCGCGGCGCCACCACGGTCGCGCACGGCTGCACGGCGGCCGGCAACGACCAGGTGCGCTTCGAGATCGCGTTGCGCACGCTCGCGCCGGGGCTCGAGGTGCTGGCGCCGGTGCGCGACAACAGCTGGAAGCGCGAGGACCAGCTCGCGTACCTCGAGAAACACGGCCTGCCGCTGCCGGCGCAGGGTTCACGATACTCGATCAACCGCGGCCTGTGGGGCATCACGATCGGTGGGCAGGAGACGCTGACGTCGGAGCGCTCGCTGCCCGAGGAGGCCTGGGTGCTCTCGGCGAACGCGTTTACCGACCCGGCCGAGCCGGGCGAACACGAGATCGAATTCGACGCCGGCATTCCCGTCGCGATCGACGGCGACGGCGGCAGCCCGGTCACGCTGATCGAGCGGCTCGAAGTGCTGGCCGGCCGCTACGGCATCGGCCGCGGGATACACCTGGGTGACACGATCCTCGGCACGAAAGGCCGGGTCGCTTTCGAGGCGCCGGCGGCCGTCACGCTCATCACCGCCCACCGCGAGCTGGAAAAGCTCGTGCTCAGCGCGCCACAGCAGCGCGTGAAGGACGCGGTGGCCGCCACCTACGGCGACCTCGTGCACGAAGGGCGGCAGCTCGATCCCGTGTGCCGGGACATCGAGGCGCTGTTCACGTCGTCGCAACAGCGCGTCTCGGGCACGGTGCACATCCTGCTCCGGCCAGGCCACCTGTTCGTCACGGGCGTGACGTCGCCGCAATCGCTGCTCGCCGCCACGAAAGGCGTCTACGGCGAGGCGGCCGGCGAGTGGACGCCGTCGGATGCGCTCGGCTTCGCGCGCATCCTGTCGCTGCCCGGCATGTTGCAGACGCGCGCCGGCGGGAGCCGCTCATGAGGTCGATCGTCGTGGACAAGATTGCGTCGGTCGCGCAACACAGCAAGGTCGGCCTCGAGCTGCGGCTCTCGGACGAGATTCCCTGCGAGGAAGGCGTGCTCGTCGCGGTTCGCGTGTTGAACAACAAGACGCGCTACAACACGCTCGAGCTGACGTCCGGCCGCATGGCGACCGTCAACCAGGGCGACGTGGTCGTCGGCGCGCTCGGGCACCGCAAGGCCCTGCGCGGCTACTCGGGACACCTCCCGGCGGAGCTCGCGGTCGGCGACACGATCCAGATCCTGAACATCGGCGGCGTGCTCGGCATCTGCGATTCGGCGAATCCCGACGTGGGCCCGCCGTTCGACTGCGAAGTACTCGGCACGGTCCTGCACTTCCCGTACCTCGGCGAACGCATCGGCGTGCCGGCACGCGTCGGCGCGCGCGCGTTCGACCAGGCCGCGAGTCTGGACACGCGCGGCGTGCCGGTCATCGCGCTGGCCGGTACCTGCATGGATTCCGGAAAGACCGCGGCGGCCTGCGCGATCGTCTCGCGCCTGCGGCACCTGGGATTCTCGGTGGCTGCGTGCAAAGCGACGGGCGTCTCGCTGCGCCGCGATATCCTCGCGATGGAAGACGCCGGCGCGCGCGAGACGATGATCTTCTCCGACCTCGGCATCGTCACGACGACCGCGAACAACGGACCTGCCCTGACGCGCGCGCTGCTGACCAACCTCGCGCGCAACGCGCCCGACGTGATCGTGCTGGAACTCGGTGACGGCCTGATCGGCGCGTACGGCGTGGAGGCGATCCTGTCAGACGCCGACATCCGCGCCGCGCTGACCGCCGTCGTCCTGTGCGCGAACGACCCGGTCTCTGCGTGGGGCGGCGCCAAGATCCTGCGCGAGCAGTTCAGCATCGAGCCTGCCGTCGTGACGGGCCCCGCCACCGACAACGCCGTCGGCGTCGACCAGATCCGCGACCGGCTGAGCCTGCCGGCCATCAACGCGCTGTCGAACAGCGTGGCACTCGGCGACACCGTCGCCAGCGTGCTCGGAAAGGTGGCCGCATGAGCCGCAGCATTCCCGCCGTTGTCCTCGGAGGCACCGGCTATGTCGGCGGCGAGCTGCTGCGCCTGCTGGCGTCGCACCCTGTCTTCCGCGTGGCCGCAGCTATCTCGGAGAGCCGGGCCGGCGACGCCATCGGCACGGCCTTCCCGCACCTCGCATTCGCCTACGGCAAGCAGGCGTTCGTCGCGCGCGGGCACGCGTTCGACGACATCGTCGACGGCGCATCCGTTGCGCTGTTCTCCGCGGCGCCGCACGGCGCGTCGGCGAAGGCGGTGCAGTCCGCGCTCGCGGAACTGACCGCGCGCAATTGCGACGTGCACGTCGTCGACGCGTCCGCGGACTTCCGGTTTGCGACGCTCGCGGGCTACGAAGCGGTCTACGGACCGGGCCATGGCGCGCCCGACCTCCTGCCGGCATTCTCGAGCGGCCTGCCGGAGCACGTCGACGGCACGCCGACGCCGCACGTCGGCAGTCCCGGCTGCTTCGCGACGACGATGCTGCTCGCCGCCGTCCCGCTGCTGCGCGGGACGCTGACGGACGGCCACCTGTTTGCAAGTGCGATCACGGGCAGCACCGGCTCCGGACGCGAGGCGCAGCCGGGAACGCATCACCCGGAACGCCACAGCAACCTGTACGCCTACAAGCCGCTGGCGCACCGGCATGCGCCGGAAGTCGTCGCTCTCGCGGAGCGCGCGAGTGGCCGGCGAGCAAACCTGCACTTCGTTCCGCAATCGGGCCCGTTCGCGCGCGGCATCCACCTCACGCTGCAGGCGCGCGCGGCCGACGGCGTCGCGCTCGCCGACGTCCGCGCCGCATTCGAAGACGCCTACGGCGATGCGCCGTTCGTCGAACTCGTCGACGGCACGCCACGGCTGAAGCACGTCGTCGCGAGCAATCGCGCGCAGATCGGTGTCGCGCTCGAAGGCGGGACGATCGCGGTGCTGTGCGTCATCGACAACCTGGTCAAGGGCGCGGCGGGCGGCGCGGTGCAATGGATGAACCGCCTCTGGGGCCTGCCGGAAACCGACGGGCTGCTCGCGGCCGCGCCGGCGTGGACATGAACGCAAGAACCGACACCGCTGCCTCCGACCCGCGCGCACGGGAGCTCGCGACCATGCTGCCGGTCTACGGCCAGCTGCCGTTCGTACCGGTGCGCGGCGAAGGCTGCGACATCATCACGTCAGACGGCCGCCGCATCCTGGACCTGTACGGCGGCCACGCCGTTGCCGCGCTCGGCTACGGCCACCCGGCGCTGACGGCCGCGATTGCCGGGCAGGCGGACGAGCTCGTATTCCAGAGCAACGCCGTCGCACTCGACGTGCGTGCCCGCGCCGCCGAGGCCCTGGTCGACGTCGCGCCGGACGGGCTCGACCGGGTCTTTCTCGTCAACTCGGGCGCGGAGGCGAATGAAAACGCGCTGCGGATGGCGTTCCGGGCCACGGGCCGGAAAAAAGTGCTGGCGATCGAGCACGGCTTTCACGGTCGCACGGCGGCCGCCGGCGCGGTGACCTGGGGCTCGGCAAAGTGGTACGGGTTCCCGTCGACGCCGTTCGACGTGGACTTCATCCCCCGCGACGACGTCGGCGCAGCCGGTCGCATGATCGACGACAGCATCGCCGCGGTCATCTTCGAGCCCGTGCAGGGCGTCGCCGGTGCCGTCGACCTGTCGCCCGCGTTCGTCGCGGCACTGCGCGAACGCACGTCCCGGCACGGCGCGCTGCTGATCGCGGACGAAGTGCAGTCGGGCATGGGCCGCAGCGGGCACTATTTTGCCGTCGATCGCCTGGGCGTCGTCCCCGATCTCCTCACCGTGGCCAAAGCGCTCGGTGGCGGCTTTCCCTGCGCCGCGGTACTGTGCCCCGGCGCCATGGCGAAGGACTACGGCGTCGGCGCGCTCGGCACGACGTTCGGCGGCGGCCCGTTGGCCGCGGCGGCAATCACCGCAGTGATCGACACGATTCGCCGCGAAGACCTGCTCGACAACGTGCTCGCGCGCGAAGCACAGGTGCGCGCGCGCTGCTGCACCGGGCCGGTGACCGGCGTCACCGGCTTCGGCCTGCTGCTCGGCCTGGTCTGCGACCGGCCGGCCGCACAGGTGCGCGACGAGCTGCTGGCGCGCGACATCCTGGTCGGCACTAGCAGCGACCCACGTGTAGCCCGTATTCTCGCGCCACTGACTCTCGAGGAACGGCACGTCGCGAAGCTGGCCCGCGCTCTTGCCGACATCCCACCACCGAACGCCTGACACGGACTCCCGAAATGCTCAAAACCTTCAATGACCTTGCCGATTTTTCCGACGAAGAAATACGGGCACTGATCGACCTGGCGAACCGCCTGGACGCCCACCCGGAACCCGAAGCCCTGAAAGGCAAGGTCCTGTCGCTGCTCTTTCTCAGCCCGTCGTTGCGGACGCTGGCCTCGTTCCAGGCCGCGATGGTCCGGCTCGGCGGAGGCTCTTTCGTCATTTCGCCGGACATGTCGATTCATGGGCTCGAATCGCGCCACGGGATCGTCATGGACGGCGTCGCGGCGGAGCACATTCGCGAAGCCGTTCCGGTCATCGCATCCTACGGCAACGCGATCGGTATCCGCGCATTCGCGGAGCGCAAGAGCCTCGAGGACGATATGGCCGAGAAGGAATTCCGCGCGCTGACGAGCCTCGTCGACAAGCCCTGGATCAACATGGAGTCAGCGATGGGGCACCCGTGCCAGAACCTCGCCGACTGGAAGACGCTGGACGACTACTCCGTGCCGGCAAACGGTGGCAAGTTCGTACTGAGCTGGGCCTATCACCCGAAAGCGCTACCGCTCGCCGTACCGGCGTCGACGCTGTACACGGCGGCCCGGCGCGGCATGGACGTCACCGTGCTGCGGCCGGAAGGCTTCGAACTGCCGCCGTCCGTGATGGACAAGGCGCGCACGGCGGCCGAGAACGCGGGCGGATCGGTGCGAGAATCGGACGACCGGCGCGAGGCGATGGAAGGCGCGCATATCATCTACGCGAAATCCTGGTCCTCCACCCGGCATTACGGGGACCGTATCGCCGACCAGAAACTGCGCAACGAGCTCGACGACTGGTGCGTCGACGAACCCTGGTTCGAGCCCGCGGCACCGGACTGCCGGTTCATGCATTGCCTGCCGGTCCGCCGCGGCGTCGTCGTCGCCGACGGCGTCCTCGACGGACCGCGCAGCATCGTCATTCACGAGGCACGCAACCGCATGCTCGCGCAGATGGCGGTGCTGCACCAGATGATGGGAGACAAGGCGTGAAGTCGCCACAAGACCGCGCGATCGTCGTCTCCGCCCTGAAACACGCGGCGCCGTACATCCGCCTGTTCAAGGGCAAGGTGTTCGTCCTCAAGGCCGGCGGCGAGATCTTCGCGGACCCTGCGCAGACGCGCGCGCTGATGGAACAGGTGGGCATCCTGCACCAGGTTGGCATCAAGGTCGTGCTCATCCACGGCGGTGGGCCGCAGTCGACGCAGCTCGCGTCGGCGCTCGGCGTGGACACGAAGTTCGTGGACGGGCGCCGCGTCACCGACGGCGCGTCGCTGGACGTGGCAACGATGGTGCTGAACGGGCAGATCAACACGCGCGTGCTCGCGGCATGCCGCGATCTGCAGATTCCCGCCGTCGGCATCAGCGGCGTTGACGCCGGGCTGATCCGTGCTCACCGCCGTCCGCCCGTCACGCGCAACGGCAACGAGAGCGTGGACTACGGATTCGTCGGCGATATCGACGCTGTCGACGCGGACGTATTGCGCAAGCAGCTCGACAACGGGTTGATGCCGGTCGTGAGCCCGCTGTCCTGCGACGAGTCGGGAACGCTGCTCAATATCAACGCGGACACCGTCGCCGCCGCGATCGCAGCGGAACTCCGCGCCGAGAAGCTGATCCTCGCAACCGGTGCGCCGGGCATCCTCGAAGACATCACGAACCCGCAGTCCCTGATCAGCTACATCGACCGGGCACGTCTGGACCGCCTGCGGGCCGACGGCAAGCTGGCCGACGGCATGCTGCCGAAAGCGGCGGCGATCGATGCCGCGCTCGCAAACGGCGTACAGCGCGTGCACGTGATCTCCTACAAGCTACCGGACAGCCTGCTGCTCGAAGTTTTCACGAACGAGGGCACCGGCACGCTGGTCGTCAACGACATCGAGGCGCTGAGTCCCGCCGAGCAGGCCGGCAGCCAGCCATGAGCCGCCTTTGGGACAAGGGCCTTCCGCTCGACGAGCGCGTATTGCGCTACACGGCCGGCGAGGACCACCGGCTCGACGCGCGCCTCGTTCCCTACGACGTGCGCGCGTCGATCGCGCACGCCGACATGCTGGCCGCCGCCGGCCTCATCGACACCGGCGATGCGGCCGCGATCCGCGACGGCCTGGAAGCCCTGGCCGCAGCGCACGCCGCCGGCGAGTGGGCGATCACGCTGGCCGACGAGGACGTGCACACGGCACTCGAGACGCGGCTGACGGCGGCAATCGGCGACGCCGGCGGCCGCCTCCACCTCGGCCGATCGAGAAACGACCAGGTGCTGACCGCGCTGCGGCTGTACCTGCTCGACGCCGGCGAGGCGATCGGGGAATCCGTGGATGGCCTGCGCGCCGCACTCGCGGGACTGGCCGACCGCCAGGGCGACGTCGTCCTGCCGGGGTACACGCACATGCAGCAGGCGATGCCGTCGTCGGTCGGCCTGTGGTGCGGCGGCTTCGACGACTTGTTCGCCGACGCCCGCCAGGGCCTGGCCGCGGCGCGCCGCCGGCTCGACCGCAACCCGCTCGGGAGCGCCGCCGGCTACGGGACTCCGGGTCTGCCGCTCGACCGGGAACACACCACCGACGCGCTCGGCTTCGCGGAGACCCAGGCACCGGTCACCGCGGTACAGCTGTCGCGCGGCAAGGCCGAGAGCGCACTACTGTTCGAGATCACGCTGCTCCTGAACGACGTCGGCCGCCTCGCCGCGGACCTGCTGCTGTTCTACACGCAGGAGTTCGCGTACGTGAGCCTGCCGGCCGACGCGACCACCGGGTCGTCGATCATGCCGCAGAAGCGCAACCCCGACGTGCTGGAACTGCTGCGCGCGGCCGGTGCGACCGCGCAGGCCTGCCTCGACGAGGCGCTGATGGTCACCGCGAAGCTCCCGTCCGGCTACCAGCGCGACCTGCAGCGACTAAAGCCGCCCGTATTCCGAGCCATCGACCTGGCCATCGACAGCGTCGACATCGCGGCGCACGTGCTGTCGGGTGTCGCGTTCCGGCCGGAGAACATCCGCCTGGACGAGGGGCTGTACGCCACCGAGGAGGCCTACCGGCTCGTTCGCGACGAAGGCCTGCCGTTCCGCGAGGCCTACCGGACTGTCGGACGGAAGTACGCGAAATAGGAGCGGAGACCGCCGCCGCGGGCGTCGTATAATCGCGTTTTGCACGCCCGGAAGACGCCCATGAACCCTGTTACCGTCGGCACCCGCATCGCCGGTGCCCTGCTCGGCCTCTGGCTCGGCCTGTCCCTCGCCGGCTGCGGCCAGAGCGGCCCGCTGTACCTCCCCGGCAACCCGAGCCAGGTCGAGGCCGAGGCGCCGCCCGCCGACAGCGAGGACGACGAAGACAAGGACGAGGACGAAGACGACGCGTCCTGACGCGGCGGTCCCCGGATCATGTCGAAACCCGACCTCGTCCTCGTCGACGGCTCCTCCTACCTGTATCGCGCCTTCCATGCCCTGCCGCCGCTGACGACGTCGCGGGGCGAGCCTACCGGCGCGCTGCACGGCGTGCTGAACATGCTGAACAAGCTCGTGCGCGAACAGGCGGGCTCCCGGGTCGCGGTCGTGTTCGATGCGCCGGGCAAGACGTTCAGGGACGAGCTGTACGCCGACTACAAGGCCACGCGCCCGCCGATGCCGGACGAGCTCCGCGCGCAGGTGCAGCCGATCCTCGACGCGGTGCGGGCGATGGGCCTGCCGCTGATCCGCGTCGACGGCGTGGAGGCCGACGACGTCATCGGTACGCTGTGCCGGCAGGCGTCGGCGGAGGGCCTGTCGGTCCTCGTCTCCACCGGGGACAAGGATCTTGCGCAGCTCGTCGACGGACACGTCACGCTCGTCAACACGATGACCGACAGCGTGCTCGACCGCGATGGCGTCAAGGCAAAATTCGACGTCTGGCCGGAACAGGTCATCGACTATCTCGCGCTGGTAGGCGACACGTCCGACAACATTCCCGGCGTTCCGAAAGTCGGGCCGAAGACCGCGGCGAAGTGGCTCAACGAGTACGGCTCCGTCGACACGCTCATCGAGCAGGCCTCAGGGATCAAGGGCAAGATCGGCGAGAGCCTGCGCGACAACCTGGACCGGCTGCGCCTGTCCCGCGAACTCGCGACGATCCGGCTGGACGTCGATCTGCCGGTCACGCCTGGCAATCTCGGCGACGCCGCGCCGGACCTCGACGCCCTGCGAACCCTGTACGGGCAGTACGAACTTCGCAGCCTGTTGCGGCAGCTCGACGAGGACCGCGCCGCGCCCGAGCCGGCGGCAGCACCCTCCGTCAGCGGCGATGCCGACTACGAAACGGTGCTCAGCCGGGACCGCCTCGAGCACTGGATCGAGACGATCAGGGCGGCCGACCTGGTCGCGTTCGATACCGAAACGACGAGCCTCGATTACATGGACGCCGAACTCGTCGGGCTGTCCTTCGCCGTTGCCGATGGACAGGCCGCCTACGTACCGGTCGCACACGATTACCCCGGCGCGCCGGACCAGCTCGGCCGCGACGAGGTACTCGGCTTGCTGCACGACTGGCTGGAAGACGACGACGCGGCCAAGGTCGGCCATCACCTGAAGTACGACGCGCACGTCCTGCTGCGCTACGGCATCCGGCTCGGCGGCATGGCCTACGACTCGATGCTGGAGTCCTACGTGCTGAACAGCGTGGCGACACGCCACGACATGGACTCGACCGCGCGGCACTATCTCGGCGTCGAGACGATCCACTATGAGGACGTCGCCGGCAAGGGCGCGAAGCAGCTTACGTTCAACCAGGTCGACCTGGAGACCGCGGCGCCCTACGCCGCGGAAGACGCGGACGTGACGCTGCGACTGCACGAGCACCTTTCGAAAGCACTCGCCGACATCCCGTCGCTCAAACGGGTGTACGAGGAGATAGAACAGCCGCTGGTTCCCGTGCTGCTGCAGATGGAGGAGACCGGCGTCCTGATCGACCGCAGGATGCTCGCGACGCAGAGCCGGGAGCTGGCGGAGAAAATGCAGGCGCTCGAAGCCGAGGCGCACGCGCTGGCCGGCGGCCCGTTCAACCTGGGGTCGCCCAAGCAGCTCCAGGAAATCCTGTTCGAGAAACAGTCGCTGCCCGTTATCCGCAAGACACCGAAGGGCCAGCCGTCGACGGCGGAAGACGTGCTGGCCGAGCTCGCCAACGACTACGACCTGCCGCGCGTCATCATCGAGTACCGCGGCGTGGCGAAGCTCAAGAGCACGTACACGGACAAGCTGCCGCTGCAGATCAACGCAACGACGGGCCGCGTGCACACCTCGTATCACCAGGCCGTCGCGGCGACCGGCCGCCTGAGTTCGACCGACCCGAACCTGCAGAACATCCCGATCCGCACGCCGGAAGGCCGGCGGATCCGCCAGGCCTTCGTTGCGCCCGACGGACACCGTCTCGTCGCGGCCGACTACTCGCAGATCGAGCTGCGCATCATGGCGCACCTGTCCGGCGACAAGGGCCTGGTGGGGGCCTTCCGCGACGGCCAGGACGTGCACCGCGCGACCGCCGCCGAGGTGTTCGGCGTGTCGCTCGGTGACGTGACCGCGGACCAGCGGCGATCGGCCAAGGCGATCAACTTCGGCCTGATGTACGGCATGTCCGCCTTCGGTCTTGCGAAGCAGCTCGGCATCGCGCGCGGCGAAGCCCAGGAATATGTCGACCTGTACTTCGAGCGCTACCCGGGCGTGAAGCGCTTCATGGACGACATTCGCGAGACCGCGCGGCAACAGGGCTACGTCGAAACCGTGTTCGGACGCCGGCTGTACCTGCCGGAGATCAACTCCCGCAACGCGCCACGTCGCCAGTACGCGGAGCGCAGCGCCATCAACGCGCCCATGCAGGGTACGGCGGCCGACATCATCAAGCGCGCGATGCTCGCCGTCGATGCATGGCTGCAGGACAGCGGAATCGCGGCCCGCATGATCATGCAGGTCCACGACGAACTGGTTTTCGAGGTCGCCGGTGACGCGGTCGCCGATCTGACCGCCAGGGCCCCGGCGTTGATGGCGGCCGCCGCGGACCTGTCCGTGCCGCTTCTCGTGGAGACCGGCGTCGGCGAAAACTGGGACGAAGCCCACTGAAGGCGGGCCGACCTCAGACTCTGTCTAAACAAAATTTGCCCATTTAACAGAGATTTATGGACTTCCGGGAACTAAATCCGCCCGGCAGAATCTTAATTACCGAGTGCTCGTCACTCGCCTGTTTATCTCCCTAGACAGGACAGCAACCCGGCGACCCCAAGCCGGTTGCGACGGTTGGCCCCGGACGTGTACCCGCACCGTCCGGGGCTTTTTTGTTCGGCTACGACGGGGTCGCACCAGGCCCGGCATCCGCGAGAAACGCATCGAGCGCAGCGCGCGCCTCGCGCTCGCCGTCACGCTTCAGGGCCGAGAATGCCTGCACGGTCGCGCGCGGGCCGAGCTGCCGCCTCGCGGTCAACACGGCCGTCGCCACCTGCCCGCGCTTCAACTTGTCCGCCTTGTTCAGCAGGACGTGCACTGGCAGGTCCACGGAATCCGCGAGCGCGAGCATGCGCTGGTCGAAGTCGGTCAGTCCGCGCCGGATGTCCGTCACGAGGAGCAGCCCGCGGAGGCTCTTCCGCTCCGAAAAATAGCGCTGCAGCAACTCGCCCCAGTGGGCACGGACCGACTCGGCGACCCGTGCAAAACCGTAGCCCGGCAGGTCGACCAACCGGCGACCGGGGGCGAGCTCGAAGAAGTTGACGAGTTGCGTGCGGCCGGGCGTCTTGCTCGTACGCGCGAACTGCCGCCGGTTGACGATGACGTTGATCGCGCTGGACTTTCCGGCGTTGGACCGGCCGGCCACGGCAACCTCACTCCCGGTGTCGGGAACGAACTGGCCGGGCGCGTTCGCGCTCGTGAGGAATCGGGCGTCAGGGTAATCGGACATGGGGGTATGCGGGCGGGATGTCGTGTATAATTTTAAGGAAGTATTGACACCCGGCGCCACCATCGTTCGGCGCAATCCTGACAGGAACTGGTTTCGATGGCCGCGGCCATCGTCCGGCGGGTGCGTCAGGCGTTCATGATTGAGCTGGTTGACCTTATGAGAACTGCTATCGCCCCTGTTTGCCTGCTGCTGGCCTTTTTTGCGACGGCTGCACAGGCGGAAAGCCTCGTCGACGGCGACGTCGCCGCGGGCAAGACGAAGTCGACGCCGTGCAGCGCCTGTCACGGCGCCGACGGCAACAGCCTGTCGCCCCAATGGCCGAACCTGGCCGGCCAGGGCGCACCCTACGTCGCGGCCCAGCTCGCGGCCTTCAAGTCCGGCGATCGCCAGGACCCGCTGATGGCGCCCCAGGCCATGGCCTTGTCGGACGAGGACGTTGCGGACCTCGCGGTCTACTACGAGTCTCTCGAGCGCGGCACGCAATCGGTGGCCAACGCGGACACGGTAGATCGCGGCGAAGCGCTGTGGCGCGGCGGCAATGCCGACCGCGGCGTCCCGGCGTGTATCGCGTGCCACGGCCCCACCGGCCGCGGCAACCCGGCGGCGAAGTACCCGTTGCTCGCGGGCCAGCATGCGGCGTACACGGCCAAGCAACTGCGTGACTACGCGGCCGGCACCCGGAAGTCCGACGGCAAGACACGCATGATGCGCGAGATTGCGGAACGATTGACGCAGGACGACGTCGAAGCCCTGGCGTCTTACATTCAGGGATTGAAATAGTGAAACTCTCCACGCTGTTGCCGCTCTGCCTGCTGGCAGGCGTACTCGCCGCTGCGGGCTGCAGCAAGGAAGAACCCGCTCCGGTCGTCGAGGAAGAGACGCCGGCGATCGAAGAGACTCCCGCTGACGCCGTGACCGGAGAGGATGCGGCCGACGACGTCGAAGAAGCCGTCGAGGTCGTCGAGGAATCCGCGGCCGACCCCGAGGCGGACGCGGGCGATGCGATCGTGCTCGCGCAGGCCGACACGCCGGCGCCGGCCACGACGTTCAAGTACAAGGACGGCGTCCACTACCACCGACTGGTCCCGGCCCAACCGACGATCGGCGGCACCGACAAGATCGAAGTCGCCGAATTCTTCTGGTACGGCTGCCCGCACTGCTACGACCTCGAGCCCGTCATCTCCGAGTGGGCATCGGACCTGCCGCCCAATGTGCGCTTCGTCTACGTTCCGGCCATCTGGAACCAGATTCTGAAAGTTCACGCGCAGCTCTACTACACGCAGGAAGTGCTCGTGCGCAACGGCGTGATACAGGACGACCAGGCGTTCCGTCGCGCCGTGTTCGACGAGTATCACCAGCGCGGCAATCGTCTCGTGTCGGAGGATTCGATCAAGCGCCTGTTCGCGCGCTACGGTGTCAGCGACGAGGAGTTCACGAAAGCGTGGGGCTCGTTCGAAGTGGCGCAGAAGATGCGTGTCGCCGAAGACCTGACCCGGCGCTACGAAGTCCAGAGCGTCCCGACCGTCGTCGTCAACGGCAAGTACCGTACGGGCGCGGCGGAAGCCGGCGGCCACCACCCGCTCATGGATGTCCTCGACGAACTGATCGCGCGGGAAAGCGCTCGCTGAGCGACCGGCTCCGGGGGGGCGTCAGCCGACGTCCTCGGCGACGATCAGCAACCTTCCACCGTCGTCGCGGCGCCAGTACAGCCGTTTCATCGACTCGACGCTGTGCCCGGCCCGCACGTGTCGGAACCGGAAGCGCGACAGATACAGCCCCGGGTTTTCCGGGTCGGCGAGCAACAGCACGTCGTCGATGCCATGCCGGCCGGCACCGTCGCCAGCCATGCCCTCGCGCCGCAGGGCGGCCCACGCGTCCCGGTTCAGCCCCCGGTAACGAAAGTCGGGCGCGTACAGGCGCTCGTAGGCCTCGAAATTCCCTGCGCGCAGCGCCGAAACCCAGGCATCGAGCCGCCCGGCGAGTTCCGCGCGCAAGGCCTCCGGGTCGGCGGTCGGTGCCGCGGCAATGCTCCGGGTGACGACCACCGGCGTCCGGCCCGGCACGAATGCCGGCACCAGGTGCTCGAGATCCTCGTTCGCGAGCGCGAGGCATCCGTCGGTGTCGCGCGCCGGCCGGCGCTCGGAACCAGGCTGCACGCCGTGCACCCAGATGCCGTCGCCCGTGCGCCCCGCGGCGCGGTCCAGCACGTTCGGATAATCCAGCGGAAATGCCGTGATGCCATACTTCTCGTGCAGGCGCGATGTATCGAGCTGGTCGACGACGAAGTAGATGCCGAGCGGAGTCCTGCGGTCCCAGGCCCGCTGCTTGCCGACGCCGTTCTCGCCGACCGAGACGTAAAAGGCCTCGGCGGACCAATCGCCGCCAGCAGTGCGAACGTAGTGGTACAGGGCCGCCTCGCCGCTGTCCGCGGCGAACAGGTCGGTGATGGACGCCGGCACCTGCAGGACAAACCAGGGCAATTCATCCGCCCGCGACGCGGCGGCAGCCAGCAACGAGGCGGCGAGAAGGAGGTAGCGCGGCATGCCGCCGATGGTACAGCTGCCGCGCCCGTGGCTCCATGCTATCTTCGACGCGTATCGCAAGAAACCGGATGTCCGCCATGCGCCGCCTCACCCTCCTCCTGACCTGCCTGTTGCCATTGTCGGCCGGTGCCGAATCGGCGGCGGACCGTGCCTTCGAAAACCTCGCACAGGAGTACCTGAGCGACATCCCGAACTTCTCGCCGGTGAACGCAACCCTCATCGGCGACCATAGCCGCGACGATGCCCTCGATCGCGTGAACGCCGCGGCGCGGCGCAAGCAACTCGACCTCTACGAGCAGTATCGCGACGCGCTCGACGCCATCGAGCCCGGCGCGCTGTCCCGCGCGAACCAGGTCGATGCAAAGCTGCTTCGGCACGAGATCGAGTCGTCGACGTGGAGCCTCGCCGAGTTCGAGGAGTGGGCATGGAACCCGCTCGTGTACACGAATCTCGCCGGCAGCGCGATCTACGGTCTCGTCGCCCGCGACTTCGCGCCGATCGAGGTTCGCCTCGGGAACGTAACGGCGCGCCTCGAACAGCTGCCGCGCTTTTTCGCCGAGGCCCGCAAGTCCCTCGTCCCGGCGCGCGTGCCGAAGATCCATGCCGAGACGGCGATCAAGCAGAACGCCGGCGTGCTGTCGATCATCGACCTGATGATCGTCCCGGAAATGGATGCGCTGCCCGCTGCGGAGCGCGCCGCGCTCGAATCGGCGATCGCAAAGGCGCGTAAGGCCATCGACGAGCAGCAGGCCTGGCTCGAGAACGAGCTGCTGCCGGCCGCCGCCGGCGACTTTCGCATCGGTGCGGCGCTCTACGACAAGAAGCTCGCGTTCGCGCTGAACTCACCGATGAGCCGGCGAGACGTCCAGTCCCGGGCGGAGGCCGAGTACCAGCGCGTTCGAAACGAGATGTACGAGATCGCCCGCGGCATCTACGCGGAGGAACACCCTTACACCTACTTCCCCGACACGCCCGACGAGGCGTTCAAGCAGGTGATCATCCGGGCCGCGCTCGAGAAGGCCTACCAGGAACTTCCGCCGCCGGACGGCATCGTCGACATCGCGAAGGAGCAGCTCCAGCAGGCCATCGACTTCGTCGTCGAGAAGAATCTCGTCGAGATGCCGGACGACCCGGTCGAGATCATCATCATGCCCGAGTTCCAGCGCGGCGTGTCCGTCGCCTACCTCGACCCGCCGGGACCGCTCGACGAGGGCCAGAGCGCGTTCTACGCGGTCGCGCCGCTGCCCGAGGACTGGACCGAGGAGCAGGTACGGTCGTTCCTGCGCGAGTACAATCTCTATTCGATACAGGACCTCACGCTGCACGAAGGCGTACCGGGCCATTACCTGCAGATCGCGCACAGCAACCGCTACCCGTCCACGCTCAGAAGCGTGTTCTGGTCCGGGCCATTCGTCGAGGGCTGGGCCGTGTACGCCGAGCGGATGATGATCGACGAGGGTTACCTCGATCACGACCCGCTGATGCGACTCATCAACCTGAAGTGGTACCTGCGCGGGATCACGAACGCCATAATCGACTCGGCGATTCACGTCGACGGCATGACCGAACAGCAGGCCATGAAACTAATGATCGAAGGCGGTTTCCAGGAGGAGCGCGAAGCTGCCGGGAAGTGGATCCGCGCGCAACTCACGTCCGCGCAACTGTCGACGTACTTCGTCGGTTACCAGGAGCACGTCGAGATGCGCCGGGCGGCGGAAGAGGCCTGGGGCGAGTCGTTCACGCTCCGACGCTATCACGACGCCGCGCTGTCATTCGGTTCGCCGCCGGTCAAGTACGTGCGCGCCCTGCTGCTGGACGAGCCGATCCCGGACTAGGTCAGCCTGTTGGCAGGAGCCCGGTTGTGAGACGGGCCGTCAGTTCGATCCCATGCGCGCCGGATCCGGCGGGATCACGTCCCGCAGCACATCCCGATCCAGGCAGTAACATTGTTCGACGTGCTCCTGCGTGCTTTTGCAGGTCAGCACATAGCCGCTGGGACACATCCGCATCTGGTTGCCCGGCGACGTCGCCAGGATTCTGTTCTTCATGATCGCATTGGAGCGATCCGTCGCGCAGGCGCCCAGGAGCGTGACTGCGAGCAGCGCCGGAATCACGTTCGCAAGCATGCCAGGTACTTTTGACGCGATCGTTCTCATCTGGAACTTCGACTCCGGCTGCGCCACGGAGTTCCGCCCGGCGCCCGTCACAAATTAGTTACCGTGGAAACGTGATCCCTTCGAATCGGCGCCTCACGCCGTTTCGGCCGCCCGCCGCTCGCTGCGAGCGATCAGTTTGCGCCAGTTGTCCAGCGAATTCAGCTGCAGGTAGACAAGCTGCAGGATACCGGATTTGTAGAGTTCCAGAACGACGGCATCGTCGAGCTTCTCGAGCTTGCGCACGTCGATACCAACGAAGTCGGCAATGGTCTCCTCTTTGTCCGTGTCGGGGTTTCGAGATGTGCGCTGGGGAGACAACAGGTCGAGTTCCTTCAGTCTCTTGCAGTACTCGACCGTCCGGTGCCGGGCGGATTCGAACTGACCACAGAAGTTGATGAGCTCTTCGGTCTGCGGACTGGGTTTTCCATCGACGAAGAACGGGTGCTCTGGCGACTTGCTGACGCACTTCGCCAGGACGTCTACGACGACGGCAACCTTGTCGCCTTGTGGGGCCAGTGCGAACGGATGGCAACGCATGTAGCCGGGCAGATAGGAGTTGGAGTCCCAACCGCCGCTGCCCGTCACGAACAGGTTCTTGCCATCCGGAATGCCCATGATGGCAAGGGCGATCGGATTCTCCATCTCGGAGAAGACGATCGGAAAATCCTTCTGGGCCTGGCCGAACTCCGGCGTGGTCACGGGAACCGCTATCGTGTCGGCGACGAAGTCGAACGGGCGTTCCGCCTTGATGAACCCGAGGTCACCGTGAGCCTCGTTCGTCAGCAACTCGGGCTGCTGGTACAGGTGCTTCTGCCCCTTCAGCGGTGCAGAGTCGCCGCCATTCGCTGCGCTGTTCATGCGTCGGTTCTCCTCTCGGCTCGCTGCCGCGCGAAAAAATGGCCCGTAGCGTACCACGCCGACAGCGACTCTCCCATCGGCGCGTTCCGGGGCGCCGCCCCGCGAATGACGCCGTTCCGGGGCAGGCAGGGAACGGCCGTTTTGGGCATAATAGGGAGTTCTTTTCCGTCTCCAGATCGACCCCATTGACCACAGAAGACGCATTGAAGAGCGGGCTCGCAGAGGCGGACCGCCTTCTGTCGGACAAGCGCGCGGACGCGGCCCACGCCACGCTCGTTGATCTCCTCGCTTCGAATCCCGACAACCTCCGGGTGCGGCGGCGACTGGCCGCCGTGGAACTCGCCCGGGGCAATACCGACGCAGGCCTGCAAATGCTATCCGAGGTCGTTCGCGAGCACCCGGAGGACGCCGTCACCGCGTTCGAGTACGGACGAAGCCTGGTGGCGGCCGGGAGACACGCAGATGCCGTTGACATTCTGCGGCCGCTCGTGGAGCGGGAGCGCGCATTTTCGCCGGCCTGGTACGCGCTCGGCGATGCGCTCGTGGAGCTGCGCCGGTACGACGAGGCCCGCGCCGCCTTCGCGGCGGCATCTGCGAATGACCCGTTCCGCGACCAGGTCGCCCGCGCGAAAGACGCCATTCGCAGCGGCGACCGCGAAAGTGCCCGCAGAGTCCTGTCCGAGATTCTCGCGCGCGATCCGGGGCACGTCGAAGCGCTTGCAGGCATGGAGGCGCTGGCGATGGCCGACGAGGATTGGCTTTCCGCCGAGCAGCTCTTTGTCAGTATCCGCGAGCGTACGAAGTACTGGCCGACCCTGCTGATGGGCCTGTCTCAGCTGTTCCTGATGACGTCGCGGTTCACGGAGGCTCGCGACACCCTGGCGACGTTGAACGAGATCGAGCCCGCCAATCCCATGAGCTGGAACATGCTCGGCACCGCGAATGAGATGCTGATGCGCCTCGATGATGCGGTGACCGCGTTTCGCCGCTCCCTGGCCATTGCGCCGGCACAGCCGCGTGCGCTGATCTCGATAGGCAACGTTTCCCGCGTCGCCGGCGAGCGCGAGGAGAGCGAGAAGGCGTTTCGCGATGCCTTGCGCATCGACCCGGGTTCCGGCGAAGCGTACTGGTCGCTGAGCAACCTCAAGGACTATCGGTTTTCGGATGCCGATGTTCGAAGCATGGAAGAGCTGCTGACGAGAGATGCCGACAGCCCTCACAGCGCGGCGCCGATGCATTTTGCGCTCGCGCAGGCTTACGAGCAACGTGGCGAGTACGACGCGGCTTTCTCTCACTTCGCCGCCGGGAACGGTATACAGAAGCGGTATTCGTCGTTTGACGGCACGCTTTACGAGCAGGAGATCGAGCTCATTCGCGGCGCGTTCGACGCGGAGCTGATCGAGCGCGCCGGCAGCCAGGAGCGGCAGGGCCCGCGGCCGATATTCATTGTAGGAATGCCGCGCACCGGGTCGACGCTGGTAGAGCAGATCCTCGCATCACATTCAGAGGTCGACGCGACGATGGAACTCCCGTTCATTGGCCAGATCGTTCGCGATCTCCTGAGCCGGGCCGGGGAGATCGGACCCTACCCGGACTGCGTGCGTCAATTGTCCGGAGAGGAACTCGCGGCGCTCGGATCGAGATACTTGTCGGCAAGCGAGACGTACCGTGGCGGAGCGGCTTTCTTCACCGACAAGACGCCTGAGAATTTCGTTCACATCGGGCTCATTTCGCTTCTGATCGAAGACGCCCTGTTTATCGACGTGCAGCGTCACCCCATGGACACCTGTCTCAGCGCGTTTCGCCAACGATTCGCGGTAGGTGGTAATTATACTTACGATATCAACGACTTGGGGCGATACTACCGCGGATACCGGCGGTTGATGAATCACTGGGACGAGGTTCTCCCGGGCCGTGTACACACCGTCGTCTACGAACGACTGGTTGCCGAGCCCGAAGCGGAGATTCGGCGCATGCTGGACTACTGTTCCCTCGCGTTCGAGGCGGCGTGCGTGCACCCGGAGAGGAACCGGAGAGCCGTACGCACGCCAAGCTCGGAGCAGGTGCGCGCTCCCGTTTCAAAGGATCGCGTCGGATTCTGGAAACACTACGAGGACCACCTGACCGAACTGCCCGGAATGCTGATGCCGGAGATCCGCGCGCACGAAGCGCTCATGTCCTGACGCGACTCACGCGCTCGACGCGTTTCGGTACCGGTCCGACATCTCGACGATCTGGCGCCCCAGCCGATCCCTGACGGTATCGGACTTCCCGACGGACCGGTCCGCCAGGGGCGCGGAGACCTGGACGACGCTGGCCGTCGTCACGCCGGTCCCTCGCTGCCGGTGGAACTCCAGCATGGATTCATCGTAGGGCAGGTTGAGCCGGGCACACAGATCGGGCAGCACGGATGCCGGCCGGCGAACGAGTTCTTCGTACCGGATGCAGACCACCCGGCCCGCGAGCACGCGCTTCCAGTGCGCCATGAGACGGTACTCCGCCTGCAGGTGCGCCGCGATATTCGGCAGCGTCCAGCTCCACGGTTGCCCCTGGCTGAAGTGCGTCCGCAGGCAGGACCACGCAACGTCCGCCGGGTCCCTCTCGATCAGGATGATCGGCGAAGATGGAAATACGCCGGCGATGAGACCGGCATACAGCGTATTGGTAATGTTCTTGTCGACGATCCTCTCGTCCGTGCCGAATCGCTCGGAGACAAGGTGCCGGTAAATGCGGCCGACCTCGAGCAGCGCCTCGGCATCGCGAGGCTGATTCCCGTCGGCGGGGTGCTGGCGGCGATAGTCCATCGTTGCCACGGCCATCCCGGGAAACTCGGCACCGTCGACGACCCCGGGCCGGGTGGTCAGGAGGCGTTGCAGCAGGGTCGTCCCCGACCGGGGCAGTCCGACGACAAAGATGGCAGGGTCATCACTGTCCGAACGCTCACCGGCGATGTCCGCTGAGAGCTCCGACGAAGCCGCGATGATGCCGTCGACGGCCGCACGCTCCCGCGCCGGATCGTAGCGGGTGGACTCTTCGAGGCCTTCTCCCGCGTCCACGAACTCGTCGAATGCGCGGTTCGCGTCACCGATGTCCACGTAGGCCTTGCCCAGCGCATACCGGAACGGCACCCGCTGAATCGACGGCGCACCGGCGAACGCGGTGCGCAGGCCTTCCATCCGGTCGAGCAACGGATCGTCCGGCTCGAACCGGTGCTGCGCCGCGAGCGTGAGCCAGGTGATGCCGGAAAGCTGCGCCCGGGACAACGCGTCGAGCAACAGCCTGCCGGCTTCGTCCTGGTTACCGAGTTGCTGCTGCACGGTGCCGAGAAAATGGTTCAGCGACGGATCGTCCGGTGCCTTGCCGAGCGCCGATTCGGCAAGCGTCAATGCACGGGTAAATCGGCCGGCTCCGGCGAGGACAGCCGCTGCCTGCAACACGCCCGGCGGATGCGCGCCCTGGCCGCCCGCGAAACGCTCTGCGAGTTCGCAAGCGACGGAAAACTCGCCGAGCGACCCGGCCAGCTGGGCAAGGCGCAGGAGCGCATGCCCCGGTATGTCCGTGAGCTTGCGGAGCTCCGCCAGCAGGCGGACCGCGTCGGCACGCCGGCCCGAGGCCGCCAGCGCCATGAGTACGCGTACCGGGTCCTGCCGCTTCTTGTCGGAAATACCGTCCACCACCGGGTCCATGATAGCTGTGCGTACCCGAAAAAAAACCGCGGCCGGTATCCCGGCCGCGGTCTTTGTCGACAGAATGTCGTCGACGGTACTGCTTAGAAGCGCCAGCTTGCGCCGAAACGAACCGAACGCGGCGGCTGGAAGCGCGTGGGCTTGCCGTAGTCCGGATCCGGGTCACCGCCGCTGCCGTCGAAGCCGTCGGAGTAGGCAATGTCACCGAACTCCCACAGATCAACTGCTGCATCGTCGTCGAACAGGTTGAACACGTCGACTCGGAACATCAGCTCGCTGTCACCCAGCATCGCCCACTTCGGCGTGTAGACGAAGCTGACGTCGATCTGCGTGATGGCCTCGGACTCCAGCTGGGAACCGCGCGGCGTCAGCTCGCCCTGGCAGTACCAGGAAGCCGCACCGTAGGCCCATGCAAAGTAGTCCGTCGGGTGGTTACCAATACAACCGAACTGGCGCGGCGACTCGTAGTAGAGAGCTGCCGATACCTGGTACTGGTCGTTGAACGCGTAGGCGCCGCGCATCTTCACGCGATGCTCATGGTCGTTCGGCGTCGGGCCGTAAGCCCCGTCCGTCAGACCCGGCTGGTCGAAGTCCTGCGTCAGGCCAGCATCGTCCTGGCCGTTCTCCGACTTGAGTACGCCTTCGTAGTTGCCTTCGCTCTCAGACCAGGTGTAAGCGGCCGAGAAGGTCCAGCGCTCGTCCCACTGACGCTCGACCGTGAGGTCGACAGCCTTGTAGGAGCGATCGCCCTTCGGGTACGGCAGCATGTCCTGAGAGATCTCGATCCAGTCGATGACGCCGTCGCCACCGAAGTCTTCGACAGCGGCGGTAACGAAGTCCGAACCCGGGTTGACCAGGACGTACTGGTGGAAACCCGTGTAGCTTGCGAGGGCCGGATCGTTCTCGTAGCCGTTCGCTTCCGCCCAGGCGATGACGCCCGCGTCGATTGCGACGTCTTCGATCAGGCTTTCGAGCTCGCGGTTGATGTAGCGCACACCGACCGTCCACTCGTCCGCAAACGTATGCTCGAAGCCGAGGATCCATTCCGACTGGTAGAGCGGGTCGAGGTCACGCGCCTTGGTGGCTTCCGCAAACGGCAGCGTGCCGTCCGAGAAGTAACCGCGGCCGCCCATCATCGGGCCAAGTACCGGGAAGCCGTTGGCATCGAAATCCGGCTCGCCGTCGAGATCGGCATCAACCGCTTCGAAGTACTCCTGGAAGTAGACTTCCTGGCCGGCCAGGCGCATGTTCGTGTTGGTCGCGATCGGCAGGTAGTAATGGCCGAAGCTACCGTAAATGCGCGTGTTGGCGTCGTTGAACGGATCCCACGAGAAGCCGAGGCGCGGCGCGACCTGGTCCTTGGTCTCCACGTAGACTTCGCCGAGCAGGTTGCTGTTCTCGAAGGTCTCGTTACGCACGCCCAGGTTCAACGTCAGGTTGTCGAGCACCTGCCAGCTGTCCTGGATGTAGTAGGCCGTCTGAACCGTGCCGAAGCTGCCGTCGTTGTAGTACTGACGGGTACGCCAGCGCATGCCGGTCGACGAACCCGCGTTGTACTCGGCGCGCGCCCGGAGGTTGCCCGAGTAGAACGAGTTGCCGCTGGATTCCAGGTCTTCCTGGTCCCAACCGACGCGGATGTGGTGGTCGCCCGCCAGGTCGAAGTAGAAGTCAGCGTCAAAGCGCAGGTTCTCGCGCGTATCTTCGCCGATCTCGAACAGGCCGACAGACCACGTGCCGATGTCGCGGCTCGCGCCGTTCGTCATCGTCGTCGTGTTGCGAATGTCGCGCAGCAGCGGCGGCTCGGAGTCGGAGAAGTTCGACCGCGCGTACTCGTTGCTGCCCCACAGTGCCGACAGCGTCATCCAGTCGGTGACTGCAGCCGTGTAACGGAAGATGTGGTTCTCACCACCGTTCACGTACTTGCTGTCCGTGACTTGCTGACCCATCAGCTCCGACAGCGGCGCCTGGGCCATCAGGCCGGCATCGCCGACCCGGGCATTACCGGCATCGGTAAAGCGCCAGGTCTTGACGTCACGGGTCTGGTCATCGGAGAAGAACGTGTACTCGGCGCGGTGACCGTCGAACGGTACGAAGTCGAGCTTGACCGCGTAGAACGGGCTGTCGTTCGTCTCTTCGGTGCAAGAACCGGAACCGCAGTCAAACTGCGTGATATCACGCGGGTTGTACAGCGCGAAGAAGAACAGGCGATCCTTGACGATGGCACCGGAAGCCCAGAGGTTGAACTCCGTGGCTTCGTCGCGATCGTGCTGGTTCGCGGCGGCGAACGTCGCGGGCGACTGCTCCTGCAGGCTTTCCGGCGAGTAGTAGGCGTTGACGCCGAACTCGAATTCGTTCGAACCCGACTTCGTCACGGCGTTCGTCACGCCGCCGGTGGAACGGCCGAACTCGGCCTGGTAACCGCCGGTCTTCACCTCGATCTGGTCGAACAACTCGAACGGAATCGTCGAACCACCGACGAAGTTCCGGAAGTTCGTGATGTTCATGCCGTTGACGTAGTAGACGTTCTCACCAACGGACGAGCCGGCGAAGCTCGCGATGTTGCCCGAGGCCCCGTAGACGCCCGTGGAAAACGCGGTGTCGCCAAGGCTCGTGCCCGGCGCGAGCAGGACAACCGACGTCGCGTCGCGACCCAGGGGCGCCTGGTTGAAGACTTCGCCGACGTCGACGGTGATACCGGTCGTGGTCGAGTTGAAGTCCCAGCTGCCCTGGCGCGTACCGGTGACGTAGATCTCTTCCATCACCTGGTCTTCCGACGCCATCGTGAACGTGAAGGCGCCGGCCGTGCCGATCTGGATCGGTACGTTCTCGGATACGAGGTTGTCGTAACCAGCCTTGGAGATGGATACCGTGTACCTGCCAATCGGCAGCTGCGGAATACGAACGTTACCCTGATCGTCCGCCGTCGCGGTACGCCGTACGCCCTTTTCGGACGTAATGACGACCTCGGCATTCGGCACCGGGTTTCCGGCGGTGTCCTGAATCGCCCCTCGCAGCGTACCGGTCGTGTAGTCCTCTGCCATTGCGGCGGAAGAGCACACACTACCAACTGCGAGGGCGACAAGACTCTTCTTGAAAGCTTGCTTGTTCATCGATTGTTTCCCTCATGCTGAATTCGAGCGGCAGACAACACGTGAATCCGTCACTGCAACCCGAGCATCCAGACCTGGAGTTTGCATGCCATGCCTTGGCAGACGGGTGCCCCGGAAATCCGGGGCGCCTGCACGAGGAAGATCGGAAATCTGGCAGGCCGCCATATGACGGCTCCGCCGAAATGAGCGTGTCGACGTCGCGGCGAAGAGTGGGCCCGTTCGCCGGGAGCGCTGATACGCTCCGATACCCCTTATGCTGACTGCGTTGGCGACTTACGTACCATCTGGCCGGTATCCGAACTCGCTGTTGCCAGCGAAATAACCCGTCCGAACCCGAACCTGTGGACGCGAGGTTATCTCATATGCGACATATATACAACAGGAGGATACAAATACCGGTCGGCGCACCGCGACACCCGCGACGGCCGTAGCGCCGGCGATGCGAAAGGCTGGTAAGATATTGAATTTATTGTTTATTTCCTCAGGTTATTTGTCCCACCGACATTCCTGACGCGCCCTCGATGTTCCGGTGCGAGCGGAGATTTGCGCGGACGCAACAAACCTGGCGGGGACAACCGATGCAGAATAGCAACAACGGCGCCCGACACGCGCCGGGCCACCCGGGCGCTATTCGTAGCGGAGAGCGTCGATCGGGTTCAGGCGCGACGCCCTGACGGCCGGCAGCATGCCGAAAGCCACGCCCACGACCGTGCAGAACAGGAGCCCGATCAGGGCCCATTCGATCGGCACGGTGGCCTCGAAGGACGGCGACATCACCCCTTTGACCAGCGCGTTGCCGAACGCGAAGCCCAGGACGACGCCGATGACGCCGCCGATGTTGCACAGCACGATGGCTTCCAGCAGGAACTGGCGCAGGATCACCCGGGGCGCGGCACCGATCGACTTGCGGATGCCGATTTCCTTGGTCCGCTCGGTTACGGACACCAGCATGATGTTCATGATGCCAATGCCCGCGACGACCAGCGCGATAGTGCCGATCACGAACGCACCGATCTTGACGCCCAGCGTCACCTGGTTGAACTGCGCGATCGAGCTCTCGCTGTTGAACACGGTGAAGTTGTCTTCTTCGCCGTGCGGAACCCCGCGCATGCGCCTGAGCACCTGGCGGGTCTCGAAAATCGCCTCGTCGACCAGTTCCGGCGTGCGCGCGTGCACCGTGATGTTCACCGACCGCTCCCAGCCTTCCGGAAAACGCATGCCGTAGGTGTTCACGAACGTCGACACCGGGATGAGCAGGTAACTGTCGTACCCCGAGCCGAAAGCCGACTTCTTTTCGTCGAAGACGCCGATGACTTCGTACTTGCGCCCGTCGATGCGGATGTCCCGCCCGATCGGGTCGACGAAGGGGTACAGCTGCTTCGCGACCGCGTGCCCGATGACCGCCACCTTGCGCCCGGCGCGAACGTCCATCTGCGAGATGTTGCGGCCATAGCCCACGAAGTGCGTGTTGTTCTGCGCGTATTCCGGCGTGCCCCCGCAGACCGTCGCCATCTCGATCTCGTTGTCGCGGTACTCGACTTTCAGGCCGAACTGCCAGAGCTCCGCGCCGACGATGTCGACGCTGCGAACGTGCTCGCGTATCGCATCGGCCTCCTCGAGCGTGACGGCCGGCCAGCGCATGGCCTTGCGGCGCTGCTCGTCGTTCGTGAAGCCGGAGGGCCACTTCTGCACCTGGAAGGTCTGCGCGCCGAGGATGCTCATCTCCTTCTCCATCGTGCCCTGCACGACCGAGATCGCGGTCATGACCGCGATGATCGATGCGACACCGAGCACGATGCCGACCAGCGTGAGCGAGGACCTGAGCTTGTTGCTGCGTATCGCCTGCAGGGACATCATCAACGTGTCGAGCCGGTTCATCGCGCGCCTCCTATTCGTACCGCAACGCTTCGATCGGGTCGAGGCGCGCGCCCTTCCAGGCGGGGACGAACCCCGCGAACACGCCAACGACCATGGCGATCACTACGGACGTGACGAGAATGCCCGGCGAGACGCTGGCGGGCATCATCCCGGATGCGTTGATGCCGAACGTCACCAGCGTCGCCAGCCCGATGCCGATGAGCCCGCCGATCAGGCAGATGATTGCCGACTCGAGCAGAAACTGGAGAAGGATGCTGTGCCGTCGCGCGCCGATGGCCTTGCGAATGCCGATCTCGCGCGTGCGTTCGGTGACCGACACGAACATGATATTCATGACGCCGATGCCGCCGACGAACAGCGCGATGCTCGTCACGAGCAGGCCGACCAGCAGCACGACACCGACGACGCTGTTGAACGCGCCCATCAGCGAATCGAGCTTGTTGATGGAGAAATCGTTGTCCTCGGCGGGGCGCAATTTGCGAATCTTGCGCATTTCGCCGATGACCTCGTACTCGAGGTCTTCCACGGCATCCGGCGACGGCGCCTTGACCGCGATGTCGACGTCGCCGAAGTGCCGTCCGCCGTAGACCTTGACGTACGTCGAGATCGGTATGAACACCTGGCGGTCGAAGTCGGGCCCGCCGAACGTGTTGCCGCCCTGCTTCTCCATGACACCGATGACCCGAAACTTCGCGGGGCCGATGTTCATTTCCTTGTTGATCGGGCTCGTCGTGCCAAACAATCCTTCCGCGACCGTGGTGCCGATCACGACGACGTTCTTCTTGTAGCTGACGTCGTAGGTCATCAGGAAGCGCCCCGTCTCGGGCAGCCGGCTGGTGACGATCGGGAGTTTCTCGGTCGTGCCGATGACCGTCACGCCCTCCATTATCTCGGAGCGGTACTTCAGGTCCTGGCGCGTGTCCATCGTCGGGTTGACGATCGCCTCGCCTTCGAAGGCCTCGCGCAGCGCTTCGGCCTCGTCCATGTTGAGGTTCGGACGGTTCCGGAACTCCCACCAGTTGCCCATGATGATCCACGGCATGCGCGACACGTAGACGACGTCGGCGCCGACCGCCGCCGCGCTCTGCCGGAACGCCGACTGCATGCCGTTGAAGGCCGTCATCGTGGTCGTGACCGCGACGATGCCGATGACGATGCCGAGCGTCGTCAGTACGCCGCGCGCCTTGTTCGCCCAGATTGCCGATACCGCGATGTTCAGCGACTCCCGGATGTCGACGAGTGCGCGCACGACGCGTCAGCCGCCCGCCGCCGCGCTGCGGACCGGGTTCGGGTTGATCGTGTCGGTCTCGATCTTGCCGTCGCGGAGCAGGATTGAGCGGCTTGCGTGCGCCGCGATGTCGTCCTCGTGCGTGACGATGATGATCGTCTGGCCGTTCGCGTGCAGCTCGTCCAGCATCTGCATGATCTCGGCGCCGGTTCGCGAGTCCAGGTTCCCGGTGGGCTCGTCCGCGAGAATGATCTGCGGGTCGAACACCAGTGCTCGCGCTATCGCGACCCGCTGCCGCTGGCCGCCGGAGAGTTCGTTCGGCTTGTGCGAGACCCGGTTTGCGAGCCCGACGCGATCCAGCGCCGACATCGCCCGTGCCTTGCGCTCGGCACGGCCCACGCCGCCGTAGATCAGCGGCAGTTCGACGTTGTGCAGGATGTCTGCGCGCGGGATCAGGTTGAACGTCTGGAAGATGAACCCGATCATCCGGTTCCGGATGTCGGCGAG
Source organism: uncultured Pseudomonadota bacterium (assembly GCA_913055625.1). Classification (GTDB taxonomy): domain Bacteria; phylum Pseudomonadota; class Gammaproteobacteria; order Steroidobacterales; family Woeseiaceae; genus UBA1847. The sequence goes on along the minus strand of CAJXJW010000002.1, from coordinate 328,387 downwards.
CTCGGCCTCGCTCTTGTCGTCGACCATCTCGCCGCCGAGGGAGTAGCGGCCGCTCGTGGGCACGTCGAGGCAGCCGATGATGTTCATCAGCGTCGACTTGCCGGACCCGGACGGCCCCATGATGGCGACATACTCGTTTTCTTCGATCGAGACCGACACGCCGGACAGTGCGTGGATTTCTTCACTGCCCATCACGTAGGTCTTGACGACATCCTCGAGCTGCAGGACGGGCTCGTCATCGGGGGGCGCGAGCACGGCCGCCATCAGGCCCTGTCCTTCTGCGCAGGGTCGGCCACGGCGACCGGCGCGCCATTCGTGAGATCCGTCGAGATCGCCCGGTAGCTGCCGGTGACCACGGTCTCGTCGGCCTCGACTCCCGAGACGATCTCGATCAGGTCGTCGCTCTGGATGCCGGTCTTCACCTGGCGCGCGACGGCACGGCCGCCCTCGATGCAGAACACGATCTCGACGAAGCCGTCGCTGTCGGCGGTGAACCGTGCTTCGGCATCGGCGATCTCTTCGCCTTCCATCGTCAACTGGTCGATCGTGCGCACGGCAACGCTCTGGATCGGCACGCCGACGACGCCTTCCTTCGTTTCCGTCGAGATGTCGGCGCTTGCGGTCATGCCCGGGCGCAATCGCTCGATGTCGCTCGTAATGGTGATCTTCACCTCGAACTCGGTTTTCTGGTTCGTCGTGCCGGCGTCGCCGACATTTGCGGTGTTCGCGATCTCGTAAACGGTGCCGGTGAGTTTCTCGCCGAACAGCGCGTCGACCTCGATCTCCGCCGACTGGCCGATCGCGACATTGACGATGTCGTTTTCATCGACGTTGACCAGCGCCTCCATCGCGCCGAGATCCGCCACGACCATGATCACATCTTCCTGGAACTGCGACCCGATCGCGATCTCGCCCTGCTCCTTGTTGAGGTCGCTGATCGTTCCGGACATCGGCGCATAGATTCGCGTCTTGGAAAGATCGTCCTCGGCCTGCTTCAGCGTCGCGCGGGCCTGGTTCACCTCGTCGAGCGCCGCTTCGTAACGGGCGACCTCCACCTGGTAGGCCGCGTTCGTCGTGTCGAGCGCGCTCTGCGGTTCGAGATTGCGCGCAACGAGGTCGCGTGAGCGGTCGTAGTCCTTCTCGGTCTTCAGCATGTTCTGCGAGACGAGCTTCGCGTTGGCCTGGGCCGACCGGACGTTGGCCTCGGCACGCTCGACGGCGGCGGCATAGCGCTCCCGGTCGAGCTCGACGAGCAGCGTCCCTTTCTCGACCCATTCGCCTTCCTCGACGTGCAGCGCGATGATCTTGGCACTGACGTCCGCGCTGATGTTGACCTGGGTCTTCGGCTGGATGCGCCCGGTCGCGTTGACGGTCTGGACGATCGTCTCCAGTTTCACGGTCGCGGCCTCGACCTCCATCAGTTCGTCGCCGTCCCTGGTCACGACGAACGCGCTCACCGCGACTGCGGCCAGCAGCGTCGCGCCACCGATCAACAGTGCCTTTCGCTTCATGCTTTCTCCCCGGAAAGAAGGTCCCTTGTTCACGCGCCTTGTTCCCGGCGCGCGGCAAAACGCCCGACAGTAGCGAAATCCGTGTGTCACGCTTGCCTGTCTTGCTGCAGGTCTCGGCGTACCGTCACGGCGGAAGGCGAATCGGCTCTCTTGTTAGACGATCCTGGCGCCAAAGGTTCGGCGCCGCCCCTGTTCCGTCGCACCGGTCGTGCCGGCCGTTACTTCATAGATGCGCGAGCGGCACATTTAGTTTAGGCATCCAGGCCGGTCCGCCGGCATCCGGACGAATATTTCCCGATCGAACACTTTCCGGCACTAAAACACTTTGAAACAATTGGGCCGGGAAATGCCGGGGAACTCCCTATAGACTCAGTCTGAATCGGCTCCGGCCAATCGGATCTGACCAGAAAAACGAAAACCAGGTACGAAAACCAAGGGGAAACGCATGCTTAAGGAATTCAAGGAATTTGCCATGCGCGGCAATGTCGTCGACATGGCCGTGGGCATCATCATCGGCGCGGCTTTCGGCTCCATCGTGAAGTCGCTTGTGAACGACGTCATCATGCCGCCGATCGGCATGGCCATTGGCGGGATCGATTTCTCGAACCTGTTTGTCAACCTGTCCGGCGGCGAGTACGAGAGCCTCGCGGATGCGCAGGCAGCCGGTGCCGCCACGATCAATTACGGCCTGTTCCTGAACAATGTCTTCAGCTTCCTGATCGTCGCGTTCGCCGTCTTCCTGCTGGTCAAGGGCATCAACAGCATGAAGCGCAAGGAAGAAGAGAAGCCGGCCGAGCCGCCGAAGCCCTCGGACGAAGTGGTCCTGCTGACCGAGATTCGCGACGCGCTGAAGTCCCGCTAGCGCTCCGGGCGCTGCGCGACGATCATTGCGTCGCGCAGCGCGACCATGCTGTCCTGCCGCACCTCGATCAGGCCGCGCCGCGGCCGGTCGAGGTCGATGATGATGAACACGAGCAGGACGATCAGCAGTACGAGAACGTGGGTGGCGAACGACGCCCGCTGCCCGGCCATGCCGGACGCGTAGCCCACCAGTGACGCGGTGAGGATCAGCGTCCCGAACAGCAGGAACAGCACGACCTCGGGGACGTGCCGGTCGAGCGCCGCCTGGCGTACGCCGAAGGAATCGATCATCTCGTTCAGTGCCTGCGTGTAAAGCCCGGTCGTCACCGGGTTCGGCGCCTCCGCCGCCGCCCGGACGACATTCGCCCAGAGGTCCTCCTGTATCGCCGACGTTTGCGCCAGCAGCTCGGCGCGCCGGTCCACGTGATCGAGCGATTCCTCGCCCGCGGCGATGCGGACGGCAATGTATTCCTGCATGGCAGCCCGAACGTCATCACGCACCGACGCCGGCAGCAGCTCCGAGCGAAGCCAGGCCGTGCCGATGGCATTCGCCTCGCCGACGACCGCGGCGCTGCGCGAATCGAAGCGCTGCAATGACAGAGAGAACGTGAACCCCAGGAGCAGCGCGAGCACGCCGAGCAACGACGCCTGGATCGTGTTCACCTGGGACCTGGCGGCGTCGTTGGCATCGCGGCCATGCCGCATGCCGAGCCGAAAGCCGACTTCGATCGACACCAGCAGGACAATGCAGAGCACGCCCACGATCAGGAAACTGTGGTGGTTGTACATGATTTCCTTCATCCGGCGCCCCCGGGCATCAATAGTAGATTGAATTCAGATGGGCAGCACGCTGCTGTGCTTGACATCCGACAGGACGATGCTTGAGTTCACCTCCTGGATACCGGGCAGCTGCGACAGCTTCTCGAAGAAGAACTGCTCGTAGGCCTTGATGTCCTCGGTGACGACGCGAAGCAGGAAATCCACGTTGCCGAGCAGCACGTAGCAGTCGAGCACTTCCGGGAAATTGCTGACGGCCTCGGAGAAGGCGGCAAGATTGCTGCGCCCGTGCGAAGTGAGCTTGACGTGTGCAAACACCATCGTGTTCAGCCCGACCTTCTCGCGGTCCAGCGTGACGGACTGCTCGCGGATGATGCCGTCATCGCGAAGCCGCTGCATGCGCCGCCAGCAGGCGGATTGCGACAGCCCGATGCGGTCCCCGATCGCGGTCGCGTTGATGCCGGGCTCACGCTGCAGCAGATCGAGGATTCGGCGATCCATGGCGTCCAGCGCCGTTTTCTGCATACATCATTCTCACTGGATCTGTAATAAGCATAGATTATGCGACTTGTGTCGGGTTGGCAAAACAATTAGCGAACACTTTTTGCGTGGCCCGGCGTATATTGTGCGCGGTCCGGGCCGCGCCGGTGGGGGCACGATGAGCGTTTTCGACCATCCCGAATTCGATCGTCACGAGGCGATCCACTTCTTCGACGAACCCGCGACGGGTTTGCGCGCGATCATCGCCGTGCATTCGACGGCCCTCGGGCCGGGCGCCGGCGGCTGCCGCCGCTGGACTTACTGTACCGACCGCGACGCCATCACGGACGTGCTCCGGCTGTCGCGCGGCATGACCTACAAGAACGCCGTCGCCGGCCTCCCGTTCGGCGGCGCGAAGGCCGTCATCCTCGAGAGCCCGGGCGCACCCAAATCGGAAGGCCTGTTTCGCGCTCTCGGCCGTGCCGTCCATTCGCTCGGCGGCGCCTACGTGACGGCCGAGGACGTCGGAATCAGCGTGGACGACATGCGCATCGTGCGTGAAGAGACGCCCTACGTGTCCGGCCTCCCGACGTCGGGCGGCGGCGCGGGCGGCGACCCGTCGCCGTGGACGGCCTACGGCGTGTACCTCGGCCTCGTCGCGGCCGCCCGCGAGAAACTCGGCGTCGACGCCGTACGCGGGCTGCGCGTCGCGGTACAGGGCGTCGGCAGCGTCGGGCTGCACCTTTGCAAGCGGCTGCGGGATGCCGGCGCGGACGTCATCGTTGCCGACGTCAACCGCGACAACCTGCGCCGCGCAACCGGGATCGACGGCGTCGAGAAAGTCTCCCCGCGGGAGATCCTCTATGCCGATGTCGATATACTGGCACCCTGCGCGCTCGGCAACGTGCTCAACTCGGAAACGATTCCGCGAATACGGGCAAAGGTGATCGCCGGCGCCGCCAACAACCAGCTGTCCACCGAAGGTGACGGCGAGCGACTCGCCGATCGCGGCATCCTGTACGCGCCCGACTACGTGATCAACGCGGGCGGCATCATCAGTGTCGCCCGCGAGTATCTCGGGCAAAGCTCCGAGGACGAAGTCCGGCGCGAGGTCGACCGTATCCCCGAACGGCTGGTCGACATTTTTCGCGAAGCGGCAAAGACGTCGCAGCCGACGAACCGGATCGCCGACGCGCTCGCGAGGCGCCTCGTTGCCGCCGGACCAGCCGCCGCCTGACGTGCGCCGCCGAAGAGAACGAGAGGACTGAATGAGCAAGCAATCCAGACTGCACATCCCGCGCCCGACCGCGCGCCCCGGCGAGGAGCCGGACTTCAGCTTTCTCGAACTGAGCGCCGCCGGCGCCGTCGACAAGCCGTCGGTCGGCGCGCGCACGCGGGACATCGAGAACCTGAGTTCGGACATGGTCCGCGTGCTCGACGACGACCACCGCGCCGTCGGCCCGTGGAACCCGGACCTCGACCCGCAGAAGCTCCAGGTCGCGCTGCGCTGGATGCTGCTGAACCGCGTCTTCGACGAGCGCATGTGGCAGATCCAGCGGCAGGGCCGCATCTCCTTCTACATGCAGGCGCTCGGCGAGGAAGCCGTATCGGTCGGCGCGGCCATGGCGCTACGGCACGGCGACATGTGCTTCCCGTCGTACCGCAACCAGGCGCTGTACATGGTTCGCGGCGTCAAGCTCGTCGACATGATGTGCCAGTGCCTGTCCAACACCCGCGACATGTGCAAGGGCCGGCAGCTGCCGGTCATGTACCACTCCCGCGCCGGCAACGTGTTTTCCATATCCGGCAATCTCGCCACGCAGTACCCGCACGCGGTCGGCTGGGCGATGGCCTCCGCGATCAAGGGCGAGGACCACATCGCCGCCTCCTGGGTCGGCGACGGCAGCACCGCCGAGGCCGACTTCCATCACGCGCTGACGTTCGCCGCGGTCTACCAGGCGCCGGTCATCCTGAACGTCGTGAACAATCAGTGGGCGATCTCGACGTTCCAGGGCACGGCCGGCGGCGAGCGCCGGGCGTTCGCCGCGCGCGGGCTCGGCCTCGGCATTCCGGGCATTCGCGTCGACGGGAACGACCTGCTGGCCGTGTACGCGGTGACGGTGTGGGCGGCGGATCGCGCGCGGCGCGGTGGCGGCCCGACGCTGATCGAACTCGTCACGTACCGTGGCGGCGCGCATTCCACCAGCGACGACCCGTCGAAATACCGTCCGAAGGACGAGTGGAAGGCGTTCCCGCTCGGCGATCCGGTGGAACGCCTGAAACAACACCTGATCGCCGAGGGGCACTGGACCGAGGCGAAGCACGAGAAGCTCGTCGAGGAATTGCGCGCCCTGGTGCTCGCCGCGTGGAAGGAGGCGCAGACCTACGGCACGATGACCGAAGGCCCGTTCATCGACCCGACGACGATGTTCGACGACGTGTACGCCGAGCCGCCGGAGCGCCTCGAGGGCCAGCGCCGCCGCATGCTCGAGATCGAACGGAACGGGGGCGGGCACTGATGGCACAGATGAACATGATCGAGGCGATCCGCTCCGCGATGGACGTGGTCATGGATCGCGACCCGAGCGTCGTCGTGCTCGGCGAGGACGTCGGCTACTTCGGCGGCGTCTTCCGCTGCACCGACGGCCTGCAGCGCAAGTACGGCGAACACCGCGTCATCGACGCGCCGATCGCGGAAGGCGGCATCATCGGTGCCGCGATCGGCATGGGCGTGAATGGCCTGCGGCCGGTCGCGGAGATCCAGTTCGCGGACTACATCTACCCGGGCTTCGACCAGATCGTGTCGGAGCTTGCGCGTCTCCGGTACCGCTCCTGCGGCGAGTTTTTCTCGCCGGTCACGATCCGCACGCCCTGCGGCGGCGGCATTCGCGGCGGGCAGACCCACTCCCAGTCGCCCGAAGGCATCTTCACGCACGTGAGCGGCATCAAGACGGTCATGCCGTCGAACCCGTACGACGCGAAGGGACTGCTGATCGCCGCGATCGAGTCGGACGACCCGGTCGTTTTCTTCGAGCCGAAGCGCATCTACAACGGCCCGTTCGACGGCGACCCCGAGAAGCCGGCGGTGTCCTGGGCGTCGCACCCGAAGGGCGAAGTGCCCGAAGGGCATTTCACGGTGCCGATCGGCGTCGCGGAGACCGTGCGCGAAGGCAGCGAGATCACGATCATCACCTACGGCACGCTGGTGCACGTCGCGGTAGCCGCCGCGGAAGCCGTCGGCGCGGATGCGGAGATCATCGACCTCCGTTCGCTGTCGCCGGTGGACACCGCGACGATGACCGAGTCCGTGAAAAAGACAGGGCGCTGCCTGATCGCGCACGAGGCCACGCGCTTCGGCGGCTTCGGCGCGGAACTCGCCGCGATCATCCAGAAAGACTGCTTCTACCATCTCGAAGCACCGATAGGCCGCGTCGCGGGCTGGGACACGCCCTACCCGCACGCGTTCGAGTGGCAATACTTCCCGGGCAAGAAGCGGCTCGCGGCCGGCATTCGCAAGGTCCTGGAGGCAGCGGCATGAGCGAATACATCTTCAAGCTGCCGGACCTCGGCGAAGGCACGGTCGAGTCGGAGATCGGCGAGTGGTTCGTCAAGGTCGGCGAGACCGTGGATGAAGAAGCGGTGGTCGGCACGATGATGACGGACAAGGCCGCGGTGGAGCTGTCGTCGCCGGTTACGGGCAAGGTCCTGAGACTCGCCGGCGAGCCCGGCGATATCGTCGCGGTCGGCGCACCGCTGATCGTGTTCGAGACCGACGCGTCGGCGGCGGCCGGCGCGCCGTCCGAAGCCGGGCCCGAAACAACCGCCGCCGGACCCGTCGCATCGGTAAAAACCCCGAAAACCGGTGGCGGGCGCATCGTCACGTCCCCGGCCGTCCGGCGTCTTGCAAGGGAGCACGGCATCGACCTGCACAGGGTCGAGGGCAGCGGCCCGGGCGGGCGCATCCTGCGCGCGGATCTCGACGCACACGTCAACGGGCAACCGGCGCAGGCCGCCGCGCCGGCGAAACGCGCGACGGGTACGCGCGAGATCAAGGTCATCGGCCTGCGGCGCGTTATCGCCGAGCGCATGTCCGCATCGAAGCGCGAAATCCCACACTTCTCGTACGTCGAGGAGCTGGATATCACCGAGCTGGAGGCGCTGCGCCAACACCTGAACAACCGGTCCGGCGACGACGCCGGGCGCCTCACGTTGCTGCCGTTCCTGGGACTTGCGCTGGTGCGTGCGCTGAAGTCGTTCCCGCAATGCAACGCGACTTACGACAAGGGGCGCAACGTCATCGTGCAGCACGAGGCGGTGCACCTCGGCGTCGCGACGCAGACGCCCGACGGCCTCAAGGTGCCGGTCGTGCGGCACGCGGAGAGCCGTTCGCTCACCGACCTCGCGGCGGAGATGCGGCGCGTGGCCCAGGCGGCACGCGACAACACCGCCACGAAGAACGAGCTCAGCGGATCGACGATCACGATCACGAGCCTCGGCAAGCTGGGCGGCATCGCGTCGACGCCGGTGATCAACCAGCCGGAGGTCGGCATCATCGGCGTCAACCGGGCCGTGGAGCGGCCGGTCGTCATCAACGGCCAGGTCGCGGTGCGCCTGATGATGAACCTGTCGACGTCGTTCGATCACCGTTTCGTCGACGGCTACGACGCCGCCGCGATGGTCCAGGACATCAAGGACATGCTGGAGCACCCGGCGACGATATTCGTCTGAGTGCCGACCGGGCGGTAATAAGGCTGTAACCGCCGCGCTGCTACGCTGGCGCCATGTTGACCTTCCTCGGGCTCGTGGCGGCCGTTACCGCGACCATCGTCTTTCTCCACTGGTACAGCTACCACTGCCAGAAGCGCAGCATCATTGCGCGAGGACGGTGGGACCTGAACATCTGCTGCGGCACCACCGACGGCGGCGGCGTCAACGCCGACATCGTTCGCCATGCCGACGTTCCGAATTTCGTGGCGATCGACGACATCTACCGTCTGCCGTTCGCGGACGGCGAGTTCGACAGCGTGCTGTGCTCGCACACGATCGAGCACGTCGAGGACCCAGAACAATTCGACCGCGAGCTCAGGCGCGTCGGCCGTCGCGTCACCTACATCCTGCCGCCGCTGTGGGACCTCGCGGCGGCACTGAACGTCCGCGAACACCGCTGGCTGTTCCTGACGATCCGCAAAGTCCACCACGACCTGCCTCGTTGCGTGCCGCTGCCGTTCGCCCGCCGGTTGCAGGCGCGCCTCGGGCAGCGGGTCGCCGCCTGACGATGCAAGCCTCGACGATCGCGGCCCTTGGTGCCGCCGGGCTGTTGCTCGCCGCACTGGGTCCGCGCGCCTGGCGGCGCTGGCAGTTGTCCCGCGCGAAGCACCCGTCCCTGGCCGGGCACGGCCGCTGGTCGCGGCGGATTGCCCGGCTGGTGCCGCACTACGAGTACGGCGACGACGAGGTCTATTGTTGCGACGGGGCCTCCGCGGAACTCGCCGGACAGCGTCGTGAGGCGTTCCGCGCACTGGCGGGTCGCCTGGCCGAGCGGAAAGCAAAGACGCGCGCCGCCACCGCCGCGCTCGAGCCTGCGGTGTCGGACCTGCAGTTCACGCGCGCAAACCGCGTGCCGTTCCAGTTTCGCTCCCTGGTGGCAAGGCACCTGCCCGTCGGCGCGTTCGCGGATGCCACGGACGGCAACCGCCTGCGCGACCTCGACGGCAACTGGGCCTGGGACGTCGGCGGTTCCTACGGCGTGAACCTGCTCGGCCACGACTGGTACAAGGCGAATCTGGCCGGGGCCACGGCACTCGTCGGCGGACTCGGCCCGGTGCTTGGGCCCTACCACCCGCTGATCGCCGACAACGTACGACTGATCCGCGAGGTGTCCGGCATGGACGAAGTGTCGTTCCACATGTCCGGCACCGAAGCAGTCATGCAGGCCGTGCGGCTCGCGCGCTTCAACACGCGGCGGCGCCGGCTCGTCATGTTCTGCGGCGCGTACCACGGCTGGTGGGACGGCGTGCAGGCCGGCGTCGGCCACGGGCGGCGCTACGACGACCTGCTGCTGTTGTCCGACATGAGCGAGCGCTCGCTCGACGTACTCAGGCATGGCAAGGACATCGCCTGCGTCCTGATCAACCCGCTGCAGGCGCTGCACCCCAACGCCGCGGCGAGCAGCGACGCGATGCTCGTGTCGGCCGGCCGGCGCGCGAACTTCGACCGCGAAGCCTACGCACGCTGGCTTGCGACGCTGCGCCGGGTGTGCGACGAGCGCGGCATCGCTCTGATTTTCGACGAGGTCTTCGTCGGCTTCCGGCTGGGGCTCGGCGGCGCGCAGGAGTATTTCGGCGTGCGCGCGGACCTCGTGACCTACGGCAAGACCGTCGGCGGCGGCCTGCCGATCGGGGTCGTGGCGGGCAAGGCGAACCTGATGAAGCGCTACCGCGAAGACCGGCCCGGGGACGTCTGCTTCGCCCGCGGCACGTTCAATTCGCACCCGTACGTCATGGCCGCGATGCACGGGTTCCTCGAACACGTGACGGCGCCCGGGTGGGCCGAGTCCGCGCGCGCCGAGCTCACGACGTGGGATGAGCGGGCCGCCGCCCTGAATGCCCGCCTCGAAGAGGCACGACTGCCGGTGCGCGTGCACAACCTGGCCTCGGTCTGGCTGCTCGCCTACACGCAGCCGGGGCGCTACCACTGGCTGCTGCAGTACTACCTGCGCGCCGAGGGCCTGTCACTGAGCTGGGTCGGTACTGGCCGGTTCATCTTCAGCCACGACTACACCGATCAGCAGTTCGCTGCCGTCGCCGGCGGCATCGCCAGGGCCGCGGAGCGCATGCGCGACGGCGGCTGGTGGACGATGCCGGAAGGCCTCACCGACGCCGGCATCCGGCGCCGGGTAGTCCGGGAGCTGCTCGCAGCCCGCTTCGGTCAGCGGGCGGCCGCTTCCAGCCCGGAGGCGTCCTGGTCGTCCGCATCATCGTGATGCACATGCTGCATCGGGTCGATCAGCTCGCCGCGCATCAGGTACAGCGGTGACTTGAGATAGGTGCGGAAGTCGTTGAACGGATCCGTCAGGATCTTCGTCGCCCACACGAGGCCCGTCTGCACGTCCCGGATGAAGAACAGGTGCACGGTGCGGACCGCGAGCGCCGCGACGGCCAGCCAGATCCACAGGTACGCCAGGTTGCGGAAGTAGTCGTCGGAATTCGTCGCGGGCTGCAACGTGCCGAACATCGTCGGGTTCAGGAGCAACAGCAGCGGCGACAGGGCCCAGATGCCCTGAAGGACGCGCTTGCGGTGCAGGTTATAGCCCACCTTGATCTCTTCCTTGTGGTCGTGCGTCGCGTGATTGACCGTGTCGTAGGTCCGCGGTTCGAAGAAAAAGTGGCCGGCCTGGCGGGCGCACATCGCCACGATCCAGCCCAGCATCGCGGCCAGCCCCGGGTTCACGAAGACCAGCGCATAACAGCCCATGAAGCAGGTCGCGCTCAACAGGTGCAGCGACTGGTTGACGCGGCTGTGATGGTAGTAACGGTGATCGTCCCAGCGCTGCAGCGCCAGCTCCTCGCGGAAACTGAGCCGGGCGTCGGTCGAATCGGGGGGTGTGACATCACTCATGTCTTGCCTCGGTAAGTGCCGTTGAACGTGAGCAGGGGCTGGCCCATGCGAAGAGTCGAACCGGTCGCCACCGTCTCGGCGAAACGCGTCTCGCCGGCGGCGAACAGGATGATCGTGGATCCGTGCTCGAAGTTGCCGAGCCGCTCGCCCCGGCTCACGCGCCGGTCGAGGGCGGTGACCTCCGGGCCTTCGTAGCGCAGCCCCAACGGTGCTTCGAGGCCCTCGATGCGCAGGCTGGCGACGAGGATCGCCGCAACCGGCACCATGACGAGCGGTTGCTCCGCGCGATCGGGCTCGAGGCGCAACACGGCCCGTTCGTTGCGGCAGAACAGGCGTTCGACCGTCTTCAGTGCCACCGGGTTGACGTTCCAGGTGTCGCCGGCTATGTGCCGAACGTCTCGCAGGCGCGCATCGCAGGGCGCGTGGAAGTGATGGTACATGCTGGACTTCAGCCGCAACGTCACGAAACGCGCGCCCTCGAGTTCCGCGGCCAGCGTCGCGTCGCCGAGCAGCTCCGGCAATGAATAGGGAAAGCCCTTCGCCTGGATCACCTGTTGCCGCCGCACGACGCCGAACTCGCCGACGACCGCGTCGCAGGGGCTCACGATGACGTCCGGATCCGCGGCGATCGGCCGCGCGCCCGGCGCGAGCCTGCGCACGAAGCAGTCGTGCACGCTGTCGAACGACGGCTTTTCCGCTTCGTACAGGCGCAGGTCATCGACGAAGAACTGCCATACCGCCATCGACAGCTTGCGGACGAGCGGCTGGCGGATGCGGCTGAAACGCCCCATGAACAGCGTCAGCCAGCGGCGCGGCAGCCGGTTCGTGAGCAGGAAGTTCAGGCGCTCCGCCGCGGTGCGTTGCGACAGCGGCGCCGGCTGCGGCGGAGCGGCGAGATCGACGCCGCCACGAATCGTGTCCATAACGCTACGCGGCAAGCCAGCGTGTCTCTTCGGCGGCGTCGACCGTGAGGCGGTTCGCCTGCCAGCGAAGGATCTGCAGACCGCCATCATGGGTCTCGGCCAGCGCGGATCCGTGCTCGACCCAGTCGCCGTCGTTCGCGTACAGGCAGCCGTCGATGCGCCGCAGGTTCGGCCGGTGGATGTGCCCGCAAACGATGCCGTCGAAGCCGCGCGATCGCGCGTAGTCGGCGGCGACGCGCTCGAAGCGGCGGATGTATTCCTGCGCGCCCTTCAGCCGTCGCTTGATGCCGGCACTGATCGACAGGTACTCGTGCCCGAGGAAACGGCGCCATCGGTTCAGCAGCACATCCGCCTCGGTGAGCACGTGGTACGCGGCGGCGCCGAACTTCTCGAGGTTCGTGCCCTGCCGGATCTGCCCGTCCAGGAGGTCGCCGTGGATGACCAGCAGGCGTTCGCCATTCGCGCGCTCGTGCACGGCTTCGATCTGCACCGGGATGCCGAGAATTTCCTGGCCGGCGATCGTCCGGAACTCGTGGTCGTGGTTGCCGGGGATGAACACGATGTTCGTTCCGGCGGCGGCGCGGCGGGCCAGTTCCGTGACCACGCGCAGGTGCAGGTCGGGGAAGCAGGGTTTCGACTTCATGCGCTGCAGGTCGACGATGTCGCCGACAAGATAGATGCGCTCGGCATCCACCGCGTCGATGAACTGCAGCAGTTCGTCGGCGCGGCTGGAAAGCGTGCCGAGGTGGACGTCCGAAAGCCAGAGGGTTCGGTAGTTTGGCGCCACTTTTTCAGCCCTTTTCAGCGAAGCAATCGCAAGCTGCCGAGAACGTTAGCGGCCGTTTCTTACAGCGGGCTTATCGTTTGATGAAGGGTCTGTGGCGTTCGTGTTAGGGGGAGGCTAACGACCGAGTTCGAACGAGATGCGCGTCGTGACGTCGTGCACGGCCACCGGCACGCCGCCTTCGTAGCGCGGCGCGTAGCGGAATTTGCGAACGGCATCGACGGCCGCCTTCCGCAGGGCCTGGCTGCTCTTCCCGCCGACGACCTGCACGTCGGCGACGCGCCCCTCGTCGGTCACCGTGAATGCGAGGTCGACGTGGCCCTGCGAGCGGCTCCGCAGCGCCGACGCCGGGTACACCGGCGCCACGCGGAAGATGGGCTGGTAATCCTGGTCCGGGTCGAGCATATTGCCGGCGCCGATGGCGCGGCAGTGACGCGTCGCCGCCGCATCGTCGTTCAAGTTCTCGTAATTTGCGACGAGCAGCGAGTGGATCAGGAGCTGGTACTTCCGGTCCTCGTCGGAAGTGCCGGAAAAGCCGGCGAGCGCCGACTCGAGGTGTGCGGCCGACCGGCGGAAGTGCTGGCCGGAAAACTCGATGCGGCCGAGATAGAAGCGTGCGAGACCGGTCGTCGCGTCCTCGTCGCCAACGGTCGCCGCGAATATTTCCTCCGCGTCCTCGAGGTAGCGCTCGCCGCGCGATGAACGCGAGTAGGTGTAGATCCCGATACCGGCTCGCAGCAGCAGCTCTGCGTGCGCAACGGAGTCGGCGCCGTTGTGGTCCTCCGATATCCTGGCCGCGCGGCGATACTGCGCGATCTGCGGTCCCGGGCTGCCGGGTTCGCCCAGAAGGTCCGCATAGTCGGCCAGCAGCGGAATCAGCGACGGCGACTCCGGTCCCGCAACCTGCTCGACCGCCGCGATCTCCGATGCGAGGCGTTCGCGCGCATCGGCGGCGCTCTCCTGCGGCGACGCCGTCGACGGCACCACCAGGCAGGCGGCGCCGGCGAGGAGCGCCGCGAGCACGGTCGGCGTCCTCGCCGCCCTTTCCGGTCCCAGCCACATCCTGAGAATAATAGCCCACATTCAGCACAAACGCCGCCAACCGCAGGACCGGACGGCAATCCGCGGAACTCACGGAGTTTTGCCGGCCGCTCGGCGCGGCTCGCGCGGGTAGCGTCGGCGGAATGATGACGAAGCCGTCACGCAGCGCGGCGCCGTTGCCCGCGCCGATGGTGCGTCCGGGGGCGCCGTCGGCCTTGTTCCGCGGCGCGGCCGTGCGCGATCGGCGGCGTCGCCTGCAGGGCTGCGTGTCGGTCGTGCAGCCGCCGTCGCTGACCGCCACCAGCGCCGCGCTCCTCTCGCTGCTCGGGCTGGCCTTGATCTTCCTCGCGCACACCGGTTTCCCGCGGACGGAGATCGTGCCGGGGTTCGTGGGCGCCACCCACGACCTGGTCCTGCTGCGCGCGCCGCGCCCCGGCCGCCTCCGGGTCCGCAACGTGCGCCTCGGCGACCGCGTCGAGGCCGGCGACGACCTGTTCGCGGTCGCGACCGGCGTGGCGCCGCCCGGGGCCGGGGCGACCGACCGGTTGCGGGTCATCGACCGTCGGCGGGAGGCCGTCGGCCAGCAACGGCACGAGCTGGAGGAAGAATTCGCGTTGCGCGACCGGCTGTTCGAACTGGAGCTCGAACGCGCGCTCGCCGATCACCACGGACTCTCCGAGCGACGACGCTTGCAGGCCGACCTGCTGGCGTCGGCCGTCGGCGAGCAGGCCCGGCTTGCGGCGCTCGCCGCCGACGGGTTCGTCGCGAGTATCGAGCTCGCCCGCCAGTCGGAGGCGGTGCTCGCGGCGCGTTCTGCGCTGCTCGAGCTCGATACGCGTCTCGACGCTGCGCGGGCGGCCTCGCAACGCGCGCGGCTCGAACGACAGATGCTCGCGGCGGAGCGGCGCCGGCTGCTGGCCGGCCTGGACGACGAACACGAGGCATTGCGGCTGGCGCGCCTCGACGTCGAGAGCGCGCACCGCTACACGGTCCGGGCACCCGTCGCCGGCACCGTGGTCGCCGTCCAGGGCGACGCGGGCCAGGAGGTCGGCGGCGCCGCACCGCTGGTCACGATCCTGCCGGACGGCGCCCGGCTCGTCGCGGTCCTGCTGGTGCCGCCGCACGCGGTGGGCTTCCTCACGCCCGGCGACAGCGTGCGCCTGGACATTGCGGCATTTCCGCGCCAGACGTTCGGCCCGGTCACCGGCCACCTCGTCGACATCTCACGCTCGGCGTACGGCCCGGCCGAGCTGCGATCGCCGGCACCGTTCGCCGGTGCCGTGTACAAGGCGACCGTGGCCCTCGACCGGGCGGCCATCACAGCGGGTAGCGAGGAGCTGGCGCTGCAGCCGGACATGACGCTGTCGGCCGTCGTGACGACGGATCACCGCACGCTGCTCCAGTGGCTGCTGGCGCCGCTGCGCGAACTCTCGGGCTGAGCGCGTGAAGGCCAAGCCGGCACCGGTGGCACGGGACCGGCTGCCGCTGCGCTTCGGCTTCGCGCGGCGCCTGCCGATGTTGCACCAGGTCCGCCGGGCCGAATGCGCCATCGCCTGCCTCGCGATGATCGCGTCGTATCACGGCGAACGCATCGGCATCGCGGAATTGCGCCGCCACTTGCGTGTGTCGGCGCGCGGCAGCAGCCTCGCGACGCTACTGCGCACGGCCACCCGCTGCGGCTTCGCGCCGCGGCCGTTGCGGGCCGAACTCGCCGAACTTCGGCGGGTGCGCACGCCGGCCATCCTGCACTGGCGCTTCGACCACTTCGTCGTGCTGCGCAGGGCGGGACGCCGCGTGCTCCATGTGCACGACCCCGCCGTCGGCGTGCGCCGGCTGTCGTGGCAACAAGCATCGCAGTCGTTCACGGGTGTGGCGATCGAGATGCTGCCGGCCGGGGGCCGGGCCTTCGGCAAGCCCGGCCCGCGCCTTCGCCTCGCCGATTTCTGGTCGAGATCGACCGGCCTCGCTCGAGCCTTGCTGCACATGCTGGGGCTCTCCGTGCTGCTGCAGGCGCTTGCGCTGCTGGCGCCGCTCGTCAACCAGGTCGTCGTCGACGAGGCCATCGCGAGAGCGGATCTCGGCCTGTTGAACGGCATACTGCTGGGATTCGCATTGCTGTTCCTGTCGCAGGCCGTCGTCGAAGCACTGCGCTCTGCCGCCGGGTTGCACCTGGGCCAGGTACTGGGTCTTCAGCTGCGCTCGAACGTGCTGCGGCACCTGTTCCGGCTGCCCGTCGCGTATTTCGAAGAACGGCACGTCGGCGATCTCGTGTCGCGCTTCGCATCGCTCGCACCGCTGCAGCAGCTCATCTCGTCGGCCGTCATCACCGTGGTTCTCGACGGCGTGCTGTGCCTCGCGACGCTGGCCGTCATGTTCGCGTACTCGCCGCTCATGGCCACGCTCGTCCTTGGCGCGACCGGCGCCGGTTTCGCCGCCCGCGTCGCGGCCTTCCCCTGGGTCCGGCGGCAGACGCAGGAACGAATTTCCCGTGACGCCGACCTGCAGACCGTCTTCCTCGAAACCCTGCGGGCGATACGGCCACTGAAACTGTTCGGCCGCGAGGCCGAACGCCATGCGCGCTGGCAGAACGCATTCGTGGATGCCGCGAACGCCGGCATCCGGCTGCAGCGCACCGCGATCGCCGCCGCCGCGGGACGGCGCCTGCTGGACGGCGCGCTGGACGCCGCCGTTTACTACGCCGGCGCACACGCCGTGGTGGACGGGCGGCTGACGCTCGGCATGTTCTTCGCGTTCCAGGCCTGGCGCGGACAGTTCGGGCGCGCCGCCCGCGGCCTCGTGGAGCAATGCTTCGCGTACCGCACCGTCGGCATCCACCGCGAACGGCTCGAAGACGTCGTGCATGCCTGGCCGGAGACGAGCGGCAGCACCGTGCCCGCCACGGGCCGGCTGCGCGGTGATGTGCACATCGAGGGGCTGTCGTTTCGTTTCGGCGATGGCGAGCCCTGGATCTTGCGCGACGCGTGCGCCGCGATCCGCGCCGGCGAGCGCGTCGGCGTGGTCGGCCCGTCAGGCGGCGGCAAGTCAACGCTGCTCAAGCTGCTGCTGGGCCTTTACGCGCCGTACGCCGGCGTCGTTCGCTACGATGATGCGCCGCTGCCGACGCTGGACCTGTCCTGGTTTCGCCGACGGGTCGGTACCGTCATGCAGGACGACCGCCTGCTGTCGGGCTCGCTCGCCGACAACATCGCATTCTTCGACGAAGAACCCGACCCCGGGCGCATCGCGCGTGCCGCTCGCCTCGCCTGCCTGCACGATGACATCATCGACATGCCGATGGGCTATGACACCCTGGTCGGCGACATGGGCTCGACGCTGTCCGGCGGGCAGCGCCAGCGGCTGTTGCTGGCCCGAGCGCTCTACACGAACCCGGACGTCCTGTTTCTCGACGAGGGCACCGCGAACCTGGACGTCGCCACCGAGCGCCAACTGCTCGATGCCCTGCGCTCGGTACGTTGCACGCAGATCATCGTGGCGCACCGCCCGGCGGCAGTCGCGAGCTGCGACAGGATCCTCAGGCTCGCGAACGGACGGCTGGTCGAGGCGCTCTAGCGCACGCGGTTGCCGAACGCGTCCCAGACCTCGACGTCGCCGAAGCCGAGCTCCCGCACCGCGTCCTCGATGGACGCGAGGTCGCCGACCACGACCCACGACAGGTCATCCGGGCGGAACGTGCTCCGGGTGAGTTCCTCGGCCGCCTCGCGCGTGACGGCGGCGTAGCGTTCGGCGCGGCCGCCCGCATAGTCGAACGGCAGCCCGTAACTGTCCGACGCGACTATGCTGCCGAGAAAGCCCCGGTTCGTCGTGAACTGGCCGGGCAGCGAGCGGATCCGGTTCGTCTTCGCCCGCGACACCTCGTCGTCCGTCGGCGGCCGCGTCGACGCGAATTCCACGAACTCGCGGCGGATCTCGAGCATCGCATCGGCAGTCCGGTCGGACTGGACCTGTCCCTGCAGGCTCAGCAGCTGGTCGCCGCTGCGGTTCGACGCAACACCGGAGCCGTAGCCGTAGGACCAGGCCTTGTCCTCGCGGAGATTCATGTTGAGGCGCGACTCGAAGCTGCCGCCGAAGATCCAGTTGACGATGGCGAGCGCCGCAGCATCGTCCGCATTCCACGGCGCGATCGCATGACCGGCGATGATCGTGCTCGACGCGGCGCCGGGCTGGTCGACGAGGATGACTCTCGGCTGGGCCTCGGGTGCGGCGCCGATCGGGCGCGCCGACGGCGACCCGGACGCGCGCCACTTGCCAAACGTGCGCTCGACCGACTTGCGCGCCTCGTCCAGCGTGATGTCGCCGATCATGTAGATCGTCAGGTTGTCGGGCGTCACCTGCCCGGCATGAAACTCGATCAGCCGTTGCCGCTCGATCTGGTCGAGGCTCGCCGGCGTCCAGACGGAGTCCATCGGCGAATCCTCGCCGTACACGACGCGCGTGAACAGGCTGCTCGCCACGTTTGACGGCGCCCGCTGCAGGGTCGCCAGCCACCCGCCGATCTGCTGTTGCAGTTTCGCGAGCTCGTCGTCCGGAAACGTGGGGTAGCGCAGCGTTTCGAGTGCGATTTCCAGTGACTCGTCCAGGTTCGAGCGCAGGATTCGGAAACCGTAGCTGCTGTCCTCGAGCGCGGCGCCGAGCCGGCCGCTCATCGCGATCCGGTCGCGGGCCGCGGCGAGTTCGTTCGCGTCGTAGCGCCGGGTGCCCTTGTCGGCGAGCATGAAGACGAAGTCCGCCAGTGCATGCGCGTCGGGGGGCGCGGCAGTCTCCCCGGAGCCCACCCGGATCACGACGTCGACAATCGGGATGCTGCCACGCTCGGCCACGACGAGTCGCAACCCGTTGCCGAGCGTAGTCGACTGCGTGTCCGGGAAGCGGATATCTTCCGCACCGATCGTCACTTCCGGTATCCGGGAGCGATCGACGTCCTGCGCTGCGGCACTGTACTCGGGGAACGGAAACACTGTCAGCTGGTAGTAGTGCCGGCCGAGCCAGCGCGCGGCGGCATCGCGCACGTCACCCGGCGTTGCGTCGTTCAGCCACCCAAGGTCGCGATTGATGACGAGCGGGTCGTCGGAGTACAGGTAGCCCTCGGCCAGCAATGCACCGATCGACGACGACTGCTCGAGGCCGCCGAGGATCGCCATGTTCACCGCCAGCTTCGCGTTCTCGAGCAGCTGTTCGTCGGGCCCTTCACTTGCATACTGTGCAAGCACGCGATCGACGTGCGGCAGCACTTCTTCCGGCTCGACGCCCGGTTTCAGGTCGATGTACAGGCGGTACTCGCCGCTCAGCACCTTGGCCGTCGGCGACGCGCCGACCGCGGTCGCGAGCTGCAGGTCGTCGACGAGCAGCTTGCGCAACGGCGCATTCTTGTTCGCGACCAGTGTCTGGTTCACGAGGAACATCAGCGTGGCATCGCGGTCGTTCGTGCCGGGCGTCGCCCAGACGCGGGCGATGCGCGTCTGCCCCACCTTGTCCCAGGTTTCCTCGATGCGGTTGTCGGGCAGCTCCGGAATCCATTGCTTCGGGTGCGACAGCGCCTCGCCGACCGGCGCCGACCCGAAGTAGCGGGCGACCTTCTCCTTCGCTTCGTCGAGCCCGACGTCGCCGGCCAGCACGAGGACGACGTTTGACGCCCCGTAGTAGGTCCGGAACCATTCCTTGACGTCATCCAGCGATGCGGCATTGAGATCGTCCATGGAGCCGATCACGGAATGCCGGTATGGATGGTCCACCGGGTAGATGCCCTCGCGGATCATGTCCCACATCTTCGCGTAGGGCTGGGTCTCGCCCTGCCGCTTCTCGTTCTGTACCACGCCGCGCTGCTCGTCGAGCACGTCCTGCGTGATCGCGCCGAGCAGGTAGCTCATGCGATCGCTTTCCATCCACAGCGCCATGTCGAGAGCGCCGGTCGGGACGGTCGAGTAATAGTTCGTACGGTCCTCGGCCGTCGTGCCGTTCATGCCCGTCGCGCCGGCATCGGTGAACGGCGAGAAGTACTCGCCCTCGCGGTTCTCGGTGCCCTGGAACATCAGGTGCTCGAACAAGTGCGCGAATCCGGTCTTGCCCTCGGGCTCGTCTTTCGAGCCCACGGCATACCACATGCCGACGAACACGGTCGGCACCGAACGGTCGGTATGCACGATCGTCGTCAGGCCGTTGTCGAGTCGGAAGACGTCGTAGTCGATGTCGACGCGGGTCGGCACGTCGTCGGCCGCAAACACGGGCATGGCCAGTATGAGCAGCAACGAGGCAGGAATTCGGCGCAATCGGTTCATGGGGTCTCCGCTGTGGCGTCGGGAAATGTGCGACAATGCGATGCCGCGCAATCTTCATGCAGACCATCGTAGCCCGCGGTGGTTCACGAAACCAAACGGTGACCGTGCATGCCAGAATCCGCCGTTATGACCGTCGGGACGCCCGTGAGCGATGCGGCGGTCCGTCATGCCGACGTGCAGCGACTGCGCCGCGCCTTCGACGGCGGCCGGACCCAGAGCCTCGCCTGGCGCGCCGCGCAGCTTCGCGCGCTCGAGACCATGGTGACGGATCGCGAAAGAGAGATCATCGCCGCGCTGCGCGCGGACCTCGGCAAGCCCGGGCAGGAATCGTGGATGACCGAGATATCGACGGTGGCGGGCGATGCTGCCTACTGCCGCCGGCGGCTGCGGCGCTGGAGCCGCACCCGGCGTGTGCGCACGCCGCTGGTCGTGCAGCCGGCCCGGAGCTGGATACAGCCGGAGCCGCTCGGCGTCGTGCTCATCATCGGCGCCTGGAATTACCCCCTTCAGCTCACGCTCGCGGGCCTGGCCGCCGCCATTGCCGCCGGCAATTGCGTGGTCATCAAGCCGTCGGAACTCGCGCCACGCACCTCGGCGCTGATCGCGAAACTGCTGCCGGAGTACCTCGACGACGATTGCTTCCTCGTGGTCGAAGGCGGCGTGCCCGAAACGACCGGGCTGCTGGAGCAGGCCTTCGATCACATCCTGTACACCGGCAACGGCCACGTCGGCCGCATCGTGATGGAGGCGGCTGCGCGCCACCTCACGCCGGTCACCCTGGAGCTCGGCGGCAAGAGCCCGTGCGTGGTGCTGCCGGACGCGAATCTCGACATCGCCGCGCGGCGCATCGCGTGGGGCAAGTTCACGAATGCCGGGCAGACCTGCATCGCGCCGGACTACATCCTCACCGACGCCGAGACCGAGGCGCGCCTGCTCCCGAAGCTCACCGAGACGATCGCGGCCATGTACGGCAGCGACCCGTCCACGTCTGACTCCTACGGCCGCATCGTCAACGGGCGCCACTTCGAACGCCTGTCGAAACTGCTCGGGTCGGGCACGCTGGCCGTCGGCGGACAGTCGAACGCGGCCGAGCTCTACATGGCGCCAACCGTGCTCACGAACGTCGCACCGGACAGCGCGGTGATGCAGGAGGAAATCTTCGGCCCGATACTCCCGATCCTGCGCGTCGACGACGAACGGAAGGCGATCGACTTCATCCGCGGGCGCGACAAGCCGCTCGCCGCCTACCTGTTCACGGACAGCGCGGGGGCTCAGCAGCACTTCCTCGACGACGTCAGCGCGGGCAGCGTGTGCATCAACGACACGATGATGTTCATGGCCGTGCCCGAACTGCCGTTCGGGGGCGTTGGCGCCAGCGGCATGGGTGCGTATTCCGGCGAGCGAGGCTTTCGCACGTTCAGCCATGACAAGGCCGTTTTGAAGCGCGCGTGGTGGCCGGACATCATGCTGCGCTACGCGCCGTACAGCGATGGCAAGTGGCGCTGGCTCCGCCGGCTCCGCTAGGGATTCGTTTCGGGAGCGCTCCCGGCCCGCGACCGGTCCTGGCGCAGCGCAGGCAGCGCGCCGGCCAGCATGCTGGCGATGAGCACCGCGATCCCGGCATTGATCATCAGCCCGTAGTCGTTGCCGTCCCCCAGCAGCCGACCCGCGACCATCGGGCCGCTCGCCAGGCCCATCTTCGACGCGAAGCCGGCGAGCGCCGCAGTCTGGCCGGTCTCGTCAAAGGCCGCGCCGAGTCCCAACAGGTAGGGGATCACGAACGCCCACGTGATCCCCATTGCGCAGTTCGCGACGAGGAACAGCGTCGCACT
Organism: uncultured Pseudomonadota bacterium; assembly: GCA_913055625.1. Taxonomy (GTDB): domain Bacteria; phylum Pseudomonadota; class Gammaproteobacteria; order Steroidobacterales; family Woeseiaceae; genus UBA1847. The sequence goes on along the minus strand of CAJXJW010000002.1, from coordinate 306,268 downwards.
CGCGCTGAAGTGCAGCGCGTAGAACCCGGCGATCGTCACGACCAGAGCGACGGCCACCGGCAGGGTGCGGCCGAAGCGCAGTCCGAGCAGCACGACCAGCATTGCACCGACGATGCCGATCCAACCGGACAGGGCCAGCGTCCACGTGATGAAGTCGAGTTCGAGGCCCGCGGCTCGCGCGAGACCGATGATGAACGCGAACAGGCCCATGTTCGCCGCCTGGAACAGGAAGATCGCGGCCAGCGTCAGCGCGAGCGGCACACGCGCCACGCGAGACCCGGCATCTTTCGCGACGCGCTGTTTCGTCGGTACCGGGTAGTCCGCAAGCCACGGCACCATCGCCAGCGTCGCGGTGCTGAATGCGATCAACGCGAGGAACAGCGCGTCGACGCCGAACACCGGCACGAGCCGTGGCAGGTACAGGTTGCCGAGGCCGCCCAGGCCGAACTGCACCACGAGCAACACCCCGAACGTCCGGTCCGCGTTGCCGGCGCGCGCGATCACGGCAAACGCGATGCCGACCAGCGCGCCGCCGACGAGGCCGTGCACGAAACGTGCGGCGATCAGCACGGGCGCGCTGGCCACGAGCATCGACAGCAGGTCCATGCCGATCAGCGTCAGCAGCAGCGCGTAGGCGACGGGCCGCCACGGCAGCCGCGCGACGAGGAAAACGATCGCAAGCGCGCCGACCGCCGCGCCGTAAACGTTTGCGCTACCCACGTAGCCCGCCTGCCGGGCCGTGAAGCCCAGCCCCCCGATCAGCCCGTCCACGATCGCCGGCATGATGTTGACGTAGAACAGGCCGGCCGTCGCGAGAAACGCGAGGAACACGCGCGCGGTCGTCCCGTCGCTGCGGACGGCGGGCAGGGTGCGCCGCGGGGCCGTCGATTCGTCGTTGGTGGTCATTCGCACAGGCTCCGGATGCGGTGCGCGACGAGCGCGGCATCGCGCCAGCGATGCTCGTGCCCGTCGGAAACGTGGTAGTAGATCACGCCGTTTGGAAACAGGACGACGGCAATGCCACCGTAGCCCGACATGAACGGCACGTGGACCGGCGCGTCGCAGCCGACCGTCGGCCCGGCGTCCCAGGCCCAGAAGCCATTGTTGTAGTGGAGCGCGGCGCCCGCCGGCAAGCCGCGATCGTCCGCATCGCGTTGCAGCGCGGCATCGAGCAGTCTGCGATCGAGACCGACGGGCGGGTTCGCCGCGTCGCCGAGCCAGGCGCCGATGCGGACGATATCGTCCGCGGAGAGAAACAGTCCCCAGCCCGTGAATGGCTGCGCGACCGGGTCGCGCGTGGCGAGCGGCCGCGACAGCGCGCCGGACACGGCCAGCGGCCGCCAGAATGGCGCCGCGACCAGTTCGTGATAGATCCCGCGGTTGCCGGGCGCCGCCCGGTCCAGCAGCGCCTGCATGGCCGTACCCGCCAGGTACGTGTCCGACGAGTGGTAGACGAAGCGCTGCCCCGGTGCCTCGCGCCGCGGGAAATGGCTGCACGCGAAACGCACGCGCTCGCGGTGGCCCTTCGCGTACAGGAAGCGGACATGCGCCGCCGAGGCCTCGTCGACGTTCTCGTCCGCGGAATCGAAGTGCCCGGTCGCCATGTCGAGCGCGTGCCCGATCGTCACGCCCTCCCAGCCGCGCCGGCAGGCGTCGACGAGGCCGGCAATGCTCTCTGTCGACGCACCCGGGACGATCGCCGCCAGGCGCATCAGCGCGAGGCCACCGAAGAGCGACTTCGCGAGCGAGTAGGACGGCAGCAGCATGTCGTCGCAGAACGCGTAGTTCCCCTCGCGAGCAGGGCAGTTGCTGCGGTAGTGGGTGCCGCCAACGACGTAGCCGAAGACCGTGAGGTCGTCCGGCGCGACGGCCGTCAGTACCGCGTCGGCGACGGCCGGGTAGTCGCGCGGCAGCGCGCTCACGTCACGCACCGGTAGTCGACGGTCTCGGTTCTCACGGAAGCGCGCGGCGGCATCGTCCGCGCTTGCCGTCGCGCCCCCGGCCCGTGTGGCGTCCAGCGACCCGCGCATGTCGAAGCGGAAGTACGCGCAGGTCTCGGCCGTGATCGAATAGGACACGCGGGTCCGCCGGCCGTCCTGCTCGTCCCAGCGCAGCACGCCGTTGTGCGTGCAGTTCGCGCCTTTCTCGATCAGCGCGAACGGCAGCTCGATCGTCGCGACACCCGGTTCGCCGTCGCCGGCCCTGGCCGAGCCCGGCTGGAACGCAATGTCCCAGCCCGGGTGCGAGGTCGCGATGGCGCCCTGGTCGAGCGGCACGACCCGGTCATCCACGATCGTCCATTCGACGGCCGCCGCCGGGAATTCGCGGATACGCAGCGCCGGACTCGACGCGTAGTCGTACGGATCGAGATGCACGTCGAATTCATCGGCACGGTCCGCGCGCCATTGCAATGCGCCGCCCGCGCCGTTGCCCGCCACCGCCACGCTTGCCGGCGTGGCGGCCAGCAGGACCAGCCACGCGAGCGCGTCAGAGCGCAATGCCCGCGTCTTCCAGGCGCCGCTTCAGGGGCTCGAGGTGTTTTTCATAGCGCTTCCAGCGCGCGAGCGCGTCGCGGAAAATTGGCTGCCGGACCTGCGCCGCACTCGCGGTCGCGACCGGCGCACGGTTGCGCTCGAACGCGAGGCAGGCATCCTCCCAGGCCAGGCCGCAGGCGGCGATGATGCGCCGCGACTCGCGCTCCTGGTGGTCGACGAGGACCTCGTAGTCGACGTCGACGATCGCATCCGGGTACAGCGCGCGCCAGTGCTCCATCAACCGGTGGTAGGCGATGTAGTACTCGGCGAGGTCGCAGAGATCGTAGGAGAACGGGTAGCCCATGCGGAACAGCGTGCGGTACATGGCGAGGCAGCTGTCCAGCGGATGCCGCCGGAGATGCACGATGCGGGCGTCGGGTAGCGCTCGCCGGATGAGGCCCGTGTACAGGAAGTTCGACGGCGTCTTGTCGACGAAGTACGCGCTCTCGCGCCCGTAGGCCGCGACGCTGTCCAGGTACGCGGTGCCCAGCTCGGTGGGATCGATGTCCAGCGACGCATCGAGCAGCTGCGACTTGCCGGCAGTGTCCGCGAGGCGCGTGAGCACGAGCGCGAAGTCGTTGATCTCGCCCATACTCTCGACCGCGCTATGGCTGCTGATGATGCGATCGACCAGTGTCGTGCCGCTGCGCGGCAAACCCATCACGAAGATCGGCCCGGCGCCGGCCCTGCCCGGAGGACCTGCTGCGTACGCCGTATCGAACACCGTCCGGATGCGTTCCAGCATCGCGACATCGTTGTTCACGTCGTACGCCATACGCCGGCGGCGCGCGGTCGCGCCGCGCTCGAGGTAGGCGAACGCGGCGTCGTAGTCGCCGAGGTCCTCGTGCTCCTTCGCCAGGGCGTAGCACAGTGGCACTTCGCCCGTATCACCCGGCCGCAGGTGTGCCAGGCGCGCATCGAGATCGGCGATGTGATTGCGCTCCGGCGTCTGCCGTCGAAGGTTCGACCGGTTCTGCCACGCATCGTAATCATCGGGGTTCGCCTCGATGACCCGGCTGAACGCCTGCTCGGCGACGTCGATCTCGCCGATTGCAACGAGGGACGCGGCCAGGTTGTAGCGCACCTGCGGGCTGTCGGGGTCGAGCTCCGCTGCGCGCTGGTAGCAGCGGTGGGCGCGCTCGTGCCGGCCGACCTGCCCGAACAGCTCGGCCACGTGCTGCAGCAGCACGGGATCGTTCGCGGCATCCGCCTCGAGGTCCACGAGCTGCTCCAGCGCGCAGTCGTGCCGCCCGCAGAAGATGCTCGCTTCCGCGAACTGCAACTGCGCGCCGCGGTGCGCGGCGTCCACGTCCAGCGCGGCGGCAGTCAGGTCCAGCATCTCGGCGAACCGGCCCTGCTGCTGCCGGGCCCGGCCGAGCAGGAGCATCGGCTCCGCCGCCCCCGGACGCTGCCGCATGAGCGCTTCGCAGGCGGCAGCCGCTTCCTCGGCGCGCCGCTGCCGGAGAAGCATCCGGACATTGCGAACGCCGACGTCGTAGGGAATGTCAGCGTGTGTTTGCGTCACGTCAGAATCGATAGTTCAGGGACAGGCCGAAGGTTCTCGGCAGCGACAGGAACTGCTTGTTGCCGTTGCCATAATACCCGCTCGCCGGGTCCGTACCCATGTACGCCTCCGTGAACAGGCCCGTCACGCCCTCCTCGTTCGTGAGGTTGCGCACGAACAGCGTCGCATCCCACGCATCGAAAGCCAGCGTGGTCGACAGGTCGAGCAGCGTGAACGCGTCGAGTTCGACGTTGAAGGTCGGCGAGTCGTTGATCGCGTTGCGCGTCTCGGACTGGTAGTAGCCGTTCACGCGCGTGATCCATTGCTTGCCACCGGACAGGTCCTTCGTAAAGATGCCCGTCGCCGTGAGTGAATGTTCCGGCGTGCCCGGCAGCTGCGCGCCGGCAAGGGCCCGCGGCGTCACGGCATTGTCCGGGGCGTACACCGGCTCGTCGAGCTTCGCGTCGACGTAGGCGTATCCGACCCGGTACTCGAAGCTCTCATTGACGTAACCGTCGATCTCGAACTCCAGTCCCTGCGTTGACGCTGACTCACCGTTGATCGCCGAGTAGAAGCCCCAGTTCGTCGTCGCGGTGTTGACCTGCGGGTCCTTCCAATCCACGTAGAACGCCGCCGCGGAAAGCCGCACTTTCTCGAACGTGCTCTTGATACCGACTTCGTAGTTGATGACGGAGTCAGAGCCGTAGCGAAGCCAGCCCGGGTCTTCCGCAAACGAGCCCGTGGTCGGGACCGCGTTCGTCCCGCCGCGGCGGTAACCTTCCGACACCGTGCCATATATCGTCGACGAGTCGCTGATATCCAGCGATGCGTTCAGCTTGAACAGCACATCGTCGTCGCTGACCTCGAACTGGCTCGTCTCGGGCGGGAACAGGCCGGTGTAGAGTGGCAGCGCCACGTAGGTCGTGTTCTCGAAGTCGCTGTCGAACCAGCGCAGTCCTACCGTGGTCTGGAATGTATCGGTGAAGTGATAGCTGACCTCGCCAAAGACCGACATGTCCGTATAGCTCTCATCGCGATCGTAGTCGAAATCGAGATCGCCGCTGACAGCATCTGCGAACGGCGGAAGGAAGGCGTCCCACCACTGCTTGAAGCCGCGCAGGTAGCTTTGCTGCGTTGAACCGAGGTCCTGGTCCATGTAGAAGCCGCCGACGACCCAGTCGACGTTCGTGTCCGAGTTCGAAACGAGGCGCAGCTCCTGCACGACGGCCGAGTCCGAATAGGTACGCACCGCCGAGGCCATCGGGCGCGGGTAGTTGTAGTAGAACGCGAGGAAGCCGGCCTGCGCGTAGAAGCCCGTGTTCTCGCTGACGCTGTCGCCCTCGTGGTCGTACGTCGACGTGCTGGACGTCAGCGTGGCGAAGCCGAGGTCGAACTCCATCTCGAGCGACGCGAGCTCGACGTCCCGCGACGACGGCTCCAGCTGGATCGAGCCGTTCTCGTAGTCGCCGTAGGTGTTGCCGAAGCCGTCCTGTCCCACCGTCTCCTGGCGGCGGCCGCCGATGTCATCGCTCTGCGCCTGGACGGCCGCCAGGATGCGCACGCGGTCGCTCGGCTCGTACAGGAAGCTCAGGCGACCGTAGTTGATCTCGACCGTGTCGGCGTCCTCGACGACGCGGTAGCTCGCCTCCGGGTCCAGCACGCCGTTCGGCGCGACCGGGATCCCGTTCGCGTCGAGCTCGTAGACGTTCACGTAGTCCGTGATGCCCGGGTAGTCGAGGCGGCCGGCGTTCAGCCGGAACGCGGCGACGTCGCTGACCCCGAAGTTCGCGGTCACGTCCGCGCTCCAGCCGACGCTCTCGGAGCCCTCGACCTGGCTGCCGACGACGTTCACCTGGCCGCCGAATACGCCCGGCTCGGGGTCACGCAGGATGTATTTCACCGTGCCGCCGAGGGAGCCCGAGCCGTACAGCGTGCCCTGCGGTCCGCGCAGGACCTCGACGCGCTCGACGTCGCGGATCACGAAGTTCGCGTACAGCGGCGTGTCGTTGACGTAAGTCGACACGGGCGGCGTCGTCGACAGCTGGTAGTCGCCGAAGGCCGCGCCGTCGACGTTCACGCCGCGGATCATGATGCCGTTGATGACGCCCGAGTTCCGGTAGCCGCGGTCGACGACGGCGACGCCCGGCACAGCCCGCATCAGGTCGGCCTGGTCGGAGATGAGCGCGGCCTCGAGGTCCTCGCCGCTGATCGCGGAGATGTTGTACGGCACGTCCTGGATGGACGTCGCGCGACGCGTGGCCGTCACCGTGATCTCTTCGAACCCGTCGGCATCCTGTGCGAGGACGCCCGGACTCGTGCCGGCGATGATGGCGCCCATCGCCACGGCGAGCGGCGTCTTGCGGAAGTTGGTGTCAATGCTCATGTTGTCATCTCCAGTCGGGAGTCGGTTACCGCCGCAGCGTGCGCTTCGGCATCGCCAGTGGGCCCAGCGAGTCCAAGTACTCGCTGGTCGTGCCGCTGGCGTAGTGGGACAGGTCGATATCGCTGTCCCGGTAGGATTTCAGGACCTGGCCGAGACCGTTCCAGCCGTCCGCGCGCGCGGAGCGAACGGTGGACAGATCAAGGCGCAGGGGAAAGATGTCGCGGCCTTCTCCGGCGGCGTACAGCACTTCGCCACCCGGTCCCGCAACGAGCGAACGGCCGACACCCACCGGCGGGCCGAGGTTCACGTCGAAGACGATGCACTGGAACATCGCGGCACTCGCGCGAATCATGCAGTGCTCCACCTCGCGATCGATCGTGCTCGTGAGACTCGGGTGCAGAATGATCTCCGCGCCCAGGCTGACCAGGCCGCGCAGCGTCTCCGGGAACCAGATGTCGTAGCAATTGGAGATGCCGAAGCGGCCGACACCCGGCACGTCGAAAACGACCCGTTCCCGACCGGGCGTGGTGTCGGACTCGTAGGGGCGCCACGGAAACATCTTGCGGTAGCGCGTCACGACAGCACCGTCGGGGTCGATGACCGGCACCGTGTTGTAGACCTTGCCGTCGGCAGCTTCGAACAGCGATCCCGGCACCAGCCAGATGCCGTGCTCCTTCGCGATGGCGCACAACGCCGCTTCGCGCGGCCCCGGCATCGGTTCCGCGGCCTTCGGGTTCGTTCCGCAGACGTTCAGCTCGCTGAGCACCAGCATGTCGATCCACGGAAATCGATTCACGACCGCTTCGATCTCCGCGGTTACGCGGTACAGGTTGTCACCGTTCGGCCCGTCGAGTTGCAGGCCGGCGATCGCAATCTTGCTCATGTTCTCCCCTTGTCCGGGGAAAACTACTGAAGCCCCCGTGCGGGGCATAGGTCCAGTTCGGGACTACCGAGCGGTCCAGCGCTCAGTCGGAAATCGCGGCGAACTCGATGCGCGCGGAGTCGACGATCTGCCGATCCTGGTTGAAGTACTTGATGCGCTCGTCATCGAAGACGATGTAGTAGGCGGACTCGGCGGCGTAATTCCAGCGTTTCCAGCGGCGGAAGAACCGGTCGCCCTCGACGCGCCACGTGCCCTCGTCATGGTCCTCGGCATCCGTGTCCATCGACCCGCTCATCCGGCCGTCCGGGTGCAGCCGTATCGTGCAAAGCGTGCCGTACACTTCTTCGTAGTAGATCGTCGCGCCAGCCATCGCACGGGCCAGCGCCTCGCCCCGCGCCCAGGTGCCGACCGCGTTGTCGAGGTGCTCGACCTGGCCGCGCACGAGGTGCCGGATCAGGTCGACCAGCCGCTTCACGCCGGGAACGATGCGCTGCTGCGGCAGGCTCGTGACGCCCATCCGGAAGCAGTTCTCGGCCCTCCGCGGGTCCATGTAGTAGCGTTCGACCGGTTCCAGCAGCACGCCGTGCTGCGCGGCCTCCCCGACGAAATAGCCGACATTGAACTGCGGCGGCGCCTTGACCCAGTACGTGGTCCCGCCGACCTCGGGCGAGATGCGCAGCGGCACGCCGCGCATGTTCGACAGCGCGTCGCGCAACTCGATGCGGCGCGCGCGCAGTGTCTTCGCCAGGCGCATCATCATCGCGTCGTAGTAGCCGAGCGACAGGAAATACGCCGCTACGCGCTGGTTGTTCAGCGGCGGATGACTGAACAGCGTGCGACGCAGGTTTCGCGCCTGCCGGATGAACGCGCGGTTCGCGACGATGAAGCCCAGGCGGATACCGGGCGCCAGCACCTTCGCGAGTTCGCCGACGTAGATGACGCGGCCGGACGTGTCCATGCTGCGCAGAGCCGGCAGCGGCCGCGCCTCATAGTTCAGCTCGCACTCGTAGTCGTCCTCGACGATCAGGAAGTCCTCCTCGTCGGCGGCCGCGACGAGTTCGCGCCGGCGCTCCAGCGGCATCGCCACCGCGGTCGGGATCTGGTGGCTCGGGGTCGTGTACAGCCAGTTACAGCCCTTGAGCGCGCGCGACACGACGAGACCGCCGTCGTCGACCGGCAGCGGCCGGATGCGCGCACCGCGATCCTCCAGCAGCCCGCGCACGCGGAAGTTGCCCGGCTCCTCGATGCCGACCGTCGACGCGCCGTCCGCGAGCAACTGGCTGATCAGGTACAGGCTGTTCTGCGTGCCCAGCGTGACGAGTACCTCATCCTGCCCCGCCTGGATGCCGCGACGGGTCAGGAACTTCGTGCGGATCTCGTGCACCAGCATCGGGTCGTCGGCGTCGCCCGTGCCCGTCGACCACTCCTCGACGGCGCCGGCGCTCAGCGCGAGCTTGCTCGCCTCGCGCCACTCGGGGAGCGGGAACAGGCTGGGGTCGAACTTGCCGTCGATGAACGGGTACGGGTAGTTGTGCCAGTTCGGCACGTCGTAGGCCTCCGACTCGGCGACCCGCTCGTGCTTGATGCGATTGCGCCAGACGAGCAGCTCGGCGGCCGGGTCGACGCGTTGCTCCGGCCGCGCGCCGGCGCGCGACTCCGGCAGCGTCTTGCTGACGAAGATGCCGCTGCGCTGCCGGCTCACGATGTAGCCGTCCGCGATCAGCTCCTGGTACACGGCGACGACGGTGTTGCGCGATACGTCGAGCTGCTGCGCGAGCCGCCGGGACGACGGCAGGCGGGATTCCGCCGGGAACGTGCCCTTGATGATGCCGTCGACGAGCCGTTGCCGGATCTGCGTCTGCAGATTCAGGTCGCTATCGCGATCGAGGTAAATCAGCGGTTCCGACATTCCCGGTTCCGTCCCTGTGAAGACCGGCATTGTAGCGGGATCGGTGCGTCGCCGCGGGCATCGCCTTGACCCTGCTTTCGGCCGTGACTTATCGTGCCTGCGCCGAAGAACAAGCAGTCCGGGGATTCCATTGAAGCACCTGATCATCGTGGCCGGCATGCTCTGCCTGGCGAATGTGGCCGTTCGCGCCGAAACGACGGCCTTCGTCGGCGCGCGACTCCACCCGGTCGACGCCAGGGTTATCGAGGACGGCGTCCTGCTCATCGACGACGACCGCATCAGCGGAATCGGGCCACGCGGCGGCATCCGGATCCCCGGCGACGCGACGGCGACGATCATCAACGGCATCCAGGTCAGCGACACGGTGCGGTGAGCACCATCGACGTCTCGATGCTCGGCCCAGGTGACGCGGCGGTACTCGACAATGTCGCCGACGATGTCTTCGACTTCGACGTTCGTGCGGACAGCCTTTCAGCGTTCCTGGCCGACCCGAACAGCCTGCTGGCCGTGGCACGGGACGGCAACACGGTCGTCGGAATGACCAGTGCGCTTCTGTACGTGCACCCGGACAAGCCCCTGCAGATGTTCATCAACGAGGTCGGGGTCGCAGGGCCCTGGCGGCGGCGCGGCATTGGCAAGGCGCTGGTCACGCGCATGCTGGATGAAGCGCGCACCCGCGGCTGCGAAGAGGCCTGGATCGCGACCGAAACGTCGAACGATGCCGCCCGCGCGCTCTATACCGCGACCGGGGGCATCGAGGACGACGAGCGCGCCGTCGTCTACACCTGGCGCCTGCGCTAGTCGGCGCCGACGGCGCGGGCCGTCGGCGCGGGCGCCGGCGACCTGGCGCCCAGCACGAGTTTCCTCAGCAGGTCCGCCAGCACCCCCTGTTCGGCATCGCCGAGCACGGCGAGCCGCTCCTTCGCCGCCGCGAGCCGGTGGCTGATCGCGCGATCGATCTCCTGCACGCCGGCCGCCGTCAGTGAGACGTTCACGCCGCGACGGTCGCTCGCGTCCTGGCTGCGGCGGACGAAGCCGCGCTCTTCCAGCCGGTCGATCCGGTTCGTCATCGCGCCGGTGGACAGGTCCGTCTGGCGCGCGAGCCGCGTCGCCGACAACGTGAAGGGCCGGCCCTGGCGGCGCAGCGCGGACAGGACGTCGTATTCCCAGAGTTCGAGGTCGAGCGGCTCCAGCGCATGCGTCGCGTCCCGCAGGAACGTGCGGTACAGGCCCATCACGCGGATGACCACGCCGAGCGGGGCGGTGTCGAGTTCCGGGCGCTCGGCGGACCACTGGTCCAGGATGTCGTCGAATACGTCTTTTGTCATACGGGTCAGCCGGTCGATAGTTTTATATAAAAATACTTGACATCAAATAAAAATGGCAGATACTTCGCCAAAAGGCCACTTGTTTTTTTCTGCCCCGGTTCTCGCCAGATGGTCGCGGTACTGAAAGACCCACCGGATTTCCTCCTGCCCCGCCGGCCCGATGCGTCCCGTGGACCGGCCGACACGGCAGCGGCTCGGATGGCACTGGCGGACCGCATCGCCGACCTGCCGGGCATCCTTGCCGTCGACAACGGCATCGACCCTCTGCCGGTCAGCGTGTCCGTCTACCTCCGGAACGACCACGCCCCGCGACGCCTGCGCGCGCCGCGGATGGTGTTGTGCGATATCAGCCGGGACGGCATTCGCGTGCACGGTCTCGACCTGCCGGCGCGGCGCAGCGTGCTGGCATCCGGCTGGGGCACGGAGAGTGGTGACCACGTGCAGGTGTTCCTGCCGCGCGACGATGACGAGGTCGACGTGTGCTGGGCAATACTGGCCCGCGCCCACCGTTCTCTCATGGACATTTCGGCCCGGTTGCCTGCCGCGCGTCAGGTGACGCACAGGGACCTGCCGAGATTCTCACGCACGACCCTTCAGTAACCAGGAGCCATTATCATGCGCCCGCTTTTTGACGACCTCGACGAGTTTGCCTTCGATGACAGCGCCGCTGTCGGCCGCATACTCCGACAGCAGCGCAAGGAAGAGCGTCAGCATTTTGCCAGTCGCAAGCCGCACAGTCCGGAAGACGAGGATCACTTCGACGACACGGACGGCTACGACGACTACGAGGATTACGACGACTACGACGACGACGAGTTCGACGAGTACTCGGACAATTGACGACCCGCCGGGTCGGCATACCGCGGGGCGCCTCTGGCGCCCCGTTTTGTTTCAGCCCTTGCCCCGCGTCCGCGTGCGGCCCTCGCGGGCATTTTTCTCGATGAACGCGATGATCATGCCGGCGACGTCCTTGCCGGTGGCGCTCTCGATCCCTTCGAGCCCCGGGCTCGAGTTCACCTCCATGACCACCGGCCCGCGTTTCGAGCGCAGCAGGTCGACGCCGGCGACGTTCAGGCCCATTACGCGCGCCGAGCGCACGGCCGTTGCCCGCTCCTCCGGCGTGATCTTGACGAGCGACGCAGTGCCGCCGCGGTGCAGGTTGGAACGAAACTCGCCCTCCTTGCCCTTGCGCATCATCGAGGCGACGACCTTGTCGCCGACGACGAAGCAGCGGATGTCGGCGCCGTCGGCCTCCTTCACGAACTCCTGCACGATGAAGTTGGCGCCCAGGCCGCGAAACGCCTCGATCACGCTTTCCGCGGCCTTGCGCGTTTCGGCGAGAACGACGCCGACGCCCTGCGTGCCTTCGAGCAGCTTCACGACGACCGGCGCGCCGCCGACCGTCGCCAGCAAGTCCTCGGTATCGTCCGGCGAATTCGCGAAGCCCGTGACCGGCAGGCCAATGCCCTTGCGCGCGAGCAGCTGGCTGGCGCGAAGCTTGTCGCGCGAGCGGGTTATCGCGACGGACTCGTTGACCGAGTACACGCCCATCATCTCGAACTGGCGGACGACCGCCGTGCCGTAGAACGACACCGATGCCCCGATGCGCGGGATGATGGCATCGGGCCTTTCCAGCACCTCGCCGCGGTAGTGCACCTCCGGGTTGTTGCTGACGATGTTCATGTAGCAGCGCTTGTGATTGACGACCCGCATCTCGTGGCCGCGCTCCTTGCCGGCTTCGGCCAGGCGACGCGTCGAGTACAGGTTGCCGTTCGTGGACAATACGAAAATCTTCATGCGGGTACCTCCCGTCGGGTATGGCGCCCGGCGCGCCTGCCGGAGTCAGTCGGCCAGCGTGGCCGTGAAGTCCTCGACGCGCGTCTCGGCCTTCTCGACGCTCTTGAATCCGGCAATGTTGAAGAGCGCATCGCCCTCGTGGGCGAGCGGCAGGTTGCTGCGACCGACGACGATACCGTCGAACGGCGTCAAGATGGTTTTTTCCTCGTTGCCGAGCGGGTCGCCGACGACGGCCAGCCGCTGGTTCCGGACGACACGGGTCCCGAGGGCGACTTTCTTGCTGACGATACCGCTCAGCGGCGCCCGCACCCAGCTCGTCGACACCGCGATGACCGGGCTGACGGATTCCCGCACCGCCACCTCCGGCAGCATGCCGATGTGGCGCATGACCTTCAGCACCCCCTGAAGGCCGGCCCGGATGCTCAGCTCGTCGAATCGCAGTGCCTCCCCTGCCTCGTAGATCAGCAGCGGGAAGCCTTTTTCCGCGGCATAGGAACGCAGCGAGCCTTCGCGCAGCGCCGAGTTGAGTATCACCGGGGCACCGAACGCGCGCGCCAGCGCCATCGTGGCCGGGTCGCCGACGTTGGCGCGCACCTGCGCGAGGTTGGAGCGATTGATGGCGCCCGTGTGCAGGTCGATGCCATAGTCTGCCTTGTCGACAACCTCGGTGAGGAACGTATGCGCCATGCGCGACGCGATCGACCCTTTCGCGCTGCCCGGGAACGAGCGATTGAGGTCCCGACGGTCCGGCAGGTAACGGGACAGCGCCAGGAAGCCGTGCACGTTGACGACCGGCACCGCGAGCAGCGTACCGCGCAGCGAGGCCAGCTTGCGCCGTTTCAACAGTCGCCGGATCACCTCGACGCCGTTCAACTCGTCGCCGTGAATCGCCGCCGAAACGAACAGCACCGGACCGGGCCGGCGACCGCGAACGACGTGCACCTGCATCGGCAGGGACGAGCCCGTGTACAGGTCCGCCATCGGCAGACTGACCGAGCGTCGCTCGCCCGGGCGGACAGTGACGCCACCCACGACCATGTCGCCGCCCTGGTTCATCGCGGCACTCTCGCGGCCGGCCGCGCGCCGAGCAGGTAGGATCGCCCCGGATCGACCCGGGCCCAGCCCTCCAGCGCCGTGCGCCCGAGCAGCATCCGGAACAGCATCGTGTCGCGCGATGTCAGCGTGACTTCTATCCGGCGCCGCACGTCGCCGATCTCCATTTCCGTTTCGATCACAAAACGCCTCTCGCGATGCCCGCCGGAATCGGCGACCGTGCGTTCGTCGATGACGTCGGCCGTGCAAGTCACGACCGTGTCGGCGTCGCGCTGGTTCGGGTGCATGCGGAACTCCACTCTCCGGCGGCCGTCCTCGTCAAAGGGCCGCACCTCGAAGGCGTGCAGCGCGGACGTCCGCGCGCCAGTATCGACCTTCGCCTTGATGCGCGTGAGCCCGAGCTCCGGAAGGCTCAGCCATTCGCGCCAGCCGAGGACGCGTCGATCGTCGGTGGTCATGCGGGAATCGGTGGCCTCGGGAAACGTGCGTTGCCCCGATTATGCCAAGGAATCACGTCAGTGACGGCAGCACGAGGCTCGCCATGCTCAGCAGCAGGAAGAACCCGCACATGTCCGTCGCGGTGGTCAGCAACGGGCCCGAGGCCACGGCCGGGTCGAGCCGGAAGCGCTTGAGGAGCAGCGGCACCGTGCCGCCGATCGAAACGGCGACGATCGTGTTGAAGGCCAGCGCGGCCCCGACGACGAGGCCGAGCACGGGGTTCCCCTTCCACAACCACGCGACGATGCCCAGCAGGGTGCCCAGGGCGAGGCCGTTCAGCAGCCCCACGCTGACTTCCTTGCGCCAGACGCGGAACACGTCACCGGGCAAGGCGGCACCGAGCGTCAGTTCGCGCATGCTGACGGCGACGGCCTGGTTGCCGGAGCAGCCGCTCATGTCGGAGACGATCGGCAGGAACACCGCGAGCGCGATCACGGCCGCCAGCGTGTCCTCGTACATGGCGATGATGCTCGCCGCGGCCATGTTCAGCAGGATGTTGATGCTGAGCCAGGCCAGGCGGCGCCGCGACCGCAGCATCACGGGCATGCTGCGCAGCTCGTCGCCGCCGATGATGCCGGCTGCCTTCAGGCTGTCGCTCTCGGCTCGCTCGGTCAGGGCCTCGAGGACCGCGCGCCGGCGGACGATACCGAGCAGGTTCTTGCGTTCGTCGACCACCGGCACGGCCGCGATGTCGTGCTCGTCGAAGAAGAACTCGAGGTCGTCGAGGTCGGCGTCCGGCCGCACGGTCAGCGGGTCCGTCGCGAGGTCGCCGATCTTCAGGTCCGGATCGGCGAAGACGAGGTCGCGCAGCCGGATGACGCCCTTCAGCCGCCGGCGCCGCACGACGACATAGATGTAGTGCACCGTGAGCAGCGAATAGTCCTGCTCACCCCCGGTGAGGTCGTCCACGACCTCCCGTACGGTCTGCGACATCGGGTACGACGCGAACTCGGTCATCATGAGACCGCCGGCGAGATCCGGCGGGTATGAGATCAGTTCACGGACCTCCAGCGCATCCTCCGCGTCGAGGCGCGCGATGATCGCCTCCGCATCCCGGGTATCCAGTTCGGCCAGCACGTCGACGCGGTGATCGGACGCCAGCTCGACGACGATCGGTGCCGCCTCGTCGACCGGCATGTCCTCGATGAGGTCCGCCGCGTGCGTATCCGGCAGTTCCTCCATCAGCTCCGCCGCGCGCTCCGGCGGCAGGCGCGTCAACAGTGCGCGCTGCTCGTCGGGCTTGAGCGTGAAGACGGCGTGCAACAGGTCGCCCGGATCGAGGCGATCGAGTAAAGTCTCGAATTGTTCCGGGCCTGCCTCGTCCTCGAGGAGATCGGAAATCTCGACCCAGGGTTGTTCTTGTCGATTCGCCATATCAGTCACCTCCGGGAGCCCGCTCGTCGCGCTCCCCGCCAACACCGCCACCCGACGACGCCGGAACTCTGCTTGCCATGAGAAAGACGCTCGGACCCGTCATCGCGCTGCTGACCAGCGTCGCCATCCTGCTGACCGGACACGGCCTGCAGACGACGTTGCTGCCGATGCGGGCGTCACTCGAACACTTCCCGACGCTCGCCATCGGCACGATGGGTGCCTTCTATTTCGTCGGCTTCACGATCGGCTGCCTGAAGGGCGGCGAGCTGATCAAACGCGTCGGACACATCCGCGTATTCCTCGCGATGGCAGCCCTGGCATCGGCGGCGCCGTTGCTGCACGGCCTGATAGTACATCCGATTCTCTGGGCCATGTTGCGGATGTTGTCCGGGTTCTGCTTCGCCGCGCTGTACGTCGTTATCGAGTCCTGGCTCAACGAGCAGTCGACGAACGAGAACCGCGGCACCGTCTTTGCAACCTACGTCATGATCACGCTGACCGTCATGGCGGTCGGCCAGATGATGAACCTGCTGTACGACCCGCGCGGACTGGAGCTGTTCCTCATCGCCTCCGTGCTCGTCTCCATCGCGGCCGTTCCCATCGCGCTGTCGCGTTCGCCGGTGCCCGCCCTGCCGGAATCGGCATCGACCGACTTGCGCCGCCTGTTCCGGATCAGCCCTTTCGGGTCGATTGCCTGTTTCGGTTCGGGGCTGACGACCGGGTCGTTCTGGGCGCTCGCCCCGGTCTTCACGGCCGCCGTGACTGACGACGTCGCGCTGGCCGCGTGGTTCATGTCTGCTGCCGTCATCGGCGGTGCGCTGACGCAGTGGCCGCTCGGCGTGCTGTCGGACCGGGCAGGACGCCGTATCGTGCTCGGCCTCATGTGCCTCGCCGGCACCGTCATCAGCGCCATCGTCGTGTTCGGCGCGGGCCAGTGGACGTTCACCGCGATCGCGATCTCGGGTGCCGCCTGGGGCGCCGTCGGCTTCCCGCTGTACTCGGTCGCCGTCGCCCACACCAACGACTTCGCCGAACCCACCGAGTACGTCATGGTCTCGGCGGGCCTGCTGTTGCTGTACGGCGTGGGCGCGGTCATCGGGCCCTTGATGGCCGCGCTGTGCATCGACCTGTTCGATGCCGGCGGCATGTTCCTGTTCATGGCGTGGATCTACGGAATACTCGTATTGACGTTGCTGTATCGCACGCTGCGAGGCAGACAGCCACGCGAAGAGCAGCACGTCCCGTTCGCGGATGCGCTCGCGGCAGCCGCGACGGTATCCCGCGTTTACGAAGAAGAAGTGTTGCAGCAGGACGACGAGAACCAGTGACCCGCGTTGCCGCGCCGGCCGGCATTGCCGATAATCCGGGGACAAGTCTGCAGGGAGTAGCATGACAGCGTTCCTGGGAATCCTGCTCGGCATCACGCTGCTGATTGCCGGCGGCACGGCGCTCGTCGCCGGCGCATCCAAAGTCGCCAGCCGCTTCAGCATTTCACCGATGATCATCGGACTGACGATCGTCGGCTTCGGCACCAGCGCACCGGAGCTGGTCGTCAACATCATGGGTGCCATCACCGGCCAGTCCGAGCTGGCCTTCGGCAACGTCATCGGCTCGAACATCTCGAACCTCGGGCTCGTGCTGGGCTGCGCCGCCTTCATTCGCGCCATCGACATCCAGGGCGCCGTGGTCTACCGCGAAGTTCCGCTCCTGCTGCTCATCACGACGATCATGACCGTGATGGCACTCGACGGGCTGCTCGACGGCGAAGCCCCCTTTTTCTCCCGTTCCGACGGCGTCGTGCTTCTGCTGCTGTTCCTGATCTTCCTCTACATGACCGTACGCGACGTGTTGACGGCCGAGGAAGACGACGCCCTGATCACCGAAGCGGCCATGGTGCCGCTCGCCGCGGCGTCCGCGAACCGATTCGTGATCGACTGGCTCCTGGTGCCGGTCGGCCTCATTCTGCTGTTCCTCGGCGGCCGGATGACGGTGGACTTCAGCGTCGAGTTCGCCGGGATCGTCGGCGTGCCGACGTCGATCATCGGCCTGTTCGTCGTCGCCATCGGCACGAGCATGCCGGAGCTCGTGACCTCCATCATCGCCGCGCTGAGGCGCGAGTCCGACCTGGCGCTCGGCAACATCATCGGCTCGAACATCTTCAACTCGCTGATGGTGCTCCCCGTCAGCGCGGTCGCCGCACCGGTGGGGATTCCGGACAACGGCATCTTCGACCTGGTGGTGTCCTGGCTGTTCGCCGCGGTACTGATTCCGATATTCTTCCTGCGAAACGCCCGGATCGAGCGGCCGGCGGCGGTCTTCCTCCTGGCAGCCTACGTCGCCTATGCTGTGTACCGGATCGGCTGAACCGCGAGCGAATTCGCCCATGCCTCCCGAGTTGCAGAAGGTTCTGAACTACAAGCCCTTCGGCGGGAGCGAGGAGGCGATCACGGTCGCGAACCTGGCGCTGGTGCTGTTGCTGGTACTGGCAGGCTACGCCGCCGGGCGGCTCTGCATGTACGTCCTGCGGCGGCGCCTCGGACACAGCAAGCTCGGAGCCGACGCCGTACAGGCCATCAGCCGCGTGGCGTTCTGGCTCATCATCGTGCTTGTCTTCCTGACCGCGCTGAGCCTCCTGCAGATTCCACTGACGGCATTCGCCTTCGTCACCGGCGCGGTCGCCATCGGCGTCGGTTTCGGCGCGCAGAACATCCTCAACAACTTCATCAGCGGCTGGATCCTGATGACCGAGAAGCCGATCCGGATCGACGACTTCGTCGAAATAGACGGAATGCACGGCGTCGTCGAGGGCATCGGCAACCGTTCGACCCGAATCCGGCGCGTCGACGGCGTGCACCTGCTCGTCCCGAACAGCAGCCTGCTCGAGCGGAACGTCATCAACTGGACGCTCGTCGACCGCGCCATCAGGACGTCAGTTCGGGTCGGCGTCGCCTACGGGTCGCCGGTCCGGAGAGTCGAGGAACTGATCGGCCAGGCGGTCCGCGAGCAGTCGGACATCAACCCCGACCCGGAACCCCGCGTCATCTTCGAGGACTTCGGCGACAATGCGCTCGTATTCGATACGTATTTCTGGTGTGACGTGTCCGGCGAGAAAGACCTGCGCAAGATCCGCAGCAATATCCGCTTTCGCCTGTGCGAACTGTTCGCCGAGCACGGCATCACCGTCGCATTCCCGCAGCGCGACGTGCACCTCGATGCGACTTCGGCACTGCCCGTTCGATTGATTGACAGCGGGGAGGACCGCGATGAGCACTGAATCCGCGCCGAACGCGCTGCTGCATGCCTGCGTCCTCGACGGCGCGGGCCGCGCGCGCGACATCGAGCGAAGCGCAATCGGCAAGTGGCGTCCCGACGACGGCGTGCTCTGGTTGCACGTGGATTTCTCGAAGCCGGACGCGGCCGCCCTTCTGGAGTCGGAGCTGCCCGTGACACTGCCGGACGTCGCATTCGACCTGCTGACCGACCCCGAGACCCGGCCGCGCGCGCTGCCGGTCGACGACGGGTTGATGGTCGCGCTGCGCGGCGTCAACATGAACCCGGGAGAAAACCCCGCCGACATGGTTTCCATCCGGGCCTGGGTATCGCCACACGCCATCATCACGTCGCGGCGCCGGCGGCTGCTCGCGGTCCAGGACATTCGAGCCCTGCTGGACAAAGGCGACGGTCCGACGTCGCCTGGGGATTTCCTGGCGCAGCTCGTCACCACGCTCGCCGACCGGATTGGCGCGTACGTCGACAAGATCGAGGATGCGCTGCTCGAGGAAGAAGGCACGATTGCGAACGACCAGGAAGCCGGGCAACGCCGGTCGTTGTCGAAGATCCGCCGCCAGATTGCGAACGTTCGGCGCTTCGTGGCGCCGCAGCGCGACGCGCTGGAGAAGCTGCACCGGTACCCAACGACGTGGATGAGCAAGGACGAAGTGCAGGCGCTGCGCGAGGAGGCGGACCGTATTGCCCGCTATGTCGAGGACCTCGATCTCGCGCGCGAGCGCTCCATCCTGTTGCACGAGGAATACCAGGGTCTGGTCGCGCAGCAGCAGAACAGCCGCATGTACGTGTTGTCCATCGTTGCCGCGATCTTCCTGCCGCTGACGTTCGTCACCGGGCTGCTCGGCATGAACGTCGGCGGCCTGCCGGGCGTGGACAGCCACATGGGCTTCACGTGGTCGGTCGTGATCATGCTGCTTTGCGCCGTCGCGGCAGCGCTGATCCTGCGCCTCAAGCGGTGGATGTAATCAGCGTCAGGTGCGGTCCATGCTGGCGAGCCACTGCTTGACGAAGCTTCGGCCCTTGCGCGTGAGGAACACGCGCTTGACGCGGAGGTTCATCGGGTCGGAACGCAGCTCAAGCAGTCCGGGGCCGGGTGTCTTCCGGGTAGTCAGCCCCGACAGGTCCGCGATATTTCGCGACAGGGCCGTGATCGACGTCGAATCGAGGTGATTGAGCAGCTCGCGCTGACTCAGGCCCTCGTGCCGGTAGACGCCGATCAGGATCAGCAGACGCTGCGCCGTGATGTCGGCGCTCAGCTTCGCCCGCGCGTAACGCAACGCGTTGTCGAGCGCGATGGCGCTCTCTCCCCCCACGATCTCGGTCATGACCGCCCCGGATAAAACGCGCATGGTACTGCAATAATTGCGGAAACGCAATTAATTGCAGCCCTCAGTCGTCGGGGTCGTCTTCCGTCGCTTCGACTGCCGTGCTGTTCCGGGGCACCGGCAATGCGAGCGCCGTCACCGTGGCGCCGGGCTCGGCAACCACGCTGCCCCGTTCAACGGGGAAGAACACGTTTCCGTCCGCGGACGTGACGAACAGGATGAGCCGGTTCGGGTACCGCTCGCGGTAAGCCGACAGGTCGAAGGTCTCCGTCATTTCGGTCGTCTTCGTCTCTGCGCCCCGGTCGATGAGGTCGTTCAGGTCGGTCATCGAATATTGTCCGCCGAACAGGACGCGCCCGCCGGCTTCACCGCTGATCCGGTACTTCTCGTGTGTCGATTCGGACTTCTGCGTCACCGTGTACACGCCATCCCGACCGAACTCGTAGCGATAGCTCAGGCAAGCCAGCTCGTTCAGATCGGCGCGCGTCGACAGGGCCAGGAGCTTGCCGAGGCCGATCAGTTCGAGGTGCCGCTCCGCGTAGCTCGACACCGGGCTGCCGTAGAACACCGACAGGCCCTTCATGCGCGCCCGGCTGATGCCGCGCCAGTCCATCGAGGCTACGACAACCCGGATCCCGGCCTTGTGCAGTGCCTCGGCAAAGGTCAGCGCCAGCTGGTTCGCGCCGACGATCAGCGTCCCGGTCGGCTCCGGGTTCGCGATGCCGAGCCAGCGCGCGACGACCCGCCCGCTCAGCGACTGCACCACGACCGTTCCCACGATGATCGTGAAGACCATCGGCACGAGCTTTCCCGAACCTTCGAAACCGATGCCTTCGAGGCGCAGCGCAAAAAGGGCGGACACCGCCGCGGCTACGATGCCGCGCGGGAATATCCAGCCGATGTACAGGCGTTCGCGGAAATTGAGGCCGCTGCCAAGCGCGCAGATGAGTGCGCGTGCCGGGCCGGCAACGAACTGCAGGAACAGGAAGACGAGAACCGCACCCATGCCCAGCGTCGTGAAACTCGCGAAGTCGATGCGCGCGGCGAGAATGATGAACAGGCCGGCAACCAGCACGAGCGTCAGGCTTTCCTTGAAGTCGAGGATGTCGTCGAAATCGAGGTCGCGCATGTTCGCCTGCCAGACGCCCATGATCGTCACGGCCAGCAGCCCGGATTCCGATTCCACGGTCTCCGCAAGGCTGAACGCCAGGATGACTGAGGCCAGCGCCGCGTAGTCGCGCAGGTAGTCCGGCAGCCAGTGCTTGCGCAACGCGACACCCATCGCATGGCCGATGGCGACGCCGAGGCCCGCGCCGACGACGACGATCTTGCCGAACGTCGTTGCGATGTGCATCGCGCCTTCGGTGTCCTGCGCGACGATGATGTAGTTGAACACGAGGACCGCCAGGATCGCGCCGACCGGGTCGACCAGCACGCCTTCCCAGCGCAGGATGTTCGCGATGCTGTCCGCCGGCCGGATCGTGCGCAGCATCGGCAGGATCACGGTCGGGCCGCTCACCGTCACGATCGCACCGAACAGTGCCGCGAGGTACAGGTTCCAGTCGAGGATGTAATGTGCGCCGGCGGTCGCGGCCGCCCAGGTGATGACGACACCCAGCGTGATCAGGTTGCGGACGACGCCGCCGTGGCCGCGAATCTCGGAGAGCTTCAGCGTGATGCTGCCTTCGTACAGGATGACCGCGACGGCCATCGAGACGATGGGTTCCAGCAGGTCGCCGAGGACGGCGTCCGGGTCGAACCAGCCCAGAACCGGCCCCACGAGGAGGCCGGTCAGCAGCAGGAACAGGATCGACGGCACCTTCAGGCGCCAGGCGATCCATTGGCAAACGAATCCGGCGACCAGCAGGCCGCTCAGTATCGGGAGGATGTGGCTGTGCAAGTCGGCGCATCCGGAACGGCGAAGGCCGTCATTCTAGTCTGATCGAGCATCCCGCCGCGACCGGTTGCGCCCGCCGGCCGTTCAGGCCGCCTTGTCGAATGCCTCCAGGTTCCGCGCGGCGAAGTCCCAGTTGATCAGGTGTTCGAGAAAGGCGTCGACATACTTTGCGCGGGCGTTCTGGTAGTCGAGATAGTATGCGTGCTCCCACACATCCAGCGTCAACAACGGCAACATGTGCGTCGCGACCGGCGAATCGGCGTTCGACGTGCTCATGATCCGGAGGCGCGACCCGTCGAGCACGAGCCAGGTCCAGCCGCTGCCGAACTGCGCCAGCGCCGAGTCCCGGAATGCCGACTTGAATTCGTCGACCCCGCCGAACTCGCTGTCGACGAGCGTACCCAGCCGGCCGTCCGGACTGGCCGGGGCGTTCGGGCTCATGCTTTCCCAGAGGAACGTGTGATTCCATGCCTGGGCGGCGTTGTTCAGGATGCCGATCTCGGCCTGCTCCCGCGCCCGGCGGATGATCTCGACGAGCGGCAGGTCGGCCATCGGCGTGCCGTCGATCTGCCTGTTCAGCTTGTCCACGTAACCCTGATGGTGCCGCCCGTAGTGATAGGACATCGTCTCGGACGAGATGTGCGGCTCGAGGGCATCCTGATCGTACGGCAGGTTCGGTAATTCGATGGTCATTGTCAGCCTCCTTTTTGTTACCCTAACACGACAGTTGCGTTATCGCAACGATGTAACCGGCCGGTAATCATTTCCCCGGGAACACCGCCATTGTGATAGCGTGACGCCGAATTCCCGTGTCTGAACAGGCAACCATGAACGGAGACAACAACCTCGCCCTCTTCTGCGATTTCGAAAACGTTGCGCTCGGCGTCCGCGACGTCAAGATGCCGACCTTCGACATCAGCCTCGTGCTGGAGCGGCTGCTGTTGAAGGGCAGCATCGTCACGAAGAAGGCCTATTGCGACTGGGACCGCTACAAGTCCTACAAGCCCGCGATGCACGAGGCGGCGTTCGAACTGATCGAGATTCCGCACATCAAGCTGTCCGGCAAGAACTCCGCGGACATCCGCATGGTCGTGGACGCACTCGACCTCTGCTATACGAAAGAGCACATCGACACGTTCGTCATCATTTCCGGCGACTCGGATTTCTCGCCGCTGGTCAGCAAGCTTCGCGAGAACGCCCGCACAGTCATCGGTGTCGGCGTGAAACAGTCGACGTCGGATTTGTTGATCAGCAACTGCGACGAGTTCATCTTCTACGACGACCTCGTGCGCGGCGATGGCGGCGACGGCAAGTCCGGCGGCGAACCGAAGAATCGCGAACGCAAGAAGTCGAAGAAGAAGCGCGCCCGCAAGCAGACTGACAAGGCGCAGGAAGCCATCGACCTCGTCATCGAGACCATGGAGGCGCTGTACTCGGAGCGCGGCGACCGCGCGAAGCTCTGGGGCTCGATGATCAAGCAGACGTTGAAGCGGCGCCGGCCCGGTTTCAACGAGTCCTACTACGGCTTCAGCTCGTTCAGCGACCTGCTCGAAGAGGCGGAGAACCGCAAGCAGCTGGTGCTGGAACTCGATGAGAAATCCGGCGGTTACGTCGTCCGCGGCATCCGAGACGAAGGCTAGGGCGACCGTCCGCGGGACGCGACCGGCACGGGCATCCCCTTAACGCCGGTGCAATTTGGCGCTACAGTAGAAGGATGAACGTACTGCGCCTCATTGCCCGACGACTGCCGGGCCTGTTGCTGGCCGGGCTGCTCATCGGCGCCCAGGTCGGCGCGCTGGCGCACGCGTTTGAGCACGACCCCGGCACGGCGCAGCTCAATGTTTGCGCCGCGTGCGTGACCGTCGCGCAGCTCGGCGCGGCGGCCGTCAATGCTCCCCAGGACCTGGTCCTCGACCACTCGCACGCTGTTGCGCAACACGTCGAGCCCTCCTCGCCCGTTCTTGCCGAGCGCACTACCGCGCGCCAGCGTGGCCCGCCCGCAATCCTGCCCAACCCGCGCTAGTTCCCGGCGAGCCGCGGCTCGCCCGAATCGTCGTCGATGCGGTTCGTCGTGCGTTGCCGTCTCCGGACGCCACGCCCGCGCCCCCGACGGCCGGTAACGCCCAAAGGCAGGAAATTGAACATGAGAACCCCCATTTTCGCGGCCAGCGCCCTGTGCGCCGGCCTGCTCAGCACCATCCCGGCCATCGCCCAGGATGCCGAGGACGAACATCACGTGATCGACGAGATCGTCGTGACCGCGACGCCGATCGCGCGGACGGTCGAGCAGCTCGCACAGCCCACCGCCGTCATCAGCGGCGACAATCTCGCCCGGTCCCAGTCCACCAGCATCGGCGAGACGCTGGCCGACGAGCCCGGCGTCACGGCCAGCTACTTCGGACCGGTCTCCTCACGCCCCATTATCCGCGGCCAGTACGGAGAGCGCGTCCGCGTGCTTGCGAACGGCCTCGATGCGCTCGACGCGTCCGCGCTCAGCGAAGACCATGCCGTCAGCCTGAGCTCGATCCTGGCGGACCGGGTCGAGGTCGTGCGCGGCCCTGCCACGCTGCTCTACGGCAGCGGCGCCGCGGGCGGCATTGTCAACATCGTCGACTCCCGCATCGCCACCGCGCCGCTCGAGAAGGGCCTGAGCGGTGGCGTGTCGCTCGGCTCCGACTCGGCAACGGGCAAGACCGACGGCGCCGTGCGCATCGATGCCGGCACGTCCGCGTTTGCGTTTCACGCCGACTGGTTCCGCCGCGACACGGACGACGTGGAGATCCCGGGTTATGCCGAGTCGGAACGCCTTCGTGCACTCGAGGAACACGAAGAGCATGAGGACGAGCACGAAGACGAAGACCACGACGAGCACGAGGAAGAAGAGGAGGCCTACGGCATCGTCGAGAATTCGGACAGCCGCACGGAAGGCGGCGCCGCCGCCATCAGCATCACCGGCGAGGACAGCTACGTCGGCCTGTCGGTCAGCCGCTACACCAGCAACTACGGCATCCCGGGCGGCCACGAACACCACGACGAACACGAGGAAGACGAAGACCACGACGAAGAGGAAGAGGAGCACGAACACGAGCACGGCGAGGAAGAAGCGGTTCGGGTGGATCTCGACCAGACGCGCTACGACCTGGCCGGCGACACGGGTCCGGTCGGCTTCCTGGACGGCGTCCGCTTCCGCATCGCGCGCAACGAGTACCGGCACACGGAGCTCGAGGGCGAAGAGATCGGCACGGTGTTCGATACCACCGGCACCGATGCGCGCTTCGAATTCCGGCACCGCCCGGGCGCGCTCGAAGGCGCGGTGGGGCTGCAGTACAAGCACATCGACTTCCTGGCGCAGGGTGAGGAAGCCTTTGTCCCGGGCTCGAAGACCGAGCAGTCCAGCCTCTTCGCCTTCGAGGAGTACTCCGTCAGCGGCAACCTGGTACTGCAGGGCAGTGCGCGCGTCGAAGCGCAGACGATCGACGCGGAGGGCTATTCCGAGTACTCGGAAACCGCGGTCGGCGCCTCGCTGGGTATGATCTGGTCGTTGTCAGGCGACGTCGATCTCTCGGCGAACCTCGCGCTGACCGAGCGCCACCCGAACGCGACCGAGCTCTACGCCGACGGCCCGCACGTCGCGGTCCAGCGCTACGAGATTGGGTCCGTCGCACAGGGACTCGGCGTCCTCGACAAGGAGAAGTCGACGAACCTCGACGTGACGCTGCGCGGCGAAGCCGGGCGTATCCAGTACACGGTTACGGGCTTTATCAACGCCGTCGACGACTACATCCTGCTGCGGCCGACGGCGGACATGATCGACGAGCAGCCGGTCTACCTGTACGCGCAGACCGACGCCACGCTGTACGGCTTCGAGGCGTCGGCGCTGGTCGAGCTGCTGGAAACGCCGACCTCGCACCTTCACCTGAGCCTGACCTCGGACTTCGTCTACGGCGAGGAAGACGATTCCGGCGCCTACCTGCCCCGTATCCCGCCGCTGCGCTACGGTGCGGGGCTGCACTACACGCGCGGGCCGTTCGAGGCCTCGATCGATGCGGTGCACCACGTCGAGCAAAACCACACGGCCGCGAACGAGCTGCCCACCGACGCCTACACACTGATCGGCGTCGAAGGCAGCTACGCGATGAACGAGGAGCTGTTCCTGTTCGTCAAGGGCACGAACCTCGGCGACGAGGACGCGCGCCGGCATTCGTCGCCGTTGAAGGACACCGTGCCGTTGCCCGGCCGCTCGGTCGCGCTCGGCCTGCGCTGGAACTTCTAGAACGACTCAGACCGCCTCCCCGGCGGCGTGCCCCGACGACCAGGCCCACTGGAAGTTGAAGCCGCCGAGGTGGCCGGTCACGTCGACGACCTCGCCGATGCAATACAGGCCGGGTACGCGTTGCGACGCCATCGTTTTTGACGACAGCTCGGCGGTATCCACGCCGCCGAGCGTCACCTCGGCCGTCCGGTAGCCCTCCGTGCCGGACGGCTGCACGCGCCAGGCATTCAGGATCCCGCCGATGCGGTCCAGATCCCGGTCCGGCAACTCGCCGACGGGCGTGTCGGCGCGGTCCGCCCAGGCGAGCGCCTGGAGTTCGAGGACGAGCGCCCTCGGCAGGCGGGCGGACAACACGCTGCGCAGCACCGACCGCGGCTCCGCGCGTTTCGCGGCACGGAGCAGATCGGCGGCAGCGTCGCCCGGCAACAGGTCGATCGTGAGCGGCTCGCCGGGACGCCAGTAGCTCGACGCCTGCAGCATCGCCGGCCCGCTCATGCCCCGGTGCGTGAACAGGATGTCCTCGGTGAAGGCACGTCCCGCCGTCACCGTGGCCGTCACGCTCACGCCGGACAGGCGGCCGGTCAGTTCCTGTAGCGGGCCGCTGAACGTGAACGGCACGAGCCCGGCCCGCGTCTCCCGGACAGCCAGGCCGAACTGCCTCGCGAGGCGGTAGCCCATGTCCGACGCGCCCATCTTCGGGATCGACAGGCCGCCCGTCGCGACCACGAGGGCGTCCGCGACAAAGACGCCGCGCGCCGAGGCCACCCGGAAGCCAGGCCCGTGCTCTACGGCCGTCACGTCGCTGCCGGTCTCGATCCGGACCCCGGCGTCGGCACATTCCGCCGCCAGCATTGCGACGATTTGCTTCGATGAAACATCACAGAAAAGCTGCCCGGCCGTTTTCTCGTGCCAGGCGATGCCGTGCCGGTCCACCAGGGCGATGAAGTCGTATTGCGTAAATCGGTGCAGCGCGGAAATGCAGAATTTGGGGTTTGCCGACAGGTAGTGATCCGGCGCACAGTACAGGTTCGTAAAATTGCAGCGGCCGCCGCCCGACATCAGTATTTTCTTGCCGACGCGGTTCGCGCCTTCGAGCACGACGACGCGCCGGCCGCGGCGTCCGGCCGTCAGGGCGCAGAACAGCCCGGCGGCGCCGCCACCGAGCACAATGACATCGTAGTGCTGCATCGTCGGTCGACAGTATGAAGCAGAACGTGGAGGAATCCGCCATCAAAACGCGAATCACAGGCTGCCTGGTCGGCCTGGTCATCATTCTCGCCGCTTGTGCGCCGCAGGCCGCACGCGACGTCGCACCCGTCACGGCGAGCGACCCGTACCGCCTGGACCCGGCGGTCCGTCCCGTGGCCCAGTCGCTGGAACTCGTCATCGACCCGGCCGATGCCGGCTACTCGGGTTCCGCGCGCATCGAGCTCGAAATCGAAGAACCTCGCAAGGTCATCCGCCTCCACGCAACCGACATGACGATCGAGTCCGTGCGTGTCAGCGACGGCGCCGGCGACACCGACGTCGGATTCTCGCAGGACGACATGGGGCAGCTGCTCATCAGCGGCACCGAGGCATTCCCGGCGGGTCCGTACGTGCTGTCCATCGACTTCACGAACGACTACAACGTCAACGGTGAGGGCATCTTCCGCTCCGAATCGGAGGACGGGTACTACGTCTTCAGCCAGTTCGAGGCGATCCATGCCCGGGAAGCCTTCCCCTGCTTCGATGAGCCCGGCTTCAAGTTCCCGTGGCAGCTCACGATCACCGTGCCGGAGGACCAGCTCGCGATCACGAATACGCCGGTCGTGTCGGAGTCGACCGGGGACGGCATGACGCGCAGCGAGTTTGCGGCCACGCCCGCGCTACCGTCCTACCTGATCGCGGTCGCCGTCGGCGATTTCGACACGGTCGACATTCCGGGCCTGTCGGTGCCGGCGCGCGTCATCGTGCCCGCCGGCAAAGCCGGCCTCGCGGCGCACGCCGTCGAGACCACGCCGCCACTGCTCGCGTACCTCGAGGACTACTTCGGGCAGCCATACCCGTTCGCGAAACTCGACCTGATCGCCACGTTCGGGGCGTTCTCGGGCGCGATGGAGCATCCGGGTGCCATCACCTACTCCGATCACATCCTGCTGCTGGACGACTCGGCCAGCGCCGCCCAGAAGGCCGGGCAGATTCGCGTAACCGCCCACGAGCTCGCACACCAGTGGTTCGGCAACTTGGTCACGATGCAATGGTGGGACGACCTCTGGCTGAACGAGTCGTTCGCCGACTGGATGGCCGACAAGACCGCGGAGCACGTCTTTCCCGAGTACAAGGGCGACCTGGCCCAGCTCCGCACGATCCTCCGCATCATGGAACTGGATGCAGGACCGACGGCGCAGCCGATTCGCCACGAATTCAAGGCCAACGACAATCTCTTCGACGGCGTGTTTCTGTCCTACTACAAGGGGAAGTCGGTGCTCGGCATGTTCGAGCGTGCCGTCGGCCCCGACACGTTCCGCGAGGGCGTGAACCGCTACCTCCGGCAGTACAGCCGCGGCAACGCCGTCGCGGACGACCTGTGGAACTCGATCAACGCCGGCGCGGACTTCGACCTCGCCCGCGGGCTCGCCACGTTCATCGACCAGCCGGGCGTGCCGCTCGTAACCGTCGAGGACCTCGGTGCCGGCCGCTTCCGCTTCTCGCAGCAGCGCCTCGTGAACGCAGGCGACACGGAATCACGCCCCCAGACGTGGATGATCCCCATCGAGTACACGTACCGGTCCGGCGGAGCGATCAAGACGGGCAAACTGCTGCTTGACGCGCCGTCCGCCACGGTCGACCTCGGCCCGGACGTCGCATGGATCGAGCCGAACCGCGGGCAGCGCGGCTACTACCGCTGGCAGGTGCCGACCGCGATGCAGTCGCGGCTCGCGGCCGATGCCGGCGAGTTCCTGAGCCCCGGCGGCCGAATGGGCATGCTGAGCAACGCGTGGGCCCTGTTGCTCGCTGACGCCATCGACGGCGATGACCTGTTCGACACGCTGCTCAAGCTGGCCGACGACCCGGACGCGAACGTCATCTCCGCCCTGCTCGACCAGCTCGTCAACATCGAGTCGAACCTGCTCGAGCAGGAACTCGCCGACGCGTACGCCGAGTTCGTCCGTACGCTGCTGTCGCCTGCACTGGCACGCATCGGGACGGCGCCGATTGACGGCGAATCCCCCGATGTCCAGGCGCTGCGGCCGAGGTTGATGCTGAAGCTTGCGGACCGCGGCCGCGACCCGGTCGTGCGCGAGATCCTGGCGCACGAAGTGCAGCGCTACCTCGACGGTGAGATCCCGATGTCGCCAATCGTCTCCACCGGCATGGAAGCCGAGGCACAGCGCGGCGACGCGGCCCGTTTCGCCCGCTACCGTGCCCAGCTCGATCGGGTAGAGTCTCCGTCCGAACGCCTGGCCGTGCTGTCCGCACTCGGCTCGTTCCGCGACCCGTCCGCGGTCACCGCGGCGCTCGAGTTCGCGCTGGACGCACCGCTGAAACCGGTGGAACTGGGTTCCATGATGACCGAGCTGGCCAGGGACGACACGAACCAGGCGCGCCTGCGCGGCTGGGCGATGGCGAACGATGCCGCCCTGCGTGAGCGCCTGCCGCCGTCGACCATGGCGCGGGTCCCGTCGAGCCTCGTCCGATGCGACGCGGAGCCTCTGCCGGCCGTCGTCGAGTTCTACGGCGACCCCGGGCGCGCGGCGCCCGGCATCGAGCGGCGCCTCGCCATCCTCGAGGCGCAGGTGGCGGCCTGTGTCGCGTTGAAGAAGCGCGAGATCGGCTCCGTACGGGAGTACCTCGCCGCGCCCTGATCGAACCGGGACTAGCCCGGCGGCGACGCCGGGCTAGTCCCGCAGCAAGCGGTCGACGGCGTTCACGAGGAACAGGTAGCTCGAGCCGACCGAGATCACGTACTCGTTCTCGCCCCACAGGAACGGCCAGTTCTCCTTGTTCTCGGGGTAGTCCGGCTTCAGGACCAGCACGCCGGGCACGACGCCGCCCGCGATGAACGAAAAGTCCGCGCGGTTCATGCCGTAGGCGACCTCCTTCGACCGCGCGCCGACCGCCGAGACGAAGGACAGGTTCGAGTGCGGATGCGTGCCGAAAAGGTAGTTCAGGCCTGCAAACACGTCCTCCGGCGTGAACAGGTCCGGGAACGCCTGCAACAGGTACCAGTTCGTCATCGCGATGCTGATCACGGTGCCGTTGCCGGCCCAGCCCCCCTCGGTGATCAGCACCCCGTAGGGATTGGCCGCCGCGAGCCCGTCGAGCACCTCCCGGTGCTCGCCTGCCAGGCGACGCAACGTCGAGTGGAACCGGTCGTCGAGGTAAGGCATGGCGCGCACCGCGAGTATCGCGTGAAAGCTGAAACGCGCTTCGAGTTCCGGCAGGTATTCGAGGAAGCGATCAGCGTAGCGCTTCTCGCCGGTCGTCACGAGCAGTTCCACGGCCGCCTTCATCTCCTCGCTGGCGAGCGGCCCGCCCGTCGTATTGCCGTGACGGAACGTGTAGGGCTCGTCCAGTGACTGCTCCTCGTCCCACGCGCGCACTGCGATCGCGAGCGCCTCATCCGCGAGTTCATCGTCGAATCCGCGAAGCGCGCGACTCGCGGCCGCCAGCGCGGCAATCGACCCGAAGTTCAGGGCCGAGCTCCGGCTCGTGAAGGCCCAGCGGTCGTCGAACAGGCCGCTCCTCACGCCGTTGGACTCCAGCGGGCTCATCGCCGGGTCGTAGACGAGGTTGTCGGTCATCGTGAGCCCGTCGCCCAGGTGCGTGTACTGGCTGATGTCCGGGACGATGATGCCGGGGATCGCATGGCCGACGGCCCGGAACTGCGCCACGAGCGCGAGCGTGCCGTGCCGGATCTGCTGCAGCAGGTCGTTCCTGCCGTCCGGCACGTGGATGTCGACGAGTTTCCGCGCGTCGTCGACCAGCGTCACGTCCCGCTCTATGCCGAACGTCTCCCAGGCGTTCACGAGGTTGTTGACGACGTAGTACTGCGTCTGGGTGCGGATGTCGTAGTCGCCGGCATCGTACCAGCCGCCGATGTTGAGCCCGGGAATGTGCTCACCGGGCGCATAGGTCGTGTCGGTCGTCGGTCCCTGCGCGTACAGATCGAAGTGCTCGTGGTTTACCGGTGCCTGCAACGCATCGTCCAGGTGCGATGCGCCGTGCCAGACACGGTAGGCCTCGTTCACCAGCATGTGATCCATCTGCACCGGGAAGAACACGTCGAGCGTCGGTTTCCAGGCATCGGCGTAGACGTCGGTGGCGATGCGGAACGGCCCGGTGACCTGGTCACCGTACTCGATGACGTAGACGCCCTCGGCGCGCACGTCGCTGAAGTCGAAGTGGCGATAGCGGTAGCGCTTGTAGCGACCCCACTCCGTCGCTTCCGCGGACTTCGCAAGCTCGCGGCTGCCGTCGGCACCGACGCGGACGAGCCGCGCCGCCGGCGCGCGGTCGTCGTTCGCGTCCAGTTCGATGACGGCGACCTTGTCCTGGGCGGGGTGGTAGCCGACCTGCGAGTGGCCGATGACGGGCTCGCGCAACCAGCCGGGTTGCGCATTCGCCGCCAGCGTCCACTCGAGCACGGTTCCCTTCCTGCCGGCCGGCAGGACGCCGCGCACGACGAACCAGCCGTTCTGCGCCTTCGCGCGCCCGTCGTACACGGCGAGGTCGCCGCGCGTGGCCGTGATCGCGACCCGGTGCGCGGGGTCCTCCGGCGCGAGCACGAAGTGCCGGCCGCGCGCGAGCGGCTCCGGCGCGACGACATCCTTCTGCTCCTTCGGCCCCGCCGGGTAGCGCGGGAACAGGCCGCTGCCGTCGTCCATGATCCAGGCCTTGCCGAAGTACGCGGCGGGCAGAAACTCGAGGTTGAGCCCGGCCTTGCCGGCCAGCACTTCCGGAACGGGCTCCGGCAGCACGACGGTGATCCTGAGGCCGTCGCCGTCCCGCTCGGCGCGGACCGTGTACTCGAACCCGAAGTCCGCGTAGCGGAGGTGCGCCTCGATGACGCCAAGCTCGCGGTCGACAGTTCTATGGACGAACTCCGGTATGCGGTCCCATTGCTCCGGCGTGGCGTCGAGGCGCACGTCGCCGTTCGTCGCCGTGCGCACGCCGTGGTGAATCAGCTCGATCCCGCTGATCTTCGAGTCGCTGAACAGCCCGTCGTACCAGTTACTGAAGACCAGCCAGTTGACGCCCGTCGCCTCGTAGTAGTCGAGCTCGTTGAGTTCGAGCGCGCCGGTCGCGGATTCTTCAGCCGCCGCCTGACCAAAAAGAAGCGCGCAGAGGCACGCCTGCAGTACATTTCTCATCTTGCCTCCTCTATCCGGCATCAATGCGACACGAAGTACCTCGCCCATGCCCCCCCGACAGGCGCGCACGATGACCGCCTACAACCGCTGGATGAATGACAGGCTCTACGCCGTCACCGCTGATCTTCCGGACGCCGATTCCGGGCGGCTCCGCGGGCCGCTGTTCAATTCCCGACGTCGATAAAGGAATTGATCGACAGCCGCCCCGCCACCGGATCCGGCGGCGGGACCCTGTGGCTGTCGACGGATCCCGAGTGCAGCGAGTTCCTCCGGTAGATCACCAACCGATTGAAGACGCCGTCGACCCTGGCAATCTGCTCGAACAGTGCCGTATCACCGTCGATGTAGCCCGCGGCCGGCGCATCCGGACCGGCTTCCTGCCGGCGCAGGCAGCGCGAGTACCCGTCGAGGCGGGCCTCGTCGATGTATTCGTAACCCGTCTCCCGGTGGCGATAGAACGCCGTGCCTCCCCAGTCGCCCCGGAACAGGTAGTGCACGGTGGCCAGGCCGCTCGCCCCGACCGAGTCGATGTGCGGGATCCGCTGCAGGAACCCGAGCGAGTCGGGCGGTCGCGTCAGCAGCGAATAGTGACAGAGCGGGAACGTCAGCTGTCCCGCCGGCAGACCGAACCATTCCTGCAGGTTCGGCGCGATCAATTCTTCCAGCAGCTTCTCGTAGTTCACGGGTGCACGCGCGCGTATGCCCGGATACATCCTGCCGATCGGTACGAACCGCGACCGCGACGCCTTGCGCAGGAGCCGGTCGGGGTCCGCAACGAAGGCGTCGACGATCAGCAACGGGGCGCCCTCGTTGCCGAGTTCGACCCGTCGGACCGCGAGGTCCCGGTGCAGTTCGAGAAGCATGGCCCGGGCCGCTCAGCCAGGCCTCAGGCGCCCACCGCGGGCCCGAGCTTGTGCCACACCGAGCTGTCCGCCGGGCAATAGCGCTCGAGAAAGGCCTGGTGCGACGGCATGTTCTGCACGGCGGCATTGATGGGCTTGCGGATCGCCTCGAACAGGCGGCCCAGGTCGGCGTCCGGCAGCGCGCGGGCCACCGGGTGATGGTCCGCCGGCATGATGCCCTGGCCGATCATCACGTGGGTCCACGAGTCCAGCCGGAACAGCTCGTCGTCGCCCTGCCAGACGTGGGCGCGATCTCGAAACAGCTGAATGCGCTCGGCGAGGCCGTCCGGGAGCGTCATCTCGCGGCATTCGCGCCACAACGCTTCGTCACGCTGATTGGCGTGATAGTGCAGGATGATGAAGTCCCGCACGTGCTCCATTTCCGCCCGGCTCACCCGGTTATAGCGTTCGACCACCGAGTCGGTGATGCCGCGCGACGGGAACATGTGGATCAGGCGCACGAGGCCGCTGATGGCCAGGTGAATGCTGGTCGATTCGAGCGGCTCGATGAACCCGGCGGCCAGGCCGAGCGCGACGACGTTCTTGTTCCATGCCTTCAGCCGGCGCCCGGTCCGGAACGGCACCAGCCACGGCTCGCGGACTGCGGGCGCCGCCGCATCCCTGACCAGCTTGGCCGTCGCTTCGTCGTCGGACATGTGCTGTGACGAGAACACCAGCCCGCAACCGACCCGGTGCTGCAACGGGATGTGCCAGCGCCAGCCGGCCTCGTGCGCGATCGCCCGCGTATAGGGAACGGCCGGACCGACGGACTCGGTCTGCAGCGCCACCGCCCTGTCGCAGGGCAGCCAGTTGTTCCAGTCTTCGTAGCCGGTCTTGAGCGTCTGCTCGATCAGCAGGCCGCGGAAACCGGTGCAATCGATGAAAAGATCTCCCTCGATCACGTCGCCGTTGTCCAGCACCAGCGCGTCGATGAAGCCGTTCTCTCCGTTCTGGCGCACCTCGCGGATCTTGCCTTCCAGCCGGGTAACGCCGCGTTTCTCCGCCATGCGCCGGAGAAAAACCGCATAGAGTGCCGCGTCGAAGTGGTAGGCGTAGTTGACCTCCGGGTTGCCGGGCGCCGTCGGCGACTTGGCCCAGCGCACGGACCACTGGCTGGACGACTGGCCATCCTTCGAGAGCAGCGCAAACTGGTCGGTTCGTGACGCGACGGTCTCGAGGCAGAAGTCGCCCAGCTCCGACTGCATACCGCGCCGCAGGCTATCGAGCCAGAAGTGGTGAAACTCGCAGGCCCAGATGCCCAGCCCCGTGTAGCCGAACGGGTGGATGTAGCGATCGCCCGGCCGCAGCCAGTTCTCGAACGAGATCGATAGCTTGAAACTGCCGGCGACCTGTTTCAGGAACTCCCTCTCGTCGATCTGCAGGAGCTGGTGGAACGTCCGGA
This sequence comes from uncultured Pseudomonadota bacterium, assembly GCA_913055625.1. Taxonomy (GTDB): domain Bacteria; phylum Pseudomonadota; class Gammaproteobacteria; order Steroidobacterales; family Woeseiaceae; genus UBA1847. The sequence goes on along the minus strand of CAJXJW010000002.1, from coordinate 271,562 downwards.
TCGTGGGGATCGTCGATTCGCCGACGCCCACCGTGCCGATCTGCTCCGACTCCACCAGCGTGATATCCAGCAGTTCCCGAAACTGGAACGACAGTGCCGTGGCGGCGACCCACCCGGCCGTGCCGCCCCCGGCAATCACGACCTTCCTGATTCTTTGCTGTTCCCCGTTCACCAGTCCTTACCTCGTACCGCCGCCGCGCGGCGCCGTTTCATCGATTCAGCTTGCCGAGCAGCATCGCGCGCAACTGGCGCGACTGCACCTCGTCCATGGGCCCCAAGAGACGGCGCGCCGCCTCGGGCAGATGCTCGCCCGCATGTTCGCCCGGGCCGAAGACGTAGTAGTCGAAGACCTCGCGCCAGGCTTGTTTTTCCCGCTCGGGGCGGTCGCGAATCGTCCAGATGGCATGGTACAGCGCGTGCATCGGCGTCGGTATGTGCGCCGGCATGCTGTTCCACCAGTAGTTGACGAGTGCGGTGAACGGATCCAGTCCCTGCACGTGGTGCCACCACATGCTCGGCACGAACACGGCATCGCCCGGCTCCAGGACGACGGACATGGCGCTCGCCTGCGCTTCGCGAAAGCGCGGGAAACGTTCGAGGTCCGGTGCGTCGAAATCCACGATGCTGACGGCCTGGCCGCCGGGCGTCGGCTCCAGCGGCCCCGGGTAGAGGTTCCGGATCTGCTCCGGCGGCAGGAACGTGAACCGTCGCCGACCGACGGCGCAACAGGCGATGTTGTTGGGCGCGTCGTAATGACAGGACGCCGTCACCCGGTTGCCGATCCAGATGCTCGCCGGCGCCTCGATGCCCAGTTCCGCCAGGCCGACGTCGTTCGCCCCGGCGAAGCCGGGCAGGTTGGAATCGACCAATAGCGACGCAACGTACCAGGTTGGCGGCCGGTCATCGTCCACGTGTGCGGCGATGTCGTCCAGCACCTGGTCGAGGGCGCCGCGACGCACTTCGAAATTGAGTTCCGTGAAGTCGTCGGTGTAGAACGGGCGACCGGCCACGTCCGGTGAACCGTAGCTGTAGAGTACGGGCCGCCCGTTGTACAACGCCCGCAGGTATTCCATGGCTGCCGCGCTGTCCCGCAGCCCGGCCTGGACCAGCGGCCAATCCCGCACGACGCCCTTCAGTACGGCCGGCGTGCCCGTCTCCAGCAACTCGTCGATGGGCAGGGCGCCGGGACGGCAGCCCTCCAAGACACGGACACTGCCGCGTTCCTGCTCCATGCCGGTCAGGCGACCCCGGAAACCGTCCCGCGCTCCTCGCGCAGCCGGCGCTGCTTCTCGGCCATCAATCGCCGCATGTTCTGCATCGAGGCGAGAACGAGATACGCCCCTTCGAGCCAGCCGGCCGCGTTCAGCCGATGCAACGCTTCCGCATCCAGCGACTGCAGCCTCTCCCGGTCGATGCCGTGGAGTCCCGCCAGCTTTACACCGATTTCGTCGTCCAGGCGCACGTCGAGACTGACAGGCTGGATGATCCCGAGTTCGTCCAGCGCGGCGAACATCTTCTCGCCGGCCTCGAGACCGTCGCGAATGCCGCGCAGCACCACCATGATGTGCTCGAGGTACGGGCTGTTGCCGCCCTGCGCCAGGAAAACCGACTCGCCCTTGCCGGCCGTCGCGCGCGGGTGTTCGACGTCGACGTGTATGACCTGCTCCCGGCGCAACTCGCCGCCGACCTGCTGTTCCTGGAAACCGATCATGAATGGGCCGCGCACGACGTGTCCGGGCACGTACGACGCGTTCCACCGGTCGCCGTCCAGGTAGAGGTTTTCGTCCTTTGCGAAACCGAGCAGTGCCACGGCCTGGAACGCGCCGCCCTCCGTATCCCGCCGGAACAGGATCGGGTATTCCCGTTGCAACTCGGCAAACTCGGTCGCATAGGCAGGCACCATGCCGACCGCGTCGCCGAACTCAGGGCCGAAGTGCGTGGCGACGCGCAGATCCTTGTGCGTCACGTTGTTCAACAATTCATAGCGTGCCATGACAGCCTCGTTGCTGACCCGGTCCGAGCGCGCGCCGCATGCGGACTCCCGTATCGAATCCTGCCGGTTCAATGACCATTCCAGAATTGCAGGCGCATCTCAAGTGTGTGCTGACGCCGGGTCAGAAGCAAAAACCGGGCCGCTGCATCCGCAGCGGCCCGGGGTCCGAGTCGGTCCAACCGGCTGGACTGACCGCGATCAGAGGTCGAAGTTGTAACGAGCTCCCAGCATGTAGCGCGGGCTTTGCTCGATCAGCTTGACCACCTGCTTCTCGGAGCGGGCATGCCAGCGCACGTCTTCGCCGGTGAGATTGATGGCTTCGAACTCGACCGAGAGCCCATCGGTGATGTAGTAGCTGAGGTTGAGGTCGACCTGGTCGTAGGGCTCAACATAGAACGGATTCGTGTTGCTGCCGTTCTGGTTGGCCAGGATCAGGTACTCGTCACGCCAGTTGTAGGCAAGGCGCGCCGAGAAACCGTACTTCTCGTACATCAACATGACGTTGGCCGTATCACTCAGGCCCAGCAGCGCAAACTGGTTCACGCCGGGCTGGCCGGCATCGTCGAACCCGACGTCGCCGTTCACGATCGTGTAGTTCGCAAAGATGCCGAAGCCGGTATCACCAAAGAAATACTGGCCGCCGATTTCCCAACCGTCGATGTGCGCATTGTTCTGGTTGAGGGGGCGATTGACGTCGTACTGGTACAGCGGGTCATCCGCTTCACCGACGAGATCGTAATCTGCCTCCATCTGCAGCACTTGCGCGTTACTGCCGTCGTACGCCGCCAGTCCCCCGGTTGCTCCGTCGTTGCGCAGCATGGCCACGGCCGTAAACAGCGCCGTGTCGTTCGCTGAACAGGCCGCATTGACGTCATTGCCCGCGGCGGCCACCTGGGTGGCGCATTGACCGCTGGTCAGGAACGCCAGTGCCGCCTGCGCATCCGGTCCGGACGTCGGGTCCGTCAGGCCGTACAGGGTATCCCGTTGTACGCTGTTTCCGATGAAGTTGTCGACGCGCTTGTCCCAGTACGTTATGGACGCGTAGCTGTCGTCGGAGAAATACCATTCGACGGCGAGGTCCAGGTTCGACGACTCCAGCGGTATCAGGCTCGGGTTCTGGGAGTTCGCGGACGCCCGGGTGGACGGATTGATCAGGATGGAACCTGATGGATTACCCGGCGTGGGACCGGAGTACAGGTTGCCGTACGGGGCCCGTGCAATGGTATTGCTGAACGACGCCCTGCCCTTGACCTGATCCGTGAGGTCGATGCTGAAATCCAGGCTCGGCAGAATGTGGTCATAACTGGCTTTCTCGTTGAACGGCTGAATGTCGGTGGACCGCTCCAGTCGAAAGTCATTGTTGGAGATCCAGACGATGTCGCTGGGGATGGCGATCTGGGACGTCGACGTGACGTCGGTGTCCTCCCAGCGCACGCCGATCACCGTGTTCGTCGACATGCCGCCGAGCTCCCCGTCCAGCTCGAGCTGAATGTACGCCGCGAAGACCTCTTCCTCGATTTCATTGTTGTTGCTGAAATTGGGATTGTAGGCATCGGGAACGTTGTACTCGGTGACACCCCACTCCGTGAGTTCCGACGCATTACCCGTCCACGCGCCCGGTGCCGCACCGGTGGTGTCCCAGTCGTCGAACTCGCCGGTGATGCTCACCGGGTGCATCAGCGCAACCATCCCGGGCTCCTGGCCCGCGAAGTTGGCGCCCCAGTCACCCATCGTGGCGTAGGTGTCGCTCGTCTGGCGCGTCATCGTCACCTTGGACGAATCGATGCCGAAGCGGAAACGCCCGTCGTCGAACTCGAGCTTGCCGTCCAGGCGTGCGCCCGTTGCCTCGGTATCCTGCAGCGTGTACCACGTACGGGCGATCTGCGAGCTCAGCTCGTTCTCGCCGAAGTCCGGGTTGACCACGCCGTTCGTGCCGTCGACCGCGTCCTGCATCGTGGGAAAATACGTCCGGGTCGAGATCGGCATGCCTTCGTTGAAGAAGAACTCCTGGGTCCACGCGCCCGGGCAGTTGCCCATGAAGCACTTGGTGCCCGCGAGGCTGAAGAACACGGCGCTCGCACCCGTCAGCGAATCGTTTGGGTTGCTTTCGGAGGTCGAATTATGAGCATCGAACGTGAAGCTCAGGTCGTCACTCGCATCCCACTGCACGTTGAGGCCAACGGAACCGAACTCGTACTTCTGCGCGTTGCGCTGCTGCTCGTAGCCGAAGTCCTTGCCGCCGCCAACGACGTCGCGCAAGTAAACCGGCGTCGCAACGGCCTCATTGGTATCGAACGTGAGGTGAGTGAAGGAGTTGCTGCGCTGCAGCCACGTGGTCTGCTCGCCGCGATCCTCGGTGATCTCGTTGGTACCGAACGTATAGTCCGCCGTGATTTTCCAGGCGTCCGTCGGTGCAAACTGGATCACCGCCTGCCCGTTCGTGCGCTCACGGTGAAATTCGGAGAAAGCGTAGCGGAGGTCGTTCGGCATGGCGTAGAGCTGACCCATCGCCGGTGCGTTCTCCACGACGGCGTCCGAGCGCAGTGCTGCCTCGGTGCCCGTCCAGCTCTGGATGTTCCAGGCATTCTCCGTCGTCTGCACGGAGCCGCCGTCGCGCTCCTGGTAGCTGGCATTCAGGCCGACGCCGAAGGTCCCCGCATCGTTCGCATAGCTGAAGATTCCCGACATTTCGGGTGTCACGTCGCTGCCATACACCTGCGACGCGTCCGAAACCGCCTTGGCGCCCACGCTCAGGATCATGCCGTCGTGGTCCAGCGGCCGGTCGGTGATGATATCGATGGTGGCGCCGATGCCGCCGCTCGGCACGTTCGCGCGGCCCGTCTTGTAGACGGTGAGGCCCGAAATCGCGTCGGACGACAGCTGCGCAAAGTTGAAAGCACGCGTTCCGGCACCCGTGCCACCCGTTACCGAGTCGCCGTTACTGAAGCCGTCGGCACCCGGAATCTGTCGGCCGTTGAGGGTGACCATGTTGTACTGCGGGCCGAAACCGCGCGCCGTGACCTGCGCGCCTTCACCGTCGCGCCGTTCGATTGAAATGCCGGTGATTCGCTGCAGCGACTCGGCCAGGTTCGTGTCCGGGAACTTGCCGATGTCCTCGCTGCTGATTGCGTCGACGATACCGCTGGTGTCGCGCTTGATCGTCATGGAGTTTCGCAGGCTGCCGCGAATACCCGTTACGACGATTTCCTCGAGCGCGTCATCCTGCGCAAGTGCCGTATCGGTAGCGCCGATCAGCAACGCGGAACTGACCGCGGCCGCCAACGGCGTGACCCTGAACTTCTGTTTTCCACTCATTGAACCGATCCCCCTTCGATTGAACATTGCTCTCGCGAAGCAGGGGAGCGGACCGCTGCCGAGTCCGCGCGCCGTACGGCGTTCCGGTGGAACACCTGCCTGGTCGATACGGCGAATGCGGATTTCGGATTGTGCCGACCCTTGCATACTGCAACCGGCCGGCTGACGTTGCGGATCCCCCCCGTTTCGTCGGATTGCCCCCCAGGAACGGCTGATCCCGCCGCGCCTGGACTTACTCGCGGGCCAGACATCCTGCCGGCCCGGGTCGTAAATCACGCTTATAACTAGACCCCTCATTCCGCGAAGTCAACGAAAAATGTTAGCGGTCACATTTCCGGATGGTAGCGTTCCCATTCCGCGGGCGGCAGGCGGCGGCGCGCGACCGACAACGCAAGACACGGCCGCGCGGGCTGCAAGCCAGTAGTCATGCGGTTTTCAGCCGCGCGGGGCACTCCCGGACCCGCCGCGGAACCCGTCGGGACACCGCGCGGCGGCGGCAGCCCTGGAATCGGTCGAATCGGGGCGCCGCCGAAGCGTTACGCGCGAAACTTGCGCAAGCGACGCGGCGCCGTCGCGGTGGTCGGGCGCGCCGTGGCGAACAGCCGGTCGACCGCGACCGCGGCTTCGAGCCCGTCCGCAACGGCGTCGATCGCCCGTTCCACACCCGCGTCGAAGTCAAACGCGGCCGCGGTCTCGTTCAGCCGGCGCAGGTACCACGCGCGAAACCGGTCACTCGCGAACAGTCCGTGCAGATAGCTGCCCTCGATACGGCCGTTCGCACTGCGCGCGCCGTCGGGCCGGCCGCCCAGCTCGAACATCGGGCGCTCGCTGTCCGGGCCCCGGGTGTCGCCGCAGTGGATCTCGTAGCCGCTGACTGACAGGCCGCTCGTCGCGCACGTGCCCGCGATGCGGCGCACCGTCTTGCCGCCCTGCATCCGTGTCTCGACGTCGAGCAGGCCGAGGCCTTCGATACTGCCGGCCTCGCCGTCGACGCCCCGCGGGTCGTCGATTCGCCGGCCGAGCAGCTGGAAGCCGCCGCAGAGCCCGAGCACGCGGCCGCCCGCGCGGGCGTGCGCGACGATGTCGTGATCCCAGCCCTGCGCGCGCAGAAACGCGAGGTCGCCGAGCGTCGACTTCGTGCCGAACAGGATGACGAGGTCCGCGTCGCGCGGCAGCGGCTGCCCGGGCGGGATGAACCGGAAGTCGACGGCCGGGTCCTGCCGCAGCGGGTCCGCGTCGTCGAAGTTCGCCATGCGCGACAGCATCGGAGCGACGATCAGTGCCTGTTCGCCGGCGCGCGGCGATCGCGCGGACGCCGGCACGGCATCTTCGGCCGGCAGCAGCGCGGCGGCCGGCAGCCAGGGAATGACGCCGAACGACGGCCAGCCGGTACGCGAAATGATGTCTTCGAGGCCCGCGTCGAAAAGTCCCGGGTCACCGCGAAAGCGGTTGACGAGGAACCCGACGACCAGCGCCCGGTCGCCCGGCTCCAGAACCGCGTGCGTGCCGACGAGGTTTGCGATGACGCCGCCGCGCTCGATGTCCGCGAGCAGGCACACCGGCACGTCCGCGCGGCGCGCGAAACCCATGTTCGCGATATCGGCGCGGCGCAGGTTCGTCTCGGCCGCGCTTCCCGCGCCCTCGACGATGACCATCTCGTGGCGTGCGGCGAGGCGCTCGAAGCTCGCCATCACCGCGGGCATCAGCGTCGCGCGTCCGTCGAGAAAGTTCGCGGCGTCGAGCGTCGAGCGCACGTGGCCGTGCACGACGACCTGCGCCGTACGATCGCTCTGCGGCTTGAGCAGCACCGGGTTGTGATCGACGTCCGGCTCGACGCCCGCGGCTCGCGCCTGCAGCGCCTGCGCGCGCCCGATCTCGCCGCCGTCGCAAGCCGCGGCGTTGTTCGACATGTTCTGCGGTTTGAACGGCGCAACCCGTATTCCCCGCCGCCGCGCGAGCCGGCACAGCCCGGCGACGACGAGCGACTTGCCGACGTCGGAGCCGGTGCCCTGGATCATCAGGCAGCGCGCGGTCACAGCGCCGACTCTATGTGCACGTCGACGTGGCCGGCGCGCTCGACGAGCCGCGCGCGGACGCCGTAGACGTCGGCGACCAGTCGCTCGGTGAGGATTGCGCGCGGCATGCCGTCCGCCACCACTCGGCCATCGTTCATTACGAGCAGGCGGTCCGCGATACGCGCCGCGAGCGCGATGTCGTGCAGAACGACGAGCGCCCCGCCGCCGTCATCGACGAAACTGCGCAGGTGTCCCGCCATGCGAAAGCGCTGCCGCGGGTCGAGCGCGACCATGGGCTCGTCCGCGAGCAGCAGCGGCGCCTCGGCGGCCAGCGCGCGGGCGAGGTGCACGCGCGCGAGTTCGCCGCCCGACAACGTGTCGCAGGAGCGGTCTTCGAAGCCCGCGAGATCACACGCGGCGATCGCTGCGTCCACGGCACGCCGGTCCGCGTCACCGAGCCGTCCCAGCGTGCCGCCGTGCGCATACCGGCCGAGCGCCACGACGTCGCGCACCGGGTTCGGCCACGCCAGCGGCCGGTTCTGCGGCAGGTACGCGAGACGGCGTGCGCGCGCCGCCGCCGGCAACGCGGCCACGGCCTCGCCGTCCAGCATCACAGACCCGCTGTCGGGTTCGAGAATGCCGGCGAGCACCCGCGTCAGCGTCGTCTTGCCCGCCCCGTTCGGGCCGAGGACAGCGACGAGCTCTCCGCCGCGCAGCGACGCGTTCGCGGCGTCGACGAGCACCTTGCCGCCAGCCGCGACGCGCACGTCCCTGGCCACGAGTTCAGTCATGGACGGCTCTCCGCCGCACGGCGATCCACGCGAACGCCGGCGCGCCGATCAGCGCGGCGACGACGCCGAGCTTCAGTTCGTTCGTCGTCGGCAGCACGCGCACCACGACGTCCGCGAACACGAGGATGATGCCGGCGAGCAACGCGGACGGCAGCAGGCTGCGCGCCGGGTCGTGGCTTACGAGCGGGCGAACGACGTGGGGTGCCACGATGCCGACGAAGCCGATTGCGCCGGCGAGGCCGACGGCAGCGCCGGTGGCAATCCCGGCACCCAGCACCACGGCGACGCGCTGGCGCCCGAGATCCAGCCCCGCGCCCGCCGCGGCCTCCTCGCCGAGCGTCAGGACGCTCAGCCCGTGCCGCGTCGCGTACAGCACGGCCAGGCCGGCGACGATGAACGGCACTGCCAGTACGAGATCCGCCAGGCTGCGGTTCGCGACGGACCCGAGCGCCCAGTTGATCATGTCGGACAGCGTGAACGGGTTCGGCGCGAGGTTGAGCAGGAGCGACATCACGGCGGCTGCGAAGCTCGACAGGCCCACACCGAGCAGGATCAGCGTCACGATCGAGCGGATGCGCATCGCCGCGGCCGCGAGCAGCGCCGTCGCGGCGAGCGCGCCCGCCATCGCCGCAAGAGGAACGACGAACGCGCCGGCGACCGACAACCCGTAGTACAGCGCGAACGTGGCGAACAGCGCCGCGGTCGCGGATACGCCCAGCACCCCCGGCTCGGCGAGCGGGTTTCGCAGCAGGCCCTGCAACGCCGCGCCGCTCGCGCCCAGCGCCGCACCGACGGCGTACGCGGCCAGCGCCCGCGGCAGGCGTATGTCCAGGACGACGATGGAGTCCCCGGGTGCCGCGGCGCCGAGGAACGCGCCGAGAACCCGGACGATGCCCATGTCCGTGGAACCGAGCAGGCACGCGAGCACGATCGCGACGAGCGACGCGATGAGCAGGACCGTGTTCAGCGTGCGCGCGGTCACCGTGCCTCGGCCAACTCTTCGACCGCATCCACCGCGAACCACGCGCCGCACGCGGTCAGCGCGCCGGGCAGCAGCACCGTGTCCCTGCCCGAGAGGTGCCGGCGCGCGACCGGGTGCCGCATCGCGCTCCACCAGGCAGTGCGTTCGGCCGCGCCACCGAAGAACGACGCGACGACGACGTCCGGCTCGGCGTCCACGAGGCGTTCGAGTGGCACGGAGTGCCATCCCGGCCGCGATTCGTAGTTGCGGTAGCCTGCGGCGACGAGCAGCGCGTGCACGAGCGTGCCGGGGCCGGACGTCGCGCCGCCGGCGGACAGGTACAGCGCCGTGCGCGTGCCCGGACCGGCATCGATCGCGGCGAGCCGCGCATCCATGTCGGCCACCACGGCGGCGCCGCGTTCCGGGACGCCGAGTTCCCCGGCGACGGCCGTGACGGCGCGCCGGATGCCGTCGATGTCGTCGGCGAACGGCACCTGGACGACCGGGATGCCGGCACGTTCGAAGAACGCGAGCGCAAGCGGGCCGCCGCCGTAGGAGCGAACGACAAGCGTCGGCCGCAATGCGAGGACATCCTCCGCGACCGGCCGCACCGCGGGCAGACCGGCCGCACGCTCCCGGTGGTACGCGAATTCCTGCTCCGCATCGGGCGACACCGCCAGGATGCTCGCGCGCGGCAGCAGCTCCAGCACGTACTGGTCGGCGCAATAGTCGAGGCTCACGACGCGTGCCGCCGGTTCGCCGTGCGCTGCCATGGCCGCAAGACCTGACAGCAGCAGAACCGGCAGCCGTGGCATCGGGCTCAGAACCGGAAACGCGCGCCGAGGTAGCCGGACAGGCCGGGCGTGCCGTAGCCGAGTACCTGCTGGTACTCCTCGTCGAACAGGTTCTCGATACGGGCGAACAGTTCGATGGCCTCGCTCAGCCGATACCGGCCGGCCACGTCGACGCGCGTCCAGGCATCGAGGACATCGGCCGAGTCCTGCTCCTCGCCGTTGTAGCGTATCGCTACGGAACCGGAGAACGGGCCTGCCGGGTCGAGCAGCAACGTGATGTCACCACTGTGTTCCGGCACGCGGATCAACGGATCGCCGTTGCCGTCTTCCGCGTCGATGTACGCGTAGTCGAGGCCGACGCCGAACCAGTCGTTCAACGCGTAGCTCGCCGAGAGCTCGACGCCGGACGACGTCGCGATCGCGATGTTGCTGTAGCCGCCGACCGCGAAGTCGAACGTAATCAGGTTCTCGGTGTCGCGGTCGAACACGGTGAATCCAAATTCGCCGCGGCCGTCCGGCGTGCGGACGTCGATGCCCGCGTCCCACCCGTCCGCGGTTTCCGGCCGCAGGTCGGGATTAGGCTGGGTCGCGCCGCAGCAGAAGTACGTCGTCTGGAAAAGCGTCGGCGCCTTGAATCCCTGGCCCCAGCTCGCGCGAAACGTCAGCGTGTCCGCCGGGTTCCATGCGGCGGCAAGCCGGCCTGTCGTCTCGCCGCCGAACGTCTCGTGATCGTCGCGGCGCAGCCCGGCGGTGAGCGTGAGTGCGTCGAGCGCCTGCCATTCCACGAGTGCGAACAGCCCGTCGATCGAGGCTTCCCCGTCGGGCGTCGAAACCGTTTCGTGCTCGGCACCGAACGCCAGCGCATGACCGCCGTCGAACGCCAGCGTGCCCTGGTAGCGATACTGGCGCCGGTCGCCTTCGCTGCCGTACGCGAATGCGCCACCCGTGTAGTTGTCGCGCTCGATGTCCGAGTAACCGGCGAGCAGAAGGTTGTCCAGTGCCCCGTCGAACAGCGCGAACGAGAGAGACAGGTCGGCGACGAGCTCCTGGGATTTCGCGAGTTCATCGCCGTCGCCGACGTTGCCCTGTGCGCCGAACACGAAGCTGTCGAACTCCGAATCGGCATCCGTGTGCAGGACATTCAGCGCGAGACGCACCGTTTCCGAGAATTGTACGCCGGCGCCGAGATCCACGGTGGTCGCCGCGTAGGCATCGTTCTCGTCGTTGCCGTTAGCGGCGTCGGCTTTCGAGATGCCATCGGTTTCGTGGCGCACCGCCGCGAGACGCAGGTCGTAGCGTTCGTCACCGAACGCGACTTCGCCGCCACCGCGCAGCGTGCCGTAGGTCCCGGCCTCGGCGTACACGTTGCCGCCGAAACCCGGCTGCGGCTGCTTCGTCACGATGTTGACGACGCCGCCGATGGCGTCGGAGCCCCACAGCGTCGACTGCGGCCCTTTCAGGACCTCGATACGCTCGATATTCGCGACGTCGAGCGTGGCGAAGTTGAAGCCGCCGCCCGGCGACGACGGGTCGTTCGTGACGACGCCGTCGACCAGCACCAGCGTCTGCTCGCTCGCTGCGCCGCGAATGCGCACCGAGGCGATGCCGCCGAACGTACCGTTCTGGTTGACCGTCACGCCCGGGACGCGCGCAAGCGCATCCACGGCGTAATCGACGCCCAGCGCCTCGATGTCCTCGGCCGTGATCACGGCGACGCTCGACCCGGCCTCGGTGAGCGGTTGGCCGAGGCGCGTACCGTAAACGGTGATCGTCTCGCGCACGTCGGCATCGTCCGCCGCGTGCGCACAGCTAACGGCGATCAGCCCCGCAAGACCGACCAGGTATCGTAATGAATTCATTGGCTTTTCCCGTCGCCCGGCTGCCGACCCGGACGCTGTTGAAACGACGTTGCGGCGTCACTGACGGATCAGTACGGCGTGCCGCGGACCTGTCGTTTCACGGGAATTGCAATTCCGGTCCTGGGGGCTGACCCGGCCCTGGACGAACGACGCGATGGCAGGTTTCCTGGTTTGCCGATCACCGCGTCAGGCAGCCTTCCCGGGGTCCTTGTCCCTAGTGGCTCAGTTTGCCTGCCGCTCCCGGCTTACAGTTGCGGGTACAACTCCGGATTCGCACCGGATTCCCTCTTAGCCCTCACAACGAGAGCACCATCTGCGGGCCAAGGTAGCGACCCGGTCGGGGAGTGTCAACGCGGCGGGCGTCAGTCCGAGAGCCGCCGCGAATTCGGCCCGGCCGGCGCCTTGTTCAGCGCGCTCGCTTCCGCATCGTCGGCATAGATTGCGTCGCGAAAGTCCTTCATCACCGTCACGCCGCCCCACGGCACCCACTGGTTGAACATCACCACCGTGATGTCATTGGCGGGATCCACCCAGAACAGCGTCCCGGCGAGGCCGTCCCAGAAAAACTCGCCGACCGCGCCGGAACCCTCCGCCTGGTCAGCGGGCGGCGCGATGCGCACCGCGAAGTCGATGCCGAAGCCGACCTGGCCCTTGTTCGGCAGGAAGTGCCGGTCGCCGACCGTGTCGGGCAGCGCGTCCGTGGCCATCAGGCGCACGGTTGCAGGCTCCAGGATACGCACGCCGTCGAGTTCACCGTCATTCTGCAGCATGCGTGCGAAGCGCATGTAGTCGTCCAGCGTCGACACGAGCCCCCAGCCGCCCGGCGTCAGCATCCTCGCCTCGTCGTTGAAATCGGTCAGCCATGTGTTCGCGGACGGGGTGAAATGGCCGTCCGGTTGCCGTTCGTGCAGAACCATCCTGCGGCCGCGCTGATCGGGCGTGAATACGTAGCTCGTCTCCGTCATGCCGAGCGGCTCGAGCACGCGTTCGCGCAGGACGTCCGCGTAGGGCTTGCCGGCCAGCACCTCGGCGAGGCGCGCCTGCACGTCCACCGAGATCCCGTACCGCCAGCGCGTGCCCGGCTGGTAGCCGAGCGGAATACGGGCGAGCTGCTCCGACATCTCGGCCAACGAGTTGTCCGGACTCAGGACACCGCCATCGATCGCCCGATCGACGGGAGGCTCGCCGCCGAAACCCGCGGTGTGCCGCGTGACATCGCGAATGCTGATCGGGCGCGCCGGCGGCTCGAGTTCGACGGCGTCGCCGTCTCCGCCGGCGTAGACCATGACGTTGGCGTACTCCGGCAGGTAGTCGGCCAGCGGGTCGTCCAGGTCGAACAACCCCTCGTCGTAGAGCGTCATCAGCGTGACGCCGGTGACCGGCTTCGTCATCGAGAAGAGCCGCGCGACCGTGTCGCGTGCCATCCGCCGGCCGGCATCGCGGTCGGCCATGCCGTACGCGCCGAAGAACACTTCCTCGCCGTCCTCGTAAATCAGCGCCGACACGCCGACGAGTTCGCCCCGCTCGATGAATCCCTCCAGCACAGCACCGACGCGCCCGGGATCCACGAGGCGATCGGTGACCGCGTCCGCGGCCGGGGCCGTCTCCTTTGAACACGCAACGCACGCGATCGCGACCGACACGCAGACCCATGACCTCATGGCGGCTCCCCCCGTTCTCGAGCGCGCAAGCCTAGCACTCCGCCGCCGCGGCTGCCGCCCCGCGCCCGTTCGGTGCTATGCTCCGGGGCTAGCCGGACGCTTGCGGGAGGGGGAGCGGCTTCGCGGCACTGAACGACGTCGCCGTTAGTACGAGAAGGACACCGCCAGCACCGCATGGCTGACAGGCTGAACATCACCCGCCGCGATTTCCTCAATGGCATTGCACTCGGCACCGTCGCCGGGGGCAGCCTCTCGCCGCTCGAATTGCTCGCCGCCGATCGCCGTACCGGCTACCCGCCCCTGCTGACCGGCATGCGGGGCAGCCACCCCGGCTCCTTCGAGGTCGCGCACGCGGTCGCGTGGGCCGGTGCACGCTTCGAACGCCCTGACGAGCTGACCGACGGCCTCTATGACTGTGTCGTCGTGGGCGGCGGTATCTCCGGGCTCGCGGCGGCCTGGTACTACCGGCAGGCCGAGCCCGACGCGAAAGTGCTCGTGCTCGACAATCACGACGACTTCGGCGGGCACGCAAAACGCAACGAGTTCGTCGTCGATGGCCACGCGCTCATCGGCTATGGCGGCAGCCAGTCGATCGACGGGCCGTCGACGTATTCCCGCGAAGCGCGCCAGCTGCTCGTCGACCTCGGCATCGACACACAGCGCTTCTACCAGTACTTTGACCGGCAGTACTTCGAGAAGCGCGGGCTGACCGAGGGCATGTATTTCAGCGCCGCGAAATACGGCCGCGACGCGACGCTGCCCTCGGTCCTGCGCTGGGGCTGGCATGCCGGCGACGCGCCGGTGATCGACCGGTACCCGCTGGCGCCGGCCGACCGCGAGGCGCTGCGGCGGCTCCTGACGAACGGGAAAGACCTGCTGCCGCCGATGCCGGAGAACGAGAAGATCGGCTGGCTGCGATCCACGAGCTACCGCGACTTCCTGCTCGGACCGGCCGGCGTGCCGGAGAACGTGTACCTGCTGCTCCGCGACAGCCCGAAAGGCCTCTGGGGCATCGGCTGGGACGCGCTGTCGACGCTCGAGGCCTGGAACCTGGGCATGCCGGGTACCGACCATCTCGCGTTCGACGCCGCGTCGCTCGGCAGCCACGAGCGCGAAGAGCCGTACATCTTTCATTTTCCCGACGGCAATGCCGGCGTGGCCCGCGCGCTGGTGCGGCAGCTCGTTCCGGGTGCGCTGCCGGGGAACTCCATGGAAGATCTCGTCACGTCGCGACTCGACTACGACGCGCTCGACGACCCGGGCAACGCGTGCCGGATCCGGCTGAACTCGACGGCCGTCGACGTGCGGCACAGCCACGACCGGAACGAGGTCGACGTGACCTACGTCAAAGACGGCAAACCGGCCCGCATCCGCGCCCGCCATGTCGTCATGGCCTGCTACAACAACATCCTGCCGCACATCTGCCCGGAGATGCCGGCACCCCAGGCCGAGGCGCTCGCCTACGCGAAGAAAGTGCCGCTGGTCTACGTCAGCATCGCCGTACGCAACTGGCAGGCGTTCGCAACGCTCGGATTCCACCAGGTCCGGGTGGCGCAGCCCGACTTGATGCACTCGTTCGGCATGGACTTCCCGGTGAGCATGGGCGGCTACCGGTACACGCAGTCCCCGGACGAGCCGACCGTGTTGCACGGCACGTTCGTGCCGACCGTGCCCGACCAGGGCTTCACCGCGCGCGAGCAGCACGAACGCGGCCGGCGCGCGCTGTACGAGATGACCTGGGACGATTTCGAAACCGGCATCGTCGCCGACCTGCAGGGCGCGCTGGAACCGGGCGGCTTCGACGCAGAACGCGACATCGCCGCGATCACCGTCAACCGCTGGCCGCACGGCTATGCGTACGAGTACAACGACTACTCGGACCCGCCGGACTACGGCCCGGACAAGGGCCCGCATATCGCCGGCCGCGCCCGCATCGGGCGCATCTCGATTGCGAACTCCGATGCTTCCGCGTTTGCCTACGTCAACGGCGCGATCGACGCGGCGTACCGTGCGGTGCGCGAGCAGATCGACGACACCTGATTTCGTCACCTGGAACCCGCGACTTATGGAAGACCCGACGTTTACTTCCCTCGTCCCGACCCTGCTCGTGTTCGTGCTCGCGGTGTGGACGCGGCGCCCGATCGAGTCGCTCGTGGCCGGCGCATTGCTCGGTCTCGTCATGCTCAACGGATGGCAGTTCATCGGCGGCTTCGCCGACACGTCGCTGCGGGTGCTGACCGACGAGGACGTCGCCTGGGTCATCCTGGTCTGCGGATTCATGGGCAGCCTGATCGCCCTGCTGATACGCACCGGCGCGACGAAGGCTTTCACGACGCGCATGGCGGCGCACGTGCGTTCGCAGAAAAGCGCGTTGCTCGCCACCTGGGGCCTCGGCCTGCTGATGTTCGTCGACGATTACCTGAACTCGCTGGCCGTCGGGTCCGCGATGCGCGACCTCACCGACAAGTTCCGGATTTCTCGGGAGAAACTCGCCTACGTCGTCGACTCCACCGCGGCGCCGGTCAGCGTCATCATCCCGTTCTCCACGTGGGGCGCATTCTTCGGCGGCCTGCTCGTCGCAAATGGCGTGGCGGAGGAAGGCCAGGGGCTCGCTACTTACATCAGCGCGATTCCGTACATGCTGTACGCGTGGGTCGCCGTGCTGCTGGTCCCGTTCGTCGCCGCGGGCTACGTGCCGGACCTCGGCCCGATGAAAAAGGCCGAACGCCGGGCGCAGGACCTCGGGCAGATGGTGCCGCCCGACGCCGCGCACATCGAGCAGGCGAACCAGACGATCCAGCCGAAAGCAGGCATCACGCCGCGCATGAGCCTGTTCATCCTGCCGATGGTCGCGCTCGTGCTCATCACGCTGTGGATGGACAAGGATTTCCTGCGCGGCGTCTACGTCACGCTGTTCGGCTTCGTGGTGCTCGTGCTCGGGATGCGGCTGCTCAGCATGGACGAGACGTTCAACACGATCATCGACGGTTTCAAGACGATGATCGAGCCGCTGGGCGTGCTGGTGGCCGCATTCATCCTGAAGGACGTCAACGACGGCCTGGGGCTGCCGACCTACGTCGTGCAGCAGATGCAGCCGTTCCTCACGCCTGAATCGTTGCCGGTGATCATCTTCGCGACGATGGGTCTCGTGTCCTTCATGACCGGCTCGAACTGGGGCGTGTTCGTCATCATCCTGCCGATCGTGACGACGCTCGCGAACAACCTCGGCGCCGACATGACGCTGGTCATCGGCGCGACGCTGTCGGCCAGCACGTTCGGCAGCCATGCCTGTTTCTATTCCGACGCGACGGTACTCACCGCCCAGGCCACCGGGTGCACGCCGCTGCAGCATGCGCTGACGCAGATCCCGTATGCCCTGGTCGCGGCCACGATCACGATCGCAGGCTACCTGCTCATCGCTTACGTATGATGTCCATTCCAATCACCGGGAGAACGCCATGAAACACGGATTTGCCGCCGGCCTCGGCGCCGGCCTGTTGCTCGCAGGGCTCGTCGTCGCGGGTGACGGCGTCGTGACGCCCGCCGAGATCACGAAGGCCGACCAGGCCGGTGCCATCTTCGAGCGCCCGGACGTGACGAAGACCGAGCGCGGCGGTTTCACGGTGCTCGACGTCACGTCGCTCAAGAGCTCGGACGGCAAGTTCGCCTCGGGCATGTACCGCGCCGGCAAGAGCCGCTGGGAGATCACGGAGCCCTACGGCGTTGACGAGTTCATGTATTTCCTCGAGGGCGGCGTCACGCTGACGTCGTCCGACGGCTCGGTGACCGAGATCGAGGCCGGTGAAGCCGTAACCATCCCGAAGGAATGGACCGGCGTGTGGGAGACCGACGGCTACACGAAGATCTGGGTCATCTATTCCGAGGACGGCTCGGGCCTGTAGATGGGCAAGCCGCTCCGCATCGGCGGGGTGCCCGAGCACTTCAATCTGCCGTGGCGACTCGCGGTCGCGTCGGGCGCCTTCAACGCGGCGGGTGTCGACGTCGACTTCGTCGAATGCCCCGGCGGTACCGGCCAGATGACCGCGGCGCTGCGCGACGGTGAACTCGACGCGGCACTCGTGCTCACCGAGGGCGCGGTCGCCGACGTCCTGAACCACGACCGCAACCGGCTGTGCGGCGTGTGGGTCGCGTCGCCACTGGTATGGGGCATACACGTCGCACACGGCAGCAAGCTGCGTCGCATCGGCGACATGCGCGGCAGGCGCATTGCCATCAGCCGCTACGGTTCCGGTTCGCACCTGATCCCGATCGTCGACGCCGCGGCCCGCGGCTGGGACACGGAGGCCATGCACTTCGTCGTCATCAACGACCTCGACGGCGCGCGTCGGGCGCTCGCGAGGAACAGGGCCGACGTCTTCTTCTGGGAACGGCACATGACACAGCCGCTCGTGGACGCCGGCGAATTTCGCCGCCTCGGCGTGCGCGAGGTGCCGTGGCCGGCGTTCGTAATGTCGGCCCGTCGCGACGTGCTGTCGCGGCGCGCCGCAGCATTGAGCACGGCGCTCGCCGTCGCACAGCGCGAAGCACGCAACTTCAAGCGACGCGCGTCGACGCCGGCGCAGATCGCGGAGACATTCGGCATCCGGTTGCCGGACGTGACGCACTGGCTGGCGCACGTGCGCTGGGCGGGCGGAACCCGGCCGCCAGCCGCGGCGCTCAAGCGTGCATCCGACGCGCTACTGGCCCAGGGCGTGGTTAGCGAGCGGCCGGCGACGCCGGACCGCCTCTGGCACCGCCTGTAACGCGGGCGACCGCCCTCCCGCCCCGCTCTTCCTGACGCAGTTCCCTGCTGCGCCTGCCTGATCCCGCCATCGCGCGACGGATTTTCGGCCCGGCACCCGTCTACAGGGGCAGACCGGGAATTCACCGAAGGGAGAACGCAGATGACTATGCGATGGTTGCTACTGTCCGTATCGGGCATGACACTGGCGGCAGGCCAGGGGCTGGCGGCGGAGCCGGGCTGCAGCGCGAGCGCGCAGACGCAGCGGGTCGCCTGCGAGTTCGACCTGCGCGACGACTTCTTCACGGCATCGGCGCAATGCCTCGACAATTCCAACGTCGACCCCGCTTGCATCGACGATGCATACGCGAGCTACGACGAGGGAGCCGAGGAATGTGCCGAAGTGCTCGACGCGAGGCTCGACCTGTGCAACGCGCTTGATGACGCGACCCACGACCCGGCCTTCGGCGAGGATCACGCGGCCAGCTTCGTCGACCCGCTGCAGATCGGCGTCTCCATCGCCCCGAACCCGTGGTTCCCGCTGGTCACCGGCAACACCTGGCGCTACGCCGGCGACGACGAGACCGTCGAGGTCGTCGTCACCGACGAGACGAAGCTGATCGACGGCATCACCTGCGTCGTGGTCGTCGATACCGCGGCGGAGGACGGCGAGGTCGTCGAAATCACGCGCGACTGGTACGCGCAGGACGTGGACGGCAACGTCTGGTACTGCGGCGAGATCGCCGAGAACTTCGAATCCTTCGACGGCGACGAAACCGAAGGCCCGGAACTCGTCGACATCGACGGCTCCTGGAAAGCCGGCCGTGACGATGCCGAAGTCGGCATCCTGCTGCCGTTCACGCCGGTGGCCGGTGACATATTCCGGCAGGAGTTCGCGCAGACCGATGCGGAGGACGTCATCGAGATACTGGCAACGGATGCCACCGAGACGGCGCCTGGCGGCGCCTGCGCGGGCGACTGCCTGCAAACACGCGACTCCACCCCTCTCGAGCCGGACGCGCAAGAGAACAAGTACTACGCGCCGGGCCTCGGGCTGATCGTCGAGATCGACATCGAGACGGGAGACCGGGTCGAACTCATCGAATTCACGGGAGCCGGATCATGAAACGTCACAACCTTACTCTCGTCCTGCCCGCGATCGCCTTGCTGTTCGCGAGCGCGTGCGGCAACGACGGCACCAGCACGAGAACCACGCCGACGCCGCCGGTGCAGGACATCACGCTCGCCGGCGTCGTCAGCGACAGCCCCGTGCTCGGCGGGTCCGTGTTCGTGTTCGAGGCCGCCCGTATCCAGGCGGTACTCGATGATGCGTCCGCAGCCGACGACAGGCTGGCCTCGCTCGCCGCGGCGAGCCCGCTGGCAACCCTGGCGCGGGACCCGGCAGCCGGTGACACGTACACGATCGACGTCGGCGGTGACCTGGCCGGCCAAGCCGTGTTTCTCGTCTTCGACGGCACGGACGCGGAAGACGACACGTTCGGCGGCGAGCCGCCGAACCTCGAGTCCGTGGCACTGCTCGGCGACGCCGGTTCGACGCAGAACGTGAACATATCCGTTCAGTCGAGCATCGTCGCCGCGATCGTGCGTGCGGTGCTCGACCCCGACAACAACGGCACGATCATCGACACCGCGGCGATCGGAGGCGCGATCGATACGGCCAATACGGACGTCGCGGCCGCATTCCGGCGGGATGCGATCGGCCGCGAGATCTACGATGACGGCTTCGACCCGCTCCGGAGCACCGACACGGATGCCGTGCACGCCGCGTCGACGGCGGCCGGCTTCATCCTGCGCGCCATCGCTACCAGCGAGAGCATCGATCTCAAGGACGCGATCGACACGCTGGCAGAAGACCTGGGCGACGGCACGCTCGATGGCGATATTGCGCTGGCCGGTCACGACGAGGAGATCGACGTGTTCGCCAACGGCGCCTGCTCGTCGGCCGCGGTCGCGCTCCGCCACGCCTGTGCCGTGGACGTCGTCGACGACCTCCTGGAGACGACGGCGATCTGCCTGGACATGCCGGACGACGAGGAACGCGCCGACTGCGAAACGGACGCCGCCCTGGACCGGATCGAGTCGGAGGAGGAATGCGACGACGTTTTCGACGCTCGGCTCGCGGTCTGCGAGGCCACCGCGGACGCCGCTCACGAGCCGGCGTTCGGTCCGGCCTACGCCGCGAACTTCGTCGACCCGCTCGACATCGGCGACACCGTCCCGCCGAACCCCTGGTTTCCGCTCGTCACGGGCAATACCTGGCTTTACGAAGGCGGGGACGAAGTCATCGAGGTCGTCGTCACGGGCGAGACGAAGCTGATCCAGGGCATCACCTGCGTCGTGGTCGTGGATACGGTCACCGAGGACGGCGCCCTGCTCGAACTCACGCGCGACTGGTACGCTCAGGACACGGCCGGGGACGTCTGGTACTGCGGCGAGATCGCGCGCAACTACGAAGTGTTCAACGGCGATGTCCCGGACGACCCGGAACTCGTCGATATCGAGGGCTCCTGGAAGGCCGGCCGCGACGGCGCCGAGCCCGGCGTGTTGCTGCCGTTCTCCCCGGTGGTCGGGGCGACGATGCGCCAGGAGGTGCTGTTCGGCGAGGCCGAGGACGTCGTGGACATCCTGAGCCTGACCGCGACCGAGAGCGCACCGGGCGGCGCCTGCAACGGCGACTGCCTGCAGACGGCTGACTACACGCCGCTCGAACCCGATGCGCTCGAGCACAAGTTCTACGCCCCGGGAATCGGCCTGATCGTCGAAACCGATCCCGCCACCGGCGAACGCCTGGAACTCGTCGAGACCGTGCTGAACTGACCCCGCCCCCGCGCCCTTTCCGACAACGATACGGACGTCGCTGTCGGCCGGGGCGTCTTCCTTTCGGTGAGACCCGGCTAGGGAAACTTCCGCACGACGAACACCTCGGTCCGCCGGCCGAACGAGCGCAGGTAGGCCGAGCAGTCCAGCAGCCCCACGCGCGAATCGGGCAGGACGCCGGGTGCTATGCCCACGGTGCCGAGCTGGGTTCCAAATGCCTCGATCGCCTGCGGCTTCGCGAGCCGCGTCGCGTCGTCGAGGCAAAGCTGTGTCGCCTCGCCGTAGTCGACGTCGTCCGGCAAGGCCTGCGCCCGATCGGGCTGCTCGCGATGGGACCGCAAGGCGGCGAGCCAGCCGTCGTCGCTGTCGACGCGCGCTTCGTCGAAGCACGGGCACGTTTCGGCGGCCGGGCCCGGGTACCAGCAATCCGCGAAGTTGTAGCCGTTTGCCGTGTTCGCGTGGATGACGGCGAACGCGACGGTACGCCCGCCCGGCACCGCGGAAGCGCGCTCGCGGACGAACACGCCGAGCGCGGCGTGGTCGCCGTGCCCGTCCAGCCAGTGCGTCGTCGCGATCAGCGTATTCGGCGTGGTGTCGGCGAACAATTCGTCGAGCGATGCAACGAGCGTATCCGTGCTGAGCGACGTCTCGGGGCCGCCGCCGTAGCCGGCGCCGCACTCACCGCAGCTGTTGCAGGCCGAGAAGTCGGATCGCCGGAGCAACGTACCGGGACTGCCGGCATCGCGGTTCCGGCGCGCGGCCGCGAGACCCGTGTCCGGGTAGTCGAGAAACAGGGGCGGCGGCCGGCCCAGGGCTTTCGCCGCCATCGTGCTCTCGAGCCGGCGCGCCTCGGCGAGACTGTCGGTCGCGGGCGTCGCCAGGTTCGACAAGGTCGGCGCGTCGCAGGGCGTGCCCTCGACGGAACCCGTGGTCCACAGCGCGCAGGCCTCGCAATAGGCGTCGCCGTCCGTGGTGACGACGGTACGCACCGGTTTGCCCTGCCGGATGAACTCCGCCGCGAGCCCCGCGAAGCCGAGGACTTCGTCATCCGGGTGCGGCGCAACGATCAGCAGGCCATCGTAGGCAGAGAACTCGGCGTTGTTGCAGGCGAGTGGCTCGGGCAATTCCATCGCCTGATGTCCGCAGCCCGCGATGGCCAGGATGCCGGCTGCCGCGGCCAGCCGGGCAGAGTTTCGAAACAGCATTGCGCACCCCCTACGCAGCGATCCTGCCGAATACTACCGCGTGCTGCCAACTCACATCACCGAATAAGGCCACTCCCAGTCCTTCCGGAGATCGATGCTCGCCGGCACGTACCGGCCGAACTCCTCGCTCCACGGCACCAGGAGCACCATCGCGTCGTGCTTTCTCGCCAGCGTCACTTTCGCGTGCAGCAGGCGCGACAGCAGGCGGCGCTGTTCGCGGCTGCTGGCCTCGGCGACGGCCTCGCGATCAGGCTCCAGCACTTCGATCGATTCGACCTGCGTCCACGGTATCGTCACCGACGGCCGGTTCGGCAGGAAACGGCGGAGCCGGCGCAGGTACAGCCCGAGCTCCGTCGCGGAACTCACCGTGCTGTCGAGCGCCTGGTGCTCGACCGTCCCGATGCGGCCGGCGCTGATCGGCCACGTGTCCGGCTGCGTCGGCACGAACGGGAAGTCCGTGGCGAGCGCGTCCCACAGTGTGTTCGCGGGCTCGAAGGCCTTGCGAACCGTGACCACCGACGCAAAGACGGTGTACGCGCCGATCAACAGCCACGGCGCGTCGGCGTCGAACCTGTCGGGGTCGCGCAGGTAACCGAACAGCAGCCACATGCCCCCGAACAACAGCCCCGGCATCAGCGAAACAAGAAACAGTCGGATCAACCGCGGACTCCAGCAAGAGCGCGTTTTCGACGAACGGCGAAGGATACCGCCCGGGCGTCCACTCTCAGAACCGCCACACGACCCCCAGCGACGGGACCAGCGGCAGCCAGTGCGCCTGCTCGCCCAGCAGGCTGCCGTCGTCCGCCAGCGAGTACTCGGTGCAGCAGGCGTTTTCGCGGTTCGCGAGATTGCTGACTTCGAGAAACGTGGTGAGACGGCCACGTTTCAGCGGGAAGTCACGGCTCACACGCACGTCCAGCGACTGGAAACGGCCGTAGTGCGCCGCGTTTCTAGGCGTCACCGCGAGCGCGAGTTCGTCGCCATCCGGGCCGGGCGTCATCGTCCCGACGAGCTCCGTGCGCGGCCAGCCCGTGTGCACCTCGGCCGCCGTGCTGAAATTCCAGTCCCGCCAGCGCCAGCTCAACCCGGCCTTTAGCGTGTGCTCCTGGTCCCAGCTTCGCAGCACGTCGCCGCCGGGCATGCGGTCTTCGACACGCGCCCAGGCATAGGACAGCCACCAGAACAGGTCGTCCGTTCCCGAGCCCTGCGTCAACGACGCTTCGACGCCGATCGCCTCGGCAGACGGCGCATCGACCTCGACCCGGTCGAACTGGATTTCCGGCAGCAACGTCAGCGTGTTGAAGCTGTTCTCGAAGCGCGGGCGCAGTTCGCGGAAGCGCTTGCGGTACGCGGAAATCGCAACGTCCACGTGGTTCGGGAACCGGTGCTCGACGTTCAGCACGAAGTGCTCGGCGCGCTGCGCCGGGAAGAACGCATCGAGCCCGTCGGCGAGTTGCAGCTCGTTGATCTCCTGCGCCTGGTAGTACTGCCCCCAACCGAACCGCAGCGATGTGCGCTCCCCCGCCTCGAACAGCAGCGCCGCCCGCGGCCCGAGCTGTGTATCGTCCTTTGCCGTCGTGTAGGTCTGCTGGTCCCAGCGCAGCCCCAGCTCCAGCACCAGCGGAGGCAGCAGGCGCCAGCGGAGATCCGCGTAGGCCGCGTACTGTGCGCCCGCCGGGTCGGCCGTGAAGTCGCGGTAGCTTGCCGGTGCATTGTCGAGGATGCCGTCGAACGGTGCGGAGATCACCTGCTGTGACGAGAAGCGGTAGTCGGCATCGAGACGCTTCAGGTTGGCGCCGAAGCGGAGCATCCACTTCGACGACGGCACCCACTGCCAGTCCTGCCGCAGCTCCAGCACGCGAAATTCGTTCTGCTCATCGAGTTGGCCGGACACGATGCCGGGCAGATCGAGCGTGCCGGACCGACGGTTCGAGATGTCGCTGTACGCCGCGATCGTCTCGCTTTGCCACGCGTCACTCCAGTCCGCCAGCCACTTCAGCCAGTACACCTCGTTCTTGTACGCGGCCGTCGCGCTCTCGCCGCGATCCGGGTCGAACAGCGACAGCTTGTCCTT
Organism: uncultured Pseudomonadota bacterium; assembly: GCA_913055625.1. Lineage (GTDB taxonomy): Bacteria > Pseudomonadota > Gammaproteobacteria > Steroidobacterales > Woeseiaceae > UBA1847. The sequence goes on along the minus strand of CAJXJW010000002.1, from coordinate 247,315 downwards.
CGAGAACAGCAGGTTTGCGCTGACGACAGCGCGCGGACCGAACTCCCAGCCGACGTGCGAAAGCAGGTCGTGATAGTCCGGGCTTCCGTATTCCGGCTCGATGGCGTCGACCACCAGGTCGAGATTGCCGCGCCGCGCGGAGACGAGCCAGTCACCGCTGTCGCCGAAGCGCCCGGCCGACATCGCCGATGCATTGAAAAAGGACAGTGACAGCTCCGTTTCCGTGGCCGTCGGTGGCTCGCGCAGGTCGATCTCCAGCACGCCGCTCATCCGGTCGCCGTAGCGCGCCGGGTAGGCGCCGGTGTAGAAGTCCATGCTGTCGATCGCCGCAGGGTTGACGATCGTCGCGATCGCCTGGAACTGCTTCAGGTGATAGGGCTCATACAGTCGCAGACCGTCGAGCAGGAACAGCACTTCGCTCACTTCGCCGCCGCGCACGTGGTTGCGCGTCGAGACCCCGCCGCTCGCGGTGCCGGGCAGGCGGTCCGTCAGCCGAACCGGCTCCTCCGCGACGGTCGGGATACGCGTCGCAAGCTCGCGATCGAGCCGTGTGTGCGTGACCGGCTCCGAGTACCGCAGCCGGTGCAGGCTCGACGTCACGACGATTTCCGGGATCGGCGCCGGCGCGGCCGCCGCGGGCGCGGTTGGCGCAGGCGCTGCGCCGGCACCCGGCGCGGGCACGACCAGCCATTCACCCGACGGGCCGGTCCGTACCGCCAGACCGAACGGCTGCAGCAGGCTTTCGAGATGCTGCAACGACGTATCGCCGATGGGTGATTCCCGCACGACCATGCCGTCGCTGACGAGATCGGAGGAATAGATGATTCGCTCGCCCGCGGCGATGCGCTCGTCGAGTACGTCCCGCAGCAGCCGGCCGGCGTCTTCGTCGGCCGCCGCCAACGACGGCGCGCAGGCAAGACACACAATCAGAGAGGTCAGCAGGCGCCGCATGCCGCGATGTTAGGGCATGCGCGGACGGGCGCCAAACGCGCTCAGCGCTCGATGACGATCCGGGCGTCCTCGATCCGGTAATGGAATCGCGTGGTCGCGAGTACCGACTCCACCGCGTCGAGCGGCGCCAGGTCGCCGGTCGACCCGTGCAGGTCCGTGCGCATCGCGGCGAGGCGCAACTCCGTATCCTCGAACACCAGCTCGCGGCCGGTCTCCCTGGCGGCCCAGCGCAGGAAGTCGAGCAGCGACTGGTTCTCGATGTCGAAGCCGGGCGACAAATCGACGACCCAGTCCCAGTACGCATCGTGCGGGGCCAGGCGACTGATCTGCGGCACGCCGCCACGCTCGAGCGCCATGTGTTCCCCGGCCACGGTCACGATGTCGACCGAATCGTGCGCGAGGTCCACGCGCCCTTCCCGGACCGCGATCGAGACCGCATCCACCCCGGCGGCGACGGCAAACTGGGTGCCGACGTCGGTCACGGCGCCCATCGCCGTGTCGATGACGAGCCCCCTGTCGCGGTAGATCCGGTCACCGGTGTCCGCGTAGACGCGGCCGGCATCGAGCCGGAACCGGTTCCGGTCGACGATGACCAGCGTCGTGCCGGCATCGACGCGCAGCGATTCTGCATCCGCAAGGCGCAACGTGATTCCGGCGTCGGCGCCGGTCTCGATTCGGTCCCCGGCATACAGGATGCTGTCGACCGCGGGCGCTGCATCGCCCGCCACCCGGACCACCGTCGCCACCGCGACAGGCGCCGGCACGTCCGGCGCCTGGCGCAGCACGAGCGCCAGCGCGACGAGTACGGATGCCGCGAGGGCGAAGGGCGCCGCCCAGCGACGATGCCGCGGCTTCGCGTTTTGCTGCCACTCGCGTCGCACGGCATGGTACACCCGCCCCTCGCCGTCCTCTGCCGGCAGCGTTTCCTGCCACGCTTCGCGAACGCGCGCGTACACGCGGGCTTCGATGTCGTCAGGCACCGGCTTTCGCGGACCCGAAAAGCGCAACAGCTCGGCCAGCGCCGCGTCGTCGCGTTGGGTGGTCTCATCCTGTCGCTTGTCGTCGGTCATTGCATCGCTCAATCGAACAGTGCCGCCGGCTCGCGGTCCCACAACGACCGGAAGCCTTCGCGGAAGGCCGCGCGCGCACGGCTCAGTACGGACTCGGCGGCCTTGTCGCCCACGCCGAGGCGGTGCGCGATCTCGGCGACCGTGCACCCGTGTATGTATTTCATTTCCAGCGCGGTCGCATAGTTGTCCGGCAGGTAGTCGAGGGTCGCGCGCACGAAGCCGGCGAGCTCCTCGCGATGCCGCACCGAGTCCGGCCGGAAATCCTCGCCGATCATCGATTCGAGCGCGGCCTGCACCGCGGGATGATCGTCGATCGGCACGTCGGCCCGCAGGTCAGCGCCGTGCTGGCGGTACACGGCATTCAGTTCGTTGCGGCAGATCTGGCACAGCCACGTGAACAGCAGGGCCTCGCCGCGGTAGCTGTGCATCTTGCGGACGACGATGCACATCGTCCGCTGCACGACCTCCTCGGCCAATGCGGGGTCGTCGCCGGCACGGGCCAGCGCGAACCGGAACAGCCGCGGAAAGTACTCGCGGAAGAACCGGTCGAATGCGCCGGCGTCGCCGCCGGCGACCTCCCGGGCCAGCGCCCGGTCGCGCCCGATCTGTGTGTCGCCGTCGCTCACCGCGTATCCATCGTTCCCATTCTCCGTTAGAGCGCCGACCGCGCCAAATCCTTCGCGCTACCCGTTGGCACGTAGTGGACGACCTCGATCGGCACCGTCGTGGCCGGCACGCAGTCGGCCACGAGCGCCGTGGCATCCGCCAGGACCCAGGTCCGGCGGTGCGCCCGGGCCACGAACGTCACGCCCCCCGGGTCGAAGCACGGTGCCGCCAGCCGATCCGGCATCAGCAGCACGCGTTCTCGCCCCCGTGTCAGCCAGGCCTCTCCATCCGCCAGCTCCTCGTCCAGGTCCCGTCGAAAACCGAAGTGCACGACGGGCCGGGCGGCCTGCAGCAGGAATTGCTCCGGCCAGTCGATGAGACCGAGTCGGGCCTGCGCCGGCAACAGCTGCTCGACGCGTTGCATCAGCATCCGACCCGAACGATCGCGATCCAGGACCGGCGCGAGAAAGACGCCGAGTCCGACCCACATCACGACGAGCGGCGCCGCGACGCCGCGCAGCGAACCGCGGCGTCCGCGGGCCGAGGCAGCCACGAGCATTGCAATGCCGGTCAGCAACACCGCCATTGCGGCGCTGAACGCAACGTCCGCCGTGGACACCCAGCGCAGCGCTTGCCCGGGATCGAGCAGGAGCCCGCCGCCCAGCACGACCAGCAGCAGGGCCAGTGCGACCGGCCATGCCCGGACGATCACGCCCGGCACCCGCTGCCCGATCAGCGCCTTCGCGTGCCGGCCCGCCAGCAGCGCCATGGCCGGCGCGGCGGGGAAAATGTAGACGGCTCGCTTCCCGTCGCTCAGCGAGAAGAACAGCAACACGAGCAGGAGCCAGCCGCCGATCAGCAGCGTCGGCAGGTGCCGCGCCGCGATGTCGCGGCGCCAGGCCGGCACGAGCCACGGCAGCAGCAGCGTCACGGGCAGCCACAGCCAGGCCGCCGCGTTGGTCAGCAGGTACCACGGCGGCTTGATGTGGCCCCAGGCATCCGCGTAGCGCGTGACCGTCTGGTGAAACAGGATGTTGTCGCGGTACGCGGCATACGACGGGTCGTCGGCGATCCCGGTCACGACCAGCATCGGCACGAGCCACGCTGCAACGACCAGCAACGTGGCCAGAGGCGCCAGCAGCCATCGGACGTCTCGCCAGCCGGCACCGCGGTACGACCAGCCGCCGCGCGCGGCGGTCAGCATCGGTACAAACACGAGGTACGGCAGGAAGCCCACGCCCTTGGTAATGATCCCGAGCCCTGCGGCGGCGCCGCCGGCCGCGTACCAGCGCCAGTCCGGCCCGAGGAGCAGGTGGCGCAGGAACGCGTACAGGCCGAACGTCGTCCAGAGGCACAAGAGCGCGTCGATCTGCCCGCCGCGCATCTGCAGCGGGAACTGTACGGTCGCGAGCAACGTCGCGGCGCACCACGTCCCGGTTTCAGCGCCCCACAACCAGCGCCCGAGGTCGGCGACGAGGAACGTGACAACGAGGCCTGCGAGGAGCCCGGGCAGCAGCAGCGCGACGTCGATGGACCCCGTCACGGCGTAGAATAGTGCCACTGTCCAGAAGAACAGTGGCGGCTTGTCCGGGTACAGCACGCCGCCGACGCGCGGGATCAGCCATTGGCCATGCTCGACCATGTCCCGCGCGATCAGTGCGAAGCGCGGCTCGTCGGGCGGCCACGGGGCGCGCAGCCCGAGTCCCGCCGCCAGGACGACGAAAGCGATCAACAGCAGGAACAGCAGCTGGCGCCGCTCTTCCCCGTTCACGCTGCCGTCCTTTGCTCCCGGCGCCGCAGCGCGACGTTGCGGAGGTAGATAAAGGCACCGGTCGACTGGCCCAGGATGAACACCGGGTCCCGCCGGTAGATGGCGTAGACCAGCAACGTCGCGCCACCGAACAGGCTCAGGTACCAGAACGCGATCGGTATCACGCTGCGGCCTGCGCGCTCACTCGCGATCCACTGCACGAGGAAGCGGGAAAAGAAGAACGCCTGCCCGACGAAGCCCAGGATGAGCCACGCAGTGGACGAATCCACGGATCAGAGCCGGCGCTTCTTGAGCCACAAGACGCCGGCGATGTCGGCGATGCCGGCCCACAGGCGGTTGCCGACCCCGTACTTGGAACGTCCGTGCTGCCGCGGCCGATGATTGACCGGCACGGCGGAAACGAGCCCGCCCTCCCGCTGGAACAGCGCCGGCAGGAAGCGATGCATGTGGTCGAACGCCGGCAAGCCCAGGAACCGGTCGCGATAGAACACCTTGATGCCGCAGCCCGTATCGTTGATGCCGTCGCCGAGCATCCGCGACCGTACGCCGTTCGCGACCCGGGACGACATCCGGCGAAGCCAGCCGTCGCGGCGCTCGCGACGCTCGCCGATGACGAGCTGCAGTCGCGGTACCGACACCAGCCGTCCATAGAGCTTCGGGATGTCGCGCGGGTCGTTCTGCCCGTCGCCATCGAGCACCGCGACGATGCCGGCTCGCGCCGCCGCGACACCGGTCCGGACACCCGCACTCTGCCCGCGGTTCTTTTCGTGGCGCACGTGGCGCACGTTCGGATCGATGCGCCCTGCGTCCTCGATCTCGTCACCCGTGCCGTCGGCGCTGCCGTCGTCGACGAACAGCAGTTCGTAGCGCAGGCGACCGGTGAGGGCCTTCTGAACCTCGGCAGCGAGCGGCAACACGTTGCCGCGCTCGTTGTACACGGGAATGACGACGCTGACGTCCACGGTCCTTGATGCTGATTCCATGTTTCGACCCATCCTTCTGAGTATCCGGGCACGGTGCGGGCCCGCCCGCAGGCGGTACTGCCCGTTAGAGCGGCGCCTTGCCGGAATCCTTCGCGGGATTTTTTTTTGGACAGGCGCGAAGGATTTCCGGGGCACCGGCCTCTCACGGGGACATCGGCCTGCAGGCCGGCACCACCGGTCAATACACAAGGATCCGCCGCATGGCATTGACAAGGATGGGCATCGCCGCTGCCCTGTTCATCGCGCTGCTCGGCACAACGGCGCCGGCTGCTGCCGGCCCGGCCGACGCGCTTCTCTCCCCCCACGCCGGCAAGGTCGTACTGGTGGACTTCTGGGCCTCCTGGTGCGTGCCCTGCCGGCGTTCCTTTCCCTGGATGAACGCGATGCACGAGAGATATGCCAGCGACGGCCTGGTGATCGTCGCCGTCAACGTCGACAACGACCCGGACGCCGCCCGGGCGTTTCTCGCCGAGGTTCCGGCACGGTTCGGCGTGCACTACGACACCGACCACTCGCTCGCGCGCGCGTTCGAGGTCGTCGCCATGCCCAGCTCTTTCCTGATCGGCCGCGACGGCCGCGTCGTGGACAGTCACCTGGGATTCAAGGTCCTGCAGCAGGACGACTACGAAGCGGCGATACGCGCCGCGCTGGACGAGGAGTAAGCCGTGCGACCCGGACGAAACCTGTTGATCATCCTGCTGCTTGCCGGCCTCGCGGGCTGCGCAGGCCTCGGCGTCGAGCCCTGGGACCGCGACGTGCTCGCGCGCGACGAGATGCAGCTCACGACCGACCCGGTCGAGGCGGCGCTGGACGACCACATCTATTTCAGCAAGGAAGCCTCTAGCGGCGGCCGTGGTTTCGGCGGCGGCGGCTGTGGCTGCAACTAGGGACGTACGATGAGCCACTCCAAACCCCGCAATCTCTCGGCGACCCTGGCCACCGCAACCTGTGCGCTGCTCGGTAGCCACGCCGCGCAGCCGGTCCAGGCCGAAGAATTGCAGACCTGGACCTTCGACACCGCGCTCCTGTACTACGGCGAGGACAACGACCGGGTCCAGGACGCGAGCGTGAACCTGCTCGCGACGCGACGCTTCGTCGACGACCGCTCGCTCACGCTCGGGCTCACGGTGGATGCGCTGACCGGCGCGACGCCGAGCGGCGCGGTTCGCCAGGCGTTCGCGCAAACCTTCACTCGGCCGTCGGGCAACGATATCTACACGGTACCGGCCAACGAGATTCCGCTGGACGACACGTTCCGGGACACGCGCGTTGCGGCGACCGCAGGCTGGACGCAGCCGCTCGGCCGCCTGAACACGATCAGCGTGGGCTTCAGCGCGTCGAACGAATACGACTACACGCATTTCGGGCTGAACGCCAAGGTCGCCCGCGACTTCAACCAGCGCAACACGACGCTGTCCGCCGGCCTCGCTATCGCCCGCGACGACATCGACCCGGTCGGCGGAACGCCGGTCGCGCTGTCGCTGATGAGCGATGTCGGCGACCTGGCGAATCGCGGCGGCGCCGAGTCGAAGAACGTGCTGGATGTCGTCGTCGGTCTTACCCAGGTCGTGTCGCGCAACGCCATCGTGCAGCTGAACTATTCCTACAGCGATGCGTCGGGCTACCTCACGGATCCGTACAAGATTCTCAGCGTCGTCGACCCGGTGACGGGCCTGGCAGTACCACGAACGCCGACGCCGGGCATCGACGGCCCGTCGCATGAGTTCCGGTTCGAAAGCCGGCCGGATTCGCGCGCCAAGCACAGCCTGTACGGCCAGTGGAAGCAGGATCTCGGCGGCAAGGTGCTCGACGTGTCGTACCGCTACATGACCGACGACTGGGAGATCGACTCGCACACGTTCGATACGCGCCTGCGCTGGCCGATGGGCAAGTCGGCGTACCTCGAACCGCACGTGCGCTACTACATGCAGACCGAGGCCGATTTCTATCTCGCGTCGCTCGCGGACACCGCGGCGTTGCCCGCCTTCGCCTCCAGCGACTACCGGCTCGGTCGCTTCGACGCGATCACGGCCGGGATCAAGGTCGGGTGGCGCACCGCCGGCGGCAACGACGTCGGCGTTCGACTCGAGGTGTACCAGCAGCGCGGCGATGTCCCCGCGAACCTGCTCACCGGCTCGCAGACGGCGGCCGACGTTTTCCCGGACCTTTACGCCGTGATCGCACAAGTGAGCTACCGCTTCTGACGGCCGGTGCCGTGCAGGAAAGCCGCGTCGAGCGCCGTGTCGATACCACGACGGCGGACGGCGGCTGGCGGGCGTCGTTCCAGGCCATGGGCAGCCCCTGCGAGGTGCTGTGCGACGGTGGCACGCGCAATGACGCTGCTGCACTCGGTGCGATCGCCGCGAAAGAGGCGTGGCGCATCGAGGACAAGTTCAGCCGCTACCGGAGCGGCAACGTCGTCGACCGGATCAACACCGCGGCGGGCGCGCCGGTCGACGTGGATGACGAAACGGCGCGACTCGTGGATTTCGCCGCCTTGCTGTGGGCGAGCAGCGACGGGCGCTTCGACATCACGTCCGGCGCGCTGCGCCGGGCCTGGACGTTCGACGGCGGCGACACTGTGCCGTCGGCCGATCTCGTCGCCGCGATACTGGCCGACGTCGGCTGGCATCGCGCTCACTGGTCCGCGCCGACGCTGACACTACCGGCAGGCATGCAGGTCGATTTCGGCGGCATCGGCAAGGAATACGCAGTCGACCGGGCCGTCGCACTCGTGCGCGAACGGACGGCACAGCCGGCACTGGTCAACTTCGGCGGCGACCTCGCCGTCACCGGGCCGCCGGCGCGGCGGCCGGCCTGGCACGTGGGTCTCGAATCGCCGCGCGGCCCGGGCGTTCGGCCGGATCGGCTGGTGCGCCTCACGACCGGCGCACTGGCGACCAGCGGCGATGCGCGTCGCTACGTGATACGCGACGGGAGGCGCTACGGTCACATCCTCGATCCCCGCACCGGGTGGCCGGTGTGCGACGCACCGGTCGCCGTGACCGTTGCGGCAGACACCTGCGTCCAGGCCGGCATGGTCTGCACGCTGGCCATGCTCGAGGGCGGCGGCGCCGAGACGTTCCTCGAAGCGCAGGGTGTTCGCTCCTGGGTCACGCGCTAGCCCGGCCGGTCAATCGAGTTCGACACCCTCGGCGCGCAGGTGCGCCTCCAGCGGCGCGAGCCCGGACGCGAAATGCCGCCAGTGACCGATGGACCGCGTGTGCATCGGCTCGCGCACCTGTACGGCACTTGCCGTGTTCGAGGCGGAGAGGTTGTTCTCCACGTGCAGGCACGCCTCCTCGAACGGCAGGCCGACCGCCGCGAGCAGCCGGCGGATCTCCGCGTCCGGCCTCGTGACGAAATCCTCGTAGCGCACGTCGACGATGCGATCGCCGAGCACGTTGCGCCAGTGCGTCGCCAGCCGTTCCCACGCGGGCAGGAACGCGGCCAGGTCCTCGAGCCGGTAGGCGTAGCGAAAGTACGACTGCCTGAACAGGCCGAACGCGTTGTCCATCGGGTGGCGATGGACGTGAACGATGCGCGCATTCGGGAACTCGCGTGCGATGAAGCCGAGGTAGAGAAAATTTTCCGGAAATTTCTCGATGAAGGCGGGCTTGCCGTCGAGCTTGTACACCACGTTCGACAGGTAATCCTCGCCGATGCGGCCGGGCTGCGAACGCGCCGCCGCCGGGATCATCGCCGCCGTCATCCGTTCCGACGATTCGATGCCGCTCACGCGGCGCACCGCCTGTTGCAGGAACCAGGTCTCGCCCGCAGATTCCACGCCGGAGTGCAGCCCGAGCACGCGCTCGACCAGTGTCGTCCCGGAGCGCGGCAGGCCAGTGACGAACACCGGCGTCCGCGAATCGCCGGGCTCGGCGATGCCGGCAGTGAGCCAGTCCGCGTCGCAGGTCTCGATGATCGCGTCGACGAGCCGGACATCGTCATCGACGTCGTAACCCGCGACGCGCGCTGCCGCGGCACCGGCGCGGGAGTAGCTGTCGAACGCCTCGTCCCAGCGGCCGAGATCCTCGCATTCCTTGCCGATGGCATACAGCAGGTAGATGTTTCGCTCGTCCGGCTGGCCATTCGTCTCGAGGATCGCCCGCATGGCGTCGAGGTGCGTCGAATCCGTGGCTCTCTGCAATCGCGACAGGGCGTAGTGGTTCCGCTGGTGTCCCGGGTTCCGCGCCAGCAACTCCCGGTAGATCTCCGCCGCGGCGTCGATACGCCCGACGTAAACGCTGCACTCCGCGAGGCCGGCCCGCAACGCGTCGATGCCGGGCTGCAGCGCATCGGCCTGCCGGAACAGCGGCCACGCGTTTGCGGGCAGGCCGGCGTTCAGGTACACGGTGGCCGCCATCTGAAGGTAGCGCGGGCTACGGTCGAGCCGAGACTCGCAGTCGCGAACGAGATGTACGGCCTCGCCGAATCGACCGAGCGCGACGAGTTGCGCGGCCGCTTCGACGGCCGCGTCGTAGCGTGCCGCGTCCTGTGTGCAGGCCGTGCGGAACGCGTCGACGGCGGCCCGCGGCCGGCGCGCTGCCTTTTCGGCCAGGCCGAGCAGGAAGTGGCCCTCGGCGCTCGCGTCCGGGCGCCGGATCAGTTCGCGCGCGCAGGCGCCAACGCGACGCCAGTCTCTCGCGCGGGCCGCCTGCCGCGCCGTGATGCTCAATTGTTCGGTCGTCCGTGTCACGGCTGCTCGCCGACATCGATGCCGGCGTCAGCGAGTTGCGCGCGCAACGGCTCGAGCGGCCGCGCGTAGCGACGCCAGCGCCCGACCGACCGGTCGTGGATTTTCTCCCGCACCTGCACCGAGCTGGCCGTCGCCGTGGCCTGTGGGTTCTGCTCGGCATCGAGGCAGGCCGGCTCGAAGTCGAGACCCAGCACGTCGAGCAGTCGCCGCGTCGTGTCCTCCGGCGCGCGAACCAGCGTCTCGTACTTCACTTCGACGAGGCGTTCGCCGAGAACGTTGCGCCAGTGGTCCACGAGCCGCGCATAGGCCGGGTAAAAGCGCGCGAGACCGTCCAGCGTGTAGGAAAACTTGTACGCCCAGGTGAACACCTGCTTGTACATGGCGAAGCACACGTCCATCGGGTCGCGATCGACCAGCACGATGCGTGCGTGGGGAAAGGCCTTCGCGATAAAGCCTGCGTACAGGACGTTGAACGGCAGCTTGTCGACAAAGTACGGCCGCTTGCCAAGCCGGTAGTCGAGCGCGGCAAGGTAGCCGTCGCGCAGGCAGGCGAGGTCGCGGGTACTCATCACCTCGATCATCGCCGGCGTCATCTTCTCGTCGCTGACGATGCCGGACTCCCGGCGCAGGATCATCTGCACGAACTGCGTCTCGCCGACCGACGCCACCTGCGAATGGCTGGACAGGATGCGGTCGGTCAGCGTCGTGCCGCTACGCGGCAGACCGACAACGAAGATCGGCGTCCGCCCGGCGGACGCCCCATCCGCCGGCGTCCCCAGCCATTTCGCGCTGCAGGTCCGGGTGATGGTGTCCAGCAGCGCGAGGTCGCGCCCGATGTCGTAGTCCGCCACCGCGGCAACCGCGTCGCCCGCGCGTCGGAACCACCCGAACGCGTCGTCCCAGCGCTCGAGATCCTCGCACTCCTTGCCGAGCGCGTAGTACAGGAAGACGTTGTGCTCCGGCGGCTGCTTCGTCCTGTCCAGTACGGCCTCCATCTCGTGTACGTGCCGGTCGTCCGTCGCACGATCGAGTTTCGCCAACTGGTAGTGGTAGCGTTGGTGATCCGGGTACCGCGCCAGCAAGCGCCGGTAGATGTCGCGCGCCTCGTCGAGCTTGCCGAGGAAGACCGCGCAGGTTGCGCGATGCGCAAGGACGAGGTCGGTGCCGGGCTGCAGCGCGTCCGCTTTGACGAACAACGGGTAGGCGCGCTGCGGCAAGCCGATCTCCGCGTACACGGTCGCCGCCAGGTGCAGGTACATCGGGCTACCGCCGAGCTTGTTCTCGACGCGCCGCAGCAATTCCGCCGCTTCGCCGTTGCGTCGCTCCGAGGCATACAGCTTCGCGAGTTCGACGGCGGCATCGTAGCGCCCGCCGTCCTGCTGGAATGCGCGGGAGAACTGCACCGCCGCAGCATCCGCACGCCCTTCCGCCTTCGCCGCGAGGCCGGCGAGAAAGCACCCCTCGGCGGATGCCGCGTCGTGTCGAAGGATTTCGCTGGAACAGGCCGCGACGCTCGCCCAGTCCTTGCGTTGCGCCGCGGCGCGCGCGGCATGGCTTACCTTCTGCAAGTAAGCGCTGGTGGTCATATGCCCCCCGGTTCGTCCAGCGGCTGCGTATGCATTAGAAGCGCGCGGCACGTCAAAGTTCGGTACCGTGCCGTCGCAGGAAAAGGGCCGCCCGAAGGCGGCCCTCGACCCCCGATAAGCCGCGGGGTCTCCGATCAGAACGTCTGCGATATGCGGAGGAAATAACCTCTTCCGAACATGCGGTACGTTGTCGGGTCGGTGTTGGCGTTGAAGCCACGGTCGATGTACGGCGGCGCCTCGTCCGACAGGTTGGTGATGCCGAGCGTCAGCATCGTGTCACCAACCACGTCGAGCGTGTAGTCGAACACCAGGTCGTGGTAGAGCTGCGAATCGACGCTCTGCACATAGGTGTTCTGGAACTTCGCGATGGAATCGATCGGGCCGATGTACTCCGCGAGGTAGCCCACCTTCAGGTCGCCCAGCGTCCAGTGCACGGAGGCGTTGAACTTGTCCTTCGCGTACGTGCCCCCGTCCTCGGTACTGGTATCGAGGAAATGCATGCCGAGCATCTCTTCCACCGGCGCGCCAGGGTACGGTGTACGGTGCCGCTCGAGCAGGTGCGACCATAGCAACGCCGTCTCGAACGAGCCGAAGCTCGTATCGAAGTCGTAGCGAATCTCCGTGTCGATGCCCTCACCGACCTGGTTCGCGACGTTCACGTTCGTATCGACGATGTCGCGGATCGTGTAGTCCGCGTCGGCACGCCGCGTGATCAGCGCGCAGCTTGCCGCGTCACCGTTCACGTAGCACTCATCGAGCGTGAACTGTACGCCGTAGGTACCAATGGCGTCTTCGAGCTCGATCTGCCACCAGTCGACCGTGACCGACAGTCCGCCATCACCCAGCGCCGGCGTCCAGACCAGGCCCGCCGTCAGCGTGTCGGCCGATTCGGGCTGCAGGTCGGCTGCGCCGCCGATCAGCGAGGTCGTCTGCGTGTCCGTGCGGTTCGCCACCTGCGCACAGCCCGGGGCGATATTCGTGCCATTGCCGCCGTAGTTAGCCTGGAAGTCCTCCGGATCGCAGGGGTCGACGTAGTTCGGCGCATCGTCCTGCAGGCCGTCGTACAGCTCCTCGATCGTCGGCGCTCGGAACGCCGTGCCGGCCGTGCCGCGCAGCTTCAGGGAGTCGACGACCTGGAACTCGACGCCGACCTGCCACGTGGTGTCATCACCGAACAGGTTGTAGTCGTCCCAGCGAACGCCGCCCTTGAGTGCCAGTGACTGCGTGCCGTTGTCGAAGATCGGCGCATAGGCCTCGGCGTACAGCGCCTTCGAGTACAGCGAGCCGTCGGTGCCGGCGCCGGTGCCGCCGGTGGCGGCGCCGAGAACCTTGGCCGAGTCCGGCGTGTACTTGAACGTCTCGCCGCGATACGCCGCGCCGACCGCCCAGCCGAACTCACCACCCGGCAGCTCGAACGCGGAGCCGCTGATGCTGCCTTCCACGATATCCTGCTCCCAGACGCGGGTATCGACGAGCTCGACGCCGACGTAGCCCAGCATCGCATCCGTCACCGACAGCGGCCCGCCGAACAGGTTCAGGGGCACGCAACCGGAGATGACGGACGTCGGGTCGCCGATGTCGCCGTAACACTCCGGCGTGCCGTCACCGTCGAGGTCGGCGGACGGGCCGAGCGCGTTCTTCAGGCGCTCGCCCGAGAACTGGCCGAGGTCATTGTTGACCAGGCTCCTGTAGCCCTTGTTGTAGTAGAAGTCCCAGTCGAGGCCGCCGAAGTCACCTTCGAACCCGAGCACCGCCTGGTACTGCGACAGGTCCTGTGAGAAGTGGCGGGGCGTCTCCTCCATGCGCCGCCGTGCGTTCGTCACGGGCTCGTAGGCGAGTGCCGTGCCGTTCGCCGCGTTATAGCGGTCGAGCGCGTCACGCAGGTAGAAGTTGTCCGGCGAAATACCCGTGTACGCAGTGCCGTTGAATACCCCGTCGTAACCCGGGTCGATGTTCGTGTCATACGGCAGCGGCGCGAGTTCCTGGTCGGACCGGCGCGAGCTGCCGCGGATCGCCGCGTTGAAGCGCACGTTCGACGACAGGTCGAAATTGGCCTCGCCGAACACGTTCGTGCGGTTGTATGGCGTCTGGATGTAGTTTACCGGCGCGTAGTTGTACGTACGGTTGTCGTACGGCGTCATCACGTCGCCGGCATTCTCGATCATGAAGATGCCGTGGTTCAGGAAGTTCAGCCGCGATTCCGGGATACGCGAGGAACCGAAGAACGTGCAGCTCGTGGGATTGGATTCGCAGCCGAAATCCGACTCGTAGTAGATGTAGTACGAACCCTGGAAGAAGTCCCACGGCGCGTCACGCTGGTACGCCTCTTCCTGGTCGATGTATTCCGCGCCGAACACGAAGTTGCCGCCGTCGAAGCTGGTGCCGGCGATCAGCGAAACAGCGTTCTGCACACCGCTGTCCATGTCGAAGAAGTCGGCCGTCTGGACGTCGACGTTTACGCCCTCGAAATCCTGGCGGGTGATGATGTTGACCACGCCGGCGACCGCATCTGCGCCGTAGATCGCGGATGCACCGTCCTTCAGGATCTCGACACGCTCGATCATGATGGACGGAATCGTGGTGAAGTCGCCGCCGTCGACGGTGCGCTTGCCGTTGATCAGCGTCACGGTGCGCTCCGGCCCCATGCCGCGCAGGTCGATCTCGACCTGGCCCTCTTCCGTGTTGCCGTTGTTCGTCGTGGTGCCTAGCGGCGTGCCGGACATCGATGGCATGCGTTGAATCAGGTTGCCGACGTCGGTAACGCCCTGGGCCATGATGTCGTTGCGATCGAGCACGGTTACCGGGCTGGCGCTGTCGAGGTCGGAACGCTTGATGCGCGACCCCGTCACCGTGATTTCCTCGAGCGCATCCGCGCCACCGTCCTGCGCGAGTGCCGCCGGCGCCGAGGCGAGCAGCAGGCTGCCCGCGCTGACACCCAGCGCCATCCGCACCGCGGTGCTAATGCGTTGGTTCGGTTTCATCGTGTTGTCTCCGTCATATCTCGTGGGGTTATTCCTAATTGATCGCAACCAAATCGCACCGGCCGCGATCGAACCCGTTGTCCTGCCGGCACGCCCGTGCCCGCCCAACGGATCCTGTTGGAACAGTCCTACACAAGAATGTGACGTCGAAATATCGTTGCGTTATGGATACGGACAGTTGTTATTAGCTGTTGGAATAACTAGTTATATCGTCGCTTTCCCGCTACTAATTGAAATTCCTTATGCGATAACGGGATAAACAGTCCACTATTGTTGTGTTTTTGAGACGCCTGTTCGTGGTGTATTACGGGGGGTTTGCGCAAATCGTCTGCCGGACGCGACAGTCGGTCCGTGCCCGTCGCCCGTGCGCCGACAGCGAGATCGTCGCCGAGCGACGGTCGCGGACGGCGAGTCCTCCAACAGGGAACGGGGCGCCGGCGTCGAGAGCGCCACGTTGCACCCGGTCGATCCCCGGCGACGCGGGCCTCGTTCCCCGCATCTCATGTTCCGGCTCGGCACCGCCACGCTGCTTCGCGACTTCATGATCCGGTTCGAACTCACCGGTTTCGCGCCCGGTGTGCCGGATGCGCGGACTCGTGCCGCCCGGCGGGTGCCTGCCGGAGTCGGCGCCCGCCCGATTCGTTTCGAGCGTACCGATCTGTGGTAAAACACGAGGCAGGGAAGGGAAATCCACCATGCCGCGATGAAAACCACGACGCCCACGTCACGCGACATCGCCGAAATCGCCGGGGTTTCCCAGGCGACGGTTTCGCGCGCGCTGCGCAACAGCCCGCTGGTGCGACCCGAAACCCGGGAGCGCATCCAGTCGATCGCGCGGGAACTCAACTACTTCGTCAACCGGAATGCCGCGGGGCTGCGCACGCACCACAGCAATACGATCGCGCTTCTGATTTTTGACGACAGCAAGACGGTCACGTCCCAGCTCAACCTGTTCTTCCTGTCCATGCTCGACAACATCGTGCGCTCGGCTGCGCGCCACGGTTACGACATCCTCGTGTCGCTGCAGCAGCTGCACGACGACTGGCACATCGAGTACCGGGCCAGCCAGCGTGCCGACGGACTGATTCTTCTGGGCTACGGCGATTACCTGGACTACCGCGAAAAGCTGGACGCCCTTGCCGAGGCCAACACGAACTTCATGATCTGGGGACCGATCGTGAGGGATCAGCCCGGACACTCCGTCGGTTGCGACAACGAGACCGGCGGCCGGCAGGCGACCCGGCACTTGCTCGATCTCGGGCGAAAGCGCATCGCGTTCATCGGGAGCACGTCGCAGCGCAGCCCCGAATTTGCGGCCCGTTTCGCGGGCTATGTCCGGTCCCTCGAGGCAGCCGGCATACAGCCGGACGCCGCGTTGCACGCACCCGCCGGTAACTCCGAGAAGGAAGGTTACGCGGCGGCGCGAAATCTGCTCGAGCGCAACGCGGGATTCGACGGCATCTTCGCGGTCACCGACTTGCTCGCGATCGGCGCACTGCGCGCGCTGCAGGAAGCAGGGAAAGCGGTGCCGGCGGACGTCAGTCTGGTCGGCTTCGACGACATGCCGCTGGCGGCCTACGTCACGCCACCGCTGACCACCGTGCAGCAGAACGTGGAGGCGGCGGCGGACGCGCTGGTTCGCGCCATCGTCGGCATGATCGAGGGCCACCCCGTCGAGTCGACACTGATCACGCCGAAGCTGGTCATTCGCGACTCATGCGGCGGGCGCGACGCATCCGTTCCGCGTTGAGCTGCAGCTCAGCCAGCCACGCACGCGCGGACGCGCTCTCGACCGGCTGATCGAAGAACAGTACCCGCACGCTGTGCGGCGGTACGCGAAACGTGACCGCCTCATCCATCCGTTCGACGTAGAGATCCTCGACGCCATCTTCCCGCCAGGGCCCGTGCCCGGGCATGCCGTTCACGCGCACATCTCGAGCGTCGTCGTCGCCGTTGAGCAGCACCAGGGCCGACTGCGAAACGCCGTCATGCTGGTACACGCGAAAGAACGCCGCGGTGCGATCCGTGTACTCCACGTCGAGCTGCAGCCCCCGCTGCAGCGCCACGGAGCCGGCGCGCAGCCGCGCGACCCGCTGCAAGGCCTGCCGGATGCGGTGCGACTTCGCGGCTTCGATGTTGTCCGTGCCGAAGTAGTCGCGATTGCCCCTGTGCTCCGCAGCGCCGCGACGGAAGCCGATCTCGGAACCGTAGTAGACGACCGGGATACCGCGCGCCGTGAACAGCCAGTTGTGCGCGTCGATGAAACCTTCGTCGTCGGCATCCATTCTCGGCATGTCGTGGTTGTCGTAGAACGTCATCAGTTCGTACGGGTTCTGGTACACGCCGTCCGCGGTGTGCAGGGCCATCGGCAGCTTTGCATAGGCCTGCCCCCTGGCGAACACTTCGTCCATTGCCTGCTTCAACGGGAAGTCGAGCACGCTGATCCCGCCGTTCTCCGGAAACGTGTGCGGTGCGATCCCGGCCGCCTCGTAGTTGAACGCCTCGCCGAACATGAAGAACCCGGGGTGCTCCGCGCGAATTTTCTCGCTGAACGCGGCCCAGAAAGCATGCGGCATGTGCCGGATCGTGTCGATGCGGAAGGCGGCCACGCCTTCGTCGATACGGCGCGAGTACGCCCGCACGAAGTAATCGAGGACGGCGGGGTTCTCCCAGTTCGTGTCGGCGAGCAGCGCCAGGTCGGGTTCGCGGCGGTAGAACGCGTGCAGGGCATTTGCCGGGTCCAGGTCTCCGGGCGCCAGGTTTTCATGGTCCGCGAGCAGCGTCCCGTCCGCGTCGTATATCTCGCCAAACAGCGGCTGCTCCTCGGGCATCGTGTAGGCAGGCGACCCGTGGTTCGCGACGATATCCAGCACGAGCTTGATGCCGTGCTCCTCGTCCAGCCGGCGAACCAACGTCGCGAAGTCGAGGCCTTCGGATTCGAGGTGCTCGTCGACACTGAAGAAGTTGACGCCCCAGTAGCCGTGATAGCCCGACTTGCCCTGGTCGCCGAACGGGATGTCGCCCGGCGGATGGCTCCCGGAGAACGCTTCATCCGGGTTTTCGACGATCGGCGTGATCCACAGCGCCGTGAAACCGGTCTCGGCGATGTACGCGGCGTGATCGAGAATTCCCCGGAAGTCGCCACCCAGGTAGCCGATGTTCGCGATGTCCTCGCCGTCCTCGACGATCGGGCGGTCGAAGGAATGCCAGGGGCCGGCACCCTGCTCCTCGAAGTTGTTGCCGGGATCGCCGTCGACGAAACGATCGGTAACCACGAAGTACACGGCTTCGCTCGCGAAGGGCTCGAGTGTGCCGTAGTACTCCTCGACCGGCGAATCGCCGGAACAGGCAGCACACAGCAGCGCCACACCCAGGGCGATTCCGCTCCTGGCGCTCATGCGAGCTTCGGCTCCGCGTCCTTGTCGACGAGCATCGTCGCGACGCCCGCCAGGATCATGCACACGCCGCCGACGATCAGCGCATAGATGCTGTTACCCCCGAACAGGTGATTGACGAGCAGCCCGAGGATGCTCGCCGCAATGATCTGCGGGATCACGATGAAGAAGTTGAAGATGCCCATGTACACGCCCATCTTGCGCGCCGGCAGGTTGTTCGACAGCAGCGCGTAAGGCAACGAAAGGATCGATGCCCACGCGATGCCGACGCCGATCATCGAGACGAGCAGCCAGCGGTGATCATCGATGAACCAGAAACTGATGAGCCCGAGCCCGCCGAGCGCCAGGTTCAACAGGTGACAGGAACGGCAACCGAGGTTGTTCGCGACGAAAGGAATCGCGATGGCCGCCAGCGCGGCGAAGCCGTTGTAGCACGCAAACAGCACGCCCACCCAGTCCGCACCGTCGTTGTACAGCGCGGACGCGGCATCCGTCGTGCCGTAGTGGTAGCTGGTCACCGCCGACGTGCCGTAGATCCACATGGCGAACAGGGCGAACCAGGAAAAGAACTGAACGACCGCGAGCTGCTTCATGACGCGCGGCATGCGGAACAGGTCGTTGACGATGTCGTCGAGGCCGCCGAGGCGCATCTCGCGGGCCTTGCCCAGCGCGGACGGGACGAGCAACAGGCCGAAAACCACGAGGCCGCCGCTCAGGATGAACAACTCCTTCTCGAAGTCGTAGTGACGGATCAGCAACCAGCCCGCGATGCCGGCGACGAGCGCAAGGACGCTGCCGAGGCGGAACGCACCGGTCGGCGGCGGCGCCGTGCCGGGCACCGCGTTTTCGGGCGATTCGGCCCGCTCGAACGCGGCCAGCTCCGCCGGCGAGTACTCGCGGGTACGCAACACGGTCCACATCACCGCGGCGAAGAAGGCGGCGCCGCCGAGGTAGAACGACCACTTCACCGAGGCCGGAATCTCGCCCGCGGGGGCCGTGTTACTGACATCGAACCAGTTCGTCATCATCCACGGAAGCGCCGACGCCACGACGGCACCGATGCCGATGAAGAAGCTCTGCATCGCGAAGCCGGACGTCCTCTGCCGCTCCGGCAGCATGTCCCCGACGAACGCACGGAACGGTTCCATGGAGATATTGATGCTCGCGTCCATGATCCAGAGCATGCCCGCGGCGACCCACAGCGCAGGCGAGTTCGGCATGGCGAACAGGGCCAGCGACGCGAGGATGGCGCCGACCGTGAAGTACGGCCGCCGCCGGCCGAAGCGGCCCCAGGTCCGGTCGCTCATGTAGCCGATGATCGGCTGCACGATGAGGCCAGTCAGCGGTGCCGCGACCCACAGTATCGGCAGATCGCCGATATCTGCGCCGAGCGTCTGAAAGATGCGGCTGACGTTGGCGTTCTGCAATGCGAAGCCGAACTGGATACCCAGGAACCCGAAACACATGTTCCAGATCTGCCAGAACGACAGGACAGGTTTTTGCTGCATGGAAGTCCGACCCGTCGCGCGGCCCCCGCCGCGAAACGCCCCCTCGTTGCTCCGCCCGCAGTCTAGCAAAGGGGGTCCGATGCCGGCCTGATGAATACGTATTCAACCGGCGTCGGGAGTCGGCATCGCACGCTCGCCGGCCGCAGCCGTCCGCCGTATCGCCTTGAAGCGCGGGTGTTCACGCAAGCCGTCGAAGTCCGGGTCGTTGTCGATCCAGTCCGCGAACGCATTGCCGAGGGCAAATCGCCGCTCGAACAGGTCCAGTGCGCGGTCGACCTCGCCCAGCGCGGCGTACACGCAACCACAGTTGTGCATCACGCCGATGTCGTTCGGCCGAATGTCGAGCGCCCGCTCGAGCCAGACAATGGCCTCTTCACGCTCACCGAGGTCGACGAGCGAGCCGGCACCCAGCGTCAATGCACGCGTATCGTCCGGGCGCAAGGCAAGCCGCTGCCGGCAGCGGCGTACGCCCTCGGCCGAGGCAGCGAGCATGGCATCGTGCTCGCCGAGGCGACGCAGCGCGGTCGCGGCCAGGTTCATCGCCTGGTACTCGTCGGGGCGCACGGCCGCCGCGGTTCGAAACAGCCTCGCCGCCTCCGCGGGAACGCCCTCCGCAAACCGGGACCTCCCGTAGAGATACCAGGCTTCGTACAGCATCGGGTCCAGCGCGATTGATGTCTCGAACTCGGCCGCGGCAGCCACGTAGTCCCCCTGCAGAGACAGGACGAATCCGCGCGCGCACCGGGATTCCGCAAGTTCCGGGGCGAGCTCGACGGCGCGACGACTCGCCGACCTGGCCTCTTCCAGCACCGCCGGATCGTTGCTCTGCCACATCCATACCACGGTCAACGATTCCGCTAATCCGGCCCAGGCCTTGGCGAACGTCGAGTCGAGCTCGATGGCCTTGCGATACATCAACTTCGAGTAATCCATGGACTTTCCGTCGAAGAGATGAAAATAGTGCCGGCCGCGGAGATAGTGCTCGTAAGCCTGGAGACTCACCGTGTCGCGAGGCGCATTGTTCATGGCCTCCGTCGCGAGTTGCAGGCGCGCGACAACTTGGGTCGCGATGTCGGCCTGGAGCCGGAAAATGTCCACCACCTCGCGCTCGAACGCTTCGCTCATGACATGTGCGTCGTCGCGCGCGTCGATGAGCTGTACCGTGATACGCACCCGGGAACCGTCTCGCCGCACGCTGCCCTCGAGAACATAGTCCACGTTCAGCTTGCCGGCGATCGACCGGAGATCCAGCGCGCTGTCGCGGAAACAAAACGACGAAGTCCGCGAACTGACGCGAAGCTCGGGCAGCTTCGCGAGCAGGTTCAGGACTTCCTCGGCAATGCCGTCGCTGAAGTATCGGTTCTCGTCGTTCCCCGACATGTTTGCGAATGGCAACACCGCGATAGACCGGCGATCCCTCGCCAGCAATGGCGCCGTCTCACTCGGCGCCTCAGCCGATGCGCCGATGAACCGGTAGCCGCTGCCGCGAATGGTCTTCAGGTAACGGGGATGATCGGTCGTATCACCGAGCAGCTTGCGCGCTTTCATGATACCGCGAGCAACCGCCGCTTCGGTGACGACCGTTCCCCAGACCTCGTCCTGGAGCTCGTCTTTCGTGACGACGCGGTCACTGTGACGAACCAGGTACAGCAAGAGGTCGAAGATTCGCGGTTCGACTTGCAGCAGCGCCGCGCCCCGCCAGATCTCGCGGCGATCCTCGTCAATCCGAAAGGAGTCGAATCGGAACGTCACTGAAGTATGGCCAGGTTGCCGATCGGAGGCCGCACTTACGCGCGCGGCGGGACGGAGCACCGACGCAATTCGTCCCCATCACGCAGCGGGCATGATATTGGCGTTCAGCCGGAAGAGGTTCTCACCGTCATACCGGGCTTTCACCTCGGACAACCGCGGATAGTTCGGGCCGTAGTTGCCCCAGGTCTTTTCCGCACCCTCCTCGTTCAGGTTCGTGTAGTAGCCTTTCATGTACGGCTCCATGGCCTGGTGGTAGCGGCGCACGGAGTTGATCCGCGCCTCGGTCTCCGCCGCATCGGTGAACACGGCATCAATGCCCAGGTTGAAACGTACGTCCCGGTGCGCGTACGCCGTTGCGTCGCCGGCAATACGAGAAGTTGCCCCACCGAGATGCTGATACCAGACATTCGGAAGCTCGTCGCCTTCGTAGTTGCCAACAAACGCGTCGATGAAGGACGGCGTCAACTCGACGATAAAACCGGACTTCAGGTAATTCAGCTTGCCGTGCCCGAGGTATTCGTCGGCATTGGTCTGCCAGCGCGAGTAGGTATCGGGCTTCATGGAGTTGAACTCCGGCTTCTTTGCCGCCAACAGCGGCTGCAGCACCCTCTCCCCGTCCTCCGGTGCACCCGCATACAAGATGGCGAACCCGAACATGCGTTGCCCGTCGGCGACGTACAGGTACGGCTCGACGTTCACGGCGTCGGGCATCGTCTGTTCCAGCTCGGCGAAGACGGTCATCATGTGCCGAGCCTGCTCGATCGGGTACTGGATATTGCCCGCGTACACGTTGTCGTCGAACGGGTGCAGGCGGTAGACGAACTCCGTGACCACGCCGAAGTTGCCTCCGCCACCACGCAATGCCCAGAACAGGTCCGGGTTTTCGTCGTCGCTGGCGTGGCGAACCTGCCCGTCAGCGGTCACCACGGTGGCCGACAGCAGGTTGTCTATTGCGAGCCCGATCCTGCGGTCGAGGCGCCCCATGCCGCCACCCAGCGTGAACCCGCCGACACCGGTATGGGAAACGATACCGGCGGTCGTAACGAGGCCCTGCGCGAGAGACGCCGTATCGAGGTGCCCGAGCAGCGCACCACCTTGCACGGTGGCAGCGCTCGCGCGCGTGTCGATCGCAACGGCGTGCATCGGGGAAAGGTCGATCATCATGCCGTTGTCACAGGTCGACTTGCCGGGATAGCTGTGACCGCCGCCCTTGACGGCGAGCAGCAGATTTCGTTCGCGGGCAAACGTCACACAATGCTGGACGTCAGCCGGGCTCGAACAAGCGGCGACCATGGCCGGCCGCTTGTCGATCATCCCGTTCCAGACCTTCCTGGCTGCGTCGTAACCCTCGTCCGCGGGGAGGTAGATCGCTCCCGACATCGAGTCTGCCAGTTCCCGGACCGCCGCCATCTCTATTTCCAGCGGTTCTCCAGCGCCCGTCACGGCCGACATCCGCGCAGGCAACGAAGCCGCGCTATTCGACGAGCTGCGGCCGCACGCCGGTAGCGCGACGGAAAGCCCGGCTGCTGAGACGGCCTTGATGAACAGACGTCTACGCATGGTGATCTCCCCTCGGGTACGTCGCGGCTCGAATATCCCTAGACTAGTTCACGCGCGAGAGCGGCGCTACCGGATTCGCGACACCGGAGGAATCGACGACGGCGCATGCAACTCCTGGCGATCCGACGGCCGCGAACGCCGGACGGCCGGTTCACGACACGCGGTCGACCATTTCGACAGCCAGGTCCTCGATGACGCCCCGGATGGCCCGACGCATCGGGAACCCGCCATCATCCAGCCATTCGTCCACTGTCCTGGATTCAGTCGGCAACTCGAAGTACTGCCGCTTGGTCATCCTGGTCCCGACGCGAACCGACAGGAACCCGGCAACGTTGAAGCGGACCCGGCGGCCATCGTCCCTGGACACGAAGACCTGGTGAATACCGACGAACAGAACGGTCTGCGCTCCCGAGTCGATATGAAAAGGAACAGAGGCTTCCAACTCGACGTGCTCGCGTAACACTTCATTGTGCAGATTGCCGGCAAAGGCATCGTTCAGCGCCCGCTCGATAGCGCGTGCGTTGTCCGACGCGATGCCTTTCCGTGAGCCTGCAACACTGGTCGTCAAACCCGTGACCGTTGCGGCGACCAGGATGGCGGGAAGAAATATGCCGGCACAGAAACTCATGGCCTCCGAGCCGCAGGGCGCAATAAGCTGCGTGGCATATTGCGCCGATCCAATGGCCAGGTCGGGCGCAATTTCGACTGCGGTTCTCGCTGCCGCTTCCTGCTGAGA
The DNA here is from genome assembly GCA_913055625.1 of uncultured Pseudomonadota bacterium. Taxonomy (GTDB): domain Bacteria; phylum Pseudomonadota; class Gammaproteobacteria; order Steroidobacterales; family Woeseiaceae; genus UBA1847. Next base: position 223,717 of record CAJXJW010000002.1, on the reverse strand, counting down.
TTCGATATCGAACCCCTGCTGCCCGGGTTGCAGAGTCACCACCTTGACGTCTTCGCCGCGCGGCAACTTCGGCAGTCCGCCGTGAGAGATCGGCGAACCCGGCCCCGACACGGCACAGCCCGCAAAGAGCAGGGTCGTTGCCACCACAACCTGGAAACGGACAATTTCGCGCGGTCGGCTCACGGCTCACACCCTCGGCCACGGAAGCGCAGTTACATCAGAAGTATAGAACGCCGATCGGGGCGTCGCTGAGGGCCCTGCGGCTCCCGGCCTCGGCGCGCACACGGGACCGATCACCGCGTGTGTGCCGCGGCGACAGGGCCCGCGATCTGCTGACTAGCTCGCGGCGCTCTGGCGGTGTTTCGTCCCGGGCGCATCTCGCCCGGGCGCCGTGGTCATGGTGGCCGTACGTTCAGGCCGCAACTCGGCGATCACCTCCCGGTGCGGCCGGAAGTTCATCGCACAACCCTCGAGATACCAGGCGATCTCCTCCAGGTCGTACTTGTGGGCCAACTCGTTGCCGGGCCGTACCTGCTCGGCGGTCGGGTATATGCCCTTGCCCGCGAGCAGGCAGTTCCAGGACATGCTCGGGAAGTACGCGTCGAGTTGCTGCCGCTCGATCTCCTGGGTGATGTTCCTGCCCGTGATCCAGGCGGTCAGCAGCTCCCGTAGCGATCGGGAGATACGCTCGTTGGCCCCGTTGTCCCGCCAGTAGGGCGTATCCGATCGCGTATTGATGCGGTAATGACAGACAATGTAGTCGCGGACGGCATCGAAGCGCTTGCTGATGCGGGCATTGAACTCGTCGCGGTACTGATCGGTCATGTTGCCTTTCTTCGCCGCCTCGACGAAACGGAACACCGTTTCCTGGACCATATCGAGTGCCGTGGCTTCGAGGGGTTCGATGAATCCCTGCGACAGGCCGACGGCGAGACAGTTCTTCACCCAGTGTTCGCGAACCCGCCCGACCTTGAACCGGAGCCGGCGCGCCTCGATGTCCGAGTCGCCCAGCCCGAGGTGTTCACGGAACTCCCGCTCGGCCTCGTCGTCGTCGACGTACTTCGAACTGTAGACGTAACCGTTGCCGAAGCGCGTGGTCAGCGGGATTTTCCAGGCCCAGCCATGCCTGAGCGCCGTCGAGATCGTCTGGGGCTCGGGATTTTCCTCCGGCTCCGTCGGGAACACCACGGCCGAGTCGTTGAACAACACGTCGTCGCGGCTCTCGAACGGCACGCCGAGCGCCTGCTGCAGCAGCTGGCTGCGAAAACCCGTCGAATCGACGTAGAAGTCCGCCTTGATCGTGGCTTCGGAATCCGTCTTCAGGTAGTCGATGTAGCCCTGGTCGTCCAGCACCGCTTCGGTCACCGTCGCCTGCCGGTACTTCACGCCCTTGGCTGCAGCCCAGTCCTTGAGAAACTCGCCGAGCAGGCCGGAGTTGAAGTGGTAGCCGTAGTTCATCTTGAACGGGAAGTTGCGGGGCGCGATCGGCGCCAGCCGCTGGTTCGCCAGGTACCAACCGAGAAAGAACTGGCTGGGATGCCCGTCCAGGTCCACGCCTTTCCGGCGCAGGAAGCTGTTGTGATAAAACGCCGGAAGCGTGACTTCGTCCGGCTGGCACTGGAACGGGTGAAAGTACTCGGCGTAGCCCGGTTTCGTCGACCAGTTCCGGAACGTGATACCGACCTTGTAGGTCGCGTCGCAGCGCCCCATCCAGTCCGACTCGCGGGCACCGATGATGTCCATGAACAGCTTGAGCGGCGGCGTGGATCCTTCGCCCACGCCGATGATGCCGATGTCAGGCGACTCCACCAGGGTGATGTCGACACCCTCGCCGTCCCAGTAGGTAGCCATCAGGTTGGCCGCGATCCATCCGGCGGTGCCGCCCCCCAGGATCACGATACTCTGTGTGCCTCTGCGCATAGTCGGTTCCGGCGTTTGTCCGGTTTCGAAAAACAACAGGCCGCCCGAAGAGTATCACCCTTCGAGCGGCCCGGGGGTTGCGGCGGCGGTGACGCGCCGCAGGGGGTCTTGGCCTCAGTACTGGTAGTTGAAGCCGAGGTAGTACTGCCGTCCGAACTGCCTGACCTCGCCGAGCACGCCGCTGACGCCGTAGGAGATCACGCTTTCCTCATCCGTGAGGTTGTTGGCGGACAGAACCACGCTCATACCCAGGTCCGGCCAGTTGTACGAGAACTGCGCGTCGACGGTCGTGTACGGCTCCGAGAACACCGGCGCCGGTTGTCCCGGCACGGGAATACGCTGGATGAACTCGTCACGATAGCGAACGTTGACGTGCGAACTGAAGTCCTCGATATCCCAGAACACCGTGGCACTCCACACGTTCTCGGACAGGCCGGGCAGCGGCAGGGTCTCGTCATTGCCGACGACGGAGCCGCCCGATACCTGCGTTTCGCTTTCGGTGTAGGAGTAACTCGCGGTCGCGCCGAGTCCCGCGAAAACGCCCGGCAGACGGTCGAACGTGCCGGTCGCCGACAGCTCTATGCCGCGGATGTACCCGCCCTTGTCGTTGTTGACGTAGGTCTGGTAGATGTTCAGGAACGTTCCGGGCGGCAGCGTTACGCCCACGGAATCCGGATCCACGCCGGTGAACTGGTTCGGCCCCTCGACCAGCGATTCGATGTCCTTCCAGAACACGGCCGCGGTCACCGCGCCGCCGTTGTCGAAATAGTGCTCGTAGGACAGGTCGAGCTGATCCGCGCGGAACGGATCGAGGTACGGGCTGCCATCGTTCCAGACGTTGTACTCGACGAGGCCGGTGCCCGGGTCGGCTGCACCGCTCCACGAACCCGACGCGCTCGTCATGTTGCCGACCGGCGGACGGGACATGACCGAGGCGGCCGCGAAGCGCAGGATATCGTTGTCGGTGAGCTCGAACGCGAGGTTCAGTGACGGCAACGTGTCGGAATACTCGGGGCCGGTGCTCACGAATGCCAGGTTGTCCTGGGTCACCCCGATGTCATCGGTGATCGGCGTGCCGTTGCCGGCGCCGACGTCACGCAGGCCGGCCGACTTGACGTCCGTCTCGACGTGGCGAATACCGATGTTGCCTCGCACCGGCACGTCGCCGAGATTGAAGTCGAGGTTCAGCATCAGGTAGATCGCCTCGGTCTCCTCGGTCAGCGTCGTGTCGTTGATCAGCGTCCAGTTGTCCTCGAATTTGTCGAGGCCGGCGTCGTTGCCGGCACCGAAGATCGCGGTGCCCAGGGCGGCGATATCGGTGACCGCGATGTGGTCGGGCACGCCGGGCAGCGACTGGATGCGCACGAAGCCATCGACGGACTGCGGCGCGCAGGGCATCGGGTTGGCGCCCACGAGCGTGTCGTTCGCTTCACACCAGCTTTCGGTCCCCGTGTCGAAGATGCCTTCGCGCCCACCATACTGGAACGTACCGCGATCGGTCGTGAACTCCCGGTCGGAGATACGCACACCCGCCTCGAGGCCGGAGACCCAGCCCCAGTCGAGATCCTGTTTGAAGTCGACCTTGAACGCATCAATCGTGTCGCTGTATTGATGCGGATAACGCTCGTAGCGACCCAGGCGCATCGTGTCGAGATCCGTGAAGTCGACGCCGGAGAACGTGGCCGACGCGAAGCCCGTGCCGTTCAACTGGTAGGTCATCGACTGTCCCGGAACTTCCTGGAACGTGCCCGGGCCGTTCGTGTCGAATTCGTAGGCATGCATCGTGGCGATGCGGTCTTCGCGCGACTTTTCGCCTTCGCTGCGGTAAGCGTCGAAGACCAGCGTGCTGCTGTCCGTCGGATACCACTCCAGGACGATGCCGTAGGTGTCGCTGTCCGCTTTCGTCGTCTGGTCTTCGGTGCGCGCCTCGAACCAGGCATGGTCCCGTCCGCTGCTCGCAATGTTCGGATTGATGGGACTGATCGTCGCGCTGGTCACGATGCCGTTGTTGACTACCGTGTTCGTGACGTTGTTGTTGGCCGCCGCGGCTTCGCGGAAGCCGCTCGCCGTGATGCCGGTGCGCTGGTCGTCACGATCGAACTCGGATCGGAAGTAGTCGAACTGGGCACGGACCTTGTCGTTCGGCTCCCAGACGAGCGTGCTCATCAGGCCGAGCCGCTCATCCGTGCCGGTACCCGCTTGCCACTGGAAAGCCCGTGGCATGTATTCGTTGCCGGCCGAGCCATCGCCGCCATACCCGACCGAGTCCGGGTCGTCGGCGCCAGCGCGCGACATGATGAAGGCATTCGGCTGATCGAGATACGACCCTCCGATGGCGATGCCGAACGTGTCATCGGCAAACTTTCCCTGGTACGACGCGGTGAGCCGGTAGCCGTCCTCGTCGCCACCGAAAGAGTCCGCCGCATCGTTGTGTGCGAGGCGCGCGTTCAGCACCAGGTTGTGCGCCTTCGGCGCGTCCAGCGGATCGGCAGTCTTCAACTCGACGATGCCCGCGACGCCGCCTTCGAGCTGCGAGGCCTTGGGCGACTTGTACACGGCGGCCTGGTTGATCAGTTCTGCCGGGTACTGGTCGAACGACATCCAGCGTGTGCCGGAGGAATAGCCGGCCGTCGACGCCTGTTCGCGGCCGTTCAGCGTCGTCTGAATGAAATCGCCGTTCATTCCGCGAATATTGAGTTCCGAGGACTGCCCGGAATCGCGAACCGTGGTTACGCCGGGTACGCGTCCCAGGGCGTCGGCGATGGAGAAGTCGGGCAGCGACCCGAGGGCGCCTGCATCCACGACGTCGGAAATGCTGTCCGCTTCGCGCTTCGCGTCGATGGAACCCAGGATGCTGGTCCGCACGCCGATGGTGACGATCTCCTCGATCACCTGCTGGTTGGCGGCGTCCTGTGCCTGCGCCAGGTTCGGAATGGCCGCCGCGCCGGGCAGTGCGGCGGCAACCGCGATCGATACGGCGGTGCGACGGATGTTGAGATTGGTATTCGTGCTGTTCGTGTTCGACAGCGCGGAACGTTGCCTCTTCGATGCCATGATTTGCGTCCCCCCAAGGACAAACTGTTCGCGAGCAATGTCAATCGCGAGGTTTTGTATGTTATGAGCCACTACGGAGGGCGGCAATGTCTTGCAATCGTATTCATTCATACGAGTTCGACGACACCGCAGGACATGCCGGTATCACTGTAAGAAGAGGCCATCGTCGATGCGCCGACTCGCCAGTGCCGGTGACCGCAGGAAGAAAACGCGGTACCGCGTAGCATATTCGCTACATGCAGGACCGCGCGTCGCCGAACGACAGGCTCAGGAGTTCAAGGCCTGCAGCAACGCGTCCTGCGAGCGGAAGTTCAGTGCGCAACGGCGGATGAACTCGTCGACTTCCGACATGTCGATCTTGTTTCGAAGCTCGTCGTTGCGGGGGTCCGGTTTGAGCGCCGGGTAGCAGCCATAACCGGCCAGGATGCAGTGCCAGGACCTCGGCGTGTATGACGAGCGCAGCTTCCCGCTTTCGAGTACACCGCTGAGATTCTGCCCGGAAGCCCAGGTACCGAGGATCTCCCTGAGCGTGTCCGACAGGTTCGTGTTCCCGGCATTCTGTAGCCAGTAGTCGGTGTCGTTCCGCGAGTTCAACAGGTAGTGCGCGACGATGTAGTCCCGGATGAGCTCGAACTCGGCGTTGACCCTCGCATTGAACGCATCTCGCGAGTGGCCGTGGAACCCGCCGTCCATGTCGACAGCATCCATGAACCGGTAGACCGTGTTGCAGACGATGGTCAGCGCGGTCGCCTCCAGCGGCTCGATGAAGCCCTGCGACAGGCCCACTGCGAGACAGTTCCTCTCCCAGTGACGCTCGACACGCCCGACCTTCATCCTGAGATGTCGCGCATCGACGCTGCTATCGAGCAGGCCCAGGTGTTCGCGCAACTCGGTTTCCGCATCGTCCGGCGAACAGAATGACGAGCTGTAGACGTAGCCGTTACCGATGCGGTGGGTCAGCGGAATCTCCCAGGCCCAGCCGTATTTCAGTGCCGTCGAGACCGTTTGTGACCCGATGCTGTCCGCCTGCGGCGTCGGCAACACGACCGCGGAATCGTTGAACAGGTTCTCGGAGAACGGCCGGAAAGCCACGTTCAGAGATCCCTGGATCAAGATGCCGCGAAACCCGGAGCAATCGACGAAGAAGTCGGCGTCGACAACACCACCGCCGTCGACCGACACGCTTGCGATAGCGCCGCTTTCCGCAAAATTGACCCCGGTCACCCGGGCCTGGCGGTGCTCGACGCCGCGGCAAGTCGCGATGTCTCTCAGGAAGTCACCGAGTCGCCGTGCGTCGAAGTGATAGCCGTAGTCGCTGACGAACGGAAAGCACTCGTCCGGAATCGGCCCCTGCCGGTTCTCGGACAGGCGTGCCGCCAGTGAAAACCGGTCCGGGTGCGCGTGAACGTCGACGCCGCGGCGCCGCGCCAGCGTGTTGAAGTAGAACGCTGTCGTCGTGAACCGGTCCACTTGCGACGCGAAGGGGTGGAAGTACCGCTCGAAGCCCGGCTTCGTGGACCAGTTGACGAACTGGATGCCGTTCTTGTAGGTCGCCTTGCACGGCAGCATCCACGCCGACTCCTGCACGCCGATCGCATCCATGAACACCTTCAGGCGCGGCGTCGAACCCTCGCCGACACCGACGGTGCCGATACCCGGTGACTCGATCAGTGTGACGTCAACCGTGCCCGGCCAGCGGCTGGCGAATGCATTCGCGGTAATCCAGCCGGCCGTGCCGCCGCCGAGAATGACTACGCGCTTCCTGTCTTCGGGATTCATACAGGCGGCCACTGCGTATTTCGGGCGATGAGGTATAGCACAGCATGAAAGTCCCCGCGAAAGTCGCGACGCGTAACCGTGCGAATGAATACGTATGCAACCTGTTGCGGCAGGATTCGTTCTTGAATTAGCTTTCCCTCAGATGCCCGGGCATGACGCTCTGGTATGGGAATACCCGCCCGAACGCTATGACCGTGTCCAGAGTCGACCCCTTCCTATCGTCTTCCCGCCAGGCCGGCGTGTGTCTTCACGTCACGTCGCTGCCCGGCGCTTATGGCATCGGGGAGATCGGTGCGACGGCACACGCGTTCGTCGACCTGCTGGCCGACGCCGGTTTCAGTGTCTGGCAATTCCTGCCGCTCGGACCGACGGCGTACGGGGACTCGCCGTACCAGTCTCTCTCCACGTTCGCGGGCAACGAACTGCTCATCGACCTCAGCGGTCTCGTCAGCGACGCGTTGCTCGCCGCGGATGAGATCGAGCCGCTGCGCGCCTTGCCGGCCGACACCGTCGACTACGGCAGTCTCATACCGCGCAAGATGCGCCTGCTGCGCCTCGCCGCTGCTCGTTTTGCATCGCGGGCCGGCGCCTCGCTGCGCGATGACTTCGACGAGTATGTCGCAAGTCATGACAGGCTGTGGCTGCACGACTACGCGCTGTTCCGCATATTGAAGTCGCAACACGACGAACGGGCGTGGACCGAATGGGCGCCTGAGTACGTACACCGCGAGGCGCATAGCCTCGCCGCCGTCGAGCGCGACCAGCGCGACGCCATCGACACGATCAAGGTCATGCAATTCCTCTTCGACCGCCAGTGGCGCGCGTTGCGCGAGCATGCACGCCGCCGGGGTGTCACCCTGTTCGGCGACATGCCGATCTGCATTGCCTTCGACAGTGCCGATGCCTGGGCGAACCGCGACATCCTGCGGCTGGACGTCGACGGGCACCCGGACTTCGTCGCCGGCGTTCCGCCCGATTACTTCTGCGTCGACGGCCAGCTCTGGGGCAACCCGCTCTACGACTGGGCGAAGCATGCGCGCGACGGCTACGCGTGGTGGATCGAGCGACTCCGCGCTGCAGCCGAGCTGGTCGACATTGTCCGCGTCGATCATTTCCGCGGCTTCGAGGCGTACTGGGCAGTGCCGGCCGGGTCCGACACGGCCCGGAACGGGTCCTGGCAACCGGGGCCAGGGGACCCCCTGTTCGATGCCCTGCGATCGGCCCTCGGCGGGCTTCCCATCGTGGCGGAGGATCTCGGCGTGATCACGCCTGCCGTGGTGGCACTCAGGGAACGGCACGGCATTCCGGGCATGCACGTGCTGCAGTTCGACGTCGACATACCCGGCTTTCAACTTTCCGACGTTGCCGAAAACACGGTGTGCTACACCGGCACCCACGACAACGACACAACGCTCGGCTGGTTCCGCGGCAGCCCGAACGACATTCGCAGTGCGGACGAAGTCCGCGCCGCGCGCCGGGCGGCACTCGCGCTGACCGGCGGCACGCCGGAAACGATTCACCACGACATGATTCGCACCGCGTTCAGTTCCGCGGCACGACTCGCTATCGCCCCCCTGCAGGACTTTCTCGGACTGGGGTCCGAAGCGCGGGTCAACACGCCGGGCACGTCGAACGGGAACTGGCGGTGGAGAGTGCGGGGAACGCAACTGGACGAATCGCTGAGACGCTGCCTCGAGAACTTCGCGGTCTCTTCCGAACGCAGGCGTTGCCGGGAACTCCAACCGGTGGATTCCTACTAATCGGCGGATCGAACTTGTATGATCATTCGCCTGAACACTGACGCCATGGGGGGATGTCATTGTCCGCTGAAGCATACGATGCCATCGTCGTCGGCTCCGGGATCTCCGGGGGTTGGGCGGCCAAGGAACTGACGGAGAAGGGGCTCAAGGTCCTGCTGCTGGAACGCGGCAAGAACATCGAGCACGTCAAGGACTACGTCAATGCCCGAAAGGCGCCGTGGGAATACCCGCACCGCGGCCGCCGCACAGTCGCGATGGAAGAGGCCTTCCCGGTGCTCAAGCGCGATTATGCCCTGAACGAGATGAATCTCGACTGGTGGGCCTCCGACGAAGATAACCCCTATACCGAGATCCGGCGCTTCGACTGGTACCGCGGGTACCACGTCGGCGGACGCTCGCTGATGTGGGGCCGCCAAAGCTACCGGCTCAGCGATTTCGACTTCGAGGCGAACGCGAAGGATGGCCTCGCCGTCGACTGGCCGATCCGCTACGCGGACATCGCGCCCTGGTACGACCATGTCGAGAGGCATGCCGGCATCCAGGGCTCCATCGAAAACCTGGAACAGCTCCCGGACGGCCAGTTCCAGCCGGCCATGCCGCTCAACTGCGCCGAGGACAAGGCTGCGAACGCCCTGAAGGGCCACTTCGACAATCGGCGGCGCATCATCCCCGCCCGCACCGCGAACCTGACGCAGGCGCTACCCGGCCGCTCGCCGTGCCAGTACCGCAATGCCTGCTGGCTCGGCTGCCCCTACGGCGCCTATTTCAGTACGCAGTCGTCGACGCTGCCCGCGGCCGTCGCGACCGGCAACCTGACGCTGAAGCCCTGGTCGATCGTTACCGAAGTCGTCTACGACAAGGATGCAAAGCGCGCCTCCGGGGTGCGCGTTCTGGATGCCGTCACGGACAAGAGCACCGAGTACAAAGCAAAGATCGTGTTCCTGTGCGCGTCGACGCTGAATTCGACCTGGCTGCTGATGCGCTCCGCGACCGACGTGTGGCCCGGCGGACTCGGCTCGAGTTCCGGCGCGCTCGGCCACAACCTGATGGACCATCACTTCCGCGTCGGCGCTTCCGGTTCGCTGGACGACTGGGGCCTCGACGACAAGTACACGTTCGGCCGACGCCCCGGCGGCTTCTATATCCCGCGCTATCGGAACCTGTTCGGTGACAAGCGCGATTACCTGCGCGGCTTCGGCTACCAGGGCGGCGCTTCGCGGTCGGGCTGGGATCGCGCAGTGCACGAACTCGGCGTCGGCGGTGACTTCAAGGATCGCATGGCGCAGCCCGGCAGCTGGCGCATCGGCACGTCGGCGTTCGGCGAGATGCTGCCGAACCACGAGAACAAGGTCGGCATCGACGAGGCGAAAACCGACAAGTGGGGCCTGCCGGTGCTCAAGATCGATTGTGCCACCGGCGAGAACGAAGCATTGATGCGCGTCGACATGGCAAACGACATGGCCGAAATGCTGGACGCGATCGGCGCGAGCGACGTACACACGTACGACGCCGGTTACTCACCCGGCATGGGCATACACGAGATGGGCACGGCGCGCATGGGCCGCGATCCGAAGTCGTCGGTGCTGAACGGCTGGAACCAGGTCTGGGACGCGCCGAACGTGTTCGTGACCGACGGTTCCTGCATGACGTCAGCCGGCTGCCAGAACCCTTCGCTGACCTACATGGCATTGACGGCCCGCGCCGCGGACTACGCGGTGCAGGAACTCAAGCGCCGGAACCTGTGAGGAGTACGATGAGCGACGACAAGCAATTGCCCCGGATCTCGCGGCGCGAAGCCATTCTCCGCGTTTCCGCGATGCTCGGCGGCACGGCACTCGTCGGGCAAACGGCCCTGCTGGCCGCCTGCTCGAAGGAAGCGGACCGGCCGGCGCCGTCGGCTGAAGCCACGTACTCGAACACCCTGTTCACCGCGACGGATGTTGCGTACCTCGACGAGATTGCGGACACGATCCTCCCCGAGACGGACACGCCGGGCGCGAAGGCCGCCGGTGTCGGCCCGTTCATTGCCCTGATGGTGCTGGACTGCTACTACCCGGCGGACCAGGAGATCGTACGCAAGGGGCTGGTCACACTGAACGAAGAGTGCATGAACGAGACCGGCAAGGCGTTCATGGCCGCAACGCCGGCCGAGCGGCTCGCATTGCTGACGCGCATCGACGACGAGGCACAGCACTACACCTGGAACCGCAAGGACGGCGATCCGGCGCACTATTTCCGCCTCCTGAAGGAACTGACGCTGACCGGCTACTTCACGTCGGAGATCGGCTACACGCAGGCCATGCGCTACGCGGAAACGCCGGGACGCTACGACCCGTGCGCACCGTACGCGGAGGGTGAGACAGCCTGGGCCGATCATGCATAAGCGCATCGCCGCGCTCGCACTCCTGCTGGGCGCGTGCTCATCGCCGCCATCCGACGAACCCCAGTGGGTGCCGCTGTTCAATGGCGAGAATCTTGACGGCTGGACGCCGAAAATCCGCACCTACGAGCCGGGCGACAATTTCGCGAATACGTTTCGGGTCGAGGACGGGCTGCTGACCGTCAACTACGACGGCTACGAGACCTTTGAAAATCGTTTCGGGCACCTCTTCTACGACACACCGTTTTCCCACTACCGGCTGCGCGTCGAGTACCGCTTCATCGGCGACCACGCGCCGGGCACCGAGAGCTGGGCCTGGCGCAACAGCGGCGTGATGCTGCATTCGCCGTCGCCGTACACGATGCCCGCCGCGCAGGACTTCCCGATTTCGCTCGAAGCGCAGTTCCTTGGCGGCCTCGTCGAGGGCGAGCGCCGGCCGACGGCGAACCTGTGCACGCCCGGAACGCACGTGACGTACATGGGCGAATTCGAGGAAGAGCACTGCCTGTGGTCGGACTCGGAGACGTTCTACGGCGACCAGTGGGTGACCGTCGAGGTCGGTGCGCAGGGCAGCGAACACTTCGAGCACTACGTGAACGGCGTGAAGGTCATCGAGTACGACGATGCCGTCATCGGCGGCGGCGTCGTGGCGAATTTCGACCCGGCCGTGAAGGTGGACGGCCTGCCGCTCGGCAAGGGCTACATCTCGCTGCAGAGCGAGGGCCACCCGATCCAGTTCCGGCGCGTCGAGATCATGGTGCTGCCGGGCAACGATTCCAACGTTGACTAGCGCCTACAGCGCGACCAGCAGCTTGCCCGTGTTGCCGCCGGTGAACAACAGGTTGATGCCTTCGATCGCGCTCTCGAGCCCCTGCAGTGTGTGCGCGCGGTACTTGAGCTTGCCAGCGAGCAGGTATTCGCCCACCTTGCGCGACAGGTCCGGCAGTTCGTCCCAATAGTCGGGCATCGTGTAGCCGCGGATCGTAAGCCGCTTGCGGATGATGTTGATCCAGTTTGGGCCCGGCGACAGCTTCTCGGCGTTGTAGTCGGAAATCATGCCGCAGACGACGATGCGGCCGTGCGCGTTCATGCGCTGGTAGGTCGCGAACTGGATCGGCCCGCCCGTGTTCTCGAAGTAGACGTCGACACCGTCGGGCGTGACGGCGGTCAGCTCCTGCAGCAGGTCCGGGCTCTTGTAGTCGATGGCGGCATCGAAGCCGAGTTCGCCCGTCAGCCAGTCGCGCTTGTCCTGGCTGCCCGCCGAACCAATGACGCGCATGCCGACGTGCTTCCCGAGCTGGCCGACGATCGAACCGACCGAGCCCGCGGCGCCGGAGACGACCAGCGTCTCGCCCTGCTTCGGCCGGGCAAGGTCCATGAAGCCCTTCCACGCCGTGACGCCCGGCAACGCGAGGACGCAGAGCACGGCCTCGGCCGGTATCCCGGGCGGCACCTTGCTCAGGCCCTTGCCGTCGCTGACCGCGTACTCGGTCCACCCGATCATGCCCATCAGGCGCGTACCGACGGGAAAAGCGTCGTTGCGGCTCTCGACCACTTCCGCGAGTCCGCTCGAGCGCATGATGCTGCCGAGTTCGACCGGCGGGATGTAGCTGCCACGATCCGCCGACATCCAGCCTTTCATGGCCGGGTCGAGCGACATGTGCGTTTGCCTCAGCAGCACCTGACCGGCCTCGAGCGCCGGCGTCTCGAGCGAAACCACCTCGAAGACGTCCGGCGTGATACGCACCTCGGGTCGCTTGACGAGCTTGACGGCTTTGTACTGCATGGGTCCCCCTGAATCATCCTCGCAGCCAGGAGAGGGAACTTAGCAATTTCCGCGGCCCCGCGCCTCCGTATTGCGTTGCTGATACGCTAGACGGGCCCTAGAGGTGTCAGGTGCCAAATAAATGCCAAAGGTGTCTAAAAGGTGTCAGGTTTATTTCTTGAAAAATAGACCTGACACCTTTTATGGAAAAATAGACCTGACACCTTTTATAGGACACCTTTTATGCAGGCACTGGCAATCTATACTCTCGAGATGAGCAGATCGCGTTGACGGCGAACGAGGTATCGGTGTTTTTCTACGGGCTCTTCATGGATGAGGCATTGCTGGCGTCCAGGGGCATTCGCGTGTCGGGCACGAGGACGGGATTCGCTGACGGTTTCGAGCTGCGCATCGGGGAACGCGCGACGCTGGTGCCCTGCCCCGGCCGGCGCGCTTTCGGCGTGTTAATGGAGGCCGCTCCCGGCGAGCTCGGCTCGTTGTATGCCGAGCCGAGCGTTGCGGATTACGTCGCGGAGACGCTGGAGGTGACGCAAGCGGACGGCAGCGTCGTACCCGTATTGTGCTACAACCTGCCCGCCGCGAACTCGCCGGGACGAACCCGCAATACGCCGCGGCCCTGCTGAAGCTGGCTGCCGGCCTGGGCTTTCCCGGCAGCTACCTGCGGCACATCGAAACGTTTACCTGACCCGGTCACTTATATGTACCAGCAAACCACCATCGAGATACGGACATCAGGCCGCGAAAGCCGCGACATCACGCGTGACGTACAGGACGCGGTCGCCGCCAGCGGCATCACGACCGGGCTCGCACACCTGTTCCTGCAGCACACCAGCGCGTCGCTGATGCTGTGTGAGAACGCAGACCCCACGGTGCGCGCCGACCTCGAGCGCTTCATGCAGAAGACGGCGCCGGACGGCGACCCGATGTTTCGCCACGACGACGAGGGGCCGGACGACATGCCGGCGCACGTGCGCACCGTGTTGACGCAGTCCGACATGACGCTGCCCGTCGGCAACGGACGCTGCCTGCTCGGCACGTGGCAGGGCGTCTACCTCTGGGAGCACCGGCACGCGGGGCACCGCCGGCGGCTCATCGTGACGGTGCAGGGAGATTGAGGGAGAAAAACCATGTTCGTAGGCCACTACGCCGCCAGCCTGGCACTCAAGAAGTACGAAAAAACCGCCTCGCTCGGCATCCTGTTCCTCGCCGTGCAGTTCGTCGACATCGTGTTCTTCCCGCTCGTACTGCTGGGTGTTGAGCGACTCAATGTCGTCGAGAATTTCACCGACGCCACGCATTTCGAACTCATCTACATGCCGTATACGCACAGCCTCGTTGCGTCACTGGCATGGGCGGCCCTGGCGTATGCGCTGTTCCGATGGGTGGTCGTGAAGAGCCGGCGCGTGGCGATCGTCGTCGCAATCGCGGTCGCGTCACACTGGGTACTCGACCTGCTCGTGCACACGCCCGACTTGCCATTGTGGAGCGACGCCTCGCCAAAGCTCGGCCTCGGCCTCTGGAACTATGCGGCGGCGACCTACGTCCTGGAAGCTGCGCTCCTGCTGGCCGGCTTGTGGTGGTACCTCCGCGCGACCAGGCCGACCGGTGCCATCGGAAAATGGGGCATGACCGCTTTCGTCGTGGTGCTGCTGATGATCAACGTCGTCAATCTTTTCGGGCCGCTTCAGGGGGACAGCAAGGTCATGCTGGCCGCCACTGCCTTGCTGTCCTATTTTCTGTTTGCCGCGGTAGCTTTCTGGCTCGACACGAAACGCTCGTGAGCATGGATCACCGCGTCGTGGTGACGATCGACTCGTCGCGCGGCGACGGCACCGACCACCCGAACGCCGGCAGACTTCTTCGAGGAATCAAGCAATGAGGTCGAACCCCAAAGACCCCACCGAGACGGCTCGACAACCCGCAGACAACGGCTGGATCGTCTGGGTCTCGGCCTCTCTGATGGTGTTGTCGCTGGGCATATATGCCTGCGTGATGCTCGCCACGCCCGGGTTCGCGCGTCTCTATGCCGGATTCGGTACGGAATTGCCGGCGATCACCGGATTTGCACTATCTGCGGCCCCGTTCGCGATCGCGTTATCGCTGGTCAGTATCGTGCCATTCGTCAACTTGCTGCGCGCAAGGCGAACAGGAGCCGCCGGCAACGGGTTTGCGTGGGTCGTCGCCAGCGCGGTGCTGGCCGTTGCGATTCTCGGAGCCTGGGCGTACGCGATGTACCTGCCGATTCTCGAACTCGGCGCCGCCGTGTCCTGACCCGCGCGTCAGATCCCCATCTTCGACAGCAGGTCCGCGATCTCGCGCGCGATCCGTTCGGCCGTCGGGTGTGACGCGGCGAATCGCGATTCCAACTCGCGCACGTTGTCGCGCAACGTGTCGTCGTCGTCCGTTCCCGCCTCGCCCAGGCGAACGCCGATGCCCGCGAGGGTATCCCGCGTATCCGCATCCAGGTCGTCGGTCCGGTCGAGTTCCTCGCCGAGTTCTTCCAGCAGTTTCCTGATCCGCTTCTTGCTCATGTTCCGACATCCGGCGAGTTGACTGTGCAGAGACTGATCATCGTTGGTCACCGCCGGCAGATCAAGGCATGCGCGGACGGCGTCAGCCCCACAACGCGGGCTCCGGCGGCGAGATGACGCCGTGCCGGATCAGCATCGCCGGTTCGCGGTCCGATGCCAGGAACGTCGCGCCGTCGAGATCGACGAAACGGCAGCGTTGCGCCACGACGAACTCCGCCGCCGTCGACAACGACGTGCCCATCATGTTGCCGACCATCGCGTCGATGCCGCGCGCTTCCGCCAGCCGCGCGATCTCGAGCGCCTCGGTCAGGCCGCCGCACTTGTCGAGCTTGATGTTGACGACCCGGTAGCGCTGCGCGGCCACGTCGAACTCCGCCGCGGACAGGCAGGATTCGTCGGCACACAGCGGCACCGGCGACGTAAAGCTTTCGAGCTCGGCATCGCCGCCGCGCGGCAGCGGCTGCTCGATCATCGCGACACCGAGATCCGCGAGCGCCGGCGCGAATGACCCGAGCTGCTCGAACGTCCAGCCCTGGTTCACGTCGACGACGATCTCGGCGTCGGGCCGCGCGGCCCGCACCGCGGCCACGCGCTCCACCGGGCGCTCGGCGCTGAGCTTCACCTTGATGCGCGGCGAGTCGATTGCCGTTGCTGCCGCGCCCATCGCTTCCGGTGAGCCGATGCCGATCGTGAGCACGGTCTGCGTGGGCCCGGGCTCGATGCCGGTGAGTGCCCAGATGGAACGGCCCGACATCTTCGCCTCCAGGTCCCACAGCGCGCAGTCGAGCGCGTTGCGCGCACCGCCGGGCGGCAACAGTGCCTGAAGCGCTTCCCGCGAGGCGCCTGCCTCGATCGCCGCGCGCACGCCCTCGAGCTGCGCCACCATGCTGCCCGGCGTCTCGTCCAGGTAGTACACGCCAGCGGCCTCCCCGTGGCCGGCCGCGCCGTCTTCGCGGAGTCGCACGTAGACGAGGTCCGAGGCGGTAAACGTGTAGCCGGTGATCGTGAACGGCTCCCGGTACGCCCAGGACTCGGTCGTGACGATGAGCTCGCGTTTGGGCATCAGGTGGGCGGGCCGGCTGCCGGCGCTGTCGTGATCGGGTTCATCGCGGCATTGTAGGTCGAATGCGCGCCGCGGTCGCACCGCTTGTCGGGAATCGCACTGCCCGTGTACTGTCCGGCAGGTTGCCCGGAGACTCTGCACGCATGACCCGAATCCCCCGCATTCGCCTCAGGAAGCCCTACCTGATCCTTCTCGGCGACGAGCACGACCCGATCAATGCCAAGACCGGTTTCGGCATCGTCCACTGGCGGCGTGCCGACGTTGCCGGGCAGCTGCGCGCGCCCGGCGCCGCGGTAGACCTCGGCGTGCCGGATCTCGGCATTGATGCCGCGGCCGATGACGGCGTCGGCAGCCTCGTCGTCGGGGTCGCGCCGGTTGGCGGCGCCGTGCCCGCGGCCTGGTGGGATGTAATGGTGGACGCGGCGCGGGCCGGTCTCGATATCGTCGCCGGCCTGCACACGAAGTTGAACGACAACCCGGCGCTCGTCGAAGTCGCCGGGGCGCACGATGTGCGCCTCGTCGACGTCCGCGTGCCGCCGCGGAACCTGCCGGTCGGCACCGGGAAGAAGCGCACCGGGCGGCGCCTGCTCACGGTCGGCACCGACTGCGCCATCGGCAAGAAGTACACGGCGCTCGGCATCGATTCCGCGTTTGCCGATGCAGGTATCGACTCGACGTTCCGCGCCACGGGGCAGACCGGCATCCTGATCGCGGGTGAGGGAATGCCGATCGACGCCGTCGTCGCGGACTTCATCGCCGGGGCGGCGGAGGTCCTTTCTCCGGACAACGAACCGGGTCACTGGGACGTGATCGAAGGCCAGGGCTCACTGTTTCACCCGGCGTACTCGGGCGTCAGCCTCGGCCTGCTGCACGGCTCGCAGCCCGACGCGTTCGTCGTCTGCCACGATGCCACGCGCGAGTGCCTGTCGGACTGGGAGCACTTCGCCCTGCCGTCGATCACCGAGTGCATCGCGCTGCACGAGAGGGTCGCGCGCCGGACGAATCCCGCGGCGTGCTGCGTCGGCATTGCCGTGAATACGTCGACGCTGCCGGTGCGGAAGCGCAGCGCTTACCTGGAGGCGTTGGCGGCCGAGCACGGGGTGCCTGCCGTCGACCCGCTGATCGACGGCTGCAGCGACATCGTGGCGTACGTCCGGAAGACTTTCGGCTGATGCGCCGTCAGCGGAGCTGGCTGTCCTTGCTGCCGCGCCGGTTGTAGCCCGCGACGGGCGCATCGGCCTTGTCCCGCTCGGCCTGGCAGGCCACGCAGAGACGCACGCCCGGGATCGCGGCACGGCGCGCCTCCGGAATCACGCCGTCGCACTCCTCGCAACGCTCGCGGCTCGCGCCGGCTGGAAGCCGGCTGCGCGCACGGTTCACGGCGTCCTCGATCGAGGCGTCGATCTGTTCCTGCACCGCTCCGTCTTTGGCGAATCCGCCGGCCATGCCCGGCCCCTTCCTGCAAGCACCGACGCCCAGTCTACCGTGGCCGCAGTCCCGTCGAACAGGTAATGTCTACCCGTCGCTACCTTCCGTCGCGGAAAACGGCGATCATCCACCTCCGGTCCCGCCCACATACCGCCGTCAATGCCCGCGATAAGTCGCAACCCGGACGTCGAACGTTCCCTGAAACACTCTCTGAAGGACGCAGCCGCGTACGCCGCGATGACGGGCGTGGGAGAGACCTACGTGTCGGCTTACGCGCTGTTCCTGAAAGCGACCGCACCACAGATCGGATTGCTTGCCTCGCTGCCGCCCCTGCTCGCCTCCATGACGCAGCTCCTGTCCGCGTGGCTCGGACGTGTGACGGGCGAACGGCAGCGCATCATCATCATTGGTGCGAGCCTGCAGGCCTTTGCCTGGCTGCCGATTCTGTGCCTGCCGCTGCTGTTTCCCACGCATGCGGTGCCGCTCCTCATCATGAGCATTGTCGTGTACCACGCCGGTGCGCACCTGGCCGCGCCGCAGTGGAGCAGCATGATGGGCGACATCGTGCCCGACCGCCGGCGCGGGCGCTTCTTCGGACTGCGCACGCGCATCGTGACGTTCACTTCGTTTTGCTCGCTGCTGAGTGGCGGCTTTCTCCTGCACGCGCTCAGCACGCGCGGCCAGACGCTGGCCGGCTTCGTGCTGCTGTTCATCACCGCGGCGTTCGCCAGGGTCGTCTCCGTGTACCACATCGCCCGAATGACGGACCCGGGCGGCCACGTCGCGGCAATGGACCTGCCAATCGGCCGCGGGTGGTGGCAGCGCCTGCGGCAGTCCAACGCCGTGCGTTTCTCGCTGTTCTTCGCGATGATGCAGTTCGGCGTCGCGATCGCGTCGCCGTTTTTTACCGTTTTCATGCTGCGCGACCTGCAATTCAGCTACATGGCGTTCACGCTGAACTCCGCCGCGTCGGTCCTCGCCCAGTTCCTCACGCTGTCGCAGTGGGGCCGGATCAGCGACGTTTTCGGCAATCGGCGCATCCTGACCGCCACCGGCGTCTTCATTCCGCTGATGCCCATACTGTGGACCGTGTCGACGGACATCGGCTACCTGATTTTCATCCAGGCGCTGAGCGGCTTCTCCTGGGCCGGCTTCACGCTGGCTGCCAGCAACTTCATTTATGACCTGATAGTGCCCGAACGCCGATCGACCTATCTCGCTATTCACAACGTGCTCGCGAACATCGGCATATTCTGCGGCGCCATATTCGGCGGCGTGCTCGCCGCGCTGCTGCCGGCCGACATTACCCTGTTTGGCCGGCACCTCTCCTGGCTCAGCCCGCTGTACGGCGTGTTCGTCATCTCCACGCTGGTCCGCGGTGGTGTCGTCCTGTTCCTGCTGCCGAAGTTGCGCGAGGTGCGCTCCGTGCGCCCGATATCGACATCGCAGGTCATCTTCCGCGTCATGCGCATCAACGCCCTCGCCGGCATCATCTTTGACATTGTCGGTCCGCGGCGCCCGAAGGGCCCGCCTGCGGCGCCGGATCCCTGACGGCCGGCGCCCGCGGCGTCACGTTCCGTGAGATGATGGACGGCGATCGACTTGCGCGGCGACTGACTTGGACACCGACATCTTCAAGGCCCTCGGCATTGCCCTGACGCTCGGCCTGCTGGTCGGGCTGCAGCGCGAATGGGACAAGCACCCGCTCGCCGGCATACGCACGTTTACGCTGATCACGCTGCTCGGCGCCGTCAGCGCGCTGCTCGCGAGGGACTACGGCGGCTGGATCATCGCCGCCGCAGTCGTCGGCCTGGCCGGCCTCCTGATCATGGGCAACTGGATGCACGAGTCCGGCGACGGCGATGCCCCGTCGGGCCAGACGACCGAGACGGCCGCGCTCGTCATGTTCTTCGTCGGCGCGATGCTGATGTCGGGTTACACGATCCCGGCCGTCGTGCTCGGTGGCGCAACCGCCGTCCTGCTGCACCTGAAAGACCGCATGGAAGCCTTCGTGGGCGCGCTCAGCGTGACCGACGTGCGGGCGATCTTCCAGTTCGTGCTGATCGCGATGGTGATCCTGCCAGTGCTTCCGAACCAGACGTTCGGCCCTTACGCCGTGCTGAACCCGTTCAAGATCTGGCTCATGGTCGTGCTGATCGTCGGCATCAGCCTTTGTGCCTACGTTGCTTACCGCATCGTCAGCGTGCGCGCGGGCTCGATACTCGGCGGCATCCTGGGCGGGATGATCTCCAGCACCGCGACCACGGTGAGCTACGCCCGCCAGTCCGCGGACAACGAGAAGGCGCTCGGGACTGCATCGTTCGTCATCGTCGTCGCATCGACGGTCGTTCTCGTCCGTGTCGCGATCGAGATCGCCGCGGTGGCGCGCGGACTGCTCGGCAGTCTCGTGCCGCCGTTTGCCATCGTGTTCGTATTGATGGCCGCGATCAGCGCCTGGCTTTACTACCGGCTGCAGCAGGGTGGCACGCACGCGCCGGAACACAGTAACCCGTCACAGCTCAAACCGGCCATCGTCTTCGGCGGCCTGTACGCGCTCGTTCTGCTGCTCGTCGCCTTCGTTGAGGACCAGTTCGGCGACTCGGCGCTCTATGTCGCGGCCTTCATTTCAGGGCTGACGGACGTTGACGCACTGACCCTGTCCGTCGCCGAGTTGCACAACCAGGGGCGCGTCAACGACAGTATTGCGTGGCGCGCAATCATGATAGCGACCCTGTCCAACCTGCTGTTCAAGGCCGGCGTTGCCGGCGCGCTCGGCGGGCGACGGCTATTCGGCATCGTCGCGGCGTCGTTCGGCAGCGCGATCGGCGCCGGCACGCTGCTCGTCATCTTCTGGCCGTAATCGCTCAGATCAGCTTGACGATCGCGCCGACCAGGATCAGCGCGAGCACGACCCAGAGGCCGATCGCAGCCGGCTCGATATCATCGGGCGATCGATCGTCATTCATGCCGTTCCCCTTGTCTGGTCATTGTGGTCAGAGGTTCCATCCGCCACCCAGCGCCTTGTAGATGGCGACGACGTTCGTGTTCAGCGATGTTTCCGCCGCCGTGACCGCATCCTCCGCGTCCAGCACCGTGCTCTCCGCGTCCAGCAGCCGGAGGAAATCGACCGCGCCCTCCTCGTACTGGATCCGGGCAAGTTCCGCGGCGCGCCGCGATGCCGAGACCTGCTCGACGAGTGCCGCGAGCCGCTTCTGCTCCTCCGCGTACGCAACGAACGCGTTCTCGGTTTCTTCGAGTGCCAGCAGCACCGTTTGTTCATACGCCGCCAGCGCCGCGTCGGTCCCGGCCTCGGTGGCGCGCAGCCGCGCACGGGCGCTGCCCAGGTCGAACGCCGCCCAGTCGAGGCGCGGCGTGACGAACCACGCGTCCGTGCCGCTGTCGCCGAGGTTCGACGAGGTTCCCGACACGAAGCCGATGAAACCCGTCACGCTCAGGCGCGGGAACAGGTCGGCCGTCGCGACGCCGACGCGAGCGGTCTGCGCGGCGAGCTGCCGCTCCGCGGCCCGGACGTCGGGTCGCCGGCGCAGCAGGTCCGCCGCATCGCCGATCGGTATTTCCTCGATCCGCGCCGCAGTGCTCACCGGTGCGAGGTCGGCGTCGAGCGTGCCCGGTCGCTGGCCGAGCAGCACCGCGAGCCGGTAGGCCGCGCGCTTCTCCGCCACGACGAGCGGCGGCAGCAGTGCCTCGGTTTCGGCGAGGCGCGCCCGCGCACTCGCGACGTCGATCTCCTGGCCGACGCCGAGCTCCAGCCGCACGCGCGTCAGGCGCAACACTTCGCGCTGGTTCTCGAGGTTGTTCCTCGCCACGACCAGCCGCCGCTGCGCGCCGCGCAACGCGAAGTACTCGCGCGCGACCTCGGCCGTCAGGCTGACCTGCGCGAACTGGTAGTCGGCCTCGGCCGCCTCCGCATTCGCGCGGGCTGCTTCGACGCTGCGCCGCACGCGGCCGAAGACGTCCAGCTCCCAGGCGGCGTCGAACCCGACGTCGTACACGTCGTAGCTGACCGGCGTCAGCGCGCCCGACTGCGGCACCGGGGAGTCCTGCCGGCTGAATCCGGCATGCGTCGTCACCGCGGGGAACAGGTCGAGCTTGCCTTCGTCGAACACGGCGCGCGCCTCTGCAATGCGTGCCTGCGCGATGCGCAGGTCCGGGTTGCCGGCCAGCGAGCGCGTGACGAGGTCCTCGAGGACCGGGTCACCGAACTGCCGCCACCAGGCCGCCTCGACCGGCGCGTTCGTGAAGTCCGGCCGGGACGCGTTGACGAAGGACGCGGGCGCCGTCTCCGGCGTCTCGTAGTCCGGGCCGACCGCACAGGCACTCAGCGTGAGCGCCAGCGCGGGAACGATGCTGCGGGACAGGCGGTTCATGCGGCCTCCGGTGCGGCGCCGAGCCGCGCATCCTGCCAGCGAACGACGAGACGGCGGATCACGTAGTAGAAAACCGGAGTCAGCAGCAGGCCGAACAGGGTCACGCCGATCATCCCGGCGAACACGGCGACGCCCATCGCGTGGCGCATCTCGGCGCCGGCGCCGCTCGAGAACACCAGCGGCGTGACGCCCATGATGAACGCGAGCGAGGTCATGATGATCGGGCGCAGTCGCAGGCGGCAGGCCTCGACCACGGCCTGCCAGATCGACCGGCCCTGCTCCTCGGCATGGCGCGCAAACTCGACGATCAGGATCGCGTTCTTGCACGCGAGCCCGACCAGCACGATCAGGCTGATCTGCGTGAAGATGTTGTTGTCACCGCCCGTGAGCCACACGCCTGCGATCGCGGACAACAGCACCGTCGGCACGATCAGGAGCACGACCAGAGGCAGGCTCCAGCTTTCGTACTGGGCGGCCAGCACGAGGAACGCGAGCAGCACGCACAACGGGAAGATCCACACCGCCGTGTTACCGGCAAGCTGCTGCTGGTACGTGAGGTCGGTCCACTCGTAGGTCATGCCGTTCGGCAACTCGCGTTCCGCGAGTTCCGCCATCAGCGCCTCGGCCTGGCCGGAGCTGTAGCCCGGCGCCGGACCGCCGTTGATCTCGGCGGTGAGGTAGCCGTTGTAATGCGGTACGAGGTCCGGGCCGGCGCGGTGCTCGAGGGTTACGAAGCTGCCGAGCGGCACCATGACACCGTCCGCGTTGCGCACCTTCAGCTTCAACACGTCCTCGGGCTGCAACCGGAAGTCCATGTCTGCCTGCGCCGTCACCTGGTAGGTGCGGCCGAATCGGTTGAAGTCATTCACGTACAACGAGCCCAGGTAGATCTGCATCGTCTCGTACAACACGTCGAGATCCACGCCCTGCGCTTTCGCCTTCTCGCGGTTCACGTCCACGTGCAACTGCGGCACGTTGACCTGGAAACCCGAGAACAGCCCGGTCAGCCCGGGCGTCTGCCAGGCCTTCTGCACGAGGTTCTGCGTCTCCTGGTACAGCGCGGCGTAGCCGTGTCCGCCACGATCCTCGATCTGCATGCGGAACCCGCCGATCGTGCCGAGACCCATGATGGGCGGCGGCGGGAAAATCACGACGAACGCGTCCTGGATGGCGCCGAACTGCTGGTTCAGGGCGCCCGCGATTGCGCCGGCGGACATGGCGTCGCCGTGCCGTTCCGAGAAGTCCTCGAGCGTCACGAAAACGATGCCGGCGTTCGGCGCATTGACGAAGCCGTTGATGGAGAGGCCCGGGAACGCCACCGCGTTCGCGACGCCCGGCTGCTCCAGGATGATGTCGCCCATGCGCTGGATGACCTCGTCCGTCCGGTCGAGCGTCGCCGCCTCGGGCAACTGTGCGTACGCGATGAGGTACTGCTTGTCCTGCGCGGGGATGAAGCCGCTCGGCACCTGCGTAAAGCCCACCCAGGTCAGCGCGATCAGGCCGGCGTACATCGTCAGCGCCAGCGCGGGCCGCTTCAGGCTCCTGCGCGTGCCCGCGGTGTAGCGCTGCGTCGCGCGGCGAAAGAAGCGGTTGAACGGCCGCAACACCCAGCCGAACGCACGATCGATGCCGCGTTGCAGGCGATCCGGCGCCGTGCCCGGCTCCTTGAGCAACAGGGCCGACAGGGCCGGCGACAGCGTCAGCGAGTTGATCGCGGAGATCACCGTGCTGATCGCGATCGTCAGCGCGAACTGGCGGTAGAACTGCCCCGTGAGGCTGCTGATGAACGCGGTCGGCACGAACACGGCGACCAGGACCAGTGTCGTGGCGATGATCGGGCCGGTCACTTCGCGCATCGCCTGCTTCGTCGCCTCGATCGGCTTGCGTCCCTCGCGGATGTTGCGCTCGACGTTCTCGACCACGACGATCGCGTCGTCGACGACAATACCGATCGAGAGCACGAGCGCGAACAGCGACAGCGTGTTCAGCGAAAAGCCGAACAGGTGCATGACCGCGAGCGTGCCGACGAGCGACACCGGTACCGCGGCGAGCGGGATCAGCGACGCGCGCCAGGTCTGCAGGAACAACACGACGACCAGCACGACGAGCACGAGTGCCTCGAGCAGCGTCTTGACGACCGCGTTGATCGACGAGCGCACGAACGTGGTCGGGTCGTAGACGATCCGGTATTCGATACCCTCCGGGAATTCCGCGCTCAGTTCCGCCATGCGCTCGCGCACGGAACTCGAGATGTCGAGTGCGTTCGAGCCGGGGCGCTGAAACAGGCCGATGCCGGCGGCCGGCTGGTTGTCGAGCAGTGAGCGCAACGAGTAGCTGCTGGCGCCGAGTTCGATCCGCGCGACGTCGCCGAGCCGGACGATCTGCCCGGTGTCGCCCGTCTTCACGACGATGCTCTCGAACTCCGACTCGTCGACGAGCCGGCCCTGCGTATCGATCAGGAGCTGGAACTGCGCCGACGACGGCGACGGCGGCGATCCGAGTTGCCCGGCCGCCACCTGGATGTTCTGCTCGCGGATCGCGCGCACGACCTCGCTCGCCGTCAGGTTCAGCGCCGCGACCTTCTCGGGGTCCAGCCACACGCGCATCGAGTATTCGCCCGCGCCGAAGACCTGCGCCTGGCCGACGCCGTCGAGCCGCGCGAGTTCGTCGCGCACGCGCAGCGTCGCGTAGTTCGACAGGTACAGCATGTCGTAACGCTGGTCGGGGGACACCAGGTGCACGACCATCGTGAGGTCCGGCGAGGACTTCTCGGTCACGACGCCGAGCTGCTGCACTTCGGCAGGCAGCTTCGGCAGCGTCTGCTGCACGCGGTTCTGGACGAGCACCTGTGCCCGGTCCAGGTCGGTGCCGAGAGCGAAGGTCACCGTGAGCGTCATCAGGCCGTCCGCGGTCGCGATCGACGACATGTAGAGCATGTCCTCGACGCCGTTGATCGCCTGTTCGAGCGGCGAGGCCACCGTCTCGGCGACCACCTGCGGGTTCGCGCCCGGGTAGGTAGCGCGCACGACGACCGTCGGCGGCACCACTTCCGGGTATTCACTGATCGGCAGCAGGCGCAGCGACAGCGCGCCCGTGATGAAGATGATCATCGACACCACGGCCGCAAAGATCGGCCGGTTGACGAAGAATTGCGGGAAGTTCATGGGAGGGTGTCCGTGGGTATTCATTCACCCCGGCCAGCGCCGGGGTCCTGTCTAGTTCCGTGTGGCGGCGACGGTCAGGCCGCCCTCGTCGGTGCGATCCGGGGTCCGTGCAAGTGACTGCATATCGACGGCGGTCGGCGTGACCGGCGAGCCGGGTCGAACGCGCTGCAGCCCGTTGACGATGACGACGTCGCCGTCGACGAGCCCGTCGGTGACGACGCGCAGTCCGTCGACGTAGCGGCCGATACGCACGCCCCGGTAGTTCGCAACGTTGTTCTCGTCGACCACCAGCACGTACTTGCGGTCGAGGTCCGTGCCGATTGCCCGGTCGTCGACCATCGCGACGTCACTCGTTTCGTTGCCGACGAGGCGCACGCGCGCGAACAGCCCGGGCGTGAATCGCCCGTCCGCGTTGTCGAGCACCGCGCGGCCGCGAATCGTGCCGCTCTCCGGATCGACGCGGTTGTCGATGAAGTCGAGGCGCGCCGGGTGCGGGTAGCCCTCTTCGTTGATCAGGCCGACCTGCACCTGCACGGCGTCGATACCGCGGCCGCTCACCAGCTCCCGGTAGCGCAGGTAGGTCTGTTCGTCCGCATCGAAGTGCACGTGGATCGGGCCGCTGGAGACGACCGTCGTCAGCCAGCTGCTGCTGTCGACGAGGTTGCCGGCGGTGATCTGTGCGCGCGACGCGCGGCCGTCGATCGGCGAAACGACACGCGTGAACTCGAGGTTCAGGCGCGCCGACTCCAGCGCCGCCTTCACGGCGGCCAGCTCGGCGCGCTGCGTGGATTCGGCGGCCGCGAGGCTCTCGAGTTGCTCGCGCGACGTCGCATTCTGCTCGTAGAGGCGGACGCCGCGCGCGTGATTCGATGCGGCCAGCGCGAGCTGCGCTTCGGCGCGCTCGAGTTCCGCCGCGAGGCGGTCGACGTCGGCTTTGAACGGCCGCGGGTCGATCCGGAACAGCAGGTCGCCGGCCTTCACGGCGGCGCCTTCCTCGAAGTGCACCGACTCGATGTAGCCGCTGACGCGCGGGTGCACGTCGACCGTCTCCACCGCGGCCAGCCGCCCGGTGAACTCGTCCCAGGACTGCAGCGGGCGGATGTCGACCGTCGCGACTGTTACCGCCGGCGGCGGCGGGGGCGCCACGTCGGCATGGCCGGGCTCCCGGCTCGCCAGAACGGTGATGGTCACCACCGCCAGGAAGGCAATCGCGCTGATCAGGTTACGGGTACGCATGGAAAGACCTTTTTTATTCAATGTGTTGTCTGGCAACGCGCGATCGTGTTCGTCCGTTAAAGCTGACCATTCGGAAAACGGCCATTGACAAGCGATCGTTACGAGGACATGATTGAGCGCGTTACGATACCGTTCGGTACCATCGCGAAGATACTGACCGGTCACTCACCTGTCAAGCGAGAGTTTTTCATGACGGCAGACCTGTTCAATCTCGGCGCCGAAGAGGCGTCGCCCGACTCCGCCGGGGAGCGCATCTTCCAGGCGGCCCGCGAGCTGTTTTACCGCCAGGGCATCCGCGCCATCGGCGTCGACGCCATTGCGGCTGCCGCGGGCACGACCAAGATGAGCCTGTACCGGAACTTCGGCTCCAAGGACCAGCTCGTCGCCGCCGTGCTCGAGGAGCAGGACCGCCTGTTCTGGGAGTGGTGGGACGAGTCGATCGCGCCCTACCCGGGCGAGCCGCGCCGGCAGATCGAACGCCTGTTTCGCGAATTCGAAACGGCCGCGAGCGACGACGATTCCTGCCGCGGCTGCCCGATCGCGAACGCCTCGGTCGAGATCATCGACGAAAATCACCCGGCGCGGCTCATCGTCGTGCGGCACCACGAGGAAATCCTCAAGCGCCTGCGAGCACTGGCGGCGGAGATGGGCGCGCGCGATCCCGACCAGCTCGGCGACGCGCTGATGCTGCTGATGGGCGGGTCGTTCCTGTCGCGCCTGTGTTTCGCGGACCTCGGTCCGGTCAAATCCGTTTCCGAGATCGCTCGCCAGCTCATCGACGCGCACACCGCACCGGCCTGACGCGAGGCTCGCCGCCGCAGACAATCGGGCCCGCATGCGCTAGCCTGTCGACGGTTTCCTCACCCGGGGTCTGATCGCGACATGCGGCTAATTCGTTTCCGCCGGCGCCTGCTGGCACTGCTGCTTCTGCCGGCCATCCACAGCGCCACCCACGCAGAACCCTTCGGCATCGAACACTACCTTGCCCTCGGCACCGTCGATGAAATCGCGGTCAGCCCGGACGGCGCCTACGTTGCCTACACACTGAGCACGAAGGACCTGGAAGAAGACGCGTACGCCGACGCGGTCTGGGTGCAGCCGGTCGACGGCAGCGCCGCGTTCCGGGTATCGGCGGAGGGCGCCGGCAGCACGAGTCCGCAGTGGAGCCCCGACGGCCGTTACCTCGCCGTGCTGTCGGATCGTGAGGATGACGTCTCGCAGATCTGGCTGTACGACCGCCGTGGTGGCGACGCGCACGCGCTGACGACGCTGCCGCAGGGCATCGACGCCTACCAGTGGGCGCCAGACGGCACGAAGCTGCTGTTCCTGGCCGAAGACCCGACGCCCGCGGACCTCGACGAAGAGGAACCGCCGAACCCGCGCCCGTGGGTCATCGACCGCCTGCAGTTCAAGGAAGACTACACGGGCTACCTCGACCGTTACCGCGCGCACGTTTACGTCGTCGACCTCGAATCCCGCGCGCCGGTGCAGGTCACGTTCGGCGACTACGAAGACAGTGAGCCCGCCTGGGCGCCGGACAGCCGCCGAATCGTGTTCGTCAGCAACCGCACGCCGGAACCGGACGGCAACCGCAACACGGACCTGTGGATCGTCGATACGGCGGCGAAGCCCGGCACCGCGCCGCGGCGCCTCACGACCAGCGAGTCCGCGGAGGCGAGCCCGTCGTGGAGCCCCGACGGCAAGACGATTCTCTGCACGTCCGGCGTACCGGGTGCGTTGCCGATCTACGCGATCCCCCAGGCCGCGCTCGTCGACGTGGCATCGGGCGCGATACAGGGCTTCGGTGCGCTCAAGGAAACGGGCGTCTACGAACCCCGCTTCTCGTCGGACGGAACGTCGATGTTTGCCTACATCGAATCCCGCGGCGAACAGAGTCTCGTCCGCGTCGACCTGGCGACGGGAACGCTGGCGACGCTCACCCGGGGCGGCGAGGTGGTCGTCGACTACGACATCGGCCCCGGCGATGCGCTGTATGCCATCGTGGCAACGCCACAGGCGCCGGGCGAGATCTTCGCGCTCAACCCCGACGGCCTCGAGAAGCTGTCCCGCGTCAACGACGCGGTGCTTTCCGGGCTCAGTCTGAGCCGCGTCGAGAAACACAACTACCGGAGCACGGACGGGACGCTGCTCGACACGTTCGTCGTGTTCCCGCCCGACTACAAGCCGGGCCGCAGGTACCCGGGGCTGCTGTACATCCACGGCGGCCCGCAAGCGCAGTGGGATGCGCGCTTCGAGGCCGAATCCCGCCTGCTGGCCGGCCGCGGCTACGTCGTCGTCATGCCGAACCCGCGCGGGTCCTGGGGCTATGGCCAGGCGTTCGCGGAAGCGATTTATCGCGACTGGGGCGGCATCGACTACGAGGACGTCATCGCCTCGATGGATGCAGTGATTGCCAAGGGCTGGGTCGATCCGGAGCGTACCGCGGTCTACGGCTGGTCCTACGGCGGCATGATGACGAACCACGTCATCACGAAAACGGACCGCTTCCGCGCCGCGATCACCGGCGCGAGCGCGACGCTGTACGTCGCTAACTACGGGCACGATCAGTACCAGCGCTGGTGGGAAGAGGAACTCGGCCTGCCCTGGCTCGCCGAGAACCGCGAGAACTGGGACCGGATCACGCCGTTCTGGTCGCTGGACAAGGTCGTGACGCCGACGCTGATCGTCGGCGGCGAGGACGACTGGAACGTGCCGATCCTGAACTCCGAACAACTCTATATCGCGCTCAAGCGGCGCGGCGTGCCGACCGAACTGGTCGTGTACCCCGGCGAGGGCCACGTCCTCTCCGTGCCGTCCTACGAGCGCCACCTGTACGAACAGTATTTCCGCTGGCTCGACCGCTACGTCACCGGCAAGGAAGACGGCCGGCTCAGGCCCTGATCCGAAGAGTATCCCCCCATGGAACTGAAGACTTTCGCCATCGTATTCGGCACGGTGTTCCTCGCCGAGCTCGGCGACAAGACGCAGCTCGCGACGATGCTGTTCGCCAGCCGCCCGTCCGTCAGCCTGTGGACCGTGTTCCTCGGCGCGTCCGCGGCGCTGCTGCTGTCATCGGCGATCGCGGTCGCGGCCGGGTCCGTCGTCTCGACCATCGTCGACCCGAAGATCCTGTCATGGATCGCGGGCGCGGGCTTCGTCGTGATCGGCGCCTGGACGATCTGGCAGGCGGGCTGAACGCGTCGATCAGGCGGGCTGGCTCGCCGGGCCGCGCTCGCGCCGCCACTCCAGGGCCGCGACCGTCAGTGCCGGCAACATCGTCAGCGACACGACCGCGGCGCCGAGGATGCCGAACAGCACGATTGCGCCGACGCCGCGGTACAGCTCCGTGCCGGCACCCGGCATGAACACGAGCGGCGACAGACCGCAGATCGTCGTCAACGTCGACATCGCGATCGGCCGCAGACGCACGTCGACAGCTTCCGCAACCGCCTCGCGGGCCGATACCGGGTGTTCCTCGAGGTAGCGCATCGCCCGGTCGACGATCAGGATCGGGTTGTTGACGACCGTGCCCATCAGGATCAGGAAGCCCAGCATCGAGATCATGTCGAACGACTGGTGCACCGGGTTCAGTCCGATGAGCGGCAGCAACGCGCCCACACCGTTCAGCAGCGCCAGCCCGACGATGCCGCCCGCGATGCCGAGCGGAATGCTCGTCATGATCAGCAGCGGGTAGCCCCAGTGCCGGAAGATCGCGACCAGCAGCAGGAAGATAATGACGAGCGCGACCGGGTAGTTCGCGGCCAGCGCGGCCTTCGTCGCATCGAGCTGGTCGCTCGCGCCCGAGATGTCGATGACGACGCCGGCCGGCAACTGCCCGCTGTCGCGCAGGTAGCCGACGACGTCGTTGCGCACGATGTCGACGCCCGACTCGAGCGGCACGGACGGCGGCGGGATGACGTTCAGCGTCACGGTACGGCGGCCGTTGACACGTCGCACGGTACTCGTGTCGACCGTCTCCGCAATGGTCGCAATGGCGGACAGCGGCAGAATCGTCCCCTGCGGCGTGAAGACCGGGACGTCGCCCAGGCGGTCGAGGTCGGCGCGTCCGCCCTCGCTGCCGTACAGGTAGATGTCGATCTTGTCGTCGGCGAGAAAGAATTCGTCGACAAAGGCGCCGTCGGTCAGCGCGGCCACGGTGTAGCCGACGTCGCCGGCGTCCATGCCGAGCTCGGCAGCCCGATCCCAGTCCGGACGCACCTCGACCAGCGGTTGCGCGAGCGACAGCGACGACGGGTTCGACTGGATGCGCGGATTGCCCAGCACGTCCTCGGCGCGGCGGTACGCGGCGAGCGCCGTGTCATAGATGACCGCGAGATCCGGTCCCGAGATGTCGAGGTTGATGCTGCGCGTCCCGCCATCGTTGCTCGAGATGATCGACCCGCGCGCGGCAAACGCGCGCATGCCCGGATACTCCCGGTACTTCGCGGTGATCACGTCCATCAGGGCATTGATGTGGCGGCTGTGTGCGGGCTCGGAGATGATACGCATGCCGCCCGGGTCGATGCGCACGTTGATGTAGCGCAGCGCCGGGACCGGTGATTCGCCGGCGTCGAAACGCGCCGGGTCATCGCCGACGAACGGCAGGAAGTAGTCCTGCACCTCCAGGCCGATTTCGGTCATCGTGTCGATGTTGTAGCCGGGCGGCGCATTCATCGACGCGAAAACCTTCGGCTCCTCGCCTTCCGGCAGGTACTCGGCGGGGGGCGTGAGCAGCAGGACAAAGGCCGCACTCAGCACCAGCGTGACGATGATCGTCGTCAGCCGGCTTCGTGGCGTCGCGATCATAGAGTGCACCCACCCCAGCAGACGCGCCCTGATGGCATCGGCCGTCGCGGATGGCGCGAGGTTTTCGGTGCCGAAGTCGAGACGTGCACTTGCTGTCGGGATCAGCGTGATCGCAACGAGCATGGATGCGAGGATCGACGCCGAGATCGCGATGGCAATATCGGAGTACAGCTGCCCGGCTTCCTCGCGGATGAACAGGACCGGGGTGAACACCAGGATCGTCGTCAGCGTCGACGCCAGCACGGCGGGCCAGACGCCCCGAACGCCTTCCACTGCCGCGCGTACCCGGTCGAGACCGCGGCGGCGCGCCAGCTCGATGCTCTCGATGACGACGATACTGTTGTCGAGCGTCATGCCGATCGCGAATGCCACGCCGGCCAGGGAAATGACGTTCACCGTGCGGCCCGTCGCCAGCAGGCCGATGAACGCCGCAATCGTGCACAGGGGAACGCCAATGACGCCGACCGCGGTCGCCCGCACCGAACGAAGGAACACGTACATGACCAGCGTTGCAAACAACGCACCGATCGCCAGGTTGATCCAGACGTTGCGCACGGATGCCTCGACGTAGCCGACGTCCTCCGCCGTCAGCATGATCTGCATGCCGGCAGGCTCGAGCACTTCCGCCTGGATGGCCTCGACCGCCTCGATCATCGCGTACTTGATGTCGATGACGTTCGAACCGGCTTCGCGGTTGACCGCAAGCTGGATGGACGGCGCGCCGTTCACGAAAGAGAGGTTGTTGACCTCGAAGTGGTCGAACTCGACGGATGCGATGTCTCCGAGGCGGATGACGGTGTCGCCGCGGCGCGCAACGATCAGTTCGCGCAGCGAATCCATGTCCTCGAAGCGCCCGACCGTCCTGAGGAGGTAGCGGCGCTTGCCGCTCTCGATCTCGCCGCCGGACACGTCCTGGTTGCGGCCGCGGACCGCGTCGTAGACGTCACCGATCGTCAGGCGGCGGTCGGACAACCGGGACGCGTCGATAAGGATGCGTATCTGCCGCTCCGCGCCGCCCCAGACGTTTACCTCGGAGACGCCGGGCACGCCGGACATCCGCGTACGTACGTTGTCCTCGATGAAGTCCCGCATCATGTCCATGTCGAGGCCGCGCGGATTGCCCGGCAACGGCACGACGGCGTAATACATGAACGAGTTCGCCGAGAACGAGCTCGCATAGACCCGCGGCTCGTCCACGTTCTCCGGGTAGGACGGTACCTGGTTCAGCGCATTGTTGACGCGGATCAGCGTCTCGGTGATGTCCGTGCCGAACGGGAAGTCCAGCTCGATCGTCGCGCGGCCTCCCGATGCGGTCGCCTCGAGTCGTTGCAGGTTTGGCAGGTTCCGGAGGTATTCCTCCTGCTCTATCAGGATCTCCTTCTCGACATCCTGCGGCGTCGCGCCGGGCCACGAGGTCTGCACGGAGATCGTCCGCACCTCGAGATCGGGAATCATCTGCACCGGCACGCGAAACGCCGCCATCAGGCCGACGACGCCGATGATCAGCGACGCGACCGTCATCAGGATGCCGTTGCGAACGATTGCGTCGAACACCGGTTCAGCTCCTCCGCTGGCTCAGCGTATCGTAACCTGTTGGCCTTCCTGCAGCGCTTCGTTCCCGCGCGTGACGACCAGCGTCCCCGCGGTCAGCCCGGTCAGGATCTCGACCAGGCCGTCGAACGTGAAGCCGGTCTCGACCTGCTGCTCGCGCACGCGCGGCAGTTCGGCCGACCGGTCCACGATCCAGACGACCTGCCGGCCGTCCGGGTAGCGCAGCAGCGCGTCGCGGGACACGACCACGCCGGTCCGCTGCGCGTCGATGTGCAGCAGGCCACGGGCAGACATGCCCGGCGTGACGGTGGGGTCGTCTTCGCCTTCGCTGACGACCCGCACGAGGAACGTACGCGCGCCGGCATCCTTGACCGGCACGATTGCGGTCACGCGCCCCGGCGCCGCGAACGCTGGCGACGCATCCGAGCGGAGCTCGATCAGCGTGTCGGGCGTGACGTTCGGGTAGTACTCCTGCGGTACCCGGAAGTCGAAGCGCAATTCGTCGATCGCGACGAGTTCGACGAGGCCGGTGCCGGGGCTGACCCACTCGCCGATGTCGGCGAGCCGTTCGCTGATGACGCCGGCGAACGGCGCCCGCACGCGGTGGCGCTCCACGACGGCCTGTTGTTGGCGGTACGCGGCTTCCGCGGCAGACAACGCGGCGGCCGCCTGTTCCGCCGTCGATTGCCGTGACTTGATCTCTGTTTCCGCGATCGCACTCGCGCTACGCACCCGCTCGGCCTCGTCGAGGCGGCGTTCCGCATCCGCCAGCGCCGCGCGCGCCTGTGCGAGTTCCGCTTCGCGGCGCTGAAGCTCCAGCCTGGCGAGCTCGTCGTCGAGACGCACGATGCCGTCACCCGCGGCGACACGGTCCCCGGCGTCCACGGCAATCGCGGCGACGAGGCCGCCGACCGACGGCGACAGGACGGCGTTACGCGGCGACGTCACCGTCCCGCTCACGCGGACTGTTCGGACGATCGGGCGCTCAACGGCTTCGCCGACCCCCACGGGTGGCGCGTCGGCGGCCTGTACTGCTCCCGCGGCCAGCAGGAGCATTGCGAGGAAACGAAACCGGGACATTCGAATGAGACTGATTCGCGAAATGCGTCTTTGCCAGTGTCGCCCGTGGCCTTGCGCCTTGCAAGGGGTCCGGTCTCGCGTGGCAGCTCTAGATGCCGACACCGATGGCCAGCAACCACGACAGCATGAGCCAGATGCAGATCTGCAGCGGCAGCCCGAGCCGGAAGAAATCGCCGAACCGGTAGCCGCCGGCGTTCATCACCATGATGTTCGTCTGGTAACCGAGGGGCGTCAGGTAGCTCATGTTCGCGCCGAACATCACTGCCAGCACCAGCGGTTTCGCGTCGAGTCCGAGTCCTTCGGCGATCCCGAACGCCAGCGGCGTCAGCAACACGGCCGTGGCATTGTTCGTGACAACTTCCGTCATCAGCGCCGATCCGAGCATGAGGACGGCAATCACCAGCCCCGGAGGCAGCCCTCCGGCCGCCGTCACGAACACGTCCGCCAGCCACGCGGTGGCCCCGGTCTGCACCAGCGCTTCGCCGAGGGCCAGCGACGCAACGATCATCATGATCAGGTTCGAATCGAGCGCGGACCTGACCTGCTTCCACACGATGCACCGCAGCCCGATACACAGTACGACGCCGACCAGTGCGCTGACCATGATCGGCAGCAGTCCGAGCGCCGCGACAAACACGACGCCGGCCATGATGACGCCGGCAGGCAGCGCCTTGGCGGTCGTGGGCAGGTCGACCGCGCCGGACAACACCAGCGCCTGGCCGCTGCGCTGCAGCGCCTTGATGCCGTCCGTGTCGCCCTGGATGAGCACGATGTCACCGACGCCGAGCCGCCGGCTCTCGAGCCCGTCCTCGCCGTCGGCCTCTTCGTCCGCGTGGCGCCGCGGCGAATGTATCGCGATGGGCGTCAGTCCGTGCTTCGACAGAAGGGTCGACTCGTCCAGGCTCTGGCGGTGCAGCGACGACGAGGACGTAACGACAATCTCCGCGAGCTGTTGCCGCGCCGACTCGCCGATCCACCGTCGCTCGAACGTGCTGGCGCCGCGATTCTCGGCGTTGAGCGGCGTGCCGAGCACCGTTTCGTACTCCTTGAGCTGCGCCGACGGAGCACGCGTATAGATCCTGTCGCCAGGACGAATCACGACGGTCGGCAGCCTCGCGATGAACAGGTCTTCGCCGCGCTCGATTCTCTCGATCTGCATTCGGGAATGCGTCATCGCCTGTACCTGCGCGAGCGTTTTGCCGGCGGCGGCACTCTTCTCCGTGACATGAAGCACGCCGCGGTACACCCGTGGTGACGACCGCGAGCTCCGTTGCTCACGGTCCGGCAACAAGCGGGGCGCCAGCAGCCAGATCAGCACGATGCTGATGCTGCCAGCGATCAGCACCGGCTCCGCGAACTCGAACATTCCGAAGCGCGGCATGCCGTGATCGGCGACCAGGTCGGCAACCAGCAGGTTCGTCGACGTGCCTATGGTGGTGGCCATGCCGCCGATGATGGTTGCGAAGCCGACCGGCATCAGCACACGGGCCGTCGACGTTTGCGTCTGCCTGCAGACGGCGACGAGTACGGGCAACGCCATCGCGACCAGCGGCGTATTGTTCATGAACATGCTCGCGCCGGCGACGATGAACATGGTCGCGAGAAGACCGAGCCGCGGCTGCGTCTTCCAGATGCGGGCGAGCAGGCGCGTCGTCGCATGCAGCGCGCCGGTCACCTCGAGCGCCTTCGAACACACGAGCAGCGCGACGATCGTTATCAGTGCCGGGTTGCCGAACCCGGCCAGGAAGTCAGCCGGGCCCAGTCGGCCCTGTTCGCCGGAATAGGGGAACAGCTCGAACACCACGACGAGCAACGTAAGCACTGCGAGGCTGGACGACTCGAGCGAGAGGTGCCGGCTGCTGAAGAGAAACAATGCAACCAGTGTGAGGGCCATCGCGACGATGGCGTGCGCGTCGGGCGCGCCGGAAAAGGCGTTCAATCGGGACCCGTTGTCAGTTCCCGGATAGTATACGGCTCCGCGCGCGATCCGGAATCATGAACTCGCGCAGGTCTTTCTCGTCGCCGCTCTTCTGCCAGTCCTCCGGGAACGGCGCCGACCTGGAGCGGTCGCGGTGCCGGTATACCGCGCCCTTGGAGAACTTCTTCGTGAACGGCACGGCGTGCCCGCCATCGCGGTCTTCGAGCCTGGCAAACAGTCGATCGCGCAAGTCAGCGACGACGGCAAGATACCTTTCATCGTCGATGAGGTTGTGCATCTCGCGGGGGTCGTTTCGCATGTCGTACAGCTCGTCCGTGTCCCACACGCCATGATACTGGATGAACTTGTAGTCGGGCGTGCGCAGGGCGAACGTGGTCGGTGTGCTGGGGTAATTGAACTCCCAGTAGTACTCGTAGAGCAGCTCGTCACGCCAGCCGGGCTGCGGCTTTCCCTGTGCGATCGCGTAGAAGCTCTCGCCGTCGAACTGCGGACTCGGCGCTACGCCGGCCATGTCGAGAAACGTCGCCGCGATGTCGATGTTTGCGACAATCTCGTCGGCAACGTGTCCCGCCGGCAGCGACGGGCCCCGCATCAACAGGGGCACGCGCATCGACTCCTCGTAGGCGTTTCGCTTGTCGATCAGGCCGTGCTCGCCGAACAGGAAGCCGTTGTCGCCCATCAGCACGACGACCGTGTCGTCGAGCCTGCTGGTCTCCTCGAGCCATTCGAACAGGCGGCCGAGGCTCTCGTCGACGGCGGACAGCGCGCGATGGTACTGCATCTTGTACGACTGGACGTCGAGCGAGCTGTGATACGGGAAGTCCACGCCGTGCCAGCTATTGCGCTGGTTCTGCACCCAGAGCGGCTTGCCGCGCCGGTTCTCCGGCGTGTCGGCCTGGCTGTCCGGCACCGGCACGCTGCGGTCCGCGTACCGTTCGCGGTGGCGTTCGGCCGGCGCGAAATCCGCGTGCACTGCCTTGTGCGACAGGTACAGGAAGAACGGCGTCGCGTCGTCCCGCTCGGCGAGCCAGTCCAGCGCGTAATCCGTTAGCTCGTCGGTGATATAGCCCCTCTGGTCGACGCGCTCGCCGTTCACGTTGAGCTTGTTCGACCATCCGTCGCGCCGCACCGGGTAGTAGTGGCCCTGGCCCGCAAAGCTCACCCAGTGGTCGAAACCCGGCTGCGGCTCGTCGTGCGTGCTGCCCGAAGTGACCGCCTCGCCCATGTGCCACTTGCCGATGAACGCGGTGTCGTACCCGGCCTCCTGCAGGAATTCCGGGAAGTAGCGCAGGCCCTCCCGCGGTGGTGCGTTGTTGTCCACGACGCCGTGGTTGTGCATGTACTGGCCGGTGAGGATCGACGCACGGCTCGGTGAACACAGCGCAGTCGTGACGAACGCATTCGCGAAATGCACCCCTTCCGCCGCGATGCGGTCCATGTTGGGCGTGTCGATCACCGGGTTCATGAACCCGAGCTCGTCGTAACGCTGGTCGTCCGTCAGGACGAAGATGATGTTCGGTGCTCGCGGGTCGGCCGAGGCCGAGGCCGCGAGAACGAGCGTGAATGCCACCCAGGTGGCCAGGATGATGTGTCGCGTCACGCTTCCCCCGCTGAGCAAACAGTGCCTGACAATCGTCGCCGACACTCTAGCAGACGCGCTACGGGGCGTCCGGCTGCGCCTCCGGCGCCGCGCGGCGGAAGGCGTCGAGTTCGTTGCAGGCAGCATCGATCGCGACGAGTCGCGGAAAGTCGTCCAGCGGCAGCTCGAAACGGCGTGCGTTGTACATCTGCGGCACGAGGCAGGCATCCGCAAGCGTCGGCGAGTCGCCGAACGTAAACGGGCTGTCGCCCGCCGCCAGCACCTCTGCCGCCTCGAAGCCGGCGCGAATCCAGTACCGCACCCAGTCCATTCTCGCGACCTCCGAGATCTCGAGCTCCCGGTCCAGGTACTGCAGCACGCGAAGATTCTGCAGCGGCTGGATGTCGCTGCAGATGGCACCGGCGAACGCGCGAACGCGGGCGCGCGCGGCGGCATCGTCCGGCAACAGCTTTGGGGCGGGGTGCGCCTCGTCCAGGTACTCGATGATGGCCTGCGACTGCCCGGTCGCGACGCGCCCGTCGTCGAAGAACGGCACCAGCATCTGCGGGTTGCGGGCGCGGTAGTCGTCCTTGCGGTGCTCGCCGCCGTCGGCAACCAGCGATACCGGCACGATCTCGTGCGCGACACGTTTCACGTTCAGCGCGATACGTACCCGGTAGCTCGCCGAGGACCGCCAGTAGCTGTACAGGCGCGCGGGCATGGTTCAGGCGCCGTAGCGCACGACCCGCTGGTCGATGCGACCGAAGATCGACGCGCCGTTCGCGTCGTTCATCTCGATCGCGACGCGATCGCCGAAAGCGAGGAACGGCGTGCTCGGCTTGCCGTTCTCGATCGTCTCGATCGTGCGCAGCTCGGCGACGCAGGAATAGCCGACGCCGCCCTCCGCGATCGGCTTGCCCGGCCCACCGTCCAGCTTGTTCGACACCGTGCCGGAGCCGATGATCGTGCCGGCGACCAGCGGCCGCGTCTTCGCCGCGTGCGCGATGAGCTGGGCGAAGTCGAACGTCATGTCGACGCCCGCGTCCGGCCTGCCGAAGGGCTTGCCATTGACCGCGGACTCGAGCGGCAGGTGCAGCTTGTGGTCGCGCCACGCATCGCCGAGTTCGTCCGGCGTGACCGCCACCGGCGAAAACGCGCTCGACGGCTTCGACTGGAAAAAGCCGAAGCCCTTCGCAAGCTCCGCCGGGATCAGGTTGCGCAGCGACACGTCGTTGACGAGCAGGACAAGCCGGATGTGGTCACCCGCGTCTTCGGCCCTGACGCCCATCGGCACGTCGCCGGTGACGACCGCGACCTCGGCCTCGAAATCAATGCCCCAGGCCTCGTCCCCGACCGGGATGTCGTCGCGCGGGCCGAGGAACGCGTCCGAACCACCCTGGTACATCAGCGGGTCGGTCCAGAAACTCTCCGGCATCTCCGCGCCGCGTGCCCGGCGCACGAGTTCGACGTGGTTGACGTAGGCCGAACCGTCGGCCCACTGGAACGCGCGCGGCAACGGCGACGCACAATCCGCCTGGTCGAAGACCTGGGCATCCGCGCCGTTCGCAATTTTCTCCGCGAGGTCCTCCAGCGCGTCGCTGGCCCACGCCCAGTCGTCGAGCGCGCGCTGCAGCGTCGGCGCAATGCCGTCCGCGGGCAGGCATCGGGTGAGATCGTCGGACACGACCACGAGCCGGCCGTCCCGGCCGTGCTTCAGCGAGGCGAGCTTCATTCGATGTCCCCGGTGAACTCCAGTTCGTGCAGCCACGCGGCATGCCGCGGCGCCTTCTTCGTCCGGCTCCACTCCTCGAGCATCGCCGGGGCGACGCGTTTCAGCTCGTCGAGCTGTTCCTGTGTCTGTGTGTTCGCCACGAGCTCCAGCCGATGACCGTTCGGGTCGAAAAAGTAGACGGACTGGAAGATACCGTGATTCACCGGGCCGATCACGTCGACGCCCTGTTCCTCCACGTGCGCCTTGGCGGCGACCAGCGCGGCGTAGTCCTCGACTTCCATTGCGATGTGCTGCACCCACTTCGGCGTGTTGTGGTCGCGGTCCATGTCGGGCTTCGTCGGCAGCTCGAAGAACGCGAGCACGTTCCCCATGCCGGCGTCGAGGAACACGTGCATGTACGGGTCCGGCTCCTTCGTCGACGGCACCCGGTCCTCGGCGAACGCGAGCAGGAACTCCATGTTCAGCACGCGCTCGTAGAACTCGACGGTTTCCTTCGCGTCCTTGCAGCGGTACGCGACGTGATGAATGCGCTTTACCTGCATGTCAGGCCTCCCGTGCTGTCTTTCCCACGACGCCGCGCGCAACCTGGTCCCGCTCGATCGACTCGAACAGCGCCTTGAAGTTGCCCTCGCCGAAACCCTCGTCCCGCTTGCGCTGGATGAACTCGAAGAATACCGGCCCGATGAGCGTCTCCGAGAAGATCTGCAGCAAGAGCCGCGGGTCCCCGTCCTCGGTCGAGCCGTCCAGCAGGATGCCGCGGGACTCGAGCTCGTCGACCGGTTCGCCGTGCCCCGGCAGCCTTTCCGCGAGCATATCGTAGTAGGTCTCCGGCGGCGGCGTCATGAAACGCATGCCGCGCGCCGCGAGCCTGTCGTAACAGGCGTACAGGTCGTCGCAGGCGAGCGCGATGTGCTGGATACCCTCGCCGTTGTAGGCCATCAGGAACTCCTCGATCTGGCCGGTCTCCTTCGAGGCCTCCTCGTTCAGTGGAATGCGGATCTTGCCGTCCGGCGCGGTCAGTGCCTTCGACAGCAGGCCCGTGTACTCGCCCTTGATGTCGAAGTAGCGGATCTCGCGGAAGTTAAAGAGCTTCTCGTAGAACTTCGCCCAGAACGCCATGCGCCCGCGATACACGTTGTGCGTCAGATGGTCGAGCGTGTGGAAGCCGCAGCCCTCGGGATGCCGGTCGACACCGTCGAAATACTCGAAGTCGATGTCGTAGATCGCGCTGCCCTCGGCGTAGCGATCGATCAGGTACAGCGGCGCGCCTCCGATGCCCTTCAGCGCCGGCAGCCGCAACTCCATCGGCCCGGTCGGGATGTCGACCGGCTGCGCGCCGAGCTCGAGAGCCCGGTAATACGCCTTGTGCGCGTCGCGCACGCGGAACGCCATGCCGCAGGCGCTCGGCCCGTGCTCCTGGGCGA
Organism: uncultured Pseudomonadota bacterium; assembly: GCA_913055625.1. Taxonomy (GTDB): domain Bacteria; phylum Pseudomonadota; class Gammaproteobacteria; order Steroidobacterales; family Woeseiaceae; genus UBA1847. The sequence goes on along the minus strand of CAJXJW010000002.1, from coordinate 183,117 downwards.
AGTACGCGGCGTGGCTTTTCGGCTCGGCGTTGAGGATGAAGTTGATGCCGCCCTGCCGGTACAGCGTGGCGTTCTTCGAGCGGTGCTTTGCGATGGCGGTGAAGCCGAGCGCGTCGAAGACGGGCTCGAGGACGTTGGGCGTGGGTGAGGCGAACTCGACGAACTCGAAACCGTCGAGGCCCATCGGGTTGTCGAACAGGTCGGCCATGGCGTGCGTCCTCGCTGGGTGATCCACCAGTATGCGCGGCTTCCGCGGATTTTCTGCCCGATATCTGTCGGACGAGCTCAGACTATGAAACAATTGTTGCATACTTGTGCATCTGGCGAGCGAGCCGCCCATGAAGTTGTCCACGACAGACGTCCGCATTCTCGATGCGCTGCAGCAGGACGCGACGCTGTCCCAGGACGAGCTCGCGACCCGCGTCGGCTTGTCCCGCACGTCCTGCTGGCGCCGCATCCGCGAACTGGAGACGGCCGGGCTCATCGAACGCCGCGTCGCGGTGCTGAACCCGAAGCTCGCCGGCATCCGGCTGCAGGTCCTGCTCGCCGTGGCGCTGACGGAACACACCGACGAGAACCGGCAACTGTTCGAGGGCCACATCGCCCGCCTCGACGAGGTGACCGAGGCGTTCTCGGTGTCGGGCGAGCGCGACTACGTGCTGCAGGTCGCGGTGCGGGACATGGAGGCCTACAACACGTTCCTGAACACGCGCATCCTGTCGCACCCGGCGGTGCGCTCCGCGAGTTCGACGTTCGCGCTGCGGCGCGTCAAGTACACGACGCGCCTGCCGCTCGGCAGCTAGCCGGCCACCTCGGCGATGCAACCGGCGAGGACTGTCATGCCCTCGTCCAGGATCTCGTCCTCGATCGTCAGCGCCGGCAGCAGGCGGATGACATTGCCGTTGATGCCGCAGGACAGCAGCACGAGGCCCTTGTCGTACGCCTTCGCGACCAGCGCCTTCGTCATGTCAACGAGCGGCTTCGAAGCGTCGCCGTCCTGCACGAGCTCGATCGCGATCATCGCGCCGCGGTCCGCGCGAACTTCGCCGATTACGCCCGGGTGCTGCGCCTGAAGCTCGAGAAGTCGCGCCTTCACACGCTTGCCGATCTCCGCGGCGCGCTCGACGAGCCCTTCTTGGTCCATGACATCGAGGACCGCGAGCGCCGCCGAACACCCGACCGGCGAGCCGGCATAAGTGCCACCGAGCCCGCCCGGCAGCGGCGCGTCCATGATGTCGGCCTTGCCGACGACGGCGGCGATCGGGTAACCGCCCGCGATGCCTTTCGCCGTCGTCACGAGGTCCGGCTCGATGCCCGCGTATTCGCTCGCGAAGAATCGCCCGGTGCGGCCGAATCCGCTCTGGATCTCGTCCGCGATCAGCACGATGCCGTGTTCGTCGCAAAGCCTCCGTAGCGCCTGCATGAAGGCGTCCGGCGCCGGGTAGAAGCCGCCCTCGCCCTGGACCGGCTCGACGATGATCGCCGCCGTGTCCTCCGGTGCGAGATCCACCTTGAACAGCATCTTCAGCGCGTGCAGCGAATCCTCGATGGACACCCCGTGGTACGGGATCGGGAACGGCGCGTGGTACACCTCGCCCGGAAACGGGCCGAACAGGTTCTTGTACGGCGTGATCTTGCCGGTCAGCCCCATTGCAAGCAGCGTGCGCCCGTGGAACCCGCCGTTGAACGCGATGACGCCACGACGGCCCGTGTGCGCGCGAGCGATCTTGATCGCGTTCTCGACGGCCTCGGCGCCGGTGGTGACGAAAATCGACTTCTTCGGCGTGCTGCCGGGCGCGCGCGCGTTCAGTTCCTCCGCGAGGCGCACGGCCGAATCGTAGGGCGTGACCATGACGCAGGTGTGGCTGAAACGCTCGACCTGGTCTTTCACCGCGGCGACGATCTTCGGGTGGCTGTGACCGGTGTTGCAGACGGCGATGCCCGTGCCGAAGTCGATGTAGCGGCGGCCCTCGACGTCCCACATTTCCGCATTGAGCGCACGCTCGACGTAGACGGCGGCGGCGTTGCCCTGGCCACGCGCGATGGCGGCGACCTTGCGGGCCTGCCAGTCGGCGTTGGACTGCGCGGCGGGACGGGAAGCGGGAACGGTGCTCATGATCAACTCCAAAAGGAATGCCGGCGGACGCCGGCGGTTGACACCTATTCTAATAGAGCGCCACAGCGCGCGACACGGTTCTCAGGGTGCCGGCGCCGGTTCGACCGGCTTCGGGTTCCATTTGAAGACCACGAACTTGAGCGGCGTCTCGCCGGTATTGCGGATACCGTGCTCGTCCCAGGGCGCGGCGTACAGCAGGTCGCCGGCCGTGGCCGGAAACTCCTCACCCTCCACCGACCAGGTGCCGGCGCCCTCGAGTACCATCAGGTACTCCTCCTCGGCGTGCACGTGCGGCGGGTGGATCTGCATGCCCGGGTTGATGACGGCGACCGCCGCCAGGGCATCCTGCGTCGAGTAGGACTCGCCCGCGTAATAAGTAATGAGCCGGCCCCATTCGAAGGTCTCGACCTGCGCCTCCGCGCCGGTGACGACGGACGTGTCGATGAGCGCGGGATCCGCGGCAACGGCGTGCCCGGCGAAGATGGCGGCCGCCGCGGCCGCCGTGAACAATCGCTTCATGGTTTCTCCGGAAAGAAGATCGTTTCGACCATCGAGCTTAGCAGCCCGCCGCGTCCGGCGTCCCGCGCGGGGGAACCCGGCTTGTCAGGGAACCCGCCGGGAAGCCACAATGACTGACACCGGTTACCTTTTGCCCCTTCCAATCGATTTCGAGGACGACCCGTTGCCCGACGCTAGCCCCATACCCGTGTCACCACCTGCCAGCATCGACATCCCGGACGGCGTATGGCCGGTCATGATCACGCCGTTTCGCCACGACGGCGCGATCGACTGGAGCGCGCTCGATGCGCTGATCGAGTTCTACCTCGACGCCAGCTCGGCCGGGCTGTTCGCCGTGTGCCAGTCCAGCGAGATGTTCGACCTCGACGGCGGCGAACGTATCGCGCTCGCGAAACACGTGGTCGACCGGGTGGCGGGGCGCGTGCCGGTCGTGGCGAGCGGGACGTTCGGCAGCGACGTGGCCGCGCTCGCCGACACGACACGCCGCACCGCGGACACCGGCGTCGATGCCGTCGTCTGCCTGACGGCTTCGCTCGCGGCCGAGGGCGAAGACGAGGCAACCTGGCAGCAGCGCGCCGAGCGCTGGCTCGCCCGCACCGGCGACATCCCGCTCGGGCTGTACGAATGCCCGAAGCCCTACCACCGCCTGCTCGAGGCGGACACGCTCAGGTGGGCCGCGGCGACCGGACGTTTCCTGTTCCTGAAGGAGACCTCGTGCCGGTTGCCGTCGATCGAGGCGAAGATCGGCGCGGTGAGCGGAACGCCCGTCAAGTTCTTCAACGCGAACGCGGCGACACTGCTTGCCAGCCTCGAGATGGGCGCCCGCGGCTTCTCCGGCATCTCGCTCAACTTCGTTCCGGAACTCTGGGCCTGGCTGTGCGACCACTGGCAGGACTACTACGCGACCGCGGCGCGGCTGCAGGCATTCCTCGCCGCCGCGGAAAACGTCCTGTCGCGGCACTACCCGCTGTCGGCAAAACATTTCCTCGCGCTGCGCGGGCTGCCACTCACTGACGTCTGCCGGGTGTCCGTCGATGCGTTGACCCCGGCAGCGGCGCAGGACCTCGCGACGCTCGCGCGCGACGCGGCGGCGTGGCGCGAGGAACTGGACATCGCGCAGGACACGGGCCGCGGGTGACCCTGCACCCGGTCGACATCGCCGTCCTGCTGGGCTACCTCGCCGCGATGGCGGCGATGGGCCTGTGGTTCTCGCGCCGCAACGTCAGCACCGAGGAATACTTCGTCGGCGGCCGCTCGTTCAAGGGCTGGGTCATCGGCCTCAGCATGGTCGGCACGTCGATCAGCTCGGTCACGTTCCTCGCGTACCCCGCGGACGCGTTCAAGACCGCGTGGCTCCGGTTCCTGCCGAACCTGGCCATGCCGATCGCGGTACTGATCGCGGCGTGGGTGTTCCTGCCGTTCTTCCGCCGCGGGCGCATCACGTCGGCGTACGAGTACCTCGAGGGGCGATTCGGCCCGTCGATCCGCGTGTACGCGTCGCTCGCGTTCATCGTCGGGCAACTCGTGCGCGTCAGCCTGATCCTGTACCTCGTGTCGCTGGTCGTGCACGAGATGACCGGGCTCTCGTCGACGCAGTGCATCCTCGTCAGCGGCCTGTTTGTTGCGGCGTATACCGTCGTCGGCGGCTTCAAGGCGGTCATCTGGACCGACGTCATCCAGACCTGCGTCCTGCTGCTCGGCGGGATCATCTGCGTGACGGTCATCGTGTACCAGCTTCCCGGCGGCCTCGCGCAGATCTTTTCCGTGGGCGTCGCCGAGCACAAGTTTGCGTTTGCCGAGCTCACGAACGGGCAATTGAGCCCCGTCTCCTGGGGCTTCTCGTTGAGTGAGAAGACCGCGACGATGATGCTGCTGCTCGGGATGACCGCCTGGCTCACCGAGTACAGCAGCAACCAGAACGTGGTGCAGCGCTACTGCGCGTCGACGACGGCGCGCGAAGCGCGCAAGGCCATGCTCGTGTGCGTCGGCGTGAGCATCCCGACCTGGGCGTTCTTCATGTTCCTCGGCACGAGCCTTTTCGTCTTTTACCAGGTGTTCCCCGCGGATGCGGCGGCCGAGATCCTGTCGGGTGTGCGCAAGGCGGAGCAGATACTCCCGTACTTCGTCATCCAGGAACTGCCGCCGGGGATCACCGGCCTGCTGATCGCCGCCGCGCTGGCAGCGGCGATGTCGTCGCTCGACTCCAGCATCAACGCGATCTCGACGGTCGGCATCGTCGACCTCTACCGCCGGCACCTGGTACGGGGCCGCGACGACAGGCATTACCTGCGCGTGGCATGGCTGATTGCCGGCGGTGCGGCACTCGTCATGATCGGCGGCGCGATCATCCTCGCGCGCAGCGAAACGAAGACCTTGCAGGACACCGGCACGATCCTGGCATCGCTGCTCGGCGGCGGGCTGCTCGGCATGTACCTGCTCGGCTTCCTCACGCGGCGCGGCGACGCACGCGCCGTCGGCGCCGGCATCGTCGCCACGATGCTGTTCACCGCGTGGACGGTACTGTCCAGTTACGGGATGTTGCCGGAGGCTCTGCTGTTTCCGTTCGACCTCTATTACACCGGGCTGATCGGCAACCTCGTGATGTTCGCAGTCGGCTTCGGGCTGGGGTCGCTGCTGCCGGCGCGCCCGCGCGAGCTCGCGAACCTGACGGTCTGGGACCAGGACGGGAAGGCACTGGACTGAATCGTGTCGCGTCACACCCGCGATTTGAACGGCCGCGCGAAGTGCGCCACCAAAGTCGCCAGCAGGACAGCCAGTGATATCCACAACGAGATTCGCCAGCCGCTCGTCGCCGGCCGCAGGTTCTCGAAGGATTCGACGTAGATCGTTTCGCAAGCGCCGTCGCCGGTGTCCTCCCGGGTCGTGCTCGTGCCGCGACGGCTGCCATTGCCGCTGACATAGCTCGCCAGCATGCCGCGCACGCGGATCTGGTCGCCGACGCGGAGCTTCCGTACCTGCCGGCGGATCAGCGGGTCGTCCGACAACAGGTGATTGTTGGACACGGCGGCGAGGTCGAACGCGTCCCACGCGGCCTGATCGCGCGTCTTGAAATTGCAGGTGAAGATGCCGTTCCAGAAGTCGAACGCCTGCAGGTGGCCGTTCGACGCGTTGCTGCCCCAGACGACGCAGACGTCGAGCATGTTCAGGTGGTCGTCGGCTCGCAGGTGCATGCGGCTGTTGCCGTCGTGGTGGCGGAACGACACGACGAGGCCGTGCAGTTCGTAGTCGTACTCCGGCTCGACCCGGTAATCACGACCGTCGAAGCGCAGGTCGAACGGCGCCTCGGACGTCGCGGTCTGCCGCGGCGCATCGGCGAGGTCCGGCAACAGCTCGATGCCGCCGGGCAACGCGTTGCGGTTCCAGCACGAGACGAGCAGCACCAACACGCTCGCGAGCATCAGCAGGTTGTTGATTTTCATGGCCATCATCACGATAGCCGAGCGCGAGCCGCGCGGGCGTGACACTGGTCACGGCGAGGACACCGGCGCAGGTGCCGAGCGCCGCCGGTCCCGGCTCGGTGATCCCGGAGAGGACACCGCAACCTCGGGGACCGGCGGCGACGGCCAGGAGCGCGTGGGCCCGGCGCGCTAGAACCGGTAGGCCAGCGACGCCACGACCTCGCGGCCGACCGCCGGGTAACCCACGTAGGTATTCGCGTTGCCGCCGAGCCACGTGTACGTGGCGTGGTCGTAGTAGAACTCGTCAGTCAGGTTGTTGACGGCGAGCGCCAGCGTGAAGGCATCGGTTGGCGACCAGTCGACGTACGCGTCCGCGACGAAGTAGGAGCCCTTGGCCGGCGCGCTCGGTGCGACACTGTTCGGCTCGGCTTCCACGTAGCGCATCTGCGTGCCGGCGGTGAAGTTCCGGGCACCGAAGTACGTGTACTTGCCGAGCCAGGTCCGGCCAATCGACGTGCCGAGACCCATGTTGCTGTCCGCCAGCGGTTCGCCGTCCAGGCTGTTGTCGGCCTCCCAGACCCCGGCCGTTGCGCGGTAGGTCTCGGTCTCGAAACCGACCTCCAGCTCGTAGCCCTCGACTTCGGCATCCCCGATGTTGCGCCAGTAGCCCCAGACTGCTCCGCCGACGTACTCGGTGTCGATGAAGTTCTCTATATTCTGCCGGTAGACTGTTGCCGCCACGTGCAGCGGTCCGCGTTCCCACGCGACGCTCAGCTCGGCGTTGTCGGCAGTCTCGGATTCGAGGCTGCCGTCGTGCACGTAGAGGCCGCTGAAGAAGGCCTCCCGGATCGCGACGCCGCGAAAAGCCTGTGCCCAGGTCGCGCTGAACGTCAGGCCGTCGACGGCCTCCCAGCTCACGCCGATGTTCGGGCTCAGGCCGTCGTCGCTGATGTCCACGCCTTCGCTGACGCCGCCGGTGCCTTCCAGCGTGTAGTCGTCGTAGCGGAGTCCCACGGTGACGGCGACCCGGTCGGTGAGCGTCCAGTTGTCCTGCACGTAGGCGCCGACAACCTGCGCCTCCTGGCGCGTGTCGCCCCACGCGAAGGGCGGCGTCGCGTTCTGGGCCGAGTTCAATTCGTCCGCCCGGAAGTCCAACCCGTAAGTCAGTGCGTGCGCGCCGGCGACGGACGTGTTGCGCACGTCGAAGCCCGTGCTGTCGAAATCGCCCTCGCCGTAGATGATGTCGGCGTTCAGGCGCTGGACGCGGAAGTCCGTCGTGTTCGCAAACACGGTGACCGCGAGGTCGACGGCGTCGCTGCCGGGACGGTACGCGTAGTTGACGACACCCGTTTCACGGTTCATTTCCTGGTCGGAGAGCTGGTAGGCGCCCGAGAAGTTCGTCAGGTTCGGGCGCTCGTAGGTCGTCGCGTCGTCGGCCAGCGATTCGAGCGTCACGCTGTATTCGTGCGCGCCGGTGCCGCCGTCGAGTTTCGCGAACGCATGCAGGTGCTCGAACGGCGTTGCCTCCTGCAGCGTGCCGTTGCCGTCCTCGTACTCGTCGCGGTCTTCCTTCGTCACGGCGAGGATCAGGCCGGTATTTTCGCCCAGGCGACCGTAGGCCGCCGCCGAGTAGCGGCTGCCGTCGTCGCCGTTGTAGATGCCACCTGCCTTCATCATCGCGCCGAGATCCTGCCCGTCGCGCAACATGTCGTCAGCGGTGACCAGCGTCGCGCGGAGCGCGCCGGTCAGGGCGCCGGAGCCATTGGTGGCAACGCCGGCGCCGGCATCGAGTTCGATCGCACGAATGAATTCGGGTTCGAGCTGCACGCGGGCCTGGTGGTGGTAGAGCTCGCCGGGGCTCTGCGCGCCATCAATCGTCACGTTCAGCATGACGTCTTCGAACCCGCGCACGTAGATCTTCTGCGCGGTCGAAGAGCCACCGCCGACCGCGACGGAGGATTCGTCGGCGAAGATGTCCTCGAGGCTCGACGCCTGGCGCAGCGCGAGATCGTCGCCCGTGACGATCATGTTGCCCGGCTCCCGGCGCTCGCCGATGACGAGCACGTTGTCGATCGGTGCGACGTCGTCAGCGTCGGCGGTGGCGGTGGGCTCGTCGGCGTGGGCAGCGCCGATGGCGATCGCGGACAGGACAGGCAGGAACCAGGGGCTTTTGCGCATTGGCGGCAGTCTCGGAAAACACGGGTTGTCGGCGGTGCCGCGTCTGCGAGGCGGGCGCGACCAGCGTTTCCCGGAGCCTAGGGGAATCTTGATCGAAATGCAACTGAGAATGATTCGTATTTATATACATTCCCGGCACAGGACGCGATGCGGGGCCACCCGGCGCCCTGCCCGACGCTCAGCCGGCGGCCGGGTCGACCCAGGCCTCGAGCCCGAGCGACGCCAGCACGCCCGCCAGGTGGCGAAGGGCTTCCGCGGTCGGCCCGGGGTAGTCGCCGGCGATGGCTTTGCCGCCCAGGTAGCCGAGGTCCGCACTGCCCTCGGGCGTGCAGTAGAACGCAGCCACGATGACGGACCGCAGACGATCGAACGCCTGGGCCGGCCGCCGATAGATTTCCTGCGCATCGAGCCAGGCGATGTCGTCGATGATCGCCACGCGCTGTGCGTCGGTGGCATCGACGAACCGCTGATCGAAACGGCGTTCCGATTCGGCGTCGAGCCAGATCAGCAAGGACACGATCGGCACACGGTCGCGTTGCTGCGCCTCGTAAGGTGCGCTGACCCACTCGTCAACGACGTCTTCAACCTGCAGTTCGGCGGCCGACGGCACGTCGCCCTCGCGTGGCACGAGAATGCCGGCGACGAGCCGGACGATGTCCAGTTCGCCGGCCGACAGCGTCCTCGGCCAGGGTCCGGCCGTCATCGCCACGAGGTCCGGGTCCTGCCCGTAACCGGGCGCCGTCACCGGCGCGAGCTTCAGCATCGGCCAGTGGTCGTCGCCGACCACGACGGATGCCGCGGCATCGGCCGGGTACGGCGTCAGCGCGTTGCCGGCGAGCACCATGCCGAACCACTTCAGCGACTCGCGGCGGGTGATGCGCGGCAGGCGATCCCGTCCTTGCTTGCTCATCACGCTGCCCCCTTTGTCAGTTCGCCCGCCAGGTAATCCGCGTTGCGCATCGCGAGCGTCATCAGCGTCAGCGTGCAGTTCTTGTGCGGGTTCGACGCGAACACGCCGCCGTCGGTCACGTACAGGTTGCTGAGGTCCCACGCCTTGCCCCACTGGTCGGTGACCGAGTCCTTCCGCGACGTGCCCATGCGCGTCGTGCCGACCTCGTGGATAATCTCGCCGCCCTTCCGAATCGCCGCTTCCGGCGACGGCAGCGCCGGTGCTTCGCCGCCCATCGTCTCGATCAGCGCTTTCATCGTGGTCAACCCGTGCGCCACCTGGTTGAGCTCGTGCTCCGCCCAGCGCCAGTGGAAGCGCGGCACCGGGATGCCCCACTTGTCGCGCACGTCGTCGTCGATGTCCATGTAGCAATCTCGGTTCGGCAGCATCTCGCCGCGCAACGCGAAGTAGACACCCGCGCCGTAGGTTTCGCGCACCCGCCTCTTGAGCGCCGTGCCGTAACCCTGCACGCCAGCGCCGGTCCAGGCGTTCGGCGCATCGAAGCCCGAGCCGATCTCCAGGTGATAGCCGCGCGGGAAGTCGAGCTCGCCCTTCGCCTGCTGCTCGTGGCCCCACCACGGAATGAAGATGTGGTTCGCCGTGTGCCCGTCCTCGTTGTAGCGCGGGCGGCCGACGAGCGCCGGGATCATCGCGCCGAGGCCGGCGCCCGTCGAGTCCATCAGGTTGCGGCCGACCTGCCCGCTGGAATTCGCGACACCGTTCGGGAAGCGCTCGTTGCGCGAGTTCAGGAGTATCCGCGCCGATTCGCAGGCGCTTGCCGCGAGTACGACCGCACGGCCGCTCACGGACTCCGTTTTTCCGGTTTTCCGGTTCACGTAACGAACGGCGGTCACCTTGCCGTGCGCATCGACGTCGACCGCGCTCACCATCGCGTCGGTGCGGATCGTGAGGAGGCCGGTCTTTCTCGCGAGTGGCAGCAGGGACGTGGTCGTCTGGAACGCCGCGCCGATGGAACATCCGTGGCCGCAGGGCGTCGCCCAGAAGCAAGGCGCGCGATCGTCGAGCGGCCGGGTCAGCACCGCGCGGTGCATCGGCGCGGCGGCGATGCCGAGCTTCTGCGCTGCCGCCGCGATCAGCAGCTCCGGCACCCGCGCCTTCGGCGGCGGCTGCAGCACGCCGGGCGACGAGTCCGGCATGTCCGGGTGGCCGGTGTTCGCGCCGCACACCCCGACCAGCGCCTCGGTGCGGTCGTACCAGGGCGCGAGTTCCTCGTAGTCGAACGGCCAGTCCGCGCCGAGGCCGTCGCGCGAATACCCCTTGAAGTCGTGTTCGCTGAATCGGAGCGAGTAGCGGCCCCAGTGATTCGTGCGGCCGCCGAGCATGCGCGAACGCCACCACAGGAACTCGCTGCCTTCCGCGGTCGTGTACGGCTCGCCGGGCACCTGCCAGCCGCCGTCGACGGTCGCATCGAAGTAACCGAAATTCTTGTCCGGCGTGCCCGCGCCCAGCAGCGGGGCATCCGCGCTCGTTTGGAACATCGGCGTCTCGGTCTTCGGATCGTAGTCCCGGCCGGCCTCGAGCATCAGCACACGATGCCCCGCCTGCGTCAGCACGTAGGCCGCCATTGCGCCGCCGGCGCCGGAGCCCACCACGACAACATCCGGATGCTCGGCCGCCATCAGTCGAGCGCCCGGATCTTCAGGTTGCGGAACCAGACCTTGTCGCCGTGATCCTGCAGGCCGATGTGCCCGCGGCTGCTCGCGCCGAAGCGCTTCCAGTCGGCGAACTTGCTGTTCTCGAGTAAGGTATTCCATGTCGATGAGCCGATGACAATCGTCGCCGTCGGCACGCCGTTCTGCCAGACGGCGAGCAGTCCATCATCGAGACGGATCCGGACCGTGTTCCACTCGCCGGCCGGCTTGCGCGCCGACGGGTGCGACGCGACCATGTCGTACAACGAGCCGGACCGGTGCGAGTCGATCTCGCGGTCGCTGTGGCGCTCGTCGTCGAGAATCTGGATTTCCGGCGCGCTGAAATAGATCGGCTCGTCGGCCTCGGCCGCCAGGATGAAGATGCCGCTGTTGCCACCCTCGGAGATGCGCCAGTCGAGCATGAGTTCGAAGTTCTCGTACTCGGCGCGCGTGACGATGTCGCCGGCGCCGGCTTCCGCGAGCACGAACGCATCGCCGTCGATGCGCCAGCCGCCAGCAAGATCCTCGCGGCCGTAGGAGCGCCACTCGCTCATCGACTTGCCGTCGAACAGCAGCGTCCAGCCGGCGTCGGCCTCCGCCCGCGACAGCGTATTGGTTTCCGCGCCGTGCGAGGCGCCGGCGATTGCCATTGCGAACAGCACGCTGGCCTGGCGATTCCAGTTCATTGATCCCCCTTTGCAGGCCCGGGCGGGCCGCTACATTGCCGACGTCAATGTACCCTTTCAACGGGGGATTCGCATGCTCCGGTAGCGGCCGGTCATTGGCAGCGCCTTGCGACGTCCGCCTGGAGCGGCAGTCCGACGTAATTCTCGGCGATGCTTTTCTGCGCCGCATCGCTGGATGCGATGTATTCCAGCTCGGCGACCTGCATGCGCCGCTCGAACGGCCCATCGTCCGGGAAACGGTGCATCAGCTTCGTGAGTTGCCAGGAGAAGCGTTCCGATTTCCACACCCGGGCTAGCGCCCGTTCCGAGTAGGCATCAATGCCCCCGGTCTTGCCGTCACGGAAGTATTCGATCAGCGCGTCGGACAGGTAGGCGACATCCGATGCAGCGAGGTTCAGGCCTTTCGCGCCGGTCGGCGGCACGATATGTGCCGCATCGCCTGCGAGGAACAGGCTGCCATGGCGCATGGGCTCGAAAACGTACGAGCGCAGCGGAGCGATCGACTTCTCGAGCGCGGGGCCGCGCGTAATGTGCGGGGCGACCTCGGCGCCGAGCCGTGTTTCCAGTTCGTTCCATAGCCGGTCGTCCGGCCAGTCCTCGACCCGCTCGTCCATCGACACCTGCACGTAGTAGCGGCTCCGTGTCGGCGAGCGCATCGAAGCCAGCGCGAAGCCGCGCGGGTGATTGGCATAGATCAGCTCGTCGTTGCACGGCGGAACATCGGCCAGGATGCCGAGCCAGCCGAACGGGTACACGCGCTCGAAGTGCTTGCCGGCCGAGGCCGGAACCGCCTTTCGCGACGGCCCGTGGAAGCCGTCGCAACCGGCCACGAATCGCGCGTCGATGCGACGGGCGTTGCCGCCCTCCTGGAACGTCACGTACGGCGCCGCCGTGTCGACGTCGTGCAGTGCCACGTCGCTCGCCTCCCACAGGATGTCGATCCCCCGTTCCGGCGCGGCCTTGATCAGGTCCTGCGTCACTTCCGTCTGGCCGTACACGGTGACCGGGCGACCCGTGTGTTTCAGGACGTCGATGCGGATCAGGCGCCCGCCATCGGCGAGGCTGAAGCCGGTGTGCGGCAGCCCCTCACGCTGCAGGCGCTCGTCGAGGCCGAGCCGCCGGAGAAGGTTCGTGGTCGTGTCCTCGAGCACGCCGGCACGAATCCGGCCCTCGACGTGCGCGCGGCTCTGGCGCTCGACGATGAGCGCGTCGACGTTTGCCTGCCGCAACAGGTGGCCGAGCAGCAGGCCGGCCGGTCCCGCGCCGATGATGACGACCTGGGTCTTCACCCCGGCGCCCGGTCGGTATCCGTACCGAACTCCTCCGTGTCGATCTCCGTTTGCGTCGCCGCGGGGTAGCGGGGCCCGCTCACGGTCCTCGGGTTGATCAGCGCATCGAGCCGTTCCGCAATCGCGTCGGACAACGTGACGTCCAGCGCCCCCATGTCGTCGTCGAGGTGCTCGACGGACGTCGTACCCGGGATGGCGTGCACGTTGTCGCCCTGCCGCAGCACCCAGGCGAGTGCGAGTTGCGCCGGCGTGCAGCCGGCATCCCGCGCAATGCGCCGGAACTCCCCGAGCCACGCCCGGTTCGCCGAGAAGTGCGGTTCGTTGAAGCGTGGCATCCCGCGCCGGATATCCTTTTCCGCGAACGCCGCGGGATCGAGGTCTACGTCGGTCAGGAAGCCGCGCGCGAGCGGCGAGAACGCGACGAACGCGATGCCGAGTTCGCGGCAGGCCTCCAGCACGCCGATTTCGACGTTGCGGCTCCACAGCGAGTACTCGGATTGCACGGCGGAAATCGGGTGCACAGCGTTCGCCCGTCGGATCGACGCAGCAGACACCTCGGACAGCCCGATCTCGCGCACCTTGCCCTGCTCGACGAAGCGCGCAAGCTCGCCGACGCTATCCTCGATCGGTATCGGCGTCTTCCGGTCGTAGCGGTGGAGGTAATACAGGTCGATGACGTCTGTCTGCAGGCGCTCCAGGGAATGCTCGATGTCCTCGCGCAGCTTCGCGGGCGTCGCGTCGATCGTGCGAACGCCGTTCTCGCCCCGCATGCCGCCCTTGCTGACGAGGACGATATCGTCACGATAGGGGCGCAGGAAGGGGCCGACCAGCTCCTCGTTGCGGCCGAATCCGTAGAGCGCGGCGCTGTCGAAGTGCCGGATGCCGAGTTCGATCGCCCGGGCCAGCACCGCCAGGCCCTGTTCGCGCGGCGGCGGCACGCCGTAGGCGTGCGACAGCACCATGCAGCCCAGCCCGATGGGCGGTACGGAGAACGAGCCGAGCTGCCGTGCGCCGGTGCTCATCGATCAGCGACCGAACTGCTGCTCGACGTCGTGTAGCACGCGGTAGCAGTCGAGAACCTGCGCGACCGAGGAGTTCGGCTCGCGGCCTTCCCGGATGGCCGCAAAGAACTCGCGATCCTGCAGCTCGATGCCGTTCATCGACACGTCGACGCCGGAGACGTCGATCGGCTTCTCGTGGCCGTCGACCAGGTCGTCGTAGCGCGCGATGTAAGTGCCGTTGTCGCAGATGTAGCGGAAGAACGTGCCGAGCGGGCCGTCGTTGTTGAACGACAGCGACAGCGTGCAGATCGCCCCGCCGTCGGTCTTCATCTGGATCGACATGTCCATCGCGATGCCGAGCTCGGGATGGTGCGGGCCCTCGATGCCGTTGACCTGGACGATCTTCTGGCCGGTCTGGTACTGGAACAGGTCGACGGTGTGCGCGGCATGGTGCCAGAGCAGGTGGTCAGTCCACGAGCGCGGCTCACCTGCCGCGTTGATGTTCTTGCGCCGGAAGAAATAGGTCTGCACGTCCATCTGCTGGATGGACAGCTCGCCCGCGGCGATCCGGTTGTGCACCCACTGGTGCGAGGGATTGAAGCGGCGCGTGTGTCCGCACATGGCGACCAGCCCGGTTTCCGCCTGCTTCGCGACCACGGCCTGCGCGTCGGCCAGCGAATCCGCGAGCGGGATTTCCACCTGGACGTGCTTGCCGGCATCCATGCACTGGATCGCCTGCGCGGCGTGCATCTGCGTCGGCGTGCACAAGATCGCCGCGTCCACGCCCGGCTGCTCGAGCGCATCGGCGAGGTCCGTCGTCGCGTGGGGGATGCCGTACTCGTCGGCAACGGCCTGCGTGGGCGCCAGGTCCCGCCCGACGACGGAGACGCACTCGACGCCGTCGATCTTTTTCATGCCGTCCAGGTGCTTCTTGCCGAACGCGCCTGCGCCTGCCAGTACTACTTTCATGAATTGCTCCGGGATTCCTTGTTTTCGAGAATGAGATGGCCGACGGCCGTGTTCGACGCCGGCACGTGATAGAAGCGATGCCGTTCGAGCACCTCGGCGTCGAGCGCGCCGCGCATGATCAGCCACATGATCAATTCGACGCCTTCGGAGCCCGCCTCGCGCATGTACTCGACGTGCGGCATGTCGGCGAGCCCGTCGGGGTCCGTCACGAGCCGGTCCAGAAACGCCGTGTCAAACTCGCGGTTGATCAGTCCGGCGCGCGGCCCCTGGAGCTGGTGGCTCATGCCCCCGGTTCCCCAGATCTGCACGTTGAGATCCTCGTCGAAGCTATCGACCGCCCGCCGTATCGCCCGGCCGAGCTCGAAGCAGCGTCGACCCGACGGCTGCGGGTGAATGACGACGTTGACGGCGAACGGAATGACGGTGCACGGCCACGCGTCCGGCTGGCCGAACATCAGCGACAGCGGCACGGTCAGGCCGTGGTCGACTTTCATTTCGTTGATGATCGTCAGGTCGAAGTCCTGCTGGATTACTGAGTGCGCGATGTGCCAGGCGAGGTCCGGGTGGCCGATCACGTCCGGCACCGGGCGCGGACCCCAGCCCTCGTCCGCGATGCCGTAGCGCTCGCCACAACCGATCGCGAACGTGGGGATCATCTTCAGGTCGAACGCCGACGCGTGATCGTTGTACACGAGAAAAATCACGTCCGGCTTCTCGTCGGCAATCCATTGCTTCGAGAAGTCGTAGCCGGCGAAGACCGGTGCCCAGTAGTCCTCGCCGGATTTGCCGAGATCCAGCGCGGCGCCAATGGCGGGCACGTGCGAGGTCGCCACGCCGGCGCTAATCCTGGCCATTGCCCTGCTCCTTCGTGTAGCGGTTGCCGTCGGCCGGACGCCCGCCGGACAGCATCATCCGGCGATACTCCGCGGGCTCCATGCCGGTCATCGATGCCGCGCCGATCTCGAACGACTGCTCGTCGGTGAAAAACAGCTTGGCGAAGAAATACACGTTGCCGCCGAGTGCGATCACGCGATTGTAGTCGCGGTCGAGCACCGCCTGCTTCTGCTCGGGGGTGATCGGCCACTCGTCGAGGTACGCGTTCTCGTCGGCCAGGAAGCGCTTGCGGTTCTCGTCCTTCATCAGGGAATAGAAGAACTGGTTCAGGTGATAACCCTGGCGCGCCTTCGTCGAATCGAAGATCGTCGTTCCCGGGATATCCGCGTAGGGCCTATCGAGCGCCATCGTCCGCCTCCTCCGGCCAGTAGAGCCTTGTCGGGTTGTCCACCAGCAATTTTCGTTGCAGCTCCGCGGTCACCGCGATCTGCGGGACGTAGTCCACGAGCTGTCCGTCGTCCGGCATGTGCGACTTCAGGTTCGGGTGCGGCCAGTCGGTGCCCCAGAGCACCCGGTCGGGGAACGACTCCACAACCCGGCGCGCGAACGGCACGACGTCCGCGTAGTCCGGCGGGCCGCTCACGGTCAGCCGGTCGGGGCAGCTGACCTTCGCCCACATACCCGGGTTGTCGTCCAGCAGCCGGATGAACGCGTCGAACGCCGGACCACGGGGGTCCTTGCTGACGTCGGGCCGCGCCATGTGGTCAAAGACAATTGTAACCGGCAGCGACGCAAAGAATCCCGCCAGCTCCGGCAGGTCCTGCGCCTCGACGTAGATCACGAGGTGCCAGCCCAGCGGCTGCACGCGTTCCGCGATCTCGACGAGCGTGTCGTGCGGCAGCACGTCGACGAGCCGCTTGACGAAACTGAAGCGCACGCCGCGCACGCCGGCCGCGTCGAGCGTGCGAAGTTCCTCGTCATCGACATCCCGCCGCACCGTCGCCACGCCGCGCGCGCGCCCGTGCGCGTCCTGCAGCGCGTCGACCAGTGCACGGTTGTCCGCGCCATGGCACGTCGCCTGCACGATGACGTTGCGTTCGAAGCCGAGATGGTCGCGCAGCGCCCAGAGTTTCTCCTTGGGGGCATCGCACGGCGTGTACTTGCGCTCCGGCGCGTACGGGAACCGGTCGCCCGGCCCGAAGACGTGGCAGTGCGCGTCGACGGCGCCGTCCGGCACGGCGAACGCGGGCCGCGACGGGTTCGGGTGAAACTCGAGCCAGTCCTCATCCATGCGAAACGCGGCGCCGCTCATCGTCCCTGCGCCTTCAGGTGTGCGTCCAGCCGCGGGAATACCCGCCGGGCATTGCCCTCAAAGACCTTGTGGCGATCCGCGGGCGCCAGGTCCAGGTGATCGACGTAGCGCTTGGTGTCGTCGAAATAGTGGCCGGTCTGCGGGTCGATGCCGCGTACCGCGCCGACCATCTCCGACGCAAACAGCACGTTGTCGACGTCGATGACCTCGAACAGCAGGTCGATGCCCGGCTGGTGGTAAACACAGGTATCGAAGAACACGTTCTTCATGACGTGGCCGGACAACGCCGGCTTGCCGAGCATGTCCGCGAGCCCCCGGTAGCGGCCCCAGTGGTAGGGGACCGCGCCGCCGCCGTGCGGAATAATCATCCGCAGGGTCGGGAAGTCCGCGAACAGGTCGCCCTGCAGCAACTGCATGAACACCGACGTGTCGGCGTTGATGTAGTGCGCGCCGGTCGCGTGAAAGCACGGGTTGCAGCTCGCGGACACGTGAATCATGGCCGGCACATCGAGTTCGACGAGCTTTTCGTACAGCGGGTACCAGTAGCGGTCCGTCAGCGGCGGCGAGGTCCAGTGTCCGCCGGACGGGTCCGGGCTGAGGTTGCAGCTCACGAAGCCGAGGTCCGTGACGGCGCGCTCGAGTTCGTGAATCGACGCATCCAGCGGCTGCCCGGCGACCTGTGGCAGCTGTGCGCCGCCGACGAAGTGCGCCGGGTACAGGTCGACGACACGCCGGATCAGGTCGTTGTTCGCCCGCGCCCAGTCCGCTGCCGTCGCCGGGTCCGCAACGTGGTGCGCCATCGCGGACGCGCGAGGCGAGAAGACCGTCAGGTCCGCACCGCGCTCGCGCAGCAGGCGCAGCTGGTTCTGCTCGATGGAGTCGCGGATCTCGTCGTCGCTGATCGCCGCGGGCGCCGGCAACGGTAGCCCCGGGTCTTCGAGCCGCGCAAGCTGCGCCTTTCGGTACGCCTGGTGCCCATCAGGCGCCGTCGTGTAATGGCCGTGGCAGTCGATGATCAGCATGTCCGGGCTCCAGGTACGTACACGTGGCCGTCCATCAGCTTTCGGGCCGTGCGCAGCAGCAGCGAGCGATTGACCTGAAGTCGCTCACCGTCTTGCTGCAGGTCAATGTCGACCGTAAAACGGCCGGTCGGGTGTTCGATGTCGAGTGCGCCGGCACTGCTGCCCGACGCGATGGCGTTCGCCACGCTGCCGGGAATCCGGCACGCGGCCGCGACGCTTGCCGCGCCGAGTACGCCGATGGCCTCGTGCACGCGATGCGGGATAAACGTTCGCGTGCCGATCGCGCCGCCGTGGCGGGGTGGTGCGACGAGCGTCATCTTCGGCACCGTTTTCTCACGCACGTCACCGAGGTTCATCCATTGGCCCGCCGCGAACCGAATCTTCTCGAGCCGGGTCTTCAGCGTATTGTCCGCCTCCAGTTCCGCCGGCGACTCGTCACCCGAGAGCCCGAATTCCGCCGCAGACAGGATGACGACCGGCATGCCGTTGTCGACCAGCGTCGCCGCGATGCCCTCGATGACGTCCACGGCGTTTCCCGTCGGCAGCAGCGCCCCGCAGGACGAACCGGCGACGTCGGCGAAATCGATCATCACCGGGGCAGCGGTGCCCGGCACGCCGTCGATGGCCGCATCGCCGTCGTAGGTCACCTGGCCGCCTGGCGTCTGCACGGTCGCGATCGCCATTGCGCCGGTGTTCAGCATCCGGATGCGAACCCGGGTCTCGCCGTCCTGTGCCGGGACCAGGCCGCGTTCGATCGCGAAGGGCCCGACGCCGGCCAGGATATTGCCGCAGTTCTGCCCGTCGCTGACCACCGCCTTGTCGACAACGACCTGGAGAAAGAGATAGTCGACATCGGCGGCCGCGTCGTCGCTCTTTGCGACGACGGCGACCTTGCTCGTCAACGGGTGCGCGCCGCCGGCGCCGTCGATCTGGCGCGGGTCGGGCGAACCCATGGCCGCGAGCAGCAGGGCATCCCGCGCGGTCACGTCGCCCGGCAGGTCGGTGCGAAGGAAATACAGCCCCTTCGACGTGCCGCCGCGCATCATCATTGCCGGGATCGCCGTCTGCATTGCCGACCGATACTCAGTCGATCTCGCCCGACTC
Organism: uncultured Pseudomonadota bacterium; assembly: GCA_913055625.1. GTDB lineage: Bacteria > Pseudomonadota > Gammaproteobacteria > Steroidobacterales > Woeseiaceae > UBA1847. Next base: position 164,067 of record CAJXJW010000002.1, on the reverse strand, counting down.
GACGTAGCGCAGTCCTTTATTCGCCAGCCGGTCGCGCATGTCATAGACATCGAGGCCTAGCTCGCCGGCGGCGAAACGCGCCCGCTTGGCCTCCTCGTTCGCCACGCGCGCTTCTGCGGCCTGCAGGACCTGCCCGGCGGTTCGACGCGGCACCACGACGACCCCGTCGTCGTCGGCAATAACCAGGTCGCCGGCCTCGATGCGCTGCCCCGCGCACAGGATCGGCGTGTTGACGTTTGCAATCGTCTCCTTGACCGTGCCTTGTGCAGATACGGCGCTGGACCAGACGGGAAAGCGCATTTCCGTCAGTGTCGCGATATCACGAACACCGGCGTCGATGACCAGGCCCTGTACGCCGCGCGCCTGCAGCGAGGTCGCCAGCAAATCGCCGAAGTAGCCGTCGGAGCAGGGACTCGTCGGTGTCACGACCAGTATGTCGCCGGGTCCACACTGCTCCACGGCGACATGGATCATCCAGTTGTCGCCCGGCGCGACTTCGCAGGTAACGGCGCTTCCTGCAATGCAGGCCGGCCGGTATATGGGGCGCAGTCGGGATGCCAGCAGGCCGGTGCGGCCCTGCGCCTCGTGGGCCGTGGCGACGCCCAGTTCCGCGAACCGTGCTGCGACGGCCTCCGGCACGCGCGGGATATTCGTGATAACGATGCTCATTTCGATTTCGCTATATAAGGCCGACTTCAAGAACCCACTATTCTGGCAGTTTCCGTTTACACAATTGCGCTGTTTCCCGCCTGTTGATATAAGTTTTTGCTATATTTTTTCTTGGAGCAGCCGAAATCCCGCGCCCTGACGTCAATCTCAGGCACTTCCTGGCCCTGTCCGACGTGGCCGTGTCCGGCCGCGTGAGCCTCGCCGCCGAACGCCTGTTCCTGTCGCAATCGGCGCTCTCGCAAGCGCTCAGGAAGCTCGAGTTCACCGCCGGCACAGCGCTCTTCGACCGGCGGGGCTACGGCGTTGTCGCAACCGATGCGGGCCGCCTCCTGGTGCGGCGCGCCCGCCGGGCCGCCGAGCTCCTGTCCAGCGCCGAACGTGACCTGCGATCGCGCCGCGCGGATGCATCGCCCGGCCCGGACCTGCGCCAGCACGTGACCGCCGCGCAACTCCGCGCGTTGATCGCGGTTGCCGAGACCGGCGGCTACAGCACGGCCGCGCGACGGCTGCAGCTCGCCCAGCCCACGATTCACCGCGCCGTCGCGGGCCTCGAAGAACTCGTTGGCGTCCCGCTGTTCCGGCGCGCGGCGCGCGGGGTGGATCCCACGGAAGCCGCCCAGTTCCTCGCGCGCCAGGCGTCGTTGCTGTTCGTCGAGATTCGGCAGGGATTCGAGGAAGTTCGGGAGCTGCAGGGCAACATGAGCGGCCGCGTAACGATCGGTTGTCTTCCGCTGGCACGCTCGGTATTCCTTCCGGAGGCCGTTACGCGCTTGCTCGCCACCTACCCCGATGCCGATGTGCGAATCCTCGACGGGCCGTACGTGGAACTGCTGCACGGCTTGCGCACCGGCGAGATCGACTGGCTGATCGGGGCCTTGCGGGAGCCGGCACCGGCTGCCGACGTGGAGGAGTCACCGCTGTTCGAGCAATCGCTCGCCGTTGCCGTGCGGCCCGGCCACCCGTTGCTGGCCGACGCGCCACCCGATGCGACCGCCCTGTCGCGTCTCGCCTGGATCGCGCCCCAGGCACTTGCGCCAGCACGCTCGATGTTCACCGCCTACTTTGCCGGCAACGGAGTCCCGGTGCCCGAGCACATCATCGAATGCAGCTCCGTGATCGCCGCGTGCGGGCTGATTCGCCGCAGCGACCGCGCCGCCCTGCTTTCACCGATGCAGATCCGGCCGTTCGTCGAATCGGGACAGGTTGCAATCCTGGTCGACTCCCTGCCGAACACGCGGCGGTCGATCGGCGTGACCGTCAGGAAGGCCTACTCGCCGACCGTTGTGCAGGCCGCATTCGGTGACATTCTTCGCCAGCTGGCAAGGGAATCGCTCGACGGCTAGCGTCGCCGACGGGCCGGGTACGCTACACTGAAACGGCGCGTCCGTACCGCTCCCACAAAACGCTGACGACATCATGAATATCGACGACATCATTGCAATCGACGTACACACGCATGCGGAAGTGTCGTGCCGGCAGCCGGCCGACGAAGTCTGGCAGGCCTTCGAGGCGGCGGCGAGCAGCTATTTCGGCGCAGATCGCCGGCCGACGATCGAAGAGACCATCGCCTACTACCGCGAGCGCAGGATCGGCTTCGTAATGTTCACGGTCGACAGCGAGTTCGAGGTCGGCAACCGGCGAATCCCGAACGAGGAAATCGCCGACGCGGCACGCGACAACAGCGACATCATGATTGCGTTCGCCAGTGTCGATCCGCACAAGGGCAAGATGGGCATCCGCGAAGCACGAAGGCTCGTAGAGGATGGCGTGATCCGCGGCTTCAAGTTTCATCCGACACTACAGGGCTTTTTCCCCAACGACCGCATGGCCTACCCGCTGTACGAACTCATCGCGGAGTACCGGCTGCCGGCAATCTTCCACAGCGGGCACTCGGGCATCGGCAGCGGCATGCCCGGTGGGGGCGGACTGCGGCTCAAGTACTCGAATCCGATGCACCTCGACGACGTCGCCGCGGATTTTCCGGACATGACGGTTATCATTGCGCACCCGTCCTGGCCGTGGCAGGACGAGGCTCTCTCTGTGTGCCTGCACAAGCCGAACGTGTACATCGACCTGTCCGGCTGGTCACCGAAGTACTTCCCGGAACAACTCGTCCGCTACGCGAACACGCGGCTCAGGGACAAGATGCTGTTTGGTTCGGACTTCCCGTTGATTACCCCGGATCGCTGGATCGAGGACTTCGACGCCGCGGCCTTCCGACCGGAAGTCCGCGACCTGATCCTGAAGGACAACGCGATCCGGGCGCTTGGGCTGGAGCGCTAGTCCCGCATCTGCGTCAGGCGCGCTCGCCGTCCGGCAGCAGGAAAAGCGCGACCGCGGCAACCACCGATCCGAGAGCCATGACGAAGGCAACGGCGGCGAGGCCGAATCCGGCCTCGAACAGGAAGCCCGCGAGTATCGGCCCCAGCGCCGCACCGGCCCTGCCGAAACCGATGGCGAAACCGGTACCGCCCGCGCGCAGGTGCGTTGGGAACGACTGGGCGAACAGCGCGTACAATCCGACGACCGCGGAATTCGTGAAGAAGCCCGCGATAGCGGCGATCAGCGCAAGTTGACCGAGGCTGGCCTGCCCCTGGCCGAACACATTGATCATCACGACGGCGCCGACCATGGCCGCGATGACCAGGACACGCACACGGACGAAGTGCGTCAGCCACCCGAGCAATAATGAACCGGCTGCACCGCCGACGTTCGCCCAGACGAGGACGCCACCGGCCAGTGACGCGCTAAAGCCCATGTCGACGACGATCTTCGGGATCCACTTGAGGATGAAATAGAACGTCATGATGTGGGCGAGATAGCTGACGGTCAGCAGGATCGTCACGCGCGCCAGTCCGGGCGAAAACAGGTCCTTCCAGCGCGTCTTCGGCGCGTCGGCCGGCACGTCGGGCAACGCTTCAAGGGCCGAGTGCCCGAGCCACTTCAGCGTTCGATTGATGTCCTGGAGCGCTGTCGGCGACCGCCGGTGCGCGAGATAGGACACCGACTCCGGCATGAGGAACCAGACGATCGGGAACAACGCCGCCGTCAGGCCCGCGCCCAGTATGAACACGGAGCGCCAGTCGAAGTGAGCGAGAAGGATGGCCGCGATCGACCCGCCCACGATGACGCCGAACGGATACCCTGTCGCCATGATGGCCACGTTGAAACTGCGTCGCCGCGCGTTCGAATACTCCGCGACCATCGCGTTCGTCGTCGCCAGCATGCCGCCGATGCCGAGCCCGGTGAAGAAGCGGACCACGAGCAGCGACGCGATGCCGCCCGACAGCGACGCCAGGTACATGCCCGAGGACATGACCACGAGGCAGGCAAGTATGACCGGACGCCGACCGTGGCGATCCGCCGCCGGACCCAGCAATACCGAGCCGAACGACATGCCGACCAGCTCCATCGCCAGCACGATGCCGAGCTCCGCGCGCGAGATGCCCCATTCCGCCGCGATGCCCGGGGCCGAGAAGCTGATGGCCAGCACGTCGAAGCCGTCGAGCGCATTCAGAACGATGCAGATTGTGACCGCGACGACCTGCAACGGCGTCATCGGCAAATCGTCCAGTATCTTCGCTGCGCTCATTCTTGCTCCGTATCGAGATTCCTGGCGGCAAAACTCCGCAGGTCCGGCTTCAATACCTTGCCCGCCGCGTTACGCGGAAGGGCGTCGACAAAGCCGACGTACTTCGGTCGCTTGTAGCGCGCGATCCGGGAGTCGAGAAAATCAAGGATTGCGTCCGAGTCGATGCCTGCATCCGGCTTCGAGACGACAAACAGGTATCCAACCTCCCCCCAGCGCTCGTCAGGCACACCCACGACGGCACATTCAGCCACCTCCGGAAGCCGGCAAACGACGGCTTCGATCTCGGCGGGATACACGTTCTCGCCGCCGGAGATGAACATGTCTTTCTTGCGATCGACCAACCGATAGTACCCGTCCTCATCCCGGATCGCGATGTCGCCGGTGCGAAACCAGCCGTCGTCGGTCATTGCAGCGCGATAGTCCTCGTCGCGCCCCCAGTAGCCACGGAACAGGTTTTCCCCGCGTAGCTGCAGCTCGCCGGCGACGTCTGCCGCGGTCTCGATACGGGCGTCATTTGCGATCCGGGCCTCGACACGAAACGTCGGCACCCCGACGCTCCCCGCTTTACGGTCGATGATGCTTCGGTCGACAGGCATCCCGAACACGGTACCCGCCTCGCTCATGCCGAACCCGTCCACGATCGGTATGTCGTCTTCGAGCCACTCTCGAATCCGTGCCTCCGGATGCGGCGCCCCGCCCGTGAATATCGCCGTCAGGTGGCGCAGTCGCGATGCGTCGAACGTCGCCTCCATCCGCAGGGCCTGTGCCATCTGCGGCACGCAGAAGTAATGGGTGACGCCGAGTTCGGCATCCATCAGCCGGTGCAGGGTCCGTTCGGGAACGAACCCGTCCGACACCAGTACCGTGCCGCCGTTGAGCAGCGGCGGGCGAATGTTCGTGACGAGGCCGATGACGTGGAACATCGGCGCATCGCAAAGAAACGTGCTGCCGACGCCGACACTGCCGAGTATCGTGAAGTTGATCGCGGTCTCGGTGAGATTTCGCTCGCTGAGCACGGCGCCCTTCGGCCGTCCGGTGGTCCCGGACGTGTACAGGATCAACGAAGGCCGGTCGGGATCAGCCGCGCATGCCATATCCACAGGCAACCCGGCCACCGTCTCCGCGAGGCCATCGATCGGTTCGCCGTCGAAGCCAGCCTCCGCGGCGCCTTCGTCACCGAAGAGCAACCGCGGTTCTGCATCGTCGAGCAGGTACTTCAATTCGGCAGGGGACAGCCGCCAGTTCAGCGGCACGAAGATCGCGCCGAGCCGCGCGCAGGCGAGATGCAGCACCACGATTTCGGCACGGTTCCGGGACAGGCAGGCGACGCGGTCGCCGATACGCGTACCACGGTCGGCGAGGAAAGCTGCACTGCGCGCGACGTACTCGTCGAGCTGCGCGTAGGTCCAGGTGCGGCCGGATGCCAGGTCGGCGATCGCGGCCTTGTCCGGCCGTAAGCGCGCCTGCATCGAAACGGAATCCATTCGGCGCGATTACTTCTTCTGCTTCGTCTTGTCGTACGCAGCCAGGCCGGGCTTGTAGGACTTGTCGTCGATGAACTGGCGAATACCTTCCTTGCGGCCCTCGTTGTCGAAACTGTTGGCAGCCTCTTGCGCCCGCACGAGGAAGTCCTCTGCATTGTCGTAGGTCATGTCCATCACGCGGCGCACGGCATCCTTGGTGGCTTTCAGCGCAACCGGGTTCTTTTCGAGCAGCCTGGCGGCGATCTCGGCAACGCGGTTTCGCAGCCCGGACAGCGGTACGGCCTCGGTCACCAGCCCCCATGCTTCGGCGGTGCGGCCGTCGATGTTCTCACCGAGCATCGCGTGGTACATCGCCTTGCGCATCGGCATCAGGTCGGACGCCACTTTCGTGGCGCCGCCGCCGGGCAGGATGCCCCAATTGATTTCACTCAGCCCGAACGTCGCCTCTTCTGCTGCAACCGCGATGTCGCAGGCATACAGCGGCCCGTAGCCACCGCCGAAACACCAGCCGTTGACCATTGCAATGGTCGGCTTCTGGTACCAGCGCAACCGGCGCCACCATCCGTAGGCCTCACGCTGCGACTGGCGAATCGCACCCATGCCCTTCGCTTCCGTTTCCCGGAAGTATTCCTTCAGGTCCATGCCGGCCGACCAAGCGTCGCCTTCGCCGGTGAGCACGAGGACGCCGGCCGCATCATCGAACTCCAGCTCGTCGAGAACCCGCATCATCTGGCGATTCAGTTTCGGGCTCATGCAATTGCGCTTCTCGGGCCGGTTGAAGCGCACCCAGGCGATGCCTCCCTCGACCTTGTAGGCCACCGTGTCCTTTTCCGCTCGTTCTTTGCTCATGTATCAGGTCCTGTCGCGTTCGCGGCAACAGCGCCGCAGTGCCGCTAGATCGGGTAGTGGCCGGGCTCGGTCTCCACTGTGATCCAGCGAAGCTCCGTGAATTCCTCGATGCCGGCCTTGCCGCCGAAGCGGCCATAGCCGGATGCGCCGACGCCGCCGAATGGCATCTGCGCCTCGTCGTGCACGGTCGGTCCGTTGACGTGGCACATGCCGGACCGGACTTGCCGCGCCACTTTGAGGCCCCGCGCCGTGTCGCGCGTGAACACCGCGGCGCTCAGCCCGTATTCACTGTCGTTCGCGATCCGGATCGCATCGGCCTCGTCCGCCGCCCGGATCACGGCGACCACCGGCCCGAAGCTCTCGTCGCGGTAGATTCGCATGCCGTCGGTGACGCCGTCGATGACCGTGGCCGGCATCAGGACCGACTCGCCCTTGCCGCCGACGACGACGCGGGCGCCCTTGTCCACCGCATCATCGATCAGTGCATTCACCTTGTCGACGGTGTGGCTGTCGACGACGGCGCCGAGCGGCGTCTTGCCCTCGCGCGGATCGCCGGCCGGCATCGTCCGGACTTTCTCGGTGAACTTCTGCACGAATTCGTCCGCGACCGGGCCGACCGCGATGATGCGCTCGGTGGACATGCAGATCTGCCCCTGGTTCATGAAGGCGCCGAATGCCGCGGCTTTCACGGCCTCGTCGACGTCCGCGTCCTCGAGGATCAGCATCGGCGCCTTGCCGCCGAGTTCCAGCAGGCAGGGCTTCAGGTTCTCGGCCGCGCGGCGGGCGATGATCCGCCCGACCTCAGTCGAGCCGGTGAAGTTGATGCGGCGAACCGCCGGGTGATCGATCAGCGCGCCAACGATGTCGCCGGCATCCTCCGGCGCGTTCGTGACGGCATTCACGACGCCGTCCGGGAAGCCTGCCTCGGACATCGCCTCGATGATCAGCGCGTGCGTCCGCGGGCAGACCTCCGAGGCCTTGAGAATGACCGCATTGCCACAGGCGAGCGCGGTTGCGATGGCCCGAACCCCGAGAATGATGGGCGCGTTCCACGGCGCAATGCCCAGCACGACGCCGACAGGTTCGCGTATCGCCATCGCGAGGCAGCCGGGCTTGTCGGAGGGGATCACCTCGCCGCCAATCTGCGTCGTGATGGACGCCGCCTCGCGCAGCATCGACGCGGCGAGCATCAGGTTGAACATTGCCCAGCCCTGGGTCGCGCCGATCTCGGTCATCATCGCATCGACAAAGTCATCGCGCTTCGCCTCGAGCGCCGACGCGGCGGCCATCAGTACCGCGCGCCGCGCATTCGGGCCGAGGCGCGACCATTCGGCGAAGCCACTCTGGGCTGTCTCGGCGATCGTCGTGACGTCCGCCACCTGCATCGCCGTCGAGCGGCTCGCGACTTCTCCGGTCAGGGGGTTCTTTCGTTCGAATTCCATATTCAGGTCACCTCAATTCGTAAACCCGGATGATCACGGCGCGTGGCGACGCAATCGAGGTAATCGTCCCGACGAACAGGCGCTTGTTCAGCCAATCGTACTTCCCTTCCGGCGCGTGAAACTTCGGTATCGTCAACTTGTAACTCTCGTCGACGATGGCCCACGTGATGCCGCGGTTGTCGACGACGATCACCTGCCCGTCGTCAGTTCGGATCGAGTACAACGCGGTGATCGTCTTGACGCCGTCTGCGCGGACGACCTGCCAGTCGGCGCCACCGGGCATCACTTCCCCGGCGATGTCCTTGCCGGTGAAGTGGCCACCGGTGATCGGCACAATGTAGCGCTCGCCGTCATCGCTTTGCCCAACTTCCACCTTGTCCGACAGCGTAACGTAGAGCTGCAGCACCGGCACCCGGTCGACAAACGGTGCCTCCGACGGATGCGTGTCGAAGACCGAATCGGCCTCCGCATCGGCCAAACCGGCCAGAAGAAGCGCTGCGGCAATAGATACGATCGCTGATCTGAGCGTCATTCCGGGTCGACCCGTGGTGGAGAACGAAGCCGCATTGCCGGAAACACCGGCAATGCGGCCAGGGCGAGCTTGGAGTCAGAACCTGGCTCTCAACCCCAGGTAGTACGAGCGTCCGATGGCGTCATAGTACCCCTGGTTGGTATCGGACCAGGTATTGCCAACCGGTTCGCCACCGATTTGCGGCGGCTCCTCGTCGGATAGGTTGTAGACGCCGCCGTAGACCTCGAACTGATCCCCAATGAGCACACGCCCATTCAGGTCGAAGTAGTCGTACGAATCCGCGCCGGCGATGTCCGGCGCGCCGGATACGTCATCCATGTCCGAGATGTGGCGCCACATCAGCGAAACCGTCACGGGACCCGTCTCAACGGCGAGCGTGTTGAACATCTTCAGCTCCGGGTAGGCCAGCGTGGGGCTGACCGTGCCGGTGAAGTCGGCGAACTGCTCATCGACGAAGGCCTGAATCTCGTAGTTATCGAGGAAGTTGGCCAGGGCAGTGAAGCTGATGCCACCACCACCGCCGCCCCAGGCCAGCGCGTCGACTGGCAGGTCGAACGTTGCCGAAACGTCGATGCCGGAGGTCTTGATGCCGCCCAGGTTCAGGATCGGCTGGTTAACGGGGTCCAGGTCGAACGCCGTCGTCTCGGGTGGGACGATCGGGCGGCTGATCTGCTGGCACGGCAGGTAGTTGTTGTCGTAGGTCGGGTTCGACGTACCGTCGAGGTTGAAGCACTTCGTCATGATCTGCTGGGCCGAAAGTACCTCGATGGCCTCGTCGATCTCGATGTCGTAGTAATCGACGGTCAGCTGCACGCCAACGTTGCCGAGATCGAAGTTCGACACGAAACCGACCGTAAACGTGTCAGCCTCCTCGGGCTCCAGGTCCGGGTTGCCGTTCGTGATCGTCGGGGCCGACGATCCGCCCTGCGTGTAGCCCGGGTCTGCACCCTGTTCCGCGCACAGCGCTTCTTCCTCGGCTTCGTTGACGTGACCGCTGAAGCGCGAGCTGCACGGATCCAGAAAGGCCTCGACCCGCAGCAGGCTGGCACGGAAGAATTCCTCGACGTTCGGCGCGCGGACCGCGTGCTGGAATCCGCCTCGCAGCATGAAGTTTTCGTTGATCTGCGAGTCGACTTCGATCTTGTACGTGTTGGTCGTGCCAGACGGGTCGTAATCGGAGAAGCGGTACCCGAGCGACAGGTTGGTGGACTCGTTGATCAGCGGGAGCAGTACCTCTGCCGCGATTTCCGCAACGTCGATATCACCCCGGGTCGGCGCCGAACTTGCGAGGTTCGCCAGCTCACCGGCGGCGATATCCGGATCCGGGTCGAACTTGTAGGTGTTTTCCCGGTAGCCCGCCGTCAATGCAAACCGGGCCTCGCCAGCCGGCATGTCTGCGAGCTTGCCCTCGAGCGTGCCCTCGATGATGGTCTGCTCGAGCGTGGTGTCGTTGACCGGCGTGCGCGACACATATGCGAGGCAGTCGGGGGACAACGGCGTGGTGCCGCCGAATGGGTTGAAGCCGCCCGAACACAGGGGGCTCACACCGGTCGCGGGGTCCGTCGTATTGACGATCTCCTGGACGGCCGCGAAGTTGACCGATCCGGACGTCGTCCGGTCCGTCGTGTCGGTCTGCCCGTAGGAGACGTACACGTCCCAGTTCAGGTCGCGGTCGCCGATCTGTCCGTTCAGGCCGGCGATGACCTGGATGACGTCGTTCTCGGTGTTGTAGACACGCCCCCCGGCCTGCGCGAAACGCCGCTGATTGTCGCCAATACCGTTCGGGAAGATGGCAGCGAGCTGCGGAATCTGCTGAAGGTAGTAGTTGTCGGCCGGTATAGACACGCCCCAGATCCCCGCGGAGTTTGGCGCGGCACCTTCGTTGTAGGCCGTCGAAGACGCGTACAGCAGCTGGCCGTAGGCGGTAATGCCGTTGTCAAGTTCGAAGTCGGTCTTGCCGAACAGCGTCGTTTGCTCCAGTGGCACCTGGATCCAGTTGTAGTACTGGCCGTGCGTTCGCAGGTCGTCATCGACGATCATCAGCGGAAGCTCGATCGGGTCCGTGAACAACCCCGTTGTGGCATCGTCGATGTCGCCCGCGTCAAATACGTCGCCGTTGTTGTCTGCCGACCAGATGCTCGGGCCGCTGCGGCTATGGCCGTACACGATGAACGTACTGTGCTGCGGGTTTACGTTGAAGAAGTCGCGCTCGAGGAAGCGAACGCCACCACGGTCCATGTACTCGGCGGACAACAGCAAGTTGCCTCTGCCACCGGCGTACTGCGTTCCGTACGCCAGCCCAATCTTGTAGCTGTCGTCGCCTTCGTCGTCGAGCGCCGAACCCTGCGCGTCGATTTCGAATCCGTCGAGGTCCGTGCGCGTTTTGAAATTGACGACGCCGGAGAGGGCATCGGAACCGTAGGTCGCCGAGGCGCCCCCCGTGATGACCTCGATGCTGCCGATGGCGAGTGACGGAATCGTGTTGATGTCGATCGCCCCGTCCGTGCCAGACGACATCAGGCGACGGCCGTCCATGATGACGAGGTTGCGTTTTGCGCCGAGGTTTCTGAGGTTCAGCGTCGCGCGACCGGCGGTGCCGCCGTTGCTGTCGTTGCTGTAGTCACCGGTGCCTGGCGCGAACTGCGGCAGGTCCTTGAGGTAGTCGTCGACACTGGGTCGGCCAGAGTAGACGATGTCATCCATGTCGGTCGTCGCCAACGGACTCGGTGACACGTAGTCCTTGCGCGCGATGCGCGAGCCGGTGACGACGACTTCTTCCACGGCGACTTCGGCATCATTGTCCGACGTGGACTGCTGTGCGAGTGCCGCCGGCGCACCGGAGAACAATCCGGCGACCGTGAACCAATACAAAGCCGTGCTTCTGAAAAGCGTTGCAGACATGATGCCCCCCTTAAGCGCTGTCTATGTCGGCCGAAGCGGTTCGGCCTGCTCATTTAGGTTAGACGGGGTCGAGAGGATTCCACTGTTACCTGCATTTATACAATTTTGGCGAATAATTCGGCAGGTGCGCATGCCGGTCCGCGACGCCAAACTGCCGCGCCGTTCGAGTGGCGTGCCCTTGCAGGTGGCGGCGTGGCTCTAGGAACCAGACGCCTTGATGCGTGCGGCATGCCCTAGCGCGCACTCGCGAAATACCTCGAATCCGCGAGCGACTCGTGCGGGCGACATGACGAACGGATGCGCGTCGGTTGCGCCGCGGCCAGCGAGGAGCGGAATTTTCTCGTGCGCGAGATCGCGGTTCGCATGATTTGACAGCAATACGTCAATATCACGATCGAGCACCTCGATTCGCATCGCTTCCGCGGATGCCGCATAGGTCTCGAGTCGGCCGGGATGTTCCCCGAAATTGAACCCGGTGCCCCCCCAAAGCACGGCCTCGTGCGCGTTGTCGCCATCCGTTACGGTAAACAACGTCGCCAGCGTGCCTGGCGTGTGGCTCGGCGTCACGACCAGTTCGATCGTGGTGTCTCCCAGGGTAACCGTCTCGCGATCTGCAATCGTGCGATCCGGCTCCGGCACGTCGAACCAGCCCGGCGCATTTATGCGATTATCCGGATCCGCCAAAGCATCCCAATCCGGCTGCCCCATGATGACCTCGGGGTTGTACTTGCCGACCAGGTAGGGGGCACCGCCATAGTGATCCCCGTGCCCGTGAGAGATGACCAGAATACGAATGTCCTCGGGATCGAGCCCCAGCGCGCGTAATCCGTCCTCGATCCCGGCGCGTGCCTGCTTCTCGCTCGCGAGCGCGTCGATGAGGATGATGCCGTCGGACGTATCCAGGGCCCAGGCCGAGATCCCGCGATTTCCGACGAACAACAAGTTGTCGAAGACGCGCGCCGGACCGAGCGGCGGCGGTTCCGGGCGTCTCCCTTCGTTGCCGACCACACGCGCCTCGGTCACGGCAGGCGGCATCGCGTCGCACAGCGTCACGAGCCCGGGGAAGTCCGGCTCCGCGGCTGCTCGACCCGCCGCAAAATGCGCTTCGCTTGGGGACGGAATCGCTGCACCATCCGCGGTACCGGATTCCGCGCAAGCGGCGATTCCGCAGAAAAATGCGACCGTCGTCGCCGAAAACCAAAGGGCTCGTCCTGCATTCATTCGGGTTGCTCCGGTAACCGTTGACTAGTCCGGCCGAGTCTAGGGGAAAGCATTACCGCCGCGACGCGCGCAAGCGTTGTACAAATATTTGCACCAATCAGAACTCAGCTCGAATAGCGCTCAAGATTTGCGCGCAGCAAGGCGATCAGCTCGTCGCGAAAATGGTCGTGCGTTCCCTTGAGCCACGCCGCGGACAGCGGCAGTTCCCTGATGCGCCGACCCGACAAGTCGACCAACGGTCGGTAGATCACTCCCTGTACGGCGCTGCGACTTGTCCAGTAGGGCACGATCGCCGCGCCAATTTCTGCGCTGACCATGTTGACGATCGTCTGCTTTTCCTGAGCACGTTGCGCGATCATCGGTTCGAGCGACGCGTCGAGAAACAGCTGCATCGTCAGATTGTAGCTGTGCGGCCGGCTTCGCGGCGACGGTACGATCAGCGGAATCTTGTCGAGATCGGAGATGCGAAGCTGCTCGTGCTTTGCCAGCGGATGATTCGCCGGCAACGCAACGACCGTCGGTTCGTTGAGGAGAAATTCGAATTCGATGGCTGGCTGCGGAGACATGGGCGGGCGTACGATCGCGACATCCAACGAGCCGGATACGAGCTTCGGTAACAAGCTCGCGCTTTTCTCCTCGATCAGCAACAGCTCTAGCTCCGGCTGGATCTCGTGAAAATCGTGCACGAGCTGGGGAATCAGGCCGGTCGCCGCGCTGTCCATTGCGCCAATGCGAAAGACCCGTTCTTCATTGCTTGCGGCACTGCGGACGTCGTCCGCCACTTCATCCGCGAGGGCGAGCAGCTTCCGCGCATCCCGTTGCAGAAGCTGTCCACTCCGCGTCAACGTTACCTCGCGGGTTGTTCGCGTCAGCAGGCGCAAGCCCAAGTCCTTCTCGAGCAGGCCGATATTTCGGCTGAGGGAGGACGGCAGGATGTTGAGTCGGCGTGCCGCACGGCCGAAATGCAACTCGTCGGCCACAACCGTGAAGCATCGCAAGAGCTTCAGGTCCATTTCACCCCCTATTTTTCAAAATATTTGTATATTCTTCGCGACCGCGTGCGTCAACCGTAAATCCGACTACCGTACAGTCACGAGGCGCCTTCTTGCGTCGCAGGAACCTACAAGCTGACTGAATTCATGCCGGATTCGATCGAAAAGCGTGTCCTCCGGAAAGTTACCCGGCGAATAGTTCCGTTCGTGATGCTGCTGTATTTCATCGCCTACCTCGACCGGGTCAACATTGGCTTCGCCGCATTGACGATGAACGAGGACATCGGCCTGTCGGCGGCCGCGTTCGGGTTCGGCGCCGGAATCTTCTTCATTGGCTACTTCCTGTTCGAAGTGCCGTCGAACCTGATACTCCATCGCGTCGGGGCGCGCGTCTGGATCGCCCGCATCATGCTGACCTGGGGCCTGATCTCCGGTGCAATGGCATTCGTGCAGGGACCTACGAGCTTCTACGTCCTGCGCTTCCTGCTCGGTGCAGCCGAGGCGGGCTTTTTCCCCGGCATCATCCTGTACCTGAGCTACTGGTACCCGGCGCGACACCGCGCCGGCGTGACGGCCCTGTTCATGGCCGCCGTGCCGCTTTCCATCGCGATCGGCTCGCCCATTTCGGGCGGCCTGCTGTTGATGGACGGCGTTCTCGGCCTGCACGGGTGGCAATGGCTGTTCCTGGTCGAGGCGGCGCCCGCCGTCCTGCTCGCCGGCGTCGTCCTCGTCTACCTCACCGATCGACCCGAGAAAGCAAAGTGGCTCGACGACGAAGAACGAGAGTGGCTGACGGCTGAGATGCAGGCCGAAGAGAAGGAAGTGGCCACCGAACATGGCACGCAATCGGCGTTGCGCGCCCTTGCGAACCCGTGGGTCCTGTCGCTGGCGCTCGTTTACTTCGGCACGTCGGCCGGCCTGTACACCGTCGGCATCTGGTCACCGCAGATCATTGCACAACATGGCGTAGGCCCCTTCGCGACCGGTCTCATCAATGCCGTGCCGCCAGTTCTCGCCGTGCTCGCCATGGTGCTCTGGGCCAGGCACTCCGACCGTACCGGCGAACGCAACTGGCACGTCTTCGCCGCGTGCCTGGTGGCGGCGGCCGGCCTCGGCATGGCGGCGTTCACAAACAGCCTGTTGGCGGTCGTGCTGGCACTGGTCCTGGTCAGCGCCGGCGTCAGCTCGGCGAAGCCGCCGCTGTGGAGCATACCGACCCAATTCCTCACCGGGGCCGCCGCGGCGACCGGCATCGCGACCATCAATTCCATTGGCAACCTGGGCGGCTTTGCCGGCCCGTTCATCATCGGCTGGATCAAGGAGCAGACCGGCGGCTACCGTGGCGGGCTATTGGCCGTCGGGGCCGCCCTCGTCTTTTCGGCAGCACTCGTGATCCTGCTTGGCCATCTCAGAAATCGAAGAACCACGCCGGGTGCGATTGCGGCGGCAGACAGATCGGGGAGTTAGCATGACGAAGCGCAGTTATACCATCGCGGCGATACCGGCGGACGGCATCGGCATCGAGGTCATTGATGCAACGATCGAGGTGCTGGAAGCGCTGCAGCAACGTTTCCCTGACGTCAGCTACTCGGTCGAGAAGTTCGACTGGGGATCCGACTACTACAAGAAGCACGGCCGCATGATGCCGGCTGACGGCCTGGATACGCTGAAGCGATTCGACGCAATCCTGTTCGGCGCGGTCGGCGCACCCGACGTGCCCGACCACATCACCTTGTGGGGTTTGCGCCTCGAGATCTGCCAGGGCTTCGACCAGTACGCCAACGTCCGGCCGAGCCGCGTGCTGCCCGGCATCTCGTCGCCGCTGAAGAACTGCAAGCCGGGCGATCTCGACTGGGTCATCGTGCGCGAGAACACCGAGGGCGAGTACTCGGGTCATGGCGGCCGTGCCCACAAGGGCCACCCGGAGGAAGTCGGCACGGAAGTGTCCATTTTCACCCGTGCCGGCGTCACGCGCATCATGCGCTATGCTTTCGAACTCGCACGTTCGCGTCCGCGCAAACTGCTCACGGTCGTTACCAAGTCGAATGCACAGCGGCACGGGATGGTCATGTGGGACGAAATCGCGGCCGAGGTCGCGAAGGATTATCCGGACGTCACCTGGGACAAGATGCTCGTCGACGCGATGACAGCCCGGATGGTTCTCAACCCGAAGAGCCTCGATACGATGGTCGCAACAAACCTGCATGCCGATATCCTGTCGGATCTCGCCGGTGCGTTGACCGGGAGTCTCGGCGTCGCACCGACCGCAAACATCGACCCGGAACGGCGCTATCCTTCCATGTTCGAGCCCATACACGGCTCCGCGTTCGACATCACGGGAAAAGGTATTGCCAATCCCATCGCCAGTTTCTGGACGGCAGCACAGATGCTCACGCACCTGGGCGAGACGTCGGCCGCGGACGCCATACGTTCGGCAATCGCCGAGACAACCGGCGCCGGGTACCTTACGCCGGATGTCGGCGGCACCGCGCGGACCCGGGACGTGACCGATGCGGTCACCCGGGCGATTCTGGACTCCGGTGCGCAGCGCAAATCCACTGGATAATTCCCGGGCCCGGGAGGCCCTTCGCCGGATATTCGACGCCGCCGTTGCGAGTGCTGCGCCCGGGCCGGCGGTAGAACGCAACCTTCCCCGGAAACCCCGCGGGCGCTGCGTCGTCGTCGGCGCCGGCAAGGCCTCCGCCGCGATGGCGGCGGCGCTCGACGCTGCATGGCCCGACGTCGAGCTATCCGGCATCGTCAGCACACGCTATGGCCACGCGGTGCCCGCCGGGCGGATCGACATCATCGAGGCCGGCCACCCGGTGCCCGATGCGGCCAGTGAGCGAGCGGCGCGCCGTATCCTCGAAGCCGTATCCGGACTGACGGCCGACGACCTCGTCATCGCGCTGATGTCGGGCGGCGGCTCGGCGACGCTGGCTCTGCCCGTCGCGCCGCTGACACTCGCGGACAAGCAGCGAATTACGAATGATCTGCTCGCCAGCGGCGCCGGCATCGGCGACATGAACACGGTGCGCAAACACCTGTCCGGCATCAAGGGCGGAAAGCTCGCCGCTGCCGCCGCGCCCGCCCGCGTCTGCACGCTGCTGATCAGCGACGTGCCGGGAGACGACCCGTCGGCGGTGGCATCCGGCCCGACCGTTCCGGATTCGACGACGCCGGCGCAGGCGCTCGACATACTCGATCGTCATGGCATCGCGATTCCCGCAGAGCTTCGCGACCGCCTCGCGGCCGGGGCGGCTGTCGCGCCGCCCGGCGGCGATCACGAATGCCGCATCATCGGCAGTGCGGCACTGGCGCTGGGCGCGGCCGCCGATGCCGCAAAAAACATGGGATATGCCGTCGTCAACCTGGGCGACGCGATTGAAGGCGAGAGCCGTGAGCTGGGGCGGGTGATGGCGGGCATCGCCCGTTCGGCCCGCACGCATTCGGAGCCGGTCGCGCCGCCTTGCGTGATCCTGTCCGGCGGCGAAACCACGGTGACCATCGGCGCAGAGGGCGCGGGACGCGGCGGACGCAATACGGAGTTTGCGCTCGCGTTCGCGATCGCCCTACGGGGAGCGCAAGGCACCTGGGCGCTGGCGTGCGACAGCGACGGCATCGACGGAACCGAAGACGCCGCCGGCGCCATCGTCACGCCGGACACGCTGGCCAGGGCGGCAGCCGCCGGGTTCGAGCCGAGCGCCAGCCTGAAGAAACACGACAGTTACAGCCTGTTCCATGCCACGGGCGACCTCGTCGTGACCGGGCCCACGCTGACGAACGTCAACGATATCCGCGTCGTATTGCTCGGCTGACGCGGCCGGCTTCGGCGCCGGTCAGTACGCGCCATGGAAAGCGCCCTGCATTCTTTGGTTGCGAATGATTCGCATTTGCATTATTGTCGGGTGGAGGAGCTTCGGGCTCGATCGTTAAACCCGGGATATCGGCAGGGAAAGGCGTATGCGATTGAAAAGCCGGGCAACCGAAGGGCCGCCGATCGCCATCGGTGACGGGGAAACGGGCGTCGTCAGCTTGTCCCCGGCGCAGCGGTAGGCGTCATGGCATCGATTCGGTCCTGCAGCAATACCGTTCGATCCCGCTTTCTGCTGCGGGTGTGCAACAGGGGCAGCGTCGGCTCGTTGTCGATATGCATCGACGACCTGTCGCGAAACACCGTCCTGTTCGACTGGCGCGGTGCGGAGGCCCGCTGCCTGCTCGAGTCGCACGACCTGCTGCGCCGGCACGCGATGGACAGGCGTGCCGGTTATCCCGGCATTCCGATTTCCAAGACCTCCATCTGGCACCTTGCCCTGCACGCCGCAGCCATTCGTTGCCTGCTGAACCGCAGCTACGACGTCGACATGCAAGAACGATGGGGAGCCGCCAGTACGCCAACGACGCCGGCCACGTCCGACGGCAAGCTCTACGACAACCTGCCTTCGAGGATTCTGAGACTTCTTCGCGCAGACCGCTGCAATGCGCTGTCGGCCCACGACATCACTTGCCTCCTTGCCCTCGAAGGTTTCGCCTGTACACCAACCTGCATTCGCCAGGCCCTCGATGACCTCGTGCGTTGGGGCTTCGTCAATCGAACTGCCGGTGAACCGGACGACGAGATGTTTACGCTCGTCCCAACGGCGTCGGCCAGGCAGAACGGGCGCGGGGTCGATCCGTCGCCGGCCCGAGAGGCGATACGACCCGCGTGGCTTATTCCCGTCATCAACTGACCGGCAAATACCTGGCAGGCATGCGTGCAAACGACCGATCGCGGCGCGTAACATGAATTTTTTTTCATGTTATTGACATCCCCCGGGAATTGTGTATTGTTTCGAACATGAAACATTGTTCGCATTAAAAGCAAATGACCGGCACGGGTGGACGCCGGTCGTCCTGCAAAAAGAAGTCCTGTCCGCAGAAGACCGACCCAGCAGGGGGAAGACGTGATGCAAAACCCGATTCTCAAGGCAAATCGCAAGACAGCTCTGTCGACCGCAGTATCGCTTGCGCTCTTTTCCGTAAACCCTGCCATCGCACAGGAAAACGACGAAGAGTCGACGGAAATCCTCGACGAAATCGTCGTGCGGGAGACGTTCCAGCAGTCCTTGATCGACCGCATCCCCATCTCTCGCGAAGAGCTGCCGTTTTCCGTCGACTACATCGGTCGCGACCTGATCGACATGCTGAATTTCAGCCGGCCCGTCGACGCGCTCACCACGCTGCCCAACGTGGCCATCATCACGGATCGCCAGGGCACCGGCACACCCCAGTTCCTCGCTCGCGGTTTCGAAGCGCCTCTGCTGGTCGACAATCGCCAGCAGAACGCCTTCCGCGGCGCCGGCGCCCGCGACGACTCGTTCGTCGAACGCTACGAAGTGCTGCGCGGCCCGGCGTCCATCACGCTCGGCCCCGTCGGCAGCGGCGGCGTATTCAACACCGTCACCAAGTCGCCGCAGGCCGAGAGCTTCACCGACGCCAAGCTGCGCGTCGATGGCTACGGTTCCGTCGGCGTCGAGCTCGACTACAACGCCGGCTACCTGGGCGACTCGGACGTCGTCTCCGGCCGTATCAGCGGGGCCTACCGGGACTGGAAGTTCGATGCCGATCCGACGGGACGGCAGACCACGGCCGTTCGGCCGGTATTGATCTTTGACTTGGCAGAGTCGACATCGGCCAAGGTCAGTGCCGCTTACACGAAACACGACGTTCAGCCGAACAAGGGTTTCCCCCTGTATTCCGACGGCACCGTGCCCGCCGAGTTCGACACGTCCACGTTTACCGGCTTCTGGAACGGCGACGGCGAGGTCGAGGACATCCTGACCGACGTGGAAATCGTGCACGATTTCCTCGACAACCTGAAGCTCACGGTTCGCGGCAGCTACCAGACCACCGACTTCGACTACGAAAACACGGCAGCCATGTACAACTACCTGTACGACGATGGCGGGCCGGGCATCGGGCTGAACAATCCCGTCGTCTACCTGTACGACTATGCCGGACTCACCGAAAGCGAGAACAAGTTCTTCGACGCGCAGCTCGCGACGGACTGGGAATGGGGCGGCCGGCGCCAGGACCTCGTCGTCGCGGCGTCGTGGACCGATGACTATTTCTATCGCCAGTTCACGCCTTACGACTACATCGCGGTTCCCCTGGACGATCTCGATACCCCCCGTTACGCGCCGAACCGCAGTGACTACGCGCCGAGCGTGCTGTTCGAGGGCGAGCTGGTTTCCGTCCTCAGCGAGGTGGCGTTGCGGCCCGCTGACTGGGCGACCGTCGTCCTGGGCGTGCGCTACGACGATGTCGACCAGACGAACGTCCGCTGGCGGCGCGGAACGCCCATCGAGTCCGGCGTGGACGATGATGCGACGACGTTCCGGGCCGGCTTCACCTGGCACATGACGGACACCCTGAACGCGTATGCGAGCTTTGCGGAATCCTTCCTGCCCCAGTTCGGGACGGACCGGAACGGAGACCCGGTGTCGCCGGAAGAATCCGAAGGCTCCGAGATCGGCATCAAGGGCACCTTGCTCGACGACAACCTGCTCTTTACGGCGGCGCTGTTCCGCACGGACCGTCAGAACGTAACGGTCAGCCAGTTCGACCCCAGCGATGGCGGCGTGTACACGGAGACCATCGGCGAAGTCCGGGCCGAGGGTTTCGAATTCACCAGCACCTGGCGCGTCACGGACGGCTTCGACGTGTCCGCGAACTATGGCTACACGGACACGGACATCATCGAGGCCGGCGATTTCGAGGAGATCACGGCGACCGCATTCCCGGAACACACCGGCAGCCTGTACCTGACGTACCGGCTCCAGGGCGCGAGCACGGACGGCCTGTGGTTCAGCGCGGGTGCCCGGTTCAACGGCGAGCGCGAATCGGGCGTGGTCCCCGGCATCACGTTCGACAGCTACACCGTGGCCGACGTGAAAGTCGCCTACGGGTTCAGGAACGGCATGCAGCTGTCCCTCGACGTGCTGAACGTGACGGACGAGCAGTACCTCGAGAGCACCGGCGGTCTCACCGGGCGACTGACCGGGTCCTCGAACTTCGGCCAGCCCGTGACGGCCGTCGTTACGCTGACGGGCCGGTATTGACGGACCGTTAGCCGACGATTGCCTGCCCGGTGCGCGAAGGGCAGACCCGCCGTCTGTTCGCGGAAGAATCGGCAGTGCATAGTACCGGGTAATGAATGACAGGCGAGCGCAAGAACCCGTTACCGGCAAGGAATGGTTTGAACGAGGTTACCAGTGCATGCGCGCCGGGGATTTCTCCGGCGCGCTGGATGCCTTCAAGCAGTCCCTGAAGATCAACCCCCGCCTGGCGGCGCCCTGGATCGGGCTGGCCCAGGTACTGGAGCGCAACGGCCAGTTTGAAGACGCGCGCGCGTGCCTGGAGCGTGCCGCCGCCGCAGAACCCGACCACCTCGACGCTCGCCTGAAGCTGGCGATGGCCTGCAAGAACCTGGGGCACGTCGAGGCCGCCCGGCAGCAGTACGACCGGGCGCTCGCCATCGACGCCGGCGCGGCCAGCGTGCATGTCGGGATCGGCCAGCTCATGGAGGACCTGGGCGACCCGGAGGCTGCCGCCGCGGCCTACCGAACCGCGATCGAGCTCGATGCCACGCGACACCAGGCGATGGCCAATCTGCTGGGACTGAGCCGGCATGTCGACGTTTCCCGGGAAATGGAAACCGCGACGGAAACCCTTCGGCGCGCGGGCGACCGCGAGAAGGCACTGATCGGCTACGGGCTCGGCAAGGCACACGAACAGCAAAAGAACTATGACCTCGCGTTCGAGGCATACGCGGCGGCAAACGCGGCGCGGCGCGCCGAAGCCGGTGCGTTCGACCGCGATGTGTTCGACCGGCGCATCGACAAGATGCTGACGATCTTCTCCCGGGACTTCTTCGACGCACGGAACACCTGGGGAATCGATTCCGCGCGCCCGGTCTTCATCGTTGGCCTGCCACGCTCCGGCACGACCCTCACCGAGCAGGTCATCGGCTCTCACCCGGAATGCTTCGGCGCGGGCGAGCTGTTCGCGTTGACGGATCTCGCGACGGCGACGCCCGACAGGCTGGGCAACAAGGACACGCATTGGCCTTTTGCGGCGCCGGACCTCACCGGGAAACACGTCCGTGCACTGGCCGCCGACTATCTCGTCCAGTCGAGTACGCGTGCGCCGGCATCCGTGCTTCGCGTCGTCGACAAGCAGCCGCTGAACTTCTGGCACCTGGGCCTCGTCGCGATCGCCCTGCCGAACGCGAAGATCATTCACTGCACCCGGGACATCCGTGACTGCGGGCTTTCGATCTACTCCCAGAATTTCAACCCGCAACAGGCCTGGTCAACCGACCTCGGCGACATCGCGCACTACTGGCGCGGCTACCGCCGGCTGATGGCTCACTGGGCGTCCGTGACCGGACTTCAGATCATGGACGTTGCCTACGAAGAGACGGTATCGGACCTGGAGGGACAGGCCCGGCGCCTGCTCGAGTTCCTCGAACTCGAGTGGGATCCCGGCGTGCTGAATTTTCACGAGAACGAACGGGCCGTTCAGACCCCCAGCCGCTGGCAGGTGCGCCGGCCGCTGTACCAGAGTTCGAAGGCGCGCTGGCGGCGCTTCGAAGCGCATCTCGGGCCGTTGCTGCAGGCCGCCGGGCCCGGCTAGCGCCGGGCGATCAGCGGGCGGCGCTCGACGCATTGCCGGCGTTCAGCCAACGGCCACCGACGCGCCTCACGAGCATGATCCACGACCACGTGGTATCGAACGGCGTTGCGTCGATTCGCGACCGCCCGATCGCGCGCGGATTGACCGCGATCCAGCCGGTGTCGCCCTCGGCGTGCACAACAGGGCGTTGCAGGTCGATGTACTGTTCGTAATCCACGTTGGCGAACACGCCGACAAACCGCTCGTGCACCTCGTCGCGCGCGACCCACTGCAGCGCGCCACGGTTCGCCGACAGCGAGGACTCCGCGGACAGCTCGGCCATCCGGCCGGCGTCGCCGGCACAATGCGCGAGCAGCAACTCCCGGTGCAGGCGGTAGATGCCGACTTCGTCGAGCGCAGGCGCCGGAACGGCGGACCAGAACCAGTCGGGCGTCC
Source organism: uncultured Pseudomonadota bacterium (assembly GCA_913055625.1). GTDB lineage: Bacteria > Pseudomonadota > Gammaproteobacteria > Steroidobacterales > Woeseiaceae > UBA1847. The sequence continues at coordinate 141,274 of CAJXJW010000002.1, read as the reverse complement.
GGGCGGCGGTTCGAATCAGCGTGTATTGGTAAGTGAAGCGGCGCTGCCCGTCGTCGAACACCGCGACATGCGGCAGGTCGGTGCCGTCGACCGGGCGCCAGTCGCGAAACTTAATGCCGATGGATTGCCCGTCCGGGGTCGTCGCCGCCAGCGCAGCGACATTGCCGTTCCTCTCTTCCCGTACTTCGATGTGCGTGCCCGCAGGTAACGCTATGCGGCCGGCATCGTCCCCTGCACCGGGTGCGGCGAGCGTTTCCGGGGCCAACAGCATCGCGTGCAGTTGATGTCCGAGCACGAAGTCGCCTGCAGCGTCCGTTGCGAGCGCCTGGTCGTCGTCACTCACCGACCAGGTGATCGGGCCGTCGACGACGAGCCAGCCGGTGTCCGGCCGGAAGTAGGCAGCGGCGTCCCTCGACTGGTACAGCGTTCGCACAGAAAACGACGTGCCGTCCGAGACCGCGACCTCTGCCGAGGTTTCGATCGCACGTGTTGTGCAGGCGTCGCTTGCGAAAGCGGCCGGACAGGCGACGAGCAAAGGCAAGGCTGCACGAAACATGCGAACTAGGACATCACGGGAACCGGAGCGTTCCGTTGGCCGTCGTCCAGGCCGCCGTCCAGCGAGCACTCGACGCCGGGTCGCCGGCGAACGTTATAGCTCGCCGTAAATCACTATCCCTTCCATGATCACGGCCGCGGGTTTCACGTCGTGAATGGCGCGCGGATCCAGGTCAAACAGGCTCTCTTCCAGAACGACCAGGTCCGCGAGCTTGCCCACTTCGATTGAACCGAGTCGGTCTTCCTTGCGTAACGGGTAAGCCGCGTTGATCGTGTAGCCTTCGATCATCTGCCCGAGTTCGGGCTGGTCGAACTTCACCGGCAACGGCCTGGATGCCGCTGGCGAATCGGTCCCCGGCGCGCCGCTTTCCGACGCCTTCTCCACCGGGTCCCGCCGGGTGTAGCCGACTTCGATACCGAGAAACGGGGTCAGCACATCCGGGCGCCAGTCGTCGCTGGAAAACGTGACGTTCGCGCCGGCGTCCAGCAGGGGCGTCAGTGCAAACGACCGGCCGTAGCGCTCCTCGCCAAGCGCCGGGTCGGTCCAGCTATCATCGGCGCCGTGCCACCACGGCGTGAAGTTGGCCGACACGCCCAGCTCGGCGAACCGACCGTAGTCCTCCGGCTCGACGAGTTGCAGGTGCGCGATGCTGACTCGCGGGTAGAACTCGCCGGCCACGGCAGACCGGGCGGACTCGACGGCATCCAGCACGCTCCGAACGGCGAGGTCGCCGATCGCGTGCACGTGGAGGTCGATTTTCTCTTCGTGCAGTTCAACCAGGAAATCGCTCAGGTCCGCAACCGTCAGCATCGTGTTGCCATAGTGGCCAGAGTCGTCCGCGTAAGGCTCCAGCAGGGCACCGGACCGGTTCGAGTTCACGCCGTCCATGAACAGCTTGATCGTGTTGAAGCGCAGCCTCTCGCCACCGTAGGCGCTGCGCAAACGCTTCAGTTCAGCGATGGCCTCGTGGCGCGCGTCCGGCACGTAGATAGCGGTGGTGCCTTCGTAGCGAATCGCGAGCTCTCCATTCTTCTCTAATCCCGAGAGATAGGCGTACACCTCGTCCTCGTAACCGAAATTGCCGGCATCGTAGACCGTCGTGACGCCATGCGACCGCAACATGCGGAGGAACAAGTCCATCCCGTCCTGGTGTGATTCGGGGTCGGCGGCGAACAATTTGGCGAGATGTTGCCAGCCGGCGCCCTCTTTCATGATGCCGGTCAGCTCGCCATCCTCGTCGCGTCCGTACATCGCGATACCGGTTCGGGGATCCGGTGTATCGCGGTCCACGCCCAGAAGCTCCAGGCCCTTCGAGTTCACGTAGGACGTGTGGGCGTTGCTCGTCACCCACACGGGCCGGTCCGGCGCAATCGCATCCAGGTCGTGCTTGTGCAAATCCTCACCGCCATCGAACGCAAACCAGTGCGGCCAGCAGCAAAGGTACAGCCAGCCGTCGCCGGGCTCGCTCGCGATCCGTTCTTCGAGGCCGGCCAGGAAGTCTTCTCTGCTGCTCCTCGGCAGGGTTTCGCCGTACTGCGCGACGCCCATCAGGCCGGGGTGCGTGTGGGCGTCGATAATGCCGGGCATGATGAATCGCCCGCGCATGTCGATGTTGACGGTCGACGCGCCGACGTAATCCATCGCCCCATCGGTGTCGCCCACGTAGACGAACTCGCTGCCCCTGATGGCGACGGCGTCGGCCCAGGGCGTTCCGTCATTGACGGTATACACCCGCGCATTCGTGAGCACGAGATCGGCGCTGCCGACCACGCCGGATTCGCAGGCCACGACGAGAAACACCCACGCGAGCGCAGTCGATACTCTGAATAAGGCCATCTCTACCCCTGGTTTCTGCTGATCGTTGTTACCCCGGCCGAAAGTTGTGCGCGGCGGTGAGCAGGGTCGTGCTGAGCCATGCGCGCCGCGGCTCGCCGAAGCGCGCCGTCGGACCGCAGATTGACAATGCGCCGATAACGTCGCCGCCGGCTCCGCGCAGTACCGTCGCCACGCCGGAGAAACCCTCTTCGAGTTCGTCGACCATCTCCGCGACGCCGGAACGGCGAATCTGCTCCAGCTGGCGTTCGAGGTCGCGGCGGGCCAGCGTTCGATTCGTCAGCGGCGGAAGGTCGGCCCCCAGCCGTTCCAAGCCCGATGCATCGAACGCCATGAACGCTTTGCCGGTCGACGTTGCGTGGATGGGCCACCGCGTACCGATGTTGGCGGCGGCGCCGACGACGTGCTCGCCGGTGACCTCGTCGAGAATCAGCATGGAGTCATCGACAGGCACTTCCAGTGTTGCCGTCTCGCCGGATCGCTGCGCGAGCTGCTTGAGCATCGGGCGAGCCCGTCGACGCAGCTCGTCGCACATCAAGGCCTGCACGCCGAGTGCCATCAGCGACGGGCCGAGGCTGTACGTGCCGTTGCCGTTGCTGTGTGATACCAGCCCTTCGCTCTGCAACGCCCGCAACAGGCGGTGCGCCGTACTCTTCTTGAGCCCGGCAAGACGAGCGACCTCGGTCAACGTCAACGCCCGCCGGCTCGGCGTAAACAGTTTCAACAGGCGTACAGCGCGGAGAGCGGCTTGTGCGCCGGGCGGTGGCGACATCGCGCTGCCTGGCATGAACTCACCATTTTATGAATAATTATTCATATTATGGGAATTTGCCGGTCTGCTGTCCAGCCCCGGGCCCGACCGCTACGGGCGGTCCTTCAGCCGGTCATTCGATCATCCCCAGCGCAAGCAGCGGGTTCGCGTGCCAGCGCCCGCCGGGACTGCCCGCGCTGCGCGCGGCATGCAACAGTCGGCTTGACGGCGGTCGGACACCCGTGCGCTGCCACATGCTGAAACGCGCGCTGGCCGGCGTTCCACCATGTAGAACCCGGCATCCACGGGCGGCGTTCACGACTTGTCGCGTCGCAGCGTCCGCCTTAGGCTTTGGACCGGTGCTATGACGACGGGCAGGGTGCTCCATGACGGCGAATCGCGCGAAATCCCAGGCGGTCCTTGATCGCGGAATCAAGCTCTTCCGCAACGGGCTCAGGTACGACGATGAACGCCGGCGAAGCGCCCGCCGCGGTTACCGGCAACCGAGCCAGATCATCATCGACCGGGCGCAGGGCGATTTCATCTGGGACCTCGATGGCAATCGCTACATCGACTTCCAGAACGGATGGGCTACGAATCCGATCGGCAACGCGCATCCCGAGATCATCGAGGCGGTGGATGCCGCGCACCGGCGTTTCGGTTTTCACTACGACCATCCGCTGCGCTACGAACTCGCGGAAAGACTCGCAGAGATCATGCCCGCCGGGGCATTGCCCCGGTTCAGCTACGAGGTGTCGGGCACCGAGGCCGCCGAAGCGGCCGTCAACCTGGCACTGTGCTTCAAGCAGCGCCGCTACGTGATCACGTTTGCCGCCTCCTACCATGGCAACAGTCTCGGCACGAAGCTGCTGAGCGGTCTCGACAGCGGCAACCTGCGCTACATGGAGGCGTGGAATGGCGGCGCCATCAAGGCGCCCTACCCGTATTCGGACGTCGTCCCGGCCGGCATGACGCATGCGCAGTATGCGGAATTCTGCCTGTGGTACATCGACAACCACATCCCGGCATCGGTGGCACCTCGCGACAACATCGCGGCCATCATGGTCGAACCGGGACTGGCCGAAGGCGGGAACTGGATACCGAGCACGGACTTCCTGCAAGGGCTACGCCGGCTTTGCGACAAGAACGACTGGCTGTTGATTGCCGATGAAGTGCTGACAGGACTCGGGCGCACCGGCCGTATGTGGGCGGTGGAACATTACGATGTCATCCCCGACCTGCTCGTCGTCGGGAAGAACCTGTCGGGTGGCATCGCGCCCTGTGCCGGTGTCGCCGCCCGTGACGACATCCTGGGTGACAACCCGGATTCGTCGTCCGGATCGACGTTTGCCGGAACGCCGGCGGGCTGCGCCGCCGGACTAAAGACGCTCGAGATCTATGAACGCGACAACGTGGTGGCGCAGGCGGCGCACCTCGGAGAGGTGGCCGCGGACGTCATGAGCGGCTGGCGCGACTACGGTGTCGTCAACGAGGTTCGACAGAACGGCCTGCTGATCGGTGTCAGCTTCCAAAGCCCGAACGATGACGAAAAAGACGAATGGATCGCAAAGGCCATTCGCAGCCGCATGCTCGACAACGGCGTCTGGGCCATCAGCGACCGGGAATCGAACGTCCGGCTGTACCCGGCACTGAACATGGACGAGGGCACTCTGCGCGAAGGGCTGGCGCGCATGGAAGAGGCCATAGCGCACGTCGATCGCCACGGCCAGGATCTCGGCGATGCGCCGAACCTGCCGACGGGAACGATCTGACCCCGGGCCTGCCGCGCGTCGGCCAATGGCCCTTTCATCCGAACCGCATCTTGGCAATACTGCACGGCAATCCACGCGGCGCGACAGGCGACGAGACCCGATGACTCGCAGGAACATCCACGGACGGTGGCGACTCGCGCTCACGGCGCTGATCCTCCTGCCGTTGTGCCTGCGCTTGCTGACGCCGGCCGGCTACATGCCAGGGTCGCTGGGCGATGGCACGCCGTTCACGCTGTGCCCGAACAGCACGCCCGGTGCGGCGCAGCTGCTCGCTCTCCTTTCCGGATCGGGTGAGCAACACCACCATCATCACCATGGCAGCAGCGAAGAGTCCGCGGAAAGCCCGTGGGAATTCTGCGGGTTCGGCGTCGCGTTCACGGCGACGGCGACGGCCTTCGAGTCGTCGTTCGCGATCCGGCACGAGCCGGGCGCCGTCGCGCCGCTGCGACCGCCGGTCATTTTCCGACCGGGCTACACGCGCACGTTTCACGCCCGTGGCCCGCCTCTCATCGCCTCGTAGACCCCCGATGCGGCAGTGACGCCGCCTGAGAATCCGATTGCCGGCGCCGGGCCCTACGGTCGTGCGCGCACGGGCAATCCACAACGAGGCATGACATCATGAAATCCCCGTACACCCGGGCAGCGCGCTGTGTCGCGACTGCCCTCCTGCTGTCGCCGGCTGCCGGCATGGCCGAATCGTCCGGCGCCGACAACGGCACGGCCAGCGACGACCGCGCGATGGACACGATCGTCGTCACCGGAACGCAGACCAGCATCGAGTCGGCGCGCATCGAAGCGGCAGCCACGCCCGGTGGCGTCGACGTGATCGACATGGATAGCTTTCGCGAGCGCAACGTCTCCAATCTCGCCGACGTCCTGCAATACGCACCCGGCGTGTGGGCGACCAGTGCCACCGGCGACGAAGGCATCTTCTTCACGAGCCGCGGCTCCAACCTGGACGCCACGAACTACGACATGAACGGCATCAAGCTGATGCAGGACGGCCTGCCCGTCACGACGGCGGACGGCAACAACCACAATCGCATCGTCGACCCGCTCGCTGCGCGCTACGCGACCGTGGCACGCGGGGCGAACGCGATGGCGTGGGGTGCGAGCACGCTGGGTGGCGCGATCAATTTCGAGTCCGTCACGGCCCGTGACAGAACCGGCGTGTCCGCCGAGCTCGGCGGCGGCAGCTTCGGCGAGGCACAGCTGCGGCTGACCGGTGCCGGCATCGTCGATGACACGTTCGACGGCCTGGTCACGATCGAGACCCGGACCTGGGACGGCTACCGCGATCACAATGCGCAGGAACGCGTCGGGCTCTACGCGAACGGCGGCTGGAAAATCGCCGACGACCTGGCCGCGCGCGCCTACGTCACGTGGATCGAGAACGACCAGGAACTGGCGGGCGCGCTTTCCCGGGAGCAGGTGAACGACGATCCCGACCAGGCCGGGGATGGCGCCGTCAGCGGTAATTACCAGGTCGACGTCGACACGCTCCGCCTCGCGGGCAAGCTGAGTTGGCAACTTGCCGGTGACGCGCAACTCGAGGCCGGCGTTTCCTGGGAGCAGCAATCGCTGTACCACCCGATCGTCGACCGGATCATGGTCGATTTCGACGGTCCCGGTCCCATGGAGCCGGTCGAGGTTTTCAGCCTGCTGATCGACACCGACCAGGACAACGCCGGCGGCACACTGCGCTACCGCCGATCCTACGGCGAGCACGAAGTCACGGTTGGTGCGAATCTCGGCTGGACCCGCGTTCAGGGTGGCAACTACCGGAACCTCGGCGGCAACAAGAACGGCCAGACGACGGTCATCGACAACGACGCGACGGCGATCGAGGTTTTCGTCATGGACCGCTGGCAGCTCGCAGACCGCTTGACGCTCACGGCCGCGTTACAAGGCGTGCGCGCCGAGCGTGACGTGAAAAACGTCGACACCGAATCCGGCGCGCTGAGCAATCCGTCCGACACCTACGTTGCGCTCAATCCGCGCGTCGGGGCAATCGTCGACGTCTCGGACGACATCGCGCTGTACGCGAACGTCAGCCGGTTGTTCGAGCCGCCCACGAACTACGAGCTGCAGGACAACGTCGCCGGCGGCGATGCCACGCTGGACCCGATGGACGGATCGGTTTTCGAGATCGGCACGCGTGGCGGGTCGAGCACCGGCACGACAGACCGCTGGGGCTGGGACGTGTCGCTGTACTACGCGGCCATCCGCGACGAGATTCTGTCCGTGGACGACCCCGCCGCCCCGGGCACGAGCCTGTCAACGAACGTCGACAGGACGGTTCATGCCGGGCTCGAGTTGCTCGTGAACGGAAGCTGGCGCATTGGCGACGGCGGATCGCTGGAGCCCCTCGCCAGCTTCACGCTCAACCACTTCGAGTTCGACAACGACGCGGTTTACGGCAACAACCGGCTGCCGTCCGCACCGGACTTCGTGCTGCACGGTGAATTGATCTACCGCCACGGCTCGGGGTGGTACGCCGGACCGACCGTCGACGTCATCGGCGACCGCTACGCCGACTTCGCGAACACGTATGCCGTCGACGACTACGCGCTACTCGGATTGCGCGGCGGCTGGTCGACACAGCACTGGAGCGCCTACGCGGAGCTGGGCAACGTTCTCGACGAGGAATACATTGCCTACAGCGCGGTGCGCAATGTCGCGGCCGAGGATGCCGCCATTCTGTACCCCGGCGCACCGCGGTCGATTTACGTGGGTGTGAGCTACCGGTTCTGAGCGGCGACACAATCCAAAAAAAAGCCCGGGCGCCCCGTAGGGTGCCCGGGCCTCGTCGTTGACGCTACGGTCAGGGGCGACCAAACAGTTTGAAAATGTTGCCGAGCCGCAGGAAACTCGTTTCCCCCGACCAGTCCTCGACACCGTCATTGTCGGTGACCAGGTAGAGCACGCCACGTCCCGTCACGGCCACGCCCTCCGGCTTGTCCGAGATCCATCCGCGGCTCTTCTCCAGCGCCGGCAGCGCATCAAAGACCGTCTTGTCCGCCGTTCTGACACTGCCGTCGTCCAGCGCCGAAGCCCTGACGGCCACGAGCGTCTTGAGCTCTGCCCACTCACCGGTGCGATTGTCGCGCTCGATGAGCACGAATCGCCCGTCGGCCGTCGTCGTTATCTCAGACAGGCCAACCCAGGAGGCATTCGGCGGCAGTTCGGCAAGTTCCCACGCGATGTGACCCCAGTCGCCGGTGGCCGGATCGTAGGTCCAGATCCGTGTCAGAAGTGGCTGCCCGGCTGCATTGAGGCCGGCATCATCGTCATCCAGCATTTCGCATTCATCACTGGTGGAAAAGTCCCACCCGCGCTGCTGCGCAACGAGCAGCCGGTATGCACCATCGCCGGTCTCCTGGACGGCAACGCCCTCGAAGCCGGAGCCCAGCGTACCGGTATTGCCATCGGCTTCGTTCTCGGCGCGACGGCAGGCCTCGATGTCCGCCGGCAGGCCGATCTCCTGCAGCACGGAACCGTCAGCTGCGACCTGCAGAAGGCGGTTCGGCCGCGAGCCCGACGCGTTACCCTCACTGGCAATCCAGTAACTGCCGTCCGGCGCGATCGCGATGCCTTCGGGATCGAGATTGTCCGCCCCGGTGATCGTGATCGCCGACGTGATCAGTGCCGGTCTACGACGCAGGTTGCGCGCGTCTATCGTGAAGATCTTGCTGGCGCTGTAATAGGAATCCCAAACGCCGAGCATTTTCCCGTCTTCGCCGGGGATCGACACCAGACCCGACATCGCGCTCCAGCCCAGCGGCGTGCCGTCGGCATTGTCGACCGACATGATCTCCGGGTAGGCCGGCTTCTCCGCCTGGACGCGGCGGTAGATCATCATCGTCGAGCGAACGCCGAACTCCGGGTCGTCTTCCTCACCCGATACCACGAGCAGACCGCGCTTTGGAATCGTCAGTATGCCTTCCGGTCCGAGCGGTGCGGGCAGGAGTTGCACGAATTCCGGCGTGCCCGAGTTGACGTCGTATACGGCCACAAAGCTGCCGCGCTCGGACCCGACGAACACCAGCCGATCACCGCGATAGCGCCCATAGGCGATTGACTCGGGCTCGGATCCCTTGTTTTCTGAACGGTCTTCCGGGTAGTGCCCGTGACGCACCGCCAGGTGCTCGAAGTCGGACCCGCTGTCGTACGTGATATTGCCTTCCGTGTCGAACAGCGAGAACCCTCGGCTGCCGCCGTCCATATCGCCTTCGTTCGCGGTGCCGATGAGGTACTTGCCACCGCGTCCTTCTACCCAGGTGACCGCATCGGGTTCGCGGGGCACGCCATACAAGCTGTCCTCGAACCTGAGATCGCCGTCCTCATTGTCGTCGACGTTGTCCAGATCCACGGTGCCGGCCGAGAAATGATGAGTCACGGTTCCGGACGGAAGGTCGACGAGGACGATGTGATTGTTCTCCTGCAATGTAACCACGGCCTGGTTCCCGTGATTGATGTCGACGAACTCCGGTTCCGGGTCCGTCGGGGCGATTTCCGCCAGCCCGGTCATGTCCACCTTGCGAACGGTCCAGTTTGTCGGCCGGCCTTTCACATCGACGATCGCGAGGTAACCCGCGGGATTGCCGATATCCGTCTGCGGCACGATGCCGACCACGCCACCGTCCGCCTCGCACTGGTCCTCGGTGATATCGCCGGCGTCCTCGGGCCCGTCCTCCGGCACCGGGGCGCCCGCGGACGCGCCGCCCACGCAGACCTCTTCGTCACGCTCGTTCTCAATGGCGACGGCAACATACCTGCCGTCGGGGCTGATCTTGACGGAGTCCGGCTGGCCGCCCAGGTCGATCATCGCGACGAACTTCATCCGGCGAAGGTCGAACACGGCAAGGTGGCCGCTGGTATTCGTGAAGGACTCGCTCGTGTTCACACCCACGAGCGCAAAGCGGTTGCCGAGAACGTCCACGGACGTCGGGTCACCACCAACGTCGAAGCTGCCGAACGGGAACGGCTTGAACGGCCGCTCGATATTGACGACGCCAATGCTTCCCGACGACGCATCCGTGTACACGAGAAGCTTGCCGTCTTCGGTCGCCGCGACGATCTCCGATACAGTCTCTTCGCCAAAATCCGCCAGGTTGCGGAAATTGGGGACGGTCGCAATGCGATTGAAGTAGTACGACTGCCCGCCGCTGGCGGCAGACGCACTTGAAATCAGGCCGGCTGTCAGCGCTACGGCGCCAACCGCCAGGCCCGTTAGGGCTCGGGACATTGTCTCACTCCTGGTCGTTGTATTTCTGGGGTCGCCCGCAACGCCGATGCGGTCGCTGCATGACGGGGACCCCCGGAGCGTAGGGTCCGCAAATGACCGGAACGTGAGCGCCAGTTTTCGATCAGGTTTCGAATCGGACCCGCTACGGCTCCGTCGATGCAACCTCGAGCTGCGCCAGCGCCGCGATGGCACGCTGCGCGCGTCGGTCGTTGCGGCCCTGGAGAATCCCGGCCGCGTCGAGTATCAGGTCCTGGGCTTCACCGCGTCGGCCGGTCTCGAGCAATGCTGAACCGAGCTCCAGCATCGTCGCCGCGGTGAGCACGTTGTCATCCGGGTAGTCGAGTCGGCGTATGCGCAACGCTTCGGTCAGCAACGGGACGGCGTCTCCCGCATCGCCGCGTGAGACGAGCACGGCTCCGAGCTCCGTCAGTGCGGAGGCAATGTACTGGTGATCGTCATCCAGCGACACCGCGTAGATCCCGAGCGCCCGCCGCAACGTCTCTTCGGCTTCGTCCAGGCGCCCCATGTCGTGCAGCAGGATCGCGAGACCCGTGAGGTCGTAGCCGACGTACGGGTGTGCCGGGCCGCGTCGCTCGCTGTCGATCGCGAGCGCCTCCCGGTAGGCGTCCTCCGCCTCGGCGAACGCGCCGCGCTGGTGCAGCAGCCCGCCCTGGATGGACCGGGTCGTCGCGACGAGGTCGTGCTTCTCTCCCAGCACGCGTCGCGTCGTCTCCAGCGATTGCTGCAGGGCCAATTCCGCCGCGTCGAACTCGCCCTGCGATTGCAGCAGGACGCCGAGATTCTGCAGGTAATAGGCCAGCAGGGGGTGATCGCTGCCACCGGTCGCTTCCACGATCTCGATCGACTCCCGCAACAGGCGTTCCGTGTCGTCCAGCTGCCCGCGCACCTGCAGGATCCGCGACAGCGTGTTCTTGGCCTCGGCCAGCTCGATGCCGTGCGCGGTGCCGAGCGGCACGTAGATTGCGATGCTCTGGTTCGCCGCCGCTTCGGCCGCGTCGAGCTCCCCCGTCGCGAGATGCAGCTCGGCCAGGTTGTACAGGTTCGTCGCGACTTCCGGCGACGACGCGCCGCGTTTCGCGCGGTTGATTGCGAAGCTCTGCTCGAGCAGCTCCCGCGCCCTGCCGTACTCGGCCTTGCGGATCAGCGCCTCCGCCAGCTGGTTCCGCCCGCGCGCCACGTCCGGATGATCGGGACCGAGCGTCGCCAGCCGCAGCGCGAGCGACGCCTCCAGCATGTCGATCGACGGCGTGTACTCCCCGAGATTGAGATACACGCGGCCGATCGTCTCCATGAGCTCGGACTGCACCTCCGGACGATCGCCCAGGTCCTTGCGAATCCGCTCCGCGCCGACGGCGAGGATCTCCTTTGCGGTCTTGTCGAGTCCGCGCGCGTTAGCCGGATCGGGCGTCGTGAAGATCTCCTCGAGGAAGCGGCTCACCGCGACCGCGTGATCGCGCTCGGCCGTGATGCGTTCGTTCTGCACGCTCAGCACGATCGCGAACACCAGCAGCGTGACCAGCGCGCCGGTCGCGGACGCAACGCCCAGCGCATGCCGCTGTACGAACTTGCGCGCCTTGTAGAGCTGCGAGTCCGCCCGCGCCTCGATCGGCAGGGACTGAAGATGGCGGTGAATATCGTCGGCCAGTTCCAGGCAGGACCCGTAGCGTCGATGCGGCTCCTTGCGCAGCGCCTTCATCACGATCGTATCGATGTCGCCCCGCAGCAGGCGCGCCAGTGACTTCACGGGGCTGCGCCGGTCCGCCGCGATTTCCTGCGCGAGCGTGGCATCGGCCCGGGCAAGTTGCGTGAAGAGCTGGCTCGGCGGCGTCGGCGGGTGTTCGCACACGATCCGCGCAAACTCTACCGGCGCGCAACTGGTAAGCTCGAACGCCGGTGTGCCGGTGAGCAGCCGGTACATGAGCAGCCCGAGTGCGTAGGTGTCGGTCGCCGTGGTGATGGCCTGCTGCCGGATCTGTTCGGGCGCGGCATTCGCCGGCGTCAGCACGGCCACGCCTTCCCGGGTCAGGCCGTCGTCGACGCGACCCTCGTGGTCGATGAGTTTCGCAATGCCGAAGTCGAGCAGCTTCGGCACGCCGTCCTCCGTCACGAGCACGTTCGCGGCCTTGATGTCCCGGTGAATGACCAGGTTCTGGTGCGCGTAATGGATCGCATCGCACACCGTTCGCAGCAGTTCGAGCCGCTCGGCGACGCTCAGCCGGTTTGCATCGCAGTACGCGTCGATCGGAACGCCGTCGACGTACTCCATCACGAGGTACGGCACGCCCTCGCTCGTCGTACCGCCATCGAAGAGCTTCGCGATGTTCGGGTGCGCGAGGTTCGCGAGGATCTGGCGCTCGGCCCGCAGGCGGGCCTGCGTCATCGGGTCGACCAGCCGCTGTGCCCCGACCTTGATGGCGACCTGCTGTTCGAACTGGTCGTCGGCGCGATGGGCGAGATAGACTCGGCCCATGCCGCCCTCCCCGAGAAGGCGATCGATCTCGAATGGCCCGATGCGGGAGCCGCGTATCGACATGCCGGTCGGCTGGCCGCTCCCGGCCGGCTGATCGAACACGCCTTCGACGGTCGCTTCCACGGATGGATCCACGCGCAGCAACGACTGAACGTAGGCGGCCAGCGGCGGATCGTCGTCGATGGCGGTGGCAACCCAGGCTTCCCGGGACTCCGCCGGGCGCTGCATCGCCTCGGCGAATACCTCGTTGACGCGCCGCCAGCGAGCGGCAGTCAGTTCCAGCTTGTCAGGACTCATTGACGCGCCCGGCGACCCTGCAAATGAACCCGCTCGCTCTTACTTCCCGAGCGGTGCCGGGATAACGGGTGAAGTTGGTGTCACTAACTTACTACAATGCAGATCGCAGGATAACCAGTTGCTCAACCCCCAAAGGAGACAGATCATGGCTGAAGGCAGTCGCCCTCCCCACGTCGCAATGATGGCCGCCGCTGGCGGCGGTGGCTTTATCGGCAGCATCCTGGCCATTGTCATCGCCAAGATTCTCATGGGCCCGTGCTGCTGCGCGCACTCAGTCGAGATCGAGAAGGAACGCGCGGCGCAGGTCGCGCCTGCCGAGACGGCTGTCATCGTCGCCGACGCTGCGCGGCCGGCGGACTGATACCGCGCGTCCCGCGACACGCTGAAGAGGGCCCCTCACGGGGTCCTCTTCGTCCTGTGCCTGCGGCTCCCTGGTAATAGTCCCGGATTACAGCGAACCCGGACCCGACAGCAGTTTCACGAGGCGGTACCAGTACTCGGTCGCGCGCTCGAATGCGTCGATGCGGATGCGCTCGTCCTTCCCGTGTGCCCGGATGTCCGCCGGATCCTCGGCGATCGCGGACACCGCGTAGACCGGAATGCCCGAGTTGCGCACGTACAGGCCGTCGGTCGCCCCGGTACTCATCTCGGGCATCACCGCGATGCCCGGCCAGAATTCCTGCGCGACCGCGGTCACCGGGCCGACGACGGACGGCGTCATCGGGCTGGGCGGGCTCGCCAGGTACGGGAAGATCTTCGTTACGGTCACGCCGTTCGGTGACGCGAGTCCCTCGATCACCGCGTCGACGGCCGCCTCCGGCATCTGCGGCAGCACGCGGCAGTTGATCACCGCCGTAGCCGTCTGCGGGATGGCGTTCTCCGCATGGCCACCTGAAATCTGCGTCGCGATGCAGGTGGTCCGCAGCAGGGCATTGAAATACGGCAGCGCGTCGAGCCGTGTCGAGACCTCCGCGTCCGGAACGCCCGACAGCACGTCCACTATCACGTCCGCCGTTTCCGGCTCCAGGGTCGGCAACCCGATTTCGAAGAACCGGCGCGTCGTTTCGTTGAGGTCGATCGGGAAGCGGTGCTCGTGCAGTCCGACGAGCGTGCGCGCGATGCGGGAGATCGCGCTGTCCGCGCGCGGCACCGAACTGTGGCCACCCGGGTCCGTTGCCTCGAGCCGGTAGCTGACATAGACCTTCTCGGCGGTCTGCATGACGAACGCGGCGGCCCTGCCGTCGCGCTCGAAGACCGCGCCACCGTCGGTGTTGAGCGCAAACTCGGCGTCGATCAGGTCCTTGTGCTCGTTAGCCAGCCTGATCGCGCCATTGCCCGTTGTCTCCTCGTCGGCGGTCAGCATGACGATGAGATCCCGGTCGGGTCGGTAGCCCTCCTGCTTCAGCCGAATGAAGTTCGCGACGAGCATCGCGGCACCGGCCTTGTTGTCGGTGGTACCGCGGCCGTAGTAATAGCCGTCGTCCTCGATCAGCTTGAACGGGTCCTTCGTCCAGTCCTCGGGCAGGGCCTCGACGACATCGAGGTGCGCCATCATCAGCAGGGGCCTCCGCGTCGGCGCGGGACTGCGGTACCGGACGACGAGGTTCGGCAGCTTTTCGCCGCTGTAGATTATCGAGATGTCCGTGTCGCCGAAGCCGGCGGCGCGGAGGCGCGCTTCGAGTGACGCAACGGTGGGCCGAAGATCGTTGCCGCCGCTAGGCGCGGTGTTCTGCGCAATGATCTCGCGAAGAATGTCGGTGGCCAGGTGTTCTTCGGCGGCGGCCGCGTTTGCGCAGAAAGTGAGCAGCGCGAACAGTGCGCATCGGATGGGGGTGTGCACGGGATATCTCCTTCGTCCGGAATGGCGTCCGCGGTGCTATGCTGGCAGGCCACCACGGCGCGAGTATAGCGAGTTGGTCCGGACGGTAGCGAAGAAGTTCTGCGGGCCGGCATGGGCACTGATGGGGCTCGCGCTGGTCTCGGCCGGCAGCGCGCGCGCAGCGCTCGAACTCTCGAATACGCAACGCCTGGAACTCGACAACGGGCTTACGATCCTGTTGCTGGTCGACCGGAACTTTCCCGTGGCGAGCGTCCAGATGCTGTACCGGGTTGGCGCGCGCAACGAAGTCACCGGCAAGACCGGGCTTGCGCATTTCCTCGAGCACATGGCGTTCCGTGCGACGGAGAACTTCCCGGACACGGACGTCGTCAGCCGCATCTACGGGCGCGGCGGCGAATGGCACGGCTACACGTGGACCGACCAGACCACGTACTACGCCACCGTGCCACGCGAGGACCTCGACCTGTTGCTGCGCATCGAGGCGGACCGTATGCACCGACTGGTGCTCGACCCGGCGTCCGTCGAGGCCGAACGCGGCGCCGTGCTCGCCGAGATGCACATGTACGAGAACTGGCCGTCGTCGATGCTGATCGACGCGCTGCTGTTCACGTCGTTCCAGGCGCACCCGTACCGCAACAACACGATCGGCTGGGAACCGGACATCGAGAACCTGGCGCACGCGGACGTCGTCGCGTTCTACCGCGAGCACTACCACCCCGCGAACGCGGTGCTCGCGGTCGTGGGCGACTTCGACGCGGCCGCGGTCGCGGCGCGGATCGAGGCGCTGTTCGGCGGCCTGCCCGCGCGTGCGCCGACGCCGTTGCCGCACACGCGCGAGCCCCTGCAACAGGGCGAGCGCCGCGTGTCTGTCACCGGCACGACGCCGGGCCGCCGGTTCATGATGGCCTGGCGCGCGCCCGGCGCGGCGCACCCCGACTTCGCCGCGTTCCTCGTACTTCAGGAATTGCTGTCGGGTGGCTCTGGCGTGAGTTTCCTGCAGAACGACTGGGGCACGCCCGCCCGCGAGGGGCGCGTGCTGCACGGCGCCGTCGACGGCCCGACGAGCTGGTACCCGCCGAGCGAACAGGACTTCCTGTTCGTCGTTGGCGGCAGCCCCGGTGGCACGGTCGACGAGGAGAGTGTCGAAGCCGCCGTCGACGAGCGGCTCGAACGTTTCCTCGCGAGAGCGCCGTCGGCAGACGACGTCGCGGCGGCCGTTGACGCAATCCGCCGCGAGCTCGTCTTCGACGTCGAGACCACCGAGGACGCGGCGCACCAGCTCGCGTTCTTCGAGGGCATCGGCGCGCTCGACGTGCTGCTGACGCTTCCGGAACGTCTCGGCACCGTATCGCCGGACGACGTGCTGGCCGTCGCGCAACGCTACCTGGCGCCCGAACGGCGCACGATCGCCTGGTACCGTCCCGGGGCGACCGGGGAACCTGCGCCCGCCGCAACGTCGCCCGCGGCGATCGCGCCGCCGGCTCCGGGGCCGGTCGACGAGACGCCGACCGCACCGCCGGTATCGGCGCGGCTGCGCGGCGGCGTACCGGTGGTACTGCAAGCCTCCGACTTCTCGCCGACGGTCGAGGTCCGGGTGCTGGTCCCGGGCAATGCGCTGTCGGCACCGGGCTTCGTCACCCCGGAGCCCGGCGTGCTGGCACTCACGGCCCGCGGGTCGGCGAGGGAGTTCGCGCACCTCGTGCGCCAGGCGGGCTCGACGCTGTCGGGCGCGCGGCACGTCGACACGACGTTCACACCGGCATCACTCGACCCCGAGACGCGGCTGCACGAGGAATTTGCAGCAATCATGCAGCCGTGGTCGCCCGCCGCGGGCAGCAAGGCCGCTCCCGCCGTGATCGCCGTGGCCGGGGACGTGGACGCCGAAGCCGCCGTCCGCCAACTCGACAACGTGTTTGGCGACGCCGACGCGTCGGCGCTGCCGAAGATCGAACGCGTGGCCGCGCCGACCGGGGTGCGACGAGTCGCCCTTGGCGTGCCCGTCGCACAATCACAGCTCGGCTATGTCGTTGCCGCGCCGGGGCCCCGCGACGACGGCTGGCTTGCGACTCGACTGCTGCTCTATATCTTCGCGCACGACTACGAGGGCCGGTTCGGCAAGGAAGCGATTTCCCGTCGCGGGCTCGCCTACTACGTCGATGCGCGCTACACGTCGAACGGCGGCCCGGGCTGGATCACGCTCGGCGTCGGGGTCGACCCGCCGAAAGCCGCCGCCCTGGAAGCACTGCTGCGCAGCGAGTTGGACCGGCTCGGCACGGAACCGCCGACGGCACAGGAAATCGCCGACGCCCGGCAGCACTTCCTCGGCCGCGCCGCCAGCGCCGCGCAAAGCAACGGCGAGCTGGCCGGGAAACTCGCGCGCCACTGGCTGTGGCACGGCGAACTGCCGTCCGTCGAAAAGCTCGACGCCGAGCTCGCGGCCGTCAGCCGCGACGACGTGCTCGCCGCGATCCCGGCGTTCGTCGACGGCCTGGTGCTGACGGTCACGCCCTAGGCGAACAGGTCCGGCCGTTCCTCGTGGCCGTGCCGCGTGGCCAGGGATACCGCGACGAGCACCGGCAGGCCGATGGCCCAGCCCGCCCATGACGCGGCGATGCCGAACGGCTCGTCGAACAGCGACCACGCGACCGCGGCCGAGCCGGCCAGCAGCATGCTCCAGAACGCCCCCGCCGCCGTCGCTCTCGGCCAGAACAGCAGCGCGAGCATCGGGAAGAACAGTCCGGCCGCGCCGAACGTGTAGGCGTACAGCATGAGGTCCAGCACGTTCGGGACGAGCCAGGCCATGCAGATGCCGAGCGTGCCGAACACGAGCGTCGCGATGCGCGCCACGCGAACGAGCTGCGCCTCGCTGGCGTCCGGAGCCATTCGTTTGCGGTAAATGTCATTCGTGAAGATCGCAACCGGGCCCATCAACACCGAGTCGGCCGTCGACATGACTGCCGCGATGTAGGCCGCGATGACGACGCCGGCGATCCCGACCGGCAGCAGCTCCATGATGACCATCGGCGTCGCGAGCTCGGCGTCGGCAATGTCCGGCAGCAGCATGCGCGCGATCATGCCGATCAGCGTGCTGCCGATTGCGAACAGCGGCCACTCGATCGGTACGCCGGTGAGCAGGAACGCGCGTCGCGCGGTGCGCTCGTCGCGGGCGGCGACGATGCGCTGCATCGCGGCAATCGAGATGAACCAGACGGGGAAGATGCTGAAGAACCAGCCGAGCACGGTGCGCCACCCGACCGCGCCCCAGTCGACGAGCGACGCCGTGGCCGTGTCCGCTTCGAAGTGCGCGACGATGCCCTCCCAGCCGCCGACCTCCCACAGGCCGATCGGCACGGCCAGGAACACGATGCCGATCATCAGCACGACCATCTGGAAGACGTCGGTATAGATGACGGCCTTGAGCCCGCCGAGCGCCGTGTACGCGAGGATGATGGCGCCCGACAGAACGATGGCAACGGCGAGGCCCAGACCCAGCGTCGCCTGCATCAGTTTCGCGCCGGCGACGATCTGCCCGCCGACGAACGTGAACCACGCGATCCCGATGACGACGGCCGCGAGCAGCCCGGTGCGCCGGTCGAAGCGCGCCTCGAACAGGTCGCCCGTGGTCAGCCCTTTCACGCGATCCGCCCAGCGCTTGACCTTCGGCACCATCAGGAACGAGACCATGACGATCGACAGGCCGGAGATGGCGATCAGCCACGAGCCGGAGATGCCGAGCGTGAAACCCAGCCCGCCCATCGCGATGCTGAAGCCGCCGCCGAGGTCGGTCGCCGCCGTCGATGCCGTCGTCTGCACCAGACCCATGTTGCGATCGGCCGCGAGGAACGACTCGGATTCGCCTGCGCCGTGCTCCCGGCGCGCAACGCGCAGGCCGATCCAGATCAGCACGACGAAGTAGACGACGATGGCCGCGATGTCGAGCCAGTGCATCAGCCGGCACCGCGACCCGGCCGGGCGGCCGGGTCTTCACGGTGGTGCGGTTCCGATCCCGATCCCATAGCACAGCGGCCATTGCGCGATTTCGGCGATTCTGGGATCGTAGCAACGGACTCCATCGCTATCCAAGAGCCTCCGGGAGCAACGCCCCTGCGTAAACATTCGAGGACCCTTGCCGGCATCGCGCTGCTGTCGCTCGCCGGCGGCGTCATGGCCGAACGAGAGCCCGTTCTGTCGCAGATCGCGGTTCCGCACGACTACTACTTCCGGGAGATGTACCTCCCGCAGCTCACGACCGGGCCCGGCTCCGTCGCCTGGCTGCCCGACGAGAGCGCGCTCGTCTATTCGATGCAGGGCAGCCTGTGGCGGCAGGCGCTGGACGAGGACCGCGCCTCGCAGTTGACCGCCGGGCCGGGCTACGACTACCAACCGGACGTGTCGCCGGACGGACGCCATGTCGCGTTCGTGCGCTACGACGGCGCCGCGGTCGAACTCTGGCTGCTGGATCTCGAGTCCGGCGAGTCGCGTGCGCTCACGTCGGGCGGCCACGTCAACCTAGAGCCGCGCTGGTCCCCGGACGGTTCCCGCATCGCGTTCGTGTCGACGAGCGGCACCGGGCGGTTCAAGGTCCACGTCGGCCGCTTCGACGGGAACGCGTTCACGTCAGAGCAGCTCCTGCCCGACCGGAGGAGCGAGACGCCCCGCTACTACTACAGCGAGTTCGACCACGAGCTGAGCCCGGCCTGGACGCCGGACGGCAAAGCACTGCTGCTCGTCATGAACCCGGAAACGCCGTACGGGACGGGCGAGATCTGGCACGTCCCGCTGGACGGTGGCGAGCCCGCGCTCGTGCGACGCGAGGAAACGAGCTGGAAAGCGCGGCCGGATATCGCGCCGGACGGCAAGCGCATCGTGTACGCGTCCTACCTGGGGCGCCAGTGGCACCAGCTCTGGGTGACGCGGCTCGGCGGCAGGGCCGAACCGTTCCCGCTGACCTACGGCGAGTACGACACCACCGCACCGCGCTGGTCGCCCGGCGGGCAGCGTATCGCCTATATCGTGAACGAGAACGGCAACACGGCGATCCGCATCCTGGACGCGGTCGGCGGCAGGACGACGGGGCTGGTCGCGGAACGGCGGGAGTACCTGGCACCGCACGGCACGCTCGACCTCCGCATCGTCGACGGGGACGGCAAGCCGTTGCCGGCACGCGTCTCGATCGTCGCGGCCGACGGACGCGCCTACGCTCCGGCGTCGGCCTGGATGCACGCGGACGACAGTTTCGACCGCGACGTCCTGCGGGTCGAGACGCAGTACTTCCACACGCTCGGCGAAGACAGCCTCGCGCTGCCGGCGGGCCCGGCGACCATCACGGTGTGGCGCGGGCCGGAATGGAACATCCGCACGCACACCGTGACCGTCAAGGCCGAGGGCAGCAACGCGGCGACGGTCCGCCTCGAGCGTCTCGACCTGCCACGCGACTGGGCGGCGTGGGAAAGCGGGGACGTCCACGTCCACATGAACTACGGCGGCACGTACCGCAACACGCCGGCCGGGCTCGTCGGGCAGGCCCGCGCGGAGGACCTCGACGTCGTGTTCAACCTGGTCGTGAACAAGGAACAGCGCATCCCGGACATCGCGTATTTCCAGCCGGATCCGGATGCCGCGTCCACGGATGACGTGCTCGTCGTGCACGCGCAGGAGTTCCACACGAGCCACTGGGGCCACCAGGGCCTGCTCGGCCTCGACAGCCACCTTCTCATCCCGGACTACGTGGCCTACCCCGACACGGCGGCGGCCAGCCTGTACCCCGACAATTCGACGATCGCGGAACTCGCCCACGCGCAGGGCGCGCTCGTCGGCTACGTGCACCCCTACCTCGCCCCGGCGCCGGACCCGGCGAAAGACGCCCGCCTGAGCCACGCGTTCCCGGTCGACGCGGCGCTGGGCCTCGTGGATTACTTCGAGGTCGTCGGCTTCGCCGACCACCGCGCGTCCGCCGAGGTCTGGTACCGCCTGATGAACTGCGGCCTGCGCATCCCGGCAGCGGGCGGCACGGACGCGATGGCGAACTACGCATCACTGCGCGGGCCGCTCGGCATGAACCGCACCTACGTCCGGGTCGACGACGCCGCGCTGCCTGCGGAACGCCGTGACGCCTGGCTTCGCGGTCTCGCGGCGGGCCACTCGTTCGCGACCAACGGCCCGCTGCTCGGGTTCACGGTGAACGGCGCGGGCCCGGGCGAATCGCTGGAGCTCGCCGCCGGCAGCCACTCACTGCGCTACGAGGGCTTCGTGCGCTCGGCCGTACCGATCGATCACGCGGAGGTCGTGCTGAACGGCCACGTGATCGACACGCTGGATCTCGGCGGCGACGAACGCGGGCGAAACTTCGCTGGCCGCGTGACGGTGTCCGGGAGCGGCTGGCTGTTGCTCCGGGCCTGGAGCGAGGGCTCGCACCCGCTCGTCTTCGACCTTTATCCCTATGCCACGACCACGCCGGTCTGGGTGTCCGTGGACGGAAGCCTGCCGACCGCCGCGGACGACGCGGACTACTTCCTGGCGTGGATCGAGAGACTGCGCGAGACGGCGGCCGCCCACCCCGACTACAACTCGGACGACGAGCGCGAACGCGTGCTGGCCCGGCTCGATGCCGCCACGGAACGCTTCGAAGCCTGCCGCTGAGCGGGCGGTGAATCGCCTTCCGGGACGCACGTCACGGGACCCGAAAAAATTAATTGACAAGGAACCGCGCGGGAATATATTAGCGCGCCAATAGGCGGGCACATTCCCGCACGACCCGAAGGGCCGGGCCGGTTTTCACTTGCAGGTCGCCCAACTGCATCTTGGAAGTAGGATGAAAACCGCGCTACCCGTAGCGGAAGAACCTCCTCAAGCGGTGGTCCGCCACCGTCCCCTCGCCAAAAAATCCGTCACCCCCAGCATTGCCCCGGCCATCAAGGTCGAAAATTCGCGCACGCGAAGAATCGGGCCGCGCTTTGTCGTGAGCGAACGCTCCCGCGAGTTCCTGCGCCGCCATTACCCGGACGCGACGCTCGAGAACTGGACCGACTGGCGCTGGCAGAACAGCAACCGCGTGCGCACGCTCGCCATGCTCGAGCAGATGATCGTGCTCTCGGACGACGAGCGCGAGGCCATCAAGCGGCATACGGGCGCGCTGCCCGTCGGTATCACGCCGTACTACGCGAGCCTCGTCGACCGGGACGACCCGAACCAGGCGATCCGGCGCACCGTCGTGCCCGTCCTCGGCGAATACGTGACCTCGCGCGGCGAGGGCGACGATCCGCTGGGCGAAGACACGCACAGCCCGGTGCCGGGCCTCGTGCACCGCTACCCGGACCGGGTATTGCTGCTCGTGACGAACTTCTGCTCGGTGTACTGCCGCTACTGCACGCGCGCCCGCATGGTCGGTTCGGCCGGCGAGCGCAGCGTCAAGAAGGGCGACATCGAACGTGCGCTCGAGTACATCGAGGCCACGCCCGTCGTCCGCGACGTGCTGATTTCGGGCGGCGACCCGCTGAGTCTCGACAACGACCGCCTGGAGTACATCCTCGGGCGGCTGTCGAAGATCAGGCACGTCGAGTTCGTCCGTATCGGCAGCAAGCAGCCCGTCGTGCAGCCCATGCGCGTCACGCCGGAGCTCACGCGCATCCTGAAGCGCTACCACCCGCTGTGGATGAGCCTGCACTTCACGCACCCGGACGAGCTGACGCCGGAAGTCGCCGAGGCCTGTTCGCGGCTCGCCGACGCCGGTATCCCGCTCGGCAGCCAGACCGTACTGATGAAGGGCGTAAACGATGATCTCGATACGCTCAAGCATCTCGTGCACGGCCTGCTGCGCAACCGCGTCAAGCCGTACTACCTGTACCAGTGCGACCCCATCTCCGGTTCCGCGCACTTCCGCACGCCGGTGTCGAAGGGCGTCGAGCTGATCCGGGGCCTGCGCGGCCACACGACCGGCTACGCGGTACCGACGTTCGTTGTCGACGCGCCGAACGGCGGCGGCAAGATCCCGCTGTCGCCCGACTACGTCGCGGGCTACGACGGCGACTACCTGTTGCTCCGAAGTTATGACGGCGGCACGTACCGCTACCCGGATTCTGGCGAGCGCGTGCGCGTTGCCACGGAGAATGCGTCATGAGCAAGGGCAAACTGCGCGTCGGCCTGACCTACGACCTGCGTGACGCCTGGCTCGCCGAAGGCTACAGCGAGCTGGAGACGGCCGAGTTCGACCGTGCCGACACGATCGACGGCATCGAGGCGGCTCTGACCCGGCTCGGCTACGCCACGGACCGCATCGGCAACGTCCGGCAGCTTGCTGCCCGGCTCGTCGCCGGCGACCGCTGGGACCTCGTGTTCAACATCTGCGAGGGCATGCACGGCATCGGCCGCGAGGCGCAGGTGCCGGCGCTGCTCGACGCCTGGCAGATCCCGTACGTGTTCTCGGACGCCCTCGTCTGCGCACTGACGCTGCACAAGGGCATGACGAAGGACGTCGTCCGGGCGGCTGGCGTCGCAACGCCGGATTACGCGCTCGTGAGTGAGCTTGCGGACCTGAAGCACGTCAACCTGCCGATGCCGCTGTTCGCCAAGCCGGTCGCGGAAGGCACGGGCAAGGGCGTCACCGCGAAGTCGAAGATCCGGTCCAGCATGGAGCTGCGGCGTGTCTGCGCGCGCCTGCTCGCGGAGCACAAGGGGCAGCCCGTGCTCGTCGAGCGCTTTCTGCCCGGCCGGGAGTTCACGGTCGGCGTGCTCGGCACCGGGAGCAAGGCCAAAGCGCTTGCAACGATGGAAATCGTGCTGCTCGACGGCGCCGACGCCGACGTCTACTCGTACCGGAACAAGGAAAACTGCGAGGAACTCGTCAGGTACGAGCTGCTGCCCGCGGGCACGCTGCGCACCGACGTCGAGAAACTCGTGATCAAGGCGTGGCGCGCGCTCGGCTGCCGCGACGCCGGCCGCATCGACGTGCGCCTCGACGAATCCGGGCAGGTGAACTTCATCGAGGTAAACCCGCTTGCGGGCATCCACCCCGAGCATTCGGACCTGCCGATCATGGCGAACATGGTCGGCATGCGCTACGAGACGCTCATCGGCCACATCATGAAATCGGCCGTCGCCCGCATGAAGGCCGGGCAACGGGAGAGCGCACTCGCCGCCTGACGGCGACGCGGACCGCATCATGAGCAAATCCCGGCTTTCGGTGCTCGTGCTCCACGAAGCACTGGCCGCCGACGCACGCCCCGACGAACTCGATGCCCTCGTGCAGGTTCGCGAGGTCCGCGCGGCGCTGGCGTCGCTCGGCCACGACGTGGACACGCTCGCGACGAACCTCGATCTTGAGTCGCTTCGCTCGGCCATTGCCGCGCGCCGGCCCGACTGCGTCTTCAACCTCGTGGAATCGCTCGCGGGCGAGGGGCGTCTCGTGCACCTCGTGCTGTCCGTGCTCGAGGCGGCGTCACAGCGCTTCACCGGTTCCGGCGCCGACGCGATGCTGCTGAGCTCGCACAAGCTGCTGGCCAAGAAGTGGCTGCGGCTCCACGGCATCGCGACGCCGGACTGGTTCGAACCGGGCGCCGCGCCGCAGAGCGGCAAGGGCCGCTGGATCGTCAAGTCCGTCTGGGAACACGCTTCGTTCGGCCTCGACGACGGCTGTGTCGTGGACAGTGCCGAAGCAGCCGAAGCACGCATCCGGCATTCCGCCGGCCTGCACGGCGGCGACTGGTTCGCCGAGAGTTTCGTTGACGGCCGCGAGTTCAACGTCGCCGTGCTCGAGATCAACGGCCGTCCCGAGGTCCTCCCGATCGCCGAGATGACGTTCGTGGGTTACCCGGACGACAAGCCGCGCATTGTGGGCTACGCGGCGAAGTGGGACGCGGCGGCGCCCGAGTACCACGCGACGCAGCGCGATTTCGAGTCCGTGTCGGAGCGGGACCGGAAGCGGCTCGCCAACGCGGCACTGGACTGCTGGAACGCGTTCGGCCTCGCGGGCTACGCGCGCGTGGACTTCCGCATGGACGCGGAGGGCGTCCCGTGGGTGCTGGAGGTCAACGCGAACCCCTGCCTGTCCGCGGACGCGGGATTCGTCGCGGCGGCGGCCGAAGCCGGCCTGCCGCAGGTCGACATCGTCGACGCCGTGCTCCGCGCCGGCGTGGAGTAGCGCATGTTTCGCATACACAAGATCTTCGACGTCACGACGCCCACCAACAAGCAGTTGCTTGCGCAGGTGCAGGCGATGCTGCGCGTACAGTTCAATGCGCTCAGCGAGAAAGACATCGCCAAGCTGCCGCAGCAGCTCGCCAACCCGCTG
This sequence comes from uncultured Pseudomonadota bacterium, assembly GCA_913055625.1. Lineage (GTDB taxonomy): Bacteria > Pseudomonadota > Gammaproteobacteria > Steroidobacterales > Woeseiaceae > UBA1847. The sequence continues at coordinate 116,201 of CAJXJW010000002.1, read as the reverse complement.
AAGTACCGTTTCCGGTCGATGTTGCTGGTGGCCGAGGACGGGGACGCGACCGTGCGCGGCTTCGCGATGCTGCTGCACGCGCCGGACCTCGACTTCTGCTACCTCGACTACATCTGCGCCGGCCGTGGCGAGACGGGCGGTGGCATCGGTGGCGCGCTGTACGAGCGTGTGCGCGAGGAGGCGTTCCAGCTCGGCGTCGTCGGCATCTTCCTCGAATGCCTGCCCGATGACCCAGCGCTGTCGCCGGACCCGGCAATCCGCAAGCAGAACGTGGCACGGCTGCGCTTCTACGAGCGCTTCGGCGCGCGGCCGCTCGCCAACACCGCGTACGAGACCCCGCTGAAGGAAGGCGACGCCGACCCGCCCTACCTCGTCTACGACAACCTGGGCCAGGACAAGAAGCCGCTCAGGCGCGGCATCGCTCGGCACATCGTCCGGGCGATCCTCGAGCGCAAGTACGCCGGCGTCTGTCCGCCCGAGTACATCGACCGGATCGTCAAGTCGTTTCGCGACGATCCGCTGCAACTGCGCGAGCCGCGCTACGTGAAGGCCAGCGAAGCACCGGCCGAGCACACGCCGCGGCAGCGCCGGATCGCGTTGATCGTCAACGACCAGCATTCGATCCATCACGTGAACGACCGCGGCTACGTCGAGGCGCCGGTCCGGATCGCATCGATCACGAAGGAACTGGCCAGGACCGCGCTGTTCGAGAGGATCGAGCCGACCCGCTTCGGCACGAGCGTCATCGAGGAGGTGCACAAGCCCGAGTTCGTGCGCTTCCTGAAGCAGGCCTGCGCGAACGTGCCACCGGGCAAGTCCGTCTACCCGTACGTGTTCCCGGTGCGCAACCGGGCGCGGCCGCCGCGCGAGCTGCCGCTGCGCGCCGGCTACTACTGCATCGACACGTTCACGCCGCTGAACGAGAACGCCTACAAGGCCGCGCGCCGCTCCGTCGACTGCGCGATGACGGGTGCCGAGTGCCTGCTCGACGGCAGCCGCGCCGCGTACGCGCTGGTTCGCCCGCCCGGCCACCACGCGGAGATCGAGGCGTTCGGCGGTTTCTGCTATTTCAACTCGGCAGCCATCGCCGCGAACCGCCTCAGCAAGCAGGGCAAGGTGGCGCTGCTCGACATCGACTACCACCACGGCAACGGCGCCCAGGACATCTTCTACCGCCGCAAGGACGTCTACACCGTGTCGATCCACGGGCACCCGCGCTACAGCTACCCGTACTTCTCGGGCTTCGAGGACGAGACCGGCGAGGACGAAGGTAAAGGCTACAACCTGAACCTGCCGCTCGCCGAGAATCTCGACGGCGAGGCCTACCGCAAGGTCCTCGGCACCGCGCTCGAGAAGATCCGCAAGTACCAGCCGCAGTTCCTGGTGCTCGCGCTCGGCCTCGATACGGCCAAGGGTGACCCGACCGGGTCCTTTTCGCTGATGACGAAAGACTTCCGCGAGAACGGGCGGATGATCGGCGCGCTGAAACTGCCGACGCTGGTCGTGCAGGAAGGCGGTTACAAGACGCAGACACTGGGGCAGAACGCGCGGCACTTCTTCACGGGTCTGTGGGAGAGCCTGTCCGCCGAAGAGCCCGCCGCGCCGAAGAGGAAGGCCGTCTGATGCGCTGGCGAACGGAACTGAGGGACTCCGACCCGCAGGCGATCTGCGATCTCGTCGCGGCGACGGGCTTTTTCACCGACGACGAGGTGGCGATCGCGGGCGAGCTCGCGACCGAGACGCTCGAGCGCGGCGACGCCGCCGGTTACCGCTTCGTCATCGCGGAACTCCGGGGCCGGATGACGGGCTACGCCTGCTTCGGCCCGATACCGGCAACGGCGTCCAGTTACGACCTGTACTGGATCGCCGTGCACCCGAAACACCAGGACGCCGGCCTCGGCCGGCAGCTCATCGAGGCCGCCGAGGAAGCGGCGCGCGATGCCGGCGCCACGCAGATGTTCGTCGACACGGCCGGTCGCTCGCAGTACCGGCCCACGCGACGTTTCTACGAGCGCATGGGCTATCACGTCGAGGCGGAGCTCCGGGACTTCTTTGCGCCCGGCGACGACAAGATCATCTTTGCGAAGCGCCTGAACCCGGCGACCCGGCACTAGGCCGCGTCGCCTCGCCTACTGGACGCGCTCGACCCTGATCGTGCGCCCCATCTCGTTCAGCCTGAGCTTGTGGCCGCCGAGAAATGTGCGCGAGATGTCCACCGTCGGATTGCGCTCGGCGTCGATGCGGATTCGCTGGGTGTCACCCTTGATCTGCTGCCAGACCTCGCCGTTCTCCAGCGTTACCTGCAGACGATCCTGCGACACCGTCGCGAACGTGGCGACCCGCAGGCCGGTCGTCGGTTCCGGCTTCGGTTTCGGGGGCTCTGCCGGCTCCGCTGCGGCGGGCGCCGCTGCCTGCGGCGCTGCTTCTTCGACCGCCGGTGCATCTGGCGGTGCGGGCACGTCGGCGTCCCGCCCGAGCAGCGCCGCCTCGAGACAGGCGATGCGATCCGCATCGCTCGACGTCTTGCGACAGTGATCGATCACCGATTGCTGCGCGGATGCGAGACCGGCCATCAGCAGGAGAGGTAACAGCGCCGCGGTGCGACGATTCTGCGCATTCATCATGAGGCGTCGGCGAATTTTCTTGCGGGATGACCGGCGCAGTGTAATGGATTTGATGCCAGAGGGACTACGCCGGCGCATCGGCGCCTCAGCCAGCGTCCTCCAGCACCCGGATCGCATTGTCGGCCCGCTCGATCAGCCGGCTCGTACTGGCGTCCGACACCTTGAGCTGCGAGAGCCGGCCGCGCAGCGCGTCCTGCACTTCGCGGTCGGCGCGCAGCGACTCTGCGGCGGCGCGGATGAGCAGAGGGTCGTCGGGCGGCGCACAGCGCACGAGCTCGAAGCGATAATCCGTGCCGCCTTCTACGAACACATCGGCCTGGCAATTCGCGTCCCAGATGTGCGCCTGCAGCGGCCACGGCATCCGCTCCCGGATCAACGAACGGTATTTTGGAAGACCACCGGTGATGAGCTCGTAGTCGTAGGCGGAAACATCATAGAAATAGGCGAGCGTGACGATCGCCTCCTGTCCCGCAACGAGGCCCAGCCCTCCGGCACTCTGGGCCTGCCGAAACGCGGGGCCGTCCAGCCGGTACGGCCAGATCTGCCCCGCCTGGAACGCGCCCAGCACCATGTCCCAGGTCTCATTGTCGTCGAGCGCCGCATCGCTGAGCAGCAACTCGAGCGACTGTTCCCCGAAGGCCAGTGCCTGTGAGTTGTAGGTCCTGCGCCCCTCGAGATCGAAACGCGCCTGCCGGAGGTCGGCCAGTATCTGGCGCCGCCAGTCCGCCGCCTCGGCCCGCGCCTTGCGTTCGTCGTTCCAGTTCTCAACCTGCAGGGCGATCAGGATACCGGCGACGACGATCGCCACCTCGAGCACCACGGTAAACCAGTCCTGGCGGCGGATGGCACGGGCGAGTCGTTGCAGAATCATCCGCGCAGTGTAATGGATTTCAGGCACGCGTCACGCCGGTCACTGCCGGCGACACTCGCAAGCGTTGCGAATCTGTCGGCCACGTCGAAATCAGGCCTTCGCCCGACGCGCAACGTCGTGCGATCATGGCCGGATGACCGACCCCGCCCTGCAGACCCTTCGCGACGTCTTTGGCTACCAGCGATTCCGCGGCCACCAGGCCGCGGTTATCGACGCCGTGCTGGCCGGCCGTGACGCCCTCGTCCTGATGCCGACCGGGGGCGGCAAATCGCTGTGCTATCAAATCCCGGCCCTCGTTCGCGATGGCGTGGGCATCGTGATTTCCCCGCTGATCGCACTGATGCAGGACCAGGTCCGCGCGCTGCACGAGCTGGGCATCGAAGCGGCGTTCCTGAACTCCACGCAAGACCGCGAGGAACAGGACGCGGTTATCCGGCAGCTCAGGGCCGGCGAGATCAAGCTGCTGTACGTCGCGCCGGAGCGGCTCGTGCAGGCGCACACGCTGGCTATGCTCGACGGCATACCGCTGTCCGTCATCGCGATCGACGAAGCGCATTGCGTGTCGCAGTGGGGCCATGATTTCCGCCGGGACTATTTGAGCCTCGACATGCTGGGCGAACGCTACCCCGGCGTGCCGCGCATGGCGCTCACGGCGACCGCGACGCGGGTCGTCCGCGAAGAGATCGTGCAGCGGCTGTCGCTGGACGATCCCGGCATCTTTGTCAGCTCCTTCGACCGACCCAACATCCGCTACCGCGTGCAGCCGAAGGCCGACACGCGCCGGCAGCTCACCCTGTTCCTCCGGGGCCACGAGGGCGAAGCCGGTATCGTCTACTGCCTCTCGCGCAAGAAAGTGGAAAGTACCGCGGAGATGCTCCGCGACGAGGGCTACAACTCCCTGCCGTACCACGCCGGCCTGGACGCGGACGTGCGTGCCGACCACCAGCACCGCTTCCTCACCGAGGAGTCCGTGATCGTCGTGGCGACGATCGCGTTCGGCATGGGCATCGATCGGCCGGACGTGCGCTTCGTCGCGCACCTCGACCTGCCGAAGAGCATCGAGTCCTATTACCAGGAGACCGGCCGTGCCGGTCGCGACGGCGCGCCCGCCGAGGCCTGGATGGTCTACGGCCTGCAGGACGTGGTTCGGTTGCGGCAGATGGTCGACGACTCGGAAGCCGAAGAGGACCGGAAACGTCACGACCGCGAGAAACTCGACGCGCTGCTCGGCTGGTGCGAAGTCACCTCCTGCCGCCGCCGCCCGCTGCTGGCGTATTTCGGCGACGAGTTGCCGGCCGACTGCGGCAACTGCGACAACTGCCTGGACCCGCCCGCGACCTGGGACGGCACGGAAGCCGCGCGAAAGCTGCTGTCCGCCGTCTACCGGACCGGCCAGCGCTTCGGTGCCGCGCACGTGGTCGACGTGCTGCTGGGCAAGACCACCGACAAGATCACGCGGTTCGGGCACGACCGGGAGTCCGTCTACGGCATCGGCACCGAGCTCGCCGCGCCCGCCTGGCGCTCGGTCGTGCGCCAGCTCATCGTCGAGGGCTACCTGAACGCCGACCAGGAGCGTTTCGGCGCACTCGTCCTCACCGGGAAGAGCCGGCCGCTCCTGCGCGGCGAGATCGAGCTGCAACTCAGGAAAGACCCGAAGCTCGCGAAAGAAAGAGCGAAGCGCAAGGCGTCGGTGACCACCCTTGCCCCGGCGGACCAGTCGCTGTTCGAGGCGCTCCGCCAGCGCCGGAAGGAGCTGGCCGACCGGCTTGACCTGCCACCCTACGTCATCTTCCACGACGCCACGCTCGAGCAGATGGCGGCGCACCGGCCGGCGACGGAAGACGAGCTGCTCTCCATCAACGGCGTCGGCGAAGCGAAGCTCGCACGCTACGGGGCGGCGTTCCTCGAGGTTATCGCGGCGGCCTAACGGTGTGCGGGGCCGGGCGCCCTGATTGCGACGTTTTCCTCGCACGAATCATCCAGAGGATGTACGCGACTGTGCATGCACTCTAATCACGAAAGGGGGGCCGTGATGAAACTGACTTACTGTATCGGGATCTGTGTCTTCCTAGTCCCGTGGACGCAAACGGCGTTCCCGATGGAGGGCGATCCGCCGGTCGTTCCCGTCGAAGAGCGCCTCAATGCTTTCATGCAACAGGCGGCGAACGAGGGGTTTACTGGCGGCGTGATCGTCTCGCGCGGTGACGACCTGCTGTTGCGTGCCGCCTACGGCGAGCGAATTCCCGGCACGGACGAACCCGTGCAGCTCGACACGATATCGACGGTCGGCTCGATCACGAAGCAATTCACCGCGGCCGCCGTGATGCTACTGCAGCAGCAGGGCAAGCTGTCGGTCGACGACTCACTCGCGGACTGGTTTGACGGCGTCCCGGCCGACAAGGCCGGCATCACGATCCACGAGTTGCTCAGCCACCAGGCGGGATTCGCACCGGCGCTCGGCCCCGACGACGAACGCATCGGGCGGGATGCGTTCCTGGCGCAGGCCTTTGCGTCCGAACTACTGTTTACACCCGGCGACGGTTACGAGTACTCGAACGTCGGCTACAGCGTCGCCGCCGCTATCGTTGAGCTGGCCTCGGGCACGGGCTACGAGTCGTTCCTCAGGAAAAACTTCTTCGACCCGCTCGGCATGAACGACACCGGCTACCGGTTCGCGGATGACGTCCGCGGCCGACTCGCGCACGTCCGCAAGGACGACGGCAGTGACTGGGGCAGCGTCTACGAGAACTTCATGGCCGACGGCGGACCGGGCTGGCACCTCGTCGGTAACGGCGGCATCCATTCGACGCTCGACGACATGCTGCGCTGGCACCGGGGCCTGCAGGACGGTCGCATCCTCGACGAGGCATCAACGGCCCGGCTGTACGGCAGGTACGCCGACGAGGGCGGCGGCACGTACTACGGCTACGGCTGGTCGATCGAGGAGACGCCGTGGGGCGCGACGCTGATCACGCACAACGGCGGCAACCCGTACTACTTCGCCGACTTCCTGCGCTTTCCCGACGACGATATCGCGATTTTCCTGTGGACGACGAGCCGCGAAAGACGGCTGAAGGACCTCGGACGCCCGTTGGCGAGCATCGTCTACGGCGGCCCGGCACCGTCGATCGAGCCGCCGCCTCCCGAGCTCGTCCGCGTTGGGTCCGCGCCGACAGCGCCGGCAGGCTCCGCCGCGGCCCGGTGGCAGCTGCCCGCGACGCCGGTCAGCGAGATTTCCGCGCAGATGCTGAACGTCATCGACGCCGACGATGATGACGCACGCCGGGCGTGGATCGAGAAGACGATTCATCCGGCATTGCTCGAAAAGCACGGCGCCGAGGCCATCGCCGAACTCGCGCAAAGGGTGAAAGAAGACCTCGGCGACTACCGGCTGCTCGGAATCCGACCGTTCCCCGACAACCGCGTCGATATCGAATTCGATACGGTGCAGGGCATCATGGCGATCGAGTTGGGACTGGATGCCGATGGCGGTGACCTGAAGGTGCGCGGCATCGGGGCACGGGTTGGTGACTAGCCGGCGCCGGACTTTCCCATCCCCGGGGGCTGCCGCTCGCTTTCGCGGGCGGCAGCCCCCGGGCACGCTACCTACTTGAAGTACCTGGCGACGAGCGCATCCAGGCTCGCCTTGCCGGGTCCGTTCAGGAGCAACGGCAGTAGCATCAGGAAATAGATGAGCGGAAGCTTGAACCCGTTGCTGCAAACATTGTAGCCGTTGTCGGCGTGAACACTGACGAGGGCCACGATGTCCAGGATGATCAGCGTTGCCGCAGCGTATCGCGTGCCGAGGCCAACGAACAGTGCCGCAGCACCGATCAGCTCGGACCATGTCGCGATGGCCCAGCTTATGTCGGTCGGTATGACGCTGAAGGGGAACGGAAAGTCGTCCTGTATCCGTTCGAACCAGTTCTGGCCGTTGAACTTCTTGACGCCCGCCGCCCAGAACTCCCAGGCGAGCAGCAATCGTAATGCGAGCATCGAGACATAGTCTCCAATACCGTTCAACAAGGTGAACGCCTTTTGCGAAAGTTCGATGAGAGGTTTCATGAATGCTGTCTCCAGGTTGTCGCGGTCTCGCCGTATACATCGCTGAGAGGTACCGAGCTACCGTTTTCAGTTACGATTCTTGCGTGGTGCCGCTTCAGGTCCCGCGCTTCCCGTACGCCGCACGAGTGCGCGATGACGCCCACTTCGTACACCATGTTTTCTACGTAGTGCCGGACACGCTCCGCCTTGTCTGTCGCGTCCAATCCCTTCTGTAAGCGCTTTTTGTGGGTCGTGATCCCCGTCGGGCAGGTGTTCTTGTCGCACTGCAGCGCCTGGATGCACCCCAACGCAAACATGAAGCCGCGGGCCGAGCAGATGAAATCTGCTCCCGCGCACAATGCCCAGGCCACTTCCGCCGGGGTGACCAACTTTCCGGAGACGACCACCTTGACGCGGTTCTTCAGGTCGTACTCGACAAGCTTGTTCACGACCATCGGCAGGCTCTCGCGAACGGGAAGGCCCATGTAGTCGATGAGGCTCGTCGGCGCCGCTCCGGTCCCGCCGTCCGCACTGTCTATCGTGATGAAGTCCGGGGCGCTCTCAATGCCTCGTTCGTTGATCGCCTGGAAGAGGCGGTCGATCCAGTCCGATGCGCCGATGACGGCCTTGAAGCCAACCGGCTTCCCCGTCACCGAACGGACTCGCTCGATCAGGTCCAGCAGGTCGGACTCCGATTCGATTTCCGGGTGGCGGTTCGGGCTGATCGAGTCCTTGCCTTCCGGAATTCCACGTATCGCCGCTATCTCGGCTGTAACCTTGTCGCCCGGCAGGATCCCGCCCTTGCCGGGCTTCGCGCCCTGGCTCAACTTGATCTCGAACATCCGGACCTTCTCGTGGGCAGCCACTTCGCGCAGACGATCATCGTCAAGTTGCCCGGCTTCGTTGCGGACACCGTACTTCGCCGTTCCTATCTGGAATACGATATCGGCCCCGCCCTCGAGGTGATAAGGCGAGAGGCCACCTTCGCCGGTGTTCATCCAGCACCCGGCCATTCTCGCGCCGTTCGAGAGCGCCAGCGCCGCTGGTTTGGAGATCGCCCCGTAGCTCATCCCCGAGATGTTGAACAGCGAAGCGGTGGTATAGGGCGTGCTGGCATACGGGCCTATCGTGACCTCGGACGCTGTCGCCGCATCAACGTCAAGCGTCGGGTACGGACAGTTCACGAAGAGGACCGTGCCCGTCGAACGAAGGTCACGCGTCGAGCCGAAGGGGGTTACGGTACTGACGTTCTTGGCCGCCTTGTAAACCCAGGTTCGCTCGGCACGGTTGAACGGCAACTCCTCGCGGTCCATTGCGAAGAAGTACTGACGGAAGAACTTGCCCATCTCTTCGAACAAGTAGCGAAAGCGACCAATGACCGGGTAGTTTCGGCGGATGGCCTGCTTGGTCTGGGAAATATCGAGGATGAACATCAGCACCACGGCCATTGCTACCAGGCCGATGACGAACACGAATGTGTACGTCATTACCTCCAGTACGCTGACGACGAAGTCGGGGTTCATGGTCGTTTACTCCTCATCTACAGTGCCTGCGACCGCAGCACTGTCATCTTTTCGATCTGCATGTCATCGAACGTATGGGGGATGCCACCGGTTCCGAGGCCGGATCGTCCAAGGCCGGCAAACGGCATCCAGTCGGCCCGAAACGCGGTGTGATCATTTACCATGACTGCGGAGGCATTGATTCGGCGCGAGACATCGAGAGCGGTATCCAGATCGCGCGTGAAGACCGCGGCCTGAAAGGCCATCGGCAGGGCATTGGCGCGCGCGAGCGCCTCATCGAGCTCGTCGTAGGCGTAAACACAGACGACCGGGCCGAAAACTTCCCGCTGAGAAACTGCAACGTGATCCGGCGGATTGAGCAGGACCGTCGGGGAGTAGCAGCTATCCGTCAGCGTCCTGCCGCCGGTGAGTACTGTTCCGCCAGACCGGCGCGCCTCGAGCACCCACTCATGTACGCGATTTACCTCGCTGCTCCGAATCAACGGACCAACGTCAGTGGTCTCCAGCAACGGGTCACCGACATGGAGATTCCCTGCCGCCTCAGCGAGTCGCGCGGCCATCTGCTCAGCAATGCTCGCGTGACAGAACACCCTCTGCACGGATACGCAAACCTGCCCGGCGTGGTAGAAGCCGCCTTTCGTCAACAGTGGTATTGCCAGGTCGAGATCGGCGTCGGCGGCTACGATGACCGGCGCGGCGCCGCCGTGCTCGAGTGCGCATCGCGTACCCGGTGCCAGCTTCGACCGCAGCATCCATCCGACGTCGCTGCTGCCGATGAAGCTGAAGAACGCCACCCGCTCGTCAGTCACGAGTCGCGTTGCCAGGCCGATGTCCTTCACTACCAGCGCCTGGCACCAGGCTTCCGGAAGGCCGGCCTCGCGCAGAATCTCCACGAACCGGTAGCATGACAGAGGCGTGTCCTCTGCCGGCTTCACGATGACGGGGTTGCCGGCGGCGATCGCAGGCGCAACCTGGTGCACGATGAGATTCAGCGGGTGGTTGAAAGCGCTGATGGCGACAATCGGCCCTATCGGCTCATGCGTGGTGAACGCGACCCTGCCCTCAGTGGCAGCATCCAGACCCATCGGCACCTCGTGGCCAGCCTGGCCCCGCAATGCTTCCGCGGCGCTGCGTACGCCGTCGATCGCGCGGCCCACCTCTATCCGGGAGTCGAGCAGCGGTTTCCCGCCCTCCTCGGCCGCCAGCCTTTCGAGCATCGGTGCCTGGTGCCGCATGATCTCGACCGCTCGATCGAGGATCTCGATGCGACGGCGTTTCGGCAGCCAGTTGCTGCGGTCGTGGAACAGCGCGTGTGCCGTTCTCAAGGCACGCTCGATCGTCTCGCCGTCGGCAGCATCCAGGGTCGCCAGGAGCTTGCCATCGTACGGTGCACGTACTTCGACGACGTCGTCGACGCTCCGAGCGTCCTTTACCATCGTTGGCAGATTGGGAGTCATGCGAGGCTCGTCAGATAGGGCAGACGAGATTGCCGAGTTGTTCGGTGAGCTTCATGTTCTCGCGATAGTCGACAGGGCAGTCGATGACAACGACAGTATCGTCTTCGATTGCCTGCTTGATCGTCGGCAGAAGGTCGGCGGCGGACTCGACGCGATAGCCTTTTGCGCCGTAGCTCTCGGCGTGTCGGACCAGGTCCGGGTTCGTGAACCGGATGTTGCTCTCTCTTCCGTAGCGCCGGAGTTGGTGCCACTTGATCAGCCCATACTCGCTGTCGTTCCAGACCAGGACGACGATCGGCGTGCCAATGCGCAGGGCCGTCTCCAGCTCCTGGCTGTTCATCAGGAACCCCGCATCTCCCGTTACGGTCAGCGCAGTCCTGTCCGGGTGCGCGATCTTCGCGGCAATCGCGCCGGGAACACCGATTCCCATTGACGCAAACCCGTTCGAGATGATGCAGGTATTTGGCTTCTCGGCCTGGTACATGCGCGCCATCCACATCTTGTGGGCGCCGACGTCCGACACCACGATGTCATCCGGCTGCAGCGCCTGCCGAAGGTCCCAGATGATCTTTTGCGGTTTCATGGGCATTGCCGTGTCGTCCTTGTACGCCGCAAACTCTTCCATGATGTGCGAGCGGAGCCCGCCTGCCTGGAAAGAAGCCTGGGGAGACGCCAGGCCGGCGATGCCGTTCAGGGACCGCGCGATATCGCCGACAACACCGGCTTCCAGGATGTAGTGCGCATCGACCTCAGCGGGTGTCGCATCGATATGGACGATTCGCTGATCACGATCCGGGTTCCACAGATTCGGGTGATACTCGACCATGTCGTAGCCGACGCAGATCACCAGGTCCGCGCGATCAAACCCGCAGGCGACATAGTCATTGGCCTGCAGCCCAACCGTTCCGAGGCTACAATCGTGTGACGACGGAATGGCACCCTTCGCCATGAACGTCGTCGCGACGGGGATTCGCAACTGCTCCGCGAATGCGACCAGTGCCTCGGAGGCGCCAGCGCGAACGACGCCGTTACCGGCCATTACCAGCGGATACTTCGCGCTCGATATCAGCTCGGCGGCCTGCCGGATCTTGTCCCGCGGTGCCTCGGGGACCCTTGCGCTCTGCCTTCTCAATGGAGGGATATCCGGCGCCTCCATGTCCGCGATGTCCTCAGGCAACTCGATGAATGCTCCACCCGGCTTCTCCGATTGAGCGTCCTTGAATGCCTTGCGCACCACTTCGTTCACGATGCCGGGGCTTCGGACTTGTGCACAGTACTTGGAGATGGGCTCGAACATGCTGACCAGGTCGATGATCTGGTGGCTTTCCTTGTGCAAGCGCTCGCTGGATCCTTGCCCGGCAATGCCGACAATCGGCGCGCGATCCATGTTTGCGTCGGCGAATCCGGTAATGAGATTCGTAGCACCGGGTCCGAGCGTACCGAGACAGACGCCTGCCCTGCCGGTCAGGCGTCCGTACACGTCGGCCATGAACGCTGCACCCTGTTCGTGACGGGTGAGAATGAAGCGGATGTTGCTGGACAGCAGCGCATCCATGACCGCAAGATTCTCCTCCCCGGGAATACCGAAGATCTCGGTGACGCCCTCGTTCTCCAGGCACTCGACGAACTTTTGTGCGGCATTCATTGTTACGTCTCCTTCGTTGGCGGGCCGCTTAGAACTGGCCCCCGCAGGACCCTTCGCCGCAGGCACCTTCCGCCTCGGCCTTGTCTTCGGCGGCCCCGCAGGACCCTTCACCGCAGGTACCCTCTGACTCGCCCTTGTCGTCGGCCGCTCCACAGGACCCCTCGCCACAGGCACCTTCCGACTCGCCCTTGGCGTCATCGCCGCCGCACGACCCTTCGCCGCAAGCGCCCTCGCCCTCATTGCCGGAGTGGTCGCCACTGACCATGTAGCCGGCGGACAACTCCTGAAACGCGAACGGCGATGAGTCGGGAGCTGCTCTCGATGCAGCGCTTCCGGCCGATGCCGCCAATGCCGCACAAATGCCCAGCGCAATTGCTGTCTTGTCTTGGACCTTCATTGCATTTCTCCTAGCTGTTGATTGACTGTCTGCCGGCGGAGCGCACTCCCGACCCGGCGAATTCGCGAGCTACCTTACCGGCGTGACGACGCGGTCAATAACCCGTGCCGCCACGTAGTCCCTCTTCGGTTTCCGTGTATTCAACTCCCGATGACGCAGACATAAGTTGCCCGTATTGGAGATTCCCCACGAGGAACCAGCGGTGACGGGAAAGCGAATAGTCATACTCGGCGGCGGCTTCGCCGGAGCCACGCTTGCAGCAAATCTGCAGAAGAGCATTCCGGCAGGCTGCACCGTCACGATCGTGAGTAAGGAGAACCACATCACGTATAGCCCGCTGCTCGCGGAAGTCGTGGGTGCGTCTATTCTTCCGGGTCACGTGGTGGCGCCGCTGCGCCAGATCGCCGGGCGGGCAACGCTGTGCATGGTGCGTGTCAGTGACATCGACTTGCAGGCACGCAAGATTCACTACCTGGGCGAAGGGCCAGGGACCATCGAGTACGACGAACTGGTACTCGCGTGTGGTGTAGGCGCCAATCTCGCCCTGGTGCCCGGGATGGCCAGGTATGCTCTGCCACTGAAGACGGTCGGCGACGCGCTCTTTCTCCGCAACCGGATTCTTTCGCGGCTGGAGCAGGCAACGCTGCAGCCGAATGTCCGGCTACGCCGGTGGCTGACGACGTTCGCCGTGCTGGGTGGCGGTTTCAGCGGTGTCGAGGTTGCCGGTGAGATCTCGGACTTCCTGCGCTCGAGCCTCAGGTACTACCCGACCCTCGACCCCGAGGACTGCAAGGTTTGCCTGGTGCATTCGGGCGACCGCCTGTTGCCTGAATTGCCCGAGGGGCTCGGGGATTTCGCGTTGCGGAAGATGACGCGTAGCGGCCTCGATATTCGCCTCAACGCGCGGGCGGAACGTATTGACGCACGCAGCATCGAGCTGAACAGCGGCCAACGAATCGCCGCCGGCACGGTCATCTGTACGATAGGTACTGCTCCGAATCCCCTGATCGAGTCTTTGCCCGTCGACAAGATTCGCGGCCGTGTTGCGACAAACCCGGACATGTCCGTGCCCGGTGTTCCGGGCCTTTGGGCGCTGGGCGATTGCGCTCATATCGAGAATGACTGGAGCGGTCTACCGGCACCGCCGACCGCGCAGTTTGCGACGCGCGAAGCGAAGCAGCTTGCGCACAATTTGTGCGCGGCGATCCGGGGAGAGGAGACGCAGCCCTTTCGCTTCAGGCCGCTGGGGGCGCTCGCGACGATCGGCCACAACAAGGCGGTCGCGGAGGTCTTCGGCATCCGTCTGTCAGGGTTTGTTGCGTGGCTGCTTTGGCGCGGAGTCTACCTGCTTCGAGTGCCCACGCTGGCGCGAAAACTCCGCCTGTTTCTCGAATGGAATTGGGGAATGCTCTTCCCGGCAGACATCGCACACCTGGGTTTCTCCCGGACCCGGCGCCGGAGTTGAGCCGGAAAGCACGATGCGCTCACTGCCGGTCCGGCTATACCGCTTACCAGCTAGCCTGCTCAGTCAGCGCATTGCTGTCCGTGCGTGGCTCGAGGCGTTCTCGCTGCACCGTGCGCAGGCAGGCGTTCCAACGCAGGATTGCGTCGTCGTTGCGTTCCGGCCGACAGTCCATCGCCTGGCGGTATAGCTGCATGGCTTCGCGAAAATATTCCCACGTGAACGAGCGCGACATGCTCTCCACCAGCATGGCACGTGCCCGCCGTTCACAGATCAGTGCCCGGTAATAGAGAATTTCGTAGGCGTCAGTCAACTGGCTGGTCAACCGCGATGCACGTTTCGGGTTGAGCATCTGGCCACTTCTCGAGAACTGGTCGGTTACCGCAAGAATAAGAAGAATCAACGCATCGTGGTGCCGGCTGTCGATCTCGAGTATGTCCAGGCAGATGCTCTCTGCCTGCTCAGGCTCCTGGAGCATTCGAAACTGCCGTGCCTGCTCGAGCGCACGCGGTATCGTGGCGAACGTGATTCGCATGGGTTTCATGTCACGCATTGGAACCTCGGTATCTCTCAGTAGTCAGGGCTGTACATCTGCGCCCGTATCGCACGCTCGATATTCTCGGGTTCCCCGGCCCTGGCAAGACCCTGCTCCCAGGCCTTTCGAGCGACGGCGGCGGCAATCGCCAATGACACATCCCTGATGTTCCGAAGCGGAGGATAGACGGCCCCCTCGGCCAGGTCGTCCCGGCTGACCATGCCCGCCAGGACGCGTGCGGATTCGAGGAACATCTCGTCGCTGATGGCCCGGGCCCCGCAGGCGATCGCGCCGAGGCCGATCCCCGGGAAGACGTAGGCGTTGTTGCCCTGGCCCGGACGGTATCGCCGGCCATCCAACTCGACTTCACCGAACGGACTGCCGCTCGCAAAGACGGCTCGTCCTTGACTCCAGGCATAAGCCTGTTCCGCCGTGCACTCTGCCTTCGATGTTGGATTCGACAGTGCGAAGATCACGGGACGGTCATTGAACTCGGACATCAGGCGCACGACGTCCTCCGAGAATGCACCTGCGGAGCCAGTTGCGCCAATCAGCACGTTCGGACGAACCTGGCGGATCGCCTCGGTAAACTCGACGTTCGGTACGGGATGCGCATAAGGCAGGTTATGGGGACGAAGCCCGGCGCGATTCTCTACGACCAGGCCACTTCGATCGACGAACCACAGGCGTTCCCGGGCTGACCGTTCATCAAGCCCGGCCTCCTGCATGGCCGAGCAGATAAGGTCGGCGATCCCGGTGGCCGCGGAGCCGGCTCCGAGAAACATGATCCGGAGATCCTCGAGGCGCTTGCCGACGATTCGTGTCGACGCCAGGACGCCGGCGAGCGCGACCGCAGCGGTGCCCTGGATGTCGTCATTGAAGCAGAGCACATTGTCCCGGTACCGGCCAAGCAACGTGTAGGCGTTCGGTGTCAGGAAATCTTCGAACTGGATCAGCGCGTTCGGGAAAGCGCTCTGAACCGCGTTCACAAACTCGTCGACCAGCGAATCGTACTCGGGTCCGCGCAGCCGCGGGCGATCGATGCCGAGGTAGAGCGGATCGTTGCGCAGCTCCTCGTTGTTGGTACCGACGTCGAGCATGACAGGCATGCATTGGCTGGGCGAAATCCCGGCGCACGCCGAGTACAAAGCCAGCTTCCCGATCGGGATCGCCATGCCGTTCGCGCCCAGGTCGCCCAGCCCCAGGATTCGCTCGCCATCGGTCACGACAATCATGCGAACGTCGCGCTCCGGCCAATGGTCGAGGTGCTCTCGAATGCGTCCACGGTCGTCCGGGGTGATGTAGAACCCGCGCGGCTGTCGAAAGATGTGGGCGAACTCCTGGCAGGCCTGACCGACCGTCGGCGTGTAGATCAGCGGCATGATCTCGTCGATGTTGTTCGCGACAAGTCGATGGAACAACTTCTCGTTGCGGCCTTGCAGAGCGAGAAGATACACGTATCGCTCGATATCAAATGCCTTTCGGCGCAGATTCGCCAGCGCACGCTGTTCCTGTATGTGTGGGTCGGATATGGCGGCCGGGAGCAACCCGCGCAGCTGATACCGATCGCGCTCTTCAGCGGTGAACGCCGTTCCCTTGTTGAGAGCGGCACTGTTGAGCCGGTCAAAGCCCGTCACGCGCTCTGCATCCTGGCCCATCGTCCGCGCCATCAGAATGCCTCCTCTTCGACAAACACTTCTTTCAGTTTTGCCAGGCTGAAGCCCCAAGCATGTGCCGCATCGATCTTGGGCGGAAACAACAGCTCGTCGGGGTTGACCTGTACGTCGAGAACACAGGCCTCTCGTGCCCGGTACGCCGCCCGAATCGCGTCCTCGAGCTCGTTCGGGTCGGAAACCGTCTCGCCCATTGCGCCACAGGCGACCGCGACCTTCGCATAATCCGGGTTCTGCAGCTTCGTTCCGAAGCGCGGGAAGCCTGAGGCTTGCATTTCCACTTCGACGAATCCGAGTTTTCGGTTGTTCAGTACGATGAACACGATCGGCAGTTCGTACCGAACGGCGGTTATCAGATCCTGCATCATCATGTTGAAGCCGCCATCGCCTGCCAGCGCCACGACTTGCCGGCGCCGATCCAGCAGTTGCGCGCCGATTGCCGCCGGTACGGCGACGCCCAGGGAGCCATGGTTGAATGACCCCAGCAGGCGCTGCTTCCCGCGCAAGCGAAGATGCCTGGCCGCCCAACCGGTGATCAGGCCGACATCGGCAACGAAGATCGCGTCGTCGTCTGCCAGGTCGCAAGCCAGGCGCGTTACCGCCTGTGGAGGAACACGGCCCGTATTCCCCCGCGAGACACTCGCCTTCGCGTCCATGCGCGAATCCCAGTTCGCGCGCTGTTGCTGCAGGCGGCGCAGAAATCCGGTCTCGGCGTTTGGCTCGACCTTGGCCTGTAGCGCCTGCAATGTCGGTTTGACATGTCCGATGAGACCGACGGTCACACGACAGCGCTTGCCAAGCCGCTCGGGCTTGATATCGACCTGGATGATGTCCTTGTTCTTCGGCAGGAACACGCTGTACGGGAAGTCGGTCCCCAGCATCAGCAGCGTGTCGCAGTCGTCCAGCGCAGCCAGCCCCTGGGGCGAGCCGAGCATGCCGGTACCACCGATCCAGTATGGATTCTCATACTCGACGACGTCGGTGGCTCGGAGCGTCCGTACGATCGGCGCGTTCAGCCTTTCGGCCAACGCCAGCAGCTCCTCGCGAGATTCGCGGCAGCCGTCGCCAGCCAGTATCGTGATCTTCCCACCCCGGTTGAGCAGATCCACCGCTCGTTGCAACTCGTCGGGGCAGGGCATGACGTGCGCCTTCGGCACGAATACCTCGCGCGCAAGCGGACTATCCGGCACGGTCTGTGCGATCACGTCTGTCGGTATCGAGAGGTGAGCAACACCGCCGCGGGTCAGCGCCGTCTGCACCGCCTGTTGCGCGACTCGTGGAAGCTGAGCGGGGCTGTTTATGAACTCGTTGTAGGTAGCGACATCCTGGAACAGGTTGAGGATGTCGACCTCCTGGAAGTAGTCGGTACCCTGCTCCGATAGCGGCACGTGGCCGGTGATGGCCAGTACCGGCGCGTGATCCCGCTTCGCATCGTACAAGCCGTTGATCAAGTGAATCGCACCCGGCCCTACGGTTCCGCAGCAGACCGCGAGGCGCCCGCTTATCTTTGCCTGTGCGGCTGCGGCGAATGCCCCCGTCTCCTCGTGGCGAACACCGATCCACTCGAATCGCCCGTCGCGGCGAATTGCATCGAGGAACGGGTTCAACGCGTCGCCGGTCATTCCGAAGATCTGCTGGACCCCGACCTGCGCCAACGTATCCAGCAACGATTCACATACATTCTTGGCCATCAGCTGCACTCACCAGGTCGGATTTCCGTTCAACCGGTTCCGACTCTAGGGAATGGACATGCTGATGTGTACGCGTGGCGCTACGTAAGAACTCTTCGGTTTGCGAGCCGGTATGCCACGGGCCTGCCGTGCCTATTCCTGGACGAATTCGACGTGGGCGACGATCTGCATTAGTGCCGACAGTGATCTCGCCTCCATTTTCTCCATCAGGTTCGCTCGGTGAATCTCAATAGTTCGCGTGCTGACGTCGAGTTCGGCCGCAATCGTCTTGTTCAGTTTGCCTGCCACGACACCGGAGAGAACCTGGCGCTCCCTGCGCGTGAGGCGATCGTAGCGAGACTGCGCAGCTGTCGCGATATCATGGTTTTCGCGGTTCTCCTTATCGAGAGCAAGCGCCTGTTGGACTCTGTCGAGTAGCAACTGGTCATTCACGGGTTTCTGCAGGAAGTCGACCGCGCCGTTCTGCACGGCCTGGACCGCGTTCGGAATCTCGCCATGGCCCGAGATCATGACGATGGGCGGGTGCAGGCCCATCTGTCCGAGCCGTTCCTGCAACTGCAGGCCGCTCATTCCCGGCATGCGCATATCCAGCACGATACAGCCGGCACGTTCAGGGTCGTATGACTCCAGGAAGTCCCTGGGCGACTCGAAAGTCTCGACGCGCAGCCCGATTGAACGTATCAGCATGCTGATCGACGCTCGCACATCCGGCTCATCGTCTACAAGGAATACGGTTTGATCGTCACTCACGGTTCACCTCGTTCGCAGTCGGTATGGAGCACAAACCTGAACAGAGCGCCTCCAGCCAGACGATTTTCGGCAATCAACTCACTGTCGTGAGCCTCGATAATCGACTTGCAGATCGAGAGGCCAATACCCATTCCCTCCGGCTTCGTCGTAACGAACGCGTCGAACACCTTCTGCGCTACGTCCTTGTCGAGCCCCGGCCCTGTGTCACTGACAGCCAACTCGATAGCTCCGGGATGGACGCGGCGCGTCGAAACCACGATGTTCCGCTCGGCCGAATTGCCACCCGAGATGGCCTCCATGCTGTTGCGGACAAGATTGAGTATCACCTGCTGTATCTGCACCGGGTCGACCGGCACGTGCGAAAGCGACTCTCCAAGCTCGAGCGCGCATCCGATCTCGCGATGGTGCAACTCCGAGCTCACCATCTCGATTGCCTCGCGAACCAGCTGGTTCACGTCGGCAAGCTCCGTGCGGGGTTCTTCCTTGCGAATGAACCCGCGCATATGGCTGATGATGTCTCCAGCCCGTTTTGCGTTGACGGCGATACGTTCGAGTGCAAACTCCAGTTCCTTACGATCGAAGTCCTGCCTGCCAATGAAACGCTGACTCGCCTGGGAGAAGCTCAGAATCGCGGTGAGCGGCTGATTCAGCTCGTGCGCCAGCGTCGATGCCATCTCGCCCATGGACTGGAGCCGGCCCGCGTGGGCCAGCGTATACAGGTTCTTCCTGGCCTGGTCTTCGGCCTGCCGTCGGGCGGTTACGTCGCGCCCGACACCGACTATTTCGACGACGTCACCGTGTTCATCCCGAACCGCGCGCAGCGCCCAGCCCAGCCAGCACTCCCCGCTCGCGCATCGCGCCCGATGTTCGAACTGGGCCACCCAGGGGTCCGAATGCAGCTTCGCCCATTCCTGCTCGACTCGAACCCGATCTGACGGGTGTACCCGGGCGTGAAAGACGGTATCCAGCAAGCCCTCCTCCGTGAGCGAGAACTTCTCGCAGAATGAAGGGCTGACGAACTGCAGCCGGCCCGCGCGATCGAGCTTGACGACCAGGTCGGTCTGATTGTCGACAAGCAGCCGGTATTTCTCTTCACTGGCCCGCAGCTCTTCCTGGATGCGTTTTCGATTGAGCTCAACGCCCACCCGCGTTGCGAATATCTTGAGGATCGACTCCGCGTGAGGAAGGTGGCTCATGTCGGTCTTGTCGAGTATCGCAAGATGGCCCAGCACCTTGCCCGAGACATCCACGGCGGGCACCCCAAGATACGACTGGAACCCGGCCTCGACCGGGTACTGCTCCTCCAGCCCGCTGGTGATATTGCACATTTCCCCGCCGACGACTCTTTCGCACGGCGTGCCCGCCACGTCATACTCGAAGTTCTCGCCAATGTCGCCGTTGTCGAAGAAGGCCAGTGTTCGTACACGACGATTGTCCGGACCCACGCACTCCGAAACGAGAATGCACTTGACCTGCAGTGATTGGGCCAGGCTCTGCACAAGCGACAGGAAGAAATCTTCGCCCGTTACCGAAGACGTTCCGGACGCGATGACACGCAGTGCGGTTTCGACCTGGCGGCGCTCCGCAATCTCCTTGATCACGTCGCTGTACAACTTCGCATTGTTCAACGCGATCGCCGTCTGGGCCGCCAACGCCTGGACCAGCAAGACCCGATCTCGGGAGAACGCGTTCGGTATCAAGTTGTTCTCAAGGTACAGCATCGCCGACATCTGGTTGCGATGCACGATCGGAACACACAGCACGGACTTCACCGGGTTCTGTCGGAAGTACGCGTCGCCAAGCAACCTGTCGTCGTTCTGCGCATCGTCGCTCAGCAGGTACTCTTGCGTCCTGGCCACGTAGTTGATGACTCCGCTGGACCGCGGGGTCTCATCGAGGCCATCGGATGCCACGATTACCGAAATTTCGCCGGCATCCACCTCTCCTGTCGCGTCGACGCCCCACGCGTCGCCGTCAATGGAGAGCAGGATCGCGCGCTCGGCCCCGGCGCTTTCGAGCGTAATTCGCATCAACCGTTCCACCAGCCGATCGACAATCATCTCACTGGCGATCGCCTGGCAGGCCTGCAGGATTGCAACGGCGTCAACGGACTCGCGTTGCTCGTTCGTCGTCTCGGATGCTCGCGACGCGGCGCTTTCGCGGCCTCCGTCACCGGAGCCGACGATGCTGGTGGCAACGGCGTGCGCGCCCCATTCACGGTACTTCTCTGCCGCCTCCTCCAGGTAGGCCGCCCCCGGCGCTCGCCTGCCTCGGCCGAGGAGGGCTCGCCCGGCCAGCGCGCCGGCAAGCGCTTCGATATCGGCGAACCCGTGGATCCTGGCCGATTCGATCGCCGACTCGTAGCATGCCTGCGCGCTGGCATGCTCACCGCGAATGCGGTGGATTTCCGCCCGTACCAGGTCTCGCTGATGGCTGAAGTTCTGCGGCGAATTCTCGGCCCACGCCTTCATTCGCTCCAGGAACGCATCCAGCTTTGCCGAGGCATCGTGCTTCTCACTTTCGTCCAGGGACTCGAACACTGATGCCAGCGCGAGAGAATGATAGAAGCAGTGAAGTGCTTCCCAGATCATTCCACGCACGCCATAGATCACCGTCTCGGCTGATTCGGCATACCGCAGCGCCGCCTGGTGGTCTCCCGTCAGGCAGGCCACGTGCAGCTTCGCGACATAGTAGAACGAAATGAAGAACGGTGAGTCTTTGTACGCAGCGTGGTAGTTCTGTTCCGAGAAACCGCATCCATCGAAAGACCCGACGACGTCAGTGCTTCCCTGCAGACATCGGCCCCATTGCAGCATCAGCTGGTGCGCATCACCGATGCTCTGGTACTTGTACCCGGAGAGGAACTGCAGCTTGACGCTGTATTCCTCCACGAATCGATCAAGCGGCATCGCACTGAACAGCGCATGCCAGCTCTCGTGAAACCCGCTGTATCCTCCGTAGGTGAAGTCACCGGACTCGATACCCGCATCGTACCCCGCACGAGAGTACCTGAAGCAATCCTTGATATGGCGACGCCACAAGGCGATGTAGCAACTGAACATATGGTTCACTTTCGCCCTGGCTGTCAGGTCTTCGAGCTCCTCGTTGACCCGCAACGCCAATCGCCCGAACTCGTAGGCCCTGGCATAGTCCCCTGTTCGTGCAGCCACGTTAATGCCGTGCGTGATGTACCCGTATGCGGATTCACTGGTGTTGCCGTGCTGCAGCGACAACCTGACCATGCTGGCCGCAATCAGCATTGTCATAGGAATGTCGCCCGAGATGTAGTTCGGTGCCCACATCGTCATCAGCAGCTTCATGAGTATCCGGACATCGGCATCTCGCATGCTTTGCATCTCTGCGAGCGCAGATACACTGCGACCTCCGAGCATCTGCTGAATCAACTCGATTTCCCGGTCGACCCGCTCGAGCTTCTCCTCTTCGGCGACCGGAAAGCGAATACCGAACAAGGCGACGGCATCCAGGCCCAGCGCCGCCGCCTCGGGAAACCGGGACATGTTCTCGTACTGGACCATGCGCAGGTTGTAGATCACCCCCTTGTCTCGATTGCTACGAGCCCGTTCCATCAGCTGGCTGAATCCGGCCTCTGCTTGTTCGAACTCACCACAGAGGTACGCACACTCCGCCTGCTCCCTGTGCAGGTCGAAGGCGAGATCGTAGTCGCTTTCCCAGGCATCTTCGCTTAGCAGCGACACACCGGTAGTGAAGTAGTCATAGGCAGAACCGTACGCCGTTGACAGCTTTGCCTTGAGCCCGGCTCGCAGGCCGAGCGCGGCCAGTTCCCGTCGCTCAGCCGCGCCCGAGATCAGAGGCTCGCCGAGATTCAGGTGGTTGACGACCTCGAACAGGAGCTCCTCGAGCTCATCATCATTCGCATGTGTCTTGAGGAGCGTGCCGATCTGGTAGTGGAGAGGAGCGCGATCCTCATCATGAATCAGCCCATAGGCGGCCTCCTGCACTCGGTCGTGATAGAACGACAGGGTACCGTCGCGTCGCCGCTCAATGAGGTTGCGCTCCATCGCCGGGTCGAGAACTCGCAGCGTCTCCTCAATGTCCCTCCCATACGCCGTGGACAGGGTGCGCGGCTCGATTTTCCCGCCAATGCATGCCGCGACCTTGAGAACGTCGCGCGTGGGCTCCGGGAGCTGTTCGATCGTGTGCGCCATCAGCTCGACGACATTCTCCGCCGCGCGAAGCGAGTTGACAGCCTCGATATCCCAACACCATCCGGAGCCCTCACCAAGAGTGAGGATGCCTTCTTCATACAATGTACGAAGGAACGCTCGCGCAAAGAAGGGATTGCCATCGGTCTTGGTGTGGATGCTCCTGGCAAGTGGCAGGCAGTCGCCGACAGGCCTCATTACCGTATCCCGCACGATGCTGCCAATGCTGTCGATGTCGAGCGGCTGAAGCGTGATCTCATCCTGCACGTCACCACTCTCGCGTAGTTCGCGAATAACGGCAGTCAGCGGATGTTTTGCATCAACTTCGTTGTCACGGTACGCGCCGATCACCAGGAGCCCGGCAACCCGGGTGCCGGTGACCCAGCTCTGCAGCAACCGGATACTGGCGACGCTGGCCCATTGCAGATCATCCAGGAACAGGACGAGGGGGCGCTCGGGCCTGGCCAAGGCACCGATGAATTTCTGAAAGTAGAAGTTGAACCGGTTCTGCGCCTCGACCGGCTTGAGCTCCGGAACGGCCGGTTGCGCTCCCAGGATCAGTTCGAGCTCAGGAATGACCTCGATCACCACCTGCGCATTGACGCCAAGTGCCTCCAGTATTCGATCGCGCCACAACTGAATTTCCGTGTCGGGCTCCGTCAAGATCTGGCGAACCAGCTCTAGAAAGGCCTGGAGGATCGCACTGTACGGATTCGAGCGTTCCAGCTGGTCATACTTGCCGCAAACGAAGTAGCCGCGCTGGCTTGCGACGGGCTCCCGTATCCGGCGGATTAGCGAAGTCTTTCCAACACCGGAGTATCCGGCGACTAGCACGAGCCCGGGTCCTCGGTCGCGCGAAGCCCTGAATGCCTGCAGCAGCAGGTTGCTCTCCTGCTCCCGGCCGTACAGCCTTTCGGGAATGTTGAACTGCTCCGGCCGGTCGTGACTGGCAATGGTCAGCTCGCCGATAGCGCCGGTTCTCCGAAACTGGGCACGGCACTCATGCAAGTCGGCCAGCAATCCCCTTGCACTGAGGTATCGTTCGTCAGCCCGCTTTCGCAGTAGCCGCATGACGATGTCCGACAGCGGATCGGGAATCTCCGGGTCCAGCTCCGATGGACTCTTCGGTACGCGAGCCAGTTGGCAGTGAATCAGTTCGAGCGGGTCGTCAGAGATGAACGGACGCCTCCCCGTCAACATCTCGTAAAAGATGAGGCCGAGAAGATACAGGTCGGTCCGGACATCAACGCTCGCATCGATACGGCCGGTTTGCTCCGGTGCCAGGTACACGCGGCCGGCATCGGTAACCGAGCCATCGACGTTCCTGGCGGCGGTGGAAGGGCGTGCATGCTCGAGCCCCGAAACCCACACGCTGTCGCTGTTGGCAGCCAGAATGAATACATCCGGTCGCAGCTGAGTGTGGACAATCTCTCGCTTGTGAAGATCCGCGATAACGCCCGCCATCTGGACCGCGGTGCGGAGGAATTCTCCGATACCGAACCGGCCGGACGCCAGCGAGGCACTAAGGAGTTGTCCACCGGGGTCTTCGAGAACCATCGCGGCTGCTTCGACGCCAAGCAGCAGATCATGTGCCTTCAGTACGCCGGGAATGCGGAGGCTCTGAAGCGTTCCGAACTCCGATTCGAGCTGCGCGGAGAGACCGGGCCTGGGCGGCTGTGATCGCGCAGCCTTGATCAATACAGGTAGATTGTCCCTGGTGCGCACGCCGCGCAGCAACTGCCAATCGTCATCCTGCCTGATCGGTTTGCCTATCGAATATCCTGGAATCACGCCTTGCTACCGCGTGTACTCTGGCCATTCAGGGTGGAGACTATAGCGCTTTCGGCGCCGAGCCGCGGCACACGCTGCTACGTAGAGAAACTACGTAGAAACCGAAAGTAGCATGGCGGGGACCGCGCTGGTCGTCGTGTCCAGCCGGTATGCTACGACGAGTCCACGCGAATGGTGTCCGATGAGCGTCGTCTCAGCAACAGGGTGACAAGGAACCAGAGCAGACTTGCAACGGAACCGGTGACTACCGCCTCGGCGGCGACCGCCCAGAACGGACCGGAGTGGATGAAGAAGTCGGCAATTGTCGTCGCCATGCCGAGCACGATAGCGCCGAGCCGTCGCGACAGGTGTCCGGAGAAAAGCGACAACGTAGTGGCGGCAGCACCGGCGATGAGCCCTGTTTCCAAAGCAACCCCGAGGTGCGCCACGGTCAACGCGACAACATTCCCCTGGACCATCGTGACCAGGCACGCCGAAGTGGACTCCAGCGTACTTTCCGCGAACAGCGCCGTCTTCTTGCTTTCGCCGACCATTTGCCAGGACCCTTGTTCGAAAGCCCTGAACTGTAGCGCGTCAGCTCGGATCATCTAATGCGCGCTGCTACGGAGGGATGATACGTAGCGCCCACATTATTCGGCCGGCCGACGGCCGTATCCGGAGATTACCAGCCGCTCCGCAGCCGGCACGATACACACGATCGCATTGATGCTCGGAGCGGGCCTGATGCCACCGGCACTCATCCGCCAGGTGCCAGCGCTATCCGCCCGTAGTCTCCCCACAACTCGGTGTACATTGCCTCGACCGGAGTCCCATCGCGCTCCGCGGGGATGTACTTCGCGTTGCGGTGCAGCCGCTGCAATGCGCGGGTACAGCTTCCGTTCGAAGCGGATTCTTCTGCGAAATCGACTTGCGCTTCCTCACCAGGACGTCCCGCGACATCGACTGTGACGGTGACGCGGGCGACGATGGTACGTACGGTTCCAACGCAGCTCGACGGGTACTCTCGCATGGCGCTATACCGCTGGGGTCCGAGATAGTGGTCGCCGAAACGTGGCACATCGTAGCCCCAGTTCTGAAAGACGCGAACGTCCCTGGCGTCTCCCGCGCTCAGGAACAGGACCCGGTAATTCATTCTCGCGGGGACCGGCTTGCCGTTGACGATAGCCGGCTGCAGCCGAAGTTCGCGCACCGCAGTGTGGATCGCGTTCTTGAACCAGGCGCTGTTTTCCCCGTCGGCGAAACACCAGTTGCCGCGCATTTTGCCGGCCGCCAGGACGATAGCTGTGCAGTTAATCCATACGGCAAAGTCACCCGACAAAGGCGGAAAGACGATGTTCGCCTCGAGCGACTCTGCATCCGGAAGAAACCTGGCAGGCGATTTCCCCGGCGGCTCCGCCACGGATACCGTGCACACGAAGAGCAACACCGCTGGCCACGCCGCCGAATGCACTGCGCGCCGGACGCGGTGACTTCGCTCCCGGACGGCTGCCCTGTTGCTTTCCCCCTCCATGGCCGAGACTCTACCACTGCCCGGCCCTCGCAAAGAGGACAACGCGCCCGACAGGATTCGAACCTGTGACCCCTGCCTTCGGAGAACAGCGTTCAGTTGTCCCGCAGCTGGTGACGCAGGGCCTCTTCCAGTAATTCGAGCATTGCCCTGTCTTTCGGCCTGTCTGCCAGTTTCTTCTGTCGGATCAATTCTTCCAGCTCCAAGACACGCATTGAACCGACAGTCATGGGCACTTCGGATGAGCTTTCAAACAGATCTTCGTATCGCAGTTTATCACCAATGAAGCCCAGCAGGTCCAGCGGTCCTGCCCATGTCAGAAGCAACAGGTGTCCGCCTGCCAGAATATCCTCTCTTGTGGGCTTGACTACAGATTGATGCTCACGATAGCGGGCATCGAGTTCTTCCAGGGCGTCGGAGATGCGTCTTACGTTTTCCTCGGTAATCCGAATCAGCGCGTCCAGATCGAAGGTTGTGACAGGGGCACCCCGAAGAACTGCGGCTACGCCTCCGACGACGATATATTCGACTTCGTGCCGGTTGAGAAGCTCAAGTATCTCGCGAAAGCTGGGTTTCATTGACCGATCGCAAAGACTCGAAGAAGCCAACCCTGGATTCCAGCTCGGCCAGGCGCTGCTCAGGCGTGAGTGACGCAAACCACTCGATTAGCGACCTGTCGTGCTTTTCGCCTGACGATACTTTGGATGCTGCTTCCGACATCGCTAGATTCTATAACGAAAAATGGCGCGCCCGACAAGATTGATCGAAACAGCCTCAGGGCTGTTTCGCCCCCTGCGGGGCGCCCTGCGGGCGTCCAAATCGCTGGCGCGATTTGTCGAACAAACTTCGATCTTGATGCGACACACCAGTTCAAACAAATAGAGCCCCGCGAGGGGCTCTATTTGTTTGTATGGCGCGCCCGACAAGATTGGACGGCGGCTCCGCCGCCTCGTCGCCTGCGGCGACGCCTGTCGCGCGACCTGCGGTCGCGCTCGGATCGAACAAAGCCCGATCTTGATGCGACACACCCGTACAAACAAATAGAGCCCCGCGAGGGGGCTCTATTTGTTTGTATGGCGCGCCCGACAAGATTCGAACTTGTGACCCCTGCCTTCGGAGGGCAGTCATCGACCCCATAGTTCTGAGGCGGCACGGCAAAACTCGTTGATTTGAAAGCGTTTGGGTTCCCTAGCGTTCCCTCTGGTTCCCTACGATTCCTTGAATGAGTGTCCCAATATTGTCCCCTGGCGTCTACCGTTAACTGAACATGGTTGTTGAACGATCGATTTCTGATCTTCGCAAGCGCGCCAAATAGCCTTCAATCCACCACTCCGGCTAAGGAAAAAACCACATCTCAATGGCGTAACCATCCTTTATGTCGTCGAGATCCCCCGTACCTACAAACGAGTTTCCTGTCCATAGATCAAAATGCCCTGTGGCGTTGCCCCAATCTGCATGGTAAGCCAGAACTCCAGTCCTCCTTGGAAGATCATCCATCGAGACGCTTCCACCAACGGGTTTGCTCATTCCCCAATCAGACTCCCCGTACTCCTCTACAAGGAATCTTTTGAACGTCTGAACCTTAAGTATGATCGGATTGCCATCGCCGTCTTGAGCCTCTTTGTATCGAGAGGGTATGGCTTTCCCCGACCTGTAATGCGCAACGGAAATCCTAATCGCACAGGTGTTCTCAAAGTCCGGATTGCCCACCAAGTCCGGCCATTCGCCGCCCAGCGATCTAAACAACTCCGCTTGACTCTCGTTAGGGTAATTCTCCACAAGGTCCTCAAAACTCACTCGCGGCATACGTTCTGTCACTTTGTCGGAGGTATTTTCGGCCATATGGCAAGTCTTATTCCCTCAAGTTGCCATGTGTTGGATACAATTTCTCCCGCTTTGAGCGTTGAGGCTGGCGTGTTGCCAGCGATTGCAGTATCACCGTACTTGTTCCCCGCATGGCCCTGATACTCAATAAAGTAAGCGCCTCTCATAGGGCCCTCAAGCTCGAATGCAATCCCCTTCAGAAACGCCCCCTCGTCTATAACTCCTGCATCCGGATCGGCAACTCTTTCGATGGTGTGACCATTTGTGAACAGTGCTCTTAACGTTAACCCTAGTCCTGCGGGCATTGGATCAACCCATACTTTGAACTTCCTGATCTCTAGGCGCCCGCCGGAGTGATTGGGCATCCAATGCTTTCCAGCACCCGGGTTGTCCATCGCTACCTTATATTGGGTGCTTCGTTCCAAGATGCCGCTTCCGGATGCCGGATCTCTTTTTATTTGCTGGAACCATCCCTTGATAATGGGTATTGAAACAGGTTTTCTTGCCGGCGTTTTTTCATACTTCGAAAACTCAGGCTGCTCAAGATGGTGCTCGGCGAAAGGACTCGCTAACAATTTCTTGTAGTTGCTTTCAATTCTGGTTTCGTCTTCTTCTATCTCGCCTAGCAAACTTGCCGAGTGGTCCGACAACGCCTGGTGATCTTCAACTATGTACCGTTCGCTATGTTCGTTAATTTCTTTCCATGTATGCCTGTACTCAGACAGTTCATCTAAGTGCTGTGCCATTTGAACAATCGAACTAAAATGCGCGGAGAGGTCAAGATCCGGCAATTCGTTAGACCAGTTGGATGTGCGCGTAACAGGGCGTGTCTTTACTAGGATTACTTCCTCAACGCCACTGTTAAACACTCGACTCTGAAACGATTCAAAGTAGTCCAATAACTTGTCAACGTCCGTGATGAGTTCACCCTTGGCATTCTCATATTGAAAAAAATCGCGGTCTCTCTTTTCTCCCGGCCTAACACCGGTCTCTTCAATCTTTAGTTCGGCCTTTTGGAATGTCTTTATCAGATCACGTCCTGCGCTTATGTCGATTCCGCCACTAGCCGTACCATATTTCGCGCTGATTGATAGGGCGAATCTCTCCCTCTCGAACTCACTTTCGAAAGTGGTCTTTAGCAGAATCAATAACTCCCCGCCAAGGTTCACCTCGTGAACAAACCGATCCCCCCACGATTTGTATACATCTTCGTCCGACTGACCGCGCGCCTGAGCAATATAGTCGTCAGCCAGTCGATTTTCGGCTAGCTTGAGTACGTGAGTTCGGTATGTGCTGCTTAACCCCAACACAATGGAACGGTAGTCTTTTCTTTGTTCGTTGTAATAACTTGCCTTAGCCTTCGCCGAGCCAGCTCCATACGAACCTTCAGCCCTTGCATCAATTTTGAGGAATGTGCGAAGTTGCTCGCTATTGACGCAAATTCTCGCGTCACTGGCTTCTTTGGTTCTATGCTCAGAAATTAGTCCGACAGACCGGTCTACTGGATATATCCCCTCAACCGCCGATTGCAACGTGTCGTATGCGGCACCAACATAAGAACTGGTCTTCTCACTAACGGTCTCGTCTTTGGCAAATACAACGTGCGAGATTGATTCGTCGCCATTCTCAACAATTTCAATATCCGGCATCTTTTTCGCTCCTTCTTGTTCGTTGTTATTGCGGACGAACCATCGGCAGCTCGATCCACCTAGTATGGCTGCTGCAGCGAGCAAGGTCGTCTGCCCGTAGAGTTACAGTTGAAAAACCTACCACACAGAGACCCACATGTGGGACCACACGACCAATTTCTTTGGTAGCATGCTGCAGATGTAGTGACGAATTTTTGAGCGAATGCTGTTGCCGAGCGAGAATCGACGCTCGCCAACTTCTTTTGCAGCGCCGACGCGGGCGGCGACTCTTTACCCTTACTTTCGGCGTAACTATGCCGGTCGACTAATCGGTCTTTGTGCGAGGAAACAGGTAGTGGCAACGAAAAGTTACCGGCGTTATACGGACTTACCGGCACTGGTCCATCTACTTACAAATAGAGAGCTTACTCTTCTCGATCCTTCGTCATGGGACGACAAGAACGATTCCTTTTTTCTTTCGACGTATAAGGAAAATAAGAATCTAAGCTCTGTGCTGGCCCTGTGTTTTACGCGGGAGTCTGAGACCTATCATCATTGGCGCGTCTTTTCCTCAGGGTCTGCCGGTGCCTGTATTAATTTCAATGCAACTGCCCTGGAGAATACTTTTCGAAAAGCGAAAGGTGTGCAATTCAAACCGGTCGAATACCTCAAGGTTAAGGAGCTTCGAAAAAGGCGCCCAACAACGGCCCAACTTCCGTTTATTAAGCGAATTCCATACAAACATGAGAACGAGTTCAGGGCTATCTGGGAATCAAAGACTGAGGAGGTCTTCTCTCTTGGTATTCCGATTGACTTATCGTCGATAACCCGAATTACCTTGAGCCCCTGGATGCATCCGAGTCTTCGGAAAAGTGTTGTTGCCGCGTTGAAGAGAATCGACGGTTGTAAGAGCATACATATGTGGAGATCAACGTTAACAGAGAACGAAGATTGGAAATCCTATGGTGCGAGCGCAACATAGGTATAGAGAGGGGGCTCTCAGTAAACCTCACGTATGAACGACAGTTTGTCCCGGACGGTGGATACAAGTGGCAGATCAAAAAAGATGCCCTCGCTTGATACAACCCCCCTGGGATTCCGCCGCTTGCCAAAACAATTTCGTGCACCAATCACATCGCGTTCACTCAATTCGTCATACGAGAAGATTGCTTCATGGCTGTTGATGCTCTGCAGCGCGTTTAGTCCGCCTACATCTTCTTTCGTGAGACTTGTTTGCTTGGCCCGTACATAGTCCCGGTGATACACAACCGACAACCGATGCGATGTGAGCGGCATTATCGATAGCGCGGCCAGTTGCTCATCATTTGACTGAAATACAACGACCGGATTGTCCGACGTAATCAGTGATTCGCTAGGACTCTTGAGAACAATGGATCTGTAGTTTTCATATACGTACGTCTTGAGGGCATCATCAAGTATGTGAAGAACTGGCTTATTGTAGAAGTAGTTTGCCAACAGCATATTGGCCGCCATGTTGTAGGCACCGAACTTCGTTACCTCGCTTGAGTTCTCGATTGCTTCACCCCGGCTAAACATGAACGCGTGCTGTAACGTCAGAAGCCTTAGCGTGCCCTTATTCGGCATCCCATCGAGACACTCTTTGGTAATACGCTGGAGAGCGTCCTCTAGGTGTCTCAGATCATCTTCTACGCTCTGCACATCCTCCTCTTCGTAATAGAACTCCTTGACGCACTGTGTATCGACCGCCACCGGTCGGTTCGCAATCCTGCTGTCTGTGCGCAGAACGCGCCGCTTACGTAGGTCGCCGGTCGTCTGCGGGCTGAATCTGGCTAGATAACTGCACGGCACGTAGTGCTGTTTCTTGGGCTTGCTTGCGTTCATCGACCCTACGATAGCACCGGCTCGGACGATGATTTTCAAATTTGTCGTAAATTAAAGTTGGATTTTCCCGCCTTCTGAATACATTGTTATAGAAGGGGGCAATAGATCCTCTTCGCTTGGTCGCAGCTTGCGGCCCGTACAAAGTGAGGAGGCTCCAAATGGACCCGTATCTCAACGACCAGCAGGTCGCCGATTTCCTCGGCATTCGACTCAAGACCCTTCAAAACCGAATCTCAGACGGTGCTGACGTGCCGCCGTACATTCAGCTTGCAACGCTCAAGAGACGCTTCTATCGCCTTTCTGACGTGCATGCGTGGATCGACGAACAAAAGACAAGCGGCGGCGCGCCTAGCGCAGGGAGGGTGCGCTAATGGAATTTCAAGTTTGCAGCGTATTTTCCCAGTTGTCCTTGCTCGAGCCACTAATTGCGGCGGCTTATCGCGCCCTTCTTGGATGGTTCTGGCTAGTCAGTATTGCTGTCGGCGCGCTCATACCACTCGTGCTAGCAAATGAGGGCCTGCGTAGAGGCTTCCGGTTGTTTGTCATTCTTGTGATCTGGCTTGGACTGTTCATATTCCTTTCTGGTCACCTGCTAGCTGAATGCCTGTACTCAACAACGCCTCCTGGAATCACGTTTCTACTCCTGAGCACACCTATTTGCGTTGGGTTCGGCTTAATCGTCGCGATTGTCTTTACGCGACTTTTTGGCCCCTCAATCGAGCGGTTTGTTGACTGGCTGACAGGACGATCTCGACATCGCCAAGATGGGCTTTCAGACATTCGAGCCGTTGATGAGGAGATTCCGAATCGGCCTAGGGACTTCGACCCTCGGGAGTTCATAGAGGGGGACGAGACATGATTGGTAACTCGAGGAAAGGTGATTCAAAGCTGTTCCTTGGCTTGGGAGATAGGGGACAGCCAGTAACTGTCCCTCTGTCCTTCCATGACAATGGACACACTCGTGTGAAAGGGCCCACGCGGTTTGGCAAGGGCCTCATTCTCCAGGTTCTGTTGTACCAGATGCTGATTCTGATGAGGACCGTCATGGTGATCGACCCACGAAGGGACGACTGGCTACCGCATGTCCTCGGAGAGTATTGCCGGGAACACTCTTTGCCGTTTACGTACCTGGATGCTGATGCGAGCGTCCCTCAGTGGTGCCCGCTTCATGGGAAGAGCCGCAATCAAGCCCTGTCATTGATGGCGACTGGATTCGACATTGAGCCGCACGGCGACATGAGTGACTTTCACAAGCTCAAGGATCGATCAGTAGCGGAGCTTGTCGCAACGGATTCTGAGCTTCGGAACCTCTCTTGGCCAGCACTCTACTCGCGATTGATGTCCCACCATGAGGACGACATCGAAGGCGCGGAAGGATTTATGTATGCACTTCGTGAGTACGCCGCAGAGAGATTCGTTCAGACGGCTGGAGGCATCGATCTACCTTCTGCAATCGAGCAGGGAGGCGTTATCTACGCGACCGCTGACCCCTTCTCCGATATTCAGATGCGCCTTCTCAAATTGCTCGCGCTCTCCGTACTACAGACCACTGTTGCCAGAGGGCAAGGACGAGGTCGGCGTGTCGAGTTGGTTCTTGATGAGTTCAAGGAATTGGTCTCCGAGCCGACATTGAAGTGCCTTTCTCTCGCTGCAGGAAGTAATACACACGCGTACGTCGTTCATCAGTCACTTGGGGACATATCCCAGCCCGTTGGCCGGTTGACCGCGGAAGCAGTCGAGAATGTCATCGCCTCGAATTGCCGGACACGAATCGACTTTCAGGCTCTTGATCCGGCGACAGCCGAGTACACGTCAAAGATGTCCGGGACTATTCGGATAATGCGGGAGACGGTCCAGCTGGATCGAAACATAGTGCTCAATGAGACGAAAGCCTCAGGCGCTACGTTGATCGAGGATGAGGCCCCTTTCATCCACCCGAATGTCCTGCTGTCACTTCCGGAGCGATGTGCGCTGCTCTCGACGCGCGGCGCACCGGAATTCCTATACGTTGCCCCAATTCCGACGATCAAACGCTCCTGCCACACGACACCAACGAGCTTCGGCATCGGTGCCGATGGTCATCTGTTCTCTGCCAGCGAGATGATCGATGTTGATAAGTAACTACGAGGAAAGGGAGACCAGGAGAGAACGCAACAGGCAACGCGCAATATCTTTCCTGGCCTCTGAAACGTGGACGACACCGCGAATGCTGCAGTTCGCGATGAGTTGCTCCAAAGGGTCTGTCTACAAGCTGCTCAAACAGCTCAGGCGAGATGGTCTAGTACGTGATCACAAGATTAACGACCTCAGATTGAGCATTGTTGGGGCGACGCCGCATTGCATTGCGATTGCCGCGAGCCAGTACGGTCTAGCTCCGACCCTGCCTACGTTGCAGCCTGCCAAGGTGAAGCCTTTGTCCGTGGCGCATAAATTGGATCTGCAGCGAGCACGAATCCTGGCCGAGTGCGCAGGATGGGACGAATGGACGTTGGCACGAGATTTACCACGACGCTGGACAAAGTACCCTGAAGCGACGGCTCTCGCATCAGGCGGCCACCGAATCGCCATCGAGCTTGAGCGAACAGTAAGACTCGCCGAAGGTACGAGTCAATAATGTCCGCGCATCTTCAAGCCATCACGAGAGGCCGATATGTGGCGGTGCACTATGTTTGCAATAACGACGTTACCGCAAACGCGGTTGCCCGAATATTCGGGTCGATTTCGCGTGTACCCGTTGCCGGTAAGCGGATCACGCTCCACGAAAGGCACCGAGCCCGGCTTCCAGTTTTCGTTCTCGAAAGCTGGCCACCTCTCGCCTAGATGGTGAACCATGTTGGAACCCGTGAGTCTTCCAACTCAGTTCACCAATTAGGCGTGCCTTAGGAAGGCGCTGCGATGGGCGCATTGCACCTTCCGAGGAGCCATCCTCTCAACTCTCACGGGCGCTGGACGCGGCCTACTTCGTTGATTCACCACGCGTTCTTTCGCTGGACGCTCCAGTCCTTGGAGGGCTGTGCCCTCTGCTAGCAGCCTTCGTCCTGGACGTCCTTGCCTTGGCTGCATTCACCCGCCGCCGTCGCCGCTGCCGCGCGACTCACGACGCCAAAGGCGGCGTCCGCACTCTGCGGAGCAGAGTGCGAACTTGCCCTGCCGGTTCCGCTGAACGCTTCACTTTGTCGTCGTGAGTCGCGCACCAGCTAGTGCTGGTCCTCGACGGCGGCACGCCAAGCGGCCACTGATCTCGTAGGCGATCCCAGTGGCCTCTCCGCCGCTTGGGCGACGGAGTTGGCGTTCGGTCGATGCTCTGAACGAGCATCGATCCTGCCCCCTGATGGGGCCAGGACGAAAACGACTTTTACTCGCTGGGGCTCGTGTCAGCCTCGCCCGGCTGGGGCCGGGCGTTTCGCCGGCGGCACGTATCGGCACGACTACCTCAAATTCGAAGAATTGTGACTCCGGCATTAGCCACTGGCGCCCTCATCGAAGAAGAACGCAGACTTTGCAGTGAGCTCCAGCTCGTCAAAGTCACGCTCTCTGTCCCACGTCCGGAAATTTACAAACCACCCGAGCATCTTCTCCGCAGAGTCATCACCGACAACTATTTGATTTGGATCAATGCATGTCATCATCCCGCAACGCGTACGACCATCTTTCGGGTATAGAGGAGTCCATTGATCGTGCCAGACGACCCACTTGGCAACTGCACCAGACTGGGATTCGAGGGCTATGTGGTCAGAATAGCAATTGACAACGCCAGGCTCCTTAATTGCGTATGAAGCTGGCAAAGCAATTCCTGTCTGAAAATAGTCGCTGTGCCAGAACCCACTCGGCATCGGCCAGTAGTCCAAACACACTGGTGCGGCGACGCCAGACTTTCCTTTGGTTGAGTTTTCTCCCAAGTTTTCCGACGGCATGTCTCCCCCAAAGGTCAGTCCATCGGACAAAACCCACGGCGAGCCACGATCGATCAAACTGCTTGAGTGATGCTCACTCTGGTCGACTGTGAAATCGGCACTAACCAGCGCTGCCGATATCGAGATTTCGCCAAATTCTGCGATGTCGCGTGGGACAGGCACTTTTGCCGATACAATCTGACTAGTTGGTCCAGGAAATCTCTGTCGCACAAACTCTCTTGCGCATTGCTCAATCTCATCAAGATTCTCATTCAACTCACCCAACAAGTGCGCAACAGACATGGGTCGCTCAACTGGGGTCAGATTGGCCAATCCGAGATTCATCGGCAGGCTTTCCAATGCCCAAGGGCCCGCAACATTTGAAGGCAGCCCCCACGCATCCGCAGCGAACGAAAATGTACGCAAGTAAGCTGACCGATATACATCGCATTGTCGTTGACTAAACTGACCATTGACGCCAGAGCGGCTGTCCGGCGATTTCACGAAATGATAGGGAGAACCCGAGTATGGGCTGTTCGTTGTCTCAGTGAGGCATTCCCACTCAAATGCCCATTGCCGAAAAAACGGAAAGCCCGTTTTGGACTCAAGTCGGTTAATGTTGTTCTCAATAATCGGCGGAACATGAGCGCCCTTGTACTTTAGAAAATACTCCTTTGCGCGATATGTCGATGGTGCAGGCCCGGAGTGACCAGACAACCAAGAGTCGCGCGTATCTCTCTTGCCATAAAGGGAGCTAAGAATCAGCTCGCTGAGTACAGATGGGCGGCGAATACCGTCGCGGATTCTTTCATAGTCTGGCCTATCATCCTTCGAACAACAGAACAGCACCGCTAGAGCCGACACCACCTCGCTCTCAAATTGGCGGGTCGACAGCCAGTCAACGAAAACATCGCAAGCATCTTGACGAAGCGCCGAGTTTGAGAAAAGAGCCCCGTACTCTTGGGCAACACGCCAACGGACCATTCTTACCGGCCACCCGAGTCGGGCAATCAATAGTCGGAGAGTTTCTCGCTCAGTCACTGGCTTATCCACTGCACAGGTTCAATTGGCTGATCACACACGTCCGCTAACAAGATACGAACGAACACGTCGGTGCAGCGTTCTGCGAGTTCATCCTGATCGACCAAAACGAGATATCGAATCAAGTATTTCATGCCAATTGAAAAACCCGTACCTCGTCGCTGCCAGTATTTTGCTGGCACGGATGTTTCTGTTATGAACTGCGCCCAGTTGTTCTTGTAGTTTCTGGCCGCCCAATTTAAGCGCCTCAGTATGTCTTCTTCAGAGGACCAGTAGCTTTGCCAACCATGATTGTGTACGTGCGCTTTCACCAACCACTGGAATGCGGCCTTACGTCCATCCTGTCGTAGAACGACTTGGAACACCATGTCGAGCAGGGTTTCGGCATGCCGGGAGTATTGTTCAGACTCGATAACTTGATTGACACATGCAACAGCGTCAGCGTGCCTACCGTCTTCTTCCCAATGCAACAGCCAGCTCTGCAGTAGAGCACGAAGATCTTTGTAACTAACAGACGACTCATCCAAATCGCGCAGAAGCTCGGAAAAATTCGATGGGCCGAAACTCGCCACATCGAACGTGCCGCCATCTTCACTGTGTTCCTCGGGTTCTGTTGTTCCGCGCTCCCGAGCAGGTCCAAATCCTCCAACGAATCGGGCGATCTCCTCCCTTACCGTCTCCGCACCATCCACGTCCTCAAGCATGATGTGGTCTTTGCTTTCAACGAGGGACTTTGCCAGCGCTCTTCCAGATGCAGTATCGAAATCAATTGTCTCACAGGACGATCCAAGCACCTTTTCCGCTACGCTGAACTCGTCCTTCGCAATGAAGTGCTGATACATGTCAGGCAATCGCTCTGGACACACTTCGGCAGTGACTGTCACCAATTCGGCAGGCGCGTGATTGGTTTCGTCTCCGTCAGTAAACTCAGAGATTGCCTCGACAACTGGCGCGACCGCCTTCAGCCAATCCTGTGCGGCCACCCGGTTCCTTTCTCCGACAGCCCTGATTGACTCCAGCACGTCAAAAATCCAAAGATCTTTGTGCCAGCCGTATCCGATTGTGCAGCTAGCGGCACGTCGCAATAGTGCGTAATCGGAGGGCAACTCATATAGACGGGCCAACCTGGCTAGCTGAGTCCAAAGCTCGGCTCTTTCATTGAACGGACTCAGACGGGCAGTCTCAGCATTTGTCACGTTATCAATAAAGACCTGTGCCGCCTCTTGACTGAGAAATAGAAGCTGCTGGTCGAGGATCTCTTCAAGAAAATGATGTTCATTCCAATGCTGAGAACTCGCTGCGATCTCGAGTTCATCCTTCGACACTTCGTCCATGCTGGCGCCTGACTTGATCCCTAGAAGCTGAAGATCAATTCCTATACGCAGGACAGCCCGCCTAAGCGCTCGGTAATACGCACTAATGGAGTCTGACGGATGTCTATCTAAGGTCGGATCAATACTCGCAATTGCGGAAAATGCAGCTGAAAACCTCATCTTGGACGGATCTGTAGCGCAAGAGTCTGCTAGGTCACTCATCGCAGCGACTGCTTTTTCTATCCACCGAACTCGCTCTGAATCAGCGTCACCGTGCAGATAGTCAGTTGTTTCCAGATCCCATGAACGAACAGCAAGGGCGTAGAAGAATGCCTCATAGAAGAACCACTCCAAATCGATATTCCTACCATAAGGATGGTCCTCCTTAAGGAGATTCTTTGGAACGTTCGGAACACTGATTTGAACTGACGTTTCGCCATCTTCGAATCTCAAATGACACGCAACCAAGGGACTAACCGATTTCACTTGCGAAGAAACTTCGCGACCAATCGGCGCCGCGTCCAGAGCCGCGGTGCGACATATAGCGTCATGGACTATGGGCAACAAAGTACGCTGTTCGGTATCGGCGATTTTTCGAGACAATTCGCGAAGGACTGCCAAACACCTTTGCTGATACAGGCAATTCACGAAGTATTGAAAAACTGACTCGCTATCCCTGAATCCCTCAACGAACCTGATGATTCTGTCGAGGTCAGGATTTCCCTCTATCGACAAGATCTGAACAAACTTCCTCGAAAGCTCGACGAACTCGTCACCTGGCCGATGTCTTAACGACACCCACAAGTTCACTCGTCTGCGACCTTCGGCAACGCATTCTGACAGAACATCGGGGAATCGATTTTTGGACAACCTAGCTAAAGAAACCAGCCGCTCTTCTGACAATGTCGGCAATGCATCCACCAAAGCCATAATACGTTCGGTATTGGCAGCGCAATCTATCGCGGTTTCCTCAAATTTCGAATAAGAAGTAACCTGAAATTCCGGGCCGTTCATTACACGAGTTTTAAGCGCGCGAAGTTCCAGCGTTCTGGGCAAGTCGAGCTTCTGAAATGTAAGCTCCTCAGCAGCAGCGAGAATCTTAACTATTTGCTCGTCAGGGAATCCGCTTGCGAGAGATTCCTCCACCCACTCACGAGTAGTTTTCTCGATCAGGTTGGTGTTGTCGCCCAGCTGCGCCTGTACTAGCCAAAGCCAACCCCAGCGACGAAAGCGTCCTGCATCATTCTCGAGCCATTCAATTACGGTTGGCAACAGAGCGCTAACAATAGACCCGTGGTCTGCTTCTTCTCTTGCAAATGCGAGCAGGCTCCCGTGAAACGGAATCAACCCAGTTCTTCTGTGCTCAAGTAGATGACTAATCTCGTCTATCGGGCCAACGCATCGCCTTAGGCCATCTGGGGACCAGCGAAAGTCTGTCCCGGCGATAAGGTGCGCGATCTCCTTTGCACTCGGAGAGAGCCTTGACCAAAGCCCTCTGTAGTATCGTCGAATGTCACCTTCCGGGCACTCAGGTAACATCTTGACCTCATCCGTCGTGACTACTGCCCCGCGTCGCACAAGCTCCTCGAACGAGTAGATAAGGTGCAACGGATGCCCCTTGGACAGTGAGAAAAACTCGGATCCGATAGCTCCAAGCTCCACATCCTCAGATGACGCAGCCCCGACGTAGGCCGGGAGAAGTAGACGTCCAGCCTCATGCTGTTTTCGGATCCAATTCTGAACAGCATGCTCGTCCATATACGGAATCTCTTTCCAGTCGCCGTCATCTGCGTGAATGTTCAACTTTTGCGGCAGCTGGGACGTCAAGACTTTCTGCGTTCCGACGACGATTGAGACGTTTGGTGGTGCGGGCAACAAATAGTTGAAAAGGTGCTCTAGTTGCGCCGTATTCGTTAGCTCGCGCCATACATGATCAAGACCATCAATCACAACGACAAATGGCTGTGCATCCTTAGCAAAATACTCCCCACATGCGGTTACCCACTTCCGCAATTGATCTGGCGACTCATTCAGTCCTTTTATTGCTTCCGGATATCGGGCGACGATTTGGTCCATGAGTGAGCTGGATATGTCACTAAACGAGAATCGATCGTTGGTCGTATCATCGAGTGACAAGAAGTAGTGATGCCGAACTACGGGAATGTCCGACTCAGTCAGCTTTTTCACGAAATAGCTGAGAAACGTACTCTTGCCTTTGCCTGGCCCGCCCCATAAAACCGTAATCGGCGAACCAACATTCAGAAGCCGACTCTGAATATCGTCTAGAAATTTCGTGTCAGGCAGACAATATGTTTCTGGGATTTCAAAGTCTTGCGGGATCGGCTGAGCGCGCTTTTTCGTAATTATTTGGACAAGATGCTTGTGGAGAATTCGACCGTCCGGTTCCGGCTGCATCTTGCGACTCGCCCAACGTTGCACTTGGTCTCTTAGCGCGAACCACCCTCCTACATCCGTATCTGTAGGAATCAACTCGGCTTTGAGCTGGTTCTCCAGATCATCGAGTATTTGTTCCGAATGGGAGAATTCGAACCGGGAAAAGAAATCCTCCATTGTCGCCACGTCGCCGAGATGTTTTTCAATGTCGCGTCGCCGACTGGGTCTAATCTTTTCGATTTCTACTCGACGGTCCTTGTTAAGGGCTTCTCCGAATTCGGTGTCCGGTACTCTATTGGTTCTGAGCATTGCCGAACGAATTGGTCCTAAGGCACGTGCCTTGGTCAGAGAGACCGACCATTTTTGGAGGAAGGACGTGCCAGTCTTTTTGTGCGACAAGAGCCAGTCCCAGCTAAGAACGTTCGTTTCGGAATCCGGCGTGAATTTTACCTGCACCAACTCATAGGTATTGTCCGACCGCGCAGCGACCACATCATCTAGAGAGCCGACGCGCTTGTCATCCGAGTCGAGTTCAACCCAATCGTATTTGTCGGGATCACGGTAGAAATCAATCAGAAGCTCAATCCCAATCAGGTCTTGATATTGAAATGCGCTTCTAAGTATCCCTGGCGTTTTGAAATCGTGTCCTGGCAACCTTTCTTCCACGCTTGTTCGAAAGAGCTAAGATCGAAAGCCTAATATTACTACCAGGCAACCACCTATGTTGCCGACTGCATTCGAATTTTGTCGCCTTCTCTAGGAGCATTCTTCGAGGCTATAAATTGCGATTGCTGGTATTGCCGCAAGATCGACTGGGCCAAGTTAGCGCGCTATAGCGTCAAGTTTTGGTACCAAGTCTTCCGCGCGTAAGTGCGTGTATCGACTCAACATTGCGGAATCCTTGTGACCCGTTATACACGCTACTTCCATGATCGATAAGCCTTGCTCGAAGAATCTACTCGTCGCCTCGTGACGCAGGTCATGAAACCTAATGTCGTTAACACCAGCCCGCCTGCATATTCGTCGAAACCCTTGGGATACAGACGACGGGCGCAGCATGAAAACCCTCCCGCGAAGCTGTCGTGGCATGTCTCTAAGCGTGCAACAAGCCCTTATTGATAGAGGAACCCGTCGGTCTTCGCCATTCTTCGTGTCCCGAAGCAGAACGGTTCTCTTCGCCAAATCGACGTCATCCCACTTCATTCTTGTCAGCTCAGAACGTCGCGCAGCTGTTTCGATTGCCAGAACGATCAGGCTATACATTTCTCCTCCATACTCTTTGGCAATTTGTAGAATTTCCTCTTCCTCGAAACTGTCCAACCTGCGTTGACGATGAGGTCCTTCCTTAGGAATGGAAACTCGGCTGACGGGGTTCCCATGCGGAAGAAAATAGCCCCATTCCTTGCTGGCTTTCTCAAGCATTCGACGAAGAAGTAAGACCTCTTTTCGAACCGATGCCCCTGAAACAATTGCTAGCCGTTTGTCCCTGAAAGCGCTTACGTCTCGTGACAAAATCGATGAGAGTGCCTGACGTTCAAATTCGGCTCTAAGTGTCGCCAGCCTGTATGGTGCCTCGTTAATTGACCTTTGCTTGAGCAGGACTTCCTCCAGATACCGGTCGGCCAACTCCCAAAAACATGTTGAATCAGACTTTCCGCGGTCTTGAAACACCCTGCTTTCCATCTCAGTTTCGATCCCCCGCGCCCACCGTTCGGCCCGAGCTTTGGTGCGGAAGGTTTTCGATACTGGCTTGTAGCCTTTTTTTCGGATTTTCGCCTGCCACTGCTGGTGGCCGCGCTTAGTGATGGTTGCCACAATTCTTCCTCCATATTCCTCGGAACAGTGTCCCAACACTGTCCCAACTGTTCGAGGAACGGGAAGGAACGCCATGGAAGAGGCTTAAAAATCAAGGAGAAAGTGGCGCGCCCGACAGGATTCGAACCTGTGACCCCTGCCTTCGGAGGGCAGTACTCTATCCAGCTGAGCTACGGGCGCTTTGATTGGTCGTGCTGAGTGATATTACCTGTTCTGACACCCGTCGCGCTTCGCGCGACGCAGTACTCCCCTCGGCGCTTCGCACCTCGGGCCCGGCCGCTCGCGAGCACGCTCGCGGCGTTCGCACCTGGCGAAGCAGTGCTTTGCCTTGCCGCGTTCCGCGGCAACCGTTGCTCACCCAGCTGAGCTGCGGGCGCTTTGGTTGGGCCGGGTATTCTACAGTCCATACCCCGGAATCGAAACTACCATGACGGCGCAATTTGCGGCGGGAACGGGGCCGGCTATCTTTCCATGGGCTCCAGTAAGCGTTTGATTTCAGGGAGAACGCGGTCGACGCACTCCTCCCCGACCGCGATCGCTTCGGCGGCCTTGCCGAATTCGAGCAGCCCGACGTCGCGGAGCTTCGGGGAAATGACGACGTCGGCCGGGTCGCCGGCCATGCGGCTCCGCGTGATCCGGTCCTGGAAGATATTGATCGAGCTCGACACCACGCCGAGCAGGCCCGGCGGCGCGGGCTCCTTGTCGCCCGAGTTGAACAGCGAACCGGAGACCTCCTTCGCCTGCTGCTTCAGGGAGTGCAGCCACCCGTCGTCGTCTTCCGCGGCCGAAGCGATGTCCTGCCTCAGTCCCTTGCCGACGATGTCGGAGTTCAGGTTGACCGCGATGACGACTTCCGCGCCCAGTGCGCGGCAGGCCGACACCGGGACCGGGTTGACGAGGCCGCCGTCCACCAGCCACCGTTCGTCCTCGCGCACCGGCGGGAAAAGCCCCGGCAGCGACATCGACGCACGCACCCACCGGGCGGCCTTGCCTTCGCGCGACCAGATCTCCTGGCCCGTGTTGAGGCAGGTCGCGACCGCGATACAGGGCTTCGGCAGTTTCCCGATGTCCACGTCCTTGTCCACGACGTAGTCGTGGATGAACCGGTCGAGCCGCCCGACGTTGACGAAGCCCGACTGCGTGAACTTGATGTCGAAGAACCGGTAGACGTCGGAGCGGCTGGACTTCAGCACCCATCGCTTCAGGTTGTCGAGATTGCCCGTGAGGTAGGACACGCCCACCATCGCGCCCACGGACGTGCCGCAGACGATATCCGGCTCGATGCCATCGGCGACCAGCGCGTCGATGATCCCGACGTGCGACCAACCGCGCGAAGCGCCGGACCCGAGGGCGAGGCCGATTTTGCGTTTGTTCGCCATGACCGGCCCAGTGTGCCCCGAACCCGGCACCACGTCCAAGGGCCGGCATGTTTCGGCACCGCCATTCCCCTACAATGCCGCCATGAGCCTGCTCGGCAACATCCTGTTCTTCGTCTTCGGCGGATTCGTGATCTTCCTGGGCTACATCCTGGGCGGGATCCTGCTGTGCCTCACGATCATCGGCATCCCGTTCGGCATCCAGTGTTTCAAGATCGCGGGCGGCGTGCTCGCGCCGTTCGGTCGCGAGGTCGTCGAAACCGAACCGCCGGGCGGCGCCCTGTCGATCATCCTGAACATCCTCTGGATCATCCTGCCGGGGCTCGAGCTCGCCGTCATGCACCTCCTGCTGGCGCTGTTCTTCGCGCTGACGATCGTCGGGATCCCGATTGCCGCACAGCACGTGAAGCTGCTGCCGCTCGCCCTCTTGCCGTTCGGCCGACGCGTCCGGGACATCGAGTCGGGCCGCACGTACGCCTGAGCGGGGCGCGGCCTGGCCGGCAGTTACCGGATCAGGTCATCCCGCGCCACGGCGCGGACGATGGCCTCGGCCTCGTCGACGAACAGCTCGTAATCCATCCCGAACTCCATGTCCTGCTCCATCGAGAAGTCCGTCTCGATGGCCCAGACGCGCTGCTCACTCGCCACG
This sequence comes from uncultured Pseudomonadota bacterium, assembly GCA_913055625.1. Lineage (GTDB taxonomy): Bacteria > Pseudomonadota > Gammaproteobacteria > Steroidobacterales > Woeseiaceae > UBA1847. The sequence continues at coordinate 72,251 of CAJXJW010000002.1, read as the reverse complement.
GAGTAAGCGGCGGCCGACAGCTGCACCGAGTCGGTGAACTGGATGTACTCCGGCTCGACGTACTCGGTCAGCTCCACCTCGAACACGTTGTACCAGTAGGTCGGCCAGTAGTTGTACGTCGCCTCGGGGTTCGCGTCCCGGATCTTCGCGCGCGCCTCGTAGTCCACGAGCTGCATCACGAGGACGGCGTCGGCACCGGCCTGCGCCACGCGATCGACGACCGTCTCCCGGTTGAGCACCGTGCGCGTGTCGGTCATCGACGTCATCGCCACTGCTTCCGCACCGCGCGCCTCCAGCGCCTTGACGATCTCCTTCTCGAGGAAACGGCGGTAATCGAAGTCCGCAAACAGCGCGGCGACGAGGATCCTGTCATAGGGCGCGTCCCCGGCCGCCACGGCCTGGGTACGGGTCACATCCGGAGATCCTGCGCACGCGGCGAGGAAAATGAACGGAAATAGCAATTTCAGCGACTTTTGCACGGCGGGCACCAACAGCTTGCGGGGCGGACATTCTAGCCGTTTCGCACCGCTCTAAACCCATATATTTTCTTAAGAATCTGCGGGTTCTGCCGATAATATGAGGGTATCCCGGCGTCGGGGCGGCGACCGGGCGGCCCGCCATTGCCCGAGGTGACCCAGCGGAGCACACCACGATGGTCGCGGAACCCTCACAACCGGCACCGAATCGCGTACTCGTCGTCGAGGACAACGAGCACCTCGCGTTCATGCTGCGCTTCATCCTGGAGCGCAGCGGTTACGATGTCATCTGGGCGCCGAACGGTCGCGACGCCGAGCGGGCGATCGCGAACATCGAACCGGTGTCCGCGGTCCTGCTCGACCTGATGCTGCCCTACGTGTCCGGCTACGAGCTCATCCGGATCCTTCGCGACGACCCGCTCTGGCGCTACGTGCCGATCATCGTCCTGTCGGGCAAGGTCATGGAAGAGGACATCGTCAAGGCGCTCGACCTCGGCGCCAACGACTACGTCACCAAGCCGTTCCGGCCCGAGGAACTACTGGCGCGCATCCGCCGACTCGTGATCGACAACGAACGACTGCAACGACTCCGATGAACGGCGGCATCACTCTCCAGTGCCTGGCCGTGATCGGGCTGCTCGTGGCGCCATGGGCCGGGTCGGCCGCGGAATCGGCCGACCCGGCCGGGCGCTTTGCCGTCGGCCGGAACCTGCTCGACGCCGGAGCGCCGGCGCAGGCCCTGCCCGTGTTCGACGATCTCGTGCAGCGCTACCCGGACAACGCGGACTACTGGCTGGTGCGCGGCATCACGCTGGCGCGCCTGGGGCGCGATACCGAAGCGCTCTCCGACCTCGACCGTGCCATCGTCCTCGCGCCTGACTACGAGGATGCGTGGCAGTGGCGGCACCGCGTGCTCGTGCGCAGCGAGGACGCGGCGACGCTCGAGCGGCACGCCTCGCTGGCTGCCGACGCCGCGGAGCGCTTTCCCGATGCGACGTGGTGGCTCATCGCACCGGCCGCTGCCGAGGCGCCGCAGACGTCACTGCTCGTCGGGGCGGGGTACGACGCGCTCAGCAACGACGCGCCCTCCTGGAACCAGCAGTTCGTCGAGCTGTCGCGAGAGCGGCGCGGCGAGTGGCGCATGTTTGCGAGAGCCGGGCGCGACGAGCGCTTCGACCAGTCCGACACGACGGTCGGGTTCGGCGGCGATCTCACGGTGCTCGATGCCTGGACGATCGGCGGTGCCGTGGCGTTCGCGGACGACCCCGCGTTCCAGCCGGAGACGGCCATCGGCCTGCATGCCGGGCGACCGTTCGGCGACGGCTGGGTCATCGACGTCGGCTACCGGCAGCGAGACTACCCCACGACGAACATGACCGGCTGGACGGCCCGGCTCGAGCATTACACGGGCAACTGGCGCTTCGCGTGGCAGACGGGCCTGAGCCGGCTCGATGGCTCGTCGTACGAAGGCGCGAACAGCCTGACGGCAGACTGGTATTACGGCAACGGCGCGAACGTCGGCACGACGATCAACGCGGGCACCGAGGCGGAGGCCATCGCGCCGGGCAACATCCTGGAAACCGACGTGCAGGGCATCTCCCTGCACGGCCGGCATCCGCTCGCCGGCCGCTTCGCGCTGCACTGGTGGCTCGGCGTCCAGGACCAGGGCGACTACTACCGGAGGCGCTACGTTGGACTGGCTGTATCGCTACGACTTTGACACGCTCACGCTGATCGCGGTGTGGTGTCTCGCGGGCGTGCTGGTGACGACCGTGGTGCTGTTCTTCTACGCGATCGGCCTGCGCACCGCCACCCTGATCCGCAATCGCCGTCGCGGTGCGTTCATCCGGCGCTGGCGCGAAGTCTTCGCCATGGCCGTCATCAACCACGACGCGGCCGCCGCCCTGCCGCTGCCCGTCGTGCACCGGCACGACGAGACGGACCTGCTCGAAGAATGGAACCGGGTGCGCAGCCTCGTCGACGGGAAGGCGATCGACAACCTCATCGTGCTCGCGCGGCGCACCGCCATCCGCAAAATTGCCGTTCGCAAGCTGCATCACGGTCGCTTGTCGTCGCGGATCCTCGCCGTTCACACGCTGGGCCACCTGCGCGACGAAGGCTTCCGGGACGAGTTCCTGGAACTGGTCGATCACCCGCACACGGTCCTGTCGATCACGGCGGCCGAGGCGCTGATCGAGATCGACCCGGCCCTCGCCGGCAGCACGATCGTGCCGATGCTGGCCCGGCGCCGCGACTGGCCGCGCGACCGGGTGTCCGTCCTGCTGCGACGCGCCGGCAGCGAGCGCATCAGCGAACCGGTGTACCGCGCGATTCGCTCCGCGACCGACGCGGACAAGGCCTACCTGCTGCAGTTCACGCGCCTCGTCGAGCCGGAGGTCCTGGACGCGCTCGTCAGCGACCTGCTTCGGGAGAACAATGATCCGGCCGTGCTGAACGCCGCGCTGAAGCTCGTCAACGGCTTCAGCGGCGTGCCGCGCATCGCGGCCCTGCTCCGGCACGACGTGTGGTTCGTCCGCATGCAGGCGGCGAAGGTTCTCGGCCGCGTCGGGCAGCAGGAACACCTGTCGTTGCTCTTGGAGCTGGTCTCCGATCCGGAGTGGTGGGTGCGCTATCGCGCCGCGCAGTCGATTGCCTCGCTGCCGTTCCTCGGGCCGAACCGGCTGCGCCAAATCCGCGCCGAGCAGGCGGACCCGTATGCCTCCGACATCTTGGGCCAGGCCTATGCCGAGGTAGGCATCGCATGACCGTGCAGGACTTCGTGCAGGCCGGGCAATGGGTGTTCCTCGCCTATTTCGTCGGCATCAACGTCGGCTACCTGCTGCAGAACGTCATCGCCGCGCACGGCATACGACGGTACCTGCAGACGGCGGACCAGAGCGAGGCAGAGAGCGTCTTCTCCGCGCTGGACATCCCAATCAGCATCGTCGTGCCGGCGTACAACGAATCCGTGTCGATCATCTCGTCGGTCAAGGCCATGCTGCAGCTCGAGTACCCGCAGTTCGAACTCGTCGTCGTCAACGACGGTTCGACCGACGATACCCTCGAACGCCTTATCGACGGCTTCGGCCTGCAGACGTTTCCGGAGGCCTACCGCGCCCGGGTTCCCTGCAAGCCCGTGGTGAGCGTCTACCGCTCGACACTGGTGCCCAACCTGCGGGTCGTGGACAAGGTCAACGGCGGCAGCAAGGCGGACGCATCGAACGCCGGCATCAACGCTTGCCGCTACCCGCTGGTCTGCGTCGTCGACGCCGACTCCATCATGCAGCCCGACAGCCTGCGGCGCATCGTGCGTCCGTTCCTCGAGGACGCGACCACCGTCGCCGTCGGCGGCACGGTGCGCATCTCGAACGGCTGCGTGGTGCGCCGCGGCTTCCTGGAGAAGGTCGGGCTGCCGACGAACTTCCTGGCGCTGGTGCAGGTCGTCGAATACCTGCGCGCATTCCTGTTCGGCCGCATGAGCTGGTCGTCGATGAACGGCCTCCTGATCATCTCCGGCGCGTTCGGCCTGTTTCACAAGGAGACGCTGATCGAGGTCGGCGGCTACAACCCGGAGGCGGTCGGCGAGGACATGGAGCTCGTCCTGCGCCTGCATCGCAAGATGAAGGAGAAGCGAAAACCGTACCGCATCGCGTTCGTCCCGGACCCGGTGTGCTGGACCGACGCGCCCGAAAACCTGCGTGACCTGCGCGGCCAGCGCATACGCTGGCAGCACGGGCTCGGACAGGCCTTCGCGTTGAATCGCTCGCTGATGACCAACCCGCGCGGCGGCGCGGTCACGTGGATCGCGATCCCGTTCTACGTCATCTTCGAGCTGTTCGGCCCGATCCTCGAAGTGGCCGGCTACGTCTTCATCCTGCTCTGCGCGCTCATGGGCTGGCTCGCGTGGCCGGAGGCCATGATCTTCTTCGCGCTGGCCGTCGGCCTCGGCATGCTGCTGTCGACCAGCGCGATCATGCTCGAGGAGATGTCATTCCACATGTACCCGCGTTTCGGGCAGCTGCTGGCGCTGTACGGCGTCGCCATCATCGAGAACATCGGCTACCGCCAGCTGACGTCGTTCTGGCGCCTGCGCGGGCTGTTCCGGTGGCTGCTGGGCAGGAAACACGCGTGGCAGACGATCACGCGCAGCAAGAACCTCGCCGGGGGGACGACGAGCGTGATCATGCCGGCACCGGCAAAGCCCCCCGCACCAGGAAGTTCGTCCGCGGAAAGCGGTGAAGCTCCCCGCCAAGACGAAAGCTGACCTGTTCCGGCGACGCCTCGCACAAGCCCGGCCGGGGATTGCGGTGCTTTCGTGAGCGGAGCGCGTCGGGCGAGACGAGCGCCACGTTGAAACAGCGCGCTGTCGTTCGCGCAGACAGGTAGACGATCGCCTGCCACCCACGCTGCCGAATCGCGGTGCCGAGCGCCTGGCACGGCGCGTTGTCGGCCGGATGTCGCAGCACGCTCTCAAATTCCCGGAACGGCGCGCGCGACAGGTCCACCCCGGCATCGGTCCGGTAGGCGGCCTCGAACACGGTGAACTGGCTGATGACCCGGTCCGCGAACGGCGACTGCATGCCGGCGAGGAAGACGAAGCGGTAATACGCGGCCTCGGCGAACAGCGAATCGTGCGACAGTGCGCCGTAGAACAGGCTCGGCTCGAAGCGCCTCCCGAACCGCGATCCCCACGGCAGCGGCGGGTAACGCCACGACGTGCGCAACAGGTAATCGAACTGCGCGAGCCGCGGGTGCGTCCCCGCCGGCGGTTTGGATTCCTCGAGCAGGGCTTCGAGCACGTCGTGCTCGGCGAGGTCGTCGGTCAGCCGCAGCGTGACTTTCTGTTCCTGGCTCTCGACCAGCCGCTCGAGCGTGCCCATGAGCGCCTGCCCGCGTACGCGGTCGAGGATGCCCGGCCAGAACGCCTCGTCAAACCTTGCCACGTATGGCGTCCAGGTACTCGCAAACGGTCACGAGGCCGGCCACCGACTGTAGCTGCTCGAGAGGCACGCCGCCCGTGTGCATGTTCGGCGATGCGAGCCACTCGCGTATCTGCGCGTCGTTGTCGTCGACGAGCACGGCCAGCGAGCGGTAGCAGCGCAGCAGCAGGCGGGCGAGCTCCCCCGCCTTGCTGTCCGGGTCCACGCCGGCGCGCGAGATGCTCGACCGGTCGCGGCCGAGGACGCGGCCCAGCGCCGCACGGGACAGGCCCATGCTCTCCGAGGCGCGCAGCACCGCCTTGCCGAGCACGGCACCGGGGTCAGGTTGCGCTTGTCGTCCGGTCTCTCGCATGGACCCATGATACGGCGCGGACAGCGTGGTGTAAATGCACGAATATCGATCTATTCGTGCAAATGCGCCACATGCCCCGGGTCGGGCAACCGCGCGACCTCGGCGTCGAATCGCGCACGCAGGTAGTCGGCGTTCTCGGTCGGCGAACGCAGATCTTCGTCCGCCACGCCGGCGACGTGCGCCAGCGCCGCGACCCGCCCCTGCCCGAGGTACAGCGTGTCCGGTTCGTCCGCGGCAATAGGATCGTCGAAGGCATCCGTCGCCCGGATCACGCGAAAGCCGGCACGCCGCAGGGCGGCAACGGCATCGTCGATGAATAACGCCGCCAGGTCGTTCTCGTGCAGCAGCAGCACGTGCCGGGGCGACCGGCCCAGTGCCTGCCGCGCCAGTTCATCGTAGTACTCGGCACTCGTCACGAAGATGTCCACGTACAGGTCGCGAAGCGCGTCCATGCTGACGTCGATGCCCTGCGACTGCGCTTCACTGACGAGGCTCACCAGGAACCAGTCCCAGGTGCCGACGGTAACGTAGCCGTTTCGCAGGCCGCGTTCGGCCAGCGCCGCACGCAGGCGATCGCGCTTCGCAACCTCGCGGCCTTCGTCGAGGTACGGGAACCGGAAGTAGGGCTGCACGTTGTCGAACCTGGCAAGCCGGGCGATCGCGCGGTCGAGATCGGCGATGTAGTCGTCGGCGTCCTGCTCGTGCAACCACAGGTGCGAATGCGAATGATTGGCCAGCGCGTGCCCGGCTTCCGCGTAGGCCCGGATACGGGCATCGCCCGCCGGTCCCGCCTGCTCGACGTTGCCGGTCGTGACGAAGAACATCGCTTCGTCCACGCCGGCGTTGGCCAGCGCATCGATCAGCATGCGGGTGCGCTTCTCTCCGTCGAACAATGGCCCGTCGGGCAGCGTTGTGTCGTCGATCGTGATGGCAATCTCGCGTACCGGCGTCATTTCCCGGTCCGGCGCGCATGCGGCGACGATCAGCGCCGCGACGGCGACGAGCAGGTGTCCCGGGGTGGGCGGGGCCGCTCTCAGGTAGAGATGACGCATCGCGGGATTGTACGATGTGACTCCTGGTACCGCACTCGGAAACCCGGGAGGATCCGATGAGACGATTGGCCCCCATCATCCTGCTCGCGGCCGCGATGGCGCTCGGCGACGCTGCTCGTGCCGAAGCCGCTTACAACGGCAGCTATTTCGCCGTGATCGTCAGCGACATCGATGCGTCGGTTGCATGGTACGAAGCCCACCTCGGCGTGACGGTAAGCACGCGGCTCGCCGATGCGGGCCGCTACGAGATCGTCAACCTGGTCCGGCCCGGCCTGTTCGTCGAGCTGCTGGAACTGGCCGATGCCGCCGCCCCGCCGGACGGCAGGGTCCGGGGCCCGTTCAAGCTCGGCGCGCTGGTCGCGGACCTCGATGCCGTCGTGGCCGCGCTGCCGGCGGTGGCGGACGCGCCGGGCATCGTGGAGGACGCCAACAACGGGCTGCGCCTGTTGCAGTTGCGCGACCCGGACGGAAACGTCGTCCAGCTCATGCAGTTGCTGAACTAGACCGTTCCATTCGAGCACCGCTCAGGCTACCCTTTCCCCATGACTTATTGCCTCGCCGCCTGCGTCGACGCCGGCCTCGTCTTCCTGTCGGACTCCCGGACGAACGCCGGCATCGACCAGCTCGGGGTGCACAGCAAGATGCACCCGTTCACCGAACTCGACGGCCGGTTCTTCACGCTGCTGAGCGCCGGCAACCTCGCCACGACCCAGGCCGTGGTGGCGCGGCTGCGCCGGGACATCCGCGAGAACGCGGAGGTCAACCTCTCGAACGTGAAGCGCATCCGCGATGCCGCCGACTATGTCGGAACCGTCAACCGCGCGATGGTGGAAAAGTACGGCAGCGACGATGCGGAGGACTCCTTCACGCCGACCGCCGACTTCATCTTCGGCGGCCAGATCGGCGACGACCCGCACGCGCTGTTCCAGGTCTACCCGCAGGGCAATTACTTCTCACCGACGTCGCTCGTACCGTTCCTGCAGATCGGCGAAAAGAAATACGGCAAGCCGATCCTGGACCGAATCGTGCAGATGCGGTCGAAGCTCGAGACGGTGGCGCTGTGCGGACTCGTGTCGATGGACTCCACGATGCGCAGCAACGCGAGCGTCGGGCCGCCGATCGAGGTCATGCTGTACCGGGCGTCGAGCAATGCGCCCCCGGTGCACATCGTTTACGACGAGGATCACCCCTACCTGCGCACGATCCGCGAGTCCTGGGCGGTCAATTTGCGCCGCGCGTTCGATGAGCTGCCGCCGCTGTCGTTCCCGGAGGCGAACGTCCGCGTGGTGGACCGCGGCTAGGTACCGGCCGTCGCCCGCGCGATCGCGCGGTGCACGAACTCGATCTTCTTCGCCACCGGCGCTGTCAGCACGAACGGGTACGCATCGGGCAGCCCCAGCGCCCGCATGATTTCGTTCAGTGCCAGCACGAGTTCGACGAAGCGGTCGTACCAGTTGCCCTGCCGCGAAACCTTCAATACGCCGGAATCGACGGCGACTTCGAGTACCGACCGAATGTGCAGGTAATGCGCCCAGCACTCCGCCCAGTCCTCCGAGGGGTGCGCCGTCGCGTACGCCGAGATGAAGTTGGCGCTCCAGTCCGGCAACGGCCCGTCCGCATAGTAGTGCTGCAGCGCCGCGTCGTAGTTCGCCGATTCGTCGCCGAACAGCCGGCGCGCCTCGTCGCGGTTCGTGTCGTCGACCACGAAGTGAAAGTAGTGATGGCCCGACTCGTGACGCAGGTGGCCGAGCAGGGTGCGCCACGGCTCGTTCATCGCCTGGCGCATTTCCTCGCGGAACACCTCGTCGGCCTCAGCCGCATTGATCGTGATCACGCCGTAGGCGTGGCCCGTGTAGACGTGCTGCTCACTGACGTGCGGGTTCGTGCGCCGGTCTTCCTTGAACTCGAAGCGGAGTTGCTGCGGGTCCACCGGCAGGCCGAGTCTCAGGAGGTCGTAGACCAGCCGGTGTTTCGCCTGTTCCAGCTTGCGCCAGCGTTCGTGGTTCTCCGGCTTCTCGAGCGACGGGATCACCCGGCTCATCGAGCAGGACAAGCACAGGCCGCCGGCCGCGCCGGTCGCCGTCAGCCAGTTGCAGCGGATCGCGGATGCGCGGTTCGCGCAAAACGGCAGGCCGGCGCCGGGCTCCCGCTCCGCCCGCATCGTGAGCTTGCCGCTGTCGAACCCGAGCCGGCGCCCGCAGTTCACGCAGGTGTGGTTGTTGAAGTACACCGCCTGTCCGCAGCGGCAGCGCATGCCCTTCATCGCGATGCTTCCTCAGGCGGGCGGGAACCAGGTGCCGACGACGACCTGGTGCACGCCGGCCAGCTCGACCTGCAGCTTGTCCATCAGCCGCGACACCTCTGCACCGGCCAGCTCAGTCGCCAGCGTAGACGGCAGGAAGGCCAGCAACTCGTCCAGCGAGCCACGCACGGCGTCGCCATGGGGCAGCGCCCCGGCATTGGCCCGGGCCCTTTCTATGCAGGCGCCAATCGCGCGCGGAAACGCCGTGTCATTGACGAGAAAGTCGATGACGGCCATGCCCTCGACCTCCGGCTGGCAGTACTGGCGGTACATCTGGAAACCGCTGACCGACTTGAGCACGTTCGTCCACAGCGTCGACCCGTAGCGCATCACGAGCGCTTCATTCTGCTGCAGGTACGCGGCGGCGACGTCGATGATGCGGCTCGTCATGTCGGCGCGCTCGATGTTCTGTCCGAGCGACAGGAAATGAAACGGGCTCGCGTGGCTCATCGTGCCGATCAGGATGCCGTTGATCTGCTGGCAGCGCCCGATGCAGTCCGACAGGATCTCGAAGCGGTTCCGGCCCTGCGACGCGGACGACAGGTGCGCTTTCGCGTACTGGTGCAGCTCGTTCGCGTTCTCCCACGCCTCCTGCGGCAGCAGGTCGCGGGAGTTCCGGATGTTGTCGCGCGCCATGCGGATGCTGTGCGCGAGCGAACTAGAACTCAACGGGTCGGCCAGCAGGAAGTTGAGGATCGTCCGCTCGCGTGCGCCCGCCGACGCGGCCTCGACATTGTCGTCGGCACCGAAGATCGCCACGAGGTCCTGCCACTCGACGCCCACTTCCTCGGGCAGGTCGAGCAGGAGCTGCGAGTACTGCTGCACGATGCGCGCGGTGTTCTCGGCGCGCTCGATGTAACGCCCGAGCCAGTAGACGCGTTCGGCCGCGCGCGACAGCATCAGAGGTCGCCCTCCACGACCCACGTGTCCTTGCTGCCGCCGCCCTGCGAGGAATTCACGACGAGCGAGCCCTTGCGCATCGCCACGCGCGTCAGTCCGCCGGCCGTCACGGTGATGCGGTCGCCCTGCAGGATGAACGGCCGCAGGTCGAGGTGCCGCGGTTCCAGCCGGTCACCGCACAACGTAGGCGCGGTCGACAGCGACAGCGTCGGCTGCGCGATGTAGTTGCGCGGGTCGGCCTTCAGGAGTTCGCGGAACTTGCGGTGCTCGCGCCGCGAGGCGTGCGGCCCGACCAGCATGCCGTAGCCGCCGGACTCGTTGGCCGGCTTGACCACGAGGTCCGCGATGTTCTCGATGACGTGGTCCAGGTGCTTCGGGTCGGAGCAGCGCCACGTCGGCACGTTCGGGATGATCGGGTCCTCGCCCATGTAGTACTCGATGATCTCGGGCACGTAGGAGTAGACGACCTTGTCGTCCGCGACGCCGGAGCCCGGCGCGTTCGCGAGCGCGACATTGCCGGCACGCCAGGCGCGCATGATGCCGGGCACGCCGAGCATCGAATCCGGCCGGAACGCCTCCGGGTCGATGAACGTGTCGTCGATGCGGCGGTAGATCGTATCGACGCGCGTCAGCCCGTCGATCGTGCGCATGTACACGCTGTCGTCGTCGCCGACCACGAGGTCACTGCCCTCGACCAGCTCCGCGCCCATCGTGCGCGCGAGGTAGCTGTGTTCGAAGTACGCGGAGTTGAAGACCCCCGGCGTCAGCACCACGACCTCCGGCTTCGCGTTCGGGCTGTCCGGCGCGATGGAGCTCAGCATCGCCGACAGCGCGGACGGGTATTCGCTGACAGGCCGTATACGGTAATTTCGGAACATCGAGGGAAAGACGCGCTTGATGACGTTGCGGTTCTCCAGCATGTAGGAGACGCCGGACGGTACCCGCAGGTTGTCCTCCAGCACGTAGATCGTGCCGTCGCCGTCGCGCACGAGGTCGGACCCGCAGATGTGCGCCCACACGCCGTGCTTCGGCCGGATGCCCCGGCAGGCCTCGAGGTAGTTCCGCGAACTGTCGATCAGCTCGGCCGGCACGACCTTGTCGCGCAGGATGCGCCGGTCGTTGTACAGGTCGTCGATGAACAGGTTCAGTGCCATGACGCGCTGGACCAGGCCGCGCTCGACCCGGTCCCACTCGCTCCCGGTCATGATGCGGGGGATCAGGTCCAGCGGCCACGCACGATCGATGTTGTCGCCTTCCGAGTAGATCGTGAAGCTGATACCCATGTCCATGATCGTGCTGTCGACCGCGTGCTGGCGGTCGACGACCTCGTCGGGTGTGAGGCCGGACAGGAAATCGGCAATCAGCCGGGCGTGCGGACGCGGCTCTCCGTCTTTCCCGACCAGTTCGTCGTAGAAGTTCGCACCGTCGTATTGCCCAAATACTGACGCCATGCCGTCGAGAGTACCCTCCTTCAGAGGCGTATGGGGAGATCCCGGACCCGCTTGCCCGTCGCCGCGTAGACCGCGTTACCGATCGCCGGCGGCACCGCGATGAGCGGCGGCTCGCCGAGTCCGGTCGGGAACTCGGTACTCTCCATGAACTTGAGATCGAGCTCCGGCACGTCAAGCATGCGGAGCGGCGTGTAAGTGTCGAGGTTCGTATCGCGAACCTGGCCGTTCTCGAACGCCGTTCCCTCGTGCAGCGCGAGGCTCAGGCCCCAGAGCGTCGCGCCCTCTGCCTGCGCCATTGCGCCGTTCGGGTCGACGACGGTGCCACAGTCGATCGTCTGCCAGATCTTCTTCACCGTGATCTTCTTCGACGCCGGGTCGACCGCGACGTGCGCGACACAGGCGGTCCACGTCGGCATGCCCCGTTCCTGGCCATGGCTGACGGCGACGCCCATGCCCTCGTTGGCCGGAAGCTCGCGGCCCCAGTTCGACCGTTCCGCGACGTCCTCGAGCACGGCGGCCAGCCGCTTCGCGCCGCCCACGGCCTTCGGCGGCCCGCCGGCGTTCTTGCCGGCGCCGTCGAGGCGCGCGAGACGGAACGCCACCGGGTCCTCGCCGAGTATCCCGGCCACTTCGTCGTTGAAGCTCTCGACGCTCCAGCCGATCCAGCCGGGGCCGACCGCCCGGAGCCAGCCCGGGAGGAACGTCTCCTGCGCGAGCGTGTTGTTGATCGCGCGGACGCGGTGCGTCGGCAGCGTATACCAGTGGTCCGCGCCGCTGATCGAAAACGTATCGAACTTGCCGTTGCCGTCGACGCCGTCCGCGAGGAAGCCCGGCGCCATCGCCAGCGTGGGCCAGCCGGCCGCGGCGGCGTGCTCGACGCCGGTCAGTTTGCCCGCAGCGTCGAACGAAGCATCGAGCCTCGCGACGGTCGCGGAACGCACGCAGTCGAAACGGCTGTCCGCCGGCCGCGAGAACACGAGCTTCACCGGCTTGCCGAGTTCCCGCGCGGCGAGCGCCGCCGGGATCATCTGGTCGCCAAACAGCCGCCGTCCGAAACCGCCGCCGAGGTAGTACTGATGCAGCACGATGTCGGACTCCGGCATCTCCAGCGCCTTCGCGAGCGCGGGGAGGATCAGCGACTGCCACTGGTTGCCGGCGTGCACGTGGCACTTGCCGTCACGGAACTCCACCAGCGCGTTCTGCGGCTCGAGCGTGAAGTGCAGCGCCGTCGACGTGCGGTACGTCGCGGTGTGCACCTTCGCCGCGCCGGCTCGCGCGCCAGCAACGTCGCCGTCGTCGACCACCAGCACGCCGGTATCGCGGGCGTCGACGAGTGCCTGCCCCTCGGCCAGCAGGTCGGCCTCGGATACCGACGCCGTCGGCCCCGCTTCCCAGTCGACGACGACGGCCTCGGCCGCCCGCATCGCCGCCGGGAAGCTGTCCGCGACGACGACCGCCCAGCCCTGGAACAGCTCGCTCGGGTCGGTCAGCGCCAGCGTCTGCCGGTATCCCGGAATGTCTTTCGCGGCCGAGTCGTCGACCGAGCGGATGCGGCTGCCGTAGCGGGTTGGCGGCACCAGCGGGTGCGCGTACACCATGCCCGGGAGCTCGACATCGAGGCCGTACACGGCGGTGCCGCGGCTTTTCGCTGCGACGTCGAGCGAGGTCACGGGCTTGCCGATGAGGTCGCGGTCCGACGGCGCCTTGATCGGCAGCGCGGCCAGTTCCTCGTCGGAGAACGCACGGTCGAGGCCACCTGCCGCGACGATCTCCGCGAACGGCACCGAGCGGCCGCCGCCACTGACCGCGCCATCCGCGGCCGTGCAGTCGGCCGCGTCGACACCCAGCAATGCCGCGCCGGCATCGACGAGGACGGTGCGACCGGCGGCGCCGGCCCGCGAGAACTGCTCGAACGTCGTCGACACGGACCACGATCCGCCGGTCACCATGTAGCCCCACTTCGGGTCGCTGTCGACATAGGTGATGGACACGGTGTTCCAGTCGGCGCCGAGCTCGTCGGCGAGGATGCGCGCGAGCGCGGTGCCGACGTGCTGGCCCATCTCGGCCTTGGCGATGTTGATGTGCACGCGGCCATCGGGGGCGAGCTCGAACCACACGGTCGGCGCGAACGCCGTCGCCGGGCCGCTCGCCGCCATCTCCGTCGCGGCCTCCTCGCGCGTGCAGCCCGGCAGCAGCACGCCGAGCCCCATGACGGCGCCGGCGCCGGCCGTGCCGGCGATGAACGTGCGGCGCGAAATCGGCAGGTTTTTCTTTGCGGCAACCATGATCACACCTCCCCGTCGGCGACCGCCCGGATCGCCTTGTGAATTCGTGCGTAGGCCATGCAACGGCACAGGTTCCCGTTCATGTGCTCGGCGATCTGTTCATCCGACGGCTTCGGGTTCCGGCTGAGCAGGTCCGCCGCGGCCATCAGCTGGCCGGACTGGCAATAGCCACACTGCGGCACCTGGAGCTTTTCCCAGGCGGATTGCAGCGCCTTGCCTGCCGGGGTCTCGAGGCCCTCGATCGTCGTCACGGACCGGCCTTCGACGCCGCCGAGCGGCAGGACGCAGGACCGCGCGACCTCGCCGTCCACGTGAATGGAACACGCGCCGCACTGCGCGATGCCGCAGCCGAACTTCGTGCCCTTGAGCTTCAGCTCGTCGCGGATGACCCAGAGCAACGGCGTGTCGGACGGACTCTCCGATGTCACCGTGCGGCCGTTCAATGTGAATTCGATCATGCTGCCCCTCCCGTCAATGCCGGCAAGCGCCGGACTCGATGTTCGTGATGCGAGCCGGCGCCACGCGCCGGCCGTTTACAACTGGCTGCGGATCGGCAGGATGCGCATGAAGCCCGCGAGAAACCGGTCCCACCAGCTCGTTTGCGGCTCCTTGTCGTAGACGACCTCCGCGCCGTCATCGTACGCGCGCCATCGCAAATCCCCGTCGTCCAGGTACAGCTCGTAAGCTTCGCTCGGAATATTCTCGAAGACGGTATCGGCGGCTTCCGCCGCGAGCACCGGGTCCTCGATGAGGACGCCCATCTCCGTGTTCAGGAACGCCGACCGCGGATCGAAATTGAAGGACCCGATAAAGGTCTCCGTCCGGTCTATGACGAACGCCTTGGTATGCAGCGTCGCGGTCGCGCCGCTCGCGGCGACGAGCTCGGCACCGGCGAGGTCCGAGTCGGCTCGCGCCTCGTAGATCTTGACGCCCGCCTCCAGCAGCGGTTTGCGCGCCGGCGCATAACCGCCGTGGACCGAGAACTGGTTGTTGGCCGAGAGCGAGTTCGTAATGACGATGACTTCCACGCCCTTCTCGCGAATCGACTTGAACCGCGCGATGCCCGCCTTCCGCGGCACGAAGTACGGCGAAACGATGATCATCTGATGTTCCGCGTCGACGAGTTCCTCGAGCAGACGGTAGGCCATCAGCTCCGTCTGCTCCTTGTTGTCCTTGATGCCCTTGTCCGGGGAGTCGTAGACGAGCCGGTACGGTGACCACGCGAAGATGTCGTTGTCCGCGCGGGCGAACTCGGTGTACCGCTCGAGCACGGCTTCGCGGTACTCGGAGTGAGGCACGTTGTCGTAAGCATCGGAGAGCGTAGCGCGCAGGCGCTCCATGTCGCCCTCAGGGTCTTCGGACTCCTCCCTGTAGAACGCCGCGACCGGCAGGGCCGTGGGGTGATTCCAGTATTCATCGAACATCGTCGACACGTCGCGCACGACCGGCCCGATGCCGATGACGTCCAGGTCGCCGAAGTTGACGTCTTCGCGCGCGGCGAAATACTCCGACGCAATATTGCGGCCGCCAATGATCGTCACCTGGTTGTCGACCGTGAACGACTTATTGTGCATTCGCCGGTTCACGCGTCCGAAGTCCTTGAGCGCGCCGAGCACGCGCCCCGCCGAGCCGCGGTTGAACGGGTTGTAGATGCGGATCTCGAAGTTCGGATGGTGCTGCAGCGCGGCCATGCCGACGTCGTAGCCCTTCGTGAACACGTCGTCGAGCAGCAGGCGGACGCGGACGCCACGATCGGCCGCCCGCACGAGCGCGTGCAGGAAAGCCCTGCCGATCAAATCGTTCTTGATCAGGTAGTACTGCAGGTCGATCGACTTCTCCGCACGCTCGGCGAGCAGGAGCCGCGCGGCAAGCGCGTCGATCCCGTCCGGCAGCGTGTGAAACCCCGACTCGTTCGGCGCATTCGCCGCTATGGCCGGCGCGTATTTCTGGCCGAGCAGCGTCTCGGCCGTGTCAGTCAGCGCCGTGGACGGCGTGCGCGGGTAGTCGAAGTCGATCGATGCGCAGCCGCTGACGAGCACGACGAGGAGAAGTAACGACGTTATTCTGCTTATACCGTCCACCTCGCCATCATACGGCGAGGCCCCTGCCGTTCCAACCGGGCTGTCCGGCCGTATCGACGCCCAGTCGATGGCGCTCGGAACGTGGCCGTCAACGGTGTTATCGTGCTCGGCGGGTCCCGGATCGCGGGGCGGAGAAGGGGCACATGAACGGGCAATGCGCGGGTCATGACTGACGCGGACGGGCGCGGCGGGCCGTCCGGCGTCCTGCGACGCCACGCGTGGATCGTCGTCCTGCTGTTCTGCATCGCAATCGGCATCTACGCCGCGCGGCGCGAGCCCATTGCCGGCGAACACTACGGCTGGCTGTCGATCCTGCCGGCGCTGGCCGCGCTCGCGATCTGCTTCGTCACGCGCAACGTCATCCTCGCGCTGTTCATGGGCGTCGTCATCGGCGGCCTGATCACGACCGACTACAACATCGTCCAGGCGTTCCTGATCCCGAATATAGGCACGCCGCGCTTCGCCGAGATCCTGCTCGTCTACCTGTGGGCGCTCGGCGGACTGCTCGGCCTGTGGAACCGCAACGGCGGCGCCTGGTACTTCGCGAGCTGGGTATCGGAGCGCTTCGTCCGCTCCCGGCGCTCCGCGCTGTTCTTCAGCTGGCTGATGGGCATCCTGTTTCACCAGGGCGGCACGATCAGCACCGTGCTGACCGGCACCACGGTGCGGCCGGTCGCCGATCGCGAGGGTGTGGCGCACGAGGAACTCGCCTACGTGGTCGACTCGACCGCGTCACCGATCGCCACCGTGATCCCGTTCAACGTCTGGCCCGTGTACGTCGGCGGCCTGATCACGATCCCCGCGCTGGCCGCCCATATCCCGGACCGCGACGCGGCCGTCGGCTGGTTCCTGTCCGCAATCCCGTTCAATTTCTACGGCCTGTTCGCCGTGCTGTTCACGCTGCTGTTCGCGCTCGACAAGCTGCCTACCATCGGCGGTCCCATGCGGCGCGCGCGCGAACGGGTGCTTGCGACCGGCGAGCTCGACAGCCCCACCGCGGAGCCGATGATTGCGAAGGAACTGACGACCGTGAACGTCGCACCGGGCTACACGCCGTCGCTCGTCGACTTCTTCGTACCGATCCTGGTCCTGATGGGCGTCGCGATCGTGCCCTACTTCGTCGCGGGCCGGCTGATGATCTTCGAGGCCTTCGGCCTCGCCCTGGTCGCGTCCATCGTCGTATCGGCACTGCGCGGCATGCGCGTGCGTGACGCGTTCGACGGGCTGGTCGACGGCATCAAGGGTGTCACGGTCGGCGCGATCATCCTGGGCCTCGCCGTGACGCTGGCCGGCGTCTCCGACACACTCGGGGCCTCGGCCTGGGTCATCGAGATCAGCGCGGCCAACCTGACCGCGGTCCCATGGGTGTTGCCCGGCGTGCTGATGCTCCTGTGCATGCTGGTGTCGTTCTCGGTCGGTTCGTCGTGGGGAACCTATGCCGTCGTGTTCCCGATCGCGCTGCCGCTTGCGTTCGCCGTGTCCGCCGAACCGACCTACGTACTGCTGTGCTTCGCCGCGATCATGGGCGGCGCCGTGTTCGGCGACCAGTGCTCGCCGATCTCGGACACGACGATCCTGGCATCACTCGCCTGCGGCGCCGACCTGATGGACCACGTGCTCAGCCAGCTTCCGCTCGCGCTCGGTGCCGCGGGCATTTCCATCGCGCTGTACACCGGGATCGCCCTCGCCATTACCTGACCGCCGGTGTGGAACCCGCCAACGGCACTTGTTATATAATGCGCCCTCGCCGCGGCTGACCAGGCCCCGGCATCCGCAAGTGCCCGGAGCAGACTCTTGAACCGCGACCAGAAATTCTTCGACATGTACTCGCTCGTCATCGGCGGCCTGGTGGCCATCGCGGTCGCCATTTTCGTGGTCGCGATGAAGATCTCCGACCTGACGCAGGGCGTGTACACGCAGGAAACCGGGGAATACCAGGCCGCGGTCAACGAGCGCATCAAGCCGCTGAGCGACGTCTACCTGCCCGGCGAGGAGCAGGCTGCGCCCGGCCCGAAGCTCGCGCCGGCACCGCAGCCCGAGCCGGTCCAGACCACGATGACCGGGCCGCAGGTCTACAACGCCGCGTGCAACGTCTGTCACGGCGCCGGCATCGGCGGTGCGCCGGTCGTCGGCAACGCCTCCGCCTGGTCCGAGCGCATCGCACAGGGCACCGATATGTTGTACCAGCACGCGATCGGCGGATTCTCCGGCACCGCCGGCGTCATGCCGCCGAAGGGCGGCAACGTCGGGCTCTCCGACCAGGAAGTCCGCGACGCCGTCGACTTCATGATCACCGAATCGCAGTAGAGCCCCGTTATCGCGCGGCCTCGCTGAAGCCGCGCAGACTCAAAGCCTCGGCCAGCTGCCCGGTGCTCACCCCGCCCGTGCCGGCGAGGTCCGCGATCGTGCGCGCGACGCGCAGGCAGCGCTGGTAGCCGCGCACCGACAGCGACAGTTTCGCCGCCGCGCGTTCCAGCAGCGCCCAGCCTTCCTCCGGCAGCCCGCAACAGCGCTCGAGCGACGCGCCGTCGAGCCGGGCATTCGGCACGCCGCCCCGGCGCGACTGCCGCTCCCGCGCCGCGATGACGCGGTCACGAACGACGCAGCTCGGCTCCGCGTCGTGGTCCGTTTGCCGCAGCAGGTCGGGCGGCGGACGCCCGACCTCGACCTGCAGATCGATCCGGTCCAGCAGCGGCCCGGACACGCGGCCGCGGTAGGTCGCGACGCGATCCGCGCTGCAGGCACACCGGCCGGTGCGGTCGCCGAGGTAGCCGCAGGGGCACGGATTCATCGCCGCGACGAGCTGGAACGCCGCCGGGAAGTCGTCCTGGCCCCGCGCACGGGAGATCGTGATCCGGCCTGCCTCCATCGGCTCGCGCAGCACCTCGAGGACGTGCCGGCTGAACTCGGGCAGCTCGTCGAGGAACAACACCCCGTTGTGGGCGCGGGACACCTCGCCCGGCCGCGGATCGGAACCGCCGCCGACCAGCGCCGCGGCCGACGCCGAATGGTGCGGCGCCCGAAACGGCCGTCGCCGCCAGTCATGCAGGTCGATCGGACGGCCGAGCACCGAGTTCACCGCGGCGGTCTCCAGCGCTTCGGCCTCGCTCATCGGCGGCAGGATGCCCGGGAGCCGTGCCGCCAGCATGCTTTTCCCGGTGCCCGGCGGACCGACGAGCAGCAGGTTGTGACCGCCGGCCGCCGTGATCTCGAGCGCCCGCTTCGCGCGCTCCTGTCCGCGCACGTCGGCGAGGTCGGGCTGCTCGCCGGCATCGTGTGTCGGCGTGTGCCGCGCCCGGCGCTCGAGCGCCCGTGACCCGGTAAGGTGCGCCGTCACGTCCAGCAACGAGGCGGCGGGATAGACCGAATCGCTGACGAGCGCCGCCTCCGCCGCGTTCGCGAGCGGTACGCACAGGCACTGCCGTTCGGCCGACGCCTTCAGCGCGGCGGGCAGGACGCCGGGGACCGTGCGCAGATCACCGTTCAACGCGAGCTCGCCGTAGAACTCCCAGCCGTCGAAGGCGGCACGCGTGAGCTGGTGGCTGGCCGCGAGAATGCCGAGCGCGATCGCAAGGTCGAAGCGCCCGCCGGTCTTGCGCATGTCGGCCGGGCCGAGGCTCACGGTGATGCGCTGTCGCGGCATGTCGAAGCCCGAGGAGATCACGGCGCCGCGGACGCGGTCCTTGCTTTCGCGGACCGCCGTCTCCGGCATGCCGACGATATTGAAGACCGGCAGCCCGCCGGAAAGCAGCACCTCGATCGTGACCCTCGGCGCCGCGGTGCCGATCTGCGCCCGGCTCGCCAGTATCGCTACGCTCATCGCCGCCCTCCCTGGCCGGCTCGGCGAGGTCGCGACGCCCGCGACAGTCTACGCCGTCGGCGTGTCGGGCCCCTGCGCCTCCAGTTCCGCCACCCGGGCCTCCAGGGCCTCGAGTTTCGCGCGGGTCCGTGCCAGCACCGCGGCCTGCACGTCGAAGTCCTCCCGCGTCACGAGTTCGAGCCGCGCGAGCCCGGCGCGCAGGATCGCCGCGAAGTTCTGTTCGACCTCGCCGCGCACCGACCGCACGCCGTCCGGGACGGCGTCGGCAAGGCGGCTCGCCAGTGCCTCGATACCGTCCTTCATCGGTGCCCTCCGCACCCCGAAAGCCCCAGCATGACCGGCCGGACGCCGGGGCTTCCAGCCCCAAATGGGGTCGGTTGCACTGGTTTCGATCGCAACTCATCGAAACGGGGCAGCTGCCGACGCACGGTGCACCAGGATCGTGCAGAGGGCGCGGCCGCAAATCCATAAATCGTTGTTTTTTGTGAACTAATCGAGGTTGGCACGAATGCTGCTCTATAGGAGACGGGAACGGGGCGATACAGCCCACCAACTTAACGGGAGCATGGAAAAAATGAAAGTAACGACGAAAGCAAGCCTTGCGGCGACCCTTCTGCTCGCCAGCGGGCTGGCACAGGCCGACTGGTCCGCCAACATTGGCTACGCCAGCGAGTACTACTACCGCGGCATCTTCCAGAAGAACTCGTCCGCCAGCGGCGGCCTGGATTTCGAGTCGGGCGGCTTCTATGCGGGCACGTGGGCCGCGGACGTCGGCGACGGCCTCGAGGTCGACGGCTACTTCGGCTACGGCTTCGACCTCGGCGAACTCGGCCTGTCGGTCGGCTACACCGGCTACTTCTACACCGGCGACTTCGACGACACCTACCAGGAGATCAACCTGGGCGCCGGCTTCGGCGTCTTCTCGCTCGACGTGGCCGTCGGCGAGTACGAGAACTTCGACGGGCCGACGCAGGACTACACGTACTACTCGCTGACCGCGGAGCACAACGGCTTCTACGGCAAATACGCCGGCTTCGACCAGGACTTCGAGGGCAGCTACTTCGAGTTCGGCTACGGCACGACGATCGCCGAGATCGATCTCGGCGTCGTGCTGATCTTCAACGACGAAGACCTGAACGGTACCGACGGTACCGACGAGGCCCTGCTGTTCACGATCGGCAAGTCCTTCGACCTGTAATCGGGCACTACAAGGGGGGCGGGCAATCCGCCCCCCAACGATGCAATACACGACCTTAGGGGAAGCAACATGAAAATGATCACTGCGATCATCAAGCCCTTCAAGCTGGACGACGTGCGCCAGGCGGTTGCCGACATCGGCATCCAGGGCATCACGGTGACCGAAGTCAAAGGCTTCGGCCGCCAGCGGGGCCACACGGAGCTCTACCGCGGCGCCGAGTACGTCGTCGATTTCCTGCCGAAGGCAAAGATCGAGCTGGCCGTCGACGACGCCATCGCCGAGCAGGTGATCGAGGCGATCTCGAACACCGCGCGGACCGGCAAGATCGGTGACGGGAAGATCTTCGTCTCCGAACTGACGGAGGCCATTCGTATTCGTACCGGTGAGACCGGTTCCGAAGCTGTCTAACGTATTCCATAGGGAGAACTAACGATGGAAGACCAGATTGCACAGGTTTCGGCGTCGGTCACAGAACTGGCTTACGCGCTGGATACCTTTTATTTTCTCGTCATGGGCGCGCTCGTCATGTGGATGGCGGCGGGCTTCACGATGCTCGAGGCCGGCCTCGTCCGCGCCAAGAACACGGCCGAAATTCTGACCAAGAACGTCGGCCTATACTCGATCGCCTGCATCATGTACATGCTGTGCGGTTACACGATCATGTACCCCGGCGACTTCGAGGGCGGCATGTTCCAGAGCCTGTCGACGATCGGCTCGGGCCTCCTCGGCAGCGGCGACAATTCCGTCGAAGACGTGCTCGCGAGCGGCGGTGACGTGTACTACTCCGGCCTGTCGGACTTCTTCTTCCAGGTCGTGTTCGTCGCTACCGCGATGTCGATCGTGTCGGGTGCCGTGGCCGAGCGCATGAAGCTGTGGTCGTTTTTCCTGTTTGCCGTGATCCTCACCGGGTTCATCTACCCGGTACAGGGTTTCTGGAAATGGGGTGGCGGCTTCCTCGACGCGAACGGTTTCCTGGACTTCGCCGGTTCCGGCGTCGTGCACATGACCGGCGCTGCCGCGGCACTGGCCGGCGTACTGCTGCTCGGGCCGCGCAAGGGCAAATACGGCCCCGGCGGCCAGGTCAACGCCATCCCGGGCTGCAACCTGCCGTTGTCGGCTCTCGGCACCCTGATCCTCTGGCTCGGCTGGTTCGGTTTCAACGGCGGCTCTGAGTTGATGGTGTCCAACGTCGGCGAGGCGAACGCCGTCGCGCTGGTGTTCGTGAACACGAACATGGCCGCCGCCGGCGGTCTCGTCGCCGCGCTGCTGCTGTCGCGCCTCTGGTTCGGCAAGGCCGACCTCACGATGGCACTGAACGGCGCCCTCGCCGGCCTGGTCGCGATTACGGCCGAACCCCTGACGCCGACCCCGCTTTCCGCGACGCTGATCGGCGGCGCGGGCGGCCTGCTCGTCGTCGGCTCGATCGTGCTGCTCGACAAGCTGAAGATCGACGACCCGGTCGGCGCCATCTCGGTGCACGGCGTGGTCGGCATCTGGGGCCTGCTGGCGGTCTGCATCACGAACGGTGATGCGACGATCGGTGCCCAGCTGATGGGCATCGGCTCGATCTTCGTCTGGGTCTTCGGCACCAGCCTGGCCGTGTGGTTCGTGATCAAGCTGGTACTGGGCATCCGGGTGTCCGAGGAAGAAGAGTACGAGGGCGTCGATATCTCCGAGTGTGGCCTCGAGGCCTACCCGGAGTTCGCATCGGCGTCGGACTGACCCCCCCTCCGGGGGCCTGCCGGACATTTGCCATAAGAGTGAATGCCGGCAGCCCCCCGGACCTTTTGCAAGAGCGCTTTTTCCCCCGAGAAAGCAAGATCTTAGCGGGCCTTCGGGCCCGCTTTTTTTTGGCCTGTACCGAGTGGGTAATTCGCGGAATCGGCTGTGATCGCTGTCACAACGTGGGCCCACTCTGCGTGTTCTAATGGGCATCCGAGCGACCCCATGCACCAATACCGTTTTCGGAGGCGGGAGTCCGATGAAACGCAAACTGATCCTGGCCGCTGCCGTTGCGGCCGTCCTGGGCGCCGCCCCGGTCCTCGCGAGCGACATCTATCGCTACACGGACGCGGAAGGCAACGTGCATTACGTCGATCGTCCGACCGGCGCGAGTGACGAGGAACGCCTCGCGATTTCGTCGCGCCCCACCAACCCGCAGCAGGTACAGGCCCGCGCGGCCGCCCGCTACGGCGATCGCAACGACGACACGAACGAGGCCGCCGACGCTGGCGAAAAACCGGCGACGCGTGCCGAGCGCGCGGCAGCTGCGAAAGAACGCGCGCAGCAGTGCCAGAAGTTCCGCGATCAGCTCGAGACCTACGTCACCTCGCGCCGGCTCTACCGCGAAACCGAGAACGGCGAACGCGAGTACCTGGACGACGAGGAAGTCCAGGAGGCCCGGTCGAAGACCGAAGAACGGATCGTCGAGTACTGCAACTAGCTCCGAGGGCCTCCCGGAGGCCCGGTACTGCCGTTCAGGTTGAGCTCCGCTCATGGTGTAAAGTGCGGGCTGGCGAGTAGCGGACACGCGGCTTGAGCGAAACCCCCGACGTCAGGACCAGGATCACCCCGGCATACCTGCCCGACTTCTGCGCGGCCGGTACCGTGTTTGTCGTCGTGCTGGTCGCCGAGCTCGTGGCCATCGTCCTTGCGCTCGCATCACACGGCCCGGGCCGGTTCTTCGTCGACCTGTACAAGACGTCATTCTTCGCGCTCTGGTTCGCGCTGCTGGGCTCGGCGCTGATGTGCCAGCTCCGTGCGCGTCTCGAAGGCGCGGGCAAGACGCGCGCCTTCGTGTTCGGCTTCTGCATCCTGTTGCTGCTGTGCCTCGTGCTCGCGGAGATCGGCTGGCAGCTCACGCAGCGCTTCAGCGATCTCTGGGTCATCGAGAGCAGCCACTTCGCGTTCGTCGGCCGGACGTTCGCGATCGGCGCCATCGTCATCGCGCTCGCCATGCGCTACCTGTACGTCGCGAGCGAGTGGCGGCGTAGCGTGCAGCTCGAGGCGCAGTCGCGCGTCAGCGCGCTGCAGGCCCTGATCCGGCCGCACTTCCTGTTCAACAGCATGAACACGATTGCGTCGCTGACGCGGACC
Source organism: uncultured Pseudomonadota bacterium (assembly GCA_913055625.1). Classification (GTDB taxonomy): domain Bacteria; phylum Pseudomonadota; class Gammaproteobacteria; order Steroidobacterales; family Woeseiaceae; genus UBA1847. The sequence continues at coordinate 48,298 of CAJXJW010000002.1, read as the reverse complement.
GACCCGCGCCAGGCGGAGGAAGCCGTCGAGGACTTGTCGGACCTGATGCGGGCCAACCTCGGCGGCGCGAAGGACCGGACGACGCTGAAACAGGAACTGGAACTCGCCGCGATCTACCAGCGCATCGAGAAGCTGCGTCTCGGCGACCGTCTCCAGGTCCGCTGGGACGTCGGTGCACTGCCGATGCGGGCGCTCATCCCGAGCCTGACCATCCAGCCGCTGCTCGAGAACGCGATCTACCACGGCATCGAGCAACTGCCGGACGGCGGCCGCATCACCGTGACCGGACGCCGCGACGGCGATCGGCTGAGCATCGAGATCAGCAATCCGGTGGCGGCGCAGACGGCCCGGCGGACCGGCGGCAACCAGATGGCGCTGTCGAACATCCGCCAGCGCTACGAAATCGCGTACGGTCACAAGGCGGACGTCGACGTGCAGGCGACCGACGACCGCTACTCCGTCACGTTGCGGTTCCCGCTTGACGAGGGCGACGCGTGAAGGTGCTTGTCGTCGACGACGAGGAACCGGCGCGCGAGCGACTCCGGCAACTGCTGGATGACATCGACGGCTACGAGCTCGCCGGGCTCGCGGCGAACGGCGACGAGGCGCTGGCACGGGCCAGCGAACATCGGCCCGACATCGTCCTGCTCGACATCCGCATGCCCGGCATGGACGGCATCGAAGCGGCGCACCACCTGAACAAGCTCGACCGGCCACCGGCCATCGTGTTCGCAACGGCGTACGACGAATATGCGATCGACGCGTTCGACGCGCGCGCGGTCGGCTACGTGTTGAAGCCGGTGCGCCGCGCACGGCTCGCGGCGGCCCTGCAACAGGCATCGCGGCTCGCCGCCTCGACGCTCGCAGAACTCGGCGGGGACGAGCGCCTCGCCGAGCCGCGGCATCACGTCTGCACAGGTTCGCGCGACCGGCTCACGCTCATCGCCATCGATACGATCAACTTCTTCCGTGCCGACCAGAAGTACGTCGCCGTGCATCACGACGACGGCGTTAGTCTCATCGACGATTCCCTGAAGACGCTCGAGGAGGAGTTCGCGAGCCGCTTCGTTCGCATTCACCGGGGCGCGCTCGTTGCGGTCGATCGCATCGACTCGATCGTGCGGTCCGGCGACGGCCGCTACCGCGTCGCGCTGCGCGACGGTTCGCATCGCGACGACGAAGAGCTGATAATCAGCCGCCGTCACGTCGCCGAAGTCCGACGCCGCTTGAAAGGGGGCCCCTAGTGCAGATTCGAATCGCAACGCGCCGCAGCGCGCTCGCGTTGTGGCAGGCAGAGCATGTCGCCGCGCAGATCCGCGGCCTGGACGGCGTCGACGGCGTCGAGCTCGTGCCGCTGTCCACGCGCGGCGACGAGGTTCTCGACCGCAGCCTGCAGAAGATCGGCGGCAAGGGCCTGTTCATCAAGGAACTCGAGGTCGCGATGCAGGACGGCCGCGCGGACCTCGCGGTGCATTCAATGAAGGACGTGCCGGCGGTCCTCCCGGCCGGGTTCGCCATTGCCGCCGTCTTGCCGCGCGCGAGCAGCGCCGACGCCCTGGTCGGCCGCGACGGCATGCGCCTCGAGGCGCTGGAGCACGGCGCACGCGTCGGCAGTTCCAGCCTCCGCCGCCAGGCGCAGCTCCTGCGCCTGCGGCCGGACCTCGAAATCCTCCCGCTGCGCGGCAACGTGAACACCAGGCTCGCAAAGCTGGACGACGGGGCATTCGATGCCATCGTTCTCGCGGCGGCGGGCCTCGAGCGCCTCGGCTTCGATGAACGAATCACGCAGCGATTCTCGCCGGAGCAGTTGCTGCCGGCCGCCGCCCAGGGCGTGTTGGGCATCGAATGCCTCGCCGACAACGACGCGATCCGGGCGCTGCTCGCCCGGCTCGACGACGAGGCGACGGCAACGACGACACAAGCGGAACGCGCGATTGCGCGCACGTTCGATGCCGGCTGCCATTCGCCGGTCGCGGCATTCGCGAAGATCGTCGCCGGCGAATTGACGATCACCGCCATGGTCGCGTCGCCGGACGGCCGCGAGTACCTGCGCGACAGCCTGTGCGGCCCGGCGTCGCGGGCGGAAGCGCTCGGCGAGTCGCTCGCGGAACGCATGCTGGGCCACGGGGCGCGCGACATCCTGGACCGCGCGACCGCGGCAGCCGATGGCTGACGCCTTCCCGGCCGGCTTCGGGGTGCTCGTCACGCGCCCGCGCGAGCAGGCGGCGGCACTCACGGCCGCAATCGAAGCGCGAGGCGGCACCGCCATCGTGTTCCCGGTGCTCGACATCCGCCCACGGCCGCCGGCCGAGGTTGCCGCCGACGCGGAGCGCCTCCCGGACCCCGACTTCACCGTGTTCATCAGCCGGAACGCGGTCGCGCACGGCGCGGCCCATTCGGGCGGCCGGATCGCCGCCATCGGGCCGACGACGGCGCAGGCGCTGCGCGACGCCGGCCGGCACGTCGATATCGTGCCCGCCGACGGCTTCGACAGCGAAGCGCTGCTCGCCAGGCCCGAGTTCGCGGACCTGCGCGGCCGGACCGTGCGCATCGTGCGCGGCGACCCCGGCCGCGAGCTGCTGGCCGGCGAGTTCGAGCGCCGCGGTGCGCGCGTCGACTACCTGCAGGCTTACACCCGCGGGTTGCCCGAGGTGTCGCGAGACGACCTCGACGCGCTGGCCGCTCGCTGGCAGGCCGGCGGCATCGGTGCCGTCGTCGTCATGAGCGTACAATCGCTGTCGAACCTGCGTGAACTGGTACCCGCCGGGTGCCGGGCGCGGCTCGCCGCGACGCCGCTGGTGACGCCCGCAGCTCGTGTGTTAAAAGAACTCGAGCGGCTCTCGCCCGGCGCACCGGCAGCGCTGGCGCCGGGCACCGGCACGGCAGACATCGTCGAGACGCTCATCGCACTCGCCGGAAATCCGACACCGACGGACTGACAGCATGACGGAAACCGAGAAAGCGGACCCCGGGTCCGACATCGTCGATGCGGACTTCGACGAGCCGGCCGTCGAGGCCCCGGAGGCGGCGACGCCGCCGAAGCGCGGCGGCATCGCCGCGAGCATCGCCTGGCTGGCGCTGTTCCTGGCGCTGGTCGCGACCGCCGGCGCGGGCTACCTGTTCTTCGAGGGCTGGCGCGAGGGCAGCCGAGACGCCGACTCGGCGGACGCCATCGCGTCGCTCCGCCGCGCGCTCGAGGATCTCGACGAGCAGACCGGCGACGACCTGTCCGGACTGGACGAAGAGCTCGCGGAACTCGCCGCCGCCCGCGAACGCGACGCCGATGCGCTCGACACGCTTCGCAACGACGTCGAAGGCTTTGACCGCGCGGCGGAGACGCTCACGTCGCTGACGCCGCGCGTCGCGAACCTCGAGCGCTCGCTCGCCGCGCTGCAGGGCGTGTCGATCGAAGCCCGCAACACCTATCTCGTTGCCGAGGCCGAGTACTACATGCAGATCGCAAACGCGCAGCTCCTGCTCGCCGGCAACCCGACGCTCGCGTCGCTGGCACTCGAGCAGGCCGACGACCGGCTGACACAGCTCGGGGACCCGGCGCTGACCGACGTGCGGCGGGCGCTCGCGAACGAGCGTGCCGCACTCGACGTCATGGAAAAACCGGACGTCGCCGGCGTCACGCTGACGCTCGCGAGCCTCGCGCAGGTGGCCGAGTCGCTGCCGGTCTTCGACGCCGACAGTGCCGACGAAGCCGACGCCACCGAGGATGATGCCGAGGCGAGCGGCCCCCGGCGTGCATGGAACGCCGTCAAGGGCGCATTCAGCGGCGTGTTCACGTATTCGCCGCCGTCCGACGTCGACCGCCCGTTGCTGACGCCGGGCGCGGAGCCGCTGCTGCGCGGCAACCTCGCATTGCAGCTCCAGGCGGCAAGGCTCGCGCTGCTGCGCGGCGAGCAGGAGCTGTTCCGGCAGAGCCTGGACGACGCCGACGCGTGGCTCGGGCGCTACTTCGACACGTCGGCCGCCCCGGTCTCGGGCATGCGCGAGACCCTTCGCGAAATTCGCGACGAGTACCAGCACGTCGCACCGCCGGACATCTCCGGTTCGCTGCGCGCCTTGCGACAGTACCGGGCACTGACGGACACGGACGGCGCGCAATGAAATTCGGCCTGATCGTCGTGATCGTCGCGCTGGTCAGCGCGATCGTGTTCCAGGCGTTGCTGTCCGATCCCGGCTACGTTGCGATCGAGATGCGCGGTCACGTCCTCGAGATGTCGGTGCCCGCGCTGCTGCTGCTGGTCGTCGTCGCGGTTGCGGTAATCCTCGCGATCCGCTGGGTGATCCTCGCGCCGCGCCGGCTGGGCCAGGCGGCCGGACGCTACCGCTCGGGCCGGGCCGGCCAGAAGCTCACGCAGGGCATGATCGAAGTCGCCGAGGGCAAGCTCGCCCGCGGCGAGAAACTGCTCGCCCGCGCCGCCGGCAGCAGCGACTCGCCGCTGTTCAATTACCTGCTCGCCGCGCGCGCGGCACACCTGCAGGGCGAGGACGAGCGCCGCGACGAGTGGCTGCGGCTCGCGTATGCCGAGACGCCCGCCGCGACCAACGCGGTGCTGCTGACGCAGGCGGAATTCCAGCTCGACCGCGGCCAGTACGAGCAGGCGCTCGCGACGCTGCGCAAGATCGAGGAGAGCGCGCGGGACCACAGCTACGCCGCGAACCTGCTCGGGCGCATCTACTACAAGCTCGGCGACTGGGACAGCCTCGCCGAGCTGCTCCCGCGCCTGTCGAAGAAGAACACGGTAAAGCCGGAGACGCTCGAGCGCTGGACGGTGAGCGTGCACCGCGAGCTCCTGAACCGGGCCACGGACGGTGAGTCGGTCGTCGCCGCATGGAGCCGCGTCCCGAAACCGCTCAGGAACAATCTCGACGTGCTCGACGCCTACTACCACGGTCTGATCCGCACCGGGATGAACGAGAAAGCCGAAAAGGACCTCGTGCAGGCGCTGAAATCGGAATGGCGCGGCCCGCTCGTGTGCCTGTTCGGCCTCGTCGAAGGCACGAACGCGAGCAAGCAGCTGAAGCGTGCCGAACAGTGGCTCGCCGACCACGGCAACGACCCGGACCTGCTGCTCGCCGCGGCCCGCCTGTGCCTGCGGAACGAGTTGTGGGGCAAGGCCCGCAGCTACCTCGAGGCCGTGATCAGCGTGCGTCCGACGCCGGACGCCTACCGCGAATACGGCAAGCTGCTCGCGAAACTCGGGGAAACGGACGCAGCGGCCGAGGCGTACAGGGACGGCCTCAATCTCGTCGCCGGGTCGGGCGCGACTGCGTTACCGCACCTGGCCGATTGACCGTCGGGCGCGCTACGGCTGCGAGCGCTTCGAGCGCAGCCAGGCGGTGAGCGGCTCCCACTCGTCCCAGTCCGGCCAGGCGAGGTATTCCGGCAACTCGAAGATACCGAGGCCGCGCGAATACGCACGAATGTAGTTCTGCGCCTCGCGCAGTGCCGCCACGTACGGCACACGCGTCTTCTCGAGGTACTCGTCGAGCTCGTCCCAGATCAGCGTGTTGTCGCGAACACGGTTCGCCACCGTTGCGATCTTCGCCTGCTTGCGCTCGACCTTGCCGACGCTCTTCAGCTCTTCGAGAAAATTGGACGTGGCCTGCATGTCGATCGTGGACGGAAGGACCGGCACGACGATGGTTTCGGCGTGGTTGACGAGGTCGGTGAGCTCCGGGCCGTGCGAACGGGCCGGCGCGTCGATGACGAGGAAGTCGGCCGTGCGCGGGGCGCGCTTCAGACCGTCTTCGAAGCCCGCGACGGCGTGGATTTCCGGGCGGTCGGCAGGCCGCCGCTCGAGCCAGTCGAGGCTGGAACGCTGCGGATCGTAGTCGGCGAGCGCGACGGACGCGCCCTCGTTGGCGAAGTAAGACGCGATGTTCGTCGCCAGCGTGCTCTTGCCGCAGCCGCCTTTCGCGTTCATGACCATGATGTGGCGCATAGTTACCTCGGGCTCTTATCGTTGTTAGACGGGTAATTTATGTAAACTACCGTCGCGGCATCCAAAAGTCCATCCGCCTCACTCGGCCGCGCTTGAGAGCACTTCGCAGGGCAACCCGAACACTCGATGCGAATCCATTACGCGAAAATGGACGGCGCCGGCAATCGCATCCTCGTCGTCGACCGGCGTGACGATGCATTGCCGCCACCCGACGCCGAACGCATCCGCGAGCTCGGCGACGAGCGCACCGGCCCCGGCTTCGACCAGATGATGTGGCTCGGTCCCGGGCGGACCGATGGCGCCGTGGCGAGCTACCGCGTCTTCAACCGCGACGGCGGCGAAGTCGGCCAGTGCGGCAACGGCGTACGCTGCGTCGCGTGGCTGCTGGCGGGTGACCGGGCGCCGGGCACGGCCCTCCGCCTGGACAGCCCAGCGGGCCTCATCGAGGCCCGCGTGACCGGCGACGGCCAGGTGTCGGTCGCGATGGGCCGGCCGGAGTTCGACCCGGAAAAAATCCCGTTCGTCGCCGATCGTGTCGCCAATACCTACGATCTGGACGTGAATGGCACCATCTACGCCATCGGCGCGGTCTCCATGGGCAACCCGCACTGCGTGCTCGCCGTCCCCGCCGTGGCCGACGCCCCGGTCGCCGGGTTGGGCCCCGCGATCGAGCGTCACCCCCGGTTTCCGGAGCGTACGAACGTGGGCTTCGTGGCCCGCCGCGGCCGCGACGAGATCGACCTGCGCGTCTTCGAGCGCGGCGTCGGCGAAACACTCGCCTGCGGCACCGGCGCCTGTGCCGCCGTCGCGGTCGGCATTCGCCGCGGCGAGCTCGCGGGCGAGGTCCGCGTGAACCTGCCCGGCGGGCAACTCGTGGTAAAGTGGCCGCAGGTTTCCGGCCCTGCCTGGCTGACCGGCAACGCCGAACTGATGAGCGAAGGATCCATCGATCTATGAGTACACAACGAAACCCGGACTACGCCGATCACGGCGTCTCCGAAGACGTCGTGCACGACTACCTCAAGCTCCACCCCGATTTCTTCGAGCGACACCCGAAGCTGCTCGGTACGCTGCACCTGCCGCACGCCTCGGGGGGTGCCGTGTCACTGGTCGAGCGCCAGGTCTCGGTATTGCGCCAGAAGGACCTGAGGCTCGAGCGCCGGCTCAAGGACCTGATCGAGGTCGCGCGGGCGAACGACGTCCTGGCCTCGAAGATCCACGCGCTGTCCCTGCAGCTCATGGCCGCGCCGGACCTGCCGACCACCGTGTCGGCGGTCGAGGAAGCCGTCCGCTCCGGATTCGGCGCGGACCACTCCGTGCTCGTCGTGTTCGGGGACCCGGCCGATTTCGCCGCGGCGCCCACCGGGCGCTTTTTCCGCGCCATCGACCGCGAGGATCCCGTCCTCGCGCCGTTTTCCACGTTCCTCGCGAGCGGCAACCCGCGCTGCGGCCAGGCGCGTGACGCGCAACTCGAGTTCCTGTTCCGGGACGACGCCGGCGATGTCGGGTCGGTCGCCCTGGTGCCGCTCGGCACGCAGTCGGAGACCGGCTTCCTCGCGATCGGCAGCGCCGACTCGAACCGCTTCCACCCCGGAATGAGCATGGACTTCCTCGCCCGCGTCGGCGACCTGGTCGCCGCGTCGCTCGCGCGCTGCTAGGGAGCATCCGCGGGAGCGCCGGGAATGGACGCCGCCGAGCGCGACTGGATCGAGCGTTTCTCGCGGCACCTGTCGCTCGAACGACGGCTGTCGCCGCTGACCTGCACGCACTACCGCCGCGACATCGACGCGCTCGCCGACTGGTGTGGCGCCGCCGGCGTCGGGCGCTGGCGAGACGTCGACAGCGAGCACATGCGCTCCTGGGCCGCGTCCTGCTACCGGCGCGGGCTGTCGAGCCGCAGCATCCAGCGCCGGTTGTCCGCGGCACGGACGTTCTTCCGGTTCCTGCAACGCGAGGGCTGTATCAGGAAAAGCCCTGTGGACGCGGTGTCCGCGCCGAAAGCGAAGAAACGCCTGCCGGGCAACCTCGATGCCGACACGATGGCGCGCCTGCTGGACATCCAGGGCGACGGCCCCGTCGTCGACCGCGACCGCGCGATCCTGGAACTGCTGTATTCCTCGGGGCTCCGGCTCGCCGAGCTGACCGACCTCGATGTCGGCGACCTGGACCTCGCCGATGCGACGGTGCGCGTAACCGGCAAGGGCAACAAGGACCGGATCGTGCCAGTCGGCCGGCATGCGCTGACCGCCGTCCGCCGCTGGCTCACGGTCCGGCCCGACCGGGCGGCTCCCGGGGAGCGCGCAATGTTCGTCAGTAACCGCGGCACGCGGCTCGGCAAGCGGGCCGTCCAGGCCCGCGTCAAGCACTGGGCACGCAAGCAGGGTATCGACACGCGGGTGTACCCGCACCTGTTCCGGCATTCGTTCGCCACGCACCTGCTGGAGTCGAGCCATGACCTGCGCGGCGTGCAGGAGCTGCTGGGCCACGCGAACATCTCTACCACGCAGGTCTACACCCACCTTGATTTCCAGCATCTCGCCCGGATATACGACCAGGCGCACCCGCGCGCCCGTTCGAAATCAAAAGATTAGCGTTCGCGCCCCGAACGCCAGGACTCACGCCATGGAACAGTTCAGAGGGACGACGATCGTCTCGGTTCGCAGGGACGGCAAGGTCGCGATCGCCGGAGACGGCCAGGTCTCGATGGGCAATACCGTCATGAAAGGCAATGCCCGCAAGGTACGGCCGCTGGCCGGCGGGCGCGTCATCGCCGGCTTTGCCGGGGGCACCGCCGACGCGTTCACGCTGTTCGAATTGTTCGAGGTGAAGCTCGAGCAGTACGGCAACCTGACGCGCGCCGCGATCGAACTCGCGAAGGACTGGCGCACGGACCGGCGCCTGCGGCGGCTCGAGGCCCTGCTCTGTGTCGCCGACAAGGAATCGTCGTTCATCATCACCGGCAACGGCGACGTCATCGAGCCGGAGAACGACCTGATGGCCATCGGCTCCGGCGGGCCGTTCGCGCAGGCCGCCGCGCTGGCGCTGCTCCGGAACACGGACCTCGGCGCGCGTGACATCGTCACGAAGGCGCTGGAGATCGCGGGCGACATCTGCGTCTACACGAACCAGAACGTCGTCGTCGAAGAACTGTAGGAACCGGCGCCGGGCGCGCCGACCGATACCAGGATTACCCATGTCGCAAATGACTCCCCGCGAGATCGTCCAGGAACTGGACAAGCACATCATCGGCCAGAACGAGGCCAAGCGCGCGGTTGCCATCGCGCTGCGCAACCGCTGGCGGCGCGTGCAGGTCGACGAGCCGCTGCGCAGCGAGATCACACCGAAGAACATCCTGATGATCGGGCCGACCGGCGTCGGCAAGACGGAGATCTCTCGCCGCCTCGCGAAGCTCGCGAGAGCACCGTTCATCAAGGTGGAAGCGACGAAGTTCACCGAGGTGGGCTACGTGGGCCGCGAGGTCGACTCCATCATCCGCGACCTGATGGACGTGGCCATCAAGCTGTTGCGCGAGGAGGCCATGACGAAGGTGCGGACACGCGCCGAAGACGCGGCCGAGGAGCGCGTGCTCGACGCACTCCTACCGTCGGCGGACACGTTCGGCGACGCGCCTCGCGACGACGGCGACACGCGGCAGAAATTCCGCAAGATGCTGCGCGAGGGGCGGCTCGACGACCGGGAGATCGAGGTCCAGGTGCAGGCCGTCCCGATCGGCGTGGAAATCATGGCGCCGCCCGGCATGGAGGAGATGACCAGCCAGCTGCAGGGCATGTTCCAGAACCTGGGCGGCAACCGGAAAAAGACGCGCAAGCTGAAGGTGCGCGACGCGCTGCGGCAGCTCACCGACGAGGAGGCCGCGCGCATGGTCGACGAGGAGGAACTCAAGGCCCACGCGCTCGAAGCCGTCGAACAGCACGGCATCGTGTTCCTCGACGAGATCGACAAGGTCGCGCGCCGCTCGGAAACCGCAGGTGCCGATGTGTCCCGCGAGGGCGTGCAGCGGGACCTGCTGCCGCTCGTCGAGGGCTCCACCGTGAACACGAAGTACGGCATGGTGCGCACGGATCACATCCTGTTCATCGCCTCCGGCGCGTTCCACGTGTCGAAGCCGTCGGACCTGATCCCCGAGCTGCAGGGCCGGTTCCCGATCCGCGTCGAGCTGAAGTCGCTGAGCGTCGACGACTTCGTCCGCATCCTGACCGAGCCGGACGCGTCGCTCGTCGACCAGTACTCCGCGCTGCTCACGACCGAAGACGTCACGCTCGAGTTCGCGGACAGCGGCGTCCGGCGCATCGCCGAGGTCGCGTTCCAGGTCAACGAGCGCACGGAGAACATCGGTGCGCGCCGCCTGCACACCGTCATGGAACGCCTGCTGGAAACGGTGTCGTTCGAGGCATCGGACAAGAGCGGCTCCCGTGTCGTCATCGATGCGGACTACGTGGACGCACACCTCGCGGAACTCGCGAAGGACGAGGATCTGAGCCGGTACATTCTCTAGAATGCCGGCATGATCCCCAGCGAGATACGCCTGCGCAGGCAGGCCCGCGTGCTCCACGTCGCCTTCGAGGACGGGCAGTCCTTCGACCTGCCGTTCGAATACCTGCGCGTGCACTCGCCGAGCGCGGAGGTGCGCGGCCACGGGCCGGGGCAGGAGCGCCTGCCACTCGGCAAGGAAAACGTCGTCATCACGGGTGTGGAGCCGGTGGGCCACTACGCGGTGCGCCTGACCTACGACGACGGCCACGATTCCGGCCTCTACACGTGGGCCTATCTCCGCGAACTCGGCGAGCAGAAGGCGGCGCGCTGGCGGGCCTACCTCGACCGGCTGGAGGCCGCGGGGTATCCTCGGCACAAGGACGACTAGCCTCCCGCCATGCCTGACCAGGACCCCTCCACCGACCAGACGCACTTCGGCTACCGCAACGTCGCGGCCGACGAGAAGGCCGGCCTCGTGCGCGGCGTTTTCGACTCCGTGGCGACGAAGTACGACCTGATGAACGACCTGATGTCTGCGGGTCTGCACCGGTTGTGGAAGCGCTTCACGATCGACGATGCGGCGGTGCGGCCCGGTCACGTCGTGCTCGACCTCGCGGGCGGCACGGGCGACCTCGCCCGCGCGTTCGCCGGCAAGGTCGGGCGCGAGGGGCACGTGGTTCTCGCCGACATCAACCACGCCATGCTGCAGCAGGGCCGCCGGCGGCTCGTCGACGCCGGCGTCGCGGGCAATCTTTCGATCGCGCAGGTGGACGCGGAGAATCTGCCGTTCGCGGACGCGACGTTCGACCGCGTCACGATGGCGTTCGGCCTGCGCAACGTGACGAACAAGGAACGCGCGCTGGCCTCGATCCACCGCGTGCTGAAGCCGGGCGGCAAGGCACTCGTGCTCGAGTTCTCGAAGCCCTACGAGATGCTGCAGCCCGCCTACGACGTGTATTCCTTCAAGGTGCTGCCGGCGCTCGGACGGCTGGTCGCCGGCGATGCCGACAGCTACCAGTACCTGGCGGAGTCCATCCGCATGCACCCGGACCAGGAAACGCTGCTCGAGATGTTCCGGGCGGCCGGCTTCGAGCGCTGCCGCTACCACAACATGACCGGCGGTGTTGTCGCGCTGCATACCGCGTACCGCCTCTGAGTTTCCCGTGAACCCGCTCGAAGCCCTGCTGCGCCCGACCGCGCGTGTGCTCAACGACACGATCGCCGACACCACTCCGGCGCGCGAGTTGTGCCGGGAGCTTGCCGGCACGCGGGCGACCGTGCGGCTGCGCGGAACGACGGTCGCGGTGACGTTCGAGGTCGGCGATGACGGCCTGGCGCTCGTCCCGGGCGCCGCGGACGACCCCGATATCGCCATCACCGGCGCATTGCCCGATTTCGTCCGCGTGCTGGCCGGGAGTGAAGAGGACGCGATCCGCGACGGTTCGCTGGAACTGCGGGGCGACGCGGAGCGCGCGGCGGCGTTTCGCCGGTTGCTGCGCTACGCACGGCCCGACGCCGAGGAACACTTGTCGCGCGTCGTTGGCGATTCCACGGCACATGCCGCCGGCCGGTTCGCACGCCGGCTCGGCCGCTGGGCGCGCGGCGCCCGTGAGACGATGACGGACAACGTCCGCGAGTACCTCCAGGAAGAACGCCGCGTCGTGCCCACCCGCTACGATGTCGAAGATTTCGGCGGCGACGTCGATCGCCTGCGCGACGACGTCGACCGGCTGGCCGCTCGCATCCAGCGACTGGAAGGCGGCGCATGAGGGCCGGCGGCTGGCGCACGATCCGCCGCGCGCTGCAGATCCAGCGCGTGCTGGTGAAGTACGGCCTGGACGACGTGATTTCCGAGACGCACCTGTTCCGTCCGCTGCGATTCCTGTTCTACGCGCTTCCCCGCCGGCGGGACCGCTCGGCCCCGCTCGGCGAACGCATCCGGCTCGCGCTCGAGGAACTCGGGCCGGTCTTCGTGAAGTTCGGCCAGGCGATCTCCACGCGCCGCGACCTGATCCCGCGCGACATCGCCGACGAACTCGCGAAGCTGCAGGACGCGGTGCCGCCGTTCCCCGCGGACGAGGCGGAGGCCATCATCGCCGCGGCTTACGGCCAGCCGGCCGAAGCGGTCTTCGCGCGCTTCGACCGCGAGCCCCTGGCCGCCGCGTCGATCGCGCAGGTCCACACCGCGGCGCTGCAGGATGGCACCGAGGTCGTCGTCAAGGTACTGCGGCCGGGCGTGCAGGTGCAGATCGAGCGCGACGTGGACGTGCTGCGCTGGATCGCCGACCTCGCCGCGCGCTACTGGCAGCACGGCAAGCGGCTGAAGCCGCGCGAGATCGTGGACGAGTACGAGGCCACGATCCTCGACGAACTCGACCTCATGCGCGAAGCGGCCAATGCCGCGCAGCTCAAGCGGAATTTCCACGGCAACGACATGCTGTACGTGCCGGAAGTGTACTGGGACTACTGCCGGCCCGAGGTGCTCGTGCAGGAGCGCATCTACGGCACGCCGATCAGCGACATGGACGCGCTACGCGAGGCCGGCACGAACATCCAGCGGCTCGCCGAGAACGGCGTCGAGATCTTTTTCACGCAGGTCTTCCGGCACAACTTCTTTCACGCCGACATGCACCCCGGCAACATCTTCGTCATCACGACGGACCCGGAGCGCCCGAAATACGCCGCAGTCGACTTCGGCATCGTGGGCACGCTGAACCCCAGCGACCAGCGCTACCTGGCGGAGAACTTTCTCGCGTTCTTCGACCGTGACTATCACCGCATCGCGAAGCTGCACCTGGACTCCGGCTGGGTGCCGGCCGGAACGCGCATCGACCAACTCGAGTCGGCGGTGCGCACCGTCTGCGAGCCGGTGTTCAACAAGCCGCTGGCGGAAATTTCGTTCGCGCAGGTGCTGATGCGCCTGTTCCGCGTGGCACAGCGCTTCAACGTCGAGATCCAGCCGCAGCTCATCCTGCTGCACAAGACCTTGTTCAACATCGAGGGCCTCGGCCGCGAGCTGTACCCGCAGCTCGACCTGTGGAAGACCGCGCACCCGGTCATGAAACGCTGGATGGAGGACCGCGTCGGGCCGAAGGCGATACTGAGCGACCTGCGCGGCAACCTGCCGCACGTGCGCGAGGCCCTGCGCGAACTGCCCGGCGCAATCCACCGCTTCGCGGAGCAGGCGGCGAACGGCGAGGTGCGCGTCCGCATCGACAGCAGCGAGCTCGACCATCTCTACGCCGAGCTCGTGCGCGCCCGCAAGCAGCGCCTGTGGCTGGCCGTCGGCGCCACGGCCGTCTTCATCGCGTCCGTCGTGTTCGTGCTGCTGGCGACCTGAGCATGCTCCGCCTGGTCGCGCACGGCCTGCTGAAGCTGGGTGGCTGGACGCCGGTCGGGGGCGACATCCCCGTGCCGAAGGCCGTGATCATTGCCGCGCCGCACACGTCCAACTGGGACGGCATCTGGGGCCTGATCTGCCGCGTTGCGCTGCAGGTCGACGTGCACTTCTTCGCCAAGGACAGCCTGTTCTGGTTCCCGCTGGGCGCCGTCCTCCGCGCGCTGGGCGGCGTCCCGCTGGACCGGCGCAAGCCCGGGGCCGCGGTCCCGACCGCCGTCGCGGCGTTACGCGACAACGATACCTACTATTTTGCGCTGGCGCCGGAAGGCACGCGCAGCCGGAAGGAGTACTGGAAGTCCGGCTTCTACCGGATCGCGACGGAGGCACAGGTCCCGGTCGTGCTCGGCTTCTTCGATTACCGAAGCCGGCGTATCGGGACCGGTCCGCTCGTCGAACTGACGGGCGACGCCGATGCCGACATGGCCCGGATCCGCGCGTTTTACGAGACCTGCGAGGGCCGCCATCCCGAGTTGGCGACGCCAGCGTTTCTGCCGCCGGCAAAGTCCGCGCGCCGCTGAGCCGGCCGCGCTGGCCGGCTCAGCGGCGCGACCGTCAACGGTACTGCCAGCTCACTTCGACGCCGACGGTGCGCCCTTTTTGCATCGGCCCCGCGGTCCAGAGGCCCGCGATAGACGTCAGGTTGCCCCAGTTCGCCTCATCCGTGAGATTGCGGCCGTACGCGGAGATGCGCCACACGTCGTTTGGCGAATACCAGTTCACACTGGCGTTCACGCGATCCTGGTCCTCGAAGTTCTCGGTGTTCGCGTCGTTGTACGGGTGGCCCTCGCGAAATGCGTAGTTCGCCGCGAAATTCAGCAGGCCCGCAGCTTCGAGCGGCAGGTCCCAGGAAAAGCCGGCGCTGTAGTTCGACGGCGCGAGACGCGGCAGGTCGGGCCCGATGATCGTCTGGCCGTAAGCCTGCTCGAGCTGCATCACGAACGGGTCGATGCTGTCGTACTCGCCGTCCTGCCAGCCGCCCGAGGCGAACAGCGACAGGTTGTCGATCGGGGCCCAGACGATGTCCACCTCCACGCCCTGGATCGTCACGTCGCCCGCGTTGATCGTCGCCTGCAGCACGATGACGTCGGGGTCGCCGACGTTCAACTCGCGCTGCATGTCGGTGATGTCGTTCTGGAACGCGGCGACGTTCAGGCGCAGCCGGCCTTCCGCCAGGTCCGACTTGAAGCCGAGCTCCCAGGTGCTGCTTTCCTCCTCGCGGGTCGGGCCCGGCGGAATCAGGTTCGGCTTCGCGTTCCGGAAGTTGAACCCGCCGGTTCGGTAGCTCTGGGCCCAGTAGCCATAGAACTGGGCCTCTTCGGCGACGTACCACTGGAAACCCACTTTCGGCGTCAGGTTGTCCCAGTCGCCCTCGAGGTTGTCGAACTGGCAGTTGAACGTCGCGTTGTCGGAGCACGTGCCGGTGATGATCCGCGCCGTCTTCGTCTCCTCGGAATAGCGGAGGCCGGCCGTCAGGGTCAACGCGTCGTTCAGCCGGAAGTCGTTGTTCCAGAAGATGCCGAGATTGTCCGCCGACATGTCCCCGCCGAGTGCGCGCTGCAGGTTTACGCCGATCGGTGCCGGCCCGAGCGGCGGCGGCAGCCAGATGTAGCGGGCCTCGCGGTACTCGATGTCCTGGTCGAAGTAGTACAGCCCGATCGTCGCGTCCCAGCTGTCCGTGAAGCTGCCCGCCCAGCGCAACTCGTTGCTGATCTGGTCCTGGTCCGTGTAGCCCGGCGCCGCAAAGATCGGGTTCGACGTGCCGTCGATGTCGGCCGCGGAGTCGGCGTCGACCTCGCGCCAGCCGAGAATGTTCGTCACGGTGCCGTTGCCGACTTCGGCAATGTTCGTCTCGAGCACGACCTGGTTCCACGAAAGATCCGTGAAGCCGATCTCGTCGGAGGTCGTCGAGAACTCGTCCAGCGTGCCGGCCCGCTGCTCGGTGACGTTGGCCCAGGTCGCGCCGTCACCCTCGCTCTTGCCGCTCTCGACGATCAGGTTCCAGTCCTGGTTCTCCGTCGGCCGCCAGACGAGCGTCGGGCGGATCAGCGTCGTGTCCATCTCGCCGACCTCGCTGCGCGTCGCCGGGTTGATATAGAACGGCTGCAGCGGGTGCGGTGCCGGCGGCACCGTCGACTGGTTGATGTTTTCATAGTAGCCAGGGTCGTTGCTCTGGTAGACCACGAGCTTGGCCGCGAGCGTATCCTCGACCAGCGATCCCTCGATCGCGCCGGCGATCGACATCATCCCATCGTCGTCGTAGCCGGCACGGGCTTTCGCGCCGAACTCCCCGGTCGGACGCTGGTTGCGCAGGATGACCGCGCCGCCGGTCACGTTGCGGCCGAACAGCAGTCCTTGCGGGCCGCGCAGCACCTCGACGGACTCCAGGTCGAACGTGTCGATCACGACGCCGAATGTCGTGCCCAGGTAGATGCCGTCCACGAAAACGCCGACCGTCGGGTCGACTGACGGGATCGAGCTGTTGATGCCCTGGCCGCGGATGGAGAAGTTCTGCACGCCGGGAAACGTGCCCACGGCTTCGAGCTGGACGTTCGGCATCAGGTAGCTCATGTCGTCCAGTTTCGTGACGAACATGGCCTCGAGCTGGCTGGCGCCGTAGGCGCTGATCGCGAGCGGCACATCCTGCGCCGCTTCGGCCTCGCCGCGCTTGCGCGCGACGGTGACGATTTCCTCGAGCAGCGCGCTGGCGGAACCCTGCTGTGCCTGGGCCGGCACCGACGCGGCAGCGGCAAGCAGGCCGCCGCAGGCGAAGACGGCCAGCACGCCCCGTTTGAAAAAGGCAATACTAGAGATCATGAAGCACCCCCCGGTAGCTGAAGACGCTAGCATAGCCCCCTGAACGAGCTTGGCAAACAGGAAATGGTACTTTGAGCGCAGATACCGGCGACAGTGCAGAGCCGCGCAAACACCGCAGCATCCGCAGTTTCGTGCGGCGCACGGGGCGCCTGACGGCATCGCAGCAACGTGCACTGGACGAGCTGTGGCCGACATACGGCATCGAGGTCGACGCGGCTCCGATCGACATCACGGCCCTGTTCGGCCGCGATGCGCCCCGTGTGCTGGAGATCGGCTTCGGCAACGGCGACTCGCTGGCGACGCAGGCCGCGGAACACCCGGAGCGCGACTTCCTCGGCATCGAGGTCCACGAGCCCGGCGTCGGGCACTGCCTGATTCGTATCCGCGAACTCGGCATCAGCAATCTGCGGCTGATCTGCCACGACGCCGTCGAGGTGCTGGACCGGCAGATCCCGGCGGCGTCGGTCGATCGCATCAACCTGTACTTCCCGGACCCCTGGCCGAAGAAGCGGCACCACAAGCGACGCATCGTCCAGCCGGCGTTCCTGGCAGCCTGTGCCCGCGTCCTGAAACCGGGGGGGACGCTGCACATTGCGACCGACTGGGCAAATTACGCCGAGCACATCGACGAGGTGCTCGCGGCCTGCGACCTGTTCAGCTGCCGCGAACGCCGCGAGCACGACGGATCGACGCCGCTGGACCGCCCGCCCACCAAGTTCGAGCAACGCGGCCTGCGCCATGGGCACCGCATCGTCGACTGGATTTTTGTAAGCGGACAGTAATTCGCGTCGTCCTTGCGGATCGCGTTTTCTCATCTATAACTTAAGGAGAGAACCCGACAACTGCGAGGAGAATCGATGTGGCCGTTCCCTACCCCGTGATTGGACAGTGGTTTCGCCGCGCGGGCGGCGCGCTATTCGAGGTCGTTGCCATCGACGAGGAATCCGGAACGGTCGAGATCCAGCAGTTTGACGGCACGATCGACGAGCTCGACATCGAAGCCTGGCCCGACCTGCTGCTGTTCGAGGCGAGCGCGCCCGAGGACTGGTCGGGATCGGTCGACATGGAGCCGGACGACATCGTCGCGTGCAACAACAAGGACCTGCCGAGCGGCTTCCACGATCCGCTCGCGTTCCTGGACAACCTGTAACGCCGAATCGCTACGCAGCGACCGTCACCCACACGTCGCCGTTCCGGACCTCGCAGGCGACGCGCCGCAGGCTGTCGCCCTTGCACGGACCGGAGAAGCACTCCCCGGTGTCGATGGCGTACAGCGCCCCGTGGGACGCACAGACGATCGCGGTGTTGTCCCCGGTCAGAAACTTCCCCGGCACCCAGTTCAACGGGTGGCCGACGTGCATGCAATAGTTTTCATAGGCGTAGACGGCAGCGCCGCGCCGCACGACAAAACCGCGAAACGGCCAGTCGCCATCCCCGACCGTGAACTCGCGGCAGCCCGGGTCGTCGATCTCGGCCAGCGCGCCGACGCGCACCTCATTCATTGTCGGCATTCCATGGTGCGACCTTGAGCAGGAGCAGCATGCCCGGCATCGCGAACAGGAAACACAGGAAGAAGAACTTCGTGTAGCCGGTCTGCTCGATGATCAGCCCGGTCACGGCGTTGGCCGCGGTGCGCGGCAGTGACGCAAGCGCCGTGAACAGCGCGAACTGCGTGGCCGCGAAAGCCAGGTTCGTCTCACGCGCGATGAACGCGGTCAGCGCCGCGGTACCCAGGCCGACACCCAGGTACTCGAACGCGACCGTCAGGCCCAGTATCCACGGATTCGCCCCCGACACCGACAGCCAGGCGAAACCCAGGATGCTGACGACCTGGACCACGCCGAACAGCCAGAGCGCCCGGTTGATGCCGGTGCGGATCATCAGCACGCCGCCCGTCAGCCCGCCGACGACAGCCGCGACCAACGCCGAGAACTTCGCGATCGACCCGATCTGCACCAGGCTGAAGCCCATGTCGACGTAGAACGGGGTCTGCAGTGCGACCGCCATGTTGTCGCCGAGCTTGTACAGGACCATGAAGGCGAGGACCAACAACGCCGCCCTCCAGCCCTTGCGACCGAGAAACTCGCGGAACGGCTCGATGACGGCCTCGGCCAGCGTGCGCGGCGGGCGCGGTTCCCGGATCGCCTCGTCGATCACGAGCGTCATGACGATGCCCACGAGCATGAACCCCGCGACCACGACGAACACGGTCTCCCACGGCAGGAAGTCCGCCAGGATGAGCGCGAGCGAGCCCGGCACGAGGCCGGCCAGGCGGTAAGCCTGCACGTGTATCGCATTGCCGAGACCGAGCTCGGAATCCGGCAGCAACTCCCGGCGGTAGGCGTCGAGCACGATGTCCTGGCTGGCACTGAAGAACGCGACCGCGCCGGCCAGGTAGGCGATCGTCCCGATGGACATCGCCGGCTGCAGGAAGCCGAGCGCCGCGATGGACAGCAGGAGGCCGACCTGGGTCACGAGTATCCAGCCGCGGCGACGCCCGAGGAATGGCAGCGTGTAGCGGTCCATCACCGGCGACCACAGAAACTTCCAGGTGTACGGGAACGTGACGAGCGTGAAGAACCCGATCGTCGCGAGGTCCACGCCGCTGACCCGCAGCCAGGCCGGCACAAGCTGGATCAGCACGTACAACGGCAGGCCGGAGGAGAAGCCGGTGAACACGCAGATCAACATGCGGCGGTTCAGTATCGCTTCGCGCAGCGAGGGCTTTTGCATCGACATGGCCGTCGTCAGTCGTTCAGCCGGAGGCCGGCCAATCGTAGTCCATGATCAGCGGCGCGTGGTCGGAGAATCGTTCCGCCCTGTAAATCTCCGTGCGCAGCACGCGGCCCGCGAGGCCCGGCGTCACGACATGGTAGTCGATGCGCCAGCCCACGTTGTTGTCCCAGGCACGGCCCCGGTTCGACCACCACGTGTACGAGTGCGGCTCCTGCTCGAGCGTCCGGAACGCATCGACGTAGCCCCACGGCCCGAACACGTCATCCATCCACGCGCGCTCTTCCGGGAGGAACCCGGAATTCTTCCGGTTCTGCTTCCAGTTGCGGAGGTCGGCCTCCTTGTGGGCGATGTTCCAGTCGCCGCAGATGATGTACTCCGCGCGGCGGCGCCGGAGCTTTGCAAGGTGGGCCGCGAACGAATCCATGCACCGGTACTTCGCCTCCTGCCGCTGCTCGCTCGACGACCCCGACGGCAGGTACAGCGAAACGACGTTCAGCCCGCCGAGCTGCACCTCGAGGTAACGCCCCTCGTCGTCGAACTCGGCGTCTCCGTAGCCGCGCACGACCTTCTTCGGTTCGTGTTTCGTGTAGATCGCCGTGCCGCTGTAGCCCGGCCTGGTCGCGTCTTCGTAAAAGCAGTGATAGCCGGCCGGATGAAAACTCTCATCGGTCAGCTGCTGTATCTGCGCTTTCGTCTCCTGTATGCAGACGACGTCCGCCGACTGCGACGGCAGCCACTCGAAGAAGCCTTTTCGCGCGGCCGCACGGATTCCGTTCGCATTCAGGCTGATTACTCGAAACATTTTCTCTCCGTGGTCACTTCGCACCATTTGTAGAAACGGGCACCTTCGCTTCCGTGGCATACTGCGCCTGCTGGAAGTACGGCATCATACTGGAACCGGTCTACACACCTAAGCCATGCATCCTTATCAACGCGAGTTCATTGATCTCGCTCTCGAACTCGGCGTACTCACCTTCGGCGAATTCACGCTGAAGTCCGGGCGAAAGAGCCCCTACTTTTTCAATGCCGGCCTGTTCAGCACCGGCTATGCCGCGGCGAAGGTCGGCCGCGCCTACGCATCGGCCGTCGCTGCCTCGAAGGTGGAGTTCGACATGCTGTTCGGCCCGGCCTACAAGGGCATTCCACTGGTCGCGCTGACGGCCGCGGCACTCGCCGAACATCATGGCATCGACGTCCCTTACTCGTACAATCGCAAGGAAGCCAAGGACCACGGCGAAGGCGGCACCGTTGTCGGCGCGCCGCTGGAAGGACGCGTGCTGATCATCGACGACGTGATCACCGCGGGCACGGCGGTTCGCGAGGCTTACCAGGTGATCAACGGCGTCGGCGCCGATATCGCCGGTCTCGTCATCTCCCTGGACCGGCAGGAACGCGGCGAGGGCGACCAGTCCGCGGTGCAGGAATTGCGGAGCTCGCTGGGGATCCCGGTGACCAGTATCGTACGGCTGGACGATCTCGTGGAGACGCTCGAAGACTCCCCCGAGCACGGCGAATTCCTGGAATCCGTGCTGAACTACCGCCGGGAGTACGGAGTGGCGTCCTAAGTGGTTGAAATCCTGCGTACGGGCCGCGTTTACAGGCTCTGCCACAGGCTTTAAGCTGTGTTTTCGCGAACTGTGTCGCGCTTCACGCTCGACAAAACGTGGCATATTTGAGCAATGCGCATTCCTTACCTCGCAATCGGGCTGGTCGTCGTCTCGTTCGCCGCACACGCGGCGGAACGGGAAAACCGCCACTACAAGGTCGTCGACGAGGACGGTAACACCTACTACGGCGACAGCATCCCGCCGGAGATGACGGACCTCGACAAGCAGGTCGTGAACGACCATGGCGTCACGGTCGGCCACATCGAGGGGCGCAAGACCGAAGAGGAACTCGAGGCGGAACGGCGCGCCGAGGAAGTGCGCCTGCAGCGAGAACTACAGCGCCGTGCCGACCAGGCCTTGCTGGCCACCTACCAGACCGTGCAGGAAATCGAACTGCACCGCGACCGCCGTGTCGAGCTCTTCCAGGCCCAGGCCCGGGTCACCGAGTTGTATCTTCGCAACCTGCAGCGGCAACTCGAGAAACTCGAGCGCGAATCACTGCGTTACGCACCGTATTCGTCGGACCCCGACGCCGAGATGGTCGACCCGGAGCTCGTGGAAGACATCATCGAGACGAAGGACACGATTCACCGTCACGAACAGAACCTGCAGAAGTTCAAGGACGACGAGGCGATGATCATCGCCCGCTTCGACGGCGACATAAATCGCTTCAAGTCCCTCAAGGGTATCGAGTAGGCGCTCAGCCCGTGCCCGAGTGGCCGAAGCCGCCCTCGCCGCGCTGACTTTCGTCGAAATTCTCGACGACGTTGAACCTGACCTGTTCGACGGGCACGAAGACCATCTGTGCGATGCGTTCCCCGGGCTGGATCTCGTAGGCTTTGCTGCTCCGGTTCCAGCACGAGATGAACACCTGCCCCTGGTAGTCGGAGTCGATGAGCCCGGTGAGGTTGCCGAGCACGAGCCCGTGCTTGTGGCCGAGCCCGGAACGCGGCAGCAGCACCGCTGCCAGTGACGGGTCGCCGATGTGGATCGCGATGCCGGTGGGGATCAGCGTGGTCTCGCCCGGCGCCACGGTTTCGGGTTCGTCGATCACCGCACGCATGTCGAGGCCGGCGGAACCGTCCGTCGCGTAGTGCGGGAGGTCGATGCTGTCGCCCAGGCGGGGGTCCAGCACCTTGAGGTCGATCGTGCGCAAGATGTCTTCCTGTCAGTTGCGGTCGCGGAACGGCAGGACCGCCAGCGCGGGCTCCGTGTCGGCGCCGTGAGTTTCGTCGTACCGCGATGCTATCAGGCTCACGAGTTCCGCCGCGAGCGTGGTCTTCGCGGCCAGCGGGAATGACTGCTCGCCATCGGGCCAGAATACGTCCACGGAGTTGTCGTCACGGTCGAAGCCGCAGTCGCTGCCGACACGATTGGCCACGATCATGTCGAGCCGCTTGGCCTCCAGCTTCCCGAGCGCGTATTCCCGCACCTTGTCGGTCTCGGCGGCAAAACCCACCGTGAATGGCGGCGCCTCGAGCGCCGCTACCGACGCCAGGATGTCGCGCGTGCGCACGAGATCGACGCTCATCTCGGACGCCTTCTTCTTGATCTTCATCTCGTGCGCGCGAACCGGACGGTAATCCGACACGGCGGCCGCCGCGACGAAAATATCCACGCCGTCGAGATTCTCGTGCGTCGCGTCATACATCTCGTCGGCCGTCTGCACGCTGACCACGTCGACGCCGCGCGGCGGCGCGATCGACACCGGGCCGCTGACCAGGACGACGCGCGCGCCCTCGGCGGCGGCCGCGGCGGCCATCGCGTAACCCATCTTCCCGGAGCTGCGGTTCGTGACGTAGCGCACCGGGTCGATCGGCTCGCGCGTTGGCCCGGCCGTGACGAGCACCGTCTTGCCGGCGAGGCGCCCGGTGCCCGAGCCGGGCACGAGCCCGGCGACGGCCGCCGCGATCTCGTCCGGCTCGCTCATGCGGCCCGCGCCGGTCTCGCCGCAGGCCTGCGAACCGCTGTCCGGGCCGATGATGACGACGCCCCGTGCCTCGAGTGTCTCGCGGTTCGCCTGCACGGCCGGATTGTTCCACATGACGTGGTTCATGGCCGGGGCGATCGCGATCGGCGCCTCGGTGGCGAGGCACAGCGTCGTCAGCAGGTCGGGCGCGCCGCCGCCGGCGAGCCGCGCGATGATCTCGGCGGTGGCCGGCGCGATCAGCACGGCGTCGGCCCAGCGGGCGAGCTCGATGTGGCTCATCGCGCGCTCCGCTTCCTTGTCCCACAGGTTGTCGCGGACCGGCCGGCCGGACACGGCCTGCAGGGCCGTCTCGGTAACGAACTCGGCGGCCGACGCGGTCATGACGATCTGCACGTCCGCGCCGCGGTCCCGAAGCCGGCGGACCAGCTCCGGTGTCTTGTAGGCGGCGATGCCGCCGCTGATGCCGAGCACGACGTTCATGCGATCAGTTTCTTATGAATCGGCCCGCGCCGTCCAGATTGATTCCTTGTATGGATATGCCCGGCTGGACGATGCTCCATGGCACGATCCGCTTGGCGACAGGGAGGGGCCATGCAGCGCGACGTCAAAACGGCCAGCGACGCGGAACTGCTCGCCGCCTGCCTGCGCGGGGGCAGCGGCGGGCGAGATGCCGCAGCACTCGCGAACCGCCTGCTCGACCGCTTCGGCGGCCTTCGCCCGCTCCTGCACGCCGACGCGCGGCGCGTCCGCGAGGAGCCGGGCGTCGGCGGCGTGCGCGCGAGGGCCCTCGCCTCGCTGCCGGAGCTCGCCCGCCGCTACTTCGAGGCATCCCTCACGGTCGGCGAGCCCATCCGCAGCCCGGCGGACACCAGCGCGTTCCTGCTCGCCAGGCTCAGGCACCTCGAGCACGAGCTGTTCGGCTGCCTGTACCTCGACAACCGCCACCGCGTGCTCGCGTTCCGGGAACTGTTCCGCGGCACGATCGACGGCACGTCGGTGTACCCGCGGGAGGTGGTCAAGGAGGCGCTGGCCGTCAACGCGGCGGCCGTGATCCTCGCCCACAACCACCCGAGCGGCGTGGCCGAGCCCAGCCAGGCCGACGAGCGCATCACGCGCCGGCTCAAGGCGGCGCTGGAGCTGGTCGACATCCGGCTGCTGGACCACCTGATCGTCGGGGACGGCGGCACGACGTCGCTCGCGGCCCGCGGTGTCCTGTAGCTGCCGCCGGGACGGCGACGGGCCGGCTTGAATTGGCCGGACGAGGCTGGTATAAAGTCTCGCTCTTTGCCCGCCACTCGCGGGCAACTTTTAATAAAATCAGAGACTTACGCGTCATGTCCAGAGTTTGCCAGGTCACTGGGAAGCGCCCGCAGACCGGGAACAACGTTTCTCACGCCCACAACAAGACCCGCCGCCGGTTCCTGCCGAACCTGCAGTCGAAGCGTTTCTGGCTCGATTCCGAGAACCGCTGGGTACGCCTGCGCATCTCCCACAAGGGCATGCGCATCATCGACAAGCACGGCATCGAGAAGGTCGTCGCCGACCTGCGCGCCGCCGGCCAGCGCGTCTAGGCGCCGAGGAGCTCACCATGGCCAAGACCAACCGCGAAAAGATCCGGCTCGTTTCGAGCGCCGGCACCGGTCACTTCTACACGACCACGAAGAACAAGCGCCTGCATCCCGAGAAGATGGAGACGAAGAAGTACGACCCGACGATTCGCAAGCACGTCGACTACAAGGAAGCGAAGATCAAGTAATTCGCCTGCCTTGCAGGAATCCCCGAAAGCCCGCCTCCGTTGCGGGCTTTTTTGATGGAGCAGGCCACGCCCATGCCCGAACTGCCCGAAGTCGAGACGAGCCGCCGCGGCATCGCGCCGTTTCTCGAAGGCCAGGCGATCACGCGCATCGTCATCCGCGACCGGCGCCTGCGCTGGCCGGTGGAACCGGGCTTCGAGCGCAAGCTCACCGGCACGACGATCGAGTCGGTCGACCGGCGCGCGAAGTACCTCCTGATCAGGACCGGGCGCGGCAGCGTGATCCTGCACCTCGGCATGTCCGGCCATGTGCACATCGTCGATACCGGGACGCCGGCCGGCGTGCACGACCACGTCGACATCGAACTGGCGTCCGGGAAGGCGCTGCGCCTCCGCGATCCACGGCGCTTCGGCTCGCTGCACTTCAGCGCCACGCCGCTCGAACACCCGCTGCTTGCAGCGCTCGGCCCGGAACCGCTGGGCCCGGACTTCTCAGGCCGGCACCTGTGGGAGCGTTCGCGCGGCCGCCGCGTTGCCGTCAAGCAATTCGTCATGACGCCGCAGGTCGTCGTCGGTGTCGGCAATATCTACGCGAGCGAATCGCTGTTCCTTGCCGGCATCCACCCGAAACGCGCGGCCGGCCGAATCGCGGAGGCACGCTACGAGCGTCTCGCGGACGCCGTCCGGACCGTTCTCAAGAAGGCGATCCGGGCCGGCGGAACCACTTTGCGCGATTTCTACGGCGGCGACGGTGAGGCCGGCTACTTCAAGCAGGAACTCGCGGTCTACGATCGCGAGGACCTGCCGTGTGTCAACTGCGGGGACCCGGTGCGGGCCGACGTCATTGGGCAGCGAATGAGTTACTACTGCGTGCGGTGCCAGACCTAGGTATCGGGCGGCTCAACGCTGACCGATGCGATCCAGCAGTGCCTGTTTCACCAGCGGCGAGACGAATTCGCTGATGTCGCCGCCGAGTTCCGCGACCTCACGGACGAGGCTCGACGAGATGAAGTTGAACTTCTCGGTCGGCGTGAGGAAGGCCGTTTCCACCTCGTCGGTCAGGTGCCGGTTCATGTTTGCGAGCTGGAATTCGTATTCGAAGTCCGAGACGGCACGCAGGCCGCGGACGATGACGCGCAGGTTGCGCTGGCGAGCGAAGTCGACGGTCAGGCCGTTGTAGCGGGTGACCTCGACGTTGTCGATGTCGTCCAGCGCGACGCGGGCCATGTCGACACGCTCGTCGACGGAAAACATCGGCACCTTGCTGCCGGTGTTCGCGGCGATGGCCACGACCACGTGATCGAACAGGAGAGCGGCGCGCCGGACGAGATCTTCGTGCCCCAGGGTGATGGGGTCGAACGTGCCCGGGTACATCGCGTTGACTGGCATTCGCTACTCCTCGCTGTCGTCGGTGCCGCCTGCCGGTGTGGCCAGAGCATAACGCACGTTGCCGGCCGTTTTCTCCCTGAGCACCTGCCAGCCGGAGGGCAGTCCCGGCAGCGCGTTTCCGCGATCCATTTCCAGGTATACCCGGCCACGCGGTGCCAGCAGGCCGCGCTCGTCGATCTGCGCGCACAGCGACTCGAGGCTGCCGTCAGCGAACGGCGGGTCGAGGAATATCACGTCGTACGCGCCCGGGTCGGCGCCCTGCAGGAACGTGCCGGCGTCCGATCGCAGCAACGTCGCGCCAGTGGCGCCGAGGCTGCGGGCGTTCCGGGTAAGCGCCTCGAACGCGACCGGCGATTTCTCGACGAACGTCACCCCGCGGGCGCCCCGGGACAGAGCCTCGAAGCCCAGGGCACCGGTGCCGGCGAACAGGTCGAGGCAACGCGCGGTCGCGATGCGCGGCGTCAGCCAGTTGAACAGGGTTTCGCGGATCCGCTCCGCGGTCGGGCGCAGGCCGGGCACGTCCGCGATTTCCAGGACGCGGCTGCGCCACATTCCCGCTACAATACGCAGCCGTCCCGGTGGCGTCGCCGGGGATTCGCGCTTTCGGTTCCTGCCGCCGGCCCGGCGTGCCGCCATTTGCCCGATCCTTACGCGGTGACGTCGAGCGGACAGTGTAGGTGAAGCACACTCACGGTTCGAGCCGGCAATGTTTGGAAGGAAGACCAGGGACAACACGGACGACGCACCGCGGGACGGCTGGTTCTCACGGCTGCGCAAGCGGATCAATCGCGGCGACAGCTGGCTCACGACGGACCTCGCCGACCTGGCGCCGGGCGGCAAGATCGACGAGGACACGGTCGACGAACTCGAGTCGCTGCTCGTCATGGCGGACGTCGGCATCGAGACCAGCGGGCGCATCGTGGGCGAGCTGCGCTCGCGGCTCAAGCGCCGGCAGCTCGCGGACATGGCGGCGCTGCGCCAGGCGTTGCGCGATGCCGTCGCCGACACGCTCGCACCGGTCGAGCAGCCACTCCACATTCCCGAACAGGACGAGCCATTCCTGATCCTGATGGTCGGCGTGAACGGCGCCGGCAAGACGACCACGATCGGCAAGCTCGCGCGGCGCTTCCTCGACGAGGGCCGCAGCGTGATGCTGGCCGCCGGCGACACGTTCCGTGCCGCGGCCATCGAGCAGCTCCAGGCGTGGGGCGAGCGGAACGGCGTGCCGGTCATCTCTCAACAGCACGGCGCGGACCCGGCGGCGGTCATCTTCGATGCCTGGCAGGCGGCAAAGGCGCGCGGCATCGATATCCTGCTGGCCGATACCGCGGGGCGCCTGCAGAACCAGCAGGGCCTGATGGACGAGCTCGGCAAGATCAAGCGTGTCGTTTCGCGCCAGGCGGAGGGGGCGCCGCACGAGGTCATGCTCGTCCTCGATGCGAGCCAGGGTCAGAACGCGCTGGCGCAAGCCGAGAAGTTTCACGAGGCGCTCGGCCTGACCGGCATCACCGTGACCAAGCTCGACGGCAGCGCGAAAGGCGGGATCCTGCTCGCGATCGCCGGCCGTCTCGGCGTACCCGTGCGTTTCATCGGTATCGGCGAGTCGGCCGCGGACATGCAGCCGTTCGTCGCGTCGGATTTCGCCGATGCGCTGACGGGGGTACGCGCCGATGGCTGACGCCGACGCCATGATCCGGCTCGAGCACGTCAGCAAGCGTTTTCCCGGCGGGCAGGAAGCGCTCTCCGACCTGAGCCTCACGATCGAGCGTGGCGAGATGGTGTTCATTACCGGTCACTCCGGGGCCGGCAAGAGCACGCTGTTGCGCCTGATTGCGCTGATCGACCGGCCGAGCGGCGGCCAGGTGATCGTTGACGGCAAGAACACGCGCCGCGTCGGCCGGCGCCGAATCCCGGCCTATCGACGGCAGATCGGCATGGTGTTCCAGGATCACAAGCTGCTGTATGACCGCAGCGTCGCGGACAACGTCGCGCTGCCGCTGATCATTGCCGGCGTGAGCCGGCGCGATGCCGGGCGCCGCGTGCGCGCGTCGCTGGAGCAGGTCGGCCTGCTGCACAAGGAAAACCGGAACCCGGAACACCTGTCCGCGGGCGAGCAACAGCGCGTCGGCATCGCACGTGCCATCGCGACCCGGCCGAAGCTCCTGATCGCGGACGAGCCGACCGGCAATCTCGATCCCGACCTGTCGCTCGAGGTCATGCGCGTGTTCCGCCGCTTCAATGAGTTCGGCGTCACGTTGCTGATCGCGAGCCACGACATTGCCCTGATAGACAAGCTGGGTTGCCGTCGCGTGTCGCTCGCGGACGGACGGCTGGAGCACGACACGAGCGACGTCGATTCGGAGCAGGCGTTCGTCATCGGGCGCCCGGATGACGAGCGATGGCTGTGAACAGGCACGCCGATGCGACGGCGCCGCTCCGGTCCTCGGGCCCGCTCGCGACGTGGTTCGGCCGCCACGTCAGCACCGCGGGCGGTGCGCTGTCGCGCCTGCTGAAGCAGCCATTCGCGAGCCTCATGATCGTGCTCGTCATCGGCGTCACGCTCGCGCTGCCCGCCGCGCTGAACCTGATCGTGAAGAACGCGGCGGCCATCAGCGGCGGCTGGGACAACGCGATGGATTTCTCCGTGTTCCTTCGCCAGGACCAGTCGCTCGAACAGGCGCGCCAGCTCGGGCGGCTGATCGAGCAGCGCGCGGACGTCGACGCGGTGACGGTGATCCCGGCCGACGACGCGCTGGCCGAGTTCAAGGCGCAGTCCGGCTTCGGCGCCGCGCTCGACCAGCTGCGCGAGAATCCGCTGCCGCACACGCTGGTCGTGCGGCCCAGCGCGCAGAACACCGGCGATTCGATGCTGCTGCTGCGCGAGGAGCTGTCGAATCTTCCGGAGACCGACCTCGTGCAGGTTGACACGGACTGGGTGCAGCGCTTTCACGCGATCCTCGACATCGTCCGGCAGGGCATCGTCATTGGTGCCGTGCTGCTCGGCGCCGCGATCATCGTGATCATCGGCAACACGATACGTCTCGACATCCAGAACCGGCGGGAGGAGATCGAGGTCACGAAGCTGATCGGCGCGAGCAACGGCTTCGTGCGGCGCCCGTTTCTCTGGACCGGCTTCTGGTACGGCCTGTTCGGCGGCCTGCTCGCCGTCGGGCTGGTCGTCTACGGCACGTTCCTGCTGCAGGCACCGATCGGCCGGCTCGCGGGCCTGTACCACAGCGGCGTCGACGTACTCGGCTTCGACCTGCGCGAAGTCGGCGTGATCCTCGGCGTCGGGACCGGGCTCGGGCTCGTCGGTTCGTGGCTCGCGGTCGCGCGGCACCTGCGGCGCATCGAGCCGCGATAAGCCGTCGTCACCCGCGGTGCGTGAGCGCCTCGAGGATGCCGTCCACGACGGCGTCCAGCGTCTCCCGGTCGGTGCAGCCCCGGCAGGTCACTCGCATGCCCCAGAGGTTGTTGACGAGGAACGCCGACAGGGCTTCCGGGCTGCGGTCGGGTGCGATTTCACCGTCGGACTGCGCGCGGGCAATGACCGAGGCGAAGCTCCCGCGCACGCGTTCGTTGTGCTCCGCCAGACGGCGCGCGACGTCGGGTTCGTGCGCGGCGAGTTCGAGCAGCGCGTTGACGGCGAGGCAGCCCTGCTGGCCGCGCCCCGAGACCGTCGCCTCGACGATGCCGGACAACAGGTCGCGTATGCCGTCCAGAGCGGGTCGGCCGTCCCGGCCCAGCGCGCGGATGCGGTCGACGAAGGCCCGGTTGTAGGTGTCCAGCACCTCGAGGAAAACGCCCTTCTTGTTGCCGAACGCGGCGTACAGGCTCCCCGGCTGCAGGCCGGTGGCGTCCACGAGATCACTGACGGAGGTCTGGCCGTAGCCGCGGCGCCAGAACACGTCCAGCGCTTTTTCGACGACCTCGCCGCGATCGAATGCAGGGGTTCGTGCCATGGGCAGCCTCCGGTAAAGAATCGGCAGATCAACCACTTGGAGATCCGCCGCCGGCTATTCTAGCGATACTTGAATAATCATTCAAGATTTGCTAACGTGGCGATCACGCTGGCGGGAGGCCGGCGTTTTTTGGCCCCCAATATTGAACGGACATTCAAAAAAGGGCTCGAACAGGGCACGATTTCTGTCGCCACAGGTCTTAGCACTCAGAGAAGCCGAGTGCTAAAATCGGGCCCGGCTAAGGGAGGAACCACTTGATGACAACTGCGCTTGCCACGAAGAATCGCGACCTGATCCTGGCCGGACCGGTCGGCAGTCTCGACGCCTACATCCAGGCGGTCGGCTCCGTGCCCGTGCTGTCCAAGGAAGAAGAGCGCGAGCTCGCGATCCGTTTCCACGAGGAGGAGGATCTCGACGCTGCTCGCCAACTGGTACTCGCGCACCTGCGCTTCGTCGTGCACATTGCGAAGGGCTACCTCGGCTACGGCCTCCCCCTGAACGACCTCATCCAGGAAGGCAACGTCGGCCTGATGAAGGCCGTCAAGCGCTTCGACGTGAGCTACGACGTGCGCCTGGTGTCCTTCGCCGTGCACTGGATCCGTGCCGAGATTCACGAGTTCGTGCTCAAGAACTGGCGCATCGTCAAGGTCGCGACGACCAAGGCGCAGCGGAAACTGTTTTTCAACCTGCGCAAGTCGAAGCAGAGCCTCGCGTGGCTGTCCGCCGACGAGACCCAGGCGGTGGCTGATGACCTCGGCGTTACCGCAGCCGAAGTCACCGAGATGGAGAAGCGGCTCAGTTCGCGTGACACGCTGTTCGACCCGGCGCCGGATGCCGACGACGATCACCAGTTCACGCCCGCGGCCTACCTGCCGGCGGCCAACGCCGACCCGGCCACGCTGGTCGAGGACGAGGACTGGCACGACGACGCCACCGCGCGCGTGGCGAGCGCCATCGACACGCTCGACGAGCGCAGCCGCGCCATCGTCGAGAGCCGCTGGCTGACCGAAGACAAGAAAACTCTGCACGAACTGGCGGCGGAGTACGGTGTCTCGGCCGAGCGCATTCGCCAGATCGAAGCCGCAGCCATCAAGAAACTCAGGACGGCGGTCGCCGCCTGATCACCCGGGCGCGAGCCCTCAGGAATAGGTGCGGGTACGGTACTGGACGTACCCGCCTTTCTCGTGGCCCATCGGGTCGTCGTGCGTCCAGTGCACGAGGCCGCCCAGGTCGTTGGCCTCGTACATCCCACGGAAGCGGATCCGGTCACCCATGCCGAGCGGCACTCGCGCGGCGAGATCGATGTTGTGGGCGATCAGCAGCGTCTGCCCGTTGCGCAGCTTGATAACGAAGCGCTGGTGCGCCGCGCCGTCGCGGTCGTCCGACAACAAGCGGACGACGTAACCGGAGTCCTCGATCCAGTTGCCCGAATCGGCCTTGCCGTAGAATCTCGCCAGGAATCCGTCTCAAAAAAAGCGCAACGGCCCGTCCCTGGGCCGCTGCGCCGTCTTCCGTAGCTATGCCGGACCTCAGCCGGCGGAAATAGGTACCAGCGTCAACTCGACGCGCCGGTTCAGCTGCTGCCCCGCCGCGGTCGCGTTGTCGGCGACCGGGCGCGATTCACCCATGCCCACGATGATCATGCGTTCCGACATGACATTCCGGGAGCGGAGGTAGGCGGCGACCGAGTTGGCACGGCGCTCGGACAGCTCCTGGTTGTACGCGTCGGTCCCGCGGCTGTCCGTGTGGCCGGCAACCTCGATGACCGTTTTGTCGAACTCGTTCAGCACCAGGCTGACCGAGTCCAGCACCTCGTAGAAGCTGGCGTTCAGGTCGGCACTGTTCGTGGCGAACGTCACGTTGCCCGGCATGTTCAGCGTGATCTGGTCGCCGTTGCGCGTCACGCTGACGCCGGTGCCCTCGAGCTGGGCCCGGAGCTTCATCTCTTCGCGGTCCATGTAATAGCCGACCGATCCGCCGGCAAGCGCGCCGATACCGGCACCGATCATGGCGTGCTGGCGGCGCTCCACGGCGTCGTCGCCGGAAATGAGCCCGATGACGGCGCCCGCGGCGGCGCCGATCGCAGCGCCCTTTGTCGCGGAACTGGTCTTTTCCTCGCGGGTGTACGGGTCGAGCGTCTCGCAGCCGGTGGCCAGCACTGCGAAGCCGGCGAGACCCAGGATGAGTTTGCGCGGCATGTGGTTCATGGTGTGTTTCCTTTGTGTGCTCAAGCGAGCCCTATTTTGACAGATGTAACGCATCATAGTGGCGCGGCGCCGACCCATCCGGCACTGCGTCACGTCTGGCGCCTATTGGGGCATCGCGCGTCTGAACGTACGCTTAACGATCCCTTATGTAGAATGTGCGCCGGACTGACGAATGCCAACATCACCGATATGCAGAGCTGGCTCGACCGCTACCAGGCGCACCATCGGGACCTGACCTGGCCCTGGATCTACTGGGCCGCCGTGCCAATGGCGGTGCTGGGGACGGTCGGCCTGCTGTGGTCGTTGCCGGTGCCGGCGGAGTTCACGGCGATCTCCCCGCTGCTCAACTGGGGCAGCGCGTTCCTCATGGTGACCGTCGTCTACTACTTCATCCTGTCGCTGCCGATTGCCATCGGCCTGCTGCCCCTGGTCACGGGCATCGCCGGCCTGATGAACTGGCTGTCCGGTTCTGAATGGTCCCTGCTGCGCATCGCCGGCGGAGCGATGGCCGCCGGCCTCATCGGCCTCTGGCTCGGCCATCGCAACAAGCCACCCGTGCGCGCCCTCGCCGAAACCCTGCAGACGATTATGATTGGCCCCGTGTGGGGATTGTCTGTAATCTACCGCCGCCTCGGCATCCCCTATTGATTGACGGCCGGCAGACGGCCGCCAGGGCAGACCTGATGAACACCCGCAATACCCGCCTGGACCCGCTGGATCTCTTCGACGTTCGCTCGGAACTCGCGGACGACGAGCTGCTGGTCCGGGATACCGTCGCGCGTTTCGCCGACGAGGAGGCCATCCCGCTGATGCGCGAGGCCTTCGAGCAGCATAGCTTTCCGCGGGAGCTCATCCCGAAGGTGGCGGAGCTCGGCCTTCTCGGCAGCTCTATCGAGGGCTACGACTGCGCCGGCATGAACAGCGTCTGCTACGGGCTCATCTGCCAGGAACTCGAGCGGGCGGACTCCGGGCTGCGGAGTTTCGTGTCCGTCCAGTCGAGCCTGGTCATGTTCCCGATCCATGCCTACGGCAGCGACGAGCAGAAGGATCGCTGGCTGCCCGCCATGGCGCGCGGCGAGGCCATCGGCTGCTTCGGCCTGACCGAACCTCATGGCGGGTCCGACCCGGGCAACATGAAGACACACGCGAAGCGCGACGGCGATGACTGGATCCTGAACGGCGCCAAGATGTGGATCACGAACGGCACGATCGCCGACGCGGCCGTGGTCTGGGCCCGCACCGATGACGGCATCCGCGGTTTCATCGTCGAGAAGGACATGCCGGGCTTCACGGCACAGGAGATCGAGCACAAGTTCTCGCTGCGCGCGTCGATCACGGCCGGGCTGTTCTTCGACAACGTCCGTGTCCCGGCGGCGAACGTCCTGCCGGGCGTCAGCGGCCTGAAGGGGCCGCTGTCGTGCCTGACACAGGCGCGCTACGGCATCACGTGGGGCGTCATCGGCGCCGCGCAGGCCTGCCTCGACGAGGTGCTCGGCTACACGCAGGACCGCGTGCTGTTCGGCAAGCCGCTCGCGCACACGCAGACGATCCAGATCCGCATGGCCGACATGGCGCGGCGCATCACCACGGCGCAGCTCCTGTCGCTGCGGCTCGGCCGCATCAAGGATGCCGGTCGGCTCAGCCCGTCGCAGGTGTCGCTCGCGAAGTGGAACAACTGCCGCGCGGCAATCGACATCGCGCGCGACGCACGCGACATCCTCGGCGGCGCCGGCATCAGCGCCGAGTACGTGCCGATCCGCCACATGCTGAACCTGGAAAGCGTGATCACGTACGAGGGTACCGAGACGGTCCACCAGCTGGCCGTCGGGCGCGAGCTGACGGGCGTCAACGCCTTCGGCTGAGCCGGTGACCTCCCGGGAGGTTCCCACCGACCGCGATGTCTGGCGCATCGCGGCGCCGATGATCCTGTCGAACGTCTCCGTCCCGCTGCTCGGGATGGTGGACACGGGCGTGACGGGGCACCTCGACAGCCCGGTCTACCTCGGCGCCGTCGCCGTCGGCAGCATGATCTTCAGCTTCCTCTATACCGGGGTGAACTTCCTCCGGATGGGGACGACCGGCATCGCCGCGCAGCGTTTCGGCGCCGGGGATGACGACGGGCTCCGGCTCGCACTGGGCCAGGCGCTCGCGGTGGCCTTCGGCATCGCCGCGCTGCTGCTCCTCCTGCAGCTGCCGATCGGCGAGGCGGCCGTCCGGCTCGCCGGCGGCAGCCCCGACGTACAGAAGGAGGCGATCACCTACTTCTTCGTGCGCATCTGGAGCGCGCCGGCCACGCTCGCCAACATGGTGCTGATCGGCTGGTTCATCGGCCTGTCCAATGCGCGCGTCCCGCTGCTGATCTTTCTCACCGTCAACGTCACGAACATCGTGCTCGACATCGTGTTCGTCGTACTGCTCGGCATGGAAGTCCGCGGCGTCGCGCTGGCCTCCGTGATCGCCGAGTTCGCGGGCCTCGCGGTCGGCGGCGCGTTCGCCGCGCGCGAGCTTTCGAAACGCGGCGGTCACATGGCGCTGTCGCGGCTCGCGAGCCTGCGTGACTATCACGCGTTCCTGGCCGTCAACACGAACCTGTTCATCCGGACGCTGGCACTGATGTTCGCGATCGCCTTCGTGACCGCCCGCGGCGCGCGGATGGGCGAACTCATCCTCGCCGCGAACGCGATCATGATGAACTTCCAGAACCTGACCGCGTTCGCCCTGGACGGCATCGCCCACGCCGCCGAGGCGCTCGTCGGCAAGGCGATCGGCGCCCGCGACCGGCACTCGCTGGAAACGGCGGTTCGGCTGTGCCTGAAGTGGTCGCTGCTGTTCGCCGCCGTGTTCTGCGGGCTGTACGCCCTCGGCGGGCCCTTCCTCAT
This sequence comes from uncultured Pseudomonadota bacterium, assembly GCA_913055625.1. Taxonomy (GTDB): domain Bacteria; phylum Pseudomonadota; class Gammaproteobacteria; order Steroidobacterales; family Woeseiaceae; genus UBA1847. The sequence goes on along the minus strand of CAJXJW010000002.1, from coordinate 13,170 downwards.
CGCGGCGCTCACCGATCTCGACGCGGTGCGCGGCGCGGCACTCACGTACCTGCCGTGGATGGTGATCTCACCGCTCGTGTCGGTCTGGTCGTTCGTCTACGACGGCGTCTACATCGGCGCCACCCGCTCGCGCGAGATGAGGAACGTCATGCTCATCGCCACGTTCGCGGTATTCGTGCCGGCGTGGTGGCTGCTGCAGGGGCTCGGCAACCACGGCCTGTGGCTCGCGTTTCTGCTGTTCCTGGCGGCGCGTGGCGTGGGCATGCACGTGGGTTATCGTCGTGCGGTCCTGCCGATGGCCGGCGCCCGTGCCTGAGGACTATCCCGCGCCGGCCTCGGCCGCGCACAACCGCCGCACCGAACCGCGCGCCCAGGCGTAGGCGCCGAAACCGGACACGACGTTCGCAATCGCGTAGGCACCAAACACGCCCGGTATGCCGAACATCGCCGCCCCGGCATAGGCGAGCGGCACGTACAGCACCAGGATGCGCGCCACGCTGATCCAGACGGCCGGCATCGGGTTGCCGAGCCCGTTGAACGCGGCGTTCATGATCATGACCATGCCGTAGGTGCCGTAGCTGGCCGGCACGATCAGCAGGAACAGGCGTGTCACGCCGGCAACCTCCGCGCTGTCCGTGAACAACTGCGGGACCAGCCCCGACGAGAGGCCGAGAACGACCGCGTACACGACGCTGCTCGCGAGGCTGAACGCGGTGCACAGCCAGAGCGCCCGGTGTATCCGGTCCTCCTTGCCGGCCGAGAAGTTCTGGCCGACGAACGGTCCGATGATGGCCGACAGCGCGTAGAAGACGACCAGCAGCAGCGACTCGATGCGGCTCGCGACGCCGAAGCCCGCAACAGCATCGGGCCCGAAGCGCGCGAGCAGCGCGGTGACCAGCGTGGCACCCAGGGGCACGATCACGTTCGTCCCGGCGGCCGGTATGCCGACGTGCAGGATGTCACGCCACGATGAGCGCAGCTCGGACGCGACCGGCTTGTTGAACGTGACGAGGTCCAGCCGGTAGCGCAACAGGTACAGCGTGCCGAAGAAGATCGTCCCGCGCGCGAGCAGCGCGGCCATCGCCGCCCCGTTCAACCCCATTGCCGGTACCGGGCCGAGGCCGAAGATCAGGATCGGGTCGAGCAGCACGTTCAGGACCGCGGCGATGATCATCAGCATGCCCGGAAGCCGCGTGTCGCCCGTCGCGCGCATGCTGGCCATGCCGACCATGCCGACGACGATGAACGGTACGCCGATGTACAGGATGGTCATGAATCCGCCGATCAGCGGCAGCATGTCCTCCGGCGCCCCGAGCAAGCGGAACAACGGGTCGATCGTGAGGATGCCGACCATCGAGATGGCGAACGTGGTGAGAAACGACAGCAACAGGCTGTCCGTCGCCAGCCGCCGCGCGCGCCGGTGGTCGTCGCGGCCGATGGCGCGCGCAACCACGGACGACGTGCCGGCGCCGAGGCCGATCGCCACACTGGTCACGATCATCAGTATCGGGAAGCCGAAGCCGAACGCCGCGAGTTCCCGGTCGCCGACGCGGCCGATGAAGAACGTGTCGACCAGGCCCTGCGCCATCATCGTGGCGATGCCTGCGAGGACGGGCACGGTCATCGCAACGAGGTGCCGACCGACCGAGCCCTCGGTGAGCCGGGTTCTGGACTTGTTCATGGCAAGGGCCGCAAGTTAGCACGATCCGCGAGGCGCGGGTTGCGGCGCGTGGCGTCGACCGGCATGGTCGATACGGCTAGAGATCTTCGTACGGTATCTCGAACGTGTCGCCGTCGCGAATATCGCCACTCTGCAGGCCCCGCTGGAACCAGCGCATTCGCTGCTCGGAGGTGCCGTGCGTGAAGGCATGCGGCACTACCCGGCCCTGGGTGCGTTTCTGAATCGTGTCATCGCCGATCTGGTTCGCCGCCCGCATGGCCTCCTCGATATCGCCCCGGTCCAGGTAGCGCTGGTTGTGGTTCGTCCAGACGCCGGCGAGAAAATCCGCCTGCAACTCGAGCCGCACCGAGTACTGGTTGTATTCGGGACGCCCGCGCATCTTCGCCACCTGCTGCGATATGCCGAGCAGCGTCTGGATGTGGTGACCGACTTCGTGCGCGATCACGTAGGCCTGCGCGAAATCGCCCGGCGCCTGGAACTCCTGCTCGAGCGCCTGGTAGAAGCCGAGATCGATATAGATCTTCCGGTCGGCGGGACAATAGAACGGCCCCATGCGCGCGTCGCCGGTACCGCAGCCCGTGGGGTACTGGCCGCGGTACACGACCAGCTCCGGTGCCCGGTACTCATGGCCGATACGGCTGAATTCCTGCGTCCAGACGTCTTCCGTGTCCGCCAGCACGACCTTGACGAAGGCCATCTGCTCCTGCTCGGCAGGCGACGCCTCGTACTGCACCTCGCGGACCTGGCCGCCGCCCATCAGCGCCATCGGGTCGATGATGCCGAGCGTCCAGCCGACGACGCCGAGACCCAGCAGGACCAGGATGCCCTTGGTGCCGAACATCTGTCCGACGAAGCGCAGCAGGAGGCCGAGCGACGCCCCGCCGGCCACCATCTTCCGGCCGCGCGCATCCTCGACGTTCGTGCTTTGCCTGCGTCCTTTCCACTCCATGCCGTTTCGCTCGCTGTCCCGCTCCCGAGGCCGCAACGCAGGGGAACTGTGAATGTCCTTTCCGGGTCTTGATTCTATGTGACGCAGCGCCGACTATGTTCGCCCAATCGCCGGAGGCAGGCAAGGCAGCTGCCCCGACGTCGGGCGAAGCTTTTGTTCAGGCGCTAAATAGTGGCAGCGCTCTTCAATAACAAGGATTGACATCATGCAAACGTTTATCAGGCGCGCGGCGGCAGGAGCCCTGGCCCTCGTCATGCTCCTCACAGGGCTGACGGTCAGCGCCCAGGACCGTTCACAGACCTGGGAGTTCACCGCCGGACTCGTCTGGTCGGATTCGCTGAATCTCGAGGGGCAGCAGGGCACCGGGCTCGATATCGACGACGATCTCGGCTTCTCGTTCGGCGGCAACTACAACTTCACGAACCGCCTCTCCGCGGGCTTCAGCTTCGGCTGGTTATCGCCGAGTTACGAGGCGACCTACCTGCCCGACGACGGCCCGCCGTTCGAAACCCTGCGCGCGTCAATGGACATGTTCACCATCGCGGGCCGCGGCACGTTCAACTTCCTCGAGGGGCCGCTTACGCCCTACGTCGAACTCGGCTTCGGCTGGACCGCGGTCGACTCGAACATCGCGGACGGCCCGCCGATCACCGGCTGCTGGTGGGATCCGTGGTGGGGCTACATGTGCGCACCGTTCTACGACACGTACTCCGAGGACGTGACGTCCTGGTCGGGTGCGCTCGGCATTCGCTGGGACATCGATCGCACCTGGGGCCTGAAGGCGTCCTACGGCATTCTCGAGGTCAACACGAGCAGCCGGACCGAGGACGCCTCGATGGACATGATCAAGGTCGAGGCGTACTGGCGCTACTGAGTTCCGCCAGCGTCGTCACCGCCGCCTCGAGGCGCGCGGTGACGACGTAGCGCAGCGGCCCGCCCGGTTCGTCGGCATCGAACGGGTAGCAGGTGATCAGGCTGAGCAGCGCATCGTCCGTATCGAGGAGGACGCTCGAACGACGTGCATCGACGATGTCGAGGTCGATGATCCGGTAGCGGTAGCGGGTCCCGTCGGCGCCTTCCACCCACAGCGCTTCCCCGATCGCGACGTCCTTGAGGAAGCGGAAATGCGTGTCGCGATGCCCGGCGATGACGCTGTTGCCGCGCGTGCCGGGCATCGGGCTGGCGCTGAGATGGCCGGGCCCGAACGCCAGTGTGCGCCCCGAACCGCCGGCCAGCACGATCAGGTCGATCTTCCCACCCTGCGCCAGCAGGCGCGCAACCGGCCAGGTGTCGGCCCAGGGCCAGGGCGGCGGGCGATCGACGCCGGCGCCCGCGCGGTCCCAGGCCTTCAGCATCAGTTCCTGGGCGAGCCACGCTTTCGCCGGGATATAGGCGGCCTGCCCGAGCTGCCAGAAGCCGATTCCGAGGATGCACGCCACGGCGATGCCCCGGGCGCGCCTACTGCAGCGCCACACGACCGAGACTCCCGCGCCGCCCCGCGAGCCACACCGCGAGTCCGAGCAGCACGACCAGCGTGCCGGACTTCGCGAGTTGTGCCGCGTTCGTCGCGGTCGCGGGCAGGCCGAAGATCGCGTTCATGCTCTGCCCGTACGGCAGCGCATTCGGCACCGCGTCGCGGCGCAGCCTCTCTGCAGCGGACCGGGCCGGCGTCCTGTCGACGGCGACGAGACTCGTGAACTCGCTGACCAGGTGATGCGCCAGCGCGGTGCTGACGATCTCGGCACGGACGTCGTCCGCATTGCGCCCCCGACGGCGCTCGTCGGCCAGATGCCCGATGCGCCCGCGGGCCCACAGCGCCGCGACGCCGTTGGCCGGCGCCGTCGGCAGGCCGGCCGCGATCGACAGCTCGCGCTGCCACGCGCCGGTGACCGAATTGCCGCTGATGCGCACCGTGTCGGTACCGGCCGGCCCTGCGGCAAGCTTCGCGCGAAGGCTGACCGGCTCGCCGGCATAGAGATCGGGCACCACCTCCGGGTAGCTCTCGACGACGGCACCGCGCGGCCACTCGACGCGGATGTCCGTCACCTGCGGGCGTGCGATCTTCGCGAGCAGCCGGTCCATGCGCTCGCCCACTTCGTTCTGCGCGCTGATCATCGTGAAGCTGCCGCGACCGGCCTCCGCCGCCTTGCGCATGAACCAGCTGTTCGGCGCCGACCCGATGCCGACCGTGAACAGCCGTGCCGGGCCGAGTTGCCGCTCGATCAGCGCAAACAGCTCCTTCTCGTTGCCGACGGCGCCGTCCGTGACGAATACGACTTGCCGCAAGTGCGATTCGGCCGGCGGAACCCTCAGCGCGAGTTCGAGCGCCGGCCGCATTTCCGTGCCGCCCTCGGCCCCGAGCGTCTGCACGAAGCGCCGGGCGCGTGCCAGGTTTTCCGCGCTCGCATCCACGCTGATCGGGAACAGGCTCGTCGTCGTGGAGTTGAACGCAATGACGTTGAAGCGATCCACGGGGAGCAGCCCGTCGAGTGCGCGCAGCAGCGCCAGCCGCGCCTGCGTGATCGACACACCGTGCATGGACCCCGACGTATCGACGACCAGGACCATCTCGCGGGGCATCGGCGGCACGTCCGGCGCCGGCGCAGTCGGCGGCATGACCATCAGCAGGTAGTAAGGCTCGTCGTCCCGCGTCTGGGCGAAGATCATCGCCTGCGGTGCGTGGCTCGCCTCCGGCCGCCAGACAAGTTCGAAATCGTGATCCATCGGCGCCGCTCTGGAGCTCAGCGCGACGCGATACCGCCCGGCCTCGTCCTTCACGGTGATCGGGTGGTAACGACTCGCGATCACGTCGAGCGGCAGACCGGCATCGAGGTCGATGTCGAACGTCACCGTCGGCGCCTTGCTCGTCGCCACCATCGGCGGCGTGACAAGGGACGCGTCCGGCACGCGCGTCGTGTCCGCCGACCACCCCGACCCCTGCCGGTCCGGCAACGGCTGGCCGGGGATGTAGCGCGGCGTGAGCGTCAGCGGGAACCGCAGGCTGAACATCCCGTCCGCGAAGACGAGATCCTCCAGGTACTCGATCTCGACAACGACGGTCTCGCCGGGTGCGATATTCGCCACCTTCGTCGTGAACAGGTTCGGGCGCTGCTGTTCGACGAGGCTCGTGCGACGGCCTTCGCGCCGTGCCTGTTCGTATTCGCGGCGTGCCTGTTCCTTTTCGCGAATCTCACCTTCGATCACACGTTCGCCGACAAGGAGGCGCATGTGATCGACCGCCGCCTTGTCCGGCAGCGGGAAGACGTAGATGCCTTCCGCCCAGTCGCCGCCGGCGTTCTCGAAAGACTGCCGGACCGAAACGCGGGCGACGAGGCCGTTGATGCGCATTCGCACGGACGTCTCCAGTGCCGTCGCCACCTCGACGCCTTGCGGCGTCTGCAGGACCAGGCTGCCGCTCGCGATGTCGTCGACGTCGGCACCCGTAGCCGCACCGATGCCCGGCCGCAGCATCGCGATGCACACCACGAGCAGCTGCCATCCCCGGCAGGGGCGGTACTCCCGGCGCGCATCGCCGGCCTCTTGCGGTTCGTTCATGATCACAATCCTCTCGGGGCTTTGTGACATTCCAGCGCCCCATTGCGACGGCGGTGCGCGCGCGCCGTGGCATTGCACCGACCGAATGTGGCAAATTGTGTCGTCGTATCGAGGGAGGCTGCGGTGGCAAAGCGAATTGCAATCGTCGAAGACGAAGCCGCGATCAGGGACAACTACACGGCCGCGTTCCGGCGCGAGGGCTACGCGGTGGATGCGTACGATGCCCGCAAGCCGGCGCTGGATGCGTTCGCGAGCCGGCAGCCGGACCTCGTCGTGATCGACGTCAACCTGCGCGACGACGTCGAGGGCGGCTTCGAGCTGTGCCGTGAACTGCGGGCCCGCGCGCCCGAGCTGCCGATCATCTTCCTGACGGCGCGCGACAGCGAGTTCGATGCCGTGTCCGGCCTGCGGCTCGGCGCCGACGACTACCTGACGAAGGACATCAGCCTGCCGCACCTGATGGCGCGTGTGGCCGCGCTGTTCCGACGGCTCGACGCGCTGAAGGAACCGCAGTCCGGCGACAGCCGAATTACGCGCGGCGACTTGGAGATCGACACGGACCGTATGAACATCACCTGGCAGGGCCGGCCGGTCGGCCTGACGCTGACCGAGTTCTGGCTCGTGCACGCGCTCGCGCGCTACCCCGGGCATGTGAAGAACCGCCAGCAGCTGATGGACGCGGCACAGGCCGTGCTCGATGACAACACGATCACGTCCCACATCAAGCGCATCCGGCGCAAGTTCGTCGCCATCGACGACGGTTTCGACGCGATCGAGACGGTGTACGGCATGGGGTATCGCTGGCTCACCACGTCGGGATGAGCCTCAAGCGGCAACTGCTGCTCGTCAGCCTGCTCGCCCTGTTGCTGCCCTGGGCCGGCTGCCAGTTCATCCGCGAAACCGAGTCGGCGCTGCGCGCGAGCCAGCAGCAGATGCTGGCCAGCACCGCGCAGGCCGTTGCGGATTCGCTGACGCGCTACGCCGACGCGTTTCCGCCGGCGGCGCTCACGGTGTATTCGCCGGACGACCAGCTCTACGGCCTGGCGCTCGAACGCGCGCCGGTCGTGGACGGCTATTTCGACGACTGGCCGTTGACGCCGGTCTCGCTTCGGACGATTCCCGGTCCCGACGGGCCCATACGCTATGCAACCGGGCTGCACGCGGGCTTCCTGTACCTGTACGTCGCGGTTCGCGACGACGACATCGTGTACGCGGATGCCTCGGCGCTCGTGCCGTCGGCGCGTGCGCCGTTCGCGGACCGCGTGCGGCTGGTCAACACGACGCCGCCGTACCTCGAGGAACAGATCTCGTTCGCGGCCGAAGCGCCGGGTGTCATCGTCCCGTACGCGCAGAACGCGTTCGGCTTCGCGGCCGAACCGTCGATTCGTGCCGTCTGGCAGGACATGGCCGGCGGCTTCCGCCTCGAGGCCCGCATCCCGCGCAGTCGGCTGGGCACGCACCTCGGGCTCGTCATCGACGACGTCATGGACCGCAACCTGCCCGGCACGGCGCTCGCGTCCTTTTCCGGCGACCAGCCGGCGCCGTTCGTCGAACGCATGGCTGCCCTGCAGCGCGCGGCCGAGGCGCTCGCGCAGCCGGGGCTGCGCGTCATCATCACGGACCCGGGCGGCTGGCGGCTGGCCGAGGTCGACGCACTCGCCGACGGTGATCCCGTCGCGCGTTCCGGCGTCTCGCGCTGGCTGCGCTACGGGTACGACGCCGTCGTCGAGGACGGCACGCCGTCCGGCCTCGCCGAGCCGGACCCGGCGGGCCGGGAAGGCCTGCCTTACGTCGCGACCGCGCTGTCCGGCCAGGCGGACGCCGCCTGGTTTCGCGGCGGTGACGACAGCAACGCGCTGGTCGCCGTCGCCGCGCCCGTGGAACTTTCCGGGCGGCTGTTCGGCGCGGTCATCCTGCAGAAGGGGACCGACGCAATCCTGAGCCTCCGGAACCAGGGGCTGGTCCGGCTGATGAACGTGACGATGATCGCGATGTTCCTGGTCGCCGGCGGGCTGCTCGGCTACGCGACCTGGCTGTCGCGCCGCATACGCCGGCTCAGTGTTGCCGCCGCGAGTGCCGCCGACGACACGGCGCGGGCGGCCCGGCTGCCGAGCGCCGGCGCGCGCGACGAGATCGGCGACCTGTCGCGCAGCTTCTCCGGTGTCCTCGCGCAACTGGGCGCCTACAACGAATACCTGCGCACGCTCGCGTCCAAGCTGTCACATGAGCTGCGCACGCCGCTTGCGATCGTGACGTCGTCGCTCGAGAATCTCGAGCACGAGGCGCTCGACGACGCGCAGCGCAGCTACACGAAGCGCGCCCGCGACGGCGCGGACCGGTTGCGCCGCATCCTGTCCGCGATGAGCGAAGCGAGCCGCGTCGAGGAGCTGATGAACAACGTCGACACGGAGCGGTTCGCGCTCGACGCCGCGGTGCGGTCGGCCGTCGGCGGCTACCGGGACGTGTACGGCGAACGGCAATTCGACCTCGCCGTCGCACAGGATGCCGACTGCGCCGTGCACGGCGCGCCGGAGCTGCTGATCCAGCTGCTCGACAAGCTCGTCGACAACGCGGTCAGCTTCAGTCGGCCCGGCGACACGATCGCGATCGGCGTTTCGTCCGACGACGACGCGGTCAGGCTCGACGTCAGTAACCCCGGGCCGCCGCTGCCGGCCGCGATGCGCGGACAGCTGTTCGACTCGATGGTGTCGGTGCGGCCCGGCGACGACGCCACGCACCTGGGACTCGGCCTGTACGTTGCCCGCCTGATCGCCGCCGGCCACAATGGCCGCATCGAAGCCCGCGACATCGACGGCGGCGTACGATTCACGGTCCGGCTGCCTCGCGCGGCGGCCGGCGGCAATACCTGACACCGGGGAGACCACGACATGCACCGCAGCAAGCTGGCCGGCTTCATCATCGACTGCGAGACCGACGACCTCGACGCGGCCGCGGACTTCTGGAGCGCGGCGCTGGGCATGCCGAAGAACAAGGCCGACGACCCGGCGGAAAGCGCCTACGTGAAGCTCGACACCGACCGCGGGCTGCACATCGAGGTGCAGCAGGTGTCGCACCCCAGCCGCGTGCACCTGGACATCGAGTCGGACGACATCGAGGCCGAGGCCCGGCGGCTCGAGGCACTCGGCGCGAAGCGCATCGGCACGGTGCGCACCTGGGTGGTCATGGAGGCGCCGACCGGGCAGCGCTTCTGCATCGTGCGTCCACAGAGCGAGGGCTTCGCGGACGACGCGAACGCGTGGGACTAGCGCGGGACGCCGCTACGGCCCGTTGCCGAGCCACTGCTCGATACCGAGTGCCTCCATCACAAGTTCGACGGACAACGCCGCCAGAATCATGCCCATGACCTTGGTCAGGATCGCGGCACCGTTCATGCCGATGACGCCGATGATGCGGTTCGAGTTGAGCAGGAGAACCAGCGTGACCAGAAGGATGCCGACGGTGACGCCAGTGGTGCCGGCCTGCACCGCGACCGAAAACTGGTGGTTGTCGGTCAGCAGGATCACGGCCAGGATCGCGCCGGGCGTCGCCGTCGCGGGAATCGCGAGCGGAAAAACCGCGACGTCGTGATCGGGCTCCGGCCGCATGCGCGTGTTGCTGCTGCCGAAGATCATCTGCAGGCCGAACAGGAAGAGTATCGCGCCGCCCGCAACCTGGAACGATACGAGCCGGATGCCCATGCCGGTGAGGATGAGCTGGCCCAGCAGGATCGCACCGACCAGTACCGAGCCGGCGTACAGCACGACGCGAATCGCCACGCGGCGACGCTCGGCGTCCGACAGATGCCCGGTATGCGCCACGAAGATGGCGAGCGTGCCGACCGGGTCGATGGTGGCCCAGAGTATCAGGGCGTCCTGGATGTATTTTTCAAGCAATGGCGTTCGGTCGCAGTGTCAGGAATGAAAAATCCAGACTAGGGAGTGTGGTCACGCCGCGCAAGGGATTTCCGTTCACGTCCGCCGCCATATTTCGCCACGTTTCGCGCACGCGCCGGCCAGCATTCCGGGCTTTCATGGAACCGCTGAATGGGGAGAGCCGGCATGGAATCCATCACCGAGCGCCTGCGCGCGTCCGTTTCACTCAAGATCACCGTCATCGGGATCCTGATCCTGGTGCTGCTGATCCCGGTTGCCATGATCCGCGGCGTCGTCGAGGACCGGGTAACGGTCAACCGGGTTGCCGCAGCGGACATCATGCGAGGCTGGGGCGACACGCAGGTCGTCGCGGGCCCCATTCTGGTCGTGCCCGGCACCGTCGTTCGCGAGGGCATCAACGACCGCCGCACCGTGGGGACACGGCTCAACGTCCTGCCGGAGACGCTCGTCATCGACGCGGCGCTGGAGACCGAGCTTCGTGCGCGCGGAATCCACGAGATCCCGGTTTACCGCTCGACGATCCGCATCAGCGGCACGTTCCACCTGCCCGCCGACATCGCGGCGCAGCACCGGGTCGACAACCTCGACTGGGACGCCGGCTTCATCGCCCTCGCGGTCAGCGATGCCCGCGCCATCCCCATCGCGCCGAGGATTCGCGTCGGCGACCGCGACCTCGGCTTCGAGCCCGGTGGCCAGAGGCTCAACGGGTTGCCGCCACAGATCGTCGCCTCCCTCGAGAACGCGAACGGGGAAGCACTCGCCGGCCGGGACGTGCCGTTCGAGATGGAGCTTTCGCTGAACGGCGCCGAATCGCTGCAGTTCCTGCCGCTCGGCGGATCGACGCGGGTGGACGTGCGCTCACCGTGGACGTCGCCCAGCTTCAGCGGCAACCAGCTGCCCCAGGCCCACGAGATCGGCGAGGACGGATTCACCGCGCGCTGGGAAGTGTCGCAGTTCGCCCGGCCGCTGCCGTCAAGCTGGCTCGACGGCGACGTGCAGATAGCGCCTTCGATGCAGTCCGCGTTCGGCGTCGACCTGTTTACCGGCGTCGGCCTGTACCAGCAGACGCTGCGCGCGACGAAGTACGCGGTGCTGTTCATCGGCCTGACCTTCGTCGCGTGGTTCCTGTTCGAGACGATGGGTCGGCTGTCGTTGCACCCGCTGCAGTACCTGCTCATCGGATTCGCCAACGCACTGTTCTACCTGCTGTTGCTGTCGTTCGCCGAGCAGATCGGTTTCGGACCGGCGTACGCGCTGAGCACGGTTGCGTCCGCCGGCCTCGTCGTCGGCTACAGCCGCGCGGTGCTCGGCGGCATTCGGCCGGCCGGCATGATGGCGGCGCTGCTCGGCGCCCTGTACGGGTTCCTGTACCTGGTGCTGAAGTCCGAGGACTTCGCCATGCTCGCCGGCGCGGCGGGTCTCTGGGTCATTCTCGGCACGATCATGTACCTCACCCGCCACGTGGACTGGTATCGCCCGCGCGGGGCTTGAAATCCGCCGCCCCGGCGACGGAAAATACGCGGCCGGGCGGGCGATTAGCTCAGTTGGGAGAGCGCCGCATTCACATTGCGGAGGTCACTGGTTCGAGACCGGTATCGCCCACCACTTCCTTCCCGGGGAATGTCCGGTATCGGGGCCGTAGCTCAGTTGGGAGAGCGCCGCGTTCGCAATGCGGAGGTCGGGAGTTCGACCCTCCTCGGCTCCACCATTTGAATGCTCATCTTGAATGCTCATCGAAGCGCTGTAGGAGCCCGCTTGCGGGCGATGCGCGGCTGGAGCGTGTGACGCTTTCGTGGGGCTCCTGCGGAGCCCTGCGTCGCTGAATCACCGCTCCTGGCTGGAAGTCGCCGTCCAAGTATTTTGCGATACACTTCCGCTGCTGACCCGAAGCGGTCGCTAATTGTTTGATATTCCGAGGGGACATGTCGTGTCCAGCGACGCTGTAAGAAAGAATCGCGCCAAGGATGGAATCGCCATCTGTTTGGCGGATTTGGGTGATGGTAATTCGCGGTTGGTGATCGACGAAGTAGTTGCTGACGACCCTGAAGCCCAGAACCCGGTCTGGAGACACAAAGTTTTCTATACACAAAACCTCTATCCGAATGATGTGCTGAATCACATGAAGTTGTCGGACGACGAGTTTTGCTCTATTGGCGTGGCGGTTGTGGCGAGGCTTCTGGCGATCAACGGCCGTGTCTACAAGGACTGACCGCTTCTGGCCAGTAGCCGCCAGTCGAGCCGCTGGCACTCACTGGCTGCTTTGGGTGAAAGCCGACTTTCAGACACTCTAGTGTCCGCAATGCAGCTGTTAGCAGACTTTCAGGCGCTATACTCTGGGCGACTGCTACTGACCCATTGCGGTCATTCGAGTTTTGCCAACTCGCTACGTAAAATAACAACTATGCAGTTGCCGCTAACTAACGCACTAAATAGGTTCTCAAGAAAACGTCCGGTTCTTTCTTGGGTAGCGTATTACGTTGTCCTGCTTGCGATGTTTCTCTTATTGAGCTTGGACGAGATACGGGCAAGCGAAAAATCCTTTCACGAGTTCGGTGAAATAGCTGCCGCATCTACTGTATTGGCAACTGTGTTCTACATATGTATCCGAATCTTTGGATCGGAATGAACGACCGCTTCTGGCCGGGAGCCGCCCGCACGCTGTGACGATCCGAACGGCCGATCTGCCCGAAAGCTGACATCACGCACCCGCGTGCGCCGACCCTGACTAGCCCTTCGGTAACCGGCTAATCAGGCCACTTTCTCGTTCCCTGCCAATGACTTATCCGGTATACTGTACACATTCACAGTATATGTTCAGGGGGGAATGTCATGGCTGCCGTCCGCTCCAATCCCGCGCGGGATCGCGCTGAATCCCTCGCCCGCGAACTCACTGAACTGTGTGCCTACCGTTACGCCCTCGAGGCGAAGTTTCTCTCCCTGCTGCGGGAGTTCGACACCGACCGTTGCTGGGAACGCCTGGGCCTGCACTCCTGCGCCCACTGGCTGAACCTGAAATGCGGCATCGGCCTGAACGCCGCCCGCGAGAAGATCCGGGTGGCGAATGCCCTGGCCGGCTTGCCGTTGATCTCGAC
>CAJXJW010000001.1 GCA_913055625.1 uncultured Pseudomonadota bacterium | reverse complement strand
GACGCCCGGCTCCCGCCGTAACCCCGGCTCACGATGCCCGGTCGAAAACCGCGCGCTGCCAGCTCCGTCGCGAGCCACGCCGTCACCGGCGTCTTTCCCGTACCGCCGGCGGTCAGGTTGCCGACGATGATGACCGGCACGGGCACCCTCACCGTGCGCAGGAGACCGGCGCGGTACAACGCGCGTCGCACGACGGTCACGAGCCAGTACAAGCCGCTGAACGGCAGCAGCGCCCATCCGCCGCTACCCCCGTCGTACCAGACGCGATGCAGCCAACGATACAGTACGCCCTGTCGCATCAGTCGTCGCTGAACTGCATCCGGTACAACGCCGCGTAGTGCGCGTCGGCTGCCAGCAGGTCGCCATGCGTGCCGGACTCGACGATACGGCCGGCGTCCAGAACCACGATCTGGTCGGCCCGCTCGACCGTCGACAGCCGGTGCGCAATGACCAGTGTCGTCCGGTTCCGCATCAGTTCGTTCAGCGCCTCCTGTATGCGGCGCTCGGATTGCGTATCCAGGGACGACGTCGCCTCGTCGAGGATCAGCACCGGCGCGTTTTTCAGCAGCGCCCGGCCAATCGCGATGCGCTGGCGCTGCCCCCCGGACAGCAGCACCCCGCGGTCGCCCACCATCGTGTCGAGACCGTCGGACATTCGCGACGCGAAGTCCATGACGTGCGCCGCCTCCGCCGCCTGCTCGATCTCCTCCCGGGACTTGGACCCGAGCTGGCCGTAGGCGAGGTTGTTCGCAATCGTGTCGTTGAACAGCACGACGTCCTGGCTCACCAGGCTGATGTTCGCGCGCAGGCTGGCGAGCGTGTAGTCGCGGATCGAAACGCCGTCGATCAGGATTTCGCCCGACGCCAGGTCGTAGAAGCGCGGCAGCAGGCTTGCGAGCGTCGTCTTTCCGCTCCCCGATTGGCCCACGATCGCAAGCGTTTCTCCCGCGGCAACGCGCACGGAAATGCCTTTGAGAACGTCGTCGTCACGTGCCGAGTATGAGAACACGACGTCGCGAAACTCGACTTCGCCCCGCAGCCGGCCGGCATCGACTGTGCCACCGTCCGGCTCATCGTCCTCGTCAATGACCTTGAACAGGCTGTCCGCCCCCGCCACACCGCGCTGCAACGTGGCATTGATGTTCGTAATCCGCCTGACCGGCTGCAGCATCAGCATCATCGCGCTGAAGAAGGAGATGAATTGACCGGCAGAGAGCTCGCCTTGCGCGGACTCGCGGCTCGCCCAGTAGATTACGGCGGCCACGCCGATACCGAAGATGACCTGCGTCACGGCGACGCCGAGCGAACGCACGCGGATCAGCTTCAGGTTCTGGCGGCGGTTCGCGCCGTCCACACCCTCGAAACGGGCGCGCTCGTAGTCGTAACCGCCGAAGGCCTTGACGACCCAGTTGCCGCGGACGACCTCGTCCGTGACCTGCGTGACCTCCCCGACGGAATCCTGGATGCGGCTGGAGTAGCGGCGGAATGCGATGCCAAGCACCCGCACCATCGCCGCGACCACCGGAAACAGGAACGCGACGAAGACGAAGAGCGTGGCGCTCTGGTACAGCATGACGGCAATAGCCGCGACGACCGTGAGCACGTCGCGGATGGCGATCGTCACGACGCTCGTGACGGATTCGGCCACCATCTCGACGTTGTAGGTCATGCGAGACAACAGCGGCCCGGCCGAATGCCGGTCGAAGAATCGGGCCGGCAGCGTCAGGTATTTTTCGAACACCTCGCGCCGCAGCGAGCTGATGACGGATCGCCCGATGTAGCCGAGCGACAGTTCCGTCGCGAAGCCGGCGATACCGCGCACGATGAAAATGGCAACGAAAGCCAGTGGAATCCAGCGCGCCGTCTCCAGGTTTCGCGCGACCAGTGCCTCGTCCGTCAGGGGCTGCAGCAACCAGACCATGCTTCCCTCGATCACGGCGGTCGCGGCCATGCCGACGACTGCCGCAAGCCCGATGAGCTTGTGCGGCAGCACGTAGCGCCACAGGCGTCCGTAGACCGCGCGTACTCTCGAGTCGTCCGGATTCGTCACGATGCGCCGTCTATTGCTGGACGTCCGCCGGCTCGTTGACCGTCGCGATGTTGATCTGCGAAAACCCGAGCCGTCCGGCAACGTCCATCGCCGTCACGACCGACTGGTGCGTGGCATTTGCATCCGCGCTGATCGTCAGCGGCAGGCTGTTGTCCCCCGCCGACACCTTGCGCAGCGCGTTGCGCAGGGTCTCCGGCCGGCTGTTGATCAGCTCGCGCCCGTTGACGAAGACCGTGCCCGTCTCGGTAATCATGATGTCGATGCGTTCGGCCGGCTGATCCGCAGGCTCCGTCGCCGCGGTCTCCGGCAGCCGGATCTCGATCTGCGACTCCTTCACGAAACTCGTGGACACCATGAAAAAAATCAGCAGCAGCAACACCACGTCGATCAGCGAGGTCAGGTTGACCTCGGGCTGCGGACGGGCGCGGAGGTTCAGCTTCATTCGACGACCTGCTCGCGCCGGCGTTGGAGCGCCTCGACGAGCTTGATGGCCTCTTTCTCCATGTTGACCACCAGCGCATCGACCCGGCTGCGGTAGTAGCGATACCCGATCAGCGCGGGAATCGCGACGGTGAGTCCGGCCGCCGTCGTGATCAGCGCCTCGGCGATGCCTCCCGCGAGCGCGGTCGGATTGCCGACGCCGTGCGTCGTGATCGCCGTGAAGACCTTAACCATGCCGATGACGGTACCGAGCAGCCCGAGCAGCGGACTGATCGCCGCGATCGTGCCCAGCGTCTCGAGATAGCGTTCCAGTTCATGAACGACATGCCGACCGGTGTCCTCGACACTTTCCTTCAGCACCTGGCGGTCGCGGTCCCGGTTGATGAGGCCGGCCGCGAGAATCTGCCCGAGCGGCGAACCCTGGTGCAATGTCTGGATCTGCTTCTGGTCGAGCTGGTTCTTCTTCACCCAGCCCCACACCTTGCTTGTCAGGTCCTCCGGAATGACGCGCTTCTGTTGCAGGGTCCAGAATCGCTCCAGGATGATGCCCATCGCGATGATGGCGCACAGGATGATCGGCGCCATGAGCCAACCACCGGACTTGACAATTTCAACCATACGGACGCCCCCGCGAAAACCCGGAATATACTAGAACGACTGCCGATTTGCCCCGCGAATCAGTCCGTGCCGTGCCAGCGACGCCGGTGTTCGTGACGGTATTCGCGAAACGTCACGCCGGACGCACACACATCGACCTGCACGGCGCCGCTCGTCGCCGTCGACACGACCCGCGCGCCGACGTTGCGCCAGCGCTCGACGATATCCGGCTTCGGCAGGTTCCAGGCGTTGTAGCGCGCAACCGGGATAAGGGCCACGCGTGCATCGAGCGCGCGCACGTAGGGCGTGATCGACGACGTGCGACTGCCGTGGTGCGGCACGGTCGTGACGTCGACCGTGGGCAATACGCGCGAACGCACGAGCGCCGCTTCGACGGCCGCCTCGATATCGCCGGCAAGCAGGACTCTCGTCGTGCCGGTTTCGAGCAAGAGTACGCACGATGCATCGTTGCGCTCCAGTGGAACACCGGCGGGCGGATGCAGCACGCGAAACGTCACGCCGTCCCAGGTCCACCGGTCGCCGGCCCGGCAGCGCGACACGCGCCGATCTGCCGGCGGCGCGACCAGTGGGTCGCCGCTCGCCACGTGCCCCACCGGATACGCCGACAGCAGTGACTCCAGGCCGCCGGCATGGTCCAGGTCCGAATGCGAGATCAGCACCCGGTCCACACGTCGGGTGCCCGCGTGCCTAAGGAACGGCACGAGCACGGACTGTCCGGCATCGCCCCCGCTGCGGTAGGCCGGCCCGGTGTCGTAAACAAGCGTCCGGTTCTCGGTCCGGATGACGGCCGACAGGCCCTGCCCGACGTCGAGCAACACGAACGCCGCGCAACCTGCCGGCGGGGACGGCGGGCGCCACAGCACGAGCCCCGCGAGCCCGATCCAGGCGACCGCGCGGCCGGGCCACCGCGGCGGCAACACGGCCCACGCCACCGGCACGACGAGGCACACCCAGCCGGCGCCGACGATGGCGGCCACCGGGACCGACGCCGCGTCGATCGTCGCGATATGTGCAAGCCAGCCGTCGACGACTCCCACGACGGCGCCGGCCGCGCGCAGCAACGCATCCCCAACCGGTCCCAATGGCCCGCCGAGCAGCAGACCGATGAGCGCGGCCGGCACGACGAGCACGCTGAACACCGGCACGGCGAGCAGGTTCACGACCGGGGCAACCAGCGCGATCCGGTCGAAGTGCAGGACCGTCAGCGAAGCCAGTCCCGGCAACAGGACACCCTGCAGAACCAGGAGCTGCGCCGGGCCGCCGGCGGCGCGACGCAACCGCGACCGCCGGCGCGGCGCGTGGCGCCGCGCGGCCCAGACCAGGACGGCAACCGCGGCGAACGACAGCTGGAAGCCCGGCGCGAGTACCGCGGCCGGCTCGAGGAACAGGATCAGGCCAGCCGCCGCCGCAATGACCGCCGCGGGTTGCGGTACGCGCCGGACCAGTCCGCCGACCACCACCGGCACCAGCATGATCAGCGCACGGCGCGCCGGGACGGCGAAGCCCGACATCAGGGCGTATGCCGTGGCGGCAAGCAGGCCACCCACGAGCGCCGCGGCGTGTGACCGCCGGATCCCGAGCAGCCCGAGGGCCGGCGCGAGCACGGCAAACGCGCCCGCGCCGACGAGTCCCACGTGGAGCCCGGAGATGGCCATCAGGTGGCTCGTGCCCGTCGCGGCGTAGCGCTCCCACTGCTCGCGGGTCAGCAGGTGGCGGGCCCCGACCGTCAGGGCGACGATCACGGCGGCCGCGGCGTCGTCGTCCAGCGCGGCGGTGATGCGGTCCACGGCGCGCTCGCGGCGCGCGGCAAGCCAACCCGTCGTCCCGGAGTCAACGAGCCGGTTGAAGTGGCCGTCGGCGACATAGCCGGCGGCGCCGCTCCGGTCCCGCAGCATCCAGGTGTCGAAATCCGGACCGCCCGGGTTGCGCACGCCGGACGGCGGCCGGAGTCTGAGTTCGAATTGCCAGACGTCGCCCTGGCGAATCGCGACCGGCGGCTCGAACCAGCTGATCCGGAGGCGCCGGGGGATACGGGCGTCGTCGACGGGCTCGGCGACGAACGCCATTCCGCCGGGCGAACGCTGCGGAAAGTCCGTGACCCGGACCGTGACGACGATGCTGTCCCCGGCGAGACGCGGATCCAGGCGATCGGCGACGATGCCGTCGACGTGGACGCAGAACAACAGCGCACCCGCGGCGACGCAGGCAAGATCCCGTCGCAAGGCCGCCGGCAAACCCTTGAACAACAGCCAGGCGATCGTCACCGTCGCGAGCATGGACGTTGTCGACCCGATCTGAAACATCCGCGCCCCGAACAGGTCGGAATACCGGGGAAAGCTGGTAAGCTGCGGCGCCAGCATACCGACCATCACGCACAGGCACGCGCGCAACACGACCTGTTCAACCCGGCAGTGGACGGCGACGGACGGTTCGGCACATTCATCCAGTTTCGAGGACCGACGGCGCCAATGCCCAGGCAGTTTTTCAGGAAATTCTCGATAAAGCGGCACAGAGTCAGTGAAAGCCGCTTCCTGGCACCGTTCCGCCACATGCTCCACGAGCCCCGCTACTGGGGCGTTCGCCGGCGCACGGCCGTGCCCGCATTTGCGCTCGGGCTGTTTTTCGCGTGGATGCCCATACCCGGCCACCCGCTACTGGCGACGCTGGCCGCGCTTGCGGCGCGCGTCAACATCCCGATCACCGTCGTCACGACCTTCGTCAGCAACCCGCTGACGATGTACCCGATGTACTACTCCGCGTACCGGCTCGGCCGCTGGCTGCTCGACGCGCCGCCGATCGCGTTCGACTTCGAGTTCTCGCTCGCCTGGTTCACGGACAAGTTCGTCACGATCTGGCAGCCGCTGACGCTCGGCTGCCTGATCCTGGGGTCCCTGAGCGCGCTGATCGGCTACGTCGTCGTCGACGTGATCTGGCGCGCGTCGTTGCACGACTACAAGTCGCGGAAGCGCCGCGGCCGCTCGGGCGACAACGGCATCCACGACACTCGCCGGAACCGCTGATGTACCGTCCCGGCCTGCGGTTCGTCCTCGTACTCGCGATTTCGCTCCGCGCCGTCATACCCGTCGGCTACATGCCCGGTACGCTGCACGACGGGCGGCTGGTCGTCCTGTGCCCTTCGAACGGCGGTGCCGCGATCCTCGCGGTACTCTCGCCGGCGACAGAGGCCGGCCACCACGCCATTCACCAGGGCGCCGGCCATGCGGCACATGCCACCGACACTCACTCGGAGCATGCGGCCACGGGCGAGAGCTGCCCGATCGGCAATGCCGTCTTCATGGCGGCAATCCCGGCCGATTCGCCGGCCCACCGCGCCGTGGTACCCGCTGCGCAAGGACATCAAGCCTCTCCGGCGACGTCGCCGGCGTCCACGGTCCAGGCGACACACTACGATCCCCGCGGACCGCCCGCCGCCCGCCGTTCCTGACCACGAATTTCCTGCCACCGCGGGCGCGGTGGCTTGCGGGCACTCGCGCGGCCTACGCGCGTCTGCGACAGAGGATCTGAAATGAAACCGAACTTCATAACGGCGACGCTGCTGGCAGCGCTCGCTGCAACCGGCACTGCGAGCGCGGACGACGCGGTGCGTGCCGATAGCCACGCCCCCATCGGCGTCATGGGTGATCACACTCATGCCGCGGGCGAATGGATGTTTTCCTATCGCTACATGCGGATGGAAATGGCGGGCAATCTGCAAGGCGACGAATCCATCGCCCCCGACACGATCGTCACGACGGAACCGAACCGCTTCGCCGGCATGCCAGGCATGCCGCCGACCCTGCGCATCGTACCGCTCGACATGGACATGACGATGCACATGCCGGGTCTGATGTATGCCCCCTCGGACACCGTGACGCTGATGCTGATGGGGACGTACTGGCAAAAGTCGATGGCGCACCGGACGTACATGGGCGGCATGGGCACCACCGTCCTCGGGGACTTCGACGTGACGACCTCGGGATGGGGCGACACGACGGCAACGGCGCTCGTGCGGATTGCGCACAACGCGACATACCGGTTGCACCTGGCGGCGGGCCTGTCACTGCCGACCGGGAGTACCGACGAAGAGGCGACCGTGCTGACGCCGATGAACATGCGACCGACCCAACGCACGCCATACCCCATGCAGCTCGGGTCGGGCACGTGGGACCCGATCATCGGCGCAACCATCGCGTCCACCGGTCACGGGCGGTTCGGCTGGGGCGCACAGTGGCGGAGCACGTTTCGACTGACTGACAACGACGACGACTACCGGTTGGGCGACGAACATCGCCTGACGGCCTGGGCGAGTTGGCTCTGGAGCGATGCCGTCAGCACGTCGGCGCGCGTGGCGTGGTATGACCGCGACAACATCAGCGGCATCGACCCGCAGATCATGGGGCCGGTGCAAACGGCCGATCCCGATCGGCAGGCACTGACGCGGATGGACGCCGGTCTCGGCCTGAACGTCGTCGGCACGGGCCGGCTTCGCGGCTGGCGATTCGGCGTCGAGTACCTCGTGCCGTTGCTGCAGGACGTGGACGGGCCGCAGCTCGAGACCGACGCCGAGTGGCTGATCGGGGTGCAGAAAACGGTCTATTGAGACGCGTCGACCAGGTGCTTGTCCTCGAGGACGAGCACCCGGTCCATCTGCTCCGCAATCGAGTGATCGTGCGTGACGATGACGAGGCTCGTGCCGAGTTCCCGATTCAGCCCCAGCATCAGGTCCAGCACGTGCCGGCCGTTGCCGGCATCGAGATTGCCGGTCGGTTCGTCGGCCAGCACCAGCGCCGGCCGGGTGATCAGCGCGCGCGCCACGGCCGCGCGCTGACGCTCGCCGCCGGACAACTCGCCGGGCTTGTGCGCCAGGCGCTCGCCGAGGCCCACGCGCGCGAGCAGTTCGCCCGCTTTCTCCAGTGCCGGCGCCATCGCTTCCCGCCGAATCAGCAGCGGCATCGCCACGTTCTCCGCCGCGGTGAATTCCGGGAGCAGGTGGTGAAACTGGTAGACGAAGCCGATGTGCCGGTTTCGGATGTCGCCGCGACGCACCTCGTTCTTCGCGTGCATCGCCTCGCCGGCGACGTAGACCTCGCCGTCGTCGGGGTCATCGAGGCCGCCCAGGATCTGCAGCAGCGTCGTCTTGCCCGAACCGGATGCGCCGATGATCGCGACGCGCTCGCCCGCCGCGACCGACAGGTTCACGTCGCGTAGCACCTCGAGCACGGAGCTGCCTTCGCGAAAGCGGCGCGCGATGCCCCGGCACTCGAGCACCGCGTTCGTGGCTTCAGTCATAGCGCAGCGCCTCGGCCGGCGCGATCCGGGCGGCCATCCATGCCGGGTACAGCGTCGAGGCGAGCGCCAGCACGAGCGCGATGCCCGCGATACGCAGCACGTCGCCGGACTGGAGCTGCGACGGCAGGTCGCTGATGAAATACACGTCGGATGCGAGCAACTTGAAGCCGAAGGTTCCCTCGAGAAAGCCGACGACACGCTCGAGGTTCACGGACAACAGGACGCCGCCGACCACGCCGGCGAGCGTGCCGACGAGCCCGATGATACTGCCTTGGGTCACAAAAATCCGGACGATCCCCGACGGCCTTGCACCCACCGTGCGCAGGATCGCGATGTCCGACTGCTTGTCCTTCACGACCATGACCAGCGTCGAGACAATGTTGAATGCCGCGACCGCCACGACGAGCAGCAGGATCACGAACAGGATGGACTTCGTGATCTGAATCGAGCGGAAGAAGTTTACGTGGCGGCGCGTCCAGTCGCTGACCAGCACGAGACGGCCGGTCTCGAGCGCGATGTCGCGCACGACCTGCGGCGCCGCGAATACGTCCGTTACGGACAGTCTCAACCCTGTCACCGAGTTCGCGCGCCGGTACAGGCGCTGCGCGTCGCCAATGCTGATGAATGCGAGCCTGCGATCGAATTCGTACATGCCGACGCGGTAGATTCCGCTCACGGTGAAACGCTTCGTGCGCGGCACCACGCCTGCCGGGGTGACCACCCCGGCCGCGAGCGTCACCGTCACGCGGTCTCCCGGGCCGACGCCAAGCGCCTTCGCCAGTTCCTCGCCGAGCACGATGCGAAACTCGCCGGGCACCAGTTCGTCAAGCGAGCCTTCCAGCATGAGATCGGCGACGCCGGACACCGCGCGCTCGCGCGCGGGATCGATGCCACGCAGCTCGGCGCCGCTCAGCGACTCTGCGTGCACGAGCAGCGCCTGCCCGGTCACGAAGGGCGCCACGCCGGATACGCGCGCATCCGCCGTCGCGAGGTCAGCGACCGGTTCCCAGTCGGCGAGTTCGCCGTCGGCGCCTTCGATCGAGGCGTGCGCCGTCATCGCGAGCAACCGGTCCTGCAACTCGCGCTCGAAGCCGTTCACGACGGACAGCACCACGATCAGCACCATGACCGCGATCGCGATACCGAGCATCGAGATCGCAGAGATCAACGACACGAAGCGATTGTCGCTGCGGGACCGCACGTAGCGCGTACCGATCCAGCGTTCGTAGGACCGCCCGCTCATTCGTACCTCAGCGCGACCGCCGGTCGGACCAGCGCGGCCCGGCGCGCCGGGTAGAGCGTGGCCAGCGACGTCAGCACAAACGCCGCCGCCGCGATGACCCCGACGTGTGCCCACTCGAGCTGCGACGGGATGCGGGAGACGTAGTAAACGTCGCCGGGCATGATCTGGAAGCCGAACAGGCGCTCCAGCGCAGGCACGATGACCGGGACATTGATCGCGAGAACGACGCCGAGCAGCACGCCGATGACGACGCCGAACCAGCCGATCACGGCGCCCTGCACGAAGAACACGCGCACTACGCCCTGCGGCTCCATGCCGAGCGTGCGCAAGACGGCAATATCCGTGGTCTTGTCGGTGACGACCATGACGAGGCTCGCGACGATGTTGAACGCCGCGACCCCGATGATCAGCGACAACAGCAGCGACATCATCATTTTCTCGATACGGATCGCGCGAAAGTAGCTCGCGTTCTCGATCGTCCAGTCCGTCGTCGATACGCCGGGAACCCGTGCGGCGATCCGCGCAGCAATAGAGGGGGCCTCCATGACGTCCAGCGCACGAAAACGCACGGTGTCGACCGCGTCGCCGAGATCGCGGATTCTCGCGGCGTCGGCGACGTGCACCAGCGCGAGACCTTCGTCCAGCTCCTGCAGGCCGGCCTCGAACACGCCCTTCAGCGTGAAGCGCTCGAGCACCGGCTCCAGCGTTCCATCCCCGACCGGGCGGGGAATCAACAGCACGACGCCGTCGCCGAGCCGCGCGCCGATGTCGTAGGCCAGCAGGCGCCCGAGCACGATGCCGCGCTGCCCGGGTGCGAGCGCCTCGATGCGGCCTTCGACCATGTTGATCGACGGCCCGGACAGCCGCATCTCCGCGGCCGGGTCGATGCCCTGGACGAGCACGGGCTCCAGGCTTCGTTCGGACTGGACCATGCCTTCCATCGAGATCACGGGCGCCGCCGCAACGACACCCGGCTCCGCCTCGACGTCCGCCGCGAGGCCGCGCCAGTCGGTCACCGGGCCCTCTGCATAACCGACGGCACCGTGGGCCGACAGGCTCAGCAGCCGCGTGCGCAGCTCGGCTTCGAAACCGTTCATCACCGACAGGATCACGATCAGCGCCGCGACGCCCAGCGCGATACCGAGCAGCGAAATCAGGCTGATGAACGACACGAAGCGATTGCGCCGCTTGGCCCGCAGGTAGCGCAGTCCGACAAACAGTTCGTGGGCCCTCAGCATCGGGCGCATTAAACCACAGAACGCCAGCCCGGGAGCGCGCGGGCAAATTGTGACGGCCGTCACGCGCGACACCCGGCCAGCGGTGTAAAAACCTGTTTGAGCTACTGTTTTTCGTCCCGGCGCGCGATGCTATAGTCGCCGGGACCGAACCGGAGACGCGACATGGCTATTCAACGGACATTCCTGCCGAAACTGCTCCTGCTCGTCGTCGCGGCGACCGCGGGTGCGGCGGCCACGGCACAGAATCTCGACATGCGCGGCACCGGGGCTGCGTCTGCCAGCAGCGGACCCGCCTCCGGCATGACCCAGGCGAGCGTCGAGGCGAAGTACGGCGCCCCGGTCTCGAAGATCGCTCCGGTCGGCGATCCGCCGATCAGCCGTTGGGTGTACGCGGATTTCATCGTGTATTTCGAGCACGACCGCGTGATCCACACCGTACTCAAGCGCTAGAAGACGACGTACTGCGACACCGGGCCCGGGCCGGCAACGGTCCGGGCCCGTTCATTTCCCGGCGTCCCGCGATCGGCGGTTCCCGCGACGGCACCGCATTCCTTATAATCCCCGGCCGCCCTCCAACAACCGATGCCGTGGCCGACGCTTCTCTCAGCCCGCGCGCGCTCCTGTTTCCGCGCGCCAGGACGCCCTCCGACGATACCGTCCCTGCCTGGGGCCGGCTGACCGGCGCGGCCGCCGCGCTCGCGATCGCCGAGCACGCGGCGGCGGCGCAGGGGCCTCTGCTGGTGCTGGCGGACGACCCGCGCCATGCCGACCGCCTCGAGTCGGAGATCCGCTTCTTCGCCGGCGCCCGGCTCGACGTCCTGCACTTCGTCGAGTGGGAGACCCTGCCGTGGGACGCGTTCTCGCCGCACCAGGACATCGTTTCGCAGCGCCTCGACGTGCTGTCGCGCCTGCCGTCGCTGGAACACGGGGTGGTCGTCGCCGCCCTGCCCGTCCTGCTCCAGCGGCTGCCACCGACGCACTACGTCGCCGGGCGTTCACTGTCCCTGGCCGCCGGGCAGAAGCTCGAGCGCGATGCGTTTGTCGACCGGCTCGTGGCCGGCGGGTACTACCGCGTGCCGCAGGTCCGCGAGCACGGCGAGTTCGCCGTTCGCGGCTCGCTGATCGACGTGTTCCCGATGGGCTCCGACAAACCCTACCGCGTCGACTTCTTCGGCGACGAGATCGAGTCGCTGCGACCGTTCTCGCCCGAGACGCAGCTCTCCGCCGACCCGGTCGATACCGTTCGCCTGCTGCCGGCGCGCGAGGTGCCGCTGGATCCCGACGACGTGCAGGCTTTCCGGAGCCGCTACCGAGAGCGCTTCGAGGGCCAGCCCGGCAAGTCGCGCGTGTACCGCGATGTGTCCGACGGCATCGCCCACGGCGGCATCGAGTACTACCTGCCGCTGTTCTTCGACACGACCAGCAATCTGCTGGATTACCTCCCCGCGGACGCGACCGTCGTCCTGCCGGACGGCGCCGACAGTCTCCTCGACGCCGCTTGGCGGGAGATCGAAGAGCGCCAGTCGCTGTGCAGCCTGGACCCGGAACGTCCGATCCTGACCGCGGACGAGACGTTCCACACGCCGGCGCGTGCCCGCGAGCGTCTCGCCGCACACCCGGCCATTCGCTACTCGGCGCAATCGGTGCCGGATGCGCCGGGCAACCTCAACCTGCCGACGACGCTCGCGCCGGCCATGCGCGTCGAGGCACGCTTCGACGACCCCGCCGGAGCGCTGATCCGCTTCCTGGACGGTTTCGACGGCCGCGTCCTGTTTACCGCGGAAACGGCCGGGCGACGCGAGCAGGTCCGCGAGCTGCTGGGCGGGCGCGGCCTCGACCTCGCACGGGTCAACGGCTGGTTCGACTTCCTGGACGGCAGCACGCGCATCGGCCTTGCCGTCGCGCCGCTGGAGAACGGCGTGCTGCTGCCCGATGCCGGCACCGCCATCATCAGCGAGCAGCAGCTCTTCGGCGAACGGACGAGTACCCGGCGGCGGCGACGTGCGGCCGAGCGCGATCCCGAGGCCATCATTCGGCAGCTCAACGACCTCCAGCCAGGCTCGCCGGTCGTGCACGCGGAATACGGCGTCGGCCGCTATCTCGGTCTCGTCGCGCTCGAGGCAGGCGGTATCCAAGGCGAGTTCCTGCACCTCGAGTACGCCGACGGCGACAAGCTGTACGTGCCGGTGCACGCACTGGACCTGATCTCCCGCTACACCGGTGCGTCACCGGAAAGCGCGCCGTTGCACCGTCTCGGCAGCGACCAGTGGGCAAAGGCACGGCAGCGTGCCGCGGAACGCGTGCGCGACGTCGCCGCCGAACTGCTGGACGTGTACGCGCGCCGGGCCGCGCGGCCGGGCCACCGCTTCCGCTGGCCCGAGGCGGAGTACCGCGCCTTCGAACAGGGCTTCCCGTTCGAGTTGACCGAGGACCAGGCCACGACCATCGACGATGTCCTTGCCGACCTCGCGTCCGGCCAGCCGATGGACCGCGTCGTGTGCGGCGACGTGGGCTTCGGCAAGACCGAGGTGGCACTGCGCGCGACCTTCGCGGCCGTCAACGGGGGCAAGCAGGTCGCGATCCTCGTGCCCACGACACTGCTCGCGCAGCAACACGGCGACAACTTCCGCGACCGCTTCGCGGACTGGCCCGTGCGCGTCGAGGTCCTGTCGCGTTTCCAGTCGCCGAAACAGGTGCGCGGCATTGTCGAGGGCCTTCGCTCGGGGGCGGTCGACGTCGTCATCGGCACGCACCGGCTGCTGCAGCACACGAAGGATTTCCGCGACGTCGGCCTGGTGATTATCGATGAGGAACACCGTTTCGGCGTCCGCCACAAGGAGACGATCAAGTCGCTGCGCAGCGAAGTCGACATGCTGACGCTGACGGCCACGCCGATCCCGCGCACGCTGAACATGACGCTCGGTGGCCTGCGGGATATGTCGTTGATCACGACGCCCCCTTCGGAACGCCTCGCGGTCAAGACCTTCGTCAGCGAGTGGAACGACGTCATGATCCGCGAGGCCTGCCTGCGCGAGATCAAGCGCGGTGGCCAGGTGTACTTCATTCACAACAAGGTCGAGGACATCCAGCGCATCGGCCAGAGGCTGGAGAAACTCGTTCCGGAGGCCGGCATCCGGATCGGCCACGGGCAGATGCCGGAACGCGAACTCGAACAGGTGATGTTCGACTTCTATCACCGGCGCTTCAATTTGCTGCTGTGTACGACGATCGTCGAGAGCGGCATCGACGTGCCGACGGCAAACACGATCATCATCAATCGTGCCGACCGTTTCGGCCTCGCCCAGCTGCACCAGCTGCGCGGCCGTGTCGGACGCTCGCATCACCGCGCGTACGCGTACCTGATCGCGCCGCCGAAGGCGACGATGACCGCGGACGCGATCAAGCGGCTCGAGGCGATCGATTCGCTCGAAGACCTGGGCGCCGGGTTCACGCTTGCCACCCACGACCTCGAGATTCGCGGCGCCGGCGAGCTGCTGGGCGACGAGCAGAGCGGGCAGATCCAGGAGATCGGTTTCTCGCTGTACATGGATATGCTCAACAAGGCCGTCGAGGCGCTGCGCGAGGGCCGCGTCCCGAACCTCGACGAGCCGCTGGATGCCGGTGCCGACATCAACCTGCACGTGCCGGCGCTGCTGCCGGAGGACTACGTGCCGGACGTGCACCTGCGACTGATCCTGTACAAGCGCATCACGGCCTGCGCGGACGACGCTGCACGCCGGGAGCTCCAGGTCGAGCTCATCGACCGTTTCGGCCTGCTGCCGCCGCCGGCGAAGAACCTGTTGCGGATTGCCGCGCTGAAGCACCGCGCAACGGGGCTCGGCGTGCGCAAGATCGATGCCGCTGACGCCGGGGGCTACCTGCTCTTTGGCGACGACAGCCGCATCGACCCTGTGGCGCTCGTGCGCCTGGTACAGAATAATGATGGCCGCTACCGGCTGAAGGGCTCGCATCGGCTACAATTCCGCGATGATCTCGCGGACCCCGAGCAGCGCTTCGGGACCGTGAACTCTCTTCTGGATACGCTGGCTGGTCAATGATGCGACGAATCACCGCTGCCGCACTGCTCCTCCTGCCGCTGCTGGCCCCCGGGCAGCAGCCGGCCGACACGGCGTCGGCGCCCGAGACGGGCCGCCGCTACGCGGTCGAAATGATCATCTTCCGGTACGCGGAACTCGATTCCGTCGGAACCGAGATCTTCGTTCCGGAGCGCGTGGAAGGCGATCCCGGCCTGCCGGAGTTCACGGACCTCGAACCTGTCCCGGCACCGGACACCGTCGTGGACGAGACCGCGGCGCTGCACTTCCGCCTGCTCTCGGACGACGAGTTCACGATGCAGGAGACGTGGGGGCGGCTCTCACGGTTGCAGGCTTACGACCCGCTGATGCACTTCGGCTGGGTCCAGGAGACGCTGCCGGACGTCGAGCCGCCGGAGCTGGCCCTCGACCGTTTCGCCCCGCCGCCGCCCGGCCTCGACGGGAGCGTGTCCCTCGCGATGAGCCGCTACCTGCACCTGGCCGTCGACCTGAGCCTCGCGGCCGCATCCGGCGCAACGACACCGGCATCGGCCTACTACGCCGCGAACGACACGCGGGAGGAATACGCACCGCTGCGCTACACGCTGCGCGAGAAACGCATCATGAAAAACGGGGAAGTGCGCTATTACGACCACCCGCAGTTCGGGGTCATTGCGCGGGTGTGGCGGGTCGAGGACGAGGAGACCGCGGCGAGCCGTCCCTAGTCCGCGTCATCGAGCGCGAGGACGCGCGCGAGAAAGCTATCCGCCGTTTCCCCTTCATCGCCCGCCTGCAGCGCCACCACGTGAGGGCTCACCGTCACGAAGCGCCCGCGGGTCGAACGCGGGTGATGCAATCCCAGTTCCCGAACGGTCGTCGCGATCTGGTCGGCGAATTCGCGTACCGAGGCTTCGTCCGACGCGTGCGAGAGGACGACGAAGCGCGCCCCGTCGAGCCGCGCCACGACGTCGCTGGCCCGGCGCAGGCAGCGACGCACCGCCAGGCCGACGCGGCGCAGGCACGAATCCGTCGCGTGCCGCCCGAACACGTCGAAATACGCGTCGAAATCGTCGAGGCAGAACAGGACCAGCGCGAGCAGGCCGCGTTCCCGCGCCGCGACGGCCCAGTCGTGTGCGAGCACGTCGCGGAACGCCTTCTCGTTCAGTAGCCCGGTCACCGGGTCGTCGCGGGTCAGGTCGCGAATGCGGCGCTTGGCATTGAGCAGCGCATGCTGCGCTTCCTGGCCGTCGGCACCGCGGCCGGTACCGCGGAAATACAGCGCCACGTAAGCTGCGTCGTCGTCGCCGTCGACAGCGAGGGGCTTCAGCGCGAGCAGGCGCTCGCTGCCGCCCGCCTCGATCGGGTAGCTCGTTTCCTGCCGGTTCCGCAGGGACTCGCTGATCTCGAGCGCAAGGTCGCGCCCAACGAGCCCCTCGATGACATCGGCCACCGGGCGCCCGACCTGTCCGCTACCGCCGAAGTCCTCGAAAGCCGGGTTCGCAATCACGACCGGCCAGTCCGAGTGCCCGAGATGGACGACCAGCACCGCCTCCCGGCTCGCGCCGATGACCTGCTCCAGGACCTGCTGCGAAATACCCGTCATGCGTCTCCCCGCCCGCGCGTCATGATCGCTCAGCGTCGCCGGAATCGCCATCGAGAAGCGCCTCGAGCAGCGCCAGGGCGGCTCGCCGCGCCCCGGCCGAGTGGCGCTCGACGTCCTGGTGTATGGAGCCCTGCCCGCGCCCGGCTGCCGCGTTGACGACCAGCGCCACGCACGCGTAGTCAATGCCACGTTCGCGCGCGAGGCCCGCCTCCGGCATCGCCGTCATACCGACGTAGTCGGCACCGTCGCGCTCCAGCCGATCGATCTCCGCGGCCGTTTCGAGCCGCGGGCCCTGGGTAACGGCGTACACGCCGCCGTCGCAGCAGTCCACACCGGCCCGTCGGGCCGCCGCCACCAGCCGGCGCCGCAACATCCCGGAGAACGGCTCGGAAAAGTCGATGTGCTGCAGGCCTTCGTCCTTGCCGTTGAAAAAGCTCGTCTCCCGCCCCCACGTGTAGTCGATGAGGTCCGCCGGCACCGCGAGCGTGCCTGGCGCGGCCCGGCCGGTGATGCCGCCGACCGTGTTCAGGCCTATGACCGCGCGGACGCCGAGGTCGGCAAGCCCCGCGATGTTCGCCCGGTAGTCGACCCGGTGCGCGGGGATGACCGGCGGAGCGCCGTGCCGGTCCAGGACGATGACGTCGCGTGACCCCAGCAAGACTCGCCGTGGCGCGGCCGACATGTCGCCCCAGGGCGTCGCCCGCGGCGCGATGTCCGTCCCGGCCAACACGCCGTCGAACCCGGAACCTGCGATGACGGCCAGCGTGTCAGGCATCGAGCCTGAGCTCCGGCGGTTCCGTCCACTGCGCCAGTTCGTCGCGCGCGGATTGCCAGTCGTCGCTCGCCATCAGTGTCTCCCGCAGCACCTGGCCGGTGCCGTGCAAGCGCGCGAGGCGCACGAGCGACGGCGGGTTCGACGTGTCCCGCAGCGCCGCGACGGCATTCTGCGCGCCGGCGCGATCGTTGCAGACCAGCACCATGTCGCAACCGGCATCGAGCGCGCGGCGCGCCCGTTCCGCCATGTTGCCGTAGCCGGTGGCCGCCTTCATGCTGAGATCGTCGCAAAAGATGGCGCCCTGGAAGCCGAGTCGCTGGCGCAGCTCGCGCTGCACCCAGTACGGCGAGAAGCTCGCCGGCGCCTCGTCAATCTCCGGGTACACGACGTGCGCGGTCATGACCCCGGCCAGGGCACCGGTCCCGATCAGTTTCTCGTAAGGCCGCAGGTCGTCGAGGATGTCCCCGTATTCGCGCCGGTCGATCGGCAGCTTCAGGTGCGAGTCCGCCACGACCGCCCCGTGACCGGGGAAGTGCTTGGCGACCGCGCCCATGCCGGCGCTGCGCAGCCCGCGCGCGAACGCGAGGGCCAGGTCCGCGACCTGCTCCGGCCGCCGCCCGAAGGCCCGGTCGCCGATGATGTCGCTGACGCCCCAGTCCAGGTCCACGCAGGGCGCGAACGCGAGGTCGATGCCGACGGCGCGCAGTTCCGCGGCGATCAGCCAGCCGGTGCGGCGCGCGAGGCCGACCGCGGCGTCCCGGTCCTTCCGCCAGAGCTCACCGATCGTGCGCATCGGCGGCACGCGCGTGAAGCCGTCACGAAAGCGCTGCACGCGCCCACCCTCGTGATCGACCGCCACGATCAGCGGCGGGCTGCGCAGCGCCCGGATATCCGCCACGAGGTCGACAAGCTGGTTCGGCGACGCGTAATTCCGCGAGAACAGGATGACGCCGCCGACCGCCGGCTCGACCAGCAGGTCGCGGTCTGCCGGCGTCAGGGCGACGCCTTCGATGTCCAGCATGATCGGACCGAGTGACATGAGCTGACGATAAGAACAAATTTAGGAAAACACAATAACTACATGGTTTATTTAGTGAAAACTGCGACAGACTCCACGTGAGCAGTATGCGGGAACATGTCGATGATGCCGGCGGCCTCGAGCCGGTAGCCGTGGGTGTCGACGATCACACCCGCGTCCCGGGCCAGGGTTGCCGGGTGGCAGGAGACATAGACCACGCGGTCCGGCCCCAGCCTCGGCAGCCGGTCGACGACCTCGGCGGCGCCGCTGCGCGCCGGGTCCAGCAGCAGGCGGTCCCAGGACTGCCGCATCCAGTCTTCGCGGCCGTCCACGGCGGAGAGATCCGCGCGGCGGAACCGGGCGTTCGTGATGCCATTGCGTGCCGCATTCGCGGCCGCCCGCTCCACCAGCGCCGCCTCGCCCTCGATGCCCAGCACCTCCGCGGCACGGCGCGCAAGCGGCAGCGAGAAATTGCCGATGCCGCAGTAGAGATCCAGCGCACGCTGCGCCGGTCCGACGTCGAGCAGCTCGATGGCGCGCTCGACCATGCGCTCGTTGATCGCGCCATTCACCTGCACGAAATCGACCGGCTCGAACGCGATCGTCACGTCGAATGCCGATAGGCGGTACGTCAGCGGCGCGGGATCAGCCGGCGCCAGCGGGACGATCGAGTCCGGACCACCGGGCTGCAGCCAGACCTGCACGCCGACGTCGGCTGCGAACGCGACGAGCCGTTCCCGGTCGGCGCTGCCCGGATCGTCGAGCACACGAAACACGAGCGCGGTGGCCTCATCCGCGACGGCAACCTCGATCTGGGGCAGGCGGGCACGGATCGTGAGATGACCGACCAGGTCGCTGAGCGCGTCCAGGAGGCCGTCGACGGGCTGCGCGAGTATCTCGCAGCGGTGCATGTCGGCAACATAGGGCGCGTGGCGCTCGCGAAAGCCCACGAGCACGCGGCCCTTGTTCGCCACGTCTTTCACCGCGAGCCGCGCGCGCCGGCGGTAGTGCCAGGGCTCCGCGACCAACGGCGGCAACCATTCGCGCGGCGTGACTCCGCCGATGCGCTCGAGACTGTCGCGGAGGCTCTGCTCCTTGATCTCGCGCTGCTGGTCGATGCCGATGTGCTGCAGCGCGCATCCGCCACAATAGCCGAACGCCGCGCATTTTGGCGCAACGCGCTCCGGCGACGCGTCGATCACGTCGAGGAGCTCTGCCTCGTCGAAATTGCGCCGGCGCTTGCGGCGAAGGTACGTCACGGTCTCGCCGGCGAGCGCGCCCGCAACGAACACCTTCTTGCCGGCGCCGTCGACGATGCCGCGGCCGTCGTGTGTCACGGCGCGGACAGTGCCGGTTTCCGGTTCGGCACGGCGGCCGCGCGCCACGCTCAGTCCTCCGGCCAGGCGGCGAGGAACTCGTCCATGTGCGCCGCGCCCATGTCACGCAACGTCGACCGGACCAGCGCGAACTCGCGCGCGAGATCCTCTTCGTCGAGGCGGCCACGCAGGTACTCGAAACGCAGGAACACCAGCCAGGTATTCAGCACGTCGGTTTCGCAGTAGTTGCGGATCTCCGCAATGCCGCCGGCCAGCCAGGTGTCCCAGACCTTGTCGCCACTCATGCCCAGCTTGCCCGGGAAGCCGAGCATGACGGCGATCTCGTCCAGCTTCGCATTGGCACGCGGATTGTAGTTGGCCAGCACGTCCATCAAGTCGACGTGCCGCCAGTGAAACCGGCCCAGGTAATTGTTCCAGCGGAAATCGCGATCCGTGTCGCCGATTTCCCAGTAGCGCGGCGCGCGAATGCCGTGCTTCAGCGCACGGTAATTCAACACCGGCAGGTCGAAGCCGCTGCCGTTCCACGAGACGAGATCCGGCGTATAGCGCTCGATGCCGTCGAAGAAGCGCCGGACCAACTCGGCCTCGTCCGCATCCTCGTCACCGAGGCTCCACACGCGAAAGCTGTCGCCGGTGCGCAGCGCCACCGAGATCGCGACGATGCGATGCTGGTGCAGCGGCAGGAAGTCCGTGCCCGCCGCCTGCTGGCGCTTGAACACCATCGCGGTCGCGACGTCTTCGTCGGACAGTCCGTCGAGGTCCAGGAGCCGGCGGCCCAGGTCCACGTCAGGGATGGTCTCGATGTCGAAGGAAAAGCTGTGCATGTGTTATCCCGCAGCCGTCTCCGCGACGGCGAATGCCATGATCAGCCCGGCGTCGTCGGTGAGGCTCACGTGCGCGGCGCCGACACCGAGTTCGCGGCAGACGGCATGGCCGCGCTCGGAAAATATCACCAGCGGGCGTCCCCGCGGGTCGCTGACGATGCCGACGTCACGCACCCACACCCCGTGTGCGAAACCGGTGCCGAGCGCCTTGACGGTCGCTTCCTTGCCGGCGAAGCGCATCCCGAGGAAACGCACCGGGTCCTGGCTCCGCCGGAACAGCGCCATCTCCTCGGGCATCAGGATCCGCTCGGGGAACCTCTCGCCGAAGCGCTCGAAGGTTCCCTGCACCCGGACCCGCTCGACGATGTCCGTGCCGATGCCGAAGATCACGTGCGCCGCTCGCCGACCGCGGGCGATGCGCCGTCACTCATACCGGGCCTCCAGCATGCGACGCTTCATGTCCGCGACGGCCGTGGCGAGGCCATCGAAGACGGCCCGCGCTATGATGGAATGCCCGATGTTGAGCTCGACGATCTGCGGAATGCGCGCAACCGCCGCGACGTTCCCGTAGTGCAGA
The DNA here is from genome assembly GCA_913055625.1 of uncultured Pseudomonadota bacterium. GTDB lineage: Bacteria > Pseudomonadota > Gammaproteobacteria > Steroidobacterales > Woeseiaceae > UBA1847. The sequence goes on along the minus strand of CAJXJW010000001.1, from coordinate 726,475 downwards.
CCGTGGCCCGCGTTCACGACGAGGCCGCGCTCGACACCGAGCACCGCCGCCTCGCGGATTCGCCGGAGTTCAGTCGCAGCGCCCGCGTCGTCGGCCTCGGCATACGCCCCGGTGTGCAACTCGACGACCGGGGCGCCGACCGCCACCGCGGCGTCGAGCTGGCGCGGATCGGGGTCGATGAACAACGACGCCCGAATGCCCGCCTCGGTCAGCCGCGCGCAGGCGCGGCGCACCTTGTCCGGCTGCCCCGCCACGTCGAGGCCGCCCTCCGTCGTCACTTCCTCGCGGCGCTCCGGCACGAGGCACACGTCGCCGGGCGCGGTACGCACCGCGATGGCGAGCATCTCGTCGGTCACCGCGCATTCGAGGTTCATGCGCGTCGTCAGCCGTTCGCAAATCTCCTCGAGATCGTGATCCTGGATGTGCCGGCGATCCTCGCGGAGGTGCACGGTAATGCTGTCGGCACCGGCCGCCTCCGCGATCGGCACGGCATCCGACGGCCGCGGATAGTCCGTGCCGCGGGCCCGGCGGACGGTGGCAATGTGGTCGATGTTGACTCCCAGGTGCAGCGGTAGCCGGCTCACGTGTCTTCTTCCGTTTCCATGGTCGGGCGGTCGGCCATTCTAACGCGACTGCGCTTGAGGTCGACCATGACGCGGCGGCTTCGCAGCTCCTTCCCGCCGAGATGAAACGCGATCATCGCACGCAACAGCCGGCCGGCCGCCGCGAGTGCCGCCTCATCGTCGAAACGCTGCTCCCGGATGTCGATCAGCTCCCGGCCGGCGAACACCATGGGGCCGGAGCGGCCGCTGACGGGAACGGCGCCCTCATCGATGCGGTACTCGTACTGCGCTTCCGCGCAGAGCATCCGGGAAGACCGCGCTTCGTGCTCCAGCGTCGGCGCATAACCGAGCAACGCGAGCAGTTCCAGTTCGAAGCGCCGGAGCGGCACCGCCGGAGCGGCCGACGCCGCCAGCAGGCCGATCGTGTCGCGGTAGGCCGCGAACACCTCCGGCTGCGGGTCGTGCCGGTGCAGCAGGTTCAGCAGCAGCTCGTTGACGTAGTAGCCGGAGAGCAGCCCGTCACCGGTGAGCGCCAGCGGCGCGCCGTCGAGCTCCGCCCCGGTGAGCGTGCCGAGGTCCCCGCGCGCGACCCATGACAGCCGCAGCGGAAGGAACGGCCGCAGCACACCCTTCAGCCGGGAGCGCGCCGCCCTGGCGCCGCGGGCAACCACGGCGAGGCGGCCGTGATCGCGGGACAGCAGGTCGATGAGCAGGCTCGAGTCGCGAAACGGACGATGGTGCAACAGGTAGGCCGGCTGCTCCTGTACCCGGCGTGCGTGGCTCATCGGGCGTGTCCGGTTCGGTACGCCGCCGCACTCATACCGGATCGAAACCCAGCGCGAGCAGTTCCGACTCGCTGTCGGCCCAGTTCTCGCGGACCTTCACCCAGAGCTCGAGATGGACGGGCCGGCCGAGTTGCTCCCGGAGATCGAGCCGCGCCGCCTGCCCGACGTGCTTGAGCTGGCGGCCGCCCTTGCCGACGACGATGCCCTTCTGGCTCTCTCGCTCTACCCAGATGACCGCGTCGATGGCGACCTGCTCGCCCGAGCTGTCATAGCGGTCGACCTGGACGCTGACCCCGTACGGCAGTTCCTGGTGCAGCATCAGCATCAGCTTTTCCCGGATAGCTTCGGCGGCGTGGAAGGCCGGCGAACGATCCGTCCGCATGTGCTCGGGGAACAGCGCCGGCGATTCGGGTAGAAACGGCAGTACCACCTTGCGCAGCGCGTCGAGATTGTTCCCGCGCGTCGCCGACACCGGCACGAGGTCCGCGAACGCGTAACGCGCCGCCATTGCCTCCAGCGCACCCAGCAACACCGGTTTCGGGTGCACCGTGTCGACCTTGTTGAGCACCGCAACGACGGGCGCGTCGTAGCGGCCCACCGTCGACAGCACGTCCTCGTCCTCGTCGACCCAGCGCGCGGCCTCGGTGACGAACAGCACCAGGTCGGCATCCGCGAGCGCGCTCAGCGCGGTGCGGTTCATCATCCGGTTCATCGCCTTGCGCGACGTGCGATGCAGGCCCGGCGTATCCACGAAGACCACCTGTGCCGACGCCGTGCTCATTACGCCGAGCACCCGATGCCGGGTCGTCTGCGGCTTCGCGGTCACGATGCTGACGCGCGTTCCGACGAGGGCGTTGACGAGGGTCGACTTGCCGACATTCGGCCGCCCAACCACCGCAACGTAGCCGCAGCGAAACGGCCGGTCACTCACCGCGAGGTTCCTGGAGGCGAGCCAGCATCGTTCGTGCCGCCTGCTGCTCGGCGGCGCGGCGCGACGACCCGGTGCCGCGCGCGCCCGCGTCATCGCCGTCGACACGGCATTCGACGTCGAAAACCTGCCGATGGGCCTTGCCGCTGACGTTCACCATCTCGTATTCCGGCAATGCCCTGCCACGCGACTGCAGCCACTCCTGCAGGCGGGTCTTGGGATCCCGAAGTTCGCGCGGGTCGGGCAGGTTCTCCAGGCGATTGCCGAGGGCCGCGACGATGACGTCGCGCGCGGCTGCGAAACCCGCGTCGAGGTAGATGGCGCCAAACAGCGCCTCGACGGCATCCGCGAGGATGGACTCGCGCCGATGGCCGCCGGTCTTGCGTTCGCCGCTGCCGAGAATCAGGTGTTCCCCGATGCCGAGGTCGCTCGCGATACCCGCCAGCGAGCGGTCCTTCACCAGCGAAGCGCGCAGCCGGCTGAGATCGCCCTCGTCAGACCCGGGCGCGGCCCGGAACACGTGTTCGGAAACGACGAGGTCCAGGACCGCGTCGCCCAGGAACTCGAGGCGTTCGTTGCTGTGGCCCGCCGCGCTGCGGTGCGTGAGCGCCTGCTCGAGCAGGCCGGCGTCCCGAAACGTGTAGTCGAGGGTGTCTTGCAGCCAGGCGGCTGCCCTGGTCATCGTGTCGTTCATGGCCCCGCTGCCGTCGCAGCCCCGGTCGTCTCACGGCCCGTCGTTCGCGGACCGGCCCGGTGGGCCCGGAAATCAGCGGCGAACGAGCTCCGATTTCTGGAAGTGTACCGTGAAAGCCACGTTGCCGATAAACGGCGCTTCGTGCTTGTAGTCGGCAACGACCTCGAAGCCGCCGTCGACCGAGTTCACCTTGATGTCCCTCGCCGTGATCTCGGACACGCTCTCGATGTCGAAGCGGCGCGCGACCGAGCTCCGTATGGCGGCGCGCGACGCGCCCTGGCCGTCGAATTCATCCTGGACGCCGTCGATGACGCCGGCGACCTTCATGTAGTTCAGGTACACGGGCGTGAGCCGAATGAAGGCAAACGCAAACAGGCCGACGAACGCGACGAGAATCAGCATGCCCAGCGTGGTCATGCCCGCCTGCCGCCGTTCCGAACGGCCGTATCCGTCGAGAATCATCGTCGCAACTCCGTCTCAGACTTCGCAAAAAGCGTATGGAGTCAAGAGCCTAGCGCAATTCCGGGGGGCAAAATAGTGACTCGCGCCACATTATTCGATACGCATGCCGATCCGGCCCCAGTCCGGCCAGCTGAAGCCCTCGATGTGCAGCCAGATACGGGTTGCCTCGCCGACCAGGTTCTCCTCCGGCACCGGCCCGACCGACTCGAATCGGCTGTCCGTGCTGTTGTCCCGGTTGTCGCCCATCATGAAAAAGTGCCCTTCCGGCACCACGTAACGGCCATTCCGGGCCCCGTCAGGGTTGCCCACCCGGATCTTGTGGCGGCGCTCGAAGAGCTGCTCGTTGTGCACGGCGCCGCCGCGGGACGCTGCCGTGACCGGCGGCTCGACCCGCACCGGCTCGCCGTTGACCGTCAGCCGGTGCGCGTTGTACTCGATCACGTCGCCCGGCAAGCCCACGACGCGCTTGATGTAGTGAATTTTCGGGTTCGATGGCAGGCGAAAGACCACGACGTCACCACGCTCGGGCGCCCCGGTTTCGACGACCTTCTTCTCGGTGACGGGCAGCCGGAGGCCATACGCGTACTTTTTCACGAAGATGAAATCACCCGACTCGAGCGTCGGCTCCATCGATCCCGACGGAATTCGGAAGGGCTCGAACACGAACGAGCGGATCACCAGCACGAACAGCAGTACCGGGAAGAAGGACTGGCAATAATCAACCAGCGTCTCCCGCGTGCGCGAGGATTTCTTCCAGCGATCCGCACGCTGCCAGTAGAACTTGTTGACGGCAACGACGACGCCGGTGAGCAGCGTCAGCACCGTCAGGATCAGGGCCAGGTTATAACTCAATGCACTCTCACTTCTTCACTTGTCCACTCTCAGCACGGCCAGGAACGCTTCCTGCGGAATCTCGACCGATCCGACCTGCTTCATGCGCCGTTTGCCGGCCTTCTGCTTCTCCAGCAACTTGCGTTTCCGCGTGACGTCGCCGCCGTAGCACTTCGCCGTCACGTTCTTTCGCAGCGCCTTGACCGTGCTGCGCGCAATGATCTGGCCGCCGATGGCCGCCTGGATCGCGACGTCGAACATCTGCCTGGGAATCAGCTCCCGCATCCGCTCGACCAACTCGCGCCCCCGGTACTGAGCATTGTCACGATGCACGATGATGGACAGCGCGTCCACCCGCTCCTTGTTGATGAGGACGTCGAGCCGCACCAGGCGCGCGGGATCGAAACGCACGAAATGGTAGTCGAACGACGCAAAGCCGCGGCTCACGGACTTCAGCCGGTCGAAGAAGTCGAGCACGACTTCCGCGAGCGGCATTTCGTACTCGAGCGACACTTGCTTGCCGAGGTAACGCATGTGTTTCTGGACGCCGCGTTTCTCGATGCACAGCTTGATGACGCTGCCGACATGCGCCTCGGGCACGAGAATATTGGCCACGATGATCGGTTCGCGCAGCTCACTGATCTCGTTCGCCGGCGGCAGGCGCGAGGGGTTGTCGACACGGGTCACTTTGCCCGCCGAATCCACGACCTCGTACACCACTGTCGGTGCGGTCGTGATCAGCTCGAGATCGTATTCACGCTCCAGGCGCTCCTGCACGATCTCCATGTGCAGCATACCGAGGAAGCCGCAGCGAAAACCGAAGCCGAGCGCCGCGGATGTCTCCGGCTCGAAGTGCAGCGCGGCATCGTTTAGGCGCAGCTTCTGCAAGGCCTCGCGAAAGCCCTCATAGTCGTCCGACGAAATCGGGAACATGCCGGCAAAGACACGCGGCTGCACCTGCTTGAACCCCGGGAGCGGCTTCTCGCAGGGGCTCCGCGTCAGCGACAGCGTATCGCCGACCGGCGCACCGTAAATGTCCTTGATGCCGGCGATGACGAAACCGACCTCGCCCGTCTTCAGTTCCGTCCGGTCGTGCATCTTCGGCGTGAAGCTGCCGACACGGTCCGCGAGATAACTGTCGCCGGTCGACATCACCTTGAACTTCGCGCCGCGCGCGAGACTGCCGTTCACGACCCGCACGAGCGACACGACGCCGACGTAGTTGTCGAACCACGAATCGATGATCAGTGCCTGCAGCGGCGCATCGGGGTCGCCGGTCGGCGGCGGGATGCGTTCGACCAGCGCTTCCAGCAGATCGGGCACGCCCTCGCCGGTCTTTGCGCTGACGCGGATGGCGTTCTGTGCCTCGATGCCGATGACGTCCTCGATCTCGGCGATCACGGCATCCGGTTCCGCCGCCGGCAGGTCGATCTTGTTCAGGACCGGCACGACCTCGAGCCCCTGGTCGACCGCCGTCATGCAGTTCGCGACGCTCTGCGCCTCGACGCCCTGCGCCGCGTCCACGACCAGCAGCGCGCCCTCGCAGGCCGCAAGCGACCGGGACACCTCGTAAGAGAAATCGACGTGGCCGGGCGTATCGATGAAATTGAGTTGGTAGGTCCGGCCATCACGCGCCGAGTACTCGAGCGACACGCTCTGCGCCTTGATCGTGATGCCGCGCTCGCGCTCGATGTCCATCGAATCGAGCACCTGTTCCGCCATCTCGCGGTCTGTCAGGCCGCCGCACAACTGGATGAAACGGTCTGCCAGGGTCGACTTGCCGTGGTCGATATGGGCAATGATCGAGAAGTTGCGGATGTGCTTCATGGGAGGGGCGGGGGCGAAAACCGGCGCAGTATACCGGTTTATTCCCCCGTCGCGAGGGCTTCCGTCACGGCGTCCCGGTCCAGCCGGTGGCGGCAGAGTTCGCGTCCGTCGACCAGCACGACCGGCACATCGAACCCGTAGCGGCGCTGCCACTCCGGCCTGTCGTCGACATCGTGGACCCGGATGGCCGCCCGGCCGGCCACGGTTTCCGAGAGCGCTTCGATCAGGATTTCACACAGGTGGCAGCCGCGGCGGCTGTATACCTCGAAGTCCGGCACTCAGGCGCTGACCCGCGGCAATATCGTGCCGACGCCGGACGACGCCAGTCGCCAACGGGAGAACGCCGCGCCGGCGAGCAGCATCAGCAAGGCGGTCAGCACGGTGCCACGGTCGCCGGCGCCCCAAGCGGCGGCGAGCGACGCCCCGGTTGCGGCGGCGAGCAGCGGCACCCCGAACGCCAACAACGCGATCCTGAGGACGAGACGCTCGGGCACGGCCAGCCGCACCGTGTCGCCGACCGCGACGTCGACGGACCGCGGCAACGGGACCCGGAATTCGTTGCGACGGCGGCCCCAGCGGAACAGGTCGGCGCCACAGCCCCGCCCTTCCGCGCATCGCGCGCACGGTGCCGCCGGGGACGCGAGTATGTGTGCCACCCGGCGACCGGGGGCACCGTCCAACGCGGTGACAGTGCCGGTCGCCGTGGTTTCCGTCCGCGTCATTCCGGGACGGACCGGCGCATCGTGGTGGCGATACGCTCCACCGTGACGGCCGGAACCTCACCGACCGCCGTCACCCGATGGCCGTCGACGATGGTGGAGTAGGAATGCGACGCGCCCACCCGGGAGCGCTCCGGCAGGGCCTCGCCGGCATCGTCCGAAATGAAGACGGAAACGCTCGCGAGGCCGTCGCCGTACAGGAGATGCGTGACCCGGTGCCCGGAGCCGGGCAGCGACTCCTGTTGTTGCGCCGACACCAGGCGGAAGCCCGCGGGCAGCGCGTCGTTCTGCCAGGCCGCCTCGACATCCCGCGTACTTGCTCGCCGCGCCGGACCGTACCATTTGAAGGCCGCGGTGTCGTAGGACGACGCCAGCGCACTCGCGTGGATGTCGCTGCCGAGTTCGATGTCGGCGAACTTGACCTGCTCGACGGCGGCACCATCGGCATCGAGCAACTGGGTCTGCAGCGGAAACGCCGTTTCCGCGTCCAGCCAGAGCCGGTGCTCATAGCGAAACTCGTCGTGCGGCTTGATCGCGATCACGATCGCAGTGCGGCCGGCAACGCGCCCTTCGCGAACGACCCGCGTGTCGTACTCCGTGCCGATGCGCAGAACGCGGGTCGGCAGCGTCGAGAACAGCGTGCTCTGGTCACTCCATTCCTCGACCATGACCGACTGCCGCTCCGGCAGCACGCACTGCACGTCATTGCCGATGCGGATGATCTCCAGCCCGTCGCCTTCCTGCGCGATCAGCTTCTCGCGTACGACGCCGTCGGATACCGAATGGATGACCTTGACCGCCTCGGCCGAATCGCCGGACAACCGAACGACCGTGCCTTCGTAGTCCGTGGTCTGCACCGCCGCCGCCATTCGCTGCAGCCAGGCTTGAGGATCATTGGCCGCGCCCGCCGCGACGGCCAGCAGCGTAATCGCGATGCCGCCCGGCAGCGTGCGACGGGCCCGACGCATCAGTCGTCAGCCGGTGACGGCGTGCCGTCGGCGGGAACGTCGTCGGAATCTCGTGCGGCGTCTTCGTCGACGTCGTCCGGCGGCGCGACCTCGACCAGGTCCTGCCGTTCTTCGAAGTTCGCGAACCGGGAGCGCATGCCGTTGTTGCCGGCCTCCGCGTCGTGCAGCAGGCGGAACTGCTGCAGCCGGTCGTCCGGCGCCGGCTGCGCCGGGAACTCCACGCCGTTCGCCACCGCCGGCCCGCCCGCCGGGACCGTCCCGTCGTCGACCCGCTGCAAGCCGAAGATGGCCAGCACCGCGACCGCCGCGGCGATGCCGAACCCGGCTACGGGACGACCGAACCGGCGCTTCGCCGCCGGGGCGCCGCCCGTCTCCACACCCGCGTCGGAGGGCGGCACGTCGAGTGCGCCGATGGCGCCGGCGACCCGCTCGCGCAGCCGCTCGATGCCACGCACCGGCACCTCGCCACGAATGGCCCGGCCGAGCGCGAGGTATTCCGCGACCTGCCGGCGCATCGCCGGATCCTGGCTCAAGCGCCTGAGCAACAGCTCTTTCTCATTGTCCGGCAGTTCGCCGTCCGCAAACGCGGACAACTGCATACGGATCGCTTCGTTCATTCTTCACCACACACGGGCCGGGCCCGAATCGCTAAACCCCGGGTATCCCTGGTCGACGTCTCGCGTGACCGCGTCAGCGTATCAGGGAACCCACCTTTTTCGAAATGGCATCGCGCGCCCGGAAGATGCGCGATCGCACCGTACCCACCGGGCATTCCATCGTCTCTGCGATCTCCTCGTAACTCATGCCATCGAGTTCCCGAAGGATGATCGCCGTCCGCAGGTCGTCGGGCAGGCCCTGTATGGCCTCCTCGACGGTCGCCTGCAATTCCTGGCTGATCGTCACCGCCTCCGGCGTGTCCGTTTCCTTCAGACGCGCGTGCAGGTCGTATTGTTCCGGGTCCTGGAGGTCGAGTTCCACGTCCAGGGGACGCCGGCGCTGCGAGGCCAGGTGATTCTTTGCCGTGTTCACGGCGATCCGGTACAGCCAGGTGTAGAACGCACTGTCGCCGCGAAAGCGCGGCAGCGCGCGGTAAGCCTTGATGAAAGCCTCCTGCGTAATGTCCAGTGCCTGCTCCGGATCGCGTACATAGCGCATCACCAGGTTGACGATCCTGTGCTGGTACTTGAGTACCAGCATGTCGAACGCGCCCTTGTCGCCCTTCTGGACCCGTTTGACGAGTTTCGTATCCGTCGATTCATTCGACATTCGGGCCCGCCCCGCAGATTGCGCGGCGCCGCCGCCCGATGCCGAGATAGACCGGTGCCCTGTCGGAAAGTTCGGCCATGCTTACCCGTTCGCTCATTTTTTCCATAATGCCCGGACCGGCCGTCCGGCGGCCTGTCCGCCCGGAACTGCGGCCCCGGCGGCCAAGATCTTATCATCCCGCGAAATGCCGGCAAATGACCCGAAAACGCCGCCATTGTTGGCGATCCTGCGCGTCACGCCGCAGGTAGTCCACCCATCCCGTGCCCGCGGACGGGTCGATGCACAGCACGCAGGCGCGCCGGCCGAACACGGATCCGCGCCCGACCGTTGCCCGCGTCGGCCGACCGGCCGGCGGATGGCACTCGAGATGCCCGTCGGCACCGATGACGTAGTGTTGGCAGCGGCGCCAGGCGCGGACCAGGCGCCAGGCATTGGCCAACGAGACCCCGATCCAGGCGACGGTGGGCAGCGCGGCGACCGCCGGCGGCAGGACCACCAGGAAGATGCTCGCACCCGCCAGCGCGGCACACGCACCGCTCGCCAGCAGCAGGCCGCGGCTGCGGCCATCAGGGTGCAGAACCGCCCTGCAGGCGGCGGACGATACGCGCAATGTCGTCGGACTCCGGCGGACGGGACTGCAACAAATACGCCGCGAGTTCCGGGTCGGGAAGCTCCAAAAGTGCCTCGAACGCCCGCTTATCGGCGTCCGGCGCGCCGGGGTACTGCCGTTCGAGGAAGCGCAGCAGCAGTTCGTCGAGTTCCCGCATGCCACGCCGGCATTGCCACCGCAGCCGGGCGGGTCCGGTCTGCACGCTCAGAGTTTGCGCTCGGCGAGCATTTTCTTGGTTTCCGCGATCGCGCGTGCCGGGTTCAGGCCTTTCGGGCAGGTCTGGGTGCAGTTCATGATCGTGTGGCAGCGGTACAGACGGAACGGGTCTTCCAGATCGTCGAGGCGCTCGCCGGTCGCCTCGTCGCGACTGTCGACGAGCCAGCGGTAGGCAGCAAGCAGCGCCGCGGGCCCGAGGTAGCGGTCGCTGTTCCACCAGTAGCTCGGGCAGGCCGTCGAACAACACGCGCAGAGGATGCACGCGGACGGCTCGTTGATGAGTTCCTGGTCCGCCTTGCTCTGCAGGCGCTCGCGATCCGGCGGCGGCGGCGTCCGGGTCTGCAACCACGGCTTGATCGATGCGTACTGCGCGTAGAAGTTCGTCAGGTCCGGCACCAGGTCCTTGACGACGGGCATGTGCGGCAGCGGGTAGATCTTCACCTCGCCCTTGACGTCACTGATGGCCCGCGTGCAGGCCAGCGTGTTGCCCCCGTCGATATTCATCGCGCAGGACCCGCAGATGCCTTCGCGGCAGGACCGCCGGAACGTCAGCGTCGGGTCGACCTCGTTCTTGATCTTGATCAGCGCGTCGAGAACCATCGGCCCACAGGCGTTCAGGTCGACGTCGTAAGTGTCGATGCGGGGGTTCTCGTCGCTGCCCGGGTCGTAGCGATAAACGGCAAAGCGCCGCACGCGGGTTGCGCCGGCCGCGGCGTCGAAGTGGCGGCCCTTGCGAATCCTGGAATTTGGGGGTAAGCGAAACTCCGCCACGGTCTGGTCCTCAGTAAACGCGTGCCTTGGGCGGCACCGGCTCGACGTCGTCCGTCAGCGTATTCTCGTGCACCGGCCGGTACTCGAAGCGCACCGCGCCGGTGGGCTCCACCCACGTGAACGTGTGCTTCATCCAGTTCGCGTCGTCGCGCTCACTGAAATCCTCGCGAGCGTGAGCGCCGCGGCTCTCGCGCCGATTCGCGGCCGACTCGATCGTCGCCACCGCGTTCAGCAGCAGGTTCTCGAGTTCCATCGTCTCGACGAGGTCGGTGTTCCAGACGAGCGAACGATCCGCGATGCGCACGTCGGCGAACGAACGGAACGTCTCGCCGAGCTTGCGCGCGCCATCCTCGAGGGTCTCGCCGGTACGGAACACGGCCGCGTGGTTCTGCATCGTCCGCTGCATTTCCAGCCGGATCTCGGCGGTCGGGCGGCTGCCATTCGCATTGCGGAGCCGGTCGAGCCGCTCGATGCTGTTCACGCCGGCGTCCGCCGGCAGCGGTCGGTGCCGGGCGCCCGGCTGCATCGTGTCCGCGATGCGGTGCGCCGCCGCGCGGCCGAACACCACGAGGTCCAGCAGGGAATTCGACCCCAGTCGGTTCGCGCCGTGAACGGACACGCAGGCGGCCTCGCCCACGGCCATCAGACCCGGCACGACCGATTCCGGGTCGCCGTCCCGCAGCGTCACCACCTCGCCGTGGTAGTTCGCGGGAATGCCGCCCATGTTGTAGTGCACGGTCGGCAGCACCGGGATCGGCTCGCGCGTCACGTCGACGCCGGCGAAGATCCGTGCCGACTCCGCGATGCCCGGCAGGCGTTCCTCGATGACCTCCGGCCCGAGGTGCTCGAGGTGCAGGTGAATGTGGTCCTTCTCCGGCCCGACGCCGCGGCCCTCGCGGATCTCGATCGTCATCGAACGGCTGACGACGTCGCGCGACGCGAGGTCCTTCGCGTTCGGCGCGTAGCGCTCCATGAAGCGCTCGCCGTCGGAGTTCGTCAGGTAGCCGCCCTCGCCGCGCACGCCCTCGGTGATAAGGCAGCCAGCGCCGTAAATGCCGGTCGGGTGGAACTGCACGAACTCCATGTCCTGCAGCGGCAGCCCGGCGCGCAGCACCATCGCGTTGCCGTCGCCCGTGCAGGTATGCGCGGACGTGCAGGAAAAATACGCGCGGCCATAGCCGCCGGTCGCCAGGATCACCTGGCGGCTGCGGAAGCGGTGCAGCCGCCCCGTGGCCATGTCGATCGCGACGACGCCGCGGCACGCGCCGTCTTCCATGATCAGGTCGATCGCGAAGTACTCGATGTAGAACTCGGCGTCGTGCGCCAGCGACTGCTGGTACAACGTGTGCAGCATCGCGTGCCCGGTCCGGTCCGCCGCCGCACAGGTGCGCTGCGCCGTGCCCTCGCCGAAGCGCGTCGTCATGCCGCCGAACGGGCGCTGGTAGATACGACCGTCCTCGGTGCGCGAGAACGGCACGCCGTAGTGCTCGAGTTCGATCACGGCGTCCGGTGCTTCCTTGCACATGTACTCGATCGCGTCCTGGTCGCCGAGCCAGTCCGACCCCTTGATCGTGTCGTACATGTGCCAGCGCCAGTCGTCCTCGCCCATGTTGCCCAGCGCGGCGCTGATGCCGCCCTGCGCCGCCACCGTGTGGCTGCGCGTCGGGAAGACCTTCGTGACGCAGGCCGTGCTGAATCCGGCCTCCGCGAGACCGAACGTCGCCCGCAAGCCGGCCCCGCCGGCGCCGACCACCAGCACGTCGTAGCTGTGATCGATGAAATCGTATTCCGCGCTCATGAGCCGAGTCCGACGCGCAGGATCGCGTACAGGCACACGATCGCGACGAACACGTGCGCGAAACGCGCGGCGATGAGCGATAGGATCTTCAGTGCCGGTGCATGTACGTAGTCTTCGATCACGACCTGGACCCCGAGCCAGGAATGGTAGGCGAGCGTTACGGAGAGCAGCGCGAGCAGCACGCTGTTCAGCGGTTCCGCCACGAATCGCATCACTTCGAGAAATGCGAAGCTGTCCATCGAGAACATGCGCGACAGGAACCACGCACCCAGAATCAGCAGCGCGATGGCCGAGATGCGCTGGCTGATGAAATGCCCCGTGCCTTCTTTCGCGGAACCGTGACCCAGTACGCGGCCAAGTGGTGTCCGAAGACTCACAGGGCGATCACCCACAGGACGGCAGTGCCGGCCGCCGCGAACGCCAGCGCGGCCCACGCCGACGAATTCGCCTGCGATTTCTCGAAACCGTAGCCGGCATCCCAGGCCAGGTGCCGGACGCCGTTCGCCAGGTGCAACAGGAATGCAAACGTCCACCCGATGAGCATTGCGATGCCGATCGGCGTGGACATCGTGGCGCGGAAAGCCTGGTATTGCTCCGGCCCGGCGGCGAGTTGCATCAGCCAAACAGCCAGCACGAGCAGCCCGAAGCTCAGAAACACGCCGGTCATCCGATGCAGTATCGACAACAGCATCGTGACGGGCCAGCGGTAGATCTGCAGGTGTGGCGACAGCGGTCGGCCGGAATTGCTCATGTCGTTCTGTTTCTTTGCGTAATCGGCGGCGCGGTGCACCGGTCGTATTATCCTTATTCGGTCAGGGTAGACAAGGGACGTTCCGCACCGTCAGAAATCGATGCAGCGCCCCGCTTTTTCCCAGTCGCCGTAGCGCGTCGGATCCGGGCCATCCCGTCCGCCGATTTCTTTCGGCCGCGCACTTCCGGATTGCTGCGTATCCGCTTCCGGGGAGCTCTCGCACCCGGCGGCGCCGTCTTCGGGGGGGCGGCTTGCTGCAGGTCGATCCGACATGCGGCGAGTATGCCAGACAGTCCCGCCGGCTGCATGTACGCGTGCATTTTCATACAATATGCGCCCCCATTCGGCGATCACGCATGTCGGCTTACGCACAGATCCGGGTCCGCGGCACGGACGCGATGTCCTTTCTCCAGGGGCAACTGACCAATGACCTCGAACAGATCGGCGCGGACGCCGTCCAGTTTGCCGCGTGGTGCAATCCGAAGGGCCGCGTCATCGCATTCCTGCGCGTCAGCCGCGACGGCGACGCCTTCCGGCTCGCGCTTCCGGCCGCGCTCGGCGAAACGGTCGTCGAGCGACTGCTCCGCTTTCGCTTTCGCGCGAAGGTCGAGCTCGTGCTCGAAGCAGTCGAGAACGTGGCGCTCGGCCTGTCCGACGGGGCCGGGGGAGCCGACGCGGGCTGGTTGCGCCGGAACCTGCTGGCTGGCATCCCGGACATCGGGCCCGGGCAGTCCGAGAAATTTACGCCGCACATGCTGAACCTCGACCGGCTCGATGCGCTCAGCCTCGACAAGGGCTGCTACACGGGCCAGGAGATCGTCGCCCGGACGCACTACCGCGGGGCGACGAAGCGCCGGATGCTGCGCTTTCGCTCCAACGCGCCGGTCGCCGCAGGCGACGCCGTCTCCAGCGGAGACCGGCGCATCGGCGAGGTCGTGAATGCGATAGGCCTGGACCTGCTCGCCGTGGTCCCGGTCGACGGGGCCGGCGATGCGCTCAGCGCCGGCGGCGCGCTGCTGACCCGCGAATCCCTGCCCTACGCGCTCGACTAGCTGCGCGCGGCGCTCAGGAGAAGACCTCCGGCCGCATGTGTGGAAACAGGAGCACGTCGCGAATCGACGGCGAATCGGTGAACAACATCACCAGGCGATCGATGCCGATGCCGATGCCCGCGGTGGGCGGCATGCCGTATTCCAGCGCACGGATGTAGTCGTGATCGAAGGCCATGGCCTCGTCGTCGCCCGCGTCGCGGCTGGCGACCTGCTGGCGGAAACGCTCGGCCTGGTCCTCCGGGTCGTTCAACTCGGAGAAGCCGTTCGCGATCTCCCGGCCCGCCACGAAGAACTCGAAGCGATCCGTCAGGAACGGATCATCGTCGTTGCGCCGCGACAGCGGTGAGACCTCGGTCGGGTAGCGCGTGACGAACGTCGGCTGCCGCAGACGGTCCTCGCCGGTCTTCTCGAAGATCTCGATCTGGAGCTTGCCGGGACCGTAGTGTGCCTCGACGCCGATGCCGAGCCGCTCGCAGATACCGACGAGGTAGTCGCGGTCGCGCAGGCGTTCGCGGTCGAGGTCCGGGTTATAGCGCAGGATGACGTCCTCGACCGTCAGGCGCTCGAACGGCTGCGACAGGTCGAAACGCTCGCCCTGGTAATCGATCGTCGTCCGGCCGAGCACGGCATCCGCCATGCCGCGCAGCAGCGCCTCCGTCATGTCGATCAGGTCCGTGTAGTCCGCGTAGGCGCGGTACAACTCGAGCATCGTGAACTCGGGGTTGTGCTGCGTCGACACGCCCTCGTTGCGGAAGTTGCGGTTGATCTCGTAGACGCGTTCGAAACCGCCGACGATCAGCCGCTTCAGGTTCAGCTCCGGCGCGATCCGCAGGAACAGCGGCATGTCCAGCGCATTGTGGTGCGTCTTGAACGGACGCGCGATGGCACCGCCCGGCGTCACCTGCATCATCGGCGTCTCGACCTCGAGGTAGTCCTGCGCGTCGAGGAACGAGCGGATGTACTGGATGATCGCGGAACGCGTGCGAAATACGCGCCGGCTCGCGTCGTTCACGATCAGGTCGACGTAGCGCTGCCGGTAGCGCATCTCCTGGTCGGCCAACCCGTGAAATTTTTCCGGCAATGGACGCAGCGACTTGGTCAGCAGGCGCAGTTCGTCCGCCCGGACCGTGAGCTCGCCGGTGTTCGTGCGGAACAGCTTGCCACGCGCCGCGACGATATCGCCGACGTCCCACTTCTTGAAGTCGGCGTAGCAGCCTTCCGGCAGCCGGTCGCGTTCGACGCGCACCTGGATCTGGCCGGACCGGTCGGCGAGCTTGATGAAGCTCGCCTTGCCCATCACGCGCTTGGCCATCATCCGGCCGGCAACCGCAACGTCGATCGCCATGGACTCGAGCGTCTCGTTGTCGTGCGCGCCGTACAGGTGCAGCAATTCGTCGGCCAGCGCATTGCGCCGAAAGTCGTTCGGAAAGGCCTCGCCGGCATCGCGGAGATCAGCGAGCTTGCGGCGGCGTTCCGCGATCAGTTTGTTCTCGTCGTGTCGGGTTTCGTCGTTCACGATGTGGCTACAGTCCCTGCTTCAGGCTGGCTTCGATGAAGTCGTCGAGGTGGCCGTCGAGTACGGCCTGAGTGTTACCGGTTTCGACGCCGGTCCGCAAATCCTTGATGCGGCTCTGGTCGAGCACGTAGGAACGGATCTGGCTGCCCCAGCCGACATCGGCCTTGTTCTCCTCTATCGCGGCCGCCGCCGCGTTCCGGTTCTGCACCTCGAGTTCGTAGAGCTTGGCCCTGAGCTGATTCATCGCCTGGGCCTTGTTCTTGTGCTGCGAGCGGTCGTTCTGGCACTGCACGACGATGTTCGTCGGCAGGTGCGTGATGCGGACGGCGGACTCCGTGCGGTTTACGTGCTGGCCGCCGGCGCCGCTTGCGCGGTAGACGTCGATGCGCAGGTCGGAGGGATCGATGTCGATGTCGATGTCGTCATCCACTTCCGGCGACACGAAGACCGAGGCGAACGACGTGTGCCGTCGATTGCCCGAGTCGAACGGGGACTTGCGAACGAGCCGGTGCACGCCCGTTTCGGTGCGCAGCCAGCCGTAGGCATGATCGCCCTGCACGTGAATCGTGGCGCTCTTGATCCCGGCCACTTCGCCCGGGGAAGCCTCGATGAGGTCGGCGCGGAAATCGTGATCCTCCGCCCAGCGGAGGTACATGCGCAGCAGCATGTTCGCCCAGTCCTGCGCCTCGGTGCCGCCGGCGCCGGCCTGGATGTCGAGGTAGGCGCTCTTCTCGTCCATCTCGCCGGAGAACATGCGGCGGAATTCAAGCGCCTGCAGCGTCGTCTCGAAACCCGCGAGATCGCGGCCGACTTCGCCGATCGTGACGGCGTCGTCCTCGTCCTCCGCGAGCGCCAGCAACTCCGCCGCGTCCGCGAGGCCGGTCGTCAGCGAGTCCAGCGTCACGACGACCTGCTCCAGCGTCGCGCGCTCCTTGCCGAGGGCCTGCGCGCGTTCCGGTTCGTTCCAGACGTCCGGCTGCTCCAGTTCCCGCCGGACCTCGGTCAGGCGTTCCGACTTGCTGTCGTAGTCAAAGATACCCCCTCAACGCATCGGTGCGTTCGGCGAGGTCGTCGATCGTTTGCTTGACGTGACTGAGTTCCATGCGCGTGTCTGTGTCGAATTGGCGCCGCGCGGCGCGGCAAACGCGCGATGTTAACACCAACCCCGGCTCACGCGGCACCCAGCGGGCTGATTTGCTCGACGATGAGCTGCGCACTTTCGACGCCGCGATAGTCGTTGACGTCGAGCCGGTACGCCAGCCGTACGCCGCCGCGGTAGGCCGGCCCGGCCTGGTTGAACGCGATCGCATCCACCGAACCGCCGCCGGCCAGCGGACGCACGCGGAGTTTCAGGTGCTGCTCACCGACGACGCGCTGCTCCAGCAGCTCGAAATCACCGGTCCACAACGGTTCCGGGAAACCGGCGCCCCAGGGACCCGCATCCCGCAGGCTGCGGGCGAAGCCGAGCGCGAGCGCCTGCTCCGGCAAAGAGCCGTCGGCAATCAGCGCGCCGCTGAAATCGGCGTCCGGGTACAGGCGTTCGAGTTGCCGCGAAGCAAGCTCGGCGAACTCGGCGAAATGCGCCTCGGGCAGCGTCAGGCCGGCCGCCATTGCGTGGCCGCCGAAACGCTCGATGAGTCCGGGCCTGGCCGTCGCGATGCTCTCGAGCAAATCCCGGGCGTGCACGCCGGGAACCGACCGTGCCGAACCCTTGAGCCGGGAATCGCTTTCCCGGGCGAATGCGATGACGGGACGATGGCAGCGCTCCTTGACGCGGGACGCGATCAGCCCAACGACGCCCTGGTGCCAGTTGGCGTCGTAAACGCACACGCATGACGGGAAGCGTGCCGGGTCCAGCCGTTCGACGGCTGCAAAAGCCTGTTCCCGCATCGTCGTCTCGATGTCGCGGCGCTCCCGGTTGATGCCGTCGAGCACCGCGGCGTGACGGGCCGCCGTACCGGGGTCGTCGGTCAGCAGGCACTCGATGCCGATGGCCATGTCCTCGAGCCGGCCCGCGGCGTTCAGACGCGGTCCGACAAAGAAACCCAGGTCGGCGCTCACCACTTTCGATGCGCTCCTCCCGGCCTGCGCGAGCAGCGCCGAAATGCCGGCGACACAGCGGCCGGCCCGGATACGTCGCATGCCCTGCTCGACCAGTACCCGGTTGTTCTTGTCGAGCGTGACGACGTCGGCGACGGTGCCGAGCGCGACGAGGTCGAGAAAGCCGGCGGGAATCCTCGCTGCACCGTCCATGCCATCGTTCTCGAGCGCGCGCCCGAGCGCGGCGAGCACGTAGAACGCGACGCCCACGCCGGCAAGGTGGCGGCTCGGGAACCCGCTGCCGGCAAGGTTCGGGTTGACGATCGCTGCCGCGTCGGGGAGTTCGTTGCCCGGCAGGTGGTGGTCCGTCACGAGCACCGGGATGCCGAGTTCGTTCGCGCGGGCGACGCCGGCGATGCTCGAAATGCCGTTGTCCACGGTGACAATCAGGCCGGGTGAGTCTTTCGCCGCGACGTCGACGATCTCCGGCGATAATCCGTAGCCGTACTCGAAGCGGTTCGGCACGACGTAACCGGTATCGGCGAAGCCGAATGCCGCGAGACAGCGCAGGAACAGCGCCGTGCTCGTCGCGCCGTCGACGTCGAAGTCCCCGACGACGGTGATACGGCGATCCCGGTTCCCGAGGAGCAGCCGCACCGCAGCATCGACGTTGTCCAGCGCGCTTACCGGTGCGAGCTGGGTCAGCCGGTAGTCGAGGTCCCCCGGTTCGGTGACGCCGCGCGCCGCGTAGACGCGGGCGAGCACGGGGTCGATCCCCTCGAGCGCCGGCACGCTGCCGCCGGGCACCGCGCGCAGACGAACCGGCCGCGGCCCGTTCACGCCCCGGGCCCCTCTGCGTCGAGCAGCGGGTGCCGGCGGCGCCAGACGCGCAGGCCGTGCGAACGGCGCAGCTCCACCCGGATGCCGTCACGGAACAACAGCACGAGCCGAGGAAGCCGGCCGCGCTGCAACAGGGAACGCAGCTCGGCGAGCAGCGCCGGCATCGTCCCGGGCTCCGTCGCCGGCGCAACCGCCACGAAGCCGGCCACCGACGCGTCGGCGCAGGCCGCGATCGATCCGGGCCAGCCGTCGACGACCCCAGTGTGGCGGAGCCAGTGCCCCCGGAGCAATGCATCATCTCCGAACAACGGCGGCATCGGCCGGGTCTCCTGCTCGGGCGAAACGCCGCCGCCCCAGAGCCACAGCGAGTTCACCGGCAGCCGGCCATCGGCCTGCCGTTCGAGATTCACCGGATGGTCGTGCAGCGCCATCTCGATCTCCGACAGCAGGCGACGGTAGGCGCCGCCGCCCTCGCCGGCCGGCAGGAACGCATCCGGGCGCCGCCCGTCGATCGCGCTCGCCGGCAGCGCCGCGGTCGAAAACGGCTCCGGCGCCGTGACATAGCCGTAGACGCCGAGGCGCGCGAAGCCGACGCCGGAGTCCCCGCCGAGCGTGGCTTGCAGGTGGTCGAACAGCGCACGCAGTTCCGGGACGGTGACCGAGTCGGGCGGTACCGCGTGCAGGCATAGATGGTCGAGACGGGGCTCGAGGCAGACGGCGTCCGCCGCTGCCATCCAGGCGGCGGCCCGGTCGCCGGTCTGTCCCCAGAAGCGCAGCGCCGCGAGGCCACGATCGGGAGGTGCCTGGCCCAGCTCCTCCAGCACGGAGGCCAGCAGCGAGCGCGGCTCGTCGCACAGAGACACCTCGCCCTTCGCAAGCCACTGGCGCAGGTCCGTATCGCCGAGCCTGCCGGCGCCGACGGCCGGCAGGACGACGACGGCCGATGCTTTGTCATATGATGCGTTCACTCGAGACCCGCGCGTTCAGGCGTGCCTAGAATATACGGAATCGGCCCGTGAGATTCACAAGAGAACCCCGTACCGCCGTTGCCGTTCGCAGCATCGGGTCGAACGGCATCCGGATCGGCGACGAGACGTTCACCTCCGGGCTCGTCATCACCACGGAACGCATCGTCGGGACATGGCCGGCGACGCCGGTGGCCGAGCTTACGGAAGAGCACGTCGTCGGGATCCTGGAAGACGCGCCCGAGGTCCTGATCCTGGGCACCGGTTCGACACACGAATTCGCACCCCGGGACCTCGTGTTCGCGCTCGCACGGCGTTCGGTCGGTTTCGAGGTCATGGACTCCGCAGCCGCGGCACGAACGTTCAACGTGTTGGCCGGCGAAGGCCGGCACGTCGCCGCGATCCTGTACCTGCCGCGCTGAAGGGGTGCGGCGTCCGTTTAATCGAGCACGACGTCGCTGGAAATGCCCTGCGACTCGAGCATCGTCCGCAGGTTGCTGAGCGCGTCGATCTGGATCTGGCGGACGCGCTCGCGCGTGACACCGATCTCGTTGCCGATTTGTTCGAGCGTCGCACGTCGGCAACCGTGCAGGCCGAAACGGCGTTCGACAACGGTGCGCTGCTTGTCGCTGAGCGCGCGCACCCAGCGATCGACTATCGCGTTGACGCGCGCCTGCTGGGCACGCCGTTGCGGTTCCGCGTCGCGGCGCGCGCGCAGGCGGTCGACGGGCGACTCACCGTCGCCGGCGGGCCCGGGCTGCAGGGTCACGCGGTCGTGCAGGCCCAGCAACCGCTCGACGTCCGCGACGTCCCGGTCGAGTTCGGCCGCGATTGCCGCCGCTGTCGGCGCCCGGCCGTGCCGCTGGCGCAGCAGGCGAGCCACCCTCAGGCAGGCGTTGATGTCCTTCGCGATGTGGATCGGCAGCCGCACCGTCCCGCACTGGTTCATCAACGCGCGCTCGATCGTCTGCCGAATCCACCAGGTTGCGTAGGTCGAAAAGCGAAAGCCGCGCTCGGGGTCGAATTTCCCCACCGCGTGAATGAGCCCGAGATTGCCCTCCTCGACCAGGTCGAGCAGCGGCAGCCCGCGATTGAGGTAGTTGCGGGAGATCCGGACGACGAGACGAAGGTTCGACTCGATCATTCGGCAGCGCGCCGCCTCGTCGCCGGCACGCGCGCGCCGCGCGAGCTGCTTTTCTTCCTCCGCCGTCAGGAGCGGCGAGCCGCCGATTTCACTCAGGTACAGGCGCGTCGCGTCGGCGGACGCTGTCGGCCGCACGCCCGTGGTGCCATTGTGGTGTCGCATCGGTCCCAATCCGCTCTCCTCTCAAGAAGCGGCGGCACGGGCCGTGGCTTGGCCGGCTTCCGGCGATGCTGCTACCGCGGCGGCAAAAACTGTCGCGGATTCACCGGGTTGCCGTTTCGACGAATCTCGAAGTGCAGCCGCGGCTTGTGCTCCGGCCCTTCACCCATCGTCGCGATCCGTTGTCCCTGACGGACGTTCTGACCTTCCCTGACGAGCAATGTCGCGTTGTACCCGTAGGTACTGAGGTAGGTGTCATTGTGCTTCAGGATAATAAGCTGCCCGTATCCGATGAGTCCACTGCCCGCGTAGACGACCGTCCCCGACGCCGCGGCAATGACCGCCTGCCCCCGCTTTCCGTCGATCAGCACGCCGGTTCCCGGCCCCGGCGTGCCGCCGAACTCGACGTTGATCCGGCCCGCGGTCGGCCAGGCGAAGCCCGGTGCGGGCTGGTCGGGAATTTCCGGCAGAGAGCGGCGTGTCGGCGACGAAGACCGCGCGGCGCTGCCAGGCGGCGGTGACAGCCGGATGACCTGCCCCGGGTAGATCAGCGAGCCGTCGCCGATCCGGTTCCAGCGCACCAGCTGCGCCGTGGTCAGGTTGTAGCGTTCGGCGATGGAGAACAACGTTTCTCCGCGCCGGACGACGTGCGTGTCGGCATCACGCGTGTACCGGGTCGAAGGACCGCACGCGGCGACGAACAGGAACGCGACGAGCAACAGGGTGCGCGCGATCATCGTCAGCGCAGCATCAGGTACCCGATGACCACGGCGGACAACGCGACGACGGCCCAGCCGACGCGTTCGATGTACCGGAGCAGCACCGCTTCGAGCCGCGGCCCCGCGTAATACACGACGCCGGCCACCAGGAAGAAGCGCGCGCCGCGGCCGATCAGCGAGGCGATGAAAAAGCCCGGCAGCGCGAGGTTGGCGACGCCGGCCGCGATCGTGAACACCTTGTAGGGTATCGGCGAGAAGCCGGCGACGAACACGGTCCAGAACCCGTACTGGTCGAACCAGTCCCTGGCCGTGACATAGGCGTCCCAGTAATGCGACTCGCGCAACCACGGCTCGATCAATTCGAACGCGAGGAAGCCGATCGCATAGCCGGCAAGACCACCGAGCACGGAAAAGACGGTCGCATTCAGCGCGAAGCGCCAGGCGCGGTGCGGACTCGCCATGCACATCGGCGCCAGCATCACGTCGACGGGAATCGGGAAGAACGACGACTCCGCGAAGCTCATGGCACCGAGGTACCATTCCGCGTGCCGGTGCCGAGACCAGCGCATGACGCGATCGTAAAGGGGCCCGAATATCGCCATCAGCGTCCCGGCACGAGCGGCACGAAACTCACGGCACCGAGTGACGCCTGTTCGAAGTGATCGTCGTGCCGGGTGACGACGGTGAGGTCCTGCCGCCCCGGCGGCCCGACCGGCATGACCAGCCTGCCGCCCGGTGCGAGTTGCGCCAGCAGTTTCTCCGGCAGGACCGGCGCCGCCGCCGCGACGATGATGCCGTCGTAGGGCGCGTACTTCGGCCACCCCTCCCAGCCGTCGCCGGGACGAAACTGCACGTTGTAGATATCGAGGTCACGCAACCGCTGGCGCGTCCGCGTCAGCAATTCGCGAATACGCTCGACGGAATAGATCTTCTTCACGAGCGGCGCGAGCACCGCGGTCTGGTAGCCGCAGCCCGTGCCGATCTCGAGCACGGACTCGCCGGTGAAGCCGTCGAGCAAGGCCTCGGTCATGCGCGCCACGACGTACGGTTGGCTGATCGTCTGGCCATGACCGATGGGCAACGCGGTGTCCTCGTAGGCCCGGCTCGCGAGCGCCTCATCGACGAAAAGGTGCCGCGGCACCGAGCGAATCTGCTCCAGGACCTGCGGGTTGCGGATACCCTGTTCCCTCAATCGGTTCACCAGCCGGTCGCGCGTCCTGGCCGAGGTCATCCCGATGCCGGCACGCAGGTTCATCCGGACGACAACCAGTCCTGCACGCGGGTCAGGGCATCGTGACGCGTCAGGTCCACCTTCAGCGGCGTCACCGACGCGGCGCCCTCGCTGATCGCATGGAAGTCCGTGCCCGGCCCCGCGTCCTGGCCCTGACCGGCCGGCCCGACCCAGTAGATCGTCCGGCCGTGCGGGTCCTCGGATCGCACGATGGGCTCCGACTTGTGCCGGAAGCCGAGGCGCGCTGCCCGCACGCCGTTCAACTCGTCGAACGGCACGTCCGGCACGTTGACGTTCAGGATCACGTCCGCAGCGAGCGCCGAATGCTCGAGCTTCCGGATCATGTCCGTAACGACCCTGGCCGCCGTGTCGAAATGCGTCAGGCGGTGCCCGACGAGCGACACGGCGATCGTCGGCCAGCCCAGAAACCGGCCTTCCATCGCCGCGGCGACCGTGCCCGAATAGATGACGTCGTCGCCCAGGTTCGCGCCGTGATTGATGCCGGAGACGACGAGATCGGGCTCGTAGTCGAGAAACCCCGTCAGCGCGAGGTGCACGCAATCCGATGGCGTGCCGTTCACGGCATAGCGGTTCTCGCCCGTGCGCGTCACCCGCAGGGGCGACGACAGCGTCAACGAATTGCTGGCAGCCGACCGGTTGCGGTCCGGCGCGACGACGACGACGTCGGCGACGGCCTCCAGCGCTTCGGTCAGCACGTTGATGCCCGTGGCCATGTACCCGTCGTCGTTACTTACGAGGATCTTCATTCTGCGATTGACGAGCGACAAAGCGTTTGGCGGCCAGGGAGGCGCTCACTATACTCAACAACCGTCGCATTCCATAGGCTTGCCGTGAACGACGACGACATCGACATGTTTCGGCGGGCCGTGGCCGACGCGCGGCCGGTGAAGTCCGAACCCCGCGCACCGCTGCGACGGCCGCGCCCGAAGCCGCGCGCCCGGTTCACGCGCGCGGACGAGGCGCAGGTGCTGCGCGAGAGCCTCGACGCCGACATCGACGACATCCATGCGGGCAGCGGCGAAGCGCTGCGATTCCAGCGGCCGTCGGTCGGACGGCGCACGATGCGCAAGCTCGCGCGCGGCAGCTTCGCCGTGCAGGGCGAAATCGACCTGCACGGCATGACCGTCACCGAGGCGCGCGAGCGCCTCGGCGCCTTCATCGAAGATGCCGTATCGAGCGGCAAGCGTTGCGTGCGCGTCGTGCATGGCAAGGGGCTCGGGTCCGGGCAACGCGGCGCGGTGTTGAAACCGAACGTGAATCGCTGGTTGCGGCGCTGGGACGCGGTCCTGGCCTTCGTGTCCACCCGCCAGGTGGATGGCGGCACCGGCGCGGTCTACGTCCTTCTCAGATCGCGCTGAGGATCTCGCGCAGCACAACCGTGGCGAAGGCGCCGGGCGGCAGCGTGAATTCGAACGCCGCGGCGCGGTCCGACACCTCGAGCGACGCGTCGGCGGGCATCAACCGCAGCGGGCGGTGATCCGCGTCGACGCCGGCGGCGGCAAGCGCGTCGGCGAGCGTACGTTCATCCGCCAGCGCGCCGAGTTCGCGGTCGGCGGCCTCGCCGCGGCAGCAGGGCGCGCCGCGCCCCCACAACGTGCCGCAGGGATGAAGGTCGGCGGCCGCGCAGCGCGTAACGAGCTCCGGAGTGACGGCTTCGACCGCGAACACGCTGCGACTGCCGGCCAGGTTCGCGAGGTCCCCCGGCAGCAAGCGGTCCCAGTCGCCGCTCGCGACCCGCGCCGCGAGGCCGTGATTGAACAGCCAGCCACGGGCTGCGGACAACGCGATCGAGCGTTTCTCGCGCGGCACGCGCCGGCGTTCGAGGAGCACCGCGCGGGCCAGGCCGAGGTTGGACGCGGCGTGACCGAAGCGCTGTTCACCGAAGTAATTCGGAACACCGGCCGCAGCGATCCGTCGCCAGCGCTCTGTGAGCGCGCCGCCCGGCAGCGTTGCGTCCGCCGATCGGGCGACGATGCGAAAGCGATTGCCGCGGTGCGCGCCGCGCCTGAGCTTGCGGCCGTGGCGAGTGGCGTCGAGAATGCGCACGCCGTCGGCGGAGAACGCCCCCCAGTCGGTGCCCTCCCGCCCCGGCCGGCGGACCGTAAACGCCTGCGTCGTGACCGCGTCCCGGTCCTTCAGGCCGCAGTAGCCGACATCGCGCCCCGGGATGCCGGCGTGGCGCGCGAGCTGGCGCGCGACCCACGCGGTGTTCGCGCCGGTCTTCTCGATCCACAGCCAGTCGTGCTCGCCGTCCCCGTCGGGCGCGAAGCCCATGATCTCGTCGACACGAAAATCCGCGGCCTCGGAGCGCAGGCGGGCGGCACAGACCGGCGCACCGTGCGCACGCGCCCAGTCCGGGAGCGCGTCCGGGGCCGTCGTCATGGCGGATCAGCGGGCGTCGTTTCGGGAAACGACCTGGTAGAAGGTCTCGCCGGGCCCGATCAGGCCGAGGTCCGTCCGCGCCCGCTCCTCGGCGGCTTCCCGTCCCTCCTTGAGGTTCACCACTTCGGCATCGAGCGCGGCATTGCGCGCCGCGAGTTCCGCGTTCAGGGCCCGCTGCTCGGCGACAGCCGAACGCAGGCCCAGCGTCTTGCGGTAGCCCGTATCGGCGAACATCAGTTCGCCGATGAGTGCCGCGGCGATGCACCCCAGCACGATCAGCATCCAGCGCGTTGTGGACAAGTGGATTCCCCGATTTCAGCGGCTTACGGTATTTTTACCGAAAATGCCTCACGTCCAGCGTAACGGGCTTTGGCGCCCAGTTCCTCTTCGATGCGCAGCAGCTGGTTGTACTTCGAGATCCGGTCCGAGCGCGACAGCGACCCGGTCTTGATCTGCGTAGCTACCGTGCCGACCGCGATGTCCGCGATCGTCGCATCCGAGGTTTCACCCGACCGGTGCGACACGACGGCCGAGTAACCCGCGTCGGCTGCCATAGCAATTGCATCAAGAGTTTCCGATAAGGTACCGATTTGGTTCGGTTTTATCAATATCGAATTGGCGATCTTCTCGTCGATGCCGCGTTTCAGGATCGACGTGTTCGTCACGAACAGATCGTCGCCGACGAGTTGCACGCGGCCGCCCAGCGCCTCGGTGAGCTGGCGCCAGCCGTCCCAGTCGCTCTCGTCCATGCCGTCCTCGATCGTGATGATCGGGTACTGGTCCACGAGGCCCGCCAGGTAGCCGGTGAAGCCGGCCGCGTCGAACTGCCGGCCCTCGGAGGCCAGGTCGTACACGCCGTCCGAGTAGAACTCGGAGCTGGCGACGTCGAGTCCCAGCAGGACCTCGCTACCGGCCGCAAAGCCGGCCTTGTCGATCGCGGTCATGATGGTGTCGAGCGCCGCCTGGTTCGACGGCAGGTTCGGCGCGAAGCCGCCCTCGTCGCCGACGGCCGTGTTCAGGCCCTGCGACTTCAGCACTGCCTTCAGCGCATGGAAGATCTCGGCGCCGCAGCGCAGCGCCTCGGCAAACGTCGGAGCCGCGACCGGCAGTATCATGAATTCCTGGATGTCGACGTTGTTGTCGGCGTGCGCGCCGCCGTTGATGATGTTCATCATCGGTACCGGCATCACCGTGCTGTCGCCGAGCGTCGCGTACAGCGGCCGGCCCGCCGACACCGCCGCCGCCTTCGCGGCCGCGAGCGACACGGCGAGTGTCGCATTGGCACCGAGGCGGGACTTGTTGTCGGTACCGTCGAGGGCCAGCAGGCTGTCGTCCAGTTCCCGCTGCGACGCGAATTCCACGCCCGTTACCCGTTCACGAATCTCCCCGTTCACGTTCGCGACGGCCTTTGTCACGCCCTTGCCGAGGTAGCGGGACGCGTCGCCGTCGCGAAGCTCGACGGCCTCGCGCGTGCCGGTGGACGCGCCGGACGGCACGCCCGCGCGTGCGAAGCTGCCGTCGTCCAGGCGTACGTCGGCCTCGACCGTCGGATTGCCGCGCGAGTCGAGAATTTCCCTGCCGTGTACTTCGCTGATCCTGATCATTGGGTCTCCATCGTCAGTTGCCGAGCCCGAATTCGGACTCGAGGTATCCGCCGGCCTTCACCGTCCGGTCAATGTCGACGAGTGTCGACAACAGGTCGCCGAGCCGCCCCAGCGGCATCGCGTTCGGGCCGTCGCTCAGCGCCTCGTCCGGCCGCGGGTGCGTCTCCATGAACAGCCCTGAGATGCCGGCCGCCGTCGCCGCGCGCGCCAGTACCGGGATGAACTCCCGCTGGCCGCCGGACGCGCTGCCCTTGCCGCCCGGCAACTGCACCGAGTGCGTGGCGTCGAAGACCACCGGGCAGCCGGTTCCGCGCATCACCGCGAGACTGCGCATGTCGGACACGAGGTTGTTGTAGCCGAACGAGAAGCCTCGCTCGCATACCATGATCTGCTCGTTGCCCGTCGACTTCGCCTTGTCGACGACGTTCTGCATTTCCCACGGCGACAGGAACTGGCCCTTCTTGATGTTCACGGCCTTCTTCGTTTCGGCGACGCGCAGGATGAAGTTCGTCTGCCGGCAAAGGAACGCAGGCGTCTGCAGCACGTCCACGACGTCGGCCACTTCGTCCATCGGTGTGTCTTCATGCACGTCCGTCAACACCGGCACGTCGAGTTGGCGACGGACTTCGCCGAGAATCCGCAGCCCCTCCTCCATGCCGGGCCCGCGGAAACTGGACCGCGAACTGCGGTTCGCCTTGTCGAACGACGACTTGTAGATGAACGGGACGCCGAGGCCGCTGCAGATATCCTTCAGCGTGCCGGCGACGTCGAGCGTCATCTGTTCCGATTCGATGACGCAGGTGCCGGCGATCAGGAAGATCGGCTTGTCGGCGCCGACCTCGAAGCCGCACAGGTTCATGCCTCGGCCGCCTTCGGCAGGTCGCCGGTACGGTGGCGACGCGCCGCGCGGACGAAGCCCGCAAATAGCGGGTGACCGTCCCGCGGGTTCGACGTGAACTCCGGGTGAAACTGGCTCGCCAGGAACCAGGGATGCGACGGCAGCTCCACCATTTCGACCAGGTCGTCAACCGACAGGCCGGAGAAGCGCATGCCGGCCTCCTCGAGCGCCGGGCGGTAGTTGTTGTTGACCTCGTAGCGGTGCCGGTGCCGCTCGCGTATCGATTCTGCCCCGTAGACGGACGCGGCGAGCGATCCCGGGACGAGCCGGACGTCTTGCGCACCCAGGCGCATCGTGCCGCCGAGGTCGGAATCTTCGCTGCGTTCCTCGATACCGCCACTCGCGTCCTGCCACTCGGTGATAAGGCCAATGACCGGGTGTGGCGTATCGCGATTGAACTCGGTGCTCATCGCGCCGTCGAGCCCCGCGAGGTGGCGCGCCGCCTCGATCACCGCGACCTGCATGCCGAGGCAGATGCCGAGGTACGGTATGCCCTTTTCACGCGCGAAGCGGACGGCCTCGATCTTGCCCTCGATACCGCGGTCGCCGAAGCCACCCGGCACCACGATGCCGTCCATCGCCTCCAGGCACCCGACGCCATCGCGCTCGAGATCCTGGGCTTCAAGGTAGTGGATGTTCACGCGCGTGCGGGTGTGGATGCCGCCGTGCAGCAGGGCTTCCGACAGCGAAATGTACGAATCGCGCAGGTCGACGTACTTGCCGACCATCGCGATGTTCACCTCGCCGTCCGGGTTGCGCTTGGCGTCGACGATCGCCTCCCATTCGTGCAGGTCGGCGGTCGGCACATCGAGTCCCAATTGGCGGCAGACGATGTCGTCGAGCGCCTGCTCGTGCATCATCGCCGGGATCTTGTACAGGTCATCCGCGTCATAGGCCGAGATGACGGCTTCCTCGCGCACGTTCGTGAACAGCGCGATCTTCTTGCGCTGCTCGGCCGGCAGCGGCTCTTCGGACCGGCAGACGAGAACGTCGGGCTGGATGCCGATCGAGCGCAGTTCCTTGACGGAGTGCTGTGTCGGCTTGGTCTTGATCTCGGACGACGTCGCAATGTACGGCACCAGCGTCAGGTGGACGTACACGACCTTGTCATGGCCGAGGTTCACACCCATCTGGCGAATCGCCTCGAGGAACGGCAACGACTCGATATCGCCCACGGTGCCACCGATTTCGACGAGGCAGATATCGGCGTCGCCGGCCCCGCGTTCGATCGATGCACGGATCTCGTCCGTGACGTGCGGGATGACCTGCACCGTCGCGCCGAGGTAGTCCCCGCGCCGCTCCTTCGCGATGACGGACTCGTAGATCCGCCCGGCCGTGAAGTTGCTGTTCCGGCCGGTCGTCGTGCGCACGAAACGCTCGTAGTGACCGAGGTCGAGATCCGTTTCCGTGCCGTCTTCGGTCACGAACACTTCGCCGTGCTGGAACGGGCTCATCGTGCCGGGGTCGACGTTCAGGTACGGGTCGAGCTTGATCATGCTGACCGAAAGACCGCGCGCTTCGAGGATCGCACCGAGGCAAGCCGACGTAATGCCCTTGCCCAGCGACGACACAACGCCGCCCGTGATGAATACGTAAGCTGTCATCTGATGATTCGTTCCGGTCAGCGAAGACGGGAAAAAGATAAGGGCTGGAAGAAAAGCACTGCTGGCGGTGCTCTTTTCCAACCCTTCGAATGCCGCGCCGTCGTTGGATAAAAGACGGTGTTAGACGTTATCAGATCGACCCCGTGCAGACAATCACGGAGGACCGTCGACGGGCGCCTCGAGGTACGCCGGCGCGTCCCGCCAGCGGAGCGCGTAGCCCGGTTCCGCGATGGCGTCCGCCGCGATCCACAGGTCGCCGACGGCAACGAGTGCGTCGCCCGCGTACACGAGCGGGAGTGCGTCGCGCCGCCACGGCAGGACGCCACGTTCCTGAAGCAGTTTCTTGAGTTTGCGCGTATGTCGCTGACCATACGGCCTTATTTCTTCACCACCCTTGCGCCGCCGCAGGACCAGGCCGGCCGCAACGCGGGCGGGATCGAGGCCGGCCGTCGGATGCATGGCGAGGGCGAGCGTTCCGAAGCCGGCGCCGAGCTCGGCCGGTGCCGCGGCCGTCAGTGGGAGCCCGTCGAACGTCGGGTCCGGGAACGCCGGCGCCAGGTACAACGTGTCCCGGTAGCGGCGGCATTCGGCGCCCGACCACTGCACGACCGGCAATGCATCCTCGCGCGCGTCCAGCAGGGACGACACGATCTCGCGCAACGCGCGGGCAGTGGGTTTCGGCACGCCCGCTCGTTCGGCGGCGCGGCGCAGCACCTGCGCCCGGCGCTCGCGGCCCAGGGTCAGCAGGCGGCTCACGGTCACGCGGCCCGGCGCCGCGCTCATCGCTGCGAGATCGGCATCCGCGACCTCCTGCAGCAGCTCGCCGACGTCGCCCAGGTGCGCCGCGCTCTGCGCGATACGCGCGATGCTGTCCGGCCAGCGCCGGCTGAGCGCGGGCAGGACGTCGCGGCGCAGGAAATTGCGATCGAACGCCGTATCGGCGTTGCTCGGATCGTCGGTCCACGACAGCGATTCTGCCTCGGCGTAGGCCTGCAATACGTCCCGCGTGACCGAGAGCAGGGGCCGGACGAGTCGCCCGCGGCCGAACGGACGCGATGCCGGCATGGCAGCGAGCCCCTCGGGCCCGCTGCCGCGCATCAGGTTCAGCAGCAGGGTTTCGGCCTGGTCGTTCCGGTGATGGGCGGACAGGAGCCAGTCGCCCTCCTGCAGGAGTGCCGCCAGTGCCGCGTAACGCGCATCCCGCGCCGCGGCCTCAGGGCCGCCGTCCCGACCGACGTCGACGCGGACGATGCGGCACGAAACGCCGAGCGACGCGGCGACCTCGCTCGCGGCTTCGGCCCATCGTCCCGATTCGTCGTGCAGGCCGTGGTCGACGTGTACGGCCGTGATCGGCACGTCGTGCATCCCGCGCGTACCGGCGAGCAGGTGCAGCAAGACGGTCGAGTCGAGGCCGCCACTCAGGGCGAGCACGTAGCGGGCCGGCCGGGCCGAGGTCGATTCGAGGCTCCGGAGCGTGCCGTGCAGCCACGCCGGGTCGAGGGTCACGTTTCCTTGAATTGTCCGAAGCCGGCCAGGCGGCGCTGGCGCGTCTCGAGGAGCTGCTCGACGGGCAGCTGCGCGAGGTCATCCAGGTGTTTCGCCAGCGCGTTGCGGATGACGTCGGCCATCGCCTTCGGATCGCGGTGGGCGCCGCCGAGCGGCTCGTCGAGGACTTCGTCCACGAGGCCGAACTTCTTCAGGCTGCTCGCCGTGATGCGCATGGCCTCGGCGGCCTCCTCCGCCTTTTCCGCGCTCTTCCAGAGAATCGACGCGCAGCCTTCCGGCGAAATGACCGAATACACGCTGTATTGCAGCATCAGCAGCCGGTCCGACACGCCGATGGCGAGCGCGCCGCCGGAGCCGCCCTCGCCGATCACGAGGCTGACGATCGGCGTCCGGAGGCCGGCCATCAGGTACAGGCAGCTTGCGATCGCCTCGCTCTGCCCGCGCTCCTCGGCACCGACGCCGGGGTAGGCGCCCATCGTGTCGATCAGCGTGACCACCGGCAGCGCGTATTTCTCCGCCAGGCGCATGAGGCGCTGGGCCTTGCGGTAGCCCTCCGGCTTCGGCATGCCGTGGTTGCGGCGCACGCGCTCCTTGGTGTCCCGGCCCTTCTGGTGGCCGATGATCATCACCGCACGGCCGTCGAGCCGGGCGACGCCGCCGACGATCGCCGGGTCGTCGGCGTACATGCGGTCGCCGTGCAGCTCCTGGAAATCCGGCGCGATCTCCTGCAGGTAGTCGAGCGTGTACGGCCGGCTCGGGTGGCGGGCGACCTGCGCGATCTGCCAGGCCGTCAACTTGGAGAAGATGCTCTTGGTCTGCGCCTCACTCTTCGCGCGCAGCCGCGCCACTTCCTCGTTGATGTTGATTTCGGAGTCGTCACCGACGAATCGCAGCTCGTCGATCTTCGCCTCGAGCTCGGCGATAGGTTGCTCGAAATCCAGAAATTTCAGGTCCATGTGCGCAAAAGTTCGTGCCGGATCGCAGACCTTACATGATTTCCCGGCCGGGTGTGTACACCAGGCGAACGTTCCGGGCCCCGAGCAGCTCCGCGAGCTTGTCCCTGAGCTCGCGGCTCGGCTTGACCGTCCAGTCCGGGCCGAGGTCCAGCCGGGCCGCCGCACGGTCGCCGTAGTACTGGATCGCGACGTCGCAATGGCCCTCCCGGTACGGCAACAGCACGTCGTGCAGGCGGGTCAGGAGCTGCTCGCCGTGCCCGTTCGGCGCGAGCCTGAGCAGCAGGCCGCGCGCCCGGCTCTCGATGACGCGGTCGATGCTCAGCACGTCTTTCGCGTTCACGGTCCACGCGCCGAGAAAATCGTCATAGCGCAACCCTCCCGACACCACCACGATCTCGTCCTTCACGAGCAGGTGCCGGAAATTCTGGAACGCCTCGCTGAACAGGCTGACTTCCATGCGGCCGGTATCGTCATCGAGGACCACGCTCACGCGGTTGCCGCGCTTGCGCATGTCGACGATCAGCCCCGCGACCGAGACTTCGCGCCGCGCCGCGAAACTGCGCTCGCCGTCGGCGCGCACCGGCGCCGGCTCGCCCGCCAGGTCGCCGAGGCGCCCGTCGACGAAATGCCGCGCATCCTGCGCGATCGCGTGAAACGGGTGACCGGTAAGGTACAGGCCGAGCGCTTCCTTCTCGTTGCGCAACAGATCGCGCTCCTGCCACTCGCCCGGGTCCGGCGTACCCGGCTCCGGGCCGTCGTCCGCCGCCGGCGACACCTCCAGGCCGAACATGTCGTTTTGCCCGGCCGCCGCGGCGCGCGCGTGCTGCTCCGCGCCCTGCAGCGCGTCCGGCAACGCCTCCATCAGTGCGCGGCGGGACACGCCGAAGGCACCGAGCGCGCCGGACTTGATCATCGCCTCCACGGCGCGGCGGTTGATCTTCTCGTGGTCGAGGCGCCGGCAGAAGTCGCGCAGCGACCGGAACGGGCCATTGCGCTCGCGCTCGGCGATCAGCGACTCGACGGCACCACGGCCGACGCCCTTGATGGCACCGAGCCCGTACAGGATCGACTGCTCGCTCGAGACGCTGAAGTGATACCCGGAGCGGTTGACGTCCGGCGGCTCGAGCGTGAGCCCGAGCTGCCGACAATCGTCCTTCAGCGTGACGAGCCGGTCTGTGTTGTCGAGGTCCGCGCTCATCACGGCGGCCATGAACGCCGCCGGGTAGTGCGCTTTCAGGTACGCCGTCTGGTAGGACAGCACCGCGTAGGCCGCCGAGTGCGACTTGTTGAAGCCGTAGCCGGCGAACTTCTCCATCAGGTCGAAGATGCGCGTCGCCGTGGCTTCCGCGACCCCGCGCTCCGTCGCGCCAGCCATGAAGATCTCGCGCTGCTTCGCCATCTCCTCCGGCTTCTTCTTGCCCATGGCCCGCCGCAGCAAGTCTGCGCCGCCGAGTGTGTAGCCGGCCAGTACCTGTGCGATCTGCATCACCTGCTCCTGGTACAGGATGACGCCGTAGGTCTCTTCCAGCACCGGCTTGAGGTCCGGGTGCAGGTAATCGATGTCCGCGCTGTTCGTCGCGTGCTTGCGCGCGATGAAGTCGTCCACCATGCCGGACTGCAGCGGCCCCGGGCGGAACAGCGCGACGAGCGCGACAAGATCGTCGAACTGGTCCGGCCGCAGCCGCTTGATGAGGTCGCGCATGCCGCTCGATTCGAGCTGGAACACCGCGGCCGTCGCGGAGCTCTGCAGCAGGCGGAACGTCGCCTCGTCCCGCATGGGAATGCGCGCGATGTCCAACGGCTTGTCCGGCTGCTGCTCGTTGATGCTCTGCACGGCCCAGTCGATGATCGTCAGCGTCTTCAGGCCGAGGAAGTCGAACTTGACGAGGCCGATCGATTCGACGTCGTCCTTGTCGAGCTGCGTCACGAGGTTGGTGCCGCCTTCTTCGCAGTACAGCGGCGTGAAGTCGGTCAGCGGACCCGGCGCGATGACGACACCGCCGGCATGCTTGCCGGCATTGCGCACGAGCCCTTCCAGCGACTTCGCCAGGTCGATGATGGCCGCGACTTCCTCGTCGTCGCGGTACATTGCCGCCAGCTCGTCGGACTGCTCCAGCGCACGGTCGAGCGTCATGCCGATCTCGAACGGCACCTGCTTCGCGATGCGGTCCACGAAACCGTACGGCTGCCCGAGGATACGACCGGTATCGCGAATGACCGCACGCGCCGCCATCGTGCCGAACGTGATGATCTGCGCCACCTGGTCGCGCCCGTAGCGCTCGGCCACGTACTCGATGACCCGGTCGCGGCCCTCCATGCAGAAATCGATGTCGAAGTCCGGCATCGACACGCGCTCGGGGTTCAGAAAGCGCTCGAAAAGCAGGTCGTGCGCGATCGGGTCGAGGTCCGTGATACCGAGCACCCACGCCACCAGCGAGCCGGCACCCGAGCCGCGGCCGGGCCCGACCGGCACGTCGTTCTCGCGCGCCCAGCGGATGAAATCCGCGACGATCAGGAAGTAACCGGGGAAACCCATGTCGCGGATGACCCCGAGCTCTCGCTCGAGACGCTCGCGGTAGACCCCCGCCCGCGCCGCGCGCTCCGGCGCCGGCGTGTCCTCCGCCTCGAAGGTCGACGCGAGCACGCGTTCGAGGCCCGCCTGCGCCTCGCTGGCGAGAAAGTCTGCTTCGGTTTCGCCCGCCGGCACCGGGAACGCCGGCAGCACGCTGGTCCCGAGCCTGAGGTCGAGATTGCAGCGCTGCGCGATGGCCACGGAGTTCGCAAGTGCCTGCGGCACGTCGGCGAAGCGCTCCGCCATCTCTGCAGCCGACTTCAGGTATTGCTGTTCGCTGTAGAGCCGCGGCCGGTCGGCATCACCGAGACTCCGGCCTTCGCGAATACAGACGCGCGCCTCGTGTGCGTAGTACCCGTCCGGGCGCGCGAAACGCACGTCGTTCGTTGCAACGACGGGGACGCCGTGATCCGTCGCCAGCGCGACCGTGGCCTGCACGCAGGCCTCTTCGCCCGGGCGGCCGGTGCGTATGAGCTCGAGATAGTAGCGATCACCGAAGACACCGAGCCAGTGGTCCAGGCGCCGGGCGGCCAGGTCGGGATGTGCGTTCGCGAGCGCCTGTCCCACGTCGCCCCGCAGGCCACCGGACAGTGCGATGAGCCCGCGGGTGCTGTCCGCGTCCAGCCACTCCTGACGCAGCATCGGCTGGCCCCGATGCTGCCCCTCGAGATACGCGCGCGACAGCAGCCGCGACAGGTTGCGGTAGCCGTCGTTGTCCGCGCACAGCAGCACGAGCGCGTGCGGCCGGTCCGGCTCGTCACCGTCGAAGACGTCGACGTCCGCGCCGACGATCGGTTTAACGCCCGCCGCCATCGCCTTACCGTAGAACTTGACGATGCCGAACAGGTTGTTTCGGTCTGTCAGCGCGACCGCCGGCATGCCGTCGGCAACGCAGCCGCCGACGAGCTCGGGAATGCGCACGGTGCTGTCGACCAGGGAGTATTCGCTGTGCACGTGCAGGTGCACGAACGACGGCGCCGCCGCGGCGCTCACGCGAGCAGCTCCCGGACCGGCGCGAAGCTGCGCCGGTGTTGCGTGCAGGGGCCGGCCGTCATCAGCCGCTCCCGATGCGCGCGTGTCCCGTACCCCTTGTGCTCGGAAAACGCGTATCCGGGATAGTGACGGTCGAGCCCGCACATGATATCGTCACGGGCCGTTTTCGCGAGTATCGACGCCGCACTGATGGCGGCCACGCTGGCGTCTCCGCGAACGATCGCCTTGCCGGCAAGGCGCCGGTCGCCGAACGTCAGCCTGGGCAGCCGATTGCCGTCGACCAGTACGGCGCCCGGCCAGCGCGACAGGCCGAGTATCGCCCGCCGCATCGCGAGCATCGTCGCGTGCAGGATGTTCAGCGCATCGATCTCGGCACGGTCCGCCCAGGCGACCGACCAGGCCAGCGACTCGCGGCGAATGTCTCCCGCCAGCTGCTCCCGGCGCGCTGCGCTGAGCCGCTTGGAATCCGCCAGCGCGTCCGTGCGTTGCCCCGGCGCCAGGATGACCGCGGCAGCCACGACCGGGCCCGCCAGCGGTCCGCGGCCGGCCTCGTCGACGCCGGCGACCAGTTCATCAGTGTGCATCGGAAGAGCGAGTTGCATGTCGGCAAAGGGACAGCACGGCATCGGCCGCGCGCTGGTCGGAATCGAGCGCCAGCTCCGAGCGCAGTGTAGCAAAACTGGCCGCAATGGCTGCGCGGCGGTCGGGGTCGTCGAACAGCGCCGATACCTCCCCGTACACGGCTTCCGGCGTCACCTGCTCCTGGATCAGTTCCGGCACCAGCGGCGTGTCCGTGAGCTGGTTCGGCAGCGTGACCCGGTCGACCTCGAGCAGGCGGAACCCGCGGATGATCGCCACCGTCAGCGGGGACATGCGGTACGCGGCAACTGTGGGCTTGCACAGGAGCGCGGACTCCAGCGCGGCGGTGCCGGACGCCAGCAGCACCACGTCCGCCGCCGCCATGACGGTCAGCGAACGGCCGTCCACGAGCCGGACGTCGCCGCCGACGCTGCCCAGCGCGTCGCGTATCGGCGCCTCCAGCCGCTTCGACGCGACCGGCGTCACGCAGACGAGGCCCGGGTAGCGAGCGACGAGGCCGCGCAGCGCGTCGGCAAATACCGGCGCCAGCCGGGAGACCTCGCTCATGCGGCTGCCCGGCAGCACCGCGAGCACGCGTGCGTCCGGCGCGACTCCCAACTCACCACGTGCCTTGGCGACGTCGACGTTTTCCGGCAGGCGGTCCGCAGTCGGGTGTCCCACGAACACGGCATCGACATCGTAGTCGGCGTACAGCGCCGGCTCGAACGGCAATATGCACAGCACACGGTCCGCGGCGGCGCGGATCTTGCGTATCCGGCGCCGGCGCCAGGCCCAGACCGACGGACTCACGTAGTGCACGGTCGGCACGCCCGCCGCGCGCAGGCGGGTTTCCAGCCCCAGGTTGAAGTCCGGTGCATCGATGCCGACGAAGACGTCGGGCGGCGACGCGGTCCAGCGCTCGCGCAGCTCGCGGCGCAGGCGCAGCAGGTCGGGCAGGTGCCGCAGCGGCTCGATGTAGCCCATCACGGCCAGTCGCTCCGCATCGGCAATCGGCTCGCAGCCGGCCGCCACCATCGCAGGGCCGGCGACACCCTCGAAGCGGGCGCCGGGGACGCGTTCCGCGATGGCCGTGATCAGGCCCGCGCCCAGCACGTCGCCGGACGACTCGCCGGCAACCAGTGCCACGCGCACGCGGTGCTACCGGGCGATGCCGCGCTCGGACGAACGCAGCGAATCGAGCAGCGGGAGCAGCTCGGGCCGGGACTCGGCCAGACCGGCGATCTCCTCGATCGCGTCGGCCAGCTTGCGGCCCTGCCGGTAGACGATGCGGTACGCATTCTTGATATTGCGCTGCTCGTCCGACGTGAAGCCGCGGCGCTTGAGGCCCTCGCTGTTGATGCCCTTCGGCTCTGCCGGGTGACCGGACACCATCGTGTACGCCGGCACGTCGCGGGTGACCCCGGAGTACATGCCGAGGAACGCGTGCGCGCCGATCTTGCAGAACTGGTGGATGCCGGCGAAACCGCCGAGGATGACCCAGTCACCGAGCCGCACGTGCCCCGCGAGCGTCGCGTTGTTGGCCAGGATGCAGTGATCACCGACAACGCAATCATGGGCGATATGCACGTAGGCCATGATCCAGTTGTCGCTGCCGAGCGTCGTCTCGCCCCGGTCCTGCACCGTGCCTCGGCTGATCGTGCAGTACTCCCGGATCGTGTTTCCGTCGCCGATGACGAGTGTCGTCGGCTCGCCGGCATACTTCTTGTCCTGCGGATCGTCGCCGATCGACGAGAACTGGTAGATGTGATTCTTCGCCCCGATGCGCGTCGGGCCGTTGATGACGACGTGCGCACCGATGACGGTGTCCGCGCCGATCTCGACCCCTTCGCCGATGATCGAGTACGGGCCAATCTCGACGCTCGGGTCCACACGCGCGCCTCGCGCCACGATCGCCGTCGGATGAACGCTCACGATTGCTTCTTCTCCAGCGCTGTGACCCGGTCGAACACGTTGTCGAGCCGCCGGAACCGCGCGACCCGCCGGTTCCAGTCGCGCACCGGCTCGACCGGGAAGCTCGACGCGTACACGCCGGGCTCGGTAATGTCCTTCGACACCATGCCCTGCCCGCTCACGACGACGTCGTCGCAAATACTGATGTGGCCGACGACGCCCGCCTGCCCGGCGAGCATGCAACGCGCGCCGATGTGTGAGCTGCCCGCGATGCCCGTCATTGCCGCGACGGCCGTGTGGTCGCCGACGTGCACGTTGTGCGCAATCATCACGAGGTTGTCGATGCGCACACCGTTGCCGATGACCGTGTCTTCGAGCGCGCCGCAGTCGATTGTCGTGTTCGCGCCGATCTCGACATCGTTGCCGATACGCACGCCACCGAGCTGCGGGACCTTGACCCAGCCCTCCGGCGTCATCGCGTTGCCGAATCCGTCGGCACCGATCACCGCGCCGGGGTGAACGAGGCAGCGCTCGCCGAGCGTGACCTGGCGTGCCAGCGTCACGTTCGCCACGAGCCGCGAATCGTCACCGAGGCGGCAATCCGGGCCCACGAAACAGCCGGGCCCCACGACACAGCGTTCGCCGACGACGGTGCCGGCGCCGATGACCGCGCCCGGGCCGATCTCCGCCGACGCGGCAACGCGGGCATCCGGGTCGACGCTCGCCCGCGCGTGCACGCCGGGATGCACCGGCGCCGGCGGATGCAGGAGCGTTGCGATGCGCGCGAACGTCGCATAGGGATTGTCGCTGACCAGTACCGCGCACGGTGCCGCTGCCGCGTCTTCGTCGCGGGCCACGACGGCCGATGCTCGCGTCGCAACGAGTTGCGACGCGAGCCGGCTGTTCGTAAAGAATCCGAGATCGCCGGGGCCCGCGGCGCTCAGCGAGGCAACCTGGCCGACCCGGGTATCGGGATCGCCGTCGAGTTCACAGCCGAACCGGGTTGCCAGTTCTCCCAGGCTGATCGGCATGCGCTGACTAGCGCGAACTGGTGGCGTTGTAGTTCGCTTCCAGGGCCTGCAGAACCTGCTGCGTGATGTTGACGGCGCTGCTCGCGAAAAGAACACCGTCGCCGACGATCAGGTCGTAGCCCTCTTTCTGGGCGTACTCGTTGACTTCGACGAGCAGCGTGCGCTGCAGATTGCCGAGTTCTTCGTTCTGGCGCAGGTTGAGGTCCTCCTGGAACTCGTTCTGCATCCGCGACACTTCGCGCTGCAGGTCACGCACCTGCTTCTCCATCTCGCGGCGCTCGGACTCGCCCATCACCGACGCGTCCTTCTGGAACTTCGCCGTCAGGTCCTCGAGCTGCTTTGCCTTAGCCGCAAACTCTCTCTGCCGCGGCGCGAACTCTTCCTGTAGCGCATCCATCGCAGCCCGCGTCTGCGGTGCACGGTCCATCAGGACCGGCACGTTGACGACGCCGATTTTCAGTTCCTGTGCCGCCGCCGGAGTGGCGCTGGCACTCCAAAGAGCCACGCCGATGAC
The DNA here is from genome assembly GCA_913055625.1 of uncultured Pseudomonadota bacterium. Lineage (GTDB taxonomy): Bacteria > Pseudomonadota > Gammaproteobacteria > Steroidobacterales > Woeseiaceae > UBA1847. The sequence goes on along the minus strand of CAJXJW010000001.1, from coordinate 687,049 downwards.
GGCAGCGAACAGACCCTGTTTAAAAGAATTCATAAGTATTCAATCCCTAAAATGCTTGACCAATCGAGAACTGGAAACGCTCCACTTCATCGCCATAGTACCTGTCGTTGCCCTGGTAGTTATTCAACGGATAGGCATAGCTGAAGCGGAACAAGCCCAGCGGAGCGAGCCACTGAACGCCGATGCCGACCGACGCACGCAGATCCTCAAAGTCCGGCTCGTATTCTATCGGACTACCGAGCTTGTCGGTAAACGCGACTTCGCCGGTGTTGAACACGTTGCCGATGTCGTAGAAGAGACTTGCCTGTGCCTGGCTGGCCCACTTGTCTGGTAGCGGAAGTATAAGCTCTAACTGACTGGCAACCAAGACATTTCCGCCATAGGGGTTGCCGAAGCTGTCGCGCGGCCCAAGGTAGGATTCCTTGAAACCGCGCACCGACGTCGGCCCGCCGCCGTAGAATTGCTTGTAAGGCGGGATTGCCGTCGTCGCCCCCAGCCCCTCACCGAAGCCCAGCTCCGCATTGAGCCGTATCACCCAGCGCCGGGTAATCGGCAGGTATTTGGTAAAACTGTACCGCGCCTGCCAGTACTCCACATCCGAGCCCGGCACCGCGTAGCTGAGGTACAGCTGCTGGCGCATGCCCCGGTTTGCGAAGATCGCGCGGTTGCGGCTGTCGTAGGACCAGCCCGCCAGCAGCTCGTAGGTATCGAACTCCGTACCGAAGAAGACGGCGCCGTTGCCGATGTTCTCGACGAACGGGTTGCCATTGTTCGCCACCCACTGCTGCGCCTGCTGTGTACTCGACGTCGACGACAACAGTTCGGCGTGCTGGTACGCGAGACCGAAACTGACGGACTGGTACTCGCTGATCGGGTAGCCGTAGTCGACCGACGCGCCGGCCGTGGTCGTCGAGAAGTCCGACGCCGCCGACGTGAACTGCGTGATGTCGCGGTAGTTGACCGACACGGTGCGACGGACGCCGTCCATGGTAACCGCGGGATCTGTGTGCGACAGGCTGTACAGCTTCGAGTAGCGGCCGGAGTTGAGCTCGAGCGCGACGCGGTTGCCGGTGCCGAGGAAATTCGTGTGCACAATACTGCCGTTCAGCAGCAGCTTCTGCGACTCGGAGTAGCCGATGCCGCCGGAAAACTGCCCGGGCATGCGGTACGTGATGTCGAAGTCGACGTCGACGAGGTCGGGGCTGCCGGCAACCGGCTTGTTCTCGACCTCGACGTTCTCGACGTAAGGCAGCCTCTGCAGACGAACCTTTGAGCGGTCGACGAGCCGGTTCGACAGGTATGCGCCTTCCATCTGGCGCATCTCGCGACGCAGCACCTCGTCTTCGACCTGGTCGACGCCACTGAAGTTGATACGCCGCACGTAAACCCGGCTCTTCGGGTCGACGAAGAACGTGACCTCGGCCGTCTTGGCCTCGCGATCCAGCTCCCAGACCGGCTCGACCTCCGCGTTCGCGTAGCCTTCCTCGCCGAGTCTGAGCGACATCAGCTCACTGCTCGAGGTCAGGAGGCCCTGGTTGAAGATCGAGCCCGGCTTGGCCAGCACGAGCCCGCGCAGGTACGCTTCGGGCACGACCATTTCGCCCACGAGCTTGACGTCGGTGATCGAGTACTGGTCACCCTCGCTGATCGCGATCGTGACGAAAATGTCCTTCTTGTTCGGGGAAATCGCGACCTGCGTCGACTCGACGCGGAAATCCGCATAGCCGCGGTCCATGTAGTAGGAACGCAGCGTCTCCAGGTCGCCCTCGAGCGCCTCCTTGGAGTAACGGTCGTCCTGCCGTATCCACGACAGCCAGTTCGCGGTGTCGAGCTCGAAATTCTCCCGTATCTCGTCGTCGTCAAACGTCTCGTTGCCAACGATGTTGACCTGGCGAATCTTCGCACGGTCGCCTTCCTTGACGTCGATTCGCACGCGCACCGTGTTATTCGGGCGCTGCTCGACGGACGGCGTGATCTGCACACCGTACTTGCCGCGATCGTAGTACTGCTCGCGCAGGAACATCTCCACGTTGTCGAGCACGGAGCGGTCGAATGTCCGGCCCTTCGCCAGGCCGACGCCGCGCAGCGACTCCATCAGGTCCTCGGTCTTGATGTCCTTGTTGCCCTCGACCTCGAAGCTCTCGATCGAAGGGCGTTCCCGGACCGCGACGACGAGCGTATCGCCGTCCCTGCGAATCTCGATGTTGTCGAACAGGCCCTGTCCGTACAGCGAGCGGATCGCCTCCTGGACGCGGACCCGGTCCACGGTGTCGCCGATGTTGATCGGCAGGTAGTTGAAGACCGTGCCCTCGGAGATGCGCTGCAGGCCCTCGACCCGCATGTCACGCACCACGAACGGCTGGTCGAGTGCCGCCTGCGCCGGCAACGCTCCTACTACCAGCAGGCAGAGCAATACCACCCCGCGTCGCAACCCCTGGCCTGCCGTCAATGTCATTCGACCTGTCACCGTTCGTCAGCCCAGGATCCGGGCGATATCGTTGTAAAACGCAAAACTCATGATGAGGATCAGCGCGAAGATGCCCACCTGCTGGCCCAGGATCTGCGCCCGTTCCGAGAGCGGACTCCCTTTCGCTGCTTCGATCAGCTGGTACACGATCTGCCCCCCGTCCAAAATCGGCAACGGTATCAGATTCAGCACGCCGAGGCTGATGCTGACGATGGCGAGGAAGCTCAGGAACCGGTCGACGCCCGCCTGTGCGGACTCGCCGGCGTACTGCGCGATGTTGATGGGCCCGCTGATGTTCTTGATCGACACCTCGCCGGTCAGCATCCGGCCGAGCATGTGCACTGTGAATGCGGACGACTGCCAGGTGCGTGCGATGGCGCGCGGAACGGCCTCGAGCAAGCCGTACTGGCGCTGGTAGCGCAGGTCGCCATAGTCGGCACGGCTGCCGATCCCGAGCACGCCGACGGTCTTGCCGTCGCGCACGTCCGACCCGATGCGCACTGTCATCTCGACGGTGGCACCGTCGCGCTCCACCTCGAGCACGGCGGTCTCCCCGGGACGTTCGAGGATCGCGCGCGGGATGTCGAAGAACGAATGCATCGGCTCGTCGTCGATCGCTGCGATGCGATCGCCGACCCTGAGGCCGCTGACCTCCGCCGCGCCGCCGGCAACGAGGCTTCCCACGTCCGCAGGCGGTGCCCACGGCCGGAACCCGAGCCCGTCGAACAGCACGCCCGGCTCCGTCAGCCTGGTCACGTCCGCGCCGGCGTCCAGTGCCGCCACGCGGCGGTTGCCGTCCCCGTCGTCCAGCGTCAGCGACACCTGGCCGTCGGACACGAGACGGTCCAGCATTGTGATCAGCGTGGTTTCCCAGTCGGCCGTATCCACGTCGTCGACCCGCACGATGCGGTCGCCGTTCCTCAGCCCGGCCTCGGCCGCAATGCTGCCGGGCGTGACGTAGCCCACGGCCGGCTGCACTTCCGGCTGCCCGTACACGAACAGCGCCCAGTACGCCGCGATGGCGAACAGGAAATTGAACACCGGACCGGCCAGCAGGACGGCGATGCGTGCCGGTATCGGCCGCTGGTCGAACGCACGACCCGCGTCCTGCGGCGTCACGGCCCCCTCCCGGCTGTCGAGGAACCGGACATAGCCGCCGAGCGGCACGGCGGACACACAGTACTCAGTGTGGTCCGGCGCGGCGCCGCGGCGCATCAGGACCGGCTTGCCGAAGCCGATCGAGAAACGCAGCACCTTCATGCCGCACCAGCGTCCGACGATATAGTGCCCGTACTCGTGCACGGCCACGAGTACGCTGATGGCGACGACGAACGCCAGGATGTAGCTGATGGCATCAATCACGGTCGGGACCCTTCACGTCCATTGTAATGTGGACTGGCCTGCCCGGCTGCAGTTCCCGCCGGCAATCCGCATCGTCGCGGCCCGGATCTGAACCGCAGCTGAACAGCCCGCCCGCCACGCTCACGCCAGCCCCGTCCACGGCAATCCCAGCGCGAAAAGCGGCGCGGCCGCGGCGACGCTGTCGATGCGATCGAGGACGCCGCCGTGCCCCGGGAACAGCGTGCCGCTGTCCTTGAGGCCCGCCGTCCGCTTGAACATGCTGACCGTCAGGTCGCCGACGATCGATATGCCCGCCACCGCGAGGCAAAACGGGATCAACGCCGCCAGGTGCGCATCGGCCAACAGCCCGCGGCCCACCGTCAGCAGGGCGACCAACACCAGGCCGCCGATCACGCCCTCCCAGGTCTTTCCGGGGCTGATCTTCGGCGCCAGCTTGACCCGGCCGTAGCGCTTCCCGACGAAATAGGCACCGATATCGGCCGCCCACACGATCAGGAGCGCGAACAGCAGCAACCCCGCCCCCTGGCGATAGAGGAGCACCAGCGCCGCGTAGGCCGGCACCAGCACGAGCAGGCCGCAGACCCAGCGCCAGACCGGCAGGATGCGGGTCGGGAACAGGAACGTCCAGAGCAATGCGAGCGCCCACCAGGCCAGTGCCACCTGCAGCACGAGCTCGGCGCCGTCGGTCCAGGCGAGGTTGACCGCCGCCATGCCCGCCGCCGCGAGGCTGACGAACACGACGCGCACCGGCAGCGAATCCTTGCTGATGAACGCCGACCATTCCCATGCCCCGGCGAGAACGACGAGCGCAATGACGGCCTGTGCCGCGAGGGACGGCAGCACGAACAGGACGATGCCGAGCGCTGCCAGCGCGATGATGGCCGTGATAATGCGTTGCTTCAGCACTTGCTCGCCTCCAGCTGTTCGCTCGTGTGTCCGTAACGCCGCTCGCGACGCCCGAAGTAGGCTATCGCCGCATCGAGATCCGACTCCGCAAAGTCCGGCCACAACACGTCGCTGAACCACAGTTCCGAATACGCCAGGTTCCACAGCAGGAAGTTGCTGATGCGCTGCTCGCCGCCGGTCCGGACCAGCAGATCCGGGTCCGGCACGCCGGCGAGACACAGAGAGCTGCCAAGCAGGGATTCGTCGACATCGGCCGGGTCGAGGTCGCCCACCGCGGCGCGCTCACACAGTTTTCGTGCCGCCTCGGCGACGTCCCAGCGCCCGCCATACGCCATTGCCACCGTCAGCCTGAGGCCCTCGTTCGCCGCCGTCATCGACTCCGCCGCCTCGATGCGCTGTACGAGCGTATCGGCCAGCTGGTCACGCCGCCCGATGAAACGCAGGCATACCTTATTCTGATGCAGCTCGTCGATTTCCCGTTGCATCGCCTCGACGAACAGGGTCATCAGGCGTCCGACCTCGTCCGGCGGACGTCGGAAGTTCTCACTCGAAAACGCAAACAGGGTGAGGTACGGAACGCCCCGGCGGACGGCGTGTTCGATCGTCCGCCGCACCGCCTTCACGCCCGCGCGATGCCCCGCGTGCCGCGGCAACGCCCGTTGGCGCGCCCAGCGGCCGTTACCGTCCATGATGACGGCGATGTGAACCGGGCAGTTCGAGACGGTATGATCCGGCGCCGCCACTGTGCTCAGATTTCCAGCAGTTCGGCTTCTTTCTCCGCAAGCACTTCGTCGATCTGGGCGACGTACTTGTCGGTAATGGCCTGGATCTCGTCCTCGGCGCGGCGCTCGTCGTCTTCGCCGATCATCTTTTCCTTCAGCAGGTCCTTGATGTCGCCGATCGCATCCCGGCGAACGTTTCGGATCGCGATACGGCCGCCCTCAGCCTCGTTGCGCACCACGCGGATCATGTCCTTGCGCCGCTCTTCGGTCAGCGGCGGCAACGGCACCCGGATGACGGTTCCCGCCGTGGCCGGGTTGAGGCCCAGGTCGGAATTCAGGATTGCTTTCTCGATGACCGGCACCATGTCCTTGTCCCACGGCGTCACGATGAGCGTGCGGGCATCCTCGACGCCGACGTTCGAGACCTGGTTCAACGGCGATTGCGCACCGTAGTACTCCACGGTGATGTGGTCGAGCAGGCTGGTGTGCGCGCGGCCGGTGCGGATCTTCGTGAGCTCGTGCTTGAGCGACGCGACGCTTTTCGCCATGCGTTCCGCCGCGTCTTTCTTGATGTCGTTCAACACGTGTCGATCTCCCTCCGCTACGACGCTTTGACGAGCGTCCCGATCCGGTCACCAGTGATGGCCTCGACCAGTGCGTTCGGCCGCCGCAGGTCGAACACCCGGAGCGGCAGGTCATTGTCCCGGCACATGACGATGGCCGTCGCGTCCATGACACCGAGTTTGTCAGTGATCACCTGGTCGTAAGTGATCGTGTCGAAACGGCTGGCATCCGGGTTGCGTGCCGGGTCGTCGTCATAGACGCCGTCGACCTTCGTAGCCTTCAGCAGCACGTCCGCCCCGATTTCGATTGCGCGGAGGCTCGCCGCTGTATCCGTCGTGAAGAACGGATTGCCGGTGCCGGCCGCCAGGATGACGACGCGTCCTTTCTCGAGGTGCCTGACCGCGCGGCGCCGGATATAGTCCTCGCACACGTCGTGGATCTGCAGCGCCGACATGACGCGCGCGTGCATGTCCAGCGCCTCCAGCGCGTCCTGGATTGCCAGGGCGTTCATCACGGTCGCCAGCATCCCCATGTAATCGCCGGTGACGCGATCCATCCCGGACCGGGCCAGGCCGGCGCCACGAAAGATATTGCCCCCGCCGATGACGATCGCAATCTCGACACCGGTGGAATGCGCCGACGAGATCTCGCGGGCCAGCCGTTGAATGACCTTGGGCTCAATACCGTAATCCAGGTCTCCCATCAGCGCTTCGCCGCTGAGTTTCAGGAGGACCCGGCGATACGGCATCGGCCCGTCCGTCATTTACAGGGCCCCCTTGACCTGGGCCATGACTTCTTCGACGAAGTTGTCTTCCTTCTTTTCGATGCCCTCGCCGACCTCGAAACGCACGAAGGCGGTGACCCGTGCGCCGGCCTGCTTCAGCAACTGGCCGACCGTCGACTTGTCGTCCTTGACGAACGGCTGCCCGACCAGGGTGATTTCCTTCAGGAATTTCTGGATGCGGCCGTTGACCATCTTCTCGACAATGTCGGCGGGCTTGCCCGACGCCGCGGCCTGCTCGGCGAAGATGCGCCGTTCGGCATCGATCGTCTCTGCCGGAACGCCGGTTTCGTCGATGCACTGGGGGTTGATCGCAGCCACGTGCATGGCGATGTCGCGGGCGAGGTCCTCGCTACCGCCGTCCAGCGCCACGATCGCGCCGATCTTGTCGCCCATGTGCGTGTAGGCGCCGGTCGGCCCGCTGTTCTCGATGACCGCCACGCGGCGCACCGAGATGTTCTCGCCAACCTTCGCGACGAGTTCCGTGCGCGCGGTCTCGACACTCCGGCCATCGGCAAGCTTGTCGTTCGCTACGGCGGCGACGTCAGTATTGCCCGACGCCAGGACCGCGCCGGCCACCGCGTTCGCGAAGCCGGCGAAGTTCTCGTCCTTCGCGACGAAGTCCGTCTCCGAGTTCACCTCGACGATGACCGCCTTGTCGCCTTCCTGCCGGATGACGACGCGACCGTCCGCCGCGACGCGGCCGGACTTCTTGTCGGCCTTCGCCTGGCCGGACATGCGCAATGCTTCGGCGGCAGCGTCCATGTCGCCGTCAGTCTCGACGAGCGCTTTCTTGCACTCCATCATGCCGGCGCCGGTGCGCTCACGCAGCTCCTTGACCATTGATGCACTGATTGCCATCGCTCAAATACCTCTCGAATTCTTCATTACTCTTCGGCGGCGGCGCTGTCAGCGTCGGCGGCCGTGTCCGCGCCCGCATTGGCTGCCGCGGGCTCGTCGGCCGTCGCGGCCTCCTTCTTCGCCTCGACCTTGCCGGCCGGCTCCGCAGCCGGCTCCGAGGCAGGCTCCGCAGCTGCCTTCGCCGGCTTCTTCTTCGCGGCTTTCTTCGCCGCCGGCTTTTTGGCCGCCTTCTTGCGGCCGCGCGACTTGCGGACGTTACCTTCCTCGTCGAGCTCGACGAACTCGTCCTCGCCGAGCGCCACCTGCGGCAGCGATGCCTTGCCGTCGTCGACCGCGTCGGCAATCAATGCCGCGTACAGCTCGATCGCGCGCATGGCGTCGTCATTGCCCGGGATGACGTAGTCGACGCCGTCCGGCGAGCAGTTCGTGTCGACCACGGCGACAACGGGGATACCGAGCTTCTGCGCTTCGCGCACCGCGATGTCCTCGTGATCCACGTCGACGACGAACATCACGTCCGGCAGCGATTTCATTTCCTTGATGCCGCCGAGAGAGCGCTCGAGCTTTTCCTGCTCGCGCTTGAGACCGAGGACTTCCTTTTTCGTGAGCCCCTCGAATCCGCCCTCTTCGCTCATTTTTTCGAGCGCCACGAGCCGCTTGACCGACTGCCGGATCGTCTTGTAGTTCGTCAGCATTCCGCCGAGCCAGCGCTGGCTGACGAAGGGCATGCCGCAACGGCTCGCGTGGGTACGGACGGCCTCGCGTGCAGCGCGCTTCGTGCCGACGAACAGCACGGTACCGCCGTCCGCGACCGTCGCCTTGACGAAGGCATAGGCCTCCCTGGCGAGCGGCAGGCTCTTCTCGAGGTTGATGATGTGGATCTTGTTCCGTTCGCCGAAGATGTACGGTGCCATCTTCGGGTTCCAGAATCGGGTCTGGTGACCAAAATGCACGCCAGCCTCTAGCATCTGGCGCATGGTGACGTCTGCCATGAAGGATCTCCGGGTTGAGCCTCCGCGCGCCCCAGCCCGCAACCCCTTGTTTTTGTGGGGCACCCAGCGGGATGTGTCGACGCGCGTGTGGATTAATTGCCTCTTGGGCGCGCGCTTTATACCATAGCCGGCCGCGACCAACAACGCGAAAAATCAGCCATTATCGGGGCCGCACCGCACTCTTCCTGGGCGGCCCGGGGCGCCCGCGACGGCGTCGCGGGCCCTGCAGGTCGTGCCCCGGCCCCGCCCCCCGGGACCATAGAATGACCGTAACGATCAAATCGGCCGAGGAACAGGACAAGATGCGCACGGCCGGCCGCCTCGCGGCCGACGTGCTGGACATGATCGGCGAGCACGTCCGGCCGGGCGTGACTACCGGCGAACTCGACCGCATCTGCCACGAGTACATCACCGGGGTACAGGGCGCGATACCGGCACCGCTCAACTACCGCGGCTTCCCGAAGTCGATCTGCACGTCCGTCAATCACGTCGTCTGCCACGGTATCCCGGGCGACAAGACGCTGAAGTCGGGCGACTCGGTCAACATCGACGTCACGGTCATCAAGGACGGCTATCACGGCGACACGAGCCGCATGTTCTTCGTCGGCAAGCCGGGCATCCAGGCCCAGCGGCTTGCCGATATCGCGTACCAGGGCATGTGGCTCGGCATCGAGGAACTGGCGCCCGGGAAGACGCTGGGCGACGTCGGCGAGGCAATCCAGACCTTCGTCGAGAAGAACCACTTCTCCGTCGTCCGCGAGTATTGCGGGCACGGCATCGGCCGCGTCTTTCACGAAGACCCGCAGGTCCTGCATTACGGCCACCGCGGCACCGGGCTCGAACTGCGGGCCGGCATGACACTCACCGTCGAACCGATGGTCAACGCCGGCCGCCGCCACGTGAAACTCCTGAACGACGGCTGGACCGTGGTCACAAAGGACCACAGCCTGTCGGCACAATGGGAACACACGGTACTGATCACGGACAGCGGCTACGAGGTGCTCACGCTTGGCGCAGACGATCGCTGACCGGCGCGCGGAACTCGAGTCCGCCGACCAGGCGCTCAAGTCCCGCTTCCTGGCGGGCGAATCGGTCGTGCGCCTCGTGCATGAACGCTCGCGGCACGTCGACGAACTGCTGCGCGAGCTGTGGCACGAGCACGCGCCCGGTCTCGTCGACACTGTCGCCCTGGTGGCGGTCGGCGGCTATGGCCGCGGCGAACTGCACCCGCACTCCGACGTGGACATCATGTTGCTGCTGCCGGCGACGCTCCAGCGTGCGGACGAGGAGCAGCTTGCCGCGTTCGTCACGTCGCTGTGGGACGCCGGCCTCGAAATCGGGCACAGCGTCCGCACCGTCGAGCAGTGCCACGACGAGGCCGGATCGGACCTGACCGTCGCGACGACATTAATGGAGGCGCGGCTGCTCGACGGCCCGCAATCGCTGTTCATTGCGATGGAGGAAGCGGTCGGCCCGGACCGGGTCTGGCCGTCGAACCGGTTCTTCGAGGAGAAACGCAAGGAGCAGATTTCCCGGCACCACCGCTACGATGACACGGCCTACAACCTGGAACCGAACGTCAAGGGCAGCCCGGGCGGCCTGCGCGACATCCAGATGATCGGCTGGGTCGCGAAGCGGCACTTCGGCTGCGACACGTTCCGCGAGCTCGTCGACCACGAGTTCCTGACGCCCGGGCAGCTCCGGCGACTCGAGGAAGGCCAGGCGTTCCTTTGGCGGGTTCGCTTCGCGTTGCACGTCCTGACCGGACGGCGCGAAGACCGCATCCTGTTCGACTACCAGATCAAGCTCGCGGAAATGCTGGGCTACGAGGACGCGACGTACACGCTTGCCGTCGAACAGCTCATGCAGAAGTACTACCGCACGGTCATGGACCTGTCGCGCCTGAACGAGATGCTCTTGCAGCTGTTCGAGGAAGCCATCCTTCTCGACCCGAACGCGGAGCCCGTGCAGCTCAACGACCGCTTCCAGGTACGCAACGGCTTTCTCGAAACGGCCGACCGCAATGTATTCCGCCGCGACCCGTCTGCCTTGCTCGAATTGTTCGTCCTTCTGCAGAACAACCCGGACATCCGCGGCGTCAGCGCCTACACCGTGGGCCTCATCAAGCGCAGCCTGAACCTGATCGACGAGGAGTTTCGGCAGAACCCACGTAACCACCGGCTGTTCCTGTCCATCCTGCGCGCACCGGAGGGCGTCACGCACGAGTTGCGGCGGATGAACCTGTACGGGGTGCTCGGCCTGTACCTGCCGGCCTTCGGCCGCATCGTCGGCCGCATGCAGTACGACCTGTTTCACGCCTACACCGTCGACGAGCACACACTGTTCGTCGTCAGCAACCTGCGGCGCTTCGCGCTGAGCCGCTTCGACGACGAGTACCCCGATTGCAGCCGCATCATGCAGCAGCTCGAGAAGCCGGAGATCCTCTACCTCGCCGGGCTGTTCCACGACATCGCGAAAGGCCGCGGTGGCGACCACTCGGAACTCGGCGCGGTCGATGCGGAGTCGTTTTGCCTGGAGCACGGGCTCGGCAAATACGACGCCGCGACCGTCGCCTGGCTGGTGCGCAATCACCTGATCCTGTCGATGACCGCGCAGAAGAAGGACATCGGCGACCCGGACGTCATCAACGAATTCGCGGCCCTCGTCGGCGACCAGCTGCACCTCGACTACCTGTACCTGCTGACCGTGGCAGACGTCCGCGGCACGAATCCGAAATTGTGGAACTCGTGGAAGGCGAGCCTGTTCCGCGACCTCTACGACCTCACGTCGCGCGCGATGCGCCGCGGCCTCGAGAATCCGATCGACCGCGAGTTGCTGGTGTCGGAGACACAGGAACAGGCGCGCGGCGAGTTGCGCGCCACCGGTCTCGACGACGCACGTATCGACGCTGTCTGGTCGCTCCTGGACGAGGACTACTTCATTCGGCACAAGGCGAACGAGATCGTCTGGCATACCGAGTGGCTCGCGGATTCGGACACGGATTCCAAGGTCGGCCTGATCGACGTACGCCGCAAGCCCGGCAGCGATGGCGTAGAGGCCGTGCTGTACACACCGCAGTCGCGGCACACGTTTGCCCACGCGACCGCGGTGGTTGACGAACTCGGCATGACGATCGTCGACGCCCGCATCGTGCCGCTGCAGAACGGCTACAGCCTCGATTCCTATATCTTCATGGAACTGGACCGCCGAATGGAGGTCGACGATGCGCGCATCAACAAGATCCGGCGCATGCTGACGCGCGTCCTCACGGCCGACGACCACGAGGTCACCCAGGTCACGCGGGCCGTCCCGCGCCAGGCGCGCATGTTCACGACGAAGACCACGGTCGACTTCCTGCGCGTGTCACGCCAGGGCAAGAACGTGCTGGAGCTGGTCGCCGCGGACCGGCCCGGTTTGCTGAGCAAGGTCGGCCAGGTATTCCTGAAGCACGGGGTCGACATCCACACCGCGAAGATCATGACGATCGGCGAGCGCGCCGAGGACGTGTTCTACATTGCGCACGAGTCCGGCGCGCCGCTGGACGCAGCGGCGCAGGAGGCGCTGCGAAACGGCCTCATCGAGCGGCTGGACGACCGAAACTGACGACGAGGAGAAGGACGTAGCGATGCCCGAAAACCAGGACCTGATCGAGCGCGCGTTCGCGGAAGGCATTGCCGCCGTCGACGACGCGAAACTGCGCGTTGCCGTGGACGACGTGATCACGCGGCTGGATGCCGGCGAACTGCGCGTCGCCGAACCCGGCGACGCTGGCTGGCAGGTCAACCAGTGGGTCAAGAAAGCCGTGTTGCTCAGCTTCCGGCTGAACGACAACCGCGTGGTCGAGGGTACGCACAGCCGCTTCTACGACAAGGTGTCGATGAAGTACGCGGATTACGAGGCCGCGGACTTTGCGCGCGACGGCGTTCGCGTCGTGCCGGACGCGATCGTGCGGCGGGGCGCCTATGTCGCCCGGGATGTCGTGCTGATGCCGAGCTACGTGAACATCGGCGCCTACGTGGACAGCGGCACCATGGTCGACACCTGGGCCACGGTCGGCAGCTGCGCGCAGATCGGCCGCAACGTGCACCTGTCCGGCGGCGTCGGCATCGGCGGCGTGCTGGAGCCGGTACAGGCGGGGCCGACGATCATCGAGGACGACTGCTTCATCGGCGCGCGTTCCGAGATCGTGGAAGGTGTCGTCGTCGAGAAGGGCTCGGTGATCTCGATGGGCGTCTATATCGGCCAGAGCACGCGCATCTACCACCGCGAATCCGGCGAAGTAACGTACGGCCGCGTGCCGGCCGGCTCGGTCGTCGTGTCGGGCAGCCTGCCCTCGCCGGACGGCCGCTACTCGCTGTACTGCGCAGTCATCGTCAAGACCGTCGATGAAAAGACCCGCTCGAAGACAAGCCTGAACGAGTTGCTTCGGAATGCCCGCTGACGTGAACGCCCGGCCCGGCAAGGAAACGCTGACGGTATTCGGGATCCGTAGCTGCGATTCGTGCCGCAAGGCGCAACGCTACCTGAAGGATCACGACATCCCGTTCGACTTCCACGACGTGCGCGAGGACGGCCTGAACATCCAGATGCTCGAGCGCTGGGCCGACCGTATCGACTGGACCCGACTGCTGAACCGCCAGAGCCTGACCTGGCGCAAGGTGCCGGAGGCGGACCGCGCGGACATGAACCGGGACAAGGCGCTCGCCGCCATACTGGACCAGCCGACCCTGCTGAAGCGGCCGGTCCTCGAACACCGCGACTACATCGCGGTCGGCTTCTCCGAGAAGCGCTTCACCGAGTTCCTGGAGAAGCTCGCCTGATCCCGGTGCCGGCGCCTGACCGACATTTTTCTGTAATACCCGCGTAATACGCTCCTGTTTTTGCCCGACTGGCCTGTTCCCATCGCCGGGGACGACGCGTGCTGGCGGCGGGGAGCGGAATGGACGAAGCAGAAGCGCCGGCGAACGCACAGTTCCGGATTTCGAAGACCAGCCTGTTCTTCGGGTCCATGCTGGCTGCTGTCGGCATCTATTTTCTGTACTGGGGCCTCGGCTACACGAACGGCAACCACGCGCTGCTCTTCGCGCTCGCGACGCTGTTCGGCGTCTTCATGGCCTTCAACATCGGCGGCAACGACGTCGCCAATTCCTTCGGCACCAGCGTCGGTGCCGGCACGCTGACGATCCGGCAGGCCCTGATCGTCGCCGCGATCTTCGAGGTCAGCGGCGCGGTCATCGCCGGCGGCGAGGTCACGAGCACGATTCGCGGCGGTATTGTTGACCTGTCGAACGTCGGCGTACGACCCGAGCAATTCGTCTACGTGATGATGTCTGCGCTGGTCGCGGCGGCCTTCTGGCTGCTGTTTGCGACCCGCAAGGGCTACCCGGTGTCCACGACGCACTCGATCGTCGGCGCGATCGTCGGCAGCTCGATCACGCTGGGCATCATCCTCGAGGGAACGGATTCGGCGCTGGGCCTCGTGCATTGGGACCGGATCGGCACGATCGCGCTGTCCTGGGTGTTGTCGCCGCTGCTCGGCGGCCTGGCGTCCTTCGCACTCTTCTCGCAGATCAAGAAATACGTGCTCAATTACAACGAGGACGCGGAAAACCAGCTCAAGAGCATCCGTGCCGAGAAACAAAAGGTGCGCCGCGACTACAAGGAAGCATTTGACCGGCTGACCGAGATTCAGCAGATCTCGTACACGCACGCGATGGCCCGCGACCTGCAGTCGCTGACCGATGAAGACTTCACACCCGACGACCTCGAGTCCGACTACTACCGCGACATCTACCGCATCAACCGCCGACGCGACGAGATCCAGGCTTACCGCGCATTGCAGACCTGGGTTCCGCTGATCGCCGCGCTGGGCTCGATGATCATCACGGCCATGCTGCTGTTCAAGGGGCTGAAGAACATCGACCTGGGCCTCACGACCCTTGTCAATTACCTGATCATGGGCATGGTCGGCGCCGGCGTCTGGATGGCGCTGTTCATTTTCGCGAAGACGCTGCACGGGAAATCGCTCGGCCGCTCGACGTTCCTGCTTTTCAGCTGGATGCAGGTCTTCACCGCCGCGGGTTTTGCGTTCAGCCACGGCTCGAACGACATAGCAAACGCCATCGGCCCGTTCGCCGCCATTCTCGATGTGCTGCGCACCGGCTCGATCGAACACGAAGCCTCGATCCCGCCCGAGGCGATGGTCACGTTCGGTGTCGCGCTGATCTGCGGGCTTTGGTTCATCGGCAAGGACGTCATCCGGACCGTCGGGCATTCGCTGACGAAGATGCACCCGGCTTCAGGCTTCTCAGCGGAACTGGCGGCCGCGGCGGTCGTCATGCTGGCCTCGATGCTCGGCATCCCGGTCTCGAGCACCCATATCCTGATCGGCGCGGTACTCGGCATCGGGTTGGTGAACCGGCAGACGAACTGGGGCCTGATGACGCCGATCGCGCTCGCCTGGGTCATCACGCTCCCGGTCGCGGCGCTGCTGAGTTCGCTGGCCTTCCTCGCGCTCAACGCGCTGTATTGACCGTCGACTCGCGCCGCTCAGCCAATACGGCCGGTGATGTAGTCTTCCGTGAGCTTGTGCTGCGGGTTCGTGAAAATGCGGTCGGTGTCGTCGACCTCGACCAGGCGACCGAGGTGAAAATACGCGACGCGGCGCGACACGCGGGCGGCCTGCTGCATCGAGTGCGTGACGATGACGATCGCGTAGTCGCGTGACAGCTCGTCCATCAGGTCCTCGATGCGCGCGGTCGCGATCGGGTCGAGCGCGGAACAAGGCTCGTCCATCAAAATGACTTCCGGGTTCACCGCGATCGTCCGCGCGATGCACAGGCGCTGCTGCTGGCCGCCGGACAGGCCGGTGCCCGGCTCGTCGAGCCGGTCCTTGACCTCCTGCAGCAGCCCGGCGCGTTCCAGGCTCGTGTGCACGATGTCGTCCAGCTCCGCCCGGTCCGCCGCGAGCCCGTGGATCCTGGGGCCGTACGCGACGTTGTCATAAATGCTCTTCGGGAACGGGTTCGGTTTCTGGAACACCATGCCGACCCGCGCCCGCAGCGCGACCGGGTCCAGGTCCCGGCTGTAGATGTCCTGGCCATCGAGCGAGATCGATCCGGTCACACGCGCCGACTCGATCGAGTCGTTCATCCGGTTCAGGCATCGCAGGAACGTCGACTTGCCGCAGCCGGACGGACCGATCAGCGCAATGACCTGCTCCTTGCCGATATCGAGGCTGACGTCCTGAATCGCGTGGTTCTCGCCATAGTGAACGTTCACGTTGCGCGCGACCATGAACGGGTTGTCGCAGTGGATATCGCCGACCGTCTCGTCCGACAGCCCGGAGACGCGGACGTGCTGGCGCTCGCCGTGCGGCGCGGCGCGGCGCGGCGGCGGCGCGCTCGGCCGCTCGGGCTCGACGTCGGTCGGCGCCTGCTGCGCGTGGGTCACTTCGGCTTCACTCATGCCGGGCATTGTCATACAGGTGTCTCCCGCGCTCAAACTCAGAGTTTCCCTGGGCACTACCACTTGCGCTCCATGCGCTTGCGGATGATGACGGCCGCCAGGTTCATCACGAGCAGGAACCCGAGCAGCACGAGGATGGCCGCCGACGTCCGCTCGGCGAAGGCCCGCTCCGGGCTGTCCGCCCACAGGTAGATCTGCACCGGCAGCGCCGTGGCCGGGTCCGTAAACCCGCCCGGCACGTCGACGATGAACGCCACCATGCCGATCATCAGCAGCGGGGCCGATTCGCCGAGCGCGCGGCTCATGCCGATGATCGTGCCGGTCAGCATGCCCGGCAGCGCAAGTGGCAGCACGTGGTGAAAAACCACCTGCATGCGCGACGCGCCGAGCCCCAGCGCGGCCTCGCGTATGGACGGCGGGACGGACTGGATCGCCGCGCGCGACGCGATGATGATGACCGGCAGGGTCAACAGCGAGAGCACGAGGCCGCCGACCAGCGGCGCCGAACGCGGCAGCGCCATCCAGTTGATGAAGACCGCCAGCCCCAGCAGGCCGAACACGATCGACGGCACGGCGGCCAGATTGTTGATGTTGACCTCGATCAGGTCCGACCAGCGACTGCGCGGCGCGAACTCCTCCAGGTAGATCGCGGCGGCGACGCCGATTGGAAACGCGAGCACGACCGTCACCAGCAGCATGTACAGCGAGCCCATCAGCGCGCCGCGTATGCCCGCGAGTTCGGGCTCCCGGGAGTCGCCGTTCGTGAACAACGCGGTATTGAAGTGCTGCTCGATCCGGCCGTTCGCCTGCAGCGCCTCGATCCACTGCACCTGGCGATCGGACACCGGCCGCAGTGCCTCGTCGAGCGCCCGGTCGATGTGCCCCTTCACGAGCATGTCGACGTTCGCCGCCGCGGGAACCCGGACCGTGCGCGTCTCGCCGAGCAGCGACGGGTCGTCGACGAGCATGTCGCGGATCTGGAAGCCGGCGGCGATGCTGATCAGTCGATTCAGTTCGCGCCTGTCGCCGCGCGACGTCACGTCGGGGAACATCGCGCGCAATGCGTCCCGCGGGATCGCATCGAAGTCCGCGTACTCCAGGTCGAGCTCACCGTCCGGCGCAAGAACGTCGCGGTCGAAGTGCACGTCGAGCTGTAGTTCGGTCTGCCGGAATGCCGACGCGCCCTGCGCCACCAGGGTGTAGACGAAGACACACAGGAACAGGATGCCGACGGCCGTCGCCGCCAAGCCGAAGCCCTTGAACAGGCGCTCCCGCAGCCGGCGCCGGGCCAGACCGGCCTCGACTTTCCGGCGCGTGGCCGAGTGCGCGGAAGGATCGTCGGCGCTACTCATACTGTTCCCGGTACTTGCGGACGACGCTGAGTCCCACGACGTTCAGACACAGTGTCATGACGAACAGCACGAGCCCGAGCGCGAAGGCAGCGAGCGTTTTCGCACTGTCGAATTCCTGGTCGCCGACCAGCAGGGTCACGATCTGGACCGTCACCGTCGTCACGGCCTCGAACGGGTTTGCCGTCAGGTTCGCCGCCAACCCCGCGGCCATGACGACGATCATCGTCTCGCCGATGGCCCGCGACACGGCCAGCAGAATGCCGCCGACAATCCCGGGCAGCGCCGCCGGCAGGATGACGCGCGTCATCGTCTCCGAGCGCGTCGAGCCGAGGCCCAGCGCCCCGTCGCGCATCGACGACGGCACGGCGTGAATTGCGTCGTCCGACAGCGACGACACCAGCGGGATGATCATGATGCCCATGACGAGGCCGGCCGCCAGAGCGCTCTCCGACGCGACCTCGATGCCCAGCGCCTCGCCGGTTCGCCGCACCCACGGCGCGACCGTCAGCGCAGCGAAGAAGCCGTACACCACGGTCGGAATACCGGCCAGGATCTCGAGCAGGGGTTTCGCGATGGCGCGAACCCGGTTCGACGAGTACTCCGCGAGATAAATGGCCGTCATCAGGCCGACCGGCACCGCGACGCACATCGCGATCACGGTGATCAGCAGCGTACCCGCGAACAGCGGCACGGCGCCGAAGCTGCCCGACGACCCGACCTGGTCCGCACGAATCGCCGTCTGCGGACTCCAGTTCAGGCCGAACAGGAACTCCGTGAACGGGACCTTCTGGAAGAACCGCAGCGCCTCGAACAGCACGGAAAGGACGATACCGATCGTCGTAAGGATTGCGATGCTCGACGCGGCGATGAGCAGGTACTCGATAACCCTCTCGACCCGGTTGCGCGCGCGCAGGTCCGGACGGATACGGCGCCAGGCGGACAGCGCGCCGAGCGTCGCGATCCCCAGCACGAGCCCCGCGAGCATCCAGCGGCTGACGCCGACGAGCGCATTGTAGCGGTCAGCCGCGGCCTGCAGGCTCGCGTCCACCGACCCGCTGACCGCGTCGCCAGCGGCAAGGTTCCGGATATTGTTCACGAGCAGGTTCAGTTCGCCGGCCGACAGGTTCTTCTGCGACTCGGCCAGCCCGTCGACGACGAGCGCGATCACGACGCGCGGCTCGGCCAGCACCCAGACGAGCATGACCGCGAGCGCCGGCAGCAGGCACCAGACCGCGGTGAAGTAGCCGTAATAGCCCGGCAGGGAGTGCAGCATGGCGCTGTTCGACACGCCGCCGACGAGCGCCAGGGAGCGGCTCCTGCCGAGATAGAAAGCAGCGGCGGCCATCCCGGCCAGCAGGAGTATCAGCGTCGTGTTCTGCATGCGTCGTCTGTCGCTCTCGTGCGGCCCAGGCCCGGGCCGCACGTTCGTGGCGGACTACCGGGCCGCGGTCAACGGATTGAGCTCACGGACGTCCTTGGCGACGGCGCGACGCTCGTCATCGGGCATCGGGATCAGGCCGCGCTCCGACAGGTAGCCCTCCTCACCCCACGCACGTTCGCTCGTGAATTCCCGGAGGTAATTGCGGAGCCCCGGGATCACGTCGACGTGCGCCTTCTTGGCATAAAAATACAACGGTCTCGAAATCGGATAGTCGCCGTCGGCAATCGCGTCGAACGTGGGCTCGACCCCGTCGACGGCCGCACCGCGCACCTTTTCCGTATTCTGGTCGAGGAAGCTGAAGCCGAAGATGCCAAACGCCTCCGGGTTCGCTTCGAGCTTCTGCACGATCAGGTTGTCGTTCTCGCCAGCTTCGACGAACGCGCCGTCCTCGCGAACAGTATGGCAGATCGCGCGGAACCGGTCGCGGTCGCTCTTCTCCAGCGCGGCGATCCACGGGATCTCGGCACATCCGCCTTCCATCGCGAGTTCGACGAACGCGTCGCGCGTGCCCGACGTCGGCGGCGGCCCGAGCACCTCGATGCGCGTCGCCGGCAGCGCCGGGTTCACGTCCCGCCAGGTGCGGTAGGGATTCTCGACCAGGCTCCCCTCCAGGGCGCCGGGTACCTGCTTCGCCAGGGCAAGGAAGATGTCGCGCCGGCTGAAGTTCGCCGGCGGAGAACTGATGCTGCTCGCGACGACGATGCCGTCGTAACCGATCTTCACCTCGACGATCTCGTCCACACCGTTGGACCGGCAGGTCTCGACCTCGCTTTGCTTGATTGCCCGCGACGAATTCGCGATATCCGGGTAGTCGACCCCGACGCCGTCGCAGAACAGCTTGAGGCCACCGCCGGAACCGGTCGATTCGACCTTGGGTGTCCGGAAGTCCGTGCTCCGGCCGAAACGCTCGGCCACCACCGTCGCGAACGGGTAGACCGTCGACGAGCCGACGATGTAGATGTAGTCGCGCGCCGACTGCGCCGCGGCATGACCTGCCAGCGCGACGGCCACGGCTGCGCTTGCCAGTGCGAGCCTGGCTGTGTTTCTCTGTGCCACGTTTTCTCCCGGGAGGCATGAATGAGAGGTCTGCAAGCTTAGCGGGGCTTTGTTACCGATTTGTTGCAGCCGGGGCACGACCGTGCTTCTATCCGGGGCGGGAAAATCGAATTTTTTATTATATTTTTCTAATCCTTACGATGCTTTCCAAGATACGATATCAGCTATGAGCCACGACCCGACGGACGCCCGCGTGGCGTCGCTGCTGGCCGATCTCGTCCGTCGGCCCTCGGTGACCCCGGCCGACGCCGGCTGCCAGGCGCTGCTGGCCGAACGACTCGAGCGCCTCGGCTTCACCTGCGAATCGCTGCCGTTCGGCGACGTCACGAACCTGTGGGCGCGGCGCGGCTCCGCCGGGCCGGTCTTTTGTTTCGCCGGCCACACGGACGTCGTGCCGCCGGGTGCGCAGGAAGACTGGTCCACGGACCCGTTCGAGCCCACGCTGAAGAACGGCGTGATGTACGGGCGCGGTACCGCCGACATGAAGAGCGGGCTCGCCGCGATGGTCGTGGCGGTCGAGGACTTTCTCGCGACCGGTCCGGAGCCTGCCGGCAGCATCGCGTTTCTCATCACGAGCGACGAGGAAGGCCGCGCACGCGACGGTACGCTGAAGGTCGTGGAGACGCTCGTTGCGCGGAACGAGTCGATCGACTGGTGCGTCATTGGCGAGCCTTCGAGTGCCGAGCGCCTGGGCGACATCGTGCGTATCGGCCGACGCGGTTCGCTGAGCGGCATGCTGACGGTACACGGCACGCAGGGCCATGTCGCCTACCCGCAGCTCGCGGACAATCCGATCGGCCGGTTTGCGCCGGCGCTCGCGGCGCTGTACGCCGAGCACTGGGATGACGGCAATGAATGGTTTCCGCCGACGAGCTTCCAGGTGGTGAATCTCCATGCCGACGGCGGCGCCGTGAACGTGACGCCCGCCGAACTCACGGCCCGTTTCAATTTTCGCTACTCGACCGAGTGGCACCACGAGGCGCTGCGCGAACGGGTGCACGCCATCTTCGACGCACACGGCCTGGACTACACGCTTGACTGGCACCTGAGTGGCGAGCCGTTCCTGACGCGGCCCGGCGTGTTGATCGACGCCGTGTCCGATACCGTCGCGGAAGCCTGCGGCGCCCCGCCGGAGTTGTCGACCGGCGGCGGCACGTCGGACGGGCGGTTCATTTCACCCGCCGGCGTCGACGTCGTCGAACTCGGCCCGGTGAATGCTTCGATCCACAAGATTGATGAACACGTGCGGATGGCCGACGTGGTGGCGCTGACCGGAATCTATCGGCGAATCCTGGAGCGGTTGCTGCGCCCCGCCGCCGCGATCTAGCGACGCAGCAGGTTCCAGGCGCCACCGGCCAGCAGGCCAGCCACACAGACCAGGACCCAGCCGGGCATCGACAACCCGAACAACTGCCAGTCGATCTGCGCGCACTCACCGGAGCCGGTGAACACCCGAGTAAGCACTTCGCGGAATGGCAGCGTGTCCAGCATGTCGTTCAGGCTCTGGTTCGGACCGCAGGCCGGCACATCGCCCGGCGGCAGGTACTGCAGTCGCAAGTGCCAGCCGGCTATGCCGATGCCGAACAGGCCCGGCACCGCGAGCAACACGGCATAGAACCTGCGCAGTCCGCGCGCCGCGGGATCGTGCACGAACGCGGCGACAAACACCAGGCCCATGCCAATGACCGCGATGCGCTGCAGGATGCACAGCGGGCACGGCTCGTAGAGCAGGACGTGCTGCGAGTAGAGGGCGTAGGCCATCATCCCCGCGCACGCGAGAAAACCGGCCAGGTTGAGCCATCGACGGCCCGGCAGCGCGATGCCCATCAGTCTTCCGGTGTCTCGTCGTCGCCCAGCACCGTGTGCCGCACGTCCTTGCCCTCGACCATGTAGATCACGTACTCGCAGATGTTCTTTGCGTGGTCGCCGATGCGCTCCAGAGAGCGCGCGGCCCAGGTCACGTTCATGACGCGCTTGATGCTCCGCGGGTCCTCCATCATGAACGTGATGCACTGGCGCTGGATCAACTCGTACTCGTCGTCCACACGCTCGTCTTCGAGCACGACGTCCGTGGCATCGGCGACGTCGAGTCGCGCGAACGCGTTCATGGCGTCGCGAAGCATGTGCGACACGTGCGTGCCGAGATTCTTGAGTTCCCGGTAAGAGTCGGACGGGCGATCCATGGCCGCCAGCTTGGAGGCCAGGAAACCTATCTTCTCCGCCTCGTCACCGATGCGTTCGAGATCCGTGATCGTCTTGATGATGGCGACGATCAGCCGCAGGTCGCCGGCGGCAGGTGACCGCGTCGCCAGCAGGCGGTTGCACTCCTCGTCGATCGCGACCTCGAGCTTGTTGACCTTGTAGTCGTCATTCGCGACCTTCAGGCCGAGCTCGCTGTCGCCGCTGACAATGGCGGCTATGGCACGGGAGAGCTGTGTCTCGACGACACCGCCCATCGACAACACCATGTTTCGCAGGTCTTCGAGGTCCTTGTTGAAGCGCCTGGAAATATGGTCCGTCAGGTCGGAAGCTTGCATGTTGGGCACCGCGTCGGTCGATCCGTCAGTAAAGCACGTAACTCATGTCAAATCAGTGACAAGCGCGCGTTCGTCACGTGCCGCTGCCCCCATCTCAATCGAATTTGAATTCAACGTCAAGCTGGTAGCGGCGCGTGTCCGCCTGCGCGCCGAGCAAACCGACGCTCTCCACCAGGTAAGCGGCGGCGCCGATCGAAATGCCGTCGCGCGGCAGGTACTTGCCCGTCAGGACGTGCCCCCGGGAGTCCGTACCGCCCGCGGCAAAGTCCGATTCGTTGAATGCCCCGATGACGGCATCCGCCTCGGTGTCGCGGTACTCCCAGGACGCCGTCCATTCGCCCGCCTTCTTCATGGTGCCCAGTCGCAGGCCGGCCGCCCAACCGGTGTCCTCGTCGTCGACCTCGGTATTCGTCGTCCAGTAC
The DNA here is from genome assembly GCA_913055625.1 of uncultured Pseudomonadota bacterium. Classification (GTDB taxonomy): domain Bacteria; phylum Pseudomonadota; class Gammaproteobacteria; order Steroidobacterales; family Woeseiaceae; genus UBA1847. The sequence goes on along the minus strand of CAJXJW010000001.1, from coordinate 664,119 downwards.
GCGAACAGGGTGGCCGGCAGGCCGCCGATTCGCGTATCAAACTCGGCGAAGGTCTCGACGTTCGCGTAGTCGTAGACATAACGGCCGTTCGCATCGACGGTATTGCCGCGTGGCACGCCGAAGAAGAACGGCAACTCGCCCACCGTGTTCGAGTACGTGAAATAGCCCGCGCCCGCGGTCAGCGTATTGCCGTCGCCGATCGCGATGTCGCTGCCAAACTGGCCGTGAAACAGCACGGAGTCGTCCGACGCCGACCGCTCCTCGATGACGAACAAGGCACCGACGGCAAAGAACCGGTCTTTCTTCCAGTCCAGCGCCACGCCCTCCGGCGTCAGGTCGCTGTCGTAGACGATCTGCGACTTGCCCGCGCGGAAGACCGGGTTCTTCATCTTGCCGCCGAGAATCGCCAGCCCGTCGGCAACCTGCCATTCCACGTACGCGAGGTCGATGCCGAAGTCGTCGAAAGAGAAACTGTTGCCGAACGTGACGTTCCGCGAGATCGGGTTATTGGTCGCCGTGGCGAGGCCCAATACGACGTTCACCCTTTCCGTGATCGTGGCATCGAGCGCCACGCGAACACGGTAGCGGGTTCGATTCGTATCCCCGACGCCGTCGCGATCGATCGACTCGTAGCGAAACCGCAGATCGCCGCCGAAATCCAGCTTGTCGTCCCAGGACGTATCGTCGGCGCGCGCGCAGATCGCCACAAGCAGTAGCAACAACGGGAGTCTTCGGGTATCGGTGCCCATGCGGGGCGGTATGTTACGGAAACGTATCGCCAAAGTGAACGAAACGTTACGGGCCTGCTGCCGCCGGGCCCGCGAGGCCCGGCGCGCCGAATCATGCCGGGCGGCGCTCGCCCCGCAGCGTCGCGGGCGACGGCATCGCCAGGCGGCTTGCCGGAAAATGGCAGGTGAACGTACTGCCCTTGCCCCGCTCGCTGCGCACCTCGAGGCGACCGTCGTGGCGGCCGAGGATGTGCTTGACGATGGCAAGACCGAGCCCGACTCCGCCATCCTCGCGTGCCCGGCCACGGTCGACGCGGAAGAAACGCTCCGTCAGTCGCGGCAGGTGCTCGGCATCGATGCCTTCGCCGGTGTCCGTCACGCTGAGTTCCGCGCCATCCGCATCGGACCGCCATGTCAGCGTGACGGATCCGTCGACCGGCGTGTGCCGGACGGCATTCGACACCAGGTTCGTGATCAGCGACTCGATCTCCGACGCGCTACCGCGCAGGCGCGCCGCCGAGTCGACGACGACGTCGATCGGCGCAGTATCGCCGGGCATGCCCAGCGCACGCCGCGCGGCGCTCAGCAGTCCGCCGACGTCGACCCGTTCCTCGACGTCCGCCGGCCCCGCACTTTCCAACCGCGACAGTTCGAGCAGCTCCGAGACGATGCGGTTCATGCGCCGTGCCTGGATCTGCATCTGGGTGACCGGCATCGCCCAGTCCCGCGGCATAGCCTCGTCATCGGCGAGCGTGTCCAGATAGCCGGTAACCACGGTCAACGGCGACCGCAGCTCGTGCGATGCGTTCGCGACGAAATCCCGCCGCATGCGTGCGAGGCGCATGCTCTCCGTGACGTCTCGCAGTACGAGCAGCTTCTGGTCGGCACCGTACGGAACGACGCGGCAGTTCAGCCAGCCGTCGTCCCGCACCGGCGACGGGATCTCGATCGCCCGCGCGTACGTCTCGCTCTTCAGCAACTTCGTGAGCTTCGGGTCGCGCAGGATGTTGTCGACCCGCTGGCCGCGGTCCTTCTTCGGTTTCAGGCCCGCGAGCGCCTTCGCCGCGCGGTTGCACATCACGATTTCGTGATTCTCGTCGAGGATGACGGCGCCGTCCGGCATCGCGTCGGTCGACTTCCGAATCTCGCGGAGTAATTGCCGGTACTGCCGCTTGTAGCGTGCGGCCCGTGCCTGCTGATAGGAGAAACTGGAGAAAATCTGCTGCCAGATGCCGTCCCCCACGCGAAAGACTTCGAAGTCCCGCGTGCGCGTGGCACGGACGAACGCAAGCAGGTGCCGGACTTGCCAGAACAGCGCGATCAGCGCCGCGGCCAGCACGCCGGTGGCCGGCGCGTCGTACAGCCAGCCGATTCCCGCGCCCGCCGCCAGCAGGCAGACCAGGCCGACCAGGAATTTTCGGGAGGCGTCGGGCATGTATCAGGGTTCGACCCGGGTAGAGAAGCGGTACCCGGCGCCACGCACCGTCTGTATGTAGTTGTCTGCTCCGACGTCGGCAAGCGCCTTGCGCAGGCGGCGTACATGCACGTCGACCGTTCGTTCCTCGACGTAGACGTTCGCGCCCCACACGCGGTCCAGCAGTTGCGTCCGGCTGTATACGCGATCCGCGTGAGTCATCAGGAAATGCAGCAGGCGATATTCGGTCGGCCCGAGGCGGATCTCCCTGCCATCCGACGTGACACGGTGCCCCGCCGTGTCGAGCTCCAGCACGCCCGCGCTCACGACTTCTTCCTCGGTGCGCATGGCACGACGCAGCACGGCCTGCACCCGGGCAACCAGTTCGCGCGGCGCAAACGGCTTCGTGACGTAGTCGTCGGCACCGCCTTCCAGGCCGGCGACCTTGTCGTACTCTTCCGCCCGGGCGGTGAGCATGATGATGCCGAGGTCCTCGTTCGCCTTGTCGCGCTTCAACATGCGCGTCAGCTCGAGCCCGCTCATGTCGGGCAGCATCCAGTCGATCAGCGCGAGATCCGGACGTTCGTCCGCCAGCAGTTCGCGGGCACTGCGGCAATCACCCGCTTCGACGGTCTCGAATCCGGCGCGGGCCAGGTGAAAGGCGATCATTTCCCGGATCGGGGTCTCGTCCTCGACGATCAGTATCTTGCTGGCGGCCATAGCGGTTTCCTGCGTACCGGAATCGCGGCCCCGCCGGGTGCCGGGCCGCTCGGGCACGCATTACAGCACCGTCATATTACAGGACTGTTACGGCGTTGCGCGGGGAACTGCGGCGACGTCGTGGCGAAGATACGCGGGCCGGATGGCATCCGGCGCGACCGTGGCACCTGCCGCGAACGCCCTCGCGCCCAGGTCGAGCAACGCGGTCGCGGCCGGGAATTGCACGTCGCTCAACCGCCGGATGTCGGCACGGTTCGCATCCAGCAGCGCCGGATAGCGGATCCAGCCCGCGCCGGCGGCGATCACGGCCTGCCCTCGCAGTTCGGGAATCGGCACAACGGGCTGCAGGCATTCTTCGATCGCCGGCAGGGCGACGCCGCGCTCGTCGAGCCGGTAGAGGCCGAGATACACCTGGTTCATGTGCGCATCCTGCGTCACGGCAACCGTGTCGCCAGGGGATCCGACCTGCATCGCCACCGCCGCCATCGACGAGACCGGCACGATGGGCCGCCCGGCCGCGTAGCCGAGGCCGGCCGCGACCGACGCGGCAATCCTGAGACCGATGAAGGATCCGGGCCCGTTGCCGAGCACGATGGCGTCGAGGTCGGCCGGCGAGAGGCCGCCCTCCGCCAGCACGTCGCGAATCATGGGCAGCAGCAGGCGCGTGTGTTCACGCGCTTCCTCGGCATGGCGCAGGTGGCGGGTCTCGCCCGCGACAAGCCCGACGGCACAGGCGAGCGACGAGGTGTCGAGCGCAAGCAGGTTCATGCGATCGCCTCTTCGTCCTCGTGCCGCTCGAAGAAAGCCGCCACGTCGGCCAGCGAGCGCGTCGTCGGCATGGGCTCGATCGCCCTGAGAAACGTCTTGCCGTAGGACTTGCCGGTGACGCGCGGATCGCACAACACGATCACGCCGTAGTCGCGTTCGTCGCGCAGCAGGCGGCCGATCCCCTGCTTCAGCGCGAGCACCGCCTGTGGCAGCTGGTGGTCCGTGAAACCGTTGCCGCCGTTGCGGCGCAGGAATTCGAGGCGCGCCATGAGCAGCGGATCGCCCGGCGACGTAAACGGCAGCTTGTCGATGGCGACCACGGTCAGCGCCCGCCCCCGCACGTCCACGCCTTCCCAGAAGCTGCTGGTGCCGAGCAGGACGGCATTGCCCTGCCGCCGGAATCGCCGCAAGAGTTCGTCGCGCGGCATCGTGCCCTGCGCCAGCAGCTTGCGGGACCCGAGGATCTTGCGCTGCGCGCGAAACCACGCGCGCGCGAGGTTCAGTGCGCGGTGACTCGTGAACAGCAGGAAGATGCCGCCCGCCGTCATGTCGAGCAGGGGTGCGACCGCCGCGAGCATCTCCTCCGTGTAGCCGCGCGCCGAGGGCGCCGGCAAGCCGGACGGCAGGTAAACGAGGCTGTTCTCCGCGACCGCGTACGGGCTCGGGAACGTCAGCGCCGTCACGCCGTCGAGGCCCATGCGCGACGTGAAGTGCGAGAAATCCTCGCCCACCGCGAGCGTCGCCGACGTGAGTACCCAGGCCTGGCCGGCGTTGCTCATCATCGCGTTCAGGTTCGTCGAAACGTCGAGTGGCGTCAGGTGCAGCCGCACGCTGCGCGCGCCGACCTCGAGCCAGCGCAGGCCGTCCCAGCTGTCTTCGTCGACCAGTAACGCGAGACGTTCACCGCAGGCCTGCAATTGCTGCTCCGCCTTGCCGACGTCGGCGCCAGCCTCGCCCAGCACGTCGAGCCCGTCCGCCAGTGCGGCCAGCGCCGCGCGCAATTCATCCAGCGCGGGGCGCAATCCGGGCATCAGCGGCGCGAGTTCGTGGCGGCCCTCGTCCCGCGGCGACTGCACGCGCCATTCGCGCAATGCCGTCACGACGCGATCGATGCGCCGCCGGAACGCCGCGTCCGCCGATCCGAGCGTCGCGGCAACGATATCGTCCGCCAGGCGCTCGATCTCCCGGTTGCCGAGCGACACGCCGAAGAACTGCACCGCGAGATCCGGAACCTGGTGTGCCTCGTCGAGAATGACGGCGTCAGCACCCGGCAGGAATTCGACGAAGCCCGCCTCCTTCATTGCGAGATCGGCGAGCAGCAGGTGATGATTGACGACGACGAGGTCGGCCTCCTGCGCCTCGCGGCGCGCCTTCGCGACGTGGCAGTCCGAGAACCGCGGGCAGGACTGCCCGAGGCAGTTGTCGGTGGTCGACGTAACCAGCGGCCAGATCGCGGAGTCCTCGGCCACGTCGCCGAGTTCCGCGCGGTCCCCCGATACCGTCCGGTGGCGCCATTCGCGGACCTGCCGCAGGTCGTCTGCGAGGTCCCGCGGCACCTCGTCGACCTGCTCGAGCCTTTGCAGGCACAGGTAGTTTGCTCTGCCCTTCAGCAAGGCACAGCGCACCGGCCGGCCGACAGCCTTGCCGAGCAGCGGAAGATCGCGGTGGTAGAGCTGATCCTGCAGCGCCTTCGTACCGGTGCTGATGATCGTGCGCGCACCGCTCTGCAATGCGGGCAGCAGGTACGCGAACGTCTTGCCGGTGCCGGTACCCGCCTCGATGACGAGCCGGTTCCGGTTCGCAATCGCCTCGGCGATGCTTTCGGCCATCCAGGCCTGGCCGGCACGCGGCTGGTAGCCCGGCAGCAAGCCGCGCAGTGGGCTGTCCGCGCCGAAGAATTCGCTCAAACTCGTCACGACGGCAAGGTTACCGTGTCGCGTCGCGCGCGCCTATCGTTGCCCGGCAATATCCTTCAGCGTGCGCTGGTCGGCCTTGATCGAGAACCGGACGTACGGCCCCTGCGCGGTATAGCGCGCGAGCGCGAAGTCCTCGTCGTGGAAACCGGTGACGTTGTATCCGAGGGTCAGCCAGACGTTTGTCGCGACGTTGTAGCCGACGTCGATGCCGAGGCCGTAGTCGACCGTCCCGGAGTCCCAGGCGTGATAAAGGCTCGAATTGACACCCGCATCCCAGCGCCGGCCGAAACCGTGTCGGAAGTCGACGCCGACGAGGTCTGAATATCCGCTGACGTCCAGGCCATCGAACCGGCTCTGCACCACCTTGAAGGCATATTGCAGCGCGAGCTCCGTCGCCGCACCGATGCGCCGGTTCGCGTTGAAATTGTTGACGAGCTTGAGCGACTCCTCTTGCGCCGTCGCCGTCTCGAGGTTGTCCCAGCGCAGATCCGTTCGATTGAGGAACGACCAGCGGCTGTACGCGGGGCGCCATGCCCATCCGAAGCGCAGCACGGCGCTCGCGAGTTGACCGCCGGCCTTCGGCTCCGCGATGAACGACGTCAGGCCGGCCGACAGGCCGTGGCCGCGTTGCGGCTCGCGGTACCAGCCGAACAGCAGCGACGTGCGCTCCTCGGTGTCCGAGTTGCGGTGCTCGACGCGACCGTTTGCCGACCACAATTCCGCCGTGTACAGGGCCCCGGTGTGCACCGCGACGAAATCGTCCTGCAGGGAACCCGACGCGAGTTCCCGGTCCTCGTCGAATTGCCGTGCGTCGGAGTTGGTCAGTGTGTTCGACTGGTCGACGCCGATGTCGAACAACCAGTGCTCGCCGACGGCGAAGCCCTGTACCAGGCCGAGGTTCGCGAACAGGCGCGGACCGAATTCCGTCACCTCGTTGCCGAGGGACGACTCGATCTGCGCGCGCGCCCACGGCGTCGCCCGGACACCGAGCCGTGTCATCGACGATTCGATATCACGCCCCTCCGCCTGCTCGTACTCGGCGAGCAGGTCTACCTCGCTGTTCAGCCGGTAGTCCGCGCCGAACACGAGCCGCGTCGGGTAGTCGAGGCTTTCCGCGTCGTCGTTCAGCGCCGACGAACTGTTCACGCGCAGCGTGAGGCGGTTGTCGAAGAGTCTTTTCGTCAGGCCGAGGTCGAGCAGGTCGCTGGTGCGTGTGTCGCCATCCTCGAACGCGTCTTCCGCGTGCGTTACGCCGGCGCTTGCCGAAAACGTCTGGCGCTCGTAGCGGACACGCGCACGCGCGAGATTGCGGATGTCCTCGGTCGCCAGCATCTGCTGCCAGCCGGCCTCGCCCTCAACTCGCCAGTAGTCACCGAGGGTCGCCCGGGCATCGACGCCGAGCCGCCGGACACCCTGGTCCGCCGCCGACTGGTAGCCGAGACCGAAATCGTCCTCGACCTCGCGCATGAAGGCGCGAACGTCGACGTTCTCGCCGTTGTGCTCCAGTTCGATACTGTGCGCCGAGCCCGACGTCGGCGTGCCGCCGACCGTCGTGTCGGTCGATGCCGTTTCCGCGGTCAACAAGGTCTGGCTGTTGATCTGCCAACGCAGGTCGATGCCCGTCAGGCTGGCCTCGGCACCCGTCGTCGCGTCGTCGATGCGGGTCACGCCGACCTCGACGTTGTCATCGTCGGTGTAGATCGACGCACGGCCTCCGGCAACGATGTCGTTCCCGTCGCCGGCCTGCGACTCGTACTCGGCAACGATATAGATCGGGTTGAATTCCGGGTCGCGGCTGGGAACCGGTTGTTTGAAGTACAGCGAACCGTCGAGCGGGTCCAGGCTGTAGTCCAGGAACCGGGACAGCACACGGGACTCGAGTACAACGCCGCTGTCGAAGCGGTCGCGCACCTCGATGCGGATCTCTTCCGAGTTCACGATGAGCGGCGCGCTGCTGAGGTAGTACAGCCCGGAGGTTCCGTCACCGCGCAACTCGTCGCGATTGAACGCCTGTCGGCTCTCGGCCGCAAATGCGGTGTAGCCGGCGTTCTCGCCACGGTATTCGCTCACGAGCCCGTTGAAGCTTCGCTGGTAGCGCGCGAGATCCGTGACGACCAGGCCGGTCTGGAAGTCGCCGAACATGGCATAGAACTGGTTGCGTTCCAGCTTGACGAACAGCTTTTGCTGGCTCGCCGCCTCGAAGCGACGTTCCGCGGTGTCCGCGTACAGCGGGTAGTAGCGGTTCGGGTCGATCTGCGACGTGAGCTGGTGCTCGGTATCCGCGAGCTCGCGGTCGCTGTCGTAGGCCAGCGTCAGCAGGTACTCGCCCCGGATGCGGCCCTTCGCGAAGAATGCCACGCGGCCCTCATCGTAGTACTCGTCCTCGAGGCCCGCGTCCGCCGCCGCCTCGGCGTTGTCGGCCAGCGTATTGTAGCCGGCCGTACCCTCGGCGAAGCCGACCAGGACCCAGTCGCGCGGCGCCGGCGCAAGCCACGCCTGCAGATCCTGCTGGCGCTGGTTCTCGAACAGCAACGACAGCTCGACCTCGCCGGTGCGGGTCGTCGGCTCCAGTTCGATCCGCGCGATGCCGTCCTTGCCGATGCGGTACGTCGGTTCGCGCGTCGCGACCTGCACCAGCGGGTTGCGGCGGTCGTTCTCGACGTCCCACCAGGAACGGTACGGCGGCAGCACGCGAAACCCGCCGGTCATACCCTGCCGCGCCGGCTTGCCGGCCCGGTCGAACAGGCGGATCGCGACGACGGGCCGTGTCTTGCCGTCCGCGATCAGCACCGATTCGGATGCCACGAACTCGGCGCGGATCGGCTGGCCCGAGTAGTTGATCGTGCGTTCGAGCACCGCGGCCGAGCTGCCGTCAGCGTTGGTAACGACGGCGCGCACGCGGTTCTCCCCGTCGCCCAGCTCAACGCCGGCCCAGCGCGAGACCGCAACGGTACCGGCGCGGTTGACGGCCAGCGTGTCGAAATTGACCGGGTTGACGCGCTGACCGTTGACGAACACCTCGACGGCCTGGTCCGGCGCATGCTGGACGCTGAGCTTCGTGGCCGGCACCGCGGGCGCGAAGCCTTCCTCCGGCAGCAGCATCGCAATGCCCGGTACCAGCGAGTCCAGCGGCGGCTCGACCTGCACGAGCAGGTCGTCGTCGTCCGCGCGGCGCACGACCTCGGTGCCGGGCACGGCGCCGCGGGTTTCGACGGCCTGCGTGCCGCTCGTCGCCTTCGTCACTTCCAGGAACGACGGTTGTTGCGGCCGAACCCCGCTCAGCACCATCTCGACACGCCGGTTTCGCGCGCGGCCGGCAGCGGTCGAGTTGTCGGCGACGGGCTCGTCCGGGCCCCGGCCGGTGACCTGCATGTCGCTGCGCGAGAGATCGAGAGCTTCCGCGACGTACGCCGCTGCGGCTCGCGCGCGCGCGTGCGACAGCGCGTAGTTGTCGCTGAACAGGTGCCGGTTGTGCGGCGCAATCGGCTGGCCGTCACTGTGGCCGACGGCCGACAGCCGGATGTCCCGGACGCCCCGCCAGTCCCTGACCAGTGCGTCCAGCGTCTCTTTGTCCGCTGCCGACAGCGTATCGGAGAGAACCGCAAACTTCAGGTCCAGAACGTAGCCGGCATTCTCGACCGTGCCCGGTTCGCGCAGCATTTTCGTCTCGGCGACCGGCGTGGTCTGGCCTGTCTGGATCGGCGAGTCGAAGCGCGCCGTGGCTTTCGTCGTCTGCTCGCCGCTGACGCGGTCGGCAATACGCGCATCCAGTGCCAGCGTCGTACTCCAGTTGCCCGTGCGGTCCGGCAGGGCCAGTGAAAGAACCTGGCCTTTGCGGTGCGGCTCGCCGAGTTGCTCGCCGTCGACGCGCAGCGTCCCCGGCACGTACGTCACCCCATCGGGCAGCAGCAGCATCACGTCGATGTTCGATATCGCGACGTTGCCGATGCCATCGACCGTGAGCTCGTAGCGGATCCGGTCGGTCTCGTCGGTACCCTCGCTCCGGAGCTCGAGATCGATGCGCCCTTCGGGCGCGGGCTTACGGCGGAGGTAGAAATCGGCACGCTTCAGGCTGCCGCGCCCCAGCTTCACGAACTGCGAGTCTGCCCGGCGCGCGTAGCCGGGAGTATCGGCGCAACCCATGACATCGAACCAGGCGGGCACCGAGTCCGTGTCGAGCTGCGCCACGTGCGTGCCCGGCCGGACGCCTTCGAAATGGAAACGACCGCCATCGTCGGTGACGGAATAACTGCCGTCCTCGAGGTAGACTCGGATACCTGCCACGCCCTGCTCCTCGCCGAACGACGCCTGGCTGCAGTCGCCTTCGAGAACTCGCCCGATGATCGTGCCCGTGCTGCGGAACAGGTCCTCGGTGACACGGACGATCGCCGTCGCTTCGTTCGACACGAGTCCCCCGGCCGCCTCCGCGGTCGCGCGGTTCACGAGCTCGTCGTTCGGCTTCCCGCCGACGACTTCGACGACGTAGGTCATCGTCACCGTTTCGCCCGGGCCGAGCAGTGCGAACCTGAACTCGAGTTCGCCAGGGTCGGCGCCGGACACCGGGTCCGCCGCCGCGCCGCCGTCGACCCGGGCCGAGTCCGGCACGTAGCGCACGGCGGACGGCAGGATGTCGGTCACGACGACGTCGGTCGCCGCGCCGCCGGACGCCGCGTTCTCGAGCACGAGCTCGTAGCGGATGAAGTCACCCGGCGACGCCATGGTCGTCATCGTGCGCTTCTGGAGAAACAGCACCTCGGCCCGCGGGTCTACCGGGATGTCCCACGCGATGCTCAGTTCACCGGATTTCGTGAATGCCTGGCCGAACGAGGCGTTGCCCAACGAGTACGGCGCGCCGGACAGACTCTGCAACGCATTCGGGTCGGCGGTCGAGGGTGACACGTAGGCCGACGGCGGTGTGACGACGAGCCGGTAGCTGCCGTCGGGGACAACCGGGAACCGGTACTCGCCCGGGCCGAAATTGTACGTCGTGCCCGAACTGTCGGTGACGCTACCGCCGGTCTGCACCGCGGACGGGTACTGGCTGACGCCGTCGTTGCCGTACACGGTCGCCGGCTGGCCATTGGCCGCGTAGACGAGCTGAACGACGGCCCCGGACACGTTCGCACCGGACCGGGATTCGAACACGCGTTGCACGGGATCGAACAACGCTTCGGCATTCGCCGAATCGGCGGCGTCGGCCGGGTCCGTGTAGCGAACGCCGAACGCGGTTTGCGGCCCTCCCTGCAGCACGCAGTCCTCCGGCGTAGCCGCGCCACCGCCGGTCGACATGAAGCCGGCAAAGATGCCGGTGTCGGGTCCTGTCTCGGTGAGACGCAGGAATTCGCTGTCGCCGCTGTCCGGGTGCAACAGTTCGACGGTCGCGTAATCGCGCTGCTGGAAATCCACGTTCTGGTCCGCATCGACCAGCCTCACGAAAACCGACTCGCCGAGGTTGTATGCCGCGGTCTCGACGACGTCGTGATCGACGGACGGGTCGATGACGCTGCCGCCGATCACCTGCGGATCGGCCAGCAACACCGGTACGCCGGCCTGCAGGCACGCGGACGGGCCCACGGCTTCCTGCCAGGTCCCGCCCCCCGCGGTCGATACGCGCGTCAGCGCCACCGCGGACGCACTCCGTTCAACGGCGGCCGTGACCTGGACGACGTTGCTTGCGACCAGCACCGGCTGGCTTGCCACGTCCTGGTACTCGAGCGTGGCCTGATTGCTGATCACGGCGCCGGGCGGCGCGGCGGCGGCGCTTTGCGCCGTGCCGATCGTAAGCAGCAACATGATCCATCGGGCCCATCGCAGCGCTGAGCGTGTCCGGCTGACGCGACTCGGGGGGGGCAATTGCCCCCCCCGATCGTGTGCGTGCACACGGCCAGACCGCACGGGACCGGGTGGTCCCGTGCGGCTTCTGACCGCGTGCGTCCGACTCAGCACCGTGATGTAGCGCCGATGCGGATCAGGTCGTCGGGATCGTGACGTCGAACTCGACAGTGATCGTCGAGCCTGCCGCCACATCGATCGCGACGCCACCGATCTCGTCGACCGTCAGCGTCGTGCCATCCCATGCACAGCCGTCACCGTCCGTGTCGGCGGCATCGTCAGCAACGCAGGTATCGGCGCCGCCGTTGAAGCTGACCACGGCGTTCGGGCCGAACGTCACGTCCGTATCGATGTCATCCGTCAGGACGAGCGCATTCGCCGCGACCGCACCGGTGTTTTCGATCGTGATCGTGTATCGCACCACCGCGCCGGGGATCGCGAGGCCACTGCCGAGCGGGTCCGACTGCACGGCCTGCGATTTTGTCACGGACAGGGTTGCCGTCGCCGCCTCGAAGCCGTCGGCGTTCGTCACGATGCCGTCGCTCGCCGCATCGTTGAAGCCGGCGCCGTCAGCAAAGACGTTGTCGATGTTGTCCGGGTCCCACGCACCGCTCTGGACGAGGTCCACACCCGTCGCCGGGTCGGCGGCGGTCGCCTCGAGCAGAACGTTCGCGATCTGGCCGTTCGTCAGCGCCAGCGGGGCATCCGCGAAAACACGCACGCGGATGGAATCGTCTTCGGCCAGGTCGTCAATGCTGGCCGCACCACCGATGACGGGGTCCGGACCGGCACCCGGCGTGCCGACGCCGTCGGACGCGGCACTGACGGCGATTTCGACATTGTTCATGTCGACATCGGAATCCGTCGTTCCGGCACCCTTGACGTCGCCGTCGGCGCTCGCGAGCTGGCTGAAGTCGAGGTTGATGTCGAGTGTGCCGTTACTCAGGTTCGTCACAATGAACTCGACAAAGTAGTCGTCGACGCCGGGGGTCACCTGCGTCAGGCCGGCGCCAACCTGCGTGACCGTGAGGTCTACGCGGCGGTCGACGACGAACGACGCCGTGTTCGAGTCCACCGGCGTCTGCGCGGTGCCGGCGACCGAGTAGCCGACCGTCGCCGTGTTCTGGACGGACGTGCCGGCATCGGTGCCGAGAGCCAGCGCTTGCCCTGCGAACAGGGTGAATGCGCCGAGGATCCCCAGCCTGGCGAACAGGCCGGAGAGGTTTGTCACGGTTTTCATCACGGTACTCCTTGTTGAATTGCGCTAATGCGCCTTGGTGCTCCTACTCGAGAACGGCGGCGAAACTTGCCTGCCCTTCGCTGCCGGCCTCGAGCCTTTCCTGCATGACCCAGCGGACATGCGTGTAATCCAGGGTGGTGGCGGGACGCTCGACGCCGTCGATGACGACGCGAAGCTCGTCCGCCTTGCCGAATGTCGCCCCACCGTCGACCGAGAACTCGACCTCGAGATCGTCGCCGGCCGCCGAGCCCGCCACGTACTTCAGTGTTTCGGCGATCGGATTCGTGATCACGACGTTGTCGGCGGGTTCCGAGCCGACGTTGCGGAACGAGATCGTGTAGACAACGCGCTCGCCGGGCACGACGGAGTCGGCGGCGACGAGTTCGGTCGTGCGGGTGCCGTCGTCCTGCTCGACGACGACTTCCTTTTTAACGATCGTGGTGACTTCAATCTGCTTCGCGTCCTGCGCGAACAGGCTGCTGGCCACTGCCAGCAGTGACAGACCGAGGACGGGATACAGCTTCTTGATAACGCTCATGGTCGATACTCCGTTCAATCGCTCGTTAATCGATGCTTGCCTGGAACACGATGGTCTGTGTCCCGGAAGCCAGGGTCAGGTCGCCGAGCCGGACGACGATCGTCGGCACGACGGACGTGTCGAGTTCGCCGGCATCGGCGTCGGCGGCATCGCTCAGTGCGGTGCCGTTCAACAGCAGGCTGCCGGGAACGTAGGTGGTGTATGTGGGGATGGGATCGCGCACGACGCTCGCCGCCGCGGTACCGCTGCCGATCACGTCGACCGTGATCGTGTAGGTGATCGTTGCGCCCGGCAGCGGCTCGGTGCCTCCGAAAGCGTCGGTGACAGCCTGTGACTTGACCATCGCGACCTGGATATCGGACACGATGTATTCGCCCGTATCGGCGGATTCGCCGCCGGTCGTCCCGACCACCGCGTCGACGCCGGTGTCGCCGGTGCCGGCGTACACCGTGCCTGCCGCGCCCGTGCCCGTCGTGGACGTCGCGGTCAGCTGCGAACGGCCGATGTCGCCGTTGGCCACGCCGGCGGGAATGTCGTTGACGAGGAAGATGTCGATCGAGGCGTCCGCGGCAAGCACCGGATCGTTCGTGCCCGCCGTGTAGGCCTGGTCGGCCGCGGTCAGGTCCCCGCTGCCGTCCGTGTCGAAGTAGATGGCGGGCACGGCGGCGGCAGGGTCGAATTCGTCGCCGGCTATGAGGTTGTCGATTGCGAGTGCGAACGTCTCCGTGCCATTCCCGGTGTTCGTCACGGTGAACAGCAGCGCGCGGTTGGTGTCACCCGCGGAGACGACCTGCTGCGGGCTCTGGAGGACCGTTGCAACGTCGATGCGCTCGGCCACCGCGAGCACCGTCGTGTTCGAACTGACGGAGAACGGCGTGCCGCCGTAGTCGAAGTCGACCGTGGCCGTGCCTTCAATCAGAGTCCCGGCGGGCGTACCGGCCGCCCATGCCGGGCCGCCGATGGCAACCGTGGCAAAGGCGGCATACGCCAGCCGCGCACACACATCCTGTAGTGGCCGGTGAGGTTCCGTCACCGCACGCATCAAGCTCATTTTTTGGCGCCGTAGAATCAGTCACGTGAATCTGCCCGTACAAGGCGGGCGCTGCGTGGACTGTGCATCGGCTCGGCGCCGAAGGACACGGCAACTGCCTGATTTGTCATAAATTTGTGAGCGGCGTCACAGGTCCGCCGTGAAGTCACTCACAGTCGGCAGGCAAGGCGCGGCAGGGCCTCCGGCGGGTTCCGGGAGGCCTCGAAATCGGCTTATGTCACTTGTGGTTTGTCCGCCCCATATGCGCTGCGGGCGGGCCGTCTCAGCCGGGCGGCCAGTGCAGCGGGCGGCCGCCGAGGAGGTGCAGGTGGATGTGGAAGACGCTCTGCCCCGCCCCTTCGTTGCAGTTCATGACGACGCGATACCCGTCGTCGGACAGGCCTTCGTCACCCGCGATCTTCTTCGCAACGGAAAACAGGGCGCCGACGAGCGGCTCGTGCGCCGCGTCGAGGTCGTTGATGGTGGGGATGTGCTCACGCGGAATGATCAGCACGTGCGTCGGCGCCTGCGGATTGATGTCGCGGAACGCAACGACGCGAGCGTCTTCGTGGACAAGCTCCGCCGGGATGTCGCCGGCGACGATCTTGCAGAACAGGCAGTCGCTCATTGTGCTCTCCTCAGTCGACGGCACGCCGGCCGTAAAATGCGTGCGACAACGTGCCGCCGTCGACGTACTCCAGTTCCCCGCCCAGCGGCACCCCGTGCGCGATGCGGCTCGCCTGCACGGCGTGTCGTGCCGCGAGTTCGGCCAGGTAATGCGCCGTCGCATCACCCTCGACGGTCGGGTTCGTGGCAATGATCATCTCCGTGACTTCGGCGGAGGCGAGCCGTTCCTCCAGCGCATCGAGGCCAAGCTCGCGCGGCCCGATACCGTCGAGCGGTGACAGGTGGCCCATCAGCACGAAGTACAGGCCGCGATAGCCGGTTGCGTCCTCGACGGCCATGACGTCCGCCGGCGTTTCGACGACGCAGAGCTGACTGGTGTCACGCCCGCTGGCCGCACAGATCGCGCACAGCTCGTCTTCCGTCAGCATGCGGCAGCGGCGGCAATGGCCGATGCGCTCAGCCGCATCGGCCAGCGCGCCGGACAGTGCGCGCGCACCGTCGCGGTCGCGCTCCAGCAGGTGAAACGCAATGCGTTGCGCGGACTTGCGCCCGACGCCGGGCATGCAGCGCAACGCATCGATGAGCTGGACGAGCAGCGGGGAGTACGCCACGGCTCAGAACGGCAGTTTCATTCCCGGCGGCAGGTTCAGCCCGCCGGCGAGACCGGAGAACTTCTCCTGGACGGTCGCCTCCACCTTGCGCTGCGCGTCGTTGCAGGCCGCAACGACGAGGTCTTCGAGCATGTCCTTGTCATCGCCGATCAACGAGTCGTCGATCGCCACGGCCTGCACCTGGTGCTTGCCGTTCATCGTCACCTTGACCATCCCTCCGCCGGATTCGCCGACGACCGTGATGGTGGCCATTTCTTCCTGCGCCTTCTTCATGTCGGCCTGCATCTTCTGCGCCTGCTTCATGAGTTGGCCGATACCGCCCTTCATACGTTCTCCCTGCTCAATCCGACCGCGCCGGTGTCAGCGGCTCGATGGATTCCGATTTCAGTTCCGCGCCGAACAGGCTCTTCATCGCCCGTACGTTCGGGTCCGCTTCCAGTGCGTCACGGGCTGCCGCGAAACTCTCGTCCGACTCCCGCGACGCAATCTGAACGGGTGTTTCCGGCACGTCCCGCGCGTGCCCGATCTCGATCGCGACGCGCAGCGTCTCACCGTAGTGCGCCGAGAGCGCCTCCGCGAGCGCTGCCTCGCGCGGCTTCGTCAGCACGGCCTCGGCTTTCGAGTCCGCCGCGAAGTGCAGCGTGTCACCCTCGCGCCGGAGGTACGCACAGTTGATGGCGAGCATGCGCACCGCGCCTTTCAGCGGCAGCGTTGC
The DNA here is from genome assembly GCA_913055625.1 of uncultured Pseudomonadota bacterium. Taxonomy (GTDB): domain Bacteria; phylum Pseudomonadota; class Gammaproteobacteria; order Steroidobacterales; family Woeseiaceae; genus UBA1847. Next base: position 647,980 of record CAJXJW010000001.1, on the reverse strand, counting down.
GAGCAGCACGTTCCAGTCCGGGTCCTGCCAGGCCGACGCGGCTGGCTTGTTCGTCGCCGCCGGGGTCGCGGCAGCGGCCGCGCGCGACGAGGCCGTGGCAGCCGCGGTCGTTGCGGCGCGCTTCGGCGTCGCCGCCGCCGGACGCGCCGCGGACCCTCCGCCCTGCACGGCGGCACGGTCCGCCGGGGCCGGCCGGAATGCCAGCATGCGCAGCAGCACCATCTCCGCACCGCTGCGCGGGTCCGGCGCGAGATGCAGGTCACGACGTCCGATCAGCGCCACCTGGTAGAAGAGCTGCACGTCGGCGGGATCGATGGCCGCGGACAGCTCCGCGAGCGCGGCGTCGTCAAAATCGTCGTCGAATTCCGCGCCCTCCACGACCTGCCGGATCGCGACCCGTTGCAGCAGGCGCGCGAGGTCGTCCAGGAGACGCGCGTAGTCCGGGAACTGCGCATCCATCTGGGCAATCGTCGCCAGCACGGCCGCGGCATCATTTTCCGCGAGCAGTCGCGCGATTCGCAGAACGTGATCGCGGTCGATCGTGCCGAGCATCGCCGCGACCGGCTCGGCGCTCACGTCGCCGCCGCAATAGGCAATGGCCTGGTCGAGAAGGCTCAGCGCATCGCGCAGGCTGCCGTCCGCGGAGCGAGCCAGCAGCGCGAGCGCGGCAGGCTCGGCCTTTATGCTCTCCTCGCCGCAGATGTGCGCCAGCCGGTCGGCGATCAGCTTCGGCGGCAGCCGGCTCAGGTTGAACTGCAGGCAGCGCGACAGCACGGTCACCGGCAGCTTCTGCGGGTCCGTGGTCGCGAGCAGGAACTTCACGTGCGGCGGCGGTTCCTCCAGCGTCTTCAGGAGCGCGTTGAACGAACTCTTGGAGAGCATGTGCACCTCGTCGATGAGGTACACCTTGAAGCGGCCGCGCGCCGGCGCGTACTGCACGTTGTCCAGCAGTTCGCGCGTGTCGTCCACCTTGGTCTTGGAGGCGGCATCGACCTCGATCAGGTCGACAAAACGACCGGCGTCGATTTCCTGGCAGGCACTGCACTCCCCGCAGGGCGAGGACGTTACCCCGGTCTCGCAATTCAACGCCTTCGCGAGGATGCGGGCAATCGTCGTCTTGCCGACGCCGCGCGTGCCGGCGAACAGGTAGGCATGATGCAGGCGCTCCGAGTCGAGCGCGTTCACCAGCGCCTTGAGAACGTGCTCCTGGCCGACCGTGTCCGCAAACGTGCGGGGCCGCCATTTGCGGGCAAGGACGAGATAACTCATTGATTCCGTGAAAGTGAAGGGCCGTACACCGTGCAGGCCAGTGTAACGTACCGCGCTTGCCCCGCAAGGGGAAAAAGTGGCCCGCGCCAGCCGCTCCCCGGCACCCGGTATCGCCGCTACCGTTGCTCCCTTCCGGGCCTGGCGGGGTTCACGACTGACCGTCGCGGGGTTGCCGACGCGAGCCGGGCGCGATTATCCCCGTTCGCCGTAGCCGTTACAAACCAGGGGTCGTGCAATCGCCGCGCGCGTCAGGCAGGCTTCGCCCATGCAGCGCGCCAACCTCATTCGCCTGGTCATCGCGGCCGTCGTCCTCTGCGCGGTCGCCGTGTCGTACGTCTACCGCGAACGGGCCAGCCAGGCACCGGCGGACGCGCAGGAGGCCGAGGCCATCTCGAACCGGGCGGCGGCCAACGCCGACGACATGCAGCAGGCGCTGTCGGATGCGATTTCGCAAAAGCTCGTAAGCGAGGAGCAGGAACGCATGGACTCGCCGCTCGGGCAGGCGCTGTCGCGCATGTGCACGGAGTGGACGGATTTTCACGAAAGCCACCCGGGCGAGGAAACCGCGGCTCGCCGCGACGCGGCCTGCCGCGACCTTCGGCGCTGGGTGAACGACGGCGAAATGCCGCCCGGCCGGGACGGGAGTCAGCCCCAGCCGATCTCGTCCAGGTGATCGTCGTCAATGCCGAAATAATGCGCGACCTCGTGCACGAGCGTCGTCGCGATCTCGTTGCGCAGTTCGTCGTCGCCAAGCCCCATCGACAGGTGCGGTAGCCGGTAGATGTAGATGACGTCGGGCAGGTCGCCCGCAGGTGTCGCATCGCGTTCGGGCAGCGGCACGCCAACATACAGGCCGAGAAGTCCCTCCCCGTCCGGGTCCTGCTCCGGCGTGGCCTCGTCCTCGACCAGCACGTCGATGTTGTCGAACGCGTCGTGCACCCATTGCGGCAGCCGGTGCAGCACCTCGTGCACGACGGCTTCGAACTCGTCGTGCGTCACCGCGCCGGGTACACGGGCGATACCAGGTTCGGCGTGTCGTCATACTTGCTGCGGCTGGCCCACAACACCCCGCGCTTCAGGATCGCCAGCGCCTCGGGTACGTCGTAGACCTCGGGCTGGTGCCCGAGGGCGGTGTAGAAGACGCGCCCCTTGCCGTACACCTTCTTCCAGACGACCGGCATCGTCGCGTCCTTCACCCACGGATCGAAATCCGTCGTAAACGTCGTCGTCGCGAGCACCTTGTTGTTCGGATCGACGTGCATGTAGTACTGCTCGGTGACGACGTCGAAGTCGTCAAGGCCCGTAGTAATCGGGTCCTCGTGGTCAGTGATGTTCACGCGGAATTTCACGCCGTCGTTGCCGGGGTGCTCTACCCACTGCCCGCCGATCATGTACTCGTAGCGCTGGCTGTCGTGAAACGCATCGCCGAGCCCGCCATGCCACCCGGCGATGCCGGCGCCACCGGCCACGGCATCGAGCAGGCCCTTGACCTGTTCGCGCGTGATCTTGCCCTGCGTCCAGATCTGCACGACCAGGTCCACCTCGTCCATCAGCGCCTTGTTCGTGTATACATCGAGCGAGTCGGACACGGTGACGTCGAAGCCTTCTGATTCCAGCCACGGCACGATCATGTCCCGAAAGCGTACTGGCGCGTGACCGTCCCAGCCGCCGTAAACGAACAGCGCTTTCGATGGGCCGGGCTCTGCCGCGTGCGCGGCAAGAACGCCGGACATGCACAGTAACGCGGCGAGTAACGCGCCCGGAAACCGGGAAAGGCGCCCGCTGCAGGACGAGGTTTCGGTCATGGGTCCCCCTGGATAGAGTCGTGAAGCCAGGGTCGCACACCATTGAACGATCACGCCGGCATCTGACACGCCCATTGAAGCAAAAAAAGGCCCCTTCCGGGGCCCTTTTTCGCCGATCCGCGACACACTCAGAACTGCACTTGGACGCTCACCCAATAATTTCGCGCTGCATCCTTCACATTGTAGTCGTCAGTGAAGATCACTTCGCTGACCGCGCCCCTGCCGCTGGCCAGCGTGTAGATGCCGTCGCCGTTCAGGTCCACGAACTCGGTCGAGTACGACGTAAAGTCCTCGTCGAGCAGATTGTTGATGCGGCCGTAGATCGTGATGTTCTCGGTGATGCCATAGTTCACACCCAGGTTGAAGAGCTCGTAGTTCTCGTAGTACAGCGGCTCGTCGAGCACGCTGTTCCAGCCGCGATAGCGATTGGAGCGAAACTCGCCCTGCAACGACAACGTCAGGTTCTCGAGTAACGCCCAATCCAGGGTCGCGTTGGCCATGTGCTCGGCCGTGTTGGTCAGGGGCTGCCCTTCCTCGGGACCGCTTTCCTGTTCGCTGTCCGTCCACGTGTAGTTCGCATCCAGCGACCAGCTGCGGCTGATCACCCACGTCCCGGCGAGTTCGACGCCCTGCACCGCCACCTCGTCGATATTGATCTTCTGGCTGTAGGTGTCATACCCGAGCGCCTCGTAGCTGCCCAGGTTGACGCACGGCCGCACGCCACCCGTCGCCGCGCAACTCAATACCGTATCGCCGGACGCGATCTTGTCCTCGAACTTCGTGTTGAAGTAGGTGACGTTGAATCGGTGTCCCGCGAGGCTGTCCCAGTACAAAGCGACCTCACCATTTACGCTGGTTTCCGGCTGCAGCTCCGGGTTCCCGGCGAATGGCGACGTGCCCTGACCGCCGAAGCCGGTAATGCCGTCATACAGATCGGTCGTCTGCGGCGTCTTGTAGCCGGTACTGACGCCACCTTTCAGCGTCCAGGCGTCGTTCAGGCTGTAGACGCCGTAGAGCCGCGGCGACACCTGGCTGCCGAACACGTCATGGTCGTCGTAGCGAACACCCGCCGTCAGCGTGAATGCGGATTCCGGCGTCCAGCTGTCCTCGACGAACAGTGAGACCATCTTTTGTTCCTGCACGCCGCCGGGGCTGTCGCTTTCCATGCCGAACACACCGTCCTCGAGTTCGCCGTCGATGGCCTGGCCGCCGACCACGAAGACGTGGCTGCCGCCGGCCTCGAAGGGAATGTCGAGGCGCGCATCCAGCGTGTACTGGCTGCTGGCCAAGGGACGATTCGGCCGCGGCAGGAATGTACTTTCCGCCAGGGCGCGACGCTCCTCCTCCGTCATGCCGGCGTACGCGCCGGTTCCGTCATACATCGCCTGGAGGTGCAGGCGTTCGTCGACCGTGAGTGGCAGGGTGCGGCCCTCGTTGGCAGTGTCCACATAGGACAATGCCACGTAGCTCCTGCCGAAATCCCACTCGCCGTTGTAGGCGAGCGACCACCAGTCTCGCGTGAACTCCTGGTCGGCCGCGTAGCCGGCGCGCGGATTCACCTGTCCGCCACTGTCGCGCCACAGCGCCTCGATGTTGTCCTTCGTGCCCAAGGGGTAGCTCAACTCGCCGGTGTCCGGATTCACGAACGGCGTGTTGTCGTACACCTGGCTCGAGCTGTCGTAGTCGAGACGCAGGCTGTTGCGTTGATTCAGCAGGTACGTCAGCGAAACACCGAACTCCGTCGATTCGCTGTCGACCGTGCGGCCGCCACCGCCGAAGCCGAGGCTCCGGTAGTGCACGCCGCCCGCCGGATCCACCGCCGGCTCGAACTGCGGCGACGAGGCGTCGCTTTCGTAGAAGCTGCCTCGCAGGCCCAGGGCGAGGGTGTCGGCGATCAGTGGCCCCGACGCCCAGAACTCGGCCTTGGCGTCATTCCCGAAGTCGTCATTGTCCTGGAACGTGCCAGCCACGCTGACCGTCCCGAACCAGGCATCACTGCTTTTTCTCGTGATGATGTTCACCACGCCGCCCATCGCGTCGGCGCCGTACAGCGTCGAGGCCGGTCCACGAATCACCTCGATGCGATCAATTGCCTGCGCCGGCGGCATATGCCCGAACGCGTTCCCGCCGAAGTTGTTCGGGTAGATGTCGCCATGATTGTTCTGGCGTCTGCCGTCGATCAGGTACAGCGTGTACTCGCCGGTCAGGCCGCGCATGCTGACACTACCCTGCCCGGTCTTGTCGCGTGTCGTCCCGATGTCGATGCCTTCCTGGTACTTCAGCATGTCGAGCAGGTTGACGTGTGGCCGGGTGACGATGTCCTCGCGGCTGATGACGGAGATACTGGCCGGCGCGTCCGTGACTTTCTGCTCGTAGCCCGACGCTGTCACGACGATTTCTTCCGGCCCTTCGTCGTCAGCGGCGTGCGCCAAGGCCGCTGCCACTGCCAATACGCCGCCAAGAGCTGCACGCAAAGCGCGTGCGGCAATAGTCCTGCTGGTCATCCGCTGCTCCCCAATCAATAATCACAACGCGAATGAGAATTATTCACATTCCGACACAAATTGCCAGCGGTAATTTTGGTTTCATCCGGGACTTTCTACGGGTTTCGAGACCGGGCGCGGGCCGCCCCGCCCTCGCCAAGCCCCTGATCGCCGAACGATTACCCGTCGGCGCCGAGTACGCGCATCATCTCCTCGACGGCCGCCTGCTGGTTGTGCAGGAACTCGAGGCTCGAATCCGGCAACAGGCCACCGAAATCGAACTTCGCGAACGCGGGCACCTCGTGCATCCGCGGGAGCCCGTCGGACTGCCCCTGCACGATGCCGTCGTGCAAGCGGGCGACCAGGACGAGGTCGGCCAGATCGGGTACCGGGCCGGCATCACGCATCCAATGGCGCCGGCTGCGGGCGACGTCGACCATGTCCGGCTCGAAATTCCATTGCTTCAGCAGCACCTGCCCGACCTGCGGTGCGTAGCGGTCGATCACGCCCTGCACCTGTGCCGCGTTGTTGAGTTGGTCCTGGAATCGGTTGAGGACGTTCAGGATCGGCAGCACGCCGATGTCCTGTAGCAGGCCCGCGAGCAACGCACGGTCCGGCGAGATGCGCGAGCATTGCCGGGCGAGGACGGTCGACATCGCGGCCAGCCGGGCGCTCGTCCGCCATGTTTCCTGCATCATCGACCCGAGAATCTTCGAACGCGTCTGGAACATGGAGCGCAGCGCATGCGCCATGACCAGGCTGCGCGTGGTGTCCATGCCGATACGGGTGATGGCCCTTTCGACCTCGCGGATCGGAGTGACGCCGGCATACAAGGCACTGTTCGCCGTCCGCAGGAGATACGTCGTCGTCCCCGGGTCGCCCTTGATGATCGACGCGATCGTGCTGATGCTCCAGTTCGGGCTGGACATGGCCGCGTGAATCCGGCCCGCCACGTCCGGCATGCTCGGCAGGCTGGCCTTGTTCGTCAACAACGCCTGGCAGCCCTCGGAGATGAGGGTGATGACCGGCGTCGGTTTCGGCTTGACCGCTTGGCTCATGAATCTGGCATCAAGTTCGACGAATCCACCTGGACTGTATCGGCAGCCCGGCGCCAAACCTTCAGGCCCGGATGACAAAAAGGTGACCGAGTTCGCCTTTCCGGAGACCACCTGGCACAACCGGCATGGCTCGCCGGCAAGGATGCGCAATCCAGCACTTGGAACCCGTTGCGGACCTCGACGAAGCTGAGAACAGGGCCGGAAGAACCGGATAGACGCCCGTCACGGCTGGAGATCGCCTCCCGCGTCACCTGAGATACACTTTCGGCGACTGATCCGAAGCGGCTGATCGCCGCATTCATGAACAATGGGCTGAATCCATGACTCAGAAGGTGTCCGGAGGCCTCGTGCACGACTTGCCAGGTGACCTGGTCGATGCGCTGGTCGAGAAGATTGAGATCACCAGGCTCTGGGAAGACCTGACGCCGATAGCACGCAACGAATTCATCTGTTGGGTTGAAGACGCGAAGCAAGAAAAGACACGCGCCAGGCGTATCAGGAGAACCGTAGAGGAACTGGCCGAAGGCCAAAGACGTCCGTGTTGCTGGGCCGGATGCATTCACCGCACCGACAAGAAACCGAGCAAGTGGCAGCAGGCGGTTTTGATTGACAAGAAACCGCGACGAAAATGACGGAGTGTTGCCGCACTGGACTGCGTCGGACGCGATTGAGCCACTGAGTTCCTGCGCGATCGGCCGCGCGCTGGCCGCAGAAAGGCCGCCTGCCGGCAAGACGGGGCCGCAAGGGCCCCGTATTGATGTCTGGCGGAGAGGGGGTCCGCCTCCTAAGCATCCTAGAGAGTCCGAAGAATTCCAGAAATTGACTCCAATTCAGATTGTTAGCATTGTCCGGCTTCCAGCCTCGTCCAATAATGACGAGCGACATCCCACAAAAATTGTGGGCTAAATTGTGGGATGAGTTATTCAGGAGCCGCTCATGGTCAAACCGAGAGGAAGACATCCGCACAACGCACTGAATGCCGCTGCCATTCGAAACCAGAAACGCCCTGGAAAGTATGCAGATGGAAACGGCCTATACCTGATCGTGGATCAATCTGGCAACAAGCGCTGGATTCTTCGAATCACGGTCCGCGGAAAAAGGCGCGACATTGGGCTTGGAGGCTGGCCGGCGATCTCACTTGCGAATGCTCGTACATCTGCGCTGGACATGCGCCGAATTGCGAAAAGCGGCGGAAACCCTTTGGCCGAGCGGAGAAAGTCTCTTCGCAAGATTCCGACATTTGGCGAGGCTGCTGAGGCTGTGCACGCCGCCCACAAATCATCCTGGAAGAACGCCAAACACCAAGCGCAATGGATAAACACACTTAGAACGTATGCGTTCCCTTTCTTTGGAGACTTACGCATTGATCTGGTTACCTCGGCAGAGGTGGTTGAGGCCCTTACGCCGATCTGGTTGGAGAAACCCGAAACAGCTAAACGCGTTCGGCAGCGGATAGGCGCGGTACTGGACTGGGCCAAGGCAAATGGCTATAGGGATGCGGAGAATCCCATTTCAAGCGTTCTCCGGGCTCTCCCGAAGCCCAGCAAAGCGATAAACCACCACGCTTCAATGCCGTATCAAGGGCTTCCGGAGTTTCTCATCGACTTGCGCGAATCCAACTCAAGTATTAGCTCTCGACTAGCGCTGGAATTCCTGATTCTAACCGCGACTCGGACCGGAGAGGTCTTGCGCGCCGAATGGACTGAAATCGATCTCCAAGGAAAAGAATGGACGATTCCGGCCGCAAGAATGAAGGCAGGCAAGGACTTTCGTGTACCTTTATCCGATCGAGCTGTCTCGATACTGGAAGAAGCGAAAACTCTTGGCTCTTCGCGGTTCGTCTTCCCAGGCCAACGAAGCAACAAGCCACTGTCCCAAATGGCCCTCCTAATGCTACTAAGACGGCTGGGGGCCGACGTCACTACGCATGGCTTTCGGTCTACGTTCCGCAATTGGTCGGCTGAACAAACAAACTTTCCTCGCGAGATTTGCGAGTCAGCACTCGCCCACACTGTGAAGAGCAAGACGGAAGCCGCCTACCTCCGAACAGATCAGTTTGCTAAGCGGCGAAAGCTAATGGATGCTTGGGAGAGATACGCAACAACGCCCAAGAAAGCTGAGGTAATCCATATAAGAACCTCAGCCTAGCGCGGGATGCTGGGGCTAGGTTCGCTACCGAAAAGCCGGAATCCTTCACCGGCCTGCCCCATGCTTCATTCTGAAGGCCGCTTAAGGGGCGGAAAATGGAAGTTGAGCGCTATGCCGAACTGCTCGCGGCATTCGAGGCATTAAAAGACAGAGCCGAGAATACCGACCCATACGAGCTTAGCAGTCTTAAGAAATGGTTCACTTTCGATTTATGGGAGACCAAGGAAGCTCTTTGCCTAGTTTGCAATATCGACCCTAGTACGGCCGATATAAGTTGGTTCGGTTTGAACGACAGAAGTTTAGACGAGTGGCAACCGATTGTTCACAACGCACAGCTACTGAATAAGCCAGCCGGTTTTCACTTGATTACAACAGGCATGGAACGAAATGCCGAAGAAGAACTTGAGCTTTCGCCTGAAGCCCAACAAAAAATCGGCGAACTTACTACTGCTCAGTACAAGCTTCAGGAAATCTGCCGTATTTACGAGCGTGCGACAGATACGGACTTTGTCCATTTTGGGAAAGGCAAGCCCACCGACTTCATTGCGTGGGCGCTCGCCCGCGGCTTTGATGTCGAATGGCTGCCGTGGGCAATTTCTGGGGGAATCGTAAGAAAACCGAATCTGGCAACCAGCTCAATTGACACTAAAACCGCACAGCCTCCTCAACACGAGATGAACCCAAAGCTGGAGGCTAGTTATCTTACTGTGATGGGCGCTCTTCTTGCGATTGTCTTGCCTGATAGCCAAGACCAGACACGACGCAAACCGCTGGCTAATCAATCCGACCTCGTATGCAGAATACTTGAGCAATTTCCTAACCACACATACCTCAAAAAGCGAAACCTCGAACAAAAGTTCGCCGACGCCAGGCGACAGGTTCGAGATGACTGAGTAGGACTCAACCGCATTTGCGGAACAGATTTTCGCAAATGCGATGACCATCGGGCGGGGCGTGCGTCAAATTGCAGTCACGTTTAATCGCATCTTGGAGGATGCAACTGTGACTGATAAGACGATATGGCGCCTTCCGACCGTTCTCGCCCGAACTGGACTTAGCCGCTCAACCGTATACGCCCAAGTAGGCCGTGGCGAGTTTCCCGAACCAATCAATATCGGCCCCCGCGCCGTTGGCTGGCTGGCTGAAGACGTAACTTCGTGGCTTACCCACAAAGTCGAACAATCCCGCTCGGCAAGCCGAAGCAAGCGTATGGCTGTCCAAGTCAAAGATCAGAGGGACACGAAATGATAATCGATCTTTCTGATTCTCGCCGGATTGTTGGCACTAAGCATGCCTGGGAACTACAGCGCTTAAGGTCCCGAGGGGGCAAACCTTACTGGGAACCCTTCAAGTGGTTCTCATCGCTTTCTAGTGCCGTGTCTGAGGCCGTACACGCCGAGATTAGGACCCACCCTGCCAAGACCGTGTCAGAAGCTCTAGATGCGGTATCCGCGATCTGCGCAAGGTATACGGCAATCCTGCCGCCCTCCTACTTCGAGACAAAGGGCGATGGACACTCAAAGTGATCGCGACGAATACGCCAAGGACGCCGACGAGCGTCCGCCCTTCGAGCCAACACTTATTCCCTGTGGAGAGTATGTGGTCAAGTTTCAGAGGTACGAGACTAGACGATTTCAGGGGTGCGGCGGGAAGGTCTTCGCATACTTTTGCATAGTTGAAGACGATCAGTTCGCAGGATCAGTTGTGGAGCGCTTCTACAATGTTGACCGCTTGAATGGCCCTCCTGGGGACGGCGGAAAGTTTGTCGCCCCAGTGCGCGGCCTACTCTACCGCGAAGTTACGGGAATTCTAGGCGCCAGCGCCCGTCCAGACAGGGTCCCGCTTGCTAGACTTCGCGGCAAGCGCATCAAGGCCGAAATAGTTGCTGTGCGCCGAGATAGGAACGGCATAGCTCTTCCGAAGTGCCACTGGTACAACAAGATCGGTCGATTGATCGAAGCGCTTCCAGATGAGAACTGGTCTGCGGTGACGCCAGCTGCCATGCGTTCGAGCTGAAGCCCGCGCCACGCGTATCGTTTAGCAGATTCTTGCTAGGGCGGGAAAGGTAAAGGCAGGTTGGGCAAGGGAAAGCTAGGTCAAGTTGGGCAAGGTTAATTGCGAGCATTTAGTATCTAAGAGTGTGTTCTACATAGGATTTTGTAAGCAAACTACCCACACGTAGATTCGCCAATTCAGCCGACGCCTTAATCACAGGTGCACGTATGGCTCATCCAACAAAAATGGTATCCACTTGCTTCGACAGGCAACGTCATTCAGTACGCCTGAATGCCCTAATTCGTGTGTCCGTTGCTCCAAATTTGCATGCTCAGTACTGAAGCCGTATCGGCCCGACCGCCCCACTTTGATGAATGGATTGACCACCTTCAGGCCATGGCAAATGCCTACAGGAAGATCGTTGCTACTGATTTCGTTTAGTACGCCCCTAACCTGCCCGGAATCAATGTGACTCGACCAAGCATACTCTCGCGGAAGTATGCTCCCCGCGAGTATGACCTTGTCGAATCGAGCATCGCGGTTTGTTGCAATTAGTGTTCCAAGCGCCAAGGTTCCAAAGCTATGAGCCACGGCACAATACGGAAGTTCCTCACGATGATTTTCTTGATATCGTTGCCACAAGCGCTCTTTCGCCAACCTAAGCAGCCGGCCAGGTACGACTAACTTTAGTCGCATGAATCCGTAGTCAACGGCAACTGGCAATAGGCCCCGCATGGCAAAAAGGGTATCCATCCGCTTCTGCCAGCCGCCGGTTGTATTCACTCCGTGAATGGTCAATGCAATAGCGCGAAACTGCGGGTTTCCACCACGCTCTGCGGCCTTCTCATTAAAACGGGTTAACGACGCCAAAATTCTTGTTTGTCTTTGAGTCTAGCGACGTAGGCTATTGACCAATTCGTCGGATGCAACGAACCGGACTTCTATGCAGTCTTGGTCGAACTCGTGCGTTTCTCCGCATCTGTCACATTCGATAAACGTTGGGAAATCCTTCGCCTTGCTCGCTTCTCGACTGGTTCCATACCCATTCGCGCATGGCCAAAATAAAAGCGTCTTCAAGAGATGTTCACGCTCAAGCATGACAAGCAAATCTAACGCCGAATTTTCGTCAATCAAATTCGATCGCGACGCGATAATATGTTCGTCGATTGCCGAGTCAGGATCGCGCGCAAGAATGTCGCCGATTATCTCCCGAAAGTCTGCAACAAACGTTTGGAATTCCTCACTACGCTGTAACGTAGCTTCGAATTGTTCCCAGGACATGGTCAATTACGTTATCCGTGGCATGCTGCGCGATGTAAATCTTTCCTAGGTCTTGCCCTTCAAATTTTACGCGCTGCTGAATTGTGTGCACTACAGCCTCATTTGCTGTTTCACTTACGACAATCCAGTAGATGTTTAGTTTATCTCGGAGGAATCGATCCTCATCAAGATTGTAGTCCGGATTATCCCTCAGATCGCTCCCCGCTTGCCGGATTTTAGAAATGCGCTGAGAGGTTGACGTATCGTGCGCCTCGTCTGTTTTCAGGTACGTATCATCTCGATTCGCGAGTTGCCCGGAAAATCCAGTCCAAATTGGTATTGGCTCCAACAATTTGAAATCCAATGCCGGCAGGATGCGATCCGCGAACCTCTTAAGCTCTGATTCCCAGAGCTTATGTGGCACTTGGGAGCTTGCCCTGGCAAGTCGAATTTCGATAAGGCCAGTGTCAACATGGATTCTCAACAGGTTTAGTGCGCGAGACTCCTTTTTGACCTTAACTATTACCTGCTTGTTTATGGTTTCGGTTGACTCATTCCTATCGATTACCCAGTACTCCACTTTCTTGATCTCTCGAAGCACTACCACCTCGCCACGAATTTCGTAGTGTAGGTGCATCTTCGCAGGTAGATCGGCGTACCAATCTAGATCAAGACCACTCGGCCGTTCTGTAAATTTGTCTTTGATCGCACCAACGGTGCTTTCCACGAACTCTTGGCTGGGCGCATTAAACATGAAAATATGCTGTGCACCATTTTCATCAACTTCGTCAACGAAAGAAGCAATATCGCTTAGGGATAGGTGCCTATCAGCGATTGCCTGCCGAACTGAGTTGCAAACCTCCTGAAACGTCCCACGACTTCGAAAGCTGTCTCGTGGCAGCCTTCGACGTTCTTTTATGCCTAGGATGAAGTCGGATAAGCGTCCCGCGGCCTGATTCGACTCGACCCTATTCAGGAGCAACTCAATCGCAGCGTTAGTTTGTTGTTGGTTCGCCACTATTACCGGCCCCGTATTGGTGAGGAAGCAATGGAGCTAGCTGAATTGGTTGGGCGAAAATTACCAATTGAAGGGCTGGGACTCAACAATTTGGTCGCTGGCTATCGTTGCTACTACCCCTGCCGGGCCCAATTAAAGACATCTGGCTAACCATAAATTAGCAAGTTGCGCACATTTGACCCAAGAGTTGGGCCTGAAGCCGCGGCACACTTAGCCAATGCACCTTAGCCTCCAACTGGTTGACCCAACTGATCCTGATCTATTGGACCTTATTGAGCGAGCGTTCTTAGACGGGCAGATTAACGGAGAAACCGCTTTCCGCGCGGAATTGCTTGTCTTAGCTCAAGCATCGCGTGCGCGCTTGGAGCCCAAAAATTCGCGCTCCAACTCTGGGCCAACAACCAACTAATGTGGGATAAATTGTGGGGCACAAGTATTTACGTTGGCACTATATTCTTACAAAACAGCGCTTTATGTGAGATTGGTGGCGGAGAGGGGGGGATTCGAACCCCCGGTACGGTATCACCGTACACTCGCTTTCCAGGCGAGCACCTTAAACCACTCAGCCACCTCTCCGTATTTTCGTTCTGCCTGTCTCGTGCCCCGGAGGCCGGGATTGACTCGAATCGCCTGGCGGCGATTCTCGCCCCTGCGGGGCGCACTTCGTGCGTCCAAAACGCTGGCGCGTTTTGTCGAACCCTTAGGTCACGGTATCACCGTACACTCGCTTTCCAGGCGAGCACCTTAAACCACTCAGCCACCTCTCCGAACTGATTGTTCTCGCTACGCTAGTCGCGCCCGATGACCGTCGGTGGCAGGTCCAGGCAGCCTGCGTCGTCCGGGCGCGAAACGTGCGGCGATGGCTCCGGCAGCGCCATCTCCCGCGTGCTGTCCATTGCCGTCAGGCCCTCGGGTATGTCGAGGCGCTTGTTGTCGACCGCAAGCTTGTACTGCGTGTGCTCGTCGCAGCGGAGCGTGGTCTCGCCGCCGCAGCCGGCGAGCACACTTGAGGCCATGACCAGTGCGATGACGACTCGAATATTCATGACGCCGCCACCTTTACACCAGCGGTTTCCATCGCTGCCAGCATGTTCGCATGATGCTCCGTTGCATAGTCCGTGAGCGGCAGGCGCAGGTGGCCCGCCATCAATCCCATCTTCGCCAGCGCCCACTTCACGGGAATCGGGTTCGACTCCGCGAAAAGCGCCGTGTTCAGCGGCTGGAGCATCTCGTCGATCGCCCTCGCCTCGTCGACCGCGCCGTCTCGCGCCAGTCGGCATAGCGTCGCCATCTTGTCCGGCACCACGTTGCCACTTACCGTCACGACACCATGGCCGCCCGCCAGCAGAAACTCCAGCACCGTGAAGTCGTCGCCGCTGTAGAAGCGAAACGACTCGTCGACCTCGGCCTGGATCTGCCGCAGGCGCTCGATGCTGCCGGTCGCCTCCTTGATGCCGAAAATATTCCCGTGCTTTGCCAGGCGCCCCACCGTTTCCGGCTTGAGGTCCGCCACCGTGCGGCCCGGAACGTTGTACAACATAACCGGCTTGGGAACGGCGTCCGCCACGGCCGAGAAATGCCGGAACATGCCTTCCTGCATCGGCTTGTTGTAATACGGCACCACCAGCAGGTACGCGTCGATGCCGCTGCCGCCCACTTCCTGCGACAGCCGGATCGTCTGCGCCGTCGAGTTGGAACCCGTGCCCGCGATCACCGGCAGTCGCCCGTCGACGATCTCCACCGCGCGTCGAATCAGCTCCGCGTGTTCCTGGCGGTCCAGTGTCGCCGACTCGCCGGTCGTCCCGGCGATCACCAGTCCGTCGGTGCCCGCCTCGACGTGAAAATCGATAAGGCGGCCCAGTGCCGCGTAGTCGACCCGGTTGTCGGCGTCGAAAGGCGTCACCAGGGCCACAAGGCTGCCCTTGAACACAGCACGCCCTCGCCACAAATAAGGCGGCGATGTTACTGTTCGCTGTCGGTGCTGGCAAGGCGCCGCGCGGACTTCCCGACAAATCCAAGAAAAGTTCTAATTTAATGAGCCAACTTATTGTTTTATCGGCAATCGGAACGGACCGGACGGGTGTCGTCCAGGACATCTCCAAGGTCATCCTCGGCTGCGGCGGGAATATCGAGGAGAGCCGGATGACGACGCTCGGCAACGAGTTCGCCGTACTGATGCTGGTTTCCGGCAACTGGCACACGCTGAGCCGCCTCGAGAAGGGGCTCGAGAAGCTCACCGAGGATGCCGACCTGACCTTCGCGATCCGCAAGACGAGCTCGCGCAAAGTCAGCGAGGATCGCATGCCCTACGCCGTGGATGTCGTCTGCCTCGATCAGCAAGGCATCGTGTACGCTCTCGCCAATTTCTTCGCGGCGCGCGGCATCGAAATTGCCGACGTCGCGACGCGCCGCTACGCAGCGGCGCACACGGGCGCACCGATGTTCGCGGTGCAGATGGCCATCAACGTGCCGTCGTCGATCAATCTCGCGCTCCTGCGCGACGATTTCTTCGACATGGCCGACCGCATGAACCTCGATGCCATCCTCGACCCCGTCAAGGCCTGACGGCAGCCCTCAACGCATCCTGAAGGAGAACCAGAACTCATGAGCGGACCCCGCATGAACCGCGTCGTCAAGGACTTCAAGTGTGCGTCAACCGGCGGCACCGACGTGCGTTTGAAGGACTATCGCGGCAAGAACGTCGTGCTTTACTTCTACCCCAAGGACAGCACGCCGGGCTGCACGCTGGAGGGGCAGGACTTTCGCGACCTGCACGCAAAGTTCCGCCGCCGCAATACCGTCATCTTCGGCGTGTCGCGCGACAGCATCGCGTCGCACGAGAAATTCAAGGCGAAGCAGAAGTTCCCGTTCGACCTGCTGTCCGACGCGGACGAGAAAGTGTGCCGGCAGTTCGACGTGATCCAGGAAAAGTCGCTGTACGGCCGCAAGTTCATGGGCGTCGTCCGCAGCACGTTCCTGATCGACGCCGACGGCAAGCTGCGTGCCGAGTGGCGCAATGTGAAGGTCAAGGGTCATGCACAGGCCGTGCTGGACGCAGTAGCAGAGCTCGACGCCTGAGGCGAAATATCTGTCTCGATTTCAACACCTTATGGCAAGTCCCCGGCCTCGCCGCGCAAACGGCGTATCATCGCGGGAACGGATTGAAACCCGTCCAGTCGGACACCACATGAAGTTGATGAAGACGCCGACAACCTGTCTCGCGCTGCTCGCGACCGCCCTCGTGGCCGCCGGCACGGCGCGCTCGGACGACATCAAGCTGCCCGACATGGGCAGCCCGGCGGATGCCGTGTTGTCGAAAAACGAGGAAAATCGTTTCGGGCGCGCCATCATGGCCCAGATTCGCCTGAGCGGCCAGGTGGTCGAAGACCCGTTGATGACCGAGTACATCAACGAGATCGGCGACCGGATCGCCGCGCAGACCAACGATGGTGACCACAGCTTCGAGTTCTTTATCGTCGAGGACGACCGAATCAATGCCTTCGCACTGCCGGGCGGCTATATCGGCGTGCACACCGGACTGATCGAGGCCACGCGCAATGAAGACGAGCTGGCCGGCGTACTGGCGCACGAAGTGGCGCATGTCACTCAGCGGCACATTGCCCGATCCATCCACGCGAGCCAGCGGCAGAGCCTCATCTCCACCGCGCTGATGCTCGGCGCGCTCGTCGCGGGCGTCGCCGGTGGCGACGCCGACGTAGTCCAGGCGGGCATGGCCGTGGCCCAGGGCACCGCGGTACAGAGCCAGATAAATTTCACGCGCAGCAACGAGCACGAGGCGGACCGCATCGGCATCGGGGCACTCTATGACGCGGGCTACGATCCACACGGCATGGCGTCGTTCTTCGAGGTCATGTCGCGCCTGCAGCCCGCCTCGCCGGAACTCCGCGCGCCCGAGTTCCTGCGTACTCACCCGGTAACTACGGCCCGCATCGCCGAGGCGCGCAATCGTGCTCAGGAATACCCACGGCAAGCAAACAACGACTCCAAGGGCTACGGCATCACCCGCGCCCGGGCCATCGTCGAGCGTTTCGACCTGCCGGAAGGCGCGGTCGGGTATTTCGAGCAAACGAGCTACGCCCGCCAGTCCGAGGTCGACCGCTATGGCCGCGCAGTGGCCTACCAGCGTGCCGGCCGGCATCGCGAAGCGAACGAGATCTTCAGGGAACTGATCGACCAGGACCCGAACACGATTGCCTACTACATCGGCCTCGGCGAGTCGCAGTACGATCTCGAGGACTATGCCGCGGGACAGTCCACGTTCGACCGCGCCGTGGAATTGTTCCCACGCAATGTTCCGCTCGTCATCGCCTACGGCGAACAGCTTATTCGCCAGGGCGAGGCCGGGCGCGCACACGCGCTGCTGCTCGACCTGATGAATAACGTGCCGCCGACGCCCGAGCAGGTACGTCTCATCGCGCGCGCGGCCAGCGAGGCCGGCGACGCGGCCGAATCCTACTACTACATGTCCGAGTACGAATTGATGACCGGCGACCTGGTAGGAGGCATTCGCTACCTGCAGCGCGCGCTGACGCTGCCCGACCTGCAGGAGATCCAGCGAATCCGCTTCCAGGCCCGTATCGACTTCATACGCGAGTACATGACCGAAGAACAACTGCAACAGATGCAGCGCAGCCGCGGCTGACCGGAATCCAGACAAAATGAATCAACTGACACGCCTGACCGCGGTCCTCGGCGCCTTGCTGATCGCCGGCTGCGCTACCGCGCCCGAAGGCAGCCGGGTCGACTATGACCCGTGGGAGCCCTTGAACCGAAACCTCTACGCGGTCAACGACGCGGCCGACAAGGCCATCCTGAAACCCATCGCGAAGGGCTACAAGTTTATCCTTCCGGATTTCGCGCGGCGCGGCATCACGAACTTCTCGCGCAACCTGGCAACCCCGCTGAATTCGATCAATCACTTCCTGCAGGGCAAGCCCAGGGACGGCACGAACGAATTTGCGCGCTTCCTGTTCAACAGCACGCTCGGCATCGGCGGCCTCATCGACATTGCCGAGAAAGGCGGCCTCGAACGCAAGCCGGAAGACTTCGGCCAGACGTTTGCGGTCTGGGGCATTCCGGAAGGTCCGTACGTCATCGTACCGTTCATCGGTCCGCGGTCGTTGAGCCACGCCGTTTCGTTGCCGCTGAACATCTGGGCGGACCCGCTGTGGCACTACGAGGTGTCGTCCGTGCGTGACAAACTCGAGATTCTGCGCATCATCAACCTGCGCGCGAACCTGCTGACCGCGGAGCGCTTCCTCGAGGATTCGAAGGACCCCTACGTCACGCTGCGTGAGTCATACCTGCAGAACCGGCAGTACGAAATTCACGACGGCGACCCGCCGATCGATGACGACTTCTACGAGGAGTTCGACGAGGCGTTCGAGGACTTCGACGACGACCCCGGGAACGACGGCGGCTAGGCGGACTCGGGCGCCTCGATGAATCCCGACCAGCGCTCGCCGCGCGCCAGCAAAGCCTCGACCTCGGTCGTCTTTGCGATCGCGATGACGCGGTCCGGCACCTCGATATAGCGAATCTCGCGGACCGTCTGGATGGCCCAGTTGATCCATTCGAGCAGGAGCGCAAGTCCCGCGGAGTCCGCGCGCGTGATGCCGGAAAGGTCCACCTCGATGCGCGTGTATTCCTCGAACAGGTCCTCGCTCTCCCGCAGGATCGCCTCGGCCGTCGCGAAGGTCATGTTGCCGGTCAGCCGGAAGCGGCCGTCGCCGGCATCTTCCAGAGCGTAGTCACTCACCAGTCGTGGCGCCCGCTTCTTTCTCGAAGCGCGAGATCATCTGCTCGAGACCGGTCGAGGCAACTTCGGAATCCAGCTCCGCGCGGAAGTTCCGGATGTAGGAGACGCCTTCGATCGTCACGTCGAAGATCATCCAACCGGAGTCCCGCTTGACCATGCCGTAATTCACCGGCGTCCTGGCGCCGTCATTCAACGTCACTATCGTCCGTACCATCGTCCGCGGCTTCGAGTCGTCGCCGCGGTACGGCAGGACCTCCACCCGGTCCTGGTCGAACTCGGTGACGCCGTCGGAGTACTTGCGGAGCATCGCATCGTAAAACGCCTCCACGAACCGATCGCGCTGCTCCGACGTCGCGTCGCGCCAGTGCTTGCCGAGCACGAGCTGTGCCGCGTACCGACGATCGAAGCGCGGCAACAGGATCGGGTCGATGACGGCCTTCAGCGCCACCGGGTCGGCCGCAAGCTCTTCCTTGCGGCCGTCCAGCACCTTCGCCAACTCGTCGATGGCGGAGGTAATCACGTCGTTGGGAGAATTCGCCGATGCGTTGGCCGCGAACAGCGTGACGGACAGCGCGACGGCCACGCCGGCCCTTCGCATCCCCCGGATAAGAGTGTGAACGTTCATTCGTCGTCGTCCTTGCCAGAATTGCCCACGAGGAACTTGCCGATCAGGTTCTCGAGCACCACGGCCGACTGCGTGAACAACACTTCGCTGCCGTCCTCGAGGTAGAAGTCGGAACCGCCGGCCTGCAGCCCGACGTACTGGCTGCCGAGCAGGCCCGCCGTCAGGATGCTGGCATCGGAGTCGTCGGGAATCCTGTCGTAGCGCTTGTCGATGGACATCGTGACGACCGCGTTCAGCACGTCGGGATCAAACTCGATCTTCGTTACGCGCCCGATCGTCACGCCGGACATCGATACCGGCGCACGCGGCTTCAGGCTGCCGACATTGTCGAAGCGCGCCTGCACCGTGTAGACCTCTTTCGCGGCAAAGTCGTCGCCGCCCGTGGCCTGCGTGGTCAGGAAAAACAGGGCCCCGATGCCCAGCAGGGCAAACAGTCCGGCGCCGAGTTCGACAGTGCGGGTTTTCTTCATTGCTCTACCTCAGGAACCACGCCGTGATCATGAAGTCCGTGATCAGGACGGCAATGGCGGTCAATACGACGGTTCGCGTGGTCGCGCGGCTCACGCCTTCGGCGGTCGGAATCGCATTGTAACCCTCCCAGACCGCCAGCAGGCTCGCAATCACGCCGAAGACCACGCTTTTCAAGATGCCCTCGGACACGTCGCGGAGATCGAGTGTCGACTGCATCTGCTGCCAGAACGCGCCGACGTCGATGCTGAGCAGCATGACACCAACCATGTGCGCCCCGAGCAGGCCAATCATGCTGAACACCGCGGTCAGGAGCGGCATCGCGATGACGCCGCCCAGGAAGCGTGGCAACACGACGCGGCGAATCGGGTCGACGGCCATCATCTCCATGGCCGAGAGCTGGTCAGTGGCCTTCATCAGGCCGATTTCGGAGGCCAGCGCCGTCCCCGCCCGCCCCGCGAACAGCAACGCGGTGATGACCGGCCCGAGCTCCTTGATCAGCGCGAAGCCGGCGAAGATGCCCACGGCATCCTCGGCGTTGAAGCGCGTCAGGTTGGCGTAGCCCTGCAGGGCCAGCACGCCGCCGACGAAGGCACCGCACACCATGATGATGACCAGCGACAGGGACCCGGCGTTGTAGACCTGCGCCACGATCAGTCGGAAGCGCCGCACGAAGACCCGCGGCACCTGGATCAGCAACTCCACCAGGAACAGCGTCAGTGCGCCGAACGTGCGCACGAATTCCACGAACGTGATCCAGAGCTCGCGCGGCATCGGCCTTACTCCGAATCCCTGCCGAGCAGCTGCTCTGCGTAGTCTGGCGCCGCGAAATGGAAGGCCACAGGGCCATCCGCCATGCCGTGCATGAACTGGCGCACGAGTTCCGAGCTGGCCCGGTTCAACTCGTCCGGGCTGCCCGACGCGGCGACCTTGCCGTCGGACAGCAAGTAGCTGCAATCCGATACGGTCGAGATCTCGTCGACGTCGTGGCTGACCAGGATGCTGGAAATGCCCAGCGCGTCGTTCATCCGGCGGACGAGACGCACGATCACGCCCATGGAGATCGGGTCGAGACCGACGAAGGGCTCGTCGTAGATCAGGATATCCGGGTCCGTGGCCATTGCGCGCGCCAGCGCGACGCGGCGCGCCATGCCGCCCGAAAGCTCCCCCGGCATCATGTCGGCGGCGCCGCGCAACCCGACCGCGTGCAGCTTGGTCAGTACGACATGCCGGATCAACCGGTTCGACAGGTTCGTGTGTTCCCGCAACGGGAACGCGACGTTCTCGAAAACTGACAGATCGGTCAACAAGGCGCCGTTCTGGAACAGCATCCCGAAGCGCTTCCGCAACTTGTACAGCTCCGCCTTGTTGAGATTCGCGATGTCGACGCCGTCGACGACGATGGTTCCGTGGTCCGGCCGCAGTTGTCGCGTGATGAGCCGCAGCAGCGTCGTCTTGCCGGTGCCGCTCGGACCCATGATCGCCGTGACCTGCCCGCGCTTGATATCGACGTTCAGACCGTCAAAAATTTTTCGCGCCCCGCGCGAAAAGTGCAGGTCGCGAATCTCGACGATGTTGTCACGGGGGGCGTTCATTTCGCGGCGTAGCATAGCAGACCGTTCCTGAATGCAGCATAAGCGCTGGCATCCGGATTTAAACAGGACTAAAATAGTCCCCATTCTGTTCGACCCGCCGGACTTCCGTGCTACGCATCAGCAAACTGACCGACTACGGCACCGTGGTTCTCGCCCACCTCGCGGCCGAGCCGGGCACCGTCGTATCCGCCGCCGACGTCGCGGATGCGACCGGCATCGCGCTGCCCACGGTGAGCAAGCTGCTGAAGTCGCTCGCGCGCGCCGGGCTCGTCAACTCGACGCGTGGCGTCAACGGCGGCTACGCGCTCGCACGCGAGCCGCAATCCATCAGCGCCGCCGACGTCATCGACGCACTGGAAGGCCCGGTGTCGATTACGGAATGCAGCGCGACGGACAGCCAGTGCGAGCACGAGGGCATCTGCTCCGTGGGCGGCGCCTGGCAGCGCATCAACGTCGCCATTCGCCGCGCACTGGACGAAGTAACGCTCGCCGACCTGGTGCACGCGAACCGGCCGATCCCCAGCTTCCGCTTCGCCGGCGTGCCGGTCAGCGTGCAGGGACAACGCAGCAAGAAAACCTGAATGGCCACCGAACCCGAAAATCTCGAACAACTCGTCAACCGACGCTACAAGCACGGTTTCGTCACGGACATCGCGAGCGAGGGCCTGCCGCCCGGGCTCGACGAGGATGTCGTGCGCGCGATCTCGGCAATCAAGCAGGAGCCGGAGTTCCTGCTCGAGTGGCGCCTGCGCGCGTACCGACTGTGGCGCGAGATGGCGGAGCCCGACTGGGCCCACGTGCACTACCCGAAGATCGACTACGACGCGATCTCCTATTACTCCGCGCCGAAATCCGACAAGGATCGTCCGAAGAGCCTGGACGAGGTCGACCCGAAACTCCTCGAGACCTACGACAAGCTCGGCATCCCGCTGCACGAGCGCGCGAAGCTCGCCGGCGTCGCCGTCGACGCCGTGTTTGACAGCGTGTCGGTCGCGACGACGTTCAAGAAGAAGCTGGCGGACGCGGGGGTGATCTTCTGCTCGTTCTCGGAAGCGGTGCGCGAGCACCCGGAACTCGTGCGCAAGTACCTGGGCAGCGTCGTGCCGCAACGCGACAACTTCTTCGCGGCACTCAATTCCGCGGTATTCAGCGACGGCTCGTTCGTCTATATCCCCAAGGGCGTGCGCTGCCCGATGGAGTTGTCCACCTACTTCCGCATCAACGCGGCGAACACCGGCCAGTTCGAACGCACGCTGATCGTCGCCGACGAAGGCAGCCACGTTTCGTACCTGGAAGGCTGCACGGCGCCGATGCGCGACGAGAATCAGCTGCACGCCGCCGTCGTGGAACTCGTCGCACTGAAAGACGCCGAGATCAAGTACTCGACCGTTCAGAACTGGTACCCGGGCGACGAGGAAGGCCGCGGCGGCATCTACAACTTCGTCACGAAGCGCGGCGACTGCCGCGGCGCGAACTCGAAAATATCCTGGACGCAGGTCGAGACCGGGTCCGCGATCACGTGGAAGTACCCGAGCTGCATCCTGCGCGGCGACAACTCGGTCGGCGAGTTCTACTCCGTCGCCGTCGCGAACAATTACCAGCAGGCGGATACCGGCACGAAGATGATCCACATCGGCCGCAACACGCGCAGCACGATCGTGTCGAAGGGCATCTCGGCCGGCAAGGCGCAGAACGCGTACCGCGGCCTGGTCCGCGTGATGCCGCAGGCCGAGGGCGCACGGAATCACACACAGTGCGACTCGCTGCTGATCGGCAAGGAATGCGGCGCGCACACGTTCCCGTACATGGAAATCCGCAACCCGACGGCGAAGGTGGAGCACGAGGCGACGACGTCGAAGATCTCGGCCGACCAGCTGTTCTATTGCCGCCAGCGCGGTATCGCGGAGGAAGACGCCGTGAACATGATCGTCAACGGCTTCTGCAAGGAAGTCTTCAATGAACTGCCGATGGAATTCGCCGTCGAGGCGCAGGCGCTGCTCAACGTGAGCCTCGAAGGCGCCGTCGGCTGAGGATGGAATCGATGCTCGACATCAAGGACCTGCACGCCGCGATTGGCGGCAACGAAATTCTCCGCGGACTGTCGCTGGCCGTCGGCGCCGGTGAGGTGCACGCCATCATGGGCCCGAACGGCTCCGGCAAGAGCACGCTTGCCCAGGTCATAGCCGGCCACGAAGACTACGAAGTGACGTCCGGCAGCGTGCAATACGAGGGACGCGACCTGCTCGAACTCGCGCCGGAAGAGCGTGCGCGCGAAGGCATCTTCCTGGGCTTTCAGTACCCGGTCGAAATCCCCGGCGTGAATAACGCCTACCTGCTGAAAGCCGCGGTCAACGCAAAGCGCCAGCACGAAGGCAAAGACGAGATCGACGCATTCGAGTTCCTGAAACTCGCGCGTGAAAAGATGGCAGCGCTCGGCATGGACCCGAAGTTTCTGAACCGGGGCGTCAACGAAGGCTTTTCCGGCGGCGAGAAGAAGCGCAACGAGATCCTGCAGATGGCCATGCTCGAGCCGAAGCTCGCTGTGCTCGACGAGACGGACTCCGGCCTCGACATCGACGCACTGAAGGCCGTCGCCGAAGGCGTGAACGCGCTGCGCAGCCCGGAGCGTGCCATCGTCCTCGTCACGCATTACCAGCGTCTGCTCGACTACATCGAGCCGGACCGGGTGCATGTCCTGTCCGAGGGCCGAATCGTGCGCTCCGGCGACAAGTCGCTCGCCCTCGAGCTCGAAGAGAAGGGCTACGAGTGGGTCCGGGAGGCGGCGAACGCATGATGCATGAGTTGCCCGTCGATCGGCTCGCCGAGACCGCGGCCGCCCTGCCCCACGCGAGTCTCGCCGGGTTACGCGAGGCGGGACGCACGGTGCTCGCGCGGCAGGGCTTCCCGACGACAAAGGTCGAGGACTGGAAGTACACGGATCTCGGCGGGGTCGCGGCACTGAGTCGCGCGTGGCTCGCCGCCGGAGCACCGGTCGACGAACCCGACACCGAGCTCGTCCGCCGGGCACAGGCCGGCCTCGACGCTCACTGGATCGTGATTGCAAACGGATCGGTCCTTGAAGCTTTCTCCGACGCGCTGGCGCTTCCCGGTATCGGGGTGGCAACGGACGCCAGCGAATTCCCGAAGCCGCACGGCGCCCTCGGCGGCCTGAATGCAGCGCTGGTGCGCGACCCGGTGCGGATCCGGGTAAGCGAATCACTCACGAAGCCGCTGGCACTGCTGGTGGCCGACAGTGCAACCGCATCGGCCGTCACCGCGCAGGTGCGCGTGAACCTCGCCGTAGACCGCGGTGCCGCGGTGCAGGTGTTCGAGCACCAGGTATCCTCCGGCGACGAGGGCCACTATTCCAATGTCCTGGTCGAACTCGACCTCGCCGCGGACAGCCGCTGTGACTACGTAAGGCTGCAGCAACGCGCAACGGCACACAGCCAGACGGCGCGCCTGGACGTACGGCTCGACCGGGATGCCCGTTTCGACTACTTCGGTGCCGACCTCGGCGGACGGCTCGCCCGCCACGACCTCGCGGTCGACATCGCCGGGCGCGGCGCGTCTGCGACGCTGAACGGTGTCTACGTCGCCGGACCGGGACAGCACGTCGACAACCACACGCGCACGGATCACCGCGTCGGCCCCGCGACGTCACGGCAGGAATACCGAGGCGTGCTGGCCGGCCGCGCCCGCGCCGTGTGGAACGGCAAGGCGATCGTGCACGCGGGCGCGGACGGCACCGACGCCGAGCAGGCGAACCACAACCTCCTTCTCACCGAGCAGGCCGAGGTGGACGCCAAGCCGGAACTCGAAATCTATGCCGACGACGTGAAGTGTGCGCACGGTACAACGGTCGGTCACCTCGACGAGCGGGCGCTGTACTACCTGCGCACGCGGGGAATCGGCCGGCAACGCGCGCGCCGCATCCTGACCCGCGCGTTCGCCGCCACGGTCGTGGATTCCGCGCCGATCGCGGGACTTCGCGAGACGATCGGTGATGCGGTGGAAGCACGGCTTCGTGACATCATGGCGGAGATCGGCGCATGAAGCCGTTGAAGGCGGAATCGGACGACGCGCTGCTGAACGTGCGCGACGACTTCCCGGCACTGGACCAGGCGATTCACGGACACCCGCTGGTGTACCTCGACAGCGCGGCGTCGGCACAACAGCCGCAGGCCGTCATCGACGCGGTCGCGAACTACCAACAGTCGGACCACGCGAACGTTCACCGTGGCGTCCACACGCTGAGCCACCGCGCCACCGAGGCCTACGAAGGCGCGCGCGACAAGCTGCGCGCGTTCATCAACGCGGCGAGCCGGTCCGAGATCGTGCTCACGAGCGGCACCACGGAGTCGATCAACCTGGTCGCGCAGTCCTACGGCCGCCCGCGCCTGCAGCGCGGCGACCAGGTCCTGATCACGCACCTGGAACATCACTCGAACATCGTCCCCTGGCAGCTCGTCTGCGAGCAAACCGGCGCGGAACTCATCGTCGCGCCCATCAACGAGGACGGCAGCCTCGACGTCGAGCGAATGATCGAGCTGATGACCGAGGCGGTACGCATCGTGGCGGTCGGCCACGTGTCAAACGCGCTCGGCACCGTGAACCCGGTGCGGCGTATCGTCGATGCGGCGCACGAGTGCGACATCCCCGTCCTCGTCGACGGCGCGCAGGGCGTCCCGCACATGGCGGTCGACGTGCAGGCACTCGGATGCGACTTCTACGTGTTTTCCGGGCACAAGATGTTCGGCCCGACCGGCACCGGCGTGCTGTACGGACGCGAGGCATTGCTGGACGCCATGCCACCGTGGAAGGGCGGCGGCGACATGATTCTCGAGGTGCGTTTCGACGGTACTGTGTTCAACGAACTGCCGTACAAGTTCGAAGCGGGCACACCGAACATCGCCGGCGTGATCGGGCTGGGCGCCGCGGTCGACTACCTGAAGCGCGTGAAGCTCGACCGCATCGCCGCCCACGAAACCGCGCTGCTCGCGTACCTGACGCAACAGCTTTCCGAGATTGACGGCCTGCGGCTCATCGGCACCGCACCCGATAAGGCCAGCGTGCAGTCGTTCCTGGTCGGCGACATCCATCCACACGACCTCGGCACGATTCTCGACCACCAGGGCATCGCGATCCGGACAGGCCATCACTGCGCGATGCCGGTCATGCAGCGCTTCGACATCCCCGGCACCGCGCGCGCATCGCTCGCTCTGTACAACGACCGCGACGACGTGGACCGGCTCGTGAGCGCCGTTCGGAAGGCGCAGGAGATCTTCGCGTGAGCAGCGTGACCGCCCTGTCGAACGACGACATCCGCGACTTGTATCGCGAGCTGATCCTCGACCATGCGCGGCAGCCGCGGCACTACGGCGTGCTCGCCGGCGCGACCCACTCCGCCGAAGGCATCAACCCGTTGTGCGGCGACAAGCTGCACCTGCACCTCCGCGTGGACGATGCCGGCGTCGTACGGGACGTTGCCTTCGAAGGCAGCGGCTGCGCGATCTCGGTGGCGTCAGCGTCGCTACTGACCGACGAGGTCCTGGGCCTCAGCCGCGAAAATGCACTCGCAAAGATGGAGCAGGTGACCGGCGCGCTGCGCGGCGAGGCAACCGCCGATGAGCTCGGAAAACTGAACGCACTGCTCGGCGTGCGCGAATTCCCGTCCCGCGTGAAGTGTGCCTCGCTCGCGTGGCACGCACTGTCTGCCGCGCTCGGCGGTCGCCGCATTGCCTCGACGGAGAACTGAGCCATGTTCGGCCACACGAACGAGCCCGTGACACTCGCCCGCGACGTCCGCGCCATTATCATCCCGGCGGGCGAAGAACTGCTGCTCCGCGAAGGCACCACCGGCTTCATCACCCAGGCACTGGGCGGCAGCTTCACCGTGTACATCGAGGGCAACCTGTTTCGGATCGCCGGCAGCGATGCCGACGCGCTGGGCAAGGAGCCGACGCCCGCGCCCGACGTGCCTGAGAATCCGACCGACAAGGACATCGAGGATGTCATCTGGCGGCAGCTCAAGACCTGCTACGACCCCGAGATACCGGTGAACATCGTCGACCTCGGGCTGATCTATCGGCTGGACGTCCGTCCCAACGGCAGCGGCGAACGCTCGGTTGAGGTCGACATGACGCTGACGGCACCCGGCTGCGGTATGGGCGATGTACTCGTCGCAGACGCGCAGGAGAAGATCGCCGTCATCCCGACGGTCGCGGACGTGAAGGTCGAGCTCGTTTTTGACCCGCCGTGGAACCAGTCTATGATGTCCGACGAGGCCCGCCTGCAGACCGGACTCATGTAAGGTGCCCCGTTGCCGAAGACGCTGACGATCGTCCGACACGCCAAGTCGAGCTGGAGCGACGGCTCGCTGCCCGACCGCGAGCGGCCGCTGAACCGGCGCGGCGAAAAAGACGCGCCCGAGATGGGCCGGCGCATTGCCGACGCTGGCATCCGGCCCTCGCTGATCATCTCCAGCCCGGCCGTGCGCGCCTGGTCCACGGCGAAGGCCGTCGCTCACACGCTCAGTTACCCGGTCGAATTTCTGCAACGCGAGAGTGCGCTGTACCATGCGTCCGTCGACACGATAGTCGACGTTATCTGCGCCCAGGACAACCGGTTCAACAACCTGATGTTGTTCGGTCATAACCCGGGGCTCACCGAGTTTGCGAATTTCCTACGGCCGGGCCTGACAAACAACCTGCCGACGGCGGGTGTCGTCTGCGTGGAGATCGAGCAGGACGACTGGTCGCTGCACGCGCGCCCGACGACGTCATTGGTGCTGTACGACTATCCCAGGAACACCGGTGACGACTAGCCACCCCTTCCCGACGATCGGGCTCATCGGACGCCGCTGATGTTCAAGCGGTACGAGAAAAACGAGGCGCCCGCATGGCAACGCCGGCTCATCCTGTTCCTGTGGGGCCTGTTCAGCGCCACGCTGCTGCTGTTCGCTGCCTGGGCGACCATCCTGTTCGTCGACCAGGCTCGCCTCGACGGCTGCGAAGACTGCGATCCGCCGTGCGAGACCGGCCGCGACGAATGCATCGACGGATGATCGCCCCCTCAAAAGGTGTCCTAAAAGGTGTCTAAAAGGTGTCAGGTTTATTTTTTTGACACGCATTCACTGCGGAGGCTGGCATGACGTTCGATCAAGACGACCTCCGGGTGCTCCGGGGCGCCCGAAACGCTGTACGGTTTCACATCTACAATTGTTGCCTGGTGGCTTGCCTGGCAATCCTCAGTTTCGGCTTCGCGTTCTGGAGGATCCGCGCCGCATCGCTAGATGCGATGACTGACGCGCTGTTCGGTTACACGCAGGCATTCGTCATCGGTACCGGCGTGGGGCTGGCGGCATTGTTCTGGCGCACGCTCGACAACCGCAACAACGAACTATTGCTCAGACTGGCCAACGCGGTTCTAGATGACGCAGAAGGAACCGGCGCCCCCCTCCCACGCAACTAGCGGCATCGGGTGCATCCCATTCAACGATCTTCCGAAAATAAACCTGACACCTTTATCGGAAACCCGATGAGAATTCTCGTCTGATCCTGCCAACAACTTTCAGGCGGTATGACGGCATTTCCGCGGAAACGTCATCGACGCGCAGAGAGGAAGCGCTTGCAAGCTATTGATTTTCCAATAATGCAGCTCGCAGCTGAGCCTGGTGGCACGGCATGTTGTCATTGCTGCCCGGCTTTAGACCTCGCGACCTCCGTCGACCCTGGGCTCCGCCAGTCGAAGGTCGCGTCGATGCGCTGGTCGCCGATCGTCACGTTGTCGAGCGTGAGGCGTTCGACGTTGCGTACATCGAACACGCTCTCGGCCGACCTGATCGACACGTCGCGAAGTACCACGTCGCGCAGCGGTTCTTCATCCCCTGCCCGTACCACCAGTACCTGGCCCACGCTCTGGACCGTCAGGTCCTCGAAAACGAGGTCCCTGTAGATTGACGGAAAACGAAACTCCGTCTCGTCGCCCCGGACGATCTCGAACCACAGCAAGGTCTCGAAGGACTCGATGTCAAAGTTCCGCACGCGGATGTGCTCCACTACCCCGCCCCGGTCCAGGCTCGCCTTGAATCGAATGGCCGATGCACCTTGCCGTAAGAGGTTGTCCTCGAAGAATACGTAGCGCACGTCGCCGGACATCTCGCTGCCCAGCGCGATGCCGTCCTCGCCACCCATGTCGTTGTTGCGCACGACGACGTACTCACTCGGGATGCCGATCTCGCGGCCGTCACGATCGCGGCCCGACTTGACGACGACACTGTCATCGCCGGTCCGGAATACGTTGTCCTCGATCAGCACGTAGCTCGACGAGTCGACGTCCACGCCGTCGTTGTTGCCGAAGTGGCTGTCCACGGTGATGCCACGCACCGTGGCGTGTTCGGTGAAGACCAGGTGATTCACCCAGAACGGGGAGTTGCGAACCGTGTAGTCGGCAAGCAGCACACGCCGTGCGCCGAGGAACTGGATCGCGCTTGGCCGCAAGTAGCTGCCTTCGGCAAAGACGCGCTCCTCCACGGGCGCGCCCTCCTTGCCCATCTGCCGCAGCCGATGCGTTGCGGCCTGCGGCAGCCGCGGTTCATGCTCGGCGCTATTCCAGGTATGGAACTCGCTGCCGGCATTGCCGTCGATCAGGCCACCGCCGGTGATTGCCACGTCCTCGACGTCCGCCGCGTAGATGAGCGGCGAATAGCTGTACAACATCGTGCCTTCCCAGCGCGTCTTCACCGGCGGGAGGTAGTCCGACGCTTCCGTCGAGAACAGCAGCGTCGCGCCCTCGCTGACGTGCAGGTCGATGCGGCTTCGCAGCACCACCGGGCCCGCACTGTCCCAGGTACCGGGCGGCAGCACGACCCGGCCGCCGCCCGCCGCTACCGCGGCGTCGATCGCGTCCAGGATCGCGTCCCGGTCATCGGCACCGTCATCCGCCACCGCGCCGAAGTCGGTGATATCGAAGTCGCCGTCCGGAATCCGCGGGGCCTCGATCGCGGCCACGATGTCCGCAGCCATCGACCACGGGGCCGGATCGTCGGCGACCGCGGCCGCGTCGTCTGACGGTCCGTCGATGTCAGCGGCCGGCTGGCAGGCAGCGATCGGGAGGATCGCCAGGAAACTCGCAAGTCCGCGCAAGACGCGGCTTTTCTGGTCAGCATCAATCATGGCCCGATGATAGCCATTGCCACCGGGCCTGTCGCGCCGGGCGCGTTACCGCGGAAACATGCTCGATACTGGATGAGGAACTTATTCTAAGCCACTGATTTACCTTAGGCCTGCCGCCTAGTCCGACTGCAGCGCGACCACCGGGTCCAGGCGGGCTGCCGACATCGCGGGGTACACGCCGAAGCCCACGGCGATCGAAACGCAGACGATGACGGCCACGAGGATCACGATCGGCGACCACGCCACGGCCCAACCGGCGAACGCAGCAATCGTGTAAGCAAGCAGGATCCCGAGCACGACGCCGATGCCCGCACCGATCATCGCGATGACGCAGGCCTCGACCAGGAACTGCCGCACGATGTCCGTCTCCCGCGCACCGAGCGCCCGGAACAGGCCGATCTCGGATCTCCGCTCCATCACGCTCGCGAGCATGATGTTCATAATCCCGATACCGCCCACGAGCAGCGAGATGCCGGCCACCGCCGACATGACGATCGTGAAAATCTGCTGCGTCTGCTGGTGCTGCGCGAGCAGCCGGGCGGGCACCACGGTCTCGTAGTCGTTCTGGTCCGAGTGCCGGCGCGACAACAGGTGCTCGATCGCAGATGCGGCCTGTGCAGGCTCGACATTACCGTCGAGTCGGATCTTCAGGGTGTCCAGCTCCGAATCCATGTCGTCGCGCTTCAGGCGGGACAGGCCGGTCTGCAGCGGAATGTAAACGTGGCTGCTCTCGCCGCCGATCTCGTGCCCTTCGAAGCGGTCATCGTTCAACTGCCGGTCGTGCAGCACGCCAATCACCTCGAGCCACAGATGGTTCACCTTGATCGACCCGCCGATCGCATCGCCGTTCGGGAACAGCTCCCGAGCCGCCGCGCTGCCGAGCACGGCCACCTGCGCAAAGCGCCGGTCCGCGTCGGCGTCGAACAGCTCGCCGCGATCCGCCGCGAGGCTGGACAGCTCGAACCAGTCCGGGCTCACGGCGAACACACTCGCGCGGCTCTGGCCCGAGCGGCTGAACAGCGTCCAGGTGCGGAATCGCGCTGCCCCCGCCCAGGCCTCGACGAACGGCAAGGTGACACCCACCGCCTCCGCGTCGCGCACACTGAGTCCGGCGGAATACTTGCGCACTTCCTTCAGGGTTTCGCCGTCCGCGTCACGCGCCTCGACGATGAGGTTGTTCAGGCCCATGCCCTCGATGAGCTCCAGCGCCTGGCGCTTGCCGCCCTCGCTCACCGCGAGCATCGCGATGACCGCGCCCACGCCGAACACCATGCCGAGCAAGGTCAGTGCCGTGCGCAGCCGGTGGTGTCCGAGTTGGCCGAGAGCCTGGCGGACATCCATGAGAAGGCTGGTGACCGGCGCGCTCACTCAGGAGGCATCCGGCGGCGCGACCAGGCTGATGCGTTCGCCATCGACGAGGCCGTCGAGAATTTCCACGCGATCGGGGCTCCGCCGTCCGAGCCGGACGCTGCGCCGCACGTCGTCGCCGCCGTCGACGACCCAGACGTAGGCATTCTCGCCGTCACCGTACACCACCTGGGCGGGCACCACGACGCCCTTCTCGACACGGCCCGTAACGATTTCGGCGCGCAGCCGGCTGCCGACGCGCATCAGGTCCGGGTCGACGTCCTCGATGACAGCGTCCACGCTGAAGAACTTCTGCGGGTTCGTCCGGTCGCGCGGACTGGCGACGGGCGACACGGATTCCACCGCGGCAACAAATTCCTGATCCGCGGCCAGGTCCAGGCGAAAACGCACGAGCTGACCGGGCGCCAGCCCCACCGCGTCGGACTCCGGCACGTACAGGCGCGCCTTGACCTTGCCCCGGACCGGCAACAGGCCGATGGGCCGGCCCGGCTGCACCTGCTGGCCCTTGCCGATCTTTTCACCCCACGGCGTGCGCGCATAGACGAAAGTGCCGTCCGCCGGGCTGCGCAACTCCATCATGCCGAGCGCCGTGTCCTGCAGTTCCAGGCTCGAGAGCTTGCCGTCACGCTGTGTCAGGATCGCGTTCTGCTCCGCGTCGGTGCGCTGGTCGAACGTCTCGGACTGCCAATCCAGGAAGTCCGCCTGCGCGTCCAGGTATTCGATGTCGGACAGTGCGTCGATGATCTCGTTGCGGCTGAACAGCCGGGGATCGACCTCTTCGTAGAGTTCGGAGATGCCGCGCTCGCCCGAGACGCGCTCCGACTCGTGGCCGATCCGGGCACGCTCTATCTTGCCGGTCCGTGCCGTCTGCTCGAGCTGGAACTCCAGCTTGGCCACGTCGAGCGACGACTGATCCCGGTCGAGCTGCACCTGCGCGTCGTCGAACCGGGCCACGACATCGCCCTTCTTCACGTCCGTGAACTCCGGCACCAGCCAGGAAATGTTGAACCACATGCGGATGCCACCCGGCAAAGCGATGGGCAGCGACTCGGCGGCAATGAGTTCGCCTTCCGCCCGCACCGTGAACTCCGCGTCGGACGACTCGACCTCGACCGTGGGCGGCGCGAAGCTGTCTTCGCCGCAACCGCCGATCATCATCGACGCGAGCAGTACGGGGGCGCAATACTTCATCACCGCACCGCCACCTGCACGCCGGGCTCAAGACCGCTTTCGACGATGCGCAACCCGGCGCTCTCACGTCCGAGCACGATGGGTCTCCACCCGCCGCGTCTTGCCACGACACCGGGGCTGCCGTCACGGTACTGGATGGCCTCATTCGGTACGGCAAGCGCAGCGGCCGCGGTGTCCACGGTGATGGACAGTCGAGCTGACATGCCGGGTCGCAGGTCCGCCATCGCGGCCGCCGGCAACGACACGGTCACATCGCGGACCATGGCGTTCGAGAACCGGGACTGGCGGCGCACGATGCTCGCGACCGACAACACCTCGCCAGCGAACTCCGTGCCGCCGGCCGCGTCGATCACGATCTGCGCGGGCTGGCCGACCGCAATCTTGGTCGCCGCGTACTCCGGCACTTCGGCCTGCACGATGAGTGTGTCGGGGTTCGCGAGTTCGACCACGACCATGCCGGGGTTCACCGCGTCGTTGACGTCGAGCTTCTGCCCTTCACGGTCTGTACCGATGATGACCAGACCTTCGCGCGGCGCGCGAATCGAGAAGGATTCGAGCTCCGCCTGTGCACCGGCCAGCTCACTTTCCAGGCGCCGTATGTCGGCTTCGACTTCGTGGCGGCGAGCTTCGCGCACGCGTTCGACCAGCACCTGCCGAGACTGTTCGCGACGGTAGAGCTCCTGCGTGACGTCGCGTTCCTCGACGAGCTTCAGGTAATCGAGCCGCGCATAGACCGAGGCATCGACATCCGCCTTTCGGGCGGCTTTGTCCGCCGCGCTGCGCGCCTCTTCCAGCATGACCTTGTCTTCCTCGATCTCGCGGGCCTGCGACTCAAGCAGCGACTCCAGCTCCGAACGCTTGTTGGCAAGGTCCGCCGTGAGCGTCCGCACGCGGCTGTCCGTCTCATTGCCGTCGAACTGCGCGAGCAGGTCGCCGACCTGCGCGATGGTGCCCTCGCGGGCAAGCTGCGTCACCGTCGTGCGCCATTGGCGCGCCGGCGGCGGACCGAAGCGCAAGGTATCGGACGATGCCACGATGCCGCTCGCCGACACCGTGATCGGCCGATCCGCGGGCTGAATCTCGGCCCACTGCGCGGCGGACGGCGCTGCAAATGCGATCGCCGCGACGGCAGCCGTGAACTTCGCGACGCTCACAGGTCCGCATCCGCCACGGAGACGCGCCCCATGACGCTCATGCCCGGCCAGATCGACGCCGGAACGCCGCCAACGGGCTCGGCGAGTGCGCTGAAGTAACCGCTGTCGCTCCAGTCGTCCTTCTTCACGGCCTGGTTCGACACCCAGGTCACCTCGGCCGTGAACGGCTCGGAATCCTGCGCATCGGCCACGATCGTCATCTTCATACCAGGCCGCACGTCGAGAATGTCGGCTTCGTGCACCCAGAACCGGATTTGCAGGTCTTCACGGCTCGCGATGGACGCGATCTCGATGCCGGTGAACAGCGTTTCGCCGGGGAAGATCTTCTTGCCGTTCCACGGGTTCTCGCTGTAGATGATGAAGCCCGGTTTCTCGGCACGGATGCCGGTCGCCTCCAGCGCCGCGAGCATGCGCGCGTGCCGCGCCTCGGCCTGCTGCACTTCGAGGTTCGTTTCGGCCTGCACGTCGGCCAGGCGCTCGCTCGCGTTGAGCAGCTGCGCCTGGGCCCGGATCAGCGCCTGCCTTGCCGTTTCCAGTGCGAGTTGAAAGCGATCGAAGTCGAGCTGCGGTATCGTGCCGCGCGGGATCGAGGCATCCAGTTCGGCGATACGCACCGTCGACTCCGCCTGCGCCACCGCCTTCTCGGCCTCGAGCACCTGCAGGCGCTCCTCGTCCACCCAGCGCTCGGCGGACAGGCGCGCGCGCTCGAGGTTTGCACGCGCCTGTTCTTCCTGCGCGGTGAGATCGCCCGGCTCCAGCCGCACAACGATGTCGCCGACCGTCACTTCGGAACCTTCCTGCGCCATCCACTCGATTCGCCGCTGCCAGCTGCCGGGCAGGGACGGCATTTCGATGGTCTGCGCGTTCACGTCCTCGACGACGCCTGTGAGCAGCGGGCCGGCGCCGGCCGAGGCCGTGCCCAGGAGCGCAGCCAACGCGGCGAGACTAGTGCACGGACGAATCATGCTCGATCTTTCCGTCGCGCATCCGCACCAGCCGCCTGGCGTGCGCCGCGATCTCGTCTTCATGGGTCACCATGAGTATGGTTTGTCCGTCGCGATTCAGTTCGCCGAACAAGTCCATGATCTCGTCGGAGGTTCTGCTGTCGAGGTTTCCCGTCGGCTCGTCGGCGAGCAGCAGCGGCGGCGCATTGATCAGCGACCGCGCAATGGCCACGCGTTGCCGCTGGCCGCCGGAAAGCTGGTTCGGCCGGTGGCCCATGCGGTCGCCAAGGCCCAGTCGCTCGAGCAGCGCAATCGCGCGATCGCGAGCTTCGGCCGGATCGCGCGCGCTGAAGCGCAGCGGCAGCAGCACGTTGTCGAGCGCCGACAGGCGAGGGAGCAGGTGGAAGCTCTGGAAGACGAAGCCGATGTTGCTGTTTCGCATGCGCGATAGCGCCGTGTCGTCGAGGGTCGAGACTTCGTGTTCGAGCAGCCGGTACTCGCCGTCATCGGGCGTGTCCAGACAGCCCAGGATGTTCATCAGCGTGGACTTGCCGGAGCCCGACGGGCCCATCACGGCCACGAAGTCACCTTCCTCAACATCGAGGTCGACGTGATCGAGCGCATGAACCCAGGTGTCGCCGACATGAAAGCGCCGGCACAGCCCGCTTGTCGAGATTACCGCCATGAATTTCCTGAAGTTTCGATCATTTCCGGTATCGCGAGGATGATACCGGCTATACGCACGGACTCAACGCTTCAGCACTCCGGGACGTTGACCGCGAGGCCACCCTGCGAAGTCTCCTTGTAACTGGACTTCATGTCGAGACCGGTCTGGCGCATGGTTTCGATCACCTGGTCGAGCGACACCTTGTGCGTCCCGTCGCCGTGTGCCGCAAGCGTCGCCGCGTTGATCGCTTTGACCGCGCCCATGGCATTGCGTTCGATGCAGGGAATCTGCACCAGTCCGCCGATCGGGTCGCAGGTCAGGCCGAGATTATGTTCCATGCCGATCTCGGCGGCCTCTTCCACCGTGTCGTTGTCGCGGCCGAGTGCGGCTGCCAGCCCGCCCGCCGCCATCGAGCACGCGACGCCGACCTCGCCCTGGCAGCCCATCTCGGCGCCGGAGATCGACGCGTTCAGCTTGTACAGGATGCCGATCGCGCCCGCCGTCAGCAGGAACGTGCGCACGCCGTCCTCCGACGCACGCGGCACGAAACGCGAGTAGTACATCAGCACGGCCGGGATGATGCCGGCCGCGCCGTTGGTGGGCGAAGTCACGACGCGGCCGCCGGCGGCATTTTCCTCGTTCACCGCGATCGCAAACGTGTTCACCCATTCCATCGCGTCGAGCGGCGACGGCTCACCGCGCTGTTCGAGCCGCTTGCGCAGCTTTGGCGCGCGCCGCAGCACGGCCATCCGCCCGGGCAGCACGCCTTCGGTACGCAGGCCGCGCTCGATACAGGCTTTCATGACCGACCAGATGCGATCGAGGCCGGCCTCGACCTCGGCACGCGGCCGCCATGCCATCTCGTTCTGCATCACGAGCTCGGCGATCGACAGGTTGTTGGCCGCCGCCAGCTCCAGCAGCGTTCCCGCCTTGCGGTACGGATACGGGGGCATGTCACCCGATTCCGTCGCCGCCTCCTCGTCGCCGCGCGCGATGAACCCGCCGCCGAGCGAGTAATAGTCGGCCTCTATCAGTTCGACGCCGGCATCCGTGCGAGCCACGAAGCGCATGCCGTTCGTGTGCCGCGGGAGCTCGGTCTTGAAATCGAAGACGATGTCCGTCTCCGGGTCGAACACGATCGACCCGGCACCGGGCAGGTCGATCCGTTTCGACTCGCGGACGCCACGCAGGATGCCGTCGACTGCGTCCGGGTCCACCGTATCGGGCTCGGCGCCGGAAAGGCCGAGGACGATGGCCGAATCCGTGCCGTGGCCCCGCCCGGTCCACGCCAGCGACCCGTGCAGGCTCACCTGCACGGTGCAGACATCCGCCGCCACGCCCGAGAGCGACCGGACGAACTCACGCGCCGCCTTCATCGGCCCGACGGTGTGCGAACTCGACGGGCCGATACCGATCTTGAAGATATCGAAAACGCTGACGACAGCCATGCAGTTTCAGTCCGTCGAGAGCGAAAGCAGGCTGGCGTTGCCGCCGACCGCGGCGATGTTGTTGCTGACCGTGAATTCGTGCGCGAAGCGCGGCAGGTAGTGCGGCCCGCCAGCTTTCGGCCCGGTGCCCGACAGGCCGGAACCGCCGAACGGCTGCACGCCGACCACGGCGCCGATCATGTTCCGGTTGACGTACAGGTTGCCGGCACCCGACAGTCGCGCCATCTTCCGGGCGCGCGCGTCGATGCGGCTGTGCAGCCCCATCGTCAGGCCGTAACCCGTCGCATTGATCGCCGCCACCGTTTTCTCGAGGTCGCGGCCGCGAAAGCGCAGGACGTGCAGCACCGGGCCGAACACCTCCCGCTCGAGCTGGTCGATGCTGTCGATCTCGATCAGCGTCGGCGCGAAGAACGTGCCGCCGGCATGCTCGTCGCCGAGCGTGCAGCGGTGCAGAACGTCGGCATCCGTTTCCATGCGGTCGACGTGGGCCTGCAACAGCTGCCGCGCCTCTTCGTCGATCGCCGGCCCCACATCGGTTGCAAGGCACGCCGGATCGCCGATCCGCAGCTCGTCCATTGCGCCCTTCAGCAGGTCGACGACCCGTGGCGCGATGTCACGCTGGACGCAAAGGATGCGCAACGCGGAACAGCGCTGGCCCGCACTGTTGAACGCGGAGTACACCGAATCCAGCACGACCTGCTCCGGCAACGCCGAGCTGTCGACGAACATCGCGTTCTGACCACCGGTCTCGGCAATCAGCGCTGCGATCGGCCCGTCACGGCCCGCCAGCGTCCGGTTGATGACCCGGGCGGTATCCGTCGACCCGGTGAAGGCCACGCCCGCGACACGCGGATCCGCGACGGCGCGGCCACCGATCGTCGCGCCGTCGCCCGGCAGGAAGTGCAGCACGGCTTGCGGTACGCCGGCTTCGTGGAACAGCGTCGTCGCTCGATGCGCGACGAGCGGCGTCTGCTCCGCGGGCTTTGCGAGGACCGCATTGCCAGCGGCGAGCGCCGCGGCGACCTGCCCCGTGAAGATGGCGAGCGGAAAGTTCCACGGGCTGATGCACACGAACACGCCGCGTCCGTGCAGCCCGAGCGTGTTGCGCTCGCCGGTCGGGCCGGGCAACAGCGTCGGGTCGCCGAACGTGCGGCGCGACTCGCTCGCGTAGTAGCGCAGGAAGTCGACCGCCTCGCGCAGCTCGCTGATCGCATCCGGGATGGACTTGCCGGCCTCGCGCACGCACAGCGCCATCAGGTCGGCGGCGTTCGCTTCGAACAGGTCCGCCGCCTTCTCGAGGATAGCCGAGCGCTCCGCGGCCGGCGTACGGTTCCACTTCGGTTGCGCCTCGCACGCCGCGTCGAGAGCCGCGTCGACGTCCGCCGGCGTCGCCAGCGCACAGCTGCCCACGACCTGACGTGTCGATGCCGGATTGACGGACGGCACGGTTTCCCGGTCTCCCGGCTCGACCGCCGAACCCAGTGGCGCGGCGCGATGAGCGGTGCCTGCCGCTGCATCCATCGCCGACAACAGATCGCCTGCCACCGACCGGTCCGCCAGGTGATAACCGCGCGAATTGCGACGTTCCTCGCCGAACAGGTCGGGCGGCTGCGGGATGCGGGGATGCGGCCGGAAGTCGTGCTCGGCGCTCGTCGACAGCGGGTCCGACACGATGTCGAGCACCGGGATCGCGTCGTCCGAGATGCGGTTGACGAACGACGTGTTCGAACCGTTCTCGAGGAGCCTCCGGACCAGGTAGGGCAGCAGGTCCTCGTGGCTGCCGACCGGCGCGTACACGCGGCAGGGCCGGTTCAGCTTGTCCGGGTTGATGACCTCGGCGTACAACTCCTCGCCCATGCCGTGCAGGCGCTGGAACTCGTAATCCGAGCGGCCGCCGGCGTAGTGGATGATGCTGGCGAGTGTGTGCGCGTTGTGTGTCGCGAACTGCGGGTACAGCACATCGCCGGCCTCGAGCGCGATGCGCGCGCAGGCCAGGTAGGACACATCGGTGTGCGACTTGCGGGTAAATACCGGGTAGCTCGACAGCCCCGCTTCCTGGGCGCGCTTTATCTCGGCATCCCAGTAGGCACCCTTGACGAGCCGCACGGGAATCCGGTGGCCGGTGTCGCGGCCGAGATCCACGAGCCATTCGAAGACGTGGCGCGCCGTCCGCAGATAAGTCTGCACGGCCAGGCCGAAGCCGTCGTAGTCGTCGAGCCGCGCGCCCTTCAGCACCGCCTTGAAGACCGCAAGCGACAGTTCGAGGCGGTCCGCCTCCTCGGCATCGACGGTCAACGCGATGCCCGAGTCGCGCGCGTGTTCCGCGAGTTCGATCAGCCGCGGCACGAGTTCGGCCATCACACGCTCCTGCTGCGTGTACAGGTAGCGCGGATGCAGCGCCGACAGCTTCACCGAAATACTCGTCGCGCGGAAGATATCCGCGCCGTCCGTCTTGTCGCCGATCTCGGCGATCGCGTCGTGGTAAGCCTCGAAATAGCGCCCGGCATCGCGAGCCGTGAGCGCCGACTCGCCGAGCATGTCGAACGTGTACCGGTAGTCCCGGTTTTTCTTCTTCGACGCACGATCCATCGCCTCGCGAATCGTCCGGCCCATGACGAACTGGTGACCCATGATCTTCATGGCCTGGCGCATCGCCGTGCGGACGACCGGCTCGCCGGCCCTGCCCGCCAGGTTGCGCAGGACGCCGGCGGGATCCCGGCGGGCGTCGTCGTCGACGCGCAGAATACGGCCGGTCAGCATGAGCCCCCAGGTGGAGGCATTGACGAACAGCGAGTCACTCGTGCCCAGGTGATCCTGCCAGCGCGCCGACGTGATCTTGTCGGCAATCAGTTGGTCCGCCGTTTCCGCGTCCGGGATACGCAGCAGTGCCTCGGCAATGCACATCAGCAGGATCCCTTCCTGCGACGACAGATCGTACTGCTGCAGGAACGCATCGATGCCGCCCTCCTGATCGGAGTTCCGGCGCACGGCCTGCACGAGCTCCGCGGCAAGCGTCTGGATTTCGCGCCGCCCGGCCTCACCCGGATCGGCCAGGGCCGCCAGCTCGCGCAGCAGCGACTGTTCATCGGCCAGGTAACGGCCGCTGAGCCCCGGCACCGCGCCGGGCTGCGCGGCGGCCTGATCTGTGAATCGCATAGCGTTGTCCCCGAGGATGATGATCGCACAGGACCGCATCCCCGGGCCATGTCCCGGCAGATCGCGGACGCGCCGTGCGTCTGCTGCCGACGAAAGCCGGCTGATATACTCTGCGGCCTTTCAGGACCGAGGGCAATACCGTGCCTGCCAGTTTTCTCGCGTCACTCTCCGCGCGTACCGAAGAGCTCAGGTCGCAGGGTCTCTACAAGTCCGAACGCCTCATTGCCGGTCCGCAACAGGCGGACATCGAGGTTCGCCGAAACGGTGCGACCGACCACGTATTGAACCTCTGTGCGAACAACTACCTCGGCCTCGCAAATCACCCGGCCGTCATTGCTGCAGCGCACAAAGCCCTCGACCGCTACGGCTACGGCATGGCCTCGGTGCGATTCATCTGCGGCACACAGACCATCCACAAGGAGCTCGAGGACCGCATCACTCGCTTCCTCGGGACCGAGGACACGATC
The DNA here is from genome assembly GCA_913055625.1 of uncultured Pseudomonadota bacterium. GTDB lineage: Bacteria > Pseudomonadota > Gammaproteobacteria > Steroidobacterales > Woeseiaceae > UBA1847. Next base: position 606,906 of record CAJXJW010000001.1, on the reverse strand, counting down.
CTGTACCCGTCCTGTTTCGATGCGAACGGCGGCCTGTTCGAGACGCTGCTCGACGGCGACGACGCCGTCGTCAGCGATGCGTTGAACCACGCGAGCATCATCGACGGCATCCGCCTGTGCAAGGCAGGCCGGTATCGCTACCGCAACAACGACATGGACGACCTGCGGGCACAGCTCGACGCGGCGAAATCCGCGAACAACCGGCTGATCGTGACGGACGGCGTGTTCTCGATGGACGGCACGATCGCTGATCTCGGGGCCATCTGCGACCTCGCCGACGAGTACGGCGCACTGACGATGATCGACGACTGCCACGCCACCGGTTTCCTGGGCGCGACCGGCCGCGGCACGCACGAATACCGCGGCGTCATGGGGCGCCTCGACATCATTACCGGCACACTCGGCAAGGCGCTCGGCGGCGCCTCCGGCGGCTACACGTCCGGGCGCAGGGAGATCGTCGGCTGGCTGCGGCAGCGCTCGCGTCCCTACCTGTTTTCGAACTCGGTCGCACCGGTGATCGCGGCGGCGTCGATCGCGGTACTGGACCTGCTCGAACGCGACGACTCCCTGCGCGAACAGCTCCACGAGAACGCGGCTTATTTTCGGAAATGCCTCGAAGAGCGCGGCTTCGACCTGAAGCCCGGCGAACACCCCATCATTCCGGTGATGCTGGGCGACGCCCGTCTCGCCACGGAGATGGCCGATCGCCTGCTCGCGCACGGCGTGTACGTCATCGGCTTTTCCTACCCTGTCGTGCCGCAGGGCGAGGCGCGCATCCGTACCCAGATGTCCGCAGGCCTGACCCGCAAGCAGCTCGACCATGCCGTAGACGCGTTCACGACGGTCGGCCGCGACCTCGGAGTGATCGACTGATGCGTGCACTCGTCAAGGCGAAACGCGAACCCGGCATCTGGATGGAAGACATCGAGGAGCCGGAGGTCGGCCACAACGACATCCTCATCCGGGTACGGCGCGCCGCCATCTGCGGCACCGACATCCACATCTACCAGTGGGATGCGTGGGCGCAGGGCGCGATTCCGGTGCCGCTCGCGATCGGCCACGAGTTCATGGGCGAGGTCGTCGCCTGCGGCAGCGAGGTGCGCGGCTTCGAACCCGGCGACCGCGTGTCCGCCGAGGGCCACATTACCTGCGGCGTGTGCCGCAATTGCCGCGCGGGACGCCGCCACCTGTGCATCAATACCGTCGGTGTCGGTGTCAGTCGACCGGGCGCATTCGCCGAGTATATTGCGGTGCCTGCGTTCAACGCGTTCAAGCTGCCGGACGCGATCGGCGACGAACTCGCGTCCATTCTCGACCCGCTCGGCAACGCGACGCACACCGCGCTGTCGTTCGACCTCGTCGGTGAAGACGTCCTCATCACCGGCGCCGGACCGATCGGCATCATGGCCGTCTCGATCGCCCGCTTCGCCGGCGCCCGCCACGTCGTCATCACCGACATCAACGACTATCGCCTCGACCTGGCGCGCAAGATGGGGGCCACCGTCGCGCTGAACGTCACGCGCGACTCGATCGACGCCACGATGAAGTGTCTCGGCATGACCGAGGGTTTCGACGTGGGCATGGAAATGTCCGGCAATCCGGCCGCGTTCCGCGACATGCTGCGCACGATGCATCACGGCGGGAAGATCGCGATGCTCGGTATTCCGCCGAACGAGATGGCGATCGACTGGAACCAGGTCATCTTCAAGGGCCTGGTGCTCAAGGGCGTCTACGGCCGGGAGATGTTCGAAACCTGGTACAAGATGGCCAGCATGCTGCAGAGCGGCCTCGTGATCGAACCCGTCATCACGCACCGCTTCCCGGCCGAAGACTACCGGCCGGCGTTCGAGCTGATGGCCTCCGGGAAATCCGGCAAGGTGATCCTCGACTGGACCTGATACCCGGCTAGCGGATATCGCACAGGCAGTGTGAATAGATGCCCTTCGGGTCGTCGAAACGGAACAACGGGTCCAGCGCGCCCTCCAGCGTTGCGGCCATCTGCTCGAGGCGCGTCGGCGCCACGGGCTCGCCGAACGTCAGCCCCGCGCTGCGCCCGACGGACATCAGGTCCAGCAGCAGCTGCTCGGTCGGCGACAGCTCGCGCCGGATCGTGCGCACGCCGTAGTCGCCCTCATCGAGGCCCGCAAGCGACGCGGCGGCGTCGACGGCATCGTCGAGGTCGCCGAGTTCGTCGACGAGACCGTTGGCCAGCGCGTCGGCACCGGTCCACACGCGGCCCTGCCCGATCGCATCCACCGCGTCCTCGTCCATGTCGCGGTAGCGCGCGACGCGCGCGACGAAATCATCGTAGCCGTCGTTCACGATCAGCTGGAACAGGGCCTTCGCCTGCTCGGACATTTCGCGGTCCGGGCGGAACTCGCCGGTCCAGACCGTGGAACCGACGCCGTCCACGTTGATACCCAATGCTTCGAAGGAACGCTGGAACGTCTGAAACATGCCGAAGATGCCGATCGACCCGGTAATGGTCGACGGGCGCGCATAGATCGCGTCCGCGCTGGACGCGATCCAGTAGCCGCCGGACGCCGCGACACTGCCCATGGATGCCACGACCGGCTTGCCCGCCGCCTGCAACGCCAGCACTTCGTTGCCGATCACGTCGGACGCGAACGTACTTCCGCCCGGGCTGTCGATCCGCAGGACCACGGCGGCGACGGATTCGTCGTTCAACGCACGGCGCAGCAGTTCGCTGGTCGAGTCCGCGCCAATGGTGCCCGGCGACGGGGACCCGAACGTGATGTCGCCCGACGCGACCACGACGGCAACGTTGCGCTCGCGAAGGTCGACCGGGTGCAGCAGCCGCATCTGCGCGAGGTAGTCATACATGGCCGTCGTGACAGGCGCATCGGGAAACTCCGAATCGCTGCCCACGGCCTCGATCAGCGCGTCCCGGACCTGCCGGCGCGTCCGCAGGCCATCCACCAGCCCGGCATCGAACGCCGCCGCGGCAATGTCGCCGCCGGTCGCCGTGACAGACTCCACGAGTCCGTCCGTGAAGTCGACGAGCGCCTGTTCGCCGAGACCGCGCGCCTCGCGCACATCCGCCACGTACATCGACCATAGCTGATTCGTCAGGTGCGTGAGGTCTTCGCGCGCCTCGTCCGACATGTCCATGCGCGTGTACGGTTCGACAAACGTCTTGTGCGTCCCGACGCGAAACACGTTCCAGTCGATGCGCAGCTTGTCGATCGCGTCCTTGTAGTAGGTCCGGAAGCTGCCGAAGCCCTGCAACATGACGATGCCTTCCGGGTGCAGGTAGGCCTCGTCCGCGTGCGCAGCCAGGTAGTAGCCCGCCTGCGACATGAAGTCTGCGCTGGCCACGATACGTTTGCCGCTCGCCCGGAAATCCGCCATCGCATCCGCGATGCGTTGCAGCTTCGACAGGCCGCCACCGGCGAGACCGCTGAGTTCCAGGTGCACGAGCTTCACGCGCCGATCGTCGCGCGCGAACGCCAATGCGTCGACGACGTCCTGCACCACGGTCTGCGGCGGCGAGTCGCCGCCGAAGAGCTCCAGCCGGGCCTGCTCGAACGGATCGCCCTCGAACTGCTCCACGAGGTAGCCGACGGGCCGGATCTGCAATGCGGTGGTGGCCGGCAGGATCGGCGATGCGCCGTTCATGACCGCGATCAGCAGCCCGAAGATCGCGAGAAGCAGCACGAGATGCAGGATCCTGCGGAGCACATCCACGCCACGCCACAGCGCGCGGGCGATGCGCACCAGCGGATTGCCCGCCGGGCCGGTATTCGCAGTCGTGGATGTCATGAAAGCTGCGACCTCACCGGGCGTTGTCGGGTTCCCGATAACTGATTCGGTACACCTTGTCTGCGTCATCGTCACTGACGAGCAATGCGCCGTCCGGCGCAACGATGACGTCCACCGGCCGGCCGTGAGTCTGCTGACCGTCGACCCAGCCTTCCGCAAACGTCTCGTGAGACACGGCGCGGCCGTCTTCGATGCGCACGAGCGTCAGCTGGTAGCCGGCCTTCGTCGAGCGGTTCCACGAACCGTGTTCCGCGACGAACAGCTGGCCACGGTACGCGGCCGGGAACATGTCGCCGGTGTAGAACGCGATGCCGAGCGCCGCGTGGTGAGCCCCGAGCCGGTATTCCGGCGGCGTGTAGTCCGAACAGTCCTTGCCGCGCCCGAACTCCGGGTCCGGGACGTCGCCCTGGTGGCAATACGGATAGCCGAAGTGCTGGCCCGTCGCCGTCACCCGGTTGATTTCTTCTGCCGGCACATCGTCGCCGAGCATGTCACGGCCGTTGTCCGTGAACCAGAGCTCGCCCGTCTCGGGGTGCCAGGCGAAGCCGACGGAGTTTCGCACGCCGTGCGCCACGACTTCCCGGCCGCTGCCGTCCGTATTCATACGCACGATCCGCGCGAAGCCCTCTTCATCGCAAATGTTGCACGGCGCCCCGATCGACACGTACAGCTTGCCATCAGGGCCGAAGCCGATATAGCGCCAGCCGTGGTGCCGCTCGCTGGGCAATTCGATCGGCAGGATCTCCGGCTCCGGTGGCTTGCGCAGCCGTTGCCGGATATTCCGGTACACGAGCACACGCCCGATTTCGGCCACGTAGAGGTCACCGTCGCGGTAGGCGATGCCGTTTGGCGTCTGCAGGTCGTCGTCGATCTCGACGACGCGCGCCCGGCCGGGCCCGGGAACGATGGCGTACACCGACTTGCCCTGCCGGTTGCTGACGTACACGACGCCATCGTCACCCGGCGCCAGCGAACGCGCATTGTCGACCTCGGCGTACACTTCGATCGAGAAGCCCGGCGGCAGTCGGATATCGTCCAGGTCGACATCGGCGAACACGGTGGCCGGACCGAGCAGGCTGGCGAGGAAGATGACAACACGGGCAAATCGGCGATTCATCGGGGGCGTCTCGGGGCGAAAACGCTAGCCTAGCAGGAAAGCCCGGCTCGTGGCCCGCAGCACGTCAATCCGGCAGCAGCACCAGCGACAACCAGGGCCAGAACGTGATCAGCAATACCGACAGCAACAGGATGACAAGGAACGGGAACGTCGCCGAGTACACGTGCATGATCGGCTTGTCGAACCGGTAGCTTGCGATGAACAGGTTGAGCCCGACCGGCGGCGTCAGGTAACCGAGTTGCATCGCCGCGAGGAACACGATGCCGAGGTGTACCGGGTGAACGTCGTAGCCCTCGGCAATGGGCAGGATCAGCGGAACGACCAGTACGATCGCCGAGAAAATGTCCAGGATCGCGCCGAGCACGAGCAGGAAGACCAGCAGCAGCAGCAGGAACGTCACCTGGCTGGACACCAGCCCGGCCACGAGATCCAGCAGCATCTGCGGGATTCCGGCGCCGATCATGTAGTTCGTCGACGCGACGGACACGCCGAGGATCAGCAGGATGCCACCGACGAGTACCATCGACTGGCGAATGACGCCCGGCAGGTCAGCGAGCCGGATCTCGCGAAGGATGAAGACCTCGACGATCAGCACGTACAGCGCCGTCACGGCCGCGGCTTCGGAGACCGCGAAGTAGCCCGAATAGATACCGCCGAGCACGACGACCGGCAGCGGCAGCTCCCAGGCCGCCTCCCGGAGCGCGCCGCCCAGCTCGCCCCACGAAAAATCGCCGAACGGCTTCCGGTTGTGCCGGTTCACCCAAAGGCTCCAGCCGGACAGCATCAGCAGCATCGCGAGCCCCGGCAGCACGCCGGCGAGGAACAGGTCGTCGATCGGCACTTCGGCGATGACGCCGTAGAGGATCAGGGGCAGCGACGGCGCGAACAGCAGGCCGAGGCTGCCGGACGAGGTCACGAGCCCGAGATTGAAACGATCGTCGTAGCCGTCGTGCTTCAGGGCCGGGTACAGGATCGCGCCGAGCGCGATGATCGTCACGCCGGATGCGCCGGTAAACGCGGTGAAGAACGCGCACGCGGCCAGGCAGACGATCGCAAGGCCGCCCGGCATCCAGCCGAGCAATGCGCTCGTCAGGCGCACGAGGCGCTTCGGCGCGCTGCTCTCGCTCAGCAGGTAGCCCGCGAACGTAAACAGCGGAATCGCGGCGAGGAACGGCATGTCGGCGATGCTCATGATCTCGAGCGGCATGCTCATGAGATCCGTGTCCTCGCGCTGGTAACCCAGCATGGCACTCGCGGCAATCACGGCGAACAGCGGCGCTCCGAGCACCGCGAGCACGACCAGGACGATGCTGAGCAGGATCATTCGGCAGGCTCCGCCGGCCGGCCACGCAACCCCGCCCCGTCCTCGGCCGCCAGCACGAGGAATCGGTAGGCCAGGATGGCAAAGGAGAGCGGCACGACGACGTGTGCGATCCAGGCCGGTACGTCGACGAGCACGGTGTCGGCGAACTCCACTTCCAGCCTGAGGTAGCGCCAGGCCTGCCACGCCAGCACGGCGCAGACGCCGGCCGCGAACAGGTCCACGACGAGACGCACGGCGGCGATGCCCCGCTCCGGCAGTACGTGCGACAGCGCGTCGATGCGGATGTGACGATTGTCGCGGCACGCGGCAACGGAGCCGATCATGGCCAGCCACAGCACCAGGAGGCGCACGAGCTCGTCGGCCCAGATGACGCCGGTTTCGAACACCTCGCGCAGGATGATCTGGCCGACCGCGAGCAGGATCAGCGACGACAGCAATACGAGGAGTGCCGCGTTCTCCGCCAGGCGGCCGGCGCGGTCGAGACGCGACAGGAGCGTCTTCACGACAGCGCCGTCTCAGTCCTGCGTGGCACTCGCCCGGACAGCGTGCGAGTCGCGGAACTCGTCGGCCAACGCCAGCATCTCATCGTAGAGGCTCGTCGTGTACGCACCGCTTTCGATGATTTTCCGGTTCGACTCCCGCATTTGCGCGCGCAGGCGTTCTGCTTCGGCCGGGTCAAACTCGACGAGCTCGATCTTCTGTCGCAGCAGCGCGGCTCTCGCCTCACGGTTGTCGACCAGGTTCTGCTTGTCGAACTCGTCGTAGATGCGCGACATGACCTCGCGCACGATGCCCTGATCATCGCTGCTCAGTTTCGAAAACGCACGCTTGTCGATGGCCATGACGCCCATCGTGTAGCTGAGCGGCAGCTCCGTCATGTACTGCACTTTCGTATGCCACTGCAGCACGAGCGCGCCGATCGGCGAGATGCCGACGATGTCGATCAGCCCCGTCTGCAGGCCGGTCAGGACGTCGGTCAGCGGCAGGGTTACCGGCGACAGCGACACCGCTTCCATCGAGGCGTAGCTGACACGGTCGCCTTCGGGAATCCACACGCGCTTTCCACGCAGGTCGTCCAGCGAACGCACCGGCGTGTTGGACATGATCGAGGCGAAACCGCCGGCCGCGAATCCGAAGCTGACGAAGCCGGCATCCTCGAGCCCCTCGCGCAGTTTCTCGTCGAGCCGTTTCCGGACGTAAGCGGCCTCTTCCTCCGACTCGAACACCATCGGCATGCCATAGATATTGATGTCGGGATACAGGCCGGCGAGCGCGGTCGGCGTAAACGCGCCGCCATGCAAGGCACCAATGCGAATCTTGCCGAGCACCTTCGTGTCGTTGCCCTGCACGCCGCCGCCGAAGAACTTGATCTGGACGCGCCCGTCCGTGCGCTCACGGATCTCCGCGGCGCCGGCGCGCATGTTTCGCATCCAGTCCGAGCCTTCCGGCGTGACGGTCGCGATCTTCAGCGTCGTCGCATGTGCGAAGCCGGTACCCAGCAGGAGCACCAGCATCAAGGCGAATTTCTTCATCTGTTCATCCCGTCGGGCGGTCGATTTCGACCGCTCTAAAAATAGTCATCGGCAGAGGCCAGCAAATCCTGAGCGTCGGCCTGCGCCAATACGTTCGACAGCGTCAGCCCGTCGACGTACGGGTCCGCCGCGACGACGTCGGCGAGCAGGCGGTCATGCAACTCGCGGTCATAGAGCAACCGGGCGTAACCGCGCGCAAACTCGACCTTCGCGCTGAGGTCGCGCCCACCGGACATCTCGATCGCGCGCTCGAAATAGCCGCGCGCCAGCTCCGGGTCGCCGCCGAGCGCAGGCGGCCGCAGTGTCTTCAGAATGCCCATGTAAGTGTACGTCGACGCGTCCACGCCATCGCCCGCGATATCGACGTAGTGATCGAACAAAGCCTCGACCTGGGGCAACTCCGCCAGCGAGTCCCAGTCGTCGCTGTGTGCCCGCAGGTAGGCCAGGGTCGCGAATCCGTAGGTATACAGGAATTCAGCATCGCGCGCGCGGACCCCCGCGAGGCTGGCGACGAATTCGTCGTAGTTGTCGTCCCGCCAGCCGCACGCGTCTTCGTAGCGCCCGCACATGGCCGCCAGGCCGTAGCGCCGTGCCCGCGAGGTCAGCCGGGCGGCACGGACCGGGTCGTCCGCGAAGACCGCGCCGTACGAGGCGTACAGGCTGGCCGCAGCGGACAGCAGGTCGGGATCGTCGGGACTGCCTTCGAGCAGGCTGTCGATCAGCACGAGATAGGACGGCAGCGCCGCCTTCGCGGTCGCGGGATCGTCCTGGTTCAGCACCGCGGCCTGCAGGTTCGCCGCGAAATTGCTCGCTGCGCCGGACACGAGCGACGCACAGCCCGCACCGCTCGTGAGAGCGAGCAGCAAGAGGACCAGGCGGCTCCGGGAATGTCGCGTTCCGGAAGTCATGCCAGCAGAGACTCCGTTACGAACGAAAGGTTTCAGGATATGTCGGCGACCGGCCCGTTTGTGTGGGCCAGCGCACGCTTTTCCGCATTGCCCGCGGCTGAAACGGCACCAGGCCCCGACCGCTCCCGGCCGGGGCCTGGCGCGCATTCGGACTAGATCTTTTCCTTGATCCGAGCAGCCTTGCCGGTACGCCCGCGCAGGTAATACAGCTTCGCACGGCGCACGTTGCCGCGACGCTTCACTTCGATCGAGTCGACGACCGGCGAATACGTCTGGAAGATGCGCTCCACGCCCTCACCGTGCGAAATCTTGCGCACCGTGAACGAGGAGTTCAGGCCACGGTTGCGCTTCGCGATGACGACGCCTTCGAAGGCCTGCAGGCGCTCACGCTCGCCTTCCTTGACCTTGACCTGGACGACGACCGTGTCACCGGGCGCGAAGTCCGGGACGTCCTTCGTCATCTGTTCCTGCTCGATCGCTTCGATAATCTTGCTCATGTCTCTTTACCGGATTCCTGCAAATATTCTTCGAGCAGCGCCCGCTGCTCGGCGTTCAAGTTCAGTCGCCGCACCAGGTCCGGACGCCGCAGGAAACTGCGGCCCAGGGCCTGCTTGTGGCGCCACCGCGCAATCGCGGCATGATCGCCGGACAGCAGTACCGCCGGCACCTCGCGTCCGGCCACCTGCTCCGGCCGCGTGTAATGCGGATGATCCAGCAGCCCGGTCGTAAACGACTCCTGGGCCGCGGATTCCGCGTCGCCGAGCACGCCCGGCAGCAAACGCGTCACCGCGTCGATCACCGCCATCGCGGCAATCTCGCCGCCCGACAACACGAAGTCCCCGAGCGACAATTCTTCGTCGACGGCATCGACGATCAAGCGTTCGTCGAAGCCCTCGTAACGCCCGGCCAGCAGTACCAGCCCGGGCAGACCGGCGTACCGCTCCGCGGTCGCCTGGTCGAACCGGGTACCCTGCGGCGACAGGCACACCACCGGCGATCCCGCCGGCATCCGCGCCGCGAGCGACGCGATCGCCGCGGCCGACGGCTCGTACTTCATCACCATGCCGGGTCCGCCGCCGTAAGGCCGGTCGTCCACCGTCCGGTGCGGGTCCGTCGCGTGCTCCCGCGGGTTCTCGCAATCGAGCGCGACCAGGCCCCGCTCGACCGCTCTCCCGAGCACACCGTACCCGGCAACGTCGGCGACGAGATCCGGAAACAGCGTGACGACGCCGAAACGCACCGTGTCAGTCCCATTCCCAGTCGACGTGAATGACGCCGGCATCGAGATCCACCTCGAGGATCACGTCGTCCATCACGAACGGAATCAACCGTTCAGCGTCGCCCTCGGTGACCAGCACGTCGTGCGTCCCGGTCTCCATGACATACGCCACTGTCCCGAGACGCTTCCCGTCCCGGTGCACGACCTCGAGTCCCTCGAGATCGCGCCAGTAATACGTTCCTTCTTCCGGCGGCGGCAGCGTTTCCGCCGCCACGCCGATCTCGCAATCCAGCCATTCGGCCGCCTGGTCGCGGTCCGTCACCCCGGCAAGGCGCGCGATGACGTTCTTGCCGTGCCGCCGGCCCTCGGCCATCGGCATCGCCCGCCAGCCGTCGGCACTCTTCAGCCACCAGGGACCGTAGTCCACGATCGCTTCCCGGGGGTCCGTGTACGAAAACACCTTGACCCAGCCCCGGACGCCGAACAGTCCGCTCACGCGGCCCAGTATGACCGGGTCCGCCCCGGGCCCGTGCGCCGCTTCGCTCACCGCGCCGACCGCCGTGCGACGGCCGCTCGCGTCAGTTCGCCGCGGCCTTGCGATGGGTTTTCAGGAGGGCGGCGACCCGCTCGGACGGCTTCGCGCCCTGGCCGATCCAGTAGTCCACGCGCTCCAGGTCGATGCGCAGGTTTTCCTCGTGGTCCTTGCCCACGGGGTTGAAGAAGCCCACGCGCTCGATGTAACGGCCGTCGCGACGATTGCGACTGTCGGTGACGACCATGTGATAGAACGGGCTTTTCTTCGCGCCAGCGCGCGAAAGACGAATGCTAACCATCTGAATTCCGTAGTAAAAGTGTTGCCAGGCGGACACGCCTGCGCTCGGGCCGGCCCGAGTAGACCGCGCATTGTACCGATAACCGCGCAAAAGTGAAGCGTTTTCCTTGGGCCTATCCCCTTGTTTTTCAGGGGCCTGCGCAGGCGTCGGCTCAGGGCCGGAAGCCCGGCGGCAGCCCCCCGCCCGGCATGCCCCGCAGCATCTTCTTCATGCCGCCGCGGGCCATCTTCTTCATCATCCGCTCCATCTGCGTGTGCTGCTTGAGCAAGCGGTTGACGTCCTGGACCGCGAGCCCCGCGCCGGCAGCGATGCGCTTCTTCCGCGAGCCGTTGATGAGCTTCGGGAAACGGCGCTCCCGGGGCGTCATCGAGTTGATGACCGCGATCTGGCGCTTCAGCTGGCGCTCGTCGGTGCCGGCCTTCAGCGCGTCGGGGTTTACCTTGCCGGGGATCGGCATCTTGTCGAGCATCGCGGCGATGCCCCCCATGTTCATCATCTGCTCGAGCTGGTCGCGCAGGTCCGCGAGGTCGAAGCCCTGCCCCTTCTTCAGCTTCTTCGCGAGCTTCTCGGCCTTGTCGCGCTCGACCTTGCCCTCGATCTCCTCGACGAGCGACAGCACGTCGCCCATACCGAGAATGCGCGACGCCATGCGGTCCGGGTGAAACGCCTCGAGTGCGTCCGACTTCTCGCCGGTGCCGACGAAGCGGACCGGCTTGCCGGTGACCTCGACGACGGACAGCGCAACGCCGCCCTTCGCATCGCCGTCCGCCTTCGTCAGCACGACGCCCGTCAGCGGCAGGCTGGTATCAAAGGCCTTGGCGGCATTGACGGCATCCTGGCCGGCCATGCTGTCGACGACGAACAGGGTCTCGACAGGCTGCGCACGCTCGTGCACCGCGACGACCTCCGCCATCATCTCGTCGTCGACGTGCAGGCGCCCGGCCGTGTCGACGACGAGGACATCCGCGTGCGCCCGGCGGGCCTCATCGAGCGCGCGGTCGACGATATCGACCGGCCGCTCGCTCGCCGAACTCGCGACGAAGCCGGCCCCGACTTCCGCGGCCAGACGCTCGAGCTGCAGGATCGCGGCGGGACGGTGGACGTCCACGCTGACCAGCAGCACTTTCTTGCGCTCGGCCTCGACGAGCCGCCGCGCCAGCTTGCCGGCCGTGGTCGTCTTGCCCGCGCCCTGCAGGCCGGCCAGCAGCACGACGGCCGGCGGGCGCGCTTTCAGTTCGAGTGGCACGTTCGCGTCGCCCAGGACGCGCACCAGCTCGGAGTGAATGATCTTGATGAACGCCTGGCCCGGCGTCAGGCTGCGTCCGACTTCGGCGCCGAGGGCGCGTTCGCGCACGCGCTCCGTGAACGTCTTGACGACGGGCAGCGCCACGTCCGCCTCGAGCAGGGCGAGGCGCACCTGTCTCAGCGTGTCCTTGACGTTGTCTTCGGTCAGCCGGCCTTTGCCGGTAAGGCTGCGCGAGACGTCCTGCAGCCGGCCGCTCAGGTTTTCGAACATGGTGATGGAAACGGGGCCGTGGGCGAACGGCGAGTGTATCAGACGTTCAGCACCGTTCCACGCGAAAGCATACGGATGCGCCGGTCGGGGACCTGCTCCGTCACCTGCCTGAGAATTCGGTCTTCCTCGCCGGGCTTCATGCCCGTGAGCCAGATGTCCGGGTCCTGCCTGAGGCGCCCGAGATCGCGCGTCAGCGTCCGCGGGCAGTAGTGCCCGGCATCGTTCGCGAGTTGCTCGAGTTCGTCGGGGAACGAGACCTCGATGACCAGCAGCTTCAGGTCGTCGCAGGCATTCAGCACCGGCCACAACGTCTCGTTGCTCTTCGTGTCGCCGCTGACCGCGAACGCGCCGGCGCAGTTCCTCACCGTGAAGCCGAGCGAGGGCACACTGTGCATCACGTCGACCGCGTAGAAGTCCCGGTTGCCGATCGCGATGGTGTCGCCGGGGCTGCACACGTGGTAGCGCAGCATCGGGTTGTCCGGCGACGGCAGCTTCGCGAAGTCCGGCCAGATGATGTCGTTGAAAAGGTGCGCCCGGATGGCGCGCAGGGTTTCCTCGCGCGCGTACACCGTCAGCGGGGTCGTAAACGCTTCGTCGAACACCGAGTCCGCGAGCATGGGCAAACCGGCGATGTGATCGAGGTGCGAGTGGGTCAGGAACACATGGCGTATCGCTTGCAGGTCGTCGACCGACAGGTCGCCGATGCCCGTGCCGGCATCGATCAGCACGTCGTCGTCGACCATCATCGCGGAGGTGCGCGAACCCGCGCCGATGCCTCCGCTGCAACCCAATACCCTGATTTGCATGGTTCCGTGTCCCGTTTGGCAGTCCCCCGATCGGTTCCGGAACAGGGTACTAATGGCATGCGCCATGTGGGATGATTCGATGCACCGAACGGTAGGCGAACCATCCGCGGGTTTCTGTGTTTCAAATCACAATTTTTTTTCTGTACCTGGCGGCCGCAATTCTCTTTGCACTCAGTCGCTTACCTGATTGGTCGGACCGCGCCCGAAAGCTGGTCATCCCGGCGTTCCTGGCCGCGGCCATTGCCGTCTGTACCGACGGCTGGCTGCTCTACACGGCGCTCGACGACGGCCGCAATATCACGCTGGCAAACACCGTATCGATCATCGGATTTCAGCTCGGCGCGATCGGCCTGCTGGGTGCCGCAAAACCGGTGCTGCGCGGCATTTCGGCCGGGCTGTTGCTGCTGGCGGGGATGCTGGCGCTGGTCACCGGCAAAGACCCGGCGACGGCTGCCGCAACGGCGCTGAGCTGGCAGGTGCGCACGCACGTGCTGACGTCGCTGTTCGCGTACGGCCTGCTCACCGTCGGGGCGATCGTCGCCATTGCGGGGTTGATGCAGGAGTGGCGGCTGAAGGCCCGACGACTGTCGCCGGTCAACCACCTGTTCGCGCCGCTGGAAACGACCGAGGCACTGCTCTACGCGGTGACCGCGGCCGGGTTTACGGTCCTGCTGCTTTCCGTCATCAGCGGGCTCACCTTCGTCGAGAACCTGTTCGCCCAGCATCTCGTGCACAAGACGACGCTGTCGCTGCTGGCGCTCGCGATCTTCGGCATCCTGCTCGCCGGGCGGCAATTCGCCGGCTGGCGCGGCCGCCGGGGCATCTACCTGTACCTGGCGGGATTCGGCCTGCTGTGCCTCGGCTACTTCGGCAGCCGGGTCGTGCTGGAGGAATTCCTTGGCCGCAGCTGGAGTTGAGACTGGAACGCGGGTTCTTGACACCCTGCATTTGCCCTGCTGAACTGCAATAGATATAGGTATACGGAGGTGCCCCGCCGTTGGGCGACGAGGTCCCCCTAGGCGCCCAGATCGGCGTCCTGTTGCTGCTCCTGTTGCTGTCCGCTTTTTTCTCGGGCTCGGAAACGGCCCTGATGAGCCTGAACCGCTACCGGCTGCGCCATCGCGCGCGCGAGGGGCACCGCGGCGCGAAGATGGCCGAGAAACTGCTGGAACGGCCCGACCGCCTGATCGGCCTGATCCTGCTCGGCAACAATCTCGTGAATTTCTCCGCCGCGTCGCTCATGGCATTGACGGCGCGGGAACTCGGCGGAGAAGCCGCCGTTTACATCGGCACGTTCGTCCTCACGTTCGTCGTTCTGATCTTCTCCGAAGCCGCCCCGAAGACGCTGGCCGCGTTGCACCCGGAACGACTGGCCTACCCGGCCGCACTCATCTACTACCCGTTGCTGGTCGTCACGTACCCCATCGTCTGGCTCACGAACGCGTGCTCGAATGGCGTGCTGTACCTGTTCGGCGTGCGCAGCAGCGGCGAAGGCCTGCAGGCGCTCACGCGCGAGGAATTGCGCACGCTCGTGCACGAGGCGGGCGGCCGGATCTCCGGTCGCTACCAGAAGATGCTCATCAGCATCCTGGATCTCGAGAAGGTCTCGGTCGACGACGTCATGGTGCCGCACAACGAAATCGTGGGCATCGACCTGGAAGCCGATCCTGCCGAGATCGCGGCCATCATCAACACGAGCCAGCACTCGCGGCTGCCGGTGTACCGCGACGACCTCGACAACGTGGTCGGCATCCTGCACTTGCGGAAGCTCGCGAACTTCGCGACGCAGACATTCGATGTCCCGACGTTGACCCGCCTCCTCGACGAGCCCTATTTCGTGCCGGAGGGAACGCCGCTGAGCACGCAGCTCGTGCAGTTTCAGCGCCGGCGCCTGCGCATCGCGCTGGTCGTCGACGAGTACGGCGACATCCAGGGCGTAGTCACGCTCGAAGACATCCTCGAGGAAATCGTCGGCGAGTTCACGACCGACCCGGCGGACGACATCGCCGACGTTGTCCAGGAAAGCAACGACTCCTGGCTGGTCGACGGCGCGGCCAACATCCGCGAACTGAATCGCACGCAGGGCTGGTCCCTGCCGACGGACGGCCCGAAAACGATCAACGGGCTGATCGTCGAGCGCCTCGAGACGATCCCGGCGCCCAAGACCTGCCTGAAGATCGACGGCTACCCGATCGAAATCGTAGCCAGCGACGACAACCGCGTGCGAACCGTGCGCGTCGGTCCGCGCCGCCAACCCAGCGCGGACGCCGCCGCCTGACTCAGTACGCCGCGTCGAGCGCCTCGCCGATCCGGCGGACGCCGACGACACGGATGCCGGATGGGGGCTTTCTCGGCACGTTCGCGTGCGGAACGATCGCCAGTTTGAAACCCTGCTTGGCCGCCGCCGCGATGCGTTCCTCCCCGAAACGCACCGGCCGGACTTCGCCGGCAAGCCCGATCTCCCCGAAGGACACGAGCTGCTTTACGGGCGTCCGGTTGCGGAGGCTGGAGACTATCGCCAGCACGACCGGCAGATCGACCGCGGTCTCGGCGATACGCAGCCCGCCGGCGACATTGACGAACACGTCGTCGGCGCCCGGGTCCACGTTGCCGTGCCGTTGCAGGACGGCCAGCAGCAGTGCGAGGCGATTCTGCTCGACGCCCTGCGCAAGCCGTTTCGGGTGGCTCGTGCTGCCGTCGGCGACGAGCGCCTGGATCTCGACGAGCATCGGCCGGCTGCCTTCCCAGGCGACCGACACCGTGCTACCCGGCTCACCGGCGGTTTCCTGAGAGAGAAAAATCGCGGACGGGTTGCGCACCTCCCGAAATCCCTCGGCGGTCATCGCGAATACGCCGATCTCCCCACTGGCGCCGAAGCGATTTTTCACGGAGCGGATCATCGTGTAGCGGCTGCCCGGGTCATTCTCGAAATACAACACGGTATCCACCATATGCTCGACGACACGCGGGCCGGCGATCGCGCCCTCCTTCGTCACGTGCCCGATCAGGAACACCGCGACGTCGTGGCGTTTCGCGAACTGCACGACACGCCCGACACATTCCCGCAACTGCGCCACCGAGCCCGGCGCGGAACCCAGCGCGTCGCTCGCGAGCGTCTGGATCGAATCGACGACCAGCACCCGGCACTCCGTGGCCGCCGCCTGCTCTAGCACCGTTTCGAGCGTCGTTTCCGCGAGCAAGCGGAGGTCTCCCTGCACCGTTCCCAGGCGCTGCGCGCGTTGGCCGATCTGGCGCAACGATTCTTCGCCGCTCGCGTAGCAGACGGGCACCTTAGCCGCGAGATTGCCGGAGACCTGCTGCAGCAGCGTCGACTTGCCCACACCCGGGTCGCCCCCGAGCAGAACGACAGCCCCCGGCGTCAGACCCCCGCCCAACACCCGGTCGAACTCCGCAAATCCCGTCGCCTGCCGCTCGCCGACGTCGTCGATCACGGCATCCAGCGTCCGGGCGGCGGCCCCGGTCGGGGTGGCGCGAGGGGGCCGGACCGTCGTTTCCGACAGCGTGTTCCAGGCCGAGCAATCCGGGCACTGGCCCGCCCACTTGACGCTGTGGGCGCCGCATTCGCTGCACACGTACGCTACGTGACTTCTCGCCATGCTCTTGGACTTAAATGGTTGAAAATTAACAAATAATACACGAATGCTCCGCGAGACCGGCGGACGAAGCCGGCGCCGCGTGCGAATACCGCCATCCTGCCATGGCAAATCGCCGCCTTATGACATAAAAAATGCCAACCCTTTCTCATAACTCGGCGGTTCGATTTCCTATACTTTCGCCCATAAAACAGGGACCTGAATCACGTTGGACGCCGCCAAGAAGCAACTCCGGAACCGCCTGCTCGTGCTCGCGTTCGCGAGCGTGCTGCTGCTCGTAATTTACGGGCCGTTCTCCGGCCTGTTCGCGGGCATCGACCGGTTCCTGTACGACCGCTTCGCTCCGCGCCTTCCCGGAAACCCGCTCCAGGACGCCGTCATCATCAGCATCGACCCGCGGCACCCGGACGCCGTGTCCACGGTCGACCTGTACGGCGAGGTCATCGCGAAACTCAGGAGCGCCGAAGTCGGTCGCATCATATTACCGAATCCGCCGGTGATTCCCGACAGCGAACCCCTGCCGGACTGGGCCGGCCGGCTCGGCGGCGACGTGCCCGTCTACGTTCCCGCACGAAGCCGCTTCGCCCCTTACGCGCGCCGAACGGGATTCGTCGAAATCACGCCGGATTCGGACGGCGTCATGCGCAAGGCGGGGCTCTGGAAACTGATTGATGGCCAGATGGTGCCGTCGCTCGCCGTCGCCGTCGCGTTCGACGACGCGGATACGTCGTCCCGCATGCAGACGTTGGGTGCCGACGACAACATACTGCTCACGCGCTACGACGCGGTGCGTCGTATCAATGTCGACGACCTTATTTTCGGCTACATCAACAGCCGCGCATTGACCGGCCTGACGGTGTTCCTCGACGCCGAGCCGGAGTTGCAGGCCGCGAGCGCATTGCTGCCGTCCGGGCAGTTCGTCACGCACTCTGAAGTCACGGCCTCGATGCTCGCCGATATCGAACAGGACCGCGTCATTTCATCGCCGCCCTGGATCGCGGTGCTCGAGTGGCTGGCACCGATCCTGCTCGCCGGCGTCGCCGTCCTGTTCATGCCGGACCGAAGCCGCAAGGACATAGCGGTCATGACGCTGGCCGTCGTCGTCGGACTGCTTCTCGTCGAAGCGATCTGCCTGATGGTCATGCACATTCGGTTTGATCTCGGCAGGACGATCGTCGTGTTCGCCGGCGTGTCGCTGCTGAGCCTGTGGCTCGTCGGCGACAACCGCAAGGAGTTCGAGCACGCATTCCGGCGCGGATCGGACTTTCTCGCCGCCGGCCGGCTCGAACCGGCGTTTGCCGAGTTGCGTCGCTGTCCGCCATCGGAAACGCTCGCGGCCGTCATGTACAAGCTGTCGCTCGCGTTCGAACAGCAGGCCAAGCCGGAGCGCGCTGAAGCGGTTCTGGAGTGGATGAAGCGTACCCACACGTCCATTCCGCAATCCGCGGCGAAGCCGGCGAAGACGAACGGCGTGCCTCAGAGGCTCGGCCGCTACGTCATCGAGAAGCGAATCGGCCGGGGCGCGATGGGCGCCGTGTATCTCGCGAAAGACCCGCGCATCAATCGGCCGGTGGCCCTGAAGGCCATTCCGATCGAGAAGGAATTCGAGGACGAGGAGCTGAAGGAGGCCCGCCTGCGCTTCTACCGCGAGGCCGAGTCTGCGGGGCGCCTCACGCACCCGAACATCATCACGGTCTATGACGCCGGTGAAGACAAGGGGCTCGCGTACATCGCGATGGAATATGTCCCCGGCATCGCGCTCAAGGACTTCACGGACCCGAAGCGTCTCCTGGCGCCCAAGCGCGCACTCGAGCTTTGCGCCCAGACCGCCGAGGCGCTCGACTATGCGCACAACCAAGGCGTGATCCACCGCGACATCAAGCCCGCGAACCTGCTCTACAACCCCAAGGAAGGTTCGCTGAAGATCTCGGATTTCGGCGTGGCCCGCATTACCGACAACAATCGCACCAAGACCGGCATCGTGCTCGGCACACCGATGTACATGTCCCCCGAGCAACTCGGCGCCGAACCGCTGACCGGCCTATCGGACTTGTTTTCGCTTGGTGTTACTCTATACGAGCTGCTGTGTGGCGAGGTGCCCTTCAAGGCCACGAACATCGCAGTGCTGATGACGAAGATTACGACGGAGGATCCGCCGCCGGTCGAAGGCCGCCGGGCGGGAATCCCGACAGGCGTGGACGCGGTCCTGGGCAAGGCACTGGCCAAGAAGCCCGAAGACCGTTTCTCCTGCGGCGCGGAGATGGCGATTGCCCTGCGCAGCTGTGCCCGGAAGTAGACGAAGTTGGCTGAGCGGTGGCACGACCAGATATGACTTTGCGCGGAAAAATCGAGTTCGCCGAGCTGTCGGACACCGGCCGGGTCAGGGAACACAATGAAGATGCCATCGGCACCAATGCGGACATAGGCCTCATGGTGCTGGCGGACGGAATGGGCGGCTATAACGCCGGCGAGGTCGCGAGCGGCATCGCGGTGCAGATCGTCACGGAACTCGCCACCGAGGCCGCGACCCGCGAGGACCGGGCGGACATCGACCCGCACAGCGGGCTGATGCGCCAGTCGATCATCCTCCGCGACGCCGTTTACCGTGCGAACAAGATCATCTACCAGACCGCGCAGAGCCAGACGCATTGCGAGGGCATGGGCACGACCATCGTCGCCTGCATGTTCTACGACAACAAGGTCTCGATCGCGCACGTGGGCGATTCACGCGCGTACCGCGTCCGGGGCGGCAATCTCGAGCAGATCACCCTGGATCACTCGCTGCTGCAGGAACTGGTGGACCGCGGCTTCTACTCGGCCGAGGAAGCACAGCGCTCCACGAACAAGAACTATGTCACCCGCGCCCTGGGCGTGGAGCCGACCGTCGAGGTCGAAGTCAACGAGCACGAGGTCCTTCCGGACGATATCTACCTGTTGTGTTCGGACGGCCTGCCCGACATGGTCGAAGATGAGGATATTCACTTAACTATCAAGACTTTTAATGCTAGTCTTGACGTCGTTAGTCAGCAGCTAGTGGAGCTGGCTAATAACCACGGCGGACGCGACAACGTGTCGGTAATGCTGGCCCAGGTGATCGAGCCGTTCACGGCGAAACAGAACCTGTTCCTGAAAATTGCCGGCTGGTTTCGATAAGCCGTGAGTGTCGAAGGGAAGCGGGGTTCGGAGATTGTGCGTTCAGCGAGCGGTGCCGCCGTGCTCACGGCAGCGTGTGCCGCCATGCCCCCGCCTGGTTTTGATCTGCAAGCAGTGAATCGCGGCGAGATATCATGGCACGATTAATTCTGAGTTTGGACAACCAGGTCCTGGCTGAATACAACATGAGCAAGGAGCGCTACACGATCGGGCGCCTCCCTGACAACGATGTACGCATCGACAATCCCGCGGTCAGCGGCCACCATTCGCTGATCATCAACATCCTCAACGATTCCTTTCTCGAGGACCTGAACAGCACGAACGGCACCTACGTCAACGGCAAGCTGATCAAGAAACACGCCCTCCAGAATGGCGATGTGATCACGATCGGCCACCACCAGCTCCGTTTCTCCGACGAGCAGGTCAGCAATGCCGAGCAGGACGAATTCGAGAAGACCATGGTCATCCCGTCGGGCCAGCAGAATGCCGAGCAGCTCAAGAAGGCCGAGCGAGCCGCCGAGGCAGCTGCGCTGGCCGCATCCGATGACGATGACGACGAAACGGAACGCGACGCCGGCGTCAAGCTCGACGAGGAAGACGCGGCCGCTCTGAAAGCCCCGCCGAAACCCGCACCCCGCCCGGCCCCGGAACCGGTCGCGCACACGCACACGCAGACCGGCATAGATCCGGCATCGGCGCCGAAGTCGTTGCCGCTCGCGAAGCTCCAGGTCCTGAGCGGCGCGTTCGCCGGCCGCGAACTCGAGCTCACGAAGGCGCTGACCACGCTCGGACGCCCGGGCGTGCAGGTCGCCGCCATAACGCGGCGCGCGGAGGGCTACTACATCGTGCACGTCGAATCCGGCAAGGAAGGCGACTTCCCGCTGGTCAACGGCCAGCCGATCGGCGCACAGGCCAGGAAGCTTGCGGACAACGATGTCGTGCAACTGGCCGGCGTCAAGATGGGCTTCTTCGCGTCCTGAGCGACCGCCCGCCTCCGGCCGGCTAAGGGCCCGCCAGTACCGCGTTCACGAAGCGCTCGATCTCGTCGTCGGTGTTGTAGTAATGCACGGACGCCCGCACCAACTCGTCGAGACCGCGCGCTGGCAGGTCGAGCTGCGCCGAAACCGGCCCGGTCACTGACACGTTGATCCCAGCGTCGCGCAAACGCCGCTGCAAGAGCGCGGGAGATTCTCCCTGCTTCCGGAACGTAACGATGCCGCAGCGCCGTTCCCCCAGGTCGTGCACCGTGATGCCGGCCTTCGACGCGAGCGCGTCGCGCAAGCTCTCGGCCAGTACGCGCACCCGCGCCTCGATCGCGTCGATCCCGATCCCACGCGCGTAGCGTACCGCGCGCATCAAGCCGATCCGGCCGGCTACGAAGCTCTCCCAGGTCTCGAAGCGGCGCGCGCCGGGCGCCCACTCGAATTCGCCCGGACCGGTCCATGTGGCGGCGCGCATGTCGATGAACACCGGGTCGAGTCGCTCGACGATGGCGTGCGACACGTACAGAAAACCCGTTCCGCGCGGTCCGCGCAGGAACTTGCGGCCGGTGCCCGTCAACATGTCGCAGCCGATACGGCCGACGTCCAGGCCGATCTGCCCGACGGACTGGCACGCGTCGAGCAGGTACGGGATGCCATGCCGCTTCGCGACCCGGCCGACGGCTTCGGCCGGATTGACGAGGCCGCCCTGGGTCGGCACGTGCGTGAGCGCGATCAGGCGCGTCTCGGGCCGCACCTGTTTTTCAAGCCCCGCAACGTCGACCTGG
Source organism: uncultured Pseudomonadota bacterium (assembly GCA_913055625.1). Taxonomy (GTDB): domain Bacteria; phylum Pseudomonadota; class Gammaproteobacteria; order Steroidobacterales; family Woeseiaceae; genus UBA1847. The sequence goes on along the minus strand of CAJXJW010000001.1, from coordinate 585,333 downwards.
CCGCTCGCGTCCGAGGGCGCGATGTCGATCCGGATGCCTCGGCGCTGCGCCACCTGCAGCATCGCCAGGAAGTTGGAGGCGTATTCCGCGCCATGCGTCAGGATCCGCTCGCCGGGCGCGAACGGCAGGCTGTAGAACAGCATGTCCCAGGCGCGGGTTGCGTTTTCCACGTAGGCGACTTCGGCCTCGCTGCACCCGAGCAGGGCGGCAAACTCCGTGTAGAAAGCAGCCAGGTCGTCCGCCGCCTGCGCCTCCGCCTCGTAGCCACCGACCCGACGTTCCAGGTCCAGGTGCGCGGACACAGCGTCGGCAACCGGCGCCGGCATCAGCGACGCGCCGGCATTGTTGAAGTGCAGTACTGTCTCGCAGGCCGGCGTGTCCGCCCGCAGTTTCGCGACGTCGATCACGAACGGCGTTCGGACGCCGCAGCCGCGGCGTCAGGCGTAGGGCTCGGGAAAGGCATTGTCCCCGTACGCGTCGGGCACGAAATTCTCGAACTTCGTGTATCGGCCGACGAACGTCAGCAGGAAGTCGCCGATGGGACCATTGCGCTGCTTGGCGATGGCGATATCCGCGATGCCCTTCTTCGGAGTGTCCGGGTTGTAGACCTCTTCGCGATAGATGAACACGATGAGGTCGGCATCCTGTTCGATGGCGCCGGATTCGCGCAGGTCCGACATCACGGGCCGCTTGTCCGTGCGCTGCTCGACGCTGCGATTGAGCTGCGACAGGACGATGATCGGCAGGTCGAGTTCCTTCGCGAGCGCCTTCAGCGAGCGCGAGATCGCTGAGATCTCCGTCGCACGGTTCTCCGTGTTTCCCGGCACCGTCATGAGCTGGAGGTAGTCGACGACGATCAGGCCGAGGCCGTGTTCGCGCTGCAGGCGCCGTGCGCGCGCACGAATCTCCGTCGGCGACAGGCCCGCCGTGTCGTCGATGAAGATCGGCGCGTCGGACATGAGCTGCACCGCGGTGTTGATGCGCGACCAGTCCTCGTCGGGAAAGCGGCCGGTTCGCAAGTGCTTCATGTCGACGCGGCCGAGCGAGGAGATCATGCGAAACGCGAGCTGCTGCGCCGGCATTTCCATCGAGTAGATAGCCGTCGGTACCTTCGTGCCGATTGCGGCATTCTCCGCAATATTGACCGCGAACGTCGTCTTGCCCATCGACGGGCGGCCAGCGACGATGACGAGGTCGCCGCCCTGCAGGCCGGCGGTCATCTTGTCGAATTCCGCGAAACCGGTCGAAATGCCGGTGATGTCGCCGTCGGACTGGTGCAACAGGTCGATGCGATCGACGGTCTCCGGGAGAATCTGCTTCAGCGAGCGGAAGCCGCTGCGCCCGCGGGCTCCCTTTTCCGCGATTTCGAAGACGCGGCGTTCCGCCTCGTCGACGAGGTCGCTGGCCGAGCGGCCGTCGGTGGTGAAAGCGCTGCCGGCGATCTCGTTGCCGGCGTTGATCAACGAGCGAAGCATGCTGCGCTCGCGGACGATGTTGGCGTACGCCCTCGCATTCGCGGCGCCCGGCGTTTCGTTTGCCAGCGAAGCGAGGTACTCGAGCCCGCCGGCCTTGCCGAGTTCCCCTCGCTTGTCGAGGAACTCCGACACCGTGACCACGTCGCAGGGATGGCCACCGTCGACCAGGGCCGCGATGGCGCCGAAGATCACGCGATGGTCGTTGCGATAGAAGTCGTCGCCCGTAACGACGTCCGCGATCTTGTCCCACGCGGACTTGTTCAGCATCAGGCCGCCAAGGAGGGACTGCTCCGCCTCGACGGAATGCGGCGGCACCTTCAGGCGCTGTTCCGCGCCGTCGATCCCCGCAGCTTCCCCGAGTGCTCGAACCATGATGTCAGCCGTCCTCCCGTCGCGAGCGGACTACGTTACCACGGTCGACGACCCGAGGCATTTACTCCTCGGGTACGACGCGTACCTTGATTTCCGCGTCGACGTCGGGGTGCAGGTGCACACCGATCTCGAACTCGCCCAGCGAGTGGATGGGGCCGTCCGGCATGCGGATTTGGCTGCGCTGCACCTCGACCTGGACTTTCTCGAAGGCTTTCTCGATATCGACCGGGCCGACGGAACCGAACAGCTTGTCCTCGCTGCCGGCGTTGGCCGCGATGACCAGTTCCATGCCGTTGATGACCTTGTGGCGCGCCTTGGCTTCGGCCAGCTCTTCCGCCGCGGCCTTCTCCAACTCGGCGCGCTTCGCTTCCATCGCCTTGATGTTGTCCGGCGTCGCGAGCGCGGCCTTGCCCTGCGGCAGCAGGAAGTTGCGGCCATAGCCGGGCTTGACCTTGACCAGGTCGCCGATCCGGCCGAGGTTTTCCACGTTGTCCAAAAGAATGACGTTCATATCCTGATCCTGCGTTTTGCGAATGTTGCCTGCAATACTCTTAAACCGTCTTCAGACGGCGAAATCCAAACCACGCGTCGAGATAGCCGGTGATGGCCAGCCCGATCATCAATACCCCGTTCAGCAGCGGCAGCGGTACGAGCACGTACAACGCCGCCAGGCCGAACGTCGGCAGGAACCCCTGCCCATGCGACCAGTGCGCGATCGCGAGTCCCTGTAGCCAGAACATCGCGAACATCACGAACGCGAGCTCCTGCAGGGGCGCAAACCCGCCCAGCCATGCTGCCAGCGACACCAGCGCCGTGGCTAGCGCCAGGACCCGGCCGTAGCCGAAGTCCCGGAACCGGCCGCAAACGGCCATATTGCCCGGCAGGGCCCGGTACAACCGGTAGCCCAGCACCGTTCCGACGGCCGTGATGCAGAACACCACCAGCGCCGACACCATCGTCATGTTCACCAGCACCGCGTCGCTCGCGAACAGGTCCGCCTGCTCGAAATTTCCGCGCGCCCGCATCGCGTCAACGACGCTCGCAAGCTGGTCTCGCCAGAACGCGAGCGGGTCGTCGACCACCGCGTGAAACAGCAGCAGTCCCGACACCGCCAGCACGAACGCCAGTTGCAGCGTCAATGCCAGCGACCGGCTTCGCATCAGGATCGCGGTGAGCAATGCTACCGGGATCCAGACCGTGGCCGCGTTCGCCAGCGCCGCCGGCACGGCCAGCCCGACAATGGCGCCGATGCCGGCCAGCAGCGCGGCCGCCAGGCCGGCCATGGCCGCCGTGTAGGCCACGCCCTTCTGCAACAGCAGGAGGGCAAGAACAGCCCCGCTCAGGAAACCGGGCCAGACGAGCGCCAGCGGCAAAGCCAACGCCGGGACGGTGAAATGCGGCCGGGCTACCAGCGAGGCCGCAATCCCGTGCGCCGGATCGGGCTTCCTGGTCAGTGGCGATCCGTGTACGGCAGCAGCGCGAGATAACGCGCGCGCTTGACGGCGCTTGCGAGCTGGCGCTGGTAGTGCGACTTCGTTCCCGTGATGCGGCTCGGTACGATCTTGCCGGTCTCGGTCACGTAGGCCTTCAGCAGGTTGAGATCCTTGTAGTCGATCTCCTCGATGCCTTCGGCCGTGAAACGGCAGTACTTGCGCCGACGTGAATAGCGACTCATGTGCGTTCTCCTCAGGCGCTCTTGGCCGTCGCTTCCGCGCCGGCATCGTCATCTGCATCCGTGGCGGACGCTGCATCAGCCGCCGCCGTGCCCTGGTCGACCGACTCGGCCGTCTCGTCGCCCGAGTCCTTCGATTCCTCTTCCTCACGCATGCGTGCCTCGGCGGCTGCCTTGGCGTCGCGGCGCTGCTGCGCCTCGCGCTCCTTCGCCTTCTCCTCAGCGACGGCGACGGCCATCGGCGAGGCTTCGGTGATCGCCTTGTCGCGCGTAATGATGAGGTGCCGGAGGACGGCGTCGTTGAAGCGGAATGCGCCCTTGATCTCCTCGATCACGGCGAAGTCGCACTCGACGTTCAGCAGGACGTAATGTGCCTTGTGGATCTTGTTGATCGGGTGCGCCAGTTGGCGACGGCCCCAATCCTCATTGCGGTGGACGGTACCACCGGCGGCTTCCACCATGCCCTGGTACTTCTCGACCATGGCAGGCACCTGTTCGCTCTGGTCCGGATGGACCAGGAACACGATCTCGTAATGTCTCATTGTTCACCCTTGTGGTTGTACACCGGCCCGGCGCCCCGCCCCTTCGGCGGCCTGCCGGCCCGAATGACAGCTGCCCGCCCGCGCGGTGCAGCAAGAGGTTGCAAGCCGGACGAATCACGGCTTCCCCGGCCGACACCGGCCGGGGGACGCGCATCCTACCCGTCTGCCGGGCGGGGCGCAAGGTTCCGGCCCGCGAAACGCAGTGCCCCGGCGCCTCAGGCCGGGCGCCGCTGCCGGACGATCTCGAACAGGAATATGCCGGTCGCGACGGAGACGTTGAGGCTGGAAACATCGCCCGCCATGGGCAGCCGGACGAGCCGGTCGCAACGCCGCCGGGTGCCTTCGCCCAGGCCGGTCTCCTCGCGGCCCATCACGAGGACCACGGGGCCGGCGAGGTCGACCGCCCAGGGCTCCTCGGTACCGCGGTCGCTGGTGCCGATGCGCGCCACGCCGTAGTCACCGAGCCAGTCCAGCACGCGCCCCGGGTTCGCCACCTCGGCGAACGGGACCGTCTCGGCGGCTCCGGCAGCGACCTTGCTGACTGTGGGCCCGAGCCCCGCCGCACCGTGCCTCGGCACGATGACGGCGTCGACGCCCGCGGCGTCTGCCGTTCGCAGGCAGGCGCCGAGATTGTGCGGGTCCTGGATCCCGTCCAGTAGCAGGAGCAGCAGCGGTGCACCCTCGCCGAGCCGCTTCTCGACCAGCGAGCGCAGCGCCGCCTCGTCCAGGCGTGTCCCGTCCCGCCGGATTTCGGCGACGATGCCCTGGTGGCGGGCCTCGCCGCCGAGCTGCGTCAGTCGGGCACGGTTCGCCGACTGCACCTCGATGCCGGCGTCGTGTGCTCGCGCACTCGCCGCCGCCACGCGCGGATTGGCAGTCCGGTACTCCACGTACAGGCGCCGGACCTGGCCGGGGCCGGACGCGAGCAACTGCTCGACCGCGCGCAGCCCGGCGACGAACCGCGACTTGCGCTCGCTCACCGGCGCCTGCGCCGCGGGGCGGCCGCAACGTCGTGCGGCAGCTCGGCGGGCCGGAAATCGATCCGCCGGGTCTCCATGTCGACCCGGTGCACGAGGACCTTCATCGACTCGCCCAGGCGGAACGTCCGGCCGCTGCGCTCGCCGATCATGCACAGGCGCGACGCGTCGAAGTGGTAGTAGTCGTTCGGCAGGCTCGTGACGTGCACCAGCCCGTCGACCATGAGCTCCGGAATCTGTACGAACAATCCGAAGTTCGTCACGCCCGTGACGACCCCGTCGAACGCATCGCCGACATGGTCCACCATGTACTCGCACTTCAGCCACGCCTCGACATCGCGCGTCGCATCCTCGGCGCGCCGCTCGTGCGCGGACGTCAGCGCGCCGAGGCGAACCATGTCCTGCCGGTCGTAGTCGTAGGCGCCCGGCTTGCCGCCTCGAATGATGTGCCGGATCGCGCGGTGTACGAGCAAGTCGGGATAGCGCCGGATCGGCGACGTGAAATGCGCGTACGACTCGAGCGCCAGGCCGAAGTGTCCAATGTTCTCCGGCGAATACTCCGCGTGCGTCAGGCTACGCAGCATCTGCATGGATATCGCCGCGCTGTCCGGCCGGCCTTCGGTCTGCCGGGCCAGCGCCGCGAAGTCTTTCGGTTTGACGTGCTCCGAATGCGGCACCTTCAGGCCCAGGCTCACGAGGTACTGGCGCAGCTCGTCGAAGCGATCGGGGTCCGGCCGCGCATGGATCCGGTACAGACCGGCAATCCGGTGCCGGCGAAGGAACTTCGCGGCCTCGACGTTCGCCGCGATCATGCACTCCTCGATCAGCCGGTGCGCGTCGTTGCGCGCGACGGCGCGGATACGCCGGATAGTGCCATCCTCGCCGAGCTCGAACTTGACCTGCGGCAGGTCGAGTTCCAACGCGCCGCGCCGCTTGCGCGCGGCGGCGAATGCCCCGTAGACGCCGTGAAGGTTGCTCACGGCGTCGTGAAGCTCCGCAGGAACCGCGCTGCCGTCACCGTCCAGGAACGCGCCTACCCGGCTGTACGTCAGCCGGGCCTTCGAGCGCATGACCGCCTCGTGAAACGTCGACCGCGTGACCTTGCCGTTTGCGCCCACGCGCATGTCGCAGACCATGCACAGGCGGTCGACTTTGGGATTCAGGGAGCAGAGACCGTTCGACAGGACCTCCGGCAGCATCGGAACGACACGGTCGGGGAAGTAGACGGACGTGCCGCGCGCCACCGCCTCCCGGTCGATCGCCGAGCCCTTTTCCACGTAGTGCGCAACGTCCGCGATTGCCACGATGAGCCGCCAACCGTTGCCGGCAGGCTCGCAGTAGACAGCGTCGTCGAAATCCCGGGCATCGGCGCCATCGATCGTCACCAGGTCCAGGCTTCGAAGGTCCAGGCGCCCGCGCTTCGCCGCCGACTTCACTGTCTTGCCGACGGCCGCCGCTGCATCGCGCACCGTGGCCGGCCAGTGGCTGGGTATGCCGTGGGCCTGGATCGCGATTTCCGTCGCGATGCCTTTCTCGTCGGGCGCGCCGATCACGCGCACGATGCGGCCGGTCGCCTGCTCGTGCTGCGACGGATAGTCGATCACTTCCGCGACGACGACCTGCCCCGGCCTCGCGCCGCCCGTGTCGCCCTTTCCGATCAGTATGCGGTGAGCGATCTTCGGGTTGTCGGGCACGACAAGGCCGATACCGCGCTCACGGATAAACTGGCCGGCCACTTCGCGCGTGCCCCGCTGCAGGATATCCACGACTTCGCCGTCCGGCTTGCCGCGCCGATCAACGCCGGTGATCCGCACCGCAACCCTGTCGCCGTCGAATAATGAACGCATCTCACGGGCCGAGAGGTAGACGTCGGTCTCCCCGGCATCCGGCACGAGAAAGCCAAAGCCATCGCGGTGACCACTGACGCGGCCCGTGACGAGCTCCAGCTTTTGCGTCAGGCAGTACTCCTTGCGCCGGTTCCGGATGATCTGTCCCGAACGCACCATCCCGTCGAGCCGGTCGACCAGCAGTGAACGCATGCGCTGGCCCTTCAGGCCGAAAGCCGACAGGATCGCCTCCGCCTTCTGCGGCATGCCGACGTCGGTCAGGTAGTCGAGCAATACGTTGCGATCCGGGATGGGGTGACTGTACTTCTTGCCCGTTTGCCGGCCTTTCGGCGGCTGGTTCTGTGATTTGCGTGGCCTTGCCAAGCGGCGTGCTCCCGCGCGCCCGTCCGGCGCGCCGTATTATCATTGACAGGCCGCGCCCGCATTGAGTACAGTGCGCGGCCTCGCGAATCCGCCGATTGTACGCGGATACGCCATGCCGAGGTGGCGGAATTGGTAGACGCGCTAGCTTCAGGTGCTAGTGGGGGTAACCCCGTGGAGGTTCAAGTCCTCTTCTCGGCACCAGTCATCGAGAGCCCCCGCGAGGGGGCTTTTTTCGTTCCTGCGGGTGCCGAAGCACCGGCACGACGCTGAGACGGAGCCTTCGCATGGGCTGGACCCGATTGTCACGACGCAGCATCTTCGACAACGACTGGATGGAAGTCTTCGCCGACGATGTCCGTAACCCGTCGGGCGGCCGCAACTGCTACGGGCACGTGCACTTCAAGAACACGGCCGTCGCCATACTCCCGATCGACGAATCCGGCAACACCTGGCTCGTCGGACAGTCCCGGTACACGATCGACCAGTACACGTGGGAATTACCGATGGGCGGCGCACCGGAAGGCGAAGACCTGCTCGACGCGGCAATGCGCGAGCTGCGCGAAGAAACCGGACTGACTGCGAGGCACTGGTCGTACCTGATGCAGCTGCACCCGAGCAACTCGATCACCGATGAACGCGGTGTCGTGTTCGTTGCCACCGGCCTGGCGGAAGGCCCGACGGACTTCGACGAAACCGAGGATCTCACTGTCCGGAAGTTGCCGCTCGACGACGCCGTGAAGATGGTCGTGGACGGCGAGATTACCGACGCGATCAGTGTCGCCACCCTGCTCCGCTACCGGCTCTCCGCCATCTCCTGACGGCGCGCCGCGACGTTCGCCTGTACGCGGTTGAACAGCTCATCGCGCAGGCCGACCAGCTTGAAGAGTTCAACGACAGTGAAGAACGGCGCCGCGAGATTCGCCTGGATCGGGTGACGAACCAGCACCGGCATCGAACGCTCGATCGCATGCCCGACGAACTGCGCAATGTAGCCGCCGACGAAGCATGCCGCTGCGATCAGTCCCGATGTCATCGGCGGCAGCGTGCCGATGCGCAATGCCAGCAGCGTCAGCAGGAAGCCGCCCACCAGGAACGTGACTGCGAACAGCGCATCGAGCGTCAGGTAAAAAAGAAAGAAGCCCGCGAGCGCGGCGTGCGCCAACGTAAGGTGCACCGGGCCAACATCTACGCCGACCCAGGTCAGCGGTATCAGCACACCGAGCATGATCGTCGGGATACCGACCAGGTGGACGACGATGTTGACGGGGTGCTGGTGTGCCGCCGCGTACCCGGTCAGCATCTCCAGCAACTTGTTGTCGGCGGTGCCCATGCTTGGCAGTATACTGGAGTCCATGTAACGACGGGAGCGAACGGTGAGTCTGCTGGCAGCCGGCGTCATACTCTGGAGCATCACGCATCTCTTCCCGGCGATCGCGCCGGCGAGGCGTGATCGCTTTATTGCCCGGCTCGGCCGGCAGCCGTATCGCGGGCTCTTCTCCCTCGTCATCGTCGCATCGCTGGTCATGATCGTCATCGGCTGGCAACGCACCGCCCTGGCCGCGGTCTATGTCCCGCCGCTGTACGGCAGCCTCGTCGTCCCCCTGCTCCTGTTCGTCGCCTTCTTCCTGCTCGCGGCAAGCCACGCGCCGGGAAACACGAAGCGCTGGCTGCGTCACCCGATGCTCACCGGCACGGTCGTCTGGGCCGTCGCTCACCTGCTTGCCAACGGCGAGAACCGCTCGGTCGTGCTCTTTGGCGGCATCGGCCTCTGGGCCTTCGTCGCCATCGTACTCATCAATCGGCGCGACGGTGCATGGCAGAAGCCTGCCCCGGTACCCGCGTCCCGGGACCTGATGACACTGGTCGCGGCGGTCGCGGTATTCGCGATCGTCGCTTATGTCCACCCCTGGCTGTTCGGCGTATCGCCGTGGCCGGCACTACGTTGAGGTACGGGCATGCAGCACCGGGACTGGCGTGAACTCGCGGAAGTCGTCGGCTTCGTCACGATCGTCGCCGTGCTGGTGATGATCGCCCTCGAGCAACGCACCGCGAACCGCCTCGCCCAGCGCTCGGCCGAATTCGATGCGCAGTACCGGATCGCCGACCTGTACGCGGACATGTACCAGTCTCGCGCCGGCAACCCGGAAGTGGCCAAGGTGTTTGCGAAGATCTCGTCGCCGCAGGGCCACCTGATCACGGCGACCGACACGTCGCAGATTCGCGCCATTGCGCAGCAATACATCAATCTCTACCGGATCGCCCAGGCCGCGTACGACAACGGCCTGCTGCCGCAGGACCGCTACGAGCAGATGCGCGTCGACCTGGAGTCGGCCATCGAACGCTACCCTGGCCTGCACCCGGCACTCGTCGCGCTGTACGCATCCCTGTCGGCGCCGGACAGCCTGCCGATACTCGCGCCGATATCCCGCCTGGCGGACGACGCGGCCCCCGGAGTCCCCGAATAGCCGGCCCGCCCGGCGTGCATCCGCTCGCCGGCTAAACTACAGTATGCAGGGCAAGCAAACCGGTGCCCGTGGGAGAGTGCGGCATGGCCAAACTGCTGTTCGTCCTGATCGTGGTCCTGGCCGTCGCGTGGTGGTACTTCCGCCAGCGCGCGGCCCGCGAGGCGACTGCCGCGCGGCGCCCGGGCCGCGCCGACCGACGCCTCAGCCATTCGACATCACAGTTCCACGCCGTGGCGATCAAGACGCCCGTGTACGCGTGCGAGGCCGCGCTCAAGCTCGAGGGCGTGCGCTTTCTGGGCAGCGAGGCGCCGAAGCTTCCCCTGCCCGAGTGCGACCGGGACAACTGTGAATGCCGCTTCCAGCACTACGATGACCGCCGCAGCGGGCGGGACCGGCGCAGCCCATTCGGGTCACCCGGCACGACACCGGGGACGGGCCGATTCGAGCAGGAACGCCGGCAAGCGGACGGGCGCCGCGCCGACGACTGACGGCACGGCACCGCACGGCGGCGACCCTAGAATCCGTAGGCAGCGACCGTGTTCTGGTAGTTGGTGAGCTCGCTCTGGTGGTGAGCGCGTTCCTCGATGAGCACGGCGATCTCCGTCTCGAGCTCACCGGTGCGCTCGGCCAGCTCCTTGATGTCGGCAAGCAGCAATACACGCTCCTGCGGCGTCGGCTCGCTGGAGATCAGCAGTGCTTCCTTGGCGCGGATGCTGTCACGCACGCGCTCGAGTTCGCTCTCGCGCGCCGCGATCTGCGACGTCGCGTTGTTGACGCTCGCGCGCAAGGAGTAGAGCTGGTGGCCTACCTGGTAGGCATCCAGGAACTCCTCTTCGAGCGCGATGTCGCAGACGCCGTGGTAGCGTCCGCCGCTGACGCCCAGATTGTAGCCGCGGCTCGGCTGGCAGAACTCGACCAGTCCCTCGTTTCGCCCCGCCTTGTAAGCGGCGAAATCGGCGGTGATGCCGTGCTTGGCGCAGGCCTTCCGGTGATTTCCGAAATACTCGGTCGGCATGCCGCGTGAACCGTCTTCGTAGCCAATGGCCGACCAGTCGGTCGCCGCGCATTCCTCGGGCCCCATCGACGAGCAGGCGCCCAGGGCCATGGTCAGGACGACGAGCGTGATCGTCAGTATCCGGGCTTTCATCGCGTACCTCGCTTTCGGTTCTCAGAACCGACCTGTCCGGCGAACGGACTTGATTGCCCGAACGCTATCAACCGGGGGGCATCGGCCCCGTGATGACGTTCACAAATAACGCCCGGACGCTGAACCCCGCCTGAAAAGCGCCAACCAGGTCCTCCTTCGGACGCCCCGGTGTGACCTGCGTCACAGTGACCCGGCCGGCGCGCCGCTACGCTCAGGGGACAGCCAGCGAACCGGAGCTGCCGGGATGGACTTACAAGCCGTGGGGGCATCCGCGACGATCGCACTGCTGTGCGCCGTCCTGTTCGCCTGTGCGGCGAAGGGCTGGCACTTCGTGACGCGTGTCATCGCGGGACACCCGAGCTTCGCCGACAGCATCATGTGCGAATCGGCGCAGCGCTTCCGCGACCATCTCCAGGAACTCTCTCGCCGCCAGTCCGTGTACTTCGGTGCCGGCACGATGTTCGTCATCGTCTATGCGGCGGCATCGATGTTCCAGGTGCCGGAACTGTTCGCCGGCTTCCCGCGCTGGCAGCTCTACGCTGTCTTCGCGACGCTGCTGGCGGCGCTGGCGCTGGCCGGGTTCCGGCTCGTGCAGATACTGATCGACTGGCGCCGGGTGCGCTACCTGCACGATGCCAATCTCGCCGTCGGCCACCAGCTGCAGCGGCTGGCGGGAGAGCGCGGCCGCGTCTATCACGACGTGCCGACGACCGCCGGCGTCGTCGACCACGTCCTGGCCGGGCCCGGCGGACTCTACGCGGTCACCGTGCTCGCTCGGCGTCATTTCCGTCCGGGCACCGTCAGCCTGGACGAGCACAACCTCACCTGGTCCAACGCGAAAGAGCCGGTCTCGCTCGTCGAAGTTACAGCCGGTGCACAGCGGCTGGGGCGCGACCTGCGGGAAGTTGCCGCTCACCCGATCCGGGTACGTTCCGTGATCGCGGTTCCCGGCTGGGAAGTATCGGAGCAGCTCGGTCACCATCACCTGCTCGTGAACGAGCGCACGCTGCCGATGTTGCGCGGCTGGCGAAGCCGCGAGGACTTCCTGCTGGATGAAGATGTGGATGCCGTGCATGCGGCGCTGTCCGCACGCTGCGCCCGCGGGCAACGCCGCGCGCTCAAAAAGGACTGAGGCGCTCGTCGAGGCGGTCGCGATCCAGCACGTCCTCGAATTCGTCCGCCAGGCGCCGGCAGGCGTCCACCACCTTGCGCCAGCTCGCCATGCGTTCCTCGGTCGTCAGGTTCACGAAGTCGTGCCGGTCCGGAATCTTGCCATGCGGCAACGAAGCCACGAATTCCGGCGACGGGCTGACCAGGATTGTCCGGTCGATATGCGAGGGTTTCGGCCGTCGCCACGAAAGCCGCTTGTCGAACCAGCCGGGACGCAGGTAGTTGTAGAAGTGTGCGAACAACGACAGGCGCCCGCCGCTGCTGTGCGGCAGGTCGATGTGATAGTCGATGACGCCGCCGTCGCGGTACATGCCTTCCGGCGCGCCCGGGATATCGCGCACGCCGGCCATGACCAGCGGGATGGATCCCGTGGCGATGATGGCTTGCCGCAGGTTGTGCTCGCCCAGCGGCACCCGGTGCATCGGAAACCCCGGTACATTGAAGAACGGTGGGCGCCCGGTGCCGGTGCAGCGCGGATCGAAGAACAGTACCCGGTCGAACATCAGGCCGAGGGTCCGCCGACTCACCGCGTTGAGCCCGGCCGCGGCCGCCAGGCCGGCCATCAGTGTCGCCGGCCGTTCGCTCGCCGCCAGCCCGCGGCTACGCACGGTCATCACGTGCAGGCGCAGGACCGGGTGCGCCAGGATTTCACCGGTGCCGCGCTCGCCCAACACCGTATCCAGGATCCCGGCCGTCCGCCGCGAGATCTCCGCGCGGTCGGGACGCTCGCTGTAGGTCTGGCCGAGATAGGCCGACTCGAAGCGGTCGATCGCCGCCAGCGGGTCCGCCTGGCCGAAACACGCCATTCGCCAGGCTCCGATCGACGTGCCTATCATGTGTACGCTGCCCCGGAGCCCGGGTAGTATGCGCCGCGCGATAACGCGGTCGAGCTGGCTCAGGGCCAGCCACTTGGCGCCGCCAGAAGCGCCCGCCAGCGTTCCGATGCGCTCCAGGCGCAGGCCGTCCGCCCGGATTTCCCGGATGGCCGAAGGCCCGGCGGTGAACGTGAGCGCCCGCGCCTGTCTAAGAGGTTGTGACATGTGTCGCAGTTTACATTCGCCGGGCGCGCTCTGATAAACACCGATCGCTGCCCCGGAGCACAGGGAATACGCTTGACCAATCGACTTCGACTCCTGCTGATTGCGCTGCTCCTGCCGGCGCCCGTTTTCGCGCATTCCGATGCCGGCCCGCCGCTGTACGTTGCGGAGGGCGGCCGCGACGCCGGTGACTGCACCGACGCCGGCGCGCCATGCCGCACGCTGTCCTACACGCTCGACCGGGTCGGCAAGGGTGGCGAGATCCGCGTCGCGGGCGGACGGTACTCGCTGGCCGCCGCCGAGGACCTGTTCCACGTCGTCAGCGGCATCGTGACGGTGCGCGGCGGGTTTTCCAGAGATGACGCGTACAACACGCCGTCGGTCGCGACGACGACCCTGGTGGGCGTGCCGCCGGAGTACCGCGCACTGTTCACGAGCAAGGGCTTTCACGTCCTTGCCGATACGAAATCCCTGCCGGACGCGGATGCCGGCAGCGACGCCGTTGCCGACGAAACCCGGCGCCTGATGAAACTGCACGAGTCGCTCGAGAAATCCCTCGGCGGCGCGCCGTGCAGCAACGGTCAGTCGGGTGGGCTCAGCTGCAGCAACGTCGAACTGCTGTCGCACATCGCCCGTTCCGAAGTCAGCGCCCGCCCCGACGCGGCGTCCGACGTGTGGGGATTCGTGGACATGAACACGGGACGGGAATACGCCGTGGTCGGCTTCAATACCGGCACGGGCGTCTTCGACATCACGGACCCGTCGTTGCCGCGCGAAATCGGCTTCATCGACGGTCTGAACACGACCTGGCGCGACGTCAAGATCTACCAGTACTTCGATGCGCCGACGGACCGCTGGAAAGCCCATGCGTACATCACGACCGACGGCGCGGCGGACGGGCTGTTCGTCATCGACCTGACGGGGCTGCCGCAGCGCATCGGCCGGCTCGGCTACGACAGCGACTTCAGCGCCGCCCACAACGTCTTTGCAGCCGACACGGACTACGCGACGGGCTTGTCGCGAACCGGCCGCACACCGTCGCTGGTCATCGCCGGGTCGAATAACGGCGGCGGTCGCTTCCGAAGCTACCGGCTCGACAACCCCGCCGCGCCGCAGTTCGTCGACATGCCGGCGCCCGGTGCCGGGGACTACATGCACGACGCGGCGACAATGATCATCCGGGACGCCCGCAAGGACACGCAATGCGTGAACGCGACCGACTATTGCGAAGTCCTGTTCGACTTCAACGAATCGACCGTCGACATCTGGGACGTCACGAACCCTGCCGCGGCCGTGCGCCTCAGCCGCACCCCGTACCCGAATGCGCGTTACACGCACTCCGGATGGCCATCCGAGGACGGAATGTACCTCTATGTGCACGACGAGCTCGATGAGCGCGACTTCGGCCTTGCCACGACCGTGCGCGTCTTCTCGCTCGCGAACCTGGCGTCGCCGTCTGTCGCCGGCCAGTGGAACGGCCCGACGAACGCGATCGACCACAACGGCTTCGTGCGCGGCAATCGCTACTATATGTCCAACTACAGCCGCGGTCTCACGGTGCTCGATCTGAGCGATCCCGGAAACCCGGTGACGGTCGGATCCCTGGATACCTACCCCTTCTCCGACAGTTCCGGATTCGTCGGCGCGTGGGGCGTCTACCCGTACTTTCCCAGCGGCACCATCGCCATCAGTGATATTGCCGGCGGCCTGTTCCTCGCCGGGGACGACACGCTCGACGTTGCGGCAGGCAGCCTGTCGTTCGTCACGACCTCGTACGCGGGTACCGAAGGGAGCAGCGTCGACGTGACGGTGCGACGCAGCGGCGGCGCGGCCGGCGCGGTCGGCGTTGCCTTCGAACTGGTGCCGGGCACCTCCTCCGCCGACGACTACGCCGCCCTCCCGGCGACGCTGTCGTGGGCGGACGGCGACGCCGCAGACAAGACGCTGTCGATCCCATTGCTCGCGGACGGCATCGACGAGCCCATGGAGCAGGCACTGGTCCGACTCGTCGCGCCGACCGGCGGCGCCACTCTCGCGCCGCGCAATATTGCCTCCGTATTCCTGGAAGACCCGGGCGCCGGCACCGAGATCGACTTCGATGCGCCGCTCGTCCAGGCGCCGGAACGCGGCTTCGCCACGGCGGTCGTCGTGCTGCGCCGCCGCGGTAGCGCCGCTGGCGCGGCCACTGTCGATTACAGCCTGGCGGGCGGTGATGCGACGGCCGGCGCGGATTTCAGCGGCGTGACGTCCGGCACCGTGTCCTGGCCCGATGGCGACGCAACACCCCGCTGGCTCGAGTTCAGCATCGCGGACGACGGCGTCGTCGAAGACGACGAGTACTTCGAGCTGGCACTGTCGGCGCCAACCGGGGCGTTACTCGGCCCGAATACGACGGTCCGAGTGGAGCTGCTGGACGGCGACGGCGCGAACGCCGCGCCGAACGCGATCGTCCCGGCGAGCCAGCAGGTGGCGCCGGGGGCACTCGTCGTTCTCGACGGCACCGCCTCCGCCGACCCCGACGGCGACACGCTCGAATATGCCTGGACCCAGACCATGGGACCCGCCGTCACGTTGTCCGGCGCATCGAGTGCCGAAGCCACGTTCACGGCGCCGGCCGCAAGCTCGAATACCTTGCTGCGTTTCCAGTTGGCCGTCACGGACCCGCGCGGCCTCAGCGACACGGCGACGACGAACGTTACCGTCGGTACGACGTCGGGGATCGGCGGTGGAGGTGGCGGCGGCGGCGGTCCGGCAACCTGGCTCCTCGCATTGCTCGCGGCCGCATGCCTCGCTCGCCGGCGTCTCAGCCGAACGGATGGCGTTTGACGATCGTCTGGTCGCGATCCGGGCCGGTGGAAATGATGTCGATCGGCACGCCTGAGAGTTCTTCGATGCGTGCGAGGTAGGAGCGCGCGTTCTCCGGCAGCCCGTCGAGTGCCGTTACGCCGACCGTCGACGTCCGCCAGCCCGGGTGCTCCTCGTACACCGGCATGCAGTCCGCGAAACGATCCACGATCACCGGCAGTCCGTTGATCGGCTCGCCGTCAATCGTATACCCGACGCAGATGCGGATCGTCTCCAGTTCGTCGAGCACGTCCAGTTTCGTCACGCACAGGCCCGACACGCTGCTGTTCACGATCGAGCGCCGCAACGCGACTGCGTCGAACCAGCCGACGCGGCGCGGCCGCCCGGTCGTCGCGCCGAACTCGGCGCCGACCCGCGCAAGATGCTCGCCGGTGTCGTCGAACAGCTCGGTCGGGAAAGGACCGGCGCCGACGCGCGTCGTGTAGGCCTTGACGATGCCGAGCACGTAGTCGATATCCCGCGGTCCCATGCCGGTGCCGGTACTGGCAGCGGCAGCGACGGTGTTCGACGACGTGACGAACGGGTAAGTGCCGTGGTCGATATCCAGAAACGTCCCCTGTGCGCCCTCGAACAGGATGCTGCCGCCGGAGGCGGCGGTATCGCTCAGGATCTGCGTGACGTCGGCGGTGATCGGCGCCACTATCTCCGCGGCCTCGAGCGCCTCGTCGAGCGACTTCACGAAATCGACCGGTTCCGCGCCGTAATACCGGCGCAGCAGGAAGTTGTGGTAGTCGAGGACTTCGCCGAGCTTGGACGCAAAATGCTCGCGGACGAACAGGTCCGCGATGCGCAGGCCACGCCGCGACACTTTGTCCTCGTAAGCGGGCCCGATGCCGCGCCCTGTCGTGCCGATCGCGGCGGCGCCACGCGCCTTCTCGCGCGCCAGGTCGAGCGCCGCGTGCGACGGCAGGATCAACGGGCAATTCGGGCTGACCTTCAGGCGCTCGAAGACCGGCACGCCGTTCGCAACCAGCTTGTTCGCCTCCGACACCAGTGCATCGAGCGCCACGACGACGCCGTTGCCGATCAGGCAACTGACGCCATCGCGCAGGATGCCCGACGGTATCAGGTGCAACACGGTTTTCCTGCCGCCAATCACCAGCGTGTGCCCGGCGTTGTGC
Source organism: uncultured Pseudomonadota bacterium (assembly GCA_913055625.1). Taxonomy (GTDB): domain Bacteria; phylum Pseudomonadota; class Gammaproteobacteria; order Steroidobacterales; family Woeseiaceae; genus UBA1847. The sequence continues at coordinate 568,280 of CAJXJW010000001.1, read as the reverse complement.
CCACCCTGGAAACGCGCGACGACCGTCGCCCGGTCCGTCAGCAGATCGACGATCTTTCCCTTGCCCTCGTCACCCCACTGGGTGCCGACGACGACGACGTTCTTTCCCATATCGAAGATCCGGTTTGGTGCGACTAGAAACCGCGGACGAAGTACAGCAAGACGAGGCCGGCGATGATCAACACCAGGCCGGCCGTCCTCATCGAATTGTCACCCAGTCGCGTCACTTCCGCCACCACTCGTCGGTACGTGCCCGGTGCGGCGAACGGCAGCAGGCCCTCGATCACGAGGACGAGCGCGAGCGCGGTGAAGATCTCGGTCCACATGGCCGGACGGCGCGCCCGTCCGAATCAGCGATTGCCGCCGGACTGGTTCAGGTATCGGAAGAACTCGTTGTTCGGGTCGACGACCAGGATGTCACCTTCCTTGCCGACGGACCGACGGTACGCGTCCAGGCTGCGATAGAACGCGTAAAATTCCGGATCCTGGTTGAACGCGTTCGCGTAGATCTCGGCCGCCCGGGCGTCACCTTCACCGCGAAGAATCTGGCTGTCGCGATACGCCTCGGCGAGAATGATGGTCTTCTCACGATCCGCGCCCGCGCGGATCTCCGCCTCGCTCCTGCGGCCCTCGGCACGGCGTTCCGCGGCGATACGCTTGCGCTCCGCCTCCATCTGCGCGTACACGGAGTTGCGCACGTCTTCCATGAACTCGACCTGCTTCACGCGGAAGTCCACGAGGTCTACGCCGAGGTCGGCCGCGGTATCTTCGGCGCGAACCAGCAGGTCGCGCATCAGTTCCGCGCGCCCGACGGAGATCGCCTCGCGCACGGTACGCTTGCCAAACTCGGTCACGACGGCGTTCTTCACGATTTCCCGCAGGCGCATCTCCGCGATCTCGCGGACGCCGCCGCTGGACGTGTAGTAACGCAGCGGGTCGACGATGCGGTATTTCACGAAAAAGTCGACGTCGAGCGACTCGTTCTCCTTCGTGAAGACACGCTCCGGCCGGTCACTGATCGTCAGGATTCGGGACGGAAACTTGCGGACGTCCTCGAAGATCGGGATTTTCCAGTGCAGGCCCGGCTCGTACTCGGTGCTGACCACCTCGCCGAAACGCCGCTTGAGCGCCGTCTCGCGCTCGTTCACGGTGAACACCGACGTCGCCAGCAGAATGACGGCGATGCCAAAGAAAACGATGAGTCCGAATCGATTCGACGGCATCAGCGGGTCCTCCGTTCGCGCATGTCATTCGAAGGCGGCGCCTCCGTGGTCGGTGCCGGTGCCGCCGACGAATCCGGGCTTCGTTGGCGGCTCGAGGTATCCGCACCCGATCGGTTCTCAATCAGGCGGTCGATCGGCAGGTACATCAGGTTGCCGCTGCCCTCGGCATCGAGGATGACCTTGCTGGAACTGCCGTACACGGCCTCGACCGCGTCGATGTACAGGCGCTCGCGCGTCACGCGCGGCGCCTTCTTGTACTCGGCGAGCAACGCCACGAAGCGCGCCGCCTCACCTTCGGCGTTCGCGATCACCTGGTCCCGGTAGGCTTCTGCCTCCTGGAGGATCCGCGCCGCGTCGCCTTCCGCCCGCGGCAGGATGTCGCGACGATAGGCATCCGCTTCGAGTTCGTATCGCTCCGCGTCGTTGCGCGCACGCTGTGCATCGTCGACGGCGTTCTGCACGTTCTGTGGGTACTTGACGTCCTTCAGCGACACCGATGTGACGACGATGCCGGCTTCATAGAGATCCAGCGTTCGTTGCAGCGCGGTCTGGGTTCGCGAGGCAATCTCGTCCCGGCGCCCCGACGCAACGAGTTCGTCGAGTTTGCTCGTGCCAACGACCTCGCGCAGCGCGCTCTGCGTCACGTCCTCGAGCGTTTGCTCCGGCATCTCGACCTCGAAGCTGAACTTGACGGCGTCTGCGCGCCGATACTGCACGACCATGTCGATGAACACGTACTGCTCGTCGGCCGTGAGCATCTCCGTGCGGTACGGGTAATCGACGACGATGATCGTGTTCACGAGATCCACGCGGTCAACTGGCGCCGGAATCCGCCAGTGCAGGCCCGGTTCGGCGGTCTTCATGAACTTGCCGAAACGCTGCACGACGCCGCGCTCGGCTTCATCCACACGGTAAAAACCCGTCGCCAGCCAGCCCAGGACGATGAGCACGATGACGAAACCGAGGCCCCCGCCTCCGCCGCCGCGGCCGCCGCGTCCCTTGCCGCCGCCGAACAGGCCGCCGAGGCGCTTCTGCCAGTTCTGTACGATCTTGTCGAGGTCCGTCGGCTCGCGGTCGTCGCGGCGCCACGGGTCCTTGCCGTTTCCTTGGTCGTTCCAGGCCATAATCTCTCTGCTCGGTCTCAGTTGGACGCGACGGCCGGGCCGGGCTCGGTCGCCGGTCCGGTCACAGGTCGCAAAGAATCGGCCGCGAGGTTCTCACGCTTGAGAAAGCGTCGCAAATCCTTCTCGGCCATTTCCAGCTCGATATCCCAGCCGCCGTCGTCCTGCGGGGTCTCACTCAGTACCGCCCCCAGCTCGAACAGCTTCGCGCGCTGCCGGCCCTGCGAGTGATCGAGGCGCAGCACGCCGTGCAGCGTTTCGCGCCGCAGCCGTTCGCCGATGGTCTCCAGCAGCATCGGCACGCCCTCGCCCGTCGCGGCGGACAGCCAGACGGCACGGCCGACGCCATGGCGGTTGTGCGTGACGCGCGGCCGGCGGTCCACCTTGTCGATCTTATTGTATACCCGGATTTGCGGCACCTTGTCGGCATCGAGCTGGCGCAGCACGGCATTGACCTGCCGTACGCGCTGCCAGCGCTGCTCATCGCTCGCATCGATCAGGTGCAGGATGAGATCCGCCTCGCGCGCCTCCTGCAACGTCGACCGGAAGGCCGCGACCAGTTCATGCGGCAGGTCGCGGACGAACCCCACCGTGTCCGCCAGCACAATCTCGCGGCCGTCGGGCAGTTCGAGGCGGCGCACCGTCGGGTCGAGCGTCGCGAAGAGCTGGTCGCGCACGTACACGCCGGCATTCGTCAGCGCATTGAAGAGCGTCGACTTGCCGGCGTTCGTGTAGCCCACCAGCGCCACGGTCGGAATTTCCGCACGAACGCGGTTGCGCCGGTTCATCGAGCGCCGCCGGTCGACCTGCGCCAGCCGCTCGTTCAGCACCCGGATGCGGTGGCCCAGGAGCCGGCGGTCCGTCTCGAGCTGCGTTTCACCCGGGCCGCGAAGGCCGATACCGCCCTTCTGGCGTTCGAGGTGAGTCCAGCCGCGGACGAGCCGCGTCGACAAGTGTTCGAGCTGCGCGAGTTCCACCTGGAGCTTGCCCTCGAAGCTGCGCGCGCGCTGCGCGAAGATGTCGAGGATCAGCCCGGCGCGATCCAGCACGCGGCACTTGAGTTCGCGTTCGAGATTGCGCTCCTGGCTGGGCGACAGTTCCGCCGAAGATATGACGAGCTCCGCGCCGTGCTTTTCCACGCTTTCGCGCAGGGCATCGAGCTTGCCGCCGCCGATGAACGTGCGCGGGTTCGGTTTGCGGCGCGCACTGACGATCTCGTCGAGCACGATCGCGCCCGCGGACCTTGCAAGCTCCGCAAACTCTTCGCGTTCGGATCGTTCTGGTGCGCCGGCCGGGCTCGCGTGAACGAGAATGGCTCGTTCGCCGCTTTGCGGTCGTTCAAACAAACACTGCCTCCACGTGGCGTGAAGGAAAAAAGTCCTTATTCGTCGCCTTCTCCGTCGTCATCGGGAATCGGCAAGCGCACGTTGCGCGACGGGACGACCGTCGAAATCGCGTGCTTGTACACCATCTGGTTGACGCTGTTCTTGAGCAACACGACGAACTGGTCGAAGGAATCGACCTGCCCCTGCAGCTTGATGCCATTGACGAGATAGATGGATACCGGAACCTTTTCCTTGCGTAAAATGTTCAGAAACGGATCTTGCAGCGTTTGCCCCTTGGCCATCTCGGGTCTCCTCGTTCTTGTTGTTGTTGAACACCCCTGTCCGGTGGCGCCGGCCTTGCCCGGTGTTCAGCCTAAGCGTTCAAAAATGGTATCAGAAAGCCGGATATCGCGTCGATCGAAGCACTTTCAAGGGGGTCGTGCCAACGTACCTCCGGCATGCTCCGGAGCCACGTAATCTGGCGCTTGGCGAGCTGCCGGGTCGCGACCAGGGCGCGGTACCGGGCCTCGTCGAAATTCGACTGCCCGTCGAGGTGCGCCCAGAACTGGCGGTAGCCGACGGACCGCATCGACGGCGCATCGGCCGTCAGCCCCTGGCGGCGGCGCAGTGCCTCGAGTTCCGCGAGGAACCCGCCGGCCAGCATCCGGTCCAGCCGGGCCTCGATGCGGGCATGCAGCACCGATCGCGGCTCCGGCACGAGCGCGAGTTGCACGAACCTGTCCGTACCGCCGGCGCCGGCGTCGTCGGCAGCGTGCCATTCGCTCAGCGTCCGCCCGCTTGCGCGATAGACCTCGAGTGCCCGCTGGATGCGCTGGCTGTCGTTCGCCTCGATGCGCGTTGCCGAAGCCGGGTCGACATCGGCGAGTTCCGCATGCAGCGCCGGCCAGCCGCGTTCGGCGGCTTCCGCGTCGATGGCCGCGCGCAATTCGGGGTCGGCTGCGGGTAATGCCGCGATCCCCTGCACCAGCGAACGGAAGTACATCATCGTGCCACCGACGAGCAGCGGAACCCGACCTGCCGATCGGATGTCGGCCATCGCGGCGCGCGAATCACGCACGAACTCGCCGGCCGAGTACGGTTCCTCCGGGTCACGGATGTCAACGAGGTGATGCGGCACGCGCGCCAGCGTCGCCGCGTCGGGCTTCGCCGTGCCGATGTCCATGCCACGGTACACGAGCGCGGAATCCACGCTGACGATCTCGAACGGAAATCGCTTGCACAGGTCGATCGCCACCTCGGTCTTGCGGGAGGCAGTCGGCCCCATCAGGCAGACTGCCAGGGGCGCCGTGTCGCGCTGGGTTTCGGCCATCAGCGTCCGCGCAGGAACAGGCGATCGAGTTCCGGCATCGTCACCGTGGTCCAGGTCGGCCTGCCGTGGTTGCACTGGTCCGCGCGGTCCGTGCGCTCCATCTCCCGAAGCAGCGCGTTCATCTCGTCGATCGTGAGGATACGGTTTGCGCGCACCGCGCTGTGACAGGCCATCGTCGCGAGCATGTCGTCCGCGATATCGGCTACGCGCCGGCTGTCGCCGGAATCGGCCAGGTCGCCAAGCACGTCGCGCAGCAGGGACTCCGCATCCACGTTGCGCAAGAGACTCGGCACTTCCCGCACGGTAACGCTCGTCTCACCGGTGCGGTCAGCCACGAGGCCGAGCGATTCGAGTACGTCCACCGACTCCTCGACGAGACGCGCCTCGCGCTCCGCCACCGATACGGAAACCGGCACGAGCAGCGGCTGTCGCACGACTTCCCGGTCGGCCAGGTCGCGCTTGAGCTTCTCGTACATCACGCGTTCGTGTGCCGCGTGCATGTCGATCAGCACCAGGCCGTCACGATTCTCCGCCAGGATGTAGACACCCGCGAGCTGCGCGAGCGCATAGCCGAGCGGCGGCACGTCGCCGTCCTTTCCGGCCACCGGCGAAACTTCGGATTGCTCGTAATGCCGCAGCACGTCGCGCACCGCCTGGCGCGACGGCGTGTGCACGGGCCGATACGCGGTCGTGCCCGCGGCATCGGCACCCGCGGGCAGCGACAGGCCGTGTTGCCCGGTCATGGCCGGCATCGCCGCCGGTCGCGGCACCGGTGCCCGTCCGCCGGGCCGCGTGTCCCTGAGCGCCTGCTCCAGCGTCTGCGACACGAAGCCGTGCAGCCGGCGACCGTCGCGGAATCGGACTTCGTGCTTCGCCGGGTGCGCGTTCGCGTCGACCGCGCCCGGATCGAGCGCGAGGTACAGCACGTACGCCGCGTGGCGACCGTGGAACAGGACGTCGCGGTACGCGTGCCGCGCCGCGTGCGCGAGCGTGCGGTCGCTGATGCTGCGCCCGTTGACGAACCAGAACTGCTGGTCCGCCTGGGCACGGTTGTAGGCCGGCATCGCGATCCAGCCGGACAGCGCGAGGCCGTGCTCATCCCGCTCGAGGCGCAGCGCCTGCGCCGCGAACGCGTCGCCGAGTATGGCCGCGACGCGCGCGAGCCGCCCACCGTCGTCGCGCGCGGCGGGCAGGTCCAGCACGGTTCGGCGATTGTGCGTGAGTGTCAACGCAACGTCGGGCCTCGACAGCGCGAGGCGGTGCAGCCACTTCTCGATATGTCCGAACTCGGTGCGGTCCGTGCGCAGGAACTTGCGACGTGCCGGCGTGTTATAGAACAGGTCGTGAACCTCGACCGTCGTTCCCGGCGGGTGCGCGTCAGGCGACGGCCCCCGCAGCGCACCGTCGTCGGTTTCGACGCGCCAGGCCGATGCGGCGTCCGCCGTCCGCGAGACCAGCGACATGCGCGCCACGGAACCGATGCTCGGCAGTGCTTCACCGCGGAAACCCAGCGAGGCGACCGCCTCGAGGTCCTCGAGGCTCGCGATCTTGCTGGTCGCGTGCCGCGACATGGCGAGCGGCAGCTCGTCGCGCGGTATGCCGGCACCGTCGTCGCGAATCCGGATCAGCTTGCGGCCGCCGTCGACGATGTCGACCTGCACGCTGCGCGCGCCCGCGTCGAGGCTGTTCTCCAGGAGTTCCTTGACCACGGACGCCGGCCGCTCGACGACCTCGCCGGCGGCGATCTGGTTGATCAGGTGGTTCGGTAGCGGGCGGATCGGCATGCGACGGGCGCGCGAGCGCGGACGGCGGGAAAGCCCGTCATTGTTTCAAACTGGCACCGGAATGTCTTGGGGTCGAGGTTCAGCCGCCCGCGTAGACCGGGATCGACAGCGTCTGGCCGACGCGGATCCTGTCGTTCGACAGGCGGTTTGCCCGCCGGATGTCGGCGGCGCTCACGTTATAGCGCGCGGCGATCTCCGAGAGCGTGTCACCGCGCGTGATGACGTGGCGCACCTCGCGGACCGGCTGCCGGCGCACTTCCATCGCGATGCGGGTATCCGGCGGCGGATTCTCGTAGAAGTACGAACGGATACCGGCGAGCATCGCGTCGGCGAGGCGGCCCTGGTGACGGCTGTCGCGCAGCCGCGATTCTTCCTCCGGGTTCGAGATGAACCCGGTCTCGACGAGGATCGAGGGAATGTCCGGCGACTTCAGCACGATGAAGCCGGCCTGTTGCACGGTATGCCGATGCGCCTTGCCGATGCGCGAGAGCTCGCGGATTACGTCGCCGCCCACGTCGAGGCTGGCGCTCAGCGACGCGTTCTGGGACAGGTCGAGCAGCACGGATGCCAGCACGTCGTCCTTGTCCTGCAGCGAGACGCCGCCGACGCTGGCGTTCTCACGTGCGGCGAGTTGCCGTGCCTGCTCGTCACTCGCCCCCTTCAGCGACAGGGCGTACACGGTCATGCCCTGCGGCCGCCGGTCCTCGACGGCGTCCGCGTGCACGGACACGAAGAGGTCGGCCTTGTTGCGCCGCGCGATCGCGATACGCTCCCAGTGGTCGACATACACGTCGCTGTCGCGGATCAGGAGCGCGCGCATGCCCGGCTCCGCATCGACGCGCCGCGCCAGCGCGCGCGCGATGGCAAGCGCGACGTCTTTCTCGTAGGTCCGGCGCTTGCCGATGGAACCGGGATCCTTGCCGCCGTGTCCGGCATCGATCGCGATGACGATGTCCCGCCCCTGCGTGAACGTCTCGGACGCACGTTTCACCGCGTGCGGCGTTTCGGCGCGATGCAGGTCGACGACGAGGCGATTGCCGTAGACGTCATTCGGCGCGACCGTGAAGCTGCGCGAGCGCACGTTTTCGTTCAGGTCGAGCACGATGCGCAGGTCGCCGTCGGCCTGCACTGCGCTGCGAATCGCACGGATGGAGCCAGCGCCGCCCGGCAGCCGCCCCAGGCGCTCGGCGAGTCGACCGTTCTTCAGGTCGATGACGAGCCGGTCCGGCCCGCGAAGCGTGAAGATGTTGTGCGGCACGGGCTGGCTCAGGTCGAGCACGATGCGGGTCTTGTCGTCCTCCGCCCAGACGCGGATGTTGTCCACGGTCGGGCCGGCCTGCACGCCACCGCACAGGCACAGTAAGAACAACACAACGGATCGCCGCAAATCCCACATCGCTCGTCAGGCCCCCAAAGGCCGAAGGATTCCGGACCTGAGTATACGAAAACAGACGGAAATGCCAAGACTTCCCGTGGAAAATTAGGCAGATATCATAACTAGTTAATGCGGTCGGTCATTCCGGCAGCCTCGCCGACGGCGCGGGCCAGGGCGTGGCCGCGCTCGCTCAGGCCCTCGAGCACCGCCGATCGCCCGGCGCCCTCGTAGGCGAGCCGGATGCGCAGGTCCGCCGAGTCCGCGAGTCCCGGCGCCCGGTCCGGCCACTCCACGAGGCGCAGGCCGTCATCGAGGTCGTCCCAGCCGATGTAGTAGAGCTCGTCCGCGCTCCCGATCCGGTAGAGGTCGACGTGGTAGACCGTGGTGCCCGCCACCCGGTAGGGCTCGACGAGCGTGTAGGTCGGGCTCGGCACCGGGCCGTCGTGTCCGAGCGCGCGAAGGAGCGCCCGCGCCAGCGTCGACTTGCCGGCCCCGAGCTCTCCCTGCAACAGGATCGTCCAGCCCGAAGCCGGCACGGGCAGCGCGGCGGCCAAAGCCCCGGCCAGCGCGGTCGTCGCGGCCTCGTCCGCCAGGTACCGCTTCATGCGCTGCCGGACGCGGCGCGCAACGCCGGCCGCAATGCCGCGATCACGTCCCGCGCCATCAGGCCCCGCTCGCCATCCACAGCCGCCAGGTCGCCGGCGCGCGCGTGCAGCGCGACGCCCGCGCCCGCCGCGACGGGGGGCGCGAGGCCCTGCGCCAGCAGAGCGCCGATCACGCCTGTCAACACGTCACCCATCCCGGCGGCGGCCATGCCGGGATTGCCCGCGGTGCAGATGAAGGGGACGTCATCTCCCGCGGCCACCAGCGTGCCGGCCCCCTTGAGCACCGCCGTGCCGCCGTAGCGCTGTGCGAGCGCCAGCACGGCACCGCGACGGTCCGCCTGGACGTCACGCGCAGAGCGTCCGAGCAGCCGGCCGGCTTCACCCGCGTGCGGCGTGATGACGCGCGACGCGTTGCGGCCCGCATCCCCGCCCTGCGACGCGAGCAGGTTCAGCGCGTCCGCGTCCCACACACACGGCAGTGTTCGCGCCGCGACGACATCGAACGCCGCCCGGGCCCAATCGCTGACGCCCAGCCCCGGCCCGAACGCGACGACGTCGGCACGCTCGAGCAGCTCCGACAGCGCCCCCGGGGCATCGATCGCGCAGGTCATCAGTTCCGGGCACGCCGCGCTGATGAGTGCCGAGTGCCCGGGCCACGTCGCAACCGTGACCTTTCCCGCGCCGGCACGCAGCGCCGCTTCGCCGGCGAGACGCGCGGCGCCCGGCATGCCGGGACCGCCGCCGACGATGGCAACGTGCCCGAAGTCGCCCTTGTGCGCATCGCGCCGCCGGGGCGGCAGTGCGGCGCGCAACACCGTTGACGTGATACGCCGCAGCACCGGCGACGCTTTCGCGCGGCAGGCGTCGGGGACGCCGAGCCCGTCGTACGCGAGGCTGCCGCCAGCCGCGATGCCGTCGCCCAGGAAAAGGCCTGCCTTGAGCGCAACGAACGTGATCGTCAGGTCGGCGTCGACGGCGGCACCGAGACGCTGCCCGGTGTCGCCGTGAATGCCGGTGGGAAGATCGAGCGCGACGACCGGCGCCGGGTGCGCATTGATGGCCGCGACGGCGTCGGCGATTGCGCCACCGACCGGCCGCGCAAGCCCGCTGCCGAGCAAGGCATCGATCAGCACGTCCGCTTCGGGATCGATAGACCGTGGCCAGGCGCCGATCGTCCCGCCGCACGCGACGTAGTCGTCGCGGGCGCGGGCCGCGTCGCCGGACAGCGCGGCCGGATCGGTAACCGCGACGACGTCGACCTGCAGGCTCTCGGCGCGCGCGAGACGCGCGACCACGTAACCGTCGCCCGCATTGTTTCCGGCGCCGCACAGAACGACCCAGCGCCGTCCCCGCGGGAACGCGGCCAGCGTCTCGCGGACCGCGGCCTCGCCGGCACGGGTCATCAGCGTGTAACCGGGAATGCCTTCGACGTCGATGGCGTACCGATCCATCGCGCGAACAGCGTCGACCGAATAGATTTCCGCGGGCAAGGACTGCATCGCCGAGATTATACTGGTGCCGACACGAAGCTCACGCGCCGCACGCAGCATGCCGGGCCACGACGACACCCACGCCGACAAACCGAATCTCGACGCCTTGAAGGCCGACATACTTGCCTGGAGCACGGAACTCGGGTTCCAGCAAACGGGCATCACGGACATCGACCTGCGCGACGCCGAGGCCCGCCTGGACCAGTGGCTCGAGGCCGGGTACCACGGGTCGATGGACTACATGCAGCGACACGGACACCGGCGCAGCCGGCCCGCGGACCTCGTCGCCGGCACCGTCCGCGTCATTGCCGCGCGCATGGACTACTTCACCGGATCGCAATCGGCCGCGCGCGACCTGCTCGATGACGGATCCCGCGCCTACGTGTCGCGCTACGCGCTCGGCCGGGATTACCACAAGGTGTTGCGCCGCCGCCTGCAGCGCCTCGCCGACCGCATCGCATCCGCTGTCGGCGAATTCGGCTACCGCGTTTTCGTCGACAGCGGGCCGGTGCTCGAAAAGCCGCTCGCCGAAAAAGCCGGGCTCGGCTGGATCGGCAAGCACTCGAACCTGCTGAACTCGCGCGACGGCTCGTGGTTCTTTCTTGGCGAGATTTACACGGACCTGCCGTTGCCGGTCGACACGCCGGCGAGCGCTCATTGCGGATCGTGCCGCGCCTGCATCGACGTCTGCCCGACCGGCGCCATTGTCGAGCCCTACGTCGTGGATGCGCGCCGCTGCATTTCCTACCTGACGATCGAGAATCGCGACGCGATACCGGAAACGTTCCGCAAGGCGATCGGCAATCGCGTGTACGGCTGTGACGATTGCCAGCTTTTCTGCCCGTGGAACAAGTTCGCCCGGACGACGGGTGAAGCCGACTTCGAGGCGCGGCATAATCTGGACGAGGCCGCATTGACCGACCTGTTCGCCTGGGACGAGGCAACCTGGGAGACGCGCATGGCCGGCAGCGCGATACGGCGCATCGGATTCGACGCCTGGCAACGGAACATCGCCGTCGCCCTCGGCAACGCGACCACGACGCCGGCCGTCGTTGCTGCCTTGCGCGAGCGCCGCGACACGGTGTCGCCGATGGTGCGCGAACACGTCGACTGGGCGCTCGCGCAACACGAACAACAGGGTCGATAAGACAACAACAAGGAGCAAACCGATGTTCGAAGCCCCGGAGTCACCCTACCTGGTCCCGTTCGACAGCAGTTTCAAAATGTCCCACGCGTCCACGAAGCCGCTGACCGACGAGCCGGAGTTCCGGGGGAAATACCGCCGCAAGTGCACGGAGCACCTCAACAAGCTGCAGCGCGTCCTCGCGGCGGGAGACCGGCGCGCCGTACTCTGCATCTTCCAGGCCATGGATGCCGCCGGCAAGGACGGAACCATCCGGGCCGTGATGCAGGGCGTCGACCCGTCCGGCTGCCAGGTCTTCACGTTCAAGCGGCCGTCGGAGCTGGAACTCGACCACGACTTCCTCTGGCGGACGACGTGCCGGCTGCCGGAACGCGGCCGTATCGGGATCTTCAACCGCAGCCAGTACGAGGAAGTCCTGGTCGTCCGGGTCCATCCGAAGATCCTCGCGTCTCAGAAACTGCCGGGCGAGCTGAACCTCGAGACGATCTGGGACGAACGCCTGCATTCGATACGTGAACAGGAGGCACACCTCGCCCGGAATGGCACGATCATTCTCAAGTTTTTCCTGAACGTGTCGAAAGATGAGCAGAAGCGCAGGTTGCTCGACCGGCTGGACAACACCGACAAGCTCTGGAAATTCGAGACCCACGACGTCGTCGAAAGACGTTACTGGGAGCAGTACATGCTGGCCTACGAGGAAGCGATGAACGCGACGTCGCGGCCGTGGGCGCCGTGGTACGCGATTCCCGCGGACAACAAGCCGTACATGCGGGCCCGCGTGTCGGAGATACTTATACAGACGCTCAAGAGTATCGGCCTGAATTATCCCGAGCCGACACCGCTCGATCTTCGCGAGTTTGCGGACGCGCGCGCCGAACTCGAGGGCAATACTGTGCCGTAGTCGTTGTTCCTCGGCACCGCATGACGCGACAATTCGGGGATGCCCGAAACCGTCGCCAACAATTCCGATTACAAGCGCTCGCTACTGGAAGGCCTCGAACTGTTCGAAGGCGTCGATCCCGACGACGTGCAGAGCCTCTTGCAACGCTGCGACCGCCGCGATCTCCGGGCCGGCGAGACGCTGCTTTCACCCGGTGTTCGCAACGAATACGTGTACCTGGTCCTGTCGGGCAGCCTGAACGTTCATGTCGGCTCGCCGAACACGCCGCCGCTGACCTGCGTCGAGCCGGGCGCCTGCGTCGGCGAGATGTCCATCATCGAGGACCGGGATCCATCGGCCTACGTCGTCGGCGCGGAGAACAGCCACCTGCTCGTGGTTCACCAGAGCATCCTGTGGGACATGGTCAATGCCTCGCACGAGTTCGCAAAGAATCTGCTCGTCGTCCTCTCGGAGCGCGTGCGCAGCCACAACCGCGTGATCGCCGACAGCTATGGAGAGCTGCGCAAGTTCGAACGCCACGCCACGACCGACGCGCTCACCGGCCTCGGCAACCGGCACGCGATGGAGGACTCGTTCCCTCGCGAGATCAACCGCTCGATCGCGGATGGCAAGCCGGTCTCGCTGATCATGGTGGACGTGGACAATTTCAAGGATTTCAACGACCGTTTCGGCCACCTGGCCGGTGACCGCGCCCTGACTGCCGTGGCCGAAGTGTTGCGCACGCAATTCCGGCCTCACGACCTCCTGGTGCGCTACGGCGGCGACGAGTTCGCCGTGCTGCTGCCGGGCATCCCGGCGGACAAGGCGCTGGATATCGCGGATCGCGTGCGACAGCGCGTCAGCGGCGACACCGGCGACACCGAGGACTCGCTGATCCAGATCCCGATCCGAATCTCGATGGGCGTCGCCGGTTGCGACACGGCGTGCACCCTCGAAGCGCTGCTGCGCAACGCCGATGCCGCGCTCTACCGGGCCAAGCGCGCCGGGCGTGACGCGGCGTCCATCTAGGCACCGTTCCCCGTCGTCAGACCGTGACGACGACGTTGTCGATGAGGCGCGCCTTGCCGAGATGCACCGCAGCGAGCACCACAAGCTCGTCACAGTCCCGGTCCGGGGGCGCCAGGTTCTCCGCACGCCGGATTTCCAGGTAGTCCAGCCGGAAACCGCTGCTCTCGAGCGCATCGCGCCCGTCCGCCTCCAGCGCCGCGAAGTCCTGCTTACCGTCCTGCAACGCCTGCCCGATCGACGTGAGCACCTCGCTCAGGCGCGGCGCGACTGCGCGTTCGTCCTCGGAGAGATAGGCATTGCGTGAACTCATAGCGAGACCGTCCGGCTCGCGCACGGTCGACGCCGTGATGATCCGTATCGGCAGGCTCAGGTCTTCGGTCATGTAGCGAATGACCAGCTGCTGCTGAAAATCCTTCTGGCCGAACACGGCGACCTCCGGCTGAACGAGCGCAAACAGCCGCGCCACCACCGTGGTCACGCCGTCGAAGTGGCCCGGGCGAACCGCGCCGCAAAAATTCTCCGTGAGCCCTGGCACCGACACGACGGTCGCGCAGTCGTGGCCGAAGGGGTACACGGTATCGTCCGTCGGCACGAACAACAGGTCCGCCCCGACCTGCTTGAGCCGCCGGGTATCGCGTTCGAGTGTCCGCGGATAGTCGGCGAAGTCTTCCCCGGGCCCGAACTGCGTGGGGTTCACGTAAACCGATACGACCACGCGCTCGGCATGCTCGCGCGCGAGCTCGACCAGGCTGACGTGGCCCTGGTGGAGGTTACCCATCGTCGGCACCAGCGCCACGTGTTCGTCCTGGTCGCGCCACTGCGCCAGGATGTCCCTGAGCTCTTCCTTACTGCGAACGATTTGCACGAAACGTCCTTTCTTCGCGGATGCCCGGGCTTACGAGAAGCAATGCTCCGGTGCGGGGTAACTGCGGTCGCGAACGGCCTGAACGTAGGCTTCGATCGCGGCGAGCGGTGACTGGTGATCCTGTTGAAAATTGCGCACGAAGCGCGGTGTGCGCCCCTGGGTGATGTCGAGAATGTCGTACAACACGAGTATCTGCCCATCGACACCGGGGCCCGCCCCGATGCCGATTACCGGAACTTCCAGGGCGCCGGTGATCGAAGCCCCGACCTCGTTCGGCACGCATTCCAGCAGCACGATGTCCGACCCGGCATCCTGCAGCCGGCGCGCCGCGGACAGCATCGCCTCGGCCTGGGACGCATCCCGGCCCTGCACGCGAAATCCGCCGATCTTGTGCACGGATTGCGGCTTCAGTCCGAGGTGTGCACACACGGGAATGTCGTGGCGCGCGAGATGCTCGACGATCTCGATCTGCCCGTCGCCGCCCTCGAGCTTGATCATCATCGCACCGCCCTCCTGCATGAGCCGCACGGCGTTGTCGAGTGCCTGCGACGGGTTCGAATAGCTCATGAACGGCATGTCGGCGACGAGGAACGCACGGCGCAGCCCGCGCGCCACGGCACGGCAGTGGTACACGATGTCGCGCACCGTCACCGGCACGGTCGTGTCATGGCCCTGGATGACCATCCCCAACGAATCGCCGACCAGCACGAGGTCAACGCCAGCCAGGTCGAGCAGCTGTGCGTAACTCGCGTCGTAGGCCGTGAGGCAGGCGATCGGCTTGCCGGCGCCCTTCATGTCGCGCAGGGTGGACACGTTCACGGGCGGGTGCGGCATGCCGCGTTGTTCGAGTTGCGTATACACGGTATCGGGCCCGTTCGGCTTGTCAGGCCAGCGCGGCGGCGGCCGGATTGAAGAAATGCCGCCCGCCGCTGATACGCTCGATCCGGTCGAACAACTGCTCGTAATCGGCGTCGTTGTGAATCGGATCGATCTGCGACGCGTTCACGATCAGCAGCGGGCCGTCGTCGTAGGCGTGAAAGAACCGGGCGTAGGCATCGGCGAGGCGCTCGAGGTAGCGCCGGTCTATCAGGTGCTCGAACAGCCGCCCGCGGCGCGCGATACGTTCCATCAGCGCGTCGACGGACGCCTGCAGGTAAATCACGAGATCCGGCACCGGCGGCTCTACCGCGAGATTGGCTGCGACCTGGTTGTACAGTGCCAGCTCGTCCGGATCGAGGTTCAGCTCGGCGAACAGCTGATCCTTCGCGTACAGATAGTCCGCGACCTGCACGTCGCCGAACAGGTCCGACTGGCGCATGCCTTCGAGCTGCCGCGCGCGGGCGAACAGGAAGAACATCTGCGCCGGCAGAGCGGCGCTTCGCCCTTCGGCATAGAGGCGCGGCAGGAACGGGTTTTCCTCGACGTCCTCGAGCAGCAGCTTCGCATCCAACGAGGCCGCCAGGCGCTTCGCCAGCTCGGTCTTGCCGACGCCGATCGGGCCTTCGACGGCGATGAACCGTGGCGCGTCGCCGCGCTTGCGGGAAGGGTTGGGAGTCAAGCGGCTGACCTTATCGTTCCAGGCGCGCAATGCGCGGTTGCTCGATATCGACCGGGAGTGACACCACCCTGCCGAGACCGGGTATCTCGAGATCCGGTGCTAATTCGCCAAGTGGCAACAATACAAAATTTCGGAAGGCGATGCCCGGGTGCGGCACGACCAGGTCCGGGGTCTCGATGCGCTGCGCGCCGTAGACCAGGACGTCCAGGTCCAGCGGCCGCGGTCCCCAGCGCGGGCCTCCCGCCTCGCGCCCCGCCGCTCGCTCAAGCGCCTTCAGGCCATCAAGCAGTCGCGCCGGCGGCAACCGCGTCAGGAGCGCGGCCACGGCATTGACGTAATCCGGCTGCGGCACGTCGCCGAGCGGCGCCGACGCGTACGGCGAAGAGACGGCCACGAGCCGGGTATCGGGCAGGCGATCGAGCGCGTCGGCGGCTTCCCGGACCTGCGTCGCCGGGTGTCCCTGGTTGCTGCCGATGCCGACGTACGCGGGAACCCAGCGCACGGGCGGCTACCCGCTGCTCGCGGACTTGCGCTTGCGCCGGCGGCGGCGCTTGCGGGCCTTGGCCTGCACCTGGAAACGTTGCATGCGCTGGTCGCTCGACATCGACTGTACTTCCGTCCAGAACGCGGCGATATCCGGATCCACACGGCCGATCTCCGCGAGCAACATCATGAAGTCGTACGCGGCGCGAAAGCGGCGGTGCTCGAGCAGGTTCATCGCGCGGCGGCCCTGCGTGGCGTAGAAGCGCGGCTGCAGCGCCATCATTTCCCGCATCGGCACCGTGAAGCGCTTGGGAATCGAGACACGCCGCTGCTGATCGGCCGCGACTTCGTAGGCCGCGAGCGCCAGCGACTGCGAGTCCGTCATCTTTTCCTCTTCGCGCCGCATCGCCGCGATCCGGCAGACGGGCGCCCAGAGGAACACGCCGAGCAGGAACATCGGCGTGACAGACTTGCCGTCCGCAACGCGACGGTCCGTGTTCTGCAGCGCCGCACGAATGAAATTCCGGAAGTCCTCGTCGATGAGGAACTCCTGCTCAGTGGCCGGGAAGAGCTGCTC
Source organism: uncultured Pseudomonadota bacterium (assembly GCA_913055625.1). Taxonomy (GTDB): domain Bacteria; phylum Pseudomonadota; class Gammaproteobacteria; order Steroidobacterales; family Woeseiaceae; genus UBA1847. The sequence continues at coordinate 551,492 of CAJXJW010000001.1, read as the reverse complement.
GAACAGGCCGTACTCGCGCAACAGGTCGAACGTCGCCTCCGCCTGGCCGCCCTGGAACAGCTTCAGGAACTCGTCGAACAGCCGTGCGGCCGGGACATTCGTCAGCAGGCTCGCATTCTCGCGAATCGCTGCGTCGACCGGCTCGTCCATCGTGAAGCCGAGTTTGGCCGCGAAGCGCACGGCGCGCAGCATGCGTACCGGGTCCTCGCGCACGCGCTGGTCGGCGTCGCCGATGAGGACGAGCTTGCGGCGGTCGATGTCGCCGGCGCCGCCAACGTAGTCCCAGATGCTGTAGTCGGCGATGTTGTAGTAGAGCGCATTGCAGGTGAAGTCACGCCGCCAGACGTCTTCCTCGATCGTGCCATACACGTTGTCGCGCAGGATTCGACCTTCGTCGTCGTGCGCAACGTCGTCATCCTCGTGGTTCGCGGCCGCACGGAACGTGGCCACCTCGATGATCTCGCGGCCGAAACGCACGTGCGCCAGCCGGAAACGCCGGCCGATCAGGCGGCAGTTGCTGAACAGCGCGCGCACTTCATCCGGCGTCGCATCGGTCGCCACGTCGAAGTCCTTCGGGTGAAGGTCGAGCAGTGCATCCCGCACGCAACCACCGACCAGGAAAGCCTGGTAGCCCGCCTTGTCGAGGCGATACAGCACCTTCAGGGCGCTGTCAGAAATGGCCTTGCGGGAGACGGTGTGAGCGGCGCGGGGGATGATCCGGGGTTCGGCGGAATCCGGTTTCCCGTGTTCTTTCAAAGGTTTGTCCGTTCGGAGCATGGTTGTTTGCGGCTATGATAACAGCCCGCGGGACCGCAGCACGGAATTCAGCCGGCAGCATGCCTGCCCCTTGAGTCGCGGGCGGACGGTCGTATAATACGCGGCCCGGCCAATAGGCCGGCCACCACGCTCCCTTCGTCTAGTGGTTCAGGACGCCGCCCTCTCACGGCGGTAACAGGGGTTCGAATCCCCTAGGGAGTGCCAAACAAACAAGAAAGGGCCCGCCTCGCGCGGGCCCTTTCTTGTTTGTTCGGCGGTGCCTCTGGAGGATTTGGAGCGCTGGTTCGACAAATCGCGCCAGCGATTTGGACGCCCGAAGGGCGCCCCGCAGGGGCGAGAATCGCCCTAAGGCGATTCGAGTCAATCCCCTTGAAACTGCGCACGATCCCGGATTCGAAACTGTCGGGGGTTCGACAAATCGCGCCAGCGATTTGGACGCACACGCATCGCGTGTGCGGGGCGCAGCCCCGCGGATCGCCCCAAGGCGATCCGAGTCATCCGAGGCCGGCGAAGCCAGCCGACAGACGCTCCCGCTCAGCGGGAGCATCCGCAGGGCGAGCGCCGCAGGCGCGAGTCAATCCCCTAAGGAAGCAAGAGGCCTACCTAACGTAGTACCCCTGCTGCCTCACCGCCCGTTCCCCTCCCCGCAACTCCTCCGCCATCGCCCTCTCGAGCTTCGAGGCCGACACGCCCCGCACGATCCCCCCGCACGACTGGCTCGCCGCCCGATCCACGGCGCGCCGCACCGCGATCCAAGCATCGCGCACGAACGCCGCATCCGCCGAGCTGTACGGCACGGCACCGTGCCGTTCCGGGTAGCACTGTGACAAATAGTGCCCCAAGCACAGGTCACCGCGTTCCCGTTCCGGCGTCTGCCACTTCAGGAAAACGTTGAGCGATGCCATCGCGCGGGTGAAGCCGACCGATACCGCTTGCGCCGGGTTGCCGCATTCGCCGCCGGGATCCGCCGGCGGCAGGACCGGGTAGCCGCGCTTGCCGAGCGGGCCGATGCTCGCCGCCAGCACCTCCGCCCGTACCGTTTCCTGCACCGCCGCACAGGCCGCGTCGTCGCTTACGCCCGCACGGGCGGGCACCGCCGTGAGCAGCCCGAGGACGAGCGCCACCGTCAGTTCATTCCACGTTCCCTGTTTCATGTCCGCGCCTCCCTGCTGGATGTGTGCAGCACAGTCTCGCGCGCGGCACAGCCGCCAGCCGCCGCCGAATCTGCCCGGCACCGGGAGATTTGCGCAGCGCCTGTCCCTCGTCGCGGTGATTCCTTACTATCGCCGTACCACTGGCGCTCACCTGGACTCGGATGGCCAACAACCTGCTGACACGCGTTTTCGGCATCGAGAAGCAGGAGGTGTACGCCGTCGCGTGGTCGTTCCTGTACTTCAGCTGCGTCCTGTCGTCGTACATGATGCTGCGCCCGATACGCGAGACGATGGGCGTGGAGAGTGGCACCGACACGGTGCCGCTGCTGTTTTCCACCACATTCGTGGTCATGCTGCTCGTCGCACCCGTCTTCGGCTGGGTCGCCTCGCGCTTCCCGCGACGGCGCTTCCTGCCGTGGGTCTACATCTTCTTCGCGCTGAATATCCTCGCCTTCTACGCAGCTTTCACTATCGCCGACCTGAAAGGCATTCACTTCGTGTGGATCGGCCGTGTGTTCTTCGTCTGGATCAGCGTGTTCAACCTGTTCGTCGTATCGGTGTTCTGGAGCTTCATGGCGGACATCTGGTCGAAGGAACAGGGGCGGCGTCTGTTCGGCCTGATCTCAGCTGGAGGGAGCATTGGTGGAACGCTGGGTCCGCTGGTGACTGCACAGCTGGCCGAGCCGCTCGGTTTCCAGAACGTGCTGCCGATCTCAGCGGGATTGTTGCTCGTCAGCGTCGTGTGCATCCACCGCCTGCGACATTGGCTCGAGACTCGCCCGGACCAGGAGGTCATGTCCGACGCAGCAACGGCGAAGCCGCTGGGTGGCAGCGCTATTGCCGGCATGAGCCACGTGCTCAGCTCGCGCTACCTTCTCATGATCTCCATCGTTTCCATTATTGCCAGCCTTCTTGGTACCGCGCTTTACATGTTCGTCAATGAACTCGTTTCCACCACGATCGAAGGCACCGACTCACGCGCGAGGCTCTTCGGCTACGTCGACTCGGCGACGAACCTTCTCACGACAATGCTGCAGCTGTTCGTTACGCGGCATGCGGTCAGGAAGTTCGGTCTCGGATGGACACTGGCGTTCATGCCACTCGTATCGGTCATCGGTTTCGCGCTCCTGGCCGTTCATCCCGCACTTCTCGTCGGCGTCGCATTCCAGACTGTTCGGCGCGCGGTTGGATTCGGTTTTTCGAAGCCGGGAAGCGACATGCTGTTCTCCGCGGTCACGCCGGAAGAAAAGTACAAGGCGAAGAACTTCATAGATACTGCCGTCTACCGTGGGGGTGACCTCGTCGGAATCTGGGTCGTGCAGGCTCTGCGCGTACTCGGGATCTCCGTCATGTCGGTGATCCTGGTGCCATTCGCGCTACTATGGGTGTTCATCGTGCTGTGGCTCGGCCGCGAATACCGCAAACGGGACCACAGTGGCCAACTCAAGACGAAGGGAGCTGCCCGTGCCTGAACCCCGCTGGAACAGACGTGACGTCCTCGCCGCCGGTGCCGCCCTCGGCCTCGCACCGGTCCTCGGCAGCGCGCAACAGGCGTCGATGACGCGGCGGCGCATCCCGGCCTCCGACAGCGAAACGCTGCCGATCATCGGGCTCGGCACCTACAGCGTGTTCGACGTCGAGCGCACTCCGGACAACATCGCGAACTGCCGCGCCATCGTGGAAATGCTCCTCGACGCCGGCGGCAGCCTCATCGACACCTCGCCGATGTACAACCGCTCCGAGGACGTCATCGGCGACGTGATCGGCGCGGGCGTGTCGCGCGGCCCGCTGTTTCTGGCGACGAAAGTCTGGACGGACGGCCACGACGCCGGCCTCGAGCAGATGCGCGAATCGGCTGCCCGGATGCAGACCGGCGTGATCGACCTGATGCAGGTGCACAACCTGCGCGACACCGAGGTGCACATGGCCAGCATCCGGGAACTCCAGCAAGACAACGTCATTCGCTACAGCGGGCTCACGCACTACCGCGCGGACGCGCTGAGCAATCTCGAAGCCGAGATGAAGTTCTTCAAGCCGCAATTCATCCAGATCAATTACTCGCTCGGGGAGCGCGAAGCCGATCGGCATCTGCTCGACGTCGCCGCCGACATGGGTATCGGCGTCATCGTCAATCGCCCCTACCAGGGTGGCGCGCTGTTCCGCGCCGTGCGCGGCCGCGCGCTGCCGGACTGGGCGGCGGAGTTCTGCGAGTCCTGGGGACAATTTTTCCTCAAGTGGATCGTCAGTCACCCGGCCGTTACCTGCGCCATCCCCGCCACCAGTGACCCGGAACACATGCGCGACAACCTGCAAGCCGGCTTCGGCGCGTTGCCGGGGGCGCGCACGCGCAGGCGCATGGTCGAGTACATCGAGGGCCTTTGAGCGTGCGGCCGGCAAGTCTTCGGCGCCGTGCCGGCGCCATGTTCTACGACGGTCTCCTGCTTCTCGCGCTGCTGATCCTGGTGACCGCGCCATTCGTGCCCGTGACGCCCGAGAGCGAGATACCGAACGGGCCGCTCGAAGCCGTGCAGACAGGGCTGTTGCACCAGGTGCTCGTTGGCGCCGCAATCTTCATTTACTTCGTCGGGTACTGGTCGTGGCGGGGCCGCACGCTCGGCATGCAGTCCTGGGGCCTGCAGCTCGAGACTCCGGGCAAGACGGTGCCATCGGTCGGCGCCTGCACGCTGAGGTTCTTCGCCGCGCTGGTGTCGTGGGCCCCGGCCGGTCTCGGCTTTCTCTGGCAACTCTGGGACCGCGACACGCTCGCCTGGCACGACCGGCTCAGCGGCACGCGCCTCGTGCACTACCCGAAGCCGCCGAAATAGCGGCCGCGATCAGCGTATGCGCGCCAGCGCGACGCCCGTCACCAGCGCCAGGGCGGTCGCCGGCAGCCAGCTCACGATGACCGGGTTCAGGTTAAATACCTGGCCCGAGTTCGCCAGCATCTCGGACGCGAGGTAGTACGCGAGGCCGATCACGACACCGATCAGCAGCCGGCTGCCGGTGCCGCCGGTGCGCAGCGACCCGAACACGAACGCCAGCGCCAGCATCGGCATGATCAGCACCGTGACCGTACGCGAAACCCGGTACCAGAGCTCCGAGCGGTAGCGGCTCGAATCCAGCGCGTTGCGGTCGAGGTAGTCGATGTAGCTCCGCAAGCCGCGCAGTGACAGGCTGAGCGGCTTCGCGAGCGCGTTGCCGAGAAGCTCCGCGTTGACCTCGAACGACTGCAACGCGACGTTCGACTCGACGACCTGCACGGCGTCATTCTCGAAGCGCGTCTCGCGCAGGTTCTCGAGCCGCCAGCGATCGTCGTCGTCGATGCCGGAGTTGTCGGCCTTGCCGATCGACGCGAGAGAGTGATCATCGTTGAAGCGGTACAGGTAGATCGACCCGAACTCGAACTCCGAACTGACGCGCTCGAGGTGCAGGTAGACGGAACCGTCCTTGACCCACGTGGCATTGCCGAGCTGTTCGTCTTCCTGGCCGAGTCGCGCGTTCAGCCGCATGTCCCGAGCGTAGAAATCCAGGGGTGGGCCCACGAACTCGCCGAGCAGCGCCGCGAACACGAGCAGCACGCCGCCCGCGCACGCAACCATGCCCGCGATGCGGCCCACCGACAGGCCTGACGCACGCATGACGATGATCTCGCTGTGCGATGCGAGCGCACCGAGGCCCATCAGCGATCCGATCAGTACGGCCACCGGCATCATCTCGAACGCGAGATTCGGCAGCCGCAACGCGGTGTAGAGGACGGCCTGCGGCGTCTGGTAGTCGTTGCGAACGTCGTCCAGTTCCGCGATGAACTCGAACAGGCCGGCGAGCGCAAGCAGCACCACGAGCACCAGCGCCGACCCGACGAGTATGGCGCGCATCAGGTATTGCGTGAGAAGCGTGTTCATCGGAATAACCGTCGGTGAACGCCGTTCTGCGCGGCCAGCAGGCCGAGCGCCAGCAGAAACATCGTGCCGTGCACCCACCACAGCCCCACCGTGGCCGGGATCCGTTCGCTTTCGATCCAGGCTTTCGTCGCACTCAGCAGGTTGAAGTAGATGATGAAGATCAGCAGGCCGACCGCGATGCGCCCGTAGCGGCCGTCGCGCGGCTGGCTCTTCGCGAGCGGCACCGCCAGGAAACCGAGGAGCAGCGTCGACAACGGTACACCGATCCGCCACTGCAGCTCCGCTATCTCGGCGGGATCGCCGGACCCGAACAGCCGCTCGACCGGCATCGCCCGCGGCCGTGGATCGGACGGCTCGACCCCCGGCAGGTGGTACGGAATGCCGTGCTCGCCGAACTCGATCACGCGGAACTGCGCGGTGCCCGGGATACCTTCGTATCGCCGGCCGTTGTGCAGGACGAACATGCGCGTGTCCGGGTCGTCGGAGGCGACCTGCTCTCCGCGATCGGCCACGACGACCTCGACGCCGCCTTCCGCGCTGCCTCGCTGCAGGAATACGTTGTTGATGACGCCGTCCGCCGTCACCGACTCGCCGTAAATGACAGCGCCGCCGGTTCCGGCGACCGTGAACCGGCCGGCCTCGAGACTCGCGAGATCCGCGGCACGGCGCGCCTCGGCGCCGATCCGGTCGACCTCGGAAAGTGCCTGCGGGCCGACCTCGATGGCCAGCCAGGCAACGCCGACGGCCAGCGGCGTGACGAGCCAGAACAGCGGCCGGTAGATACCCATCGGGCCGACGCGGCAGGCAGTCATCGCCGCCATCTCGCTGTCGCGGTACAGGCGCCCCAGCGCCAGCATGACCGCCAGGAACACGCCGATCGGTACCAGGACCGTCATGTACTGCATCGCCGACAGGCCGATGACGCTCCATGCGGCGTCCTTCGGCAGCTTGCCCTTGGCCACGTCTCCCAGGATCCGCGCAAACTGGTTCGTCAGCAGAATCAGGAGCAAAACGCCCGTTACGGCCACCCAGGTGGCAGCGACTTCCCGGAAGATGTAGCGATCGAGGATGCGACGCATCGCGTTGATTTACTTATGGCAGGCGAGTTCAGTTAGACTACTCGCTTTATTTTGCCCGGGACAAGTACCAATAAGATGGAATACTTCACGACGACCGCCAAAGCTTCGGGACGCGCCGTTGACTGCGTCATTGTCGGTATCTATGCGCGTGGCAAGCTCGGCATCGGCGCCGCCGAGATCGACGCCGCGGCCCGCGGAACGCTGAAAAAGCTCATCAAGTCGGGTGACGTCTCCCCGCACCTGGGGCGGGCCGCCGTCCTGACGAACGTCGAAAACGTGCGCGCCGCGCGCGTCGTCGCCGTCGGCCTCGGCAAGTCCTCCGAATTTGGTCCCGCCGAGTACCGCCGGGCCCTCGTCGGCGCACTCCGTGCCGTGTCGAGGACACGTTGCGGCTCGATCCTGAACACGCTCACGCTGGAGCCCGGCGGCACACCCTACTACCGTGCACGTTCCGCGGTCGAGGTCGCCGGCGAAACGCTGTATCGCTTTACCCAGATGAAGAGCGGCCGCAAGAAGGCGCCGATGCCGCTGAAGAAGCTCGGCTTCTCGATCGGCAAGCGCAGCGAGGCCGCCCACATCGAACGCGGATGCGCACACGGCGAGGCCATCAACAAGGGGGCTTCGCTTGCGAAGGATCTCGGTAACTTGCCGCCGAACGTGTGCACGCCGGCCTACCTCGCCCGAACGGCGCAGAAGCTCGCGAAGGGCGACGGGCGACTGTCCGTGCGCGTTCTGAACGAAACCGAGATGAAGCGCCTCGGCATGGGGTCGCTGTTATCCGTAACCGCCGGTGCCGCGGAGCCGGCGAAGCTGATCGTCATGCAGTACCGGGGCGCCGGCAAGGACGCACCGGTCGTGCTCGTCGGCAAGGGCGTCACGTTCGACACCGGCGGCATTTCGCTGAAACCCGGCGCGCAGATGGACGAGATGAAATACGACATGTGCGGCGCCGCGAGCGTCATCGGCACGATGGCCGCGGTCGCGGCGATGAAGCTGCCGATCAACGTCAACGTCGTGGTGCCGGCCGTGATGAACATGCCGGGCGGTGACGCGACCGTACCCGGCGACATCGTCCGCAGTATGTCCGGCCAGACGATCGAGATCCTGAATACCGACGCCGAGGGCCGCCTCATCCTCTGCGATGCTCTCACCTACTCGCGCCGTTTCAAGCCGGCGGCGATCATCGACGTCGCCACGCTCACGGGGGCCTGCGTCATTGCACTCGGCAAGCACCATGCCGGGCTCATGGCCAACGACGACGCGCTGGCCGACGACATCCTCGCTGCCGGCCAGCGTTCGGGCGACCGTGCCTGGCGCCTGCCGCTCGGCGACGACTACGCGCAGCAGCTCAAGAGCAACTTCGCGGACATGGCGAACATCGGCGGCCGCGAAGCGGGAACGATCACGGCCGGCTGTTTCCTCGGCAAGTTCACGGACGGCATGAAGTGGGCGCACCTCGACATCGCGGGTGTCGCCTGGCTCGGCGGCGACAGGAAAGGCGCGACGGGCCGTCCCGTTCCGCTGCTGACGGACCTGCTGCTCGGACGCTGCCGCGCGCTGCCTGCCTGACGCGCATGGCCCAGGTGGATTTTTACGTCCTGCGCACGCCCGGCGAGCAGGCGCGCCGCGTATTCGCGTGCCGACTGGCCGAGAAAGCCTACCGGCTCGAGCACACCGTGCACATCCTTACCCCGACGAGCGACGACGCGGCCGACCTCGACACGCTGCTGTGGACGTTCCGCGACGGCAGCTTCGTGCCGCACCGCGTCGCCGGCAGCCAGCAGCCGCCGGCGCCGGTCACGATCGGCGACACGGAAAGCGGCATCGACGATTGCGACCTGCTGATCAACCTTGCCGCGGACGTCCCGGCCGAGCCCGGGCGTTTCCCGCGCATTGCCGAGCTTGTAAGCTCCGATGACGACGGACGCCGGCAGAGCCGCGTCCGCTTCGCCGCCTACCGCGACCAGGGCCACGACCTGAATACGCACAACCTCTGACCCGATCCGAGATGGACAAGACCTACCAACCGCAGGACATCGAGCAGCGGCTGTACGCGCGCTGGGAAGACAATGGCTGGTTCGCGCCGCAGGGCGACGGACCCGCTTACTGCATCATGATCCCGCCGCCGAACGTGACCGGCACGCTGCACATGGGGCACGCGTTCCAGGACACGATCATGGACGCGTTGACCCGCTACCGCCGGATGTCCGGCGACCGCGCACTGTGGCAGCCCGGCATGGACCACGCCGGCATCGCCACGCAGATGGTCGTCGAGCGCCTGCTCAACGCGGACGGCAAGTCGAAACACGACCTCGGCCGCGAGGCTTTCGTCGAGCGCGTCTGGCAGTGGAAGGCCGAGTCCGGCGGCCAGATCGCGAAACAGCTGCGACGCATGGGCGCGTCCGTGGACTGGGCCCGCGATCGCTTCACGATGGACGAGGGCCTGTCCGACGCGGTCCGCGAAGTGTTCGTCGCGCTGTACGACGAGGGCCTGATCTACCGCGGCCAGCGGCTCGTGAACTGGGACCCGGTCCTGCACACGGCGCTGTCGGACCTCGAAGTTCTGACGGCCGACGAAGACGGCTCGCTGTACCACTTCCGCTACCCGCTCGCGTCCGGTGACGGCCACCTCGTCGTTGCGACAACACGCCCGGAGACCATGCTCGGCGACACCGCGGTCGCGGTGCACCCGGAGGACGAACGCTACCGGCACCTGATCGGCCAGGAGATCGTGCTGCCGATCGTGGGCCGCCGCATCCCGGTCATCGCCGACGACTACGTCGAGCCGGAGTTCGGCACGGGCTGCGTGAAGATCACGCCGGCGCACGACTTCAACGACTACGAGATCGGCAAGCGGCACGGTCTGCCGATGATAAACGTGTTCACCGACTCCGCCGCGATCAACGACGACATGCCCGAGGCGTATCGCGGCATGGACCGATTCGAGGCGCGCAAGGCGGTGGTCGCGGAACTCGAGTCGCAGGGCCTCCTCGACAAGATCGAGGACTACACGGTGAAGATCCCGCGCGGCGACCGCTCGGGCGCCGTCGTCGAACCCTACCTCACCGACCAGTGGTACGTGCGCATCGAGCCGCTTGCGAAGCCCGCGATCGAGGCCGTGGAAACCGGCCGGATACGCTTCGTGCCGGAGAACTGGTCGAAGACCTACTTCGAATGGATGTACAACATCCAGGACTGGTGCATCAGCCGACAGCTATGGTGGGGGCACCGCATCCCCGCCTGGTACGACGAAGACGGCAACATCTACGTCGGCCACGACCAGGACGACGTGCGCACGAAGCACGGCCTCGACGCGTCGCTGCCGCTGCGGCAGGACGACGACGTGCTCGACACCTGGTTCTCGTCCGCACTGTGGCCGTTCAGCACGCTGGGCTGGCCCGACAAGACGAAGGCGCTCGCCGAGTTCTACCCCGGCAGCGTGCTCGTCACCGGTTTCGACATCATCTTCTTCTGGGTCGCCCGGATGATCATGATGGGCCTCAAGTTCATGGGCGACGTGCCGTTCCGCGAGGTGTACATCCACGGCCTGATCCGGGACCAGGACGGGCAGAAGATGTCGAAGTCGAAAGGCAACGTGCTCGACCCGCTGGACCTGATCGACGGCATCGGGCTCGAGGACCTCGTCGCGAAGCGCACGAGCGGCATGATGCAGGATCACCTCGCACCGAAGATCGAGGCCGCCACGCGCAAGCAGTTCCCCGACGGCATCGAGGCCTACGGCGCCGACGCGCTGCGCTTCACGTTCGCCGCGCTCGCAACGACCGGCCGCGATATCCGCTTCGACACCGGGCGCATCGAGGGCTACAAGAACTTCTGCAACAAGCTGTGGAACGCGGCGCGCTACGTCCTCATGAACACCGAGGACTTGTCCGACGGCCCGGTCGAGCTGTCCGTCGCGGACCGCTGGATCGGCGCCCGCTTCGACGCCACCGTGCGCGACGTGCAGCGCCACTACGCGGAGTACCGGCTCGATCTCGTCGCGCAGGCCGCGTACGAATTCACGTGGCACGAGTTCTGCGACTGGTACCTCGAACTGTCGAAGCCGGTGCTGCAGGGCGACGACGCCTCCGGCGCAGAAAAGCGCGGCACGCGCCGCACGCTCGTCACCGTGCTCGAAGCACTGCTGCGGCTGCTGCACCCGATCATGCCGTTCATCACCGAGGAAATCTGGCAGCAGGTGGCGCCGCGTGCCGGCATCGACGGTGACTCGGTCATGCTGCAGTCGTTCCCGAAGCCGGGGGACTTCGACACCGACGCCGCCGCCATCGCCGACGTCGACTGGGTGCGGCAGTTCATTCTCGGCATCCGGCAGATCCGCGGCGAGATGGACATTGCGCCGGGCAAGCCGTTGCCGGTGCTGCTGCAGAACGCATCCGACGAAGACCTGGCCCGCACGAACGCGCACAGGGCGCTGCTCGCGCGGCTCGCGCGCGTCGAATCAGTCGAAGCGTTGGCTGCCGGCGCGGAACCACCGCCTTCGGCCACGGCGCTGCTCGGCGACATGCGGCTGCTGGTGCCGATGAAAGGCGTCATCGACGTGGACGCCGAGCGGGCGCGCCTGTCGAAACAGCAGGCGAAGCTCCGGGCTGAACTCGCGAAGGCCGAGGGCAAGTTGTCGAACGAGCGCTTCGTCGCGAACGCGCCCTCGGCCGTCGTGGACCAGGAACGCGAACGCGCGGCGGACTTTTCGCGCCAACTCGGGCTGATCGAGGAACAACTGGACAAGCTGGCCGCACTGGCCTGACCGTCCGGCATTCTGAGCACTGCATCACAAAGCCCGGCGGCCGGGGTGCAATTCGCCCCTGAATTCGCCACCATGCGGGGGACCGCTGCGCGATCGCGCAACGCACAGGAGCCACGATGCAGCAACGCACGGCACAGCCCGTCCCGCGGACGGACGCGGCGGACCGCACCGCGATCGAGCGCGCCCGCGCGGCGCTGTCGCGCATCGTCCTCGGCAAGGACGCGCAGATCGAGCTCGCCCTCGCTTGCCTGCTCGCCCGCGGCCACCTGCTCATCGAGGACCTGCCGGGCCTCGGCAAGACGATCCTGGCCCAGGCCCTGGCGCGGGTGCTTGGCCTCGGTTTCCGCCGCATCCAGTTCACCAGCGACCTGCTGCCGGCCGATATCGTCGGCGTCTCCGTGTTCCGGGCCGGCAGCGGCGAGTTCGAGTTCCAGCGTGGACCGGTGTTCACGGAACTCGTGCTCGCCGACGAAGTGAATCGCGCGACGCCGAAAGCGCAGAGCGCGCTGCTCGAAGCGATGGAGGAACACCAGGTGTCCGTCGACGGCGCCACGCATGCCCTGCCCGAGCCGTTTTTCGTCGTCGCCACGCAGAACCCGGCCGACCAGATTGGCACCTTCCCGCTCCCGGAGTCGCAACTCGACCGCTTCCTGATGCGTCTCGAAATCGGCTACCCGGACGCAGTTCACGAACGCGAGATCATCATTGGCGAAGACCGCCGCGACATGCTTGCGAGCGCGGCCGCCGAGCTGTCGCCGGCCTTGCTGGTCACCATGCAGCGGTCGGCACGCACCGTGCACCTGAGCGATGCGCTCGTCGACTACATCCAGGCGCTTGTCCGCTTCACGCGCGAATCGCCGGACATCGACACCGGGCTCTCGCCGCGCGGGGCGCAGGCACTCGCGGCGGCGGCGCGCGCCATCGCGTACCTGCGGGGACATTCCGGCGTTTTTCCCGACGACGTGCAGGCGGTGTTCGCCGCCGTGGCGGGTCATCGACTGCAACCGTCCTCCGGCACGACCCACCGTAGCGCCGCGGACCTGTGCCGGCATGTCATCGATTCGGTGGCCATCCCCTAGCCTCCCGGCATTCCGCCAGGCGGCGACGCGGCGCGTACGCGCCTGGGCCCGGAAGCGCCAGGGCCAGGATGCATTGACGGCTGTGCTTGCCGCGCGCCGCACCTACATCCTGCCGACGGGCGTCGGCCTGATCTACGGGCTGATGGCATTCGCAATGCTGCTCGGCGCGATGAACTACAACAACAACCTGGCGTTCGTGCTGACGTTCTTCCTGGTCGCCCTGGGCTTCGTCGCCATGCACCAGTGCCAGCGAAACCTGGTCGGCGTCGACATCGCGTTCGCCGGCGTCGAACCCGTATTCGCCGGCTCCGTCGCCGAGTTTCGTTTCGCCGTGACAAACCCGTCGCGCTCGGCGCGCCACCGAATCCGCCTGCACGTCGACGACCGGGACAGCGACATGCACGACCTTGGTCCCGGCGACAGCACCGTATTCACGTTGCCGGTGGACACCGCCGCGCGCGGCCGCGTCAGGCTGCCGCGATTCGGCGTGCACAGCCAGTATCCTTTCGAGCTGTTCCGTGCCTGGGCCTGGCTGCACATGGACCTGGCCGGCCTCGTGTATCCGCGGCCGGCCGATGACGCGCCGCCGCCGCCGCCCTCGCTGCTGGCGCTCGGGCACCGCCAGCACGACGCCCGTGGCGAGGAAGACTTCGCCGGCCTGCGCCGGTTCGTGACCGGTGACTCGCCGCGGCACGTCGCGTGGAAAGCCTACGCGCGCAGCGGCCAGTTGATGTCGAAGCGTTTCGCGGGCGCCGACACGAGCAGCCAGTGGTTCGATTTCGCCGATCTCGCGGGCATGGACACCGAGACGCGGCTGTCGATTCTGACGCGCTGGGTCGTTGATGCGCACCGCACTCGCGAAGATTACGGTTTGCGGCTGCCGGGCGAGGAAATTCCGCCAGCTCACGGCGCCGCGCACCGCGACCGCTGCCTCGAGGCGCTGGCCCTGCACGGTGACGGGGATGGCTAGGAAAGCGCAGAAGAAACCCCGCGGCACCGACGGCGCGCTGCTGCCCAGCCTGCCCTGGACACTGGCGGCGCTGGCCGTCGCGCTGGCCCCGCACGTGCCGTACGTGCCCGTGTGGGTGACCGGCGCATTCATCGCCTGCGCGGCCTGGCGCCTGCTGATCGAACGCCACCGCGGGACGCTGCCGTCCGTGCTCGTTCGCGCCGCGCTCGCGCTCGGCTGCTTCCTGGGCGTACTCGCCACCTACGACACGATCAGCGGCGTCGGCCCCGGCTCGGCCCTGCTCGCGGTCATGGCATCGCTGAAGCTGCTCGAAACGCGCAAGCGCCGCGATCAGTTCGTGCTGTTGTTCATCGCGATATTCCTCGTCATGTCGGCCCTGCTGCGGGAACAGTACCTGTGGTCATTGTTGTACCTGGTCGGCGCGTTGGTGCTGATCATGGCCGCCTGGCTGCGTATGGCGGCGAGCCCGTCCGCACGCATGCGCGATAGCCTGGCAACCAGTGTGCGGCTGGTTTCCTACGCGGCACCGCTCGCACTGGCGATGTGGTTCCTGTTTCCACGGATCGCGACGCCGTTCTGGGCGGTACCGATAGACACGAGCGCCGGCGTCACCGGCCTCTCGGACACGATGAGCCCAGGCGACATCAGCGAGCTGTCGCAGTCGGACGCCGTCGCGTTTCGCGTGACGTTCGAGGACACCGTGCCGGCGCCTGGCGACCGCTACTGGCGCGCCCTCGTGCTGCACCGATTCAGCGGCCGAACCTGGACCGGCCGCGAGCCGAGCATCGGGGGGCGACCCGAACAGCAGATCGAGTTCGCCGGCGATCCGGTGAGCTACCAGGTCACGCTGGAACCCACGGGACAGCAATGGGTTCCGGCGCTCGACCTGCCCGCGTCCTGGGACCTGCCCCGGACCTTCATGAATACCACGCAGGGCCTGTCGCGGGTCGTCCCGGTCGACCAGCGCGTCGCGTACAAGGTCGTGTCGTACCCCGTGTACCGCGCGGAATCGGGACTTCGCGACTACTTCCGCGGCTGGTACCGCGAACTGCCTGCCGGCACCAATCCACGGACCCTGGCGCTTGCGGCCGAAATGCGCGAGGCCGCCGACAGTGACCGCGCCTACATCGCAGCCGTGCTCGCGCTCTTCCGCGAGCAGGAGTACTACTACACGTTGCAACCGCCGGCGCTGGGGCGGCATCCCGTCGACGAATTCCTGTTCGAGTCACGCCGCGGCTTCTGCGAGCATTACGCGTCGGCATTCACCGTGATGATGCGCGTTGCCGGGATTCCCGCCCGGGTGGTCCTCGGCTACCAGGGCGGAGAACTGAATCCCCTCGGCAACTACCTCATCGTGCGCCAGTCCGACGCGCACGCCTGGTCCGAGGTGTGGCTGCCGGACGAGGGCTGGACGCGGGTCGACCCGACGGCCGCGGTCGCGCCGGAGCGCATCGAACTCGGCTTCACGGATTCGCTGTTCGACGGTCTCGGTGCCGGCTGGGGTGGCCGCGTGCCGTCGCGCCTCTGGCACCGGTTCAGACTCTCCTGGGACGCATTGAACGCGAACTGGAACGAATGGGTGCTCGGCTACGGCCCCGAAAAGCAGAACGCGCTGATGGAATGGTTCGGCATGGAATCGCCGGGCTGGCGAAAGCTGGTTTTCACGTTGATCGCATTCGTCATCGCCCTGACCCTCGGCGTCAGCGCGCTGATGATGTGGCGGAATCGCCCGCCCCGGCTGGACGGCGCGAGCCGCCTGTACCGGCGATACGTCCGCGCAACCGGCCTCGCGCCCGCAGTGGGAGAAACCCCCGATGCCTTCGCGCGCCGGGTAACGGCCGAGTCCTCGCTCGACGATACGAGCGTGGCACGCATCACGCGGAGCTACCTCGCGGCACGCTACGGGGGCGACGATTCGGCACTCGCGGAACTTGCGGACGCGGTCTCCGCGCTAGGCCGGCGCTGACGCGTCCCGCGGCAAGCGGACTCGCACCAGCAGGGCCCCGCCGAGTACGAACAACGGGATCAATACGAACAGCAGCACCTGCGGGCGGTCGGAGAAGCCCGCCGCGACACCCACCAGTGCGGGACCCACGACGTGCGCGAGTTTCGTCACCATGCTGTAGAAGCCGAAGAATTCGCCGGACCGTGTCGGCGGAATCAACTCGGCGTAGAACGACCGGCTGAGGCCCTGCACGCCGCCCTGAACGCAGCCCACGATGACCGCCATCACATAGAACTGGCGCACGTCGGTCATGAAGACTGCCCAGCCGGACACCGCCACGTAGATGGCGAGCGCCAGGTAGATGCCGAGCCGCGGCCCGAAGCGGTGACCGAGCCAGCCGTACAGCAGCGTCGCCGGGAAACCGGCGAAGTTCGTGATCATCAGCGCCATGACCAGGTCCTTCTGCTCGAAGCCAAGACGCTGGCCGTAGTTGACGGCCATGAAGATCACGGTAAACACGCCGCCGATATACAGGCAGTACCCGGCCAGGAACAGCACGACGTGCCGGTACCGGCCAATGTGGCGCATCGTGTCCCGCAACTCGCGGTAGGCAGCCTGCACGACGCGGCCCTCGACGGCACGGGCGGTCACGGTCTCCGGCACGAACACGATCAACGGGAGCAGGAAGAACGCCCACCACGCGCCGACGGTAATGAACGCGAAACGAATCACGGCCGTTGCATCGGAAAAACCGGCACCCTGCGGGTTCGTGAGCCAGTAGACGTGCAGCGCCAGCAACGCCGCGCCGCCGAGGTAGCCAATCGCGAATCCGAGCGACGAGACGAAACTGTAGTACCGGGGCGTGACGACGTCGACGAGCAGCGAGTCGTAAAACACGGTGGAACAGTAGTAGCCGACGGAAGCGAGCAGGTACAGCAACAACGCGGCCTGCCAGTAGTCGCTGCCCGTAACGCCGAGGCCCGCCGTGCAGGCCGCGCCCAGCATGGCGAGAAGGAACAGGAAGCGCTTCCGGTAACCGCCGGCGTCGGCAATCGTGCCGAATACCGGCGCGACGATGCAGACGACGGCGCTCGCGGCGGCTGTGACCCAGGCGAGCCGCTGCGTGACCACTGCGCCCGGCTCGCCCGCGCTCCAGTAACTGCCGAGGAACAGCGGAAACAGCACCGCCATCACCGACAGCGCGAACGCCGAGTTCGCCCAGTCGTACAGTGCCCAGGCGATGACTTTGCGGTTCCAGGGTCCGGCCTGCGTCACTCGTTACCCTCGGCGATGAACGGTCAGTGTTCGCGCGTCTCGCGGAATTCGATGTCCGGCCAACGTTCCTGGGTCAGGCCCAGGTTCACGCGCGTAGGCGCAATGTAGACCAGCCGCTCGCCGTGATCCAGCGCCAGGTTGTCATGTGCCTTGCGCTCGAAGTCGTCGAGCATCTTGCGGTCGTCGCACTCGACCCAGCGCGCGGTCGCGACCTGCACGGCCTCGAACTGGCATTCGACCTTGTACTCTTCGCGCAGCCGGTGCGCGACGACGTCGAATTGCAGCGGGCCGACGGCGCCGAGGATCAGGTCGTTGTTACGCATCGGGCGAAAGAGCTGCGTGGCGCCCTCCTCGCAAAGCTGGGCCAGGCCCTTCTGCAATGCTTTCAGGCGCAGCGGGTCCTTCAGCACCGCCCGCCGGAAGATTTCCGGCGCGAAGTTCGGGATGCCGGTGAAGCGCAGCGTCTCGCCCTCGCTGAAGCTGTCGCCGATATTGATCGTGCCGTGGTTGTGCAGGCCGATAATGTCGCCGGCACAGGCCGATTCCGTGTGCTGACGGTCCGCCGCGAGGAACGTGATCGCCTCCGGGATCTTCATCTCCTTGCCGGAACGCACGTGCAGGAGCCGCATGCCCTTGCGGTACTCACCGGAGCAGATGCGCAGGAACGCGATGCGGTCGCGGTGGCCGGGGTCCATGTTCGCCTGGATCTTGAAGACGAAACCGGTCATCGCCGGTTCCGTCGGCTCGATCGTTCGCTGCTCCGTGACGCTCGGCTGTGGCGGTGGCGCGCAGCGCACGAACTCGTCGAGCAGCTGCTTCACGCCAAAGTTCGACAGCGCGGAGCCGAACAGCACCGGCGTCTGGCGCGCCGCCCGGTACGCGTCCAGATCGAACTCCGGGCACGCGCCACGCACCAGTTCCAGCTCCTCGCGGAACGCATCCGCGTCGTCGCCGAGAACGGAGGCAGCTTCCTCGGAATCGAGCCCGTCGACCACGCGGATGCCGGACGCCTTTTCGCGGCCGGCGCGCTCGTAGAGATAGATGCGGTCCTGCGCGAGGTGATATACGCCCTTCAGCGTCTTTCCCATGCCGATCGGCCACGTCACCGGCGTGCACTCGATACCGAGCACGTTCTCGATCTCGTCGAGCAACTCGATGGGCTCCCGGCCGTCGCGGTCGAGCTTGTTGATGAACGTCATGATCGGCGTGTCACGCAGCCGGCAGACTTCCATCAGCTTGATGGTCCGGGCCTCGACGCCTTTCGCGCAATCGATCACCATCAGCGCGGAATCGACGGCGGTCAGCGTCCGGTACGTGTCTTCCGAAAAGTCTTCGTGGCCGGGCGTATCCAGCAGGTTCACGACATGGCTGTCGTAGGGGAACTGCATCACCGACGACGTGACCGAGATACCGCGCTGCTGCTCGAGCGCCATCCAGTCTGACGTCGCATGCCGGCTCGCCTTGCGCCCCTTGACCGTGCCGGCGAGCTGGATCGCGCCGCCGTACAGCAGCAGTTTTTCGGTCAGCGTCGTCTTGCCGGCATCCGGGTGCGAGATGATCGCGAACGTGCGGCGCTGGCTGACCTGTTGTGAAAGCGTGGGCATGGAACGGGGGTTGGCGAAAAGGCGCGCAGTCTAGTGAGACTTGAGCTTTTTCGCCAGTACGGCCGCGTCCTCCCGGCCCTCCCGCGCCTGGTAATAGGCCGGCCGGTTCGCGATCTGGTGAAAGCCCTTCTTGCGGTACAGCGCGATCGCGGCGTGGTTCGACGGCCGAACCTCGAGGAATATCTCCGCGACGTCGGCGCGCCGGGCGCGGAGCAGGACTTCGTCCAGCAGCCGCTCGCCGTAGCCGTGCGCACGGTACCGCGGGTCAACGCAGAGATTCAGGATGTGCGCCTCCCCCGCCGCGATGGACAGGATGCTGTAGCCGCCGACGCGCCCGTCTCGCTCCAGCACCACGCACTGGTAGCCGGCGAGGAGGCAATCGCGAAAAACACCGTGGCTCCAGGGAAAATCGTAGCTGCGGCGTTCGATGTCCGACACCTGCGCGAGATCGTCGTGCACCATGGCCCGGATCGCCACGGGCGGCTCCTGCATCGGAAAGATCACGCGCGACGCTCCGCCGCAAGCTCGCGCGCCAGGCACAGGTCTTCCCACACCAGGCGCTTCTGCGTCGGGCTGCGCAGCAGGTAGGCGGGATGGTAGGTCACGACGAGCGGCACGTCGCCGAACTGGTGGCGACGGCCGCGCAGCCGGCCGACGGGCGCGTCGCTGCCCAGCAGCGCGTGCGCCGCCACCTTGCCGACGGCGATGATGATGTCCGGGTCGACCAGTTCGAGTTGGCGATCGAGATAGCCGCGGCACGCGGCGAGCTCGCCCGGCTCGGGATTGCGGTTCCCGGGCGGTCGGCACTTGACGGTATTCGCGATGTACACCTGCCCGCGCGACAGGCCGGCGGCGCGCAGGATTTCGTCCAACAGCTTCCCCGCGCGCCCGACGAAGGGCTCGCCGCGGCGGTCTTCCTCCATGCCGGGCGCTTCGCCGACCAGCATCCAGGACGCCCGGCGGTCGCCCACGCCGAATACCGTCTGCGTCCGTTCACGGTGCAGCGGGCAGCGCGTGCACTGCGCCACGCAGGATGCGAGCTCGTCCCAACCGAGTTCGCCCGCCGCCGGCGCGTCGGATTCCGGTCCGTCGACGACGGTGGCGTCGGCGGCGCCGGCCGGCAACCACACGTCGATGCCCATGGCCTCCAGGTAGGCGCGGCGTCGGTGTTCGTCGAGGATCATTCGCTAGGACAGTGGGAACGCAGGGGTCTAGTTTGCCATGCGGCGCAGTCGATTACATGGCGGCGCCGGCGGCGGTCCGCGGCCCGTTCACGGATGCGGCAACTGCGCGATCAACTGGCTCCCGGCCGCGACCCGCTCGCCGACCCCGACGAGCACGCGGCTCTGCGGGGGCAGGTATACCTCGGCAAACCGGGTCAGGCGCAAGTTCGCACAGCGGGCGCCATGGCCGAGCCGCTCGCCGTAGCGCGCGAACGAACGGGGCGGAATCCCGAAGCGGTAGCCGGCAAACGCGAGCGCCACGTCGTCGCCCTCGTCCGTCTGCAGCCACAGCGCGTTGCCGGGGTAGCGGCCCGCGACGTCCGGCGGCGCGGAACGCAGGTCGTGGATGCGGCCTTCGACCGGGCTGCGGGCCGTGTACGTCCCCAGTGCGTCGATTCGGATCACGATTCGGTGCGCGGGCGCCGACTCGCCAGCCGGTTCGACCGAGACCACGTCGCCGTCGACCGGGCTCACGACACCGAGCGGCGCCGCCGGCACTGCGCGGCGCGGGTCGCGAAACACGAGGTACAGGAGCGCCGTGACGGCTGCGGGAACCGCTACCCAGGCCGGCGCGGCGTAGCGGTAGGTGAGCCAGCACGCCAGCAGTGATGCGAGCAGCCACGGGATCCCTTCCCTGGCGACAAACGGGTTTCGTCTTCCTCGCAACGCTCTGTGCGTCCCTGCGGCCGGCCCAGCCCCGACCTTCCAGTGCTTTCCCCGGGGAGTCAATAGCGCGCCGGCATCCGCCTGTACGGCTGGTGGTTTTTGGCTAGAATGCCCGGTTTCCACGTTCCCCCCTGCACGACCACGGACGATATTGCATGCGCTATTCCCGATTCGGGCTGACGACCCTCAAGGAAGTCCCGGCAGAAGCCGAGATCGTGAGCCACCAGCTGATGCTGCGCGCCGGCCTGATCCGGCGGCTGACGTCGGGCATCTTCACCTGGATGCCGCTGGGCCTGCGCGTGCTGCGCAAGGTCGAGGCCATCGTGCGCGAGGAAATGGACCGGGCGGGCGCGCTCGAACTCGTGATGCCGGCGGTGCAGCCGGCCGAACTCTGGGAAGAGTCCGGCCGCTGGGATGAGTACGGCCACCTGCTTCTGCGAATTCGCGATCGCCACGAGCGCGACTTCTGCTTCGGCCCCACGCACGAGGAGGTCATCACCGACATCGCGCGCCGTGAGCTGAAGAGCTACCGGCAGCTGCCGCTGAACTGGTACCAGATCCAGACCAAGTTCCGCGACGAGATCCGGCCGCGCTTCGGCGTCATGCGTGCCCGGGAATTCGTCATGAAAGACGCGTACTCGTTCGACCTGGATGCGGACGGGCTCGCGGCGTCCTACCAGGCCATGCACGACGCCTACACCCGCATATTCGAGCGGCTCGGCCTGCACTTCCGCGTCGTCGACGCGGACTCCGGCGAGATCGGCGGCAGCCGGTCGCAGGAATTTCACGTCCTCGCCGATTCCGGCGAAGACGCGATCGCCTACAGCGACGACGATGGCTACGCGTCGAACGTCGAAACCGCCGCCACCCTGCCGGTCGGCGCGCCGCCCGCTCCGACCGCGGCCTTCGAGAAGGTGAGTACGCCGGGCGCCCGCAGCATCGAGGACGTCTGCGGCGTGCTGGGCGTGACGGCGGAACAGGTCGTGAAGACGTTGATCGTGGATGGCGACGACGGCCCGGTCGCGCTCGTCATCCGTGGCGACCACGAACTGAACGCGGTTAAGGCGCAGAAGCTCGACGGCGTCGCGTCACCGCTGACGATGGCCGACCCGAAGACCGTCCGTGCCGCGACCGGCGCCGAGCCCGGCTTCGCGGGGCCGATCGGTCTCGATATCCCCGTGTACTTCGACCACGCCGCGGCCGCGTTGTCGGACTTCGTCTGCGGCGCCAACGAAGCCGACGCGCATTTCCGCGGCGTGAACTTCGGCCGCGACCTGCCGTCGCCGGCGGCGACCGTCGACATCCGCAACGTGGTGGCCGGCGACCCGGTCCCCGGCGGCACCGGCACGGTGTCGATTGCGCGCGGCATCGAGGTGGGACACATCTTCCAGCTCGGCACGAAGTATTCCGAAGCCATGGGCGCGAAGGTCCTTGACCCCGACGGCCGCGAGCGGGTGCTCGAGATGGGCTGCTACGGCATCGGCATCACCCGTATCGTCGGCGCCGCCATCGAGCAGAACCACGACGAGAACGGCATCATCTGGCCTGCCCCGATCGCCCCGTTCGATGTCGTGATCGTGCCGATCAACGCGCACCGATCGGACGCCGTGCGCGAGGCCGCGGACGCCCTGTACGCGGAGCTGTCCGCCGCCGGTCTCGACGTGCTGCTCGACGACCGGGACGCGCGCCCGGGCGTCAAGTTCGCGGATGCCGAGCTGATCGGTATCCCGCACCGTCTCGTCGTATCGGATCGCGGTCTCGCGGCCGGCGAACTGGAGTACCGGCACAGGCGCGACAGCGAGTCGCGCGCCCTGAAACGTGAAGACGTTCTCGCACTGCTGGGGTCGCCGGCGGTAACATGACCCGACAATGACGGAGATTGAAGATTAAGAGATTTCCGCAACTTGTTGTTATGTCAGTGATCCTGGCGCTCCAGTCCGCGCCCGCGATGGCCCAGGGCCACCCCGACCCGGAGCTGCGCAAGGTGCTGCTCGCGGCCGTGTCGGACGCGGACAGTTTCCCCGATCGCTTCGAGGCGGAGGTCTGGCTGACCGACATGTCGGCCCGCCTGGCCCGGATCGTCGACGATCCGGAGGAACGGATCGCGATCCTGACCCGGGTCCATTACGAGGCCAGCCGCGTCGAACTGCCGCCGGAACTGGTCCTTGCCGTGATCGAGGTCGAGAGCAACTTCGACCGCTACGCCGTCTCCGTTGCCGGCGCGCTCGGACTGATGCAGATCATGCCGTTCTGGCTGGAGGAAATCGGGCGCCCGGACGACAACCTGCTGCACATCGATACGAACCTGCGTTACGGCTGCACGATCCTGCGTTACTACCTGGACAAGGAAAACGGCGACCTGCGGCGCGCGCTCGGACGCTACAACGGCAGCCTCGGCAAACGCAAGTACCCGAATCTCGTCGTGGACAAGTTGTCCCGGCGCTGGTTTCGCGCCTAGGGAAACACCCGCCTATTGAGGCTGGCTGGCCTCTGACAGCGCCCGGGCTTCGAGCGCCTTGGCCTTGGCCTGGACGGCGCTGCGCCGGGCGCGCGTGTATTCCGCGGCCGTCAACTCGCGTTCCGCCTCGGCGAGGAACTCCAGTGCCTGGTCGAGCTGGATGCGGGCACGCGATTCCGCCCCCGCCTCCTTCGCCACCTCGATGGCCTGCCGGGCATCGCTCATCTCCTGCACCGGCGGCGCGGACTCGCACGCGCCGAGGAATAACAGGCCCGCGACGAGCCACCAGCTCGGTTTTGAAAGTGACGCCAGGCGCATGGACTACAGAGAATACTCTACGGTACTTTGCAACTGGTCAACGCTAGCAAGCCGTTCCGCACCGCGTCAAGAAAGGCGGACCTCGCCGGAAAGAGTTGTTACAGTCCCGCCAGTTCCTGCCTGAGGCGCCTGTTGACCATGCCCCTGACGATCTACCACAACCCGCGCTGCTCGAAGTCCCGGGCCACGCTGGCCCTGCTCGAGGAAGCCGGCGCTGCACCCCGGGTCGTACCCTACCTCGACGCGCCGCCCCCGGCCGCCCGTATTCTCGAACTGGCGTCCCTGCTCGGCATCCCCGTCCGCGAGTTACTCCGGACCGGCGAAGCCGAAGTCGCCGACGCCGACGACCTGCCCGACCCGGCGGACGACGCCGCGCTCGCTGAGTGGATCTCGCGGCACCCGCGGGCGCTGCAACGTCCGATCGTCGTCGATGACGACGCCGGCCGTGCCTGCATCGGCCGCCCGCCCGAGAACGTGCGCGACCTGCTCCCGTGAGCGACATCCTCGTACTCTATTACTCCCGCAACGGCGCAACGGAAGCTCTCGCGCGCGAAGTCTGCCGCGGCGTAGACTCGGTCGGCGGCATGGCATCGCGACTGCGGACGGTCCCGGCCGTGTCCCCGACCAGCGAGGCCACCAGTGCCGCGGTGCCGCCATCCGGCCCGCCCTACGCCACTGTGCAGGACCTGGTCGAATGCCGGGGACTGGTGCTCGGCAGCCCCACGCGCTTCGGCAACATGGCGGCGCCGCTCAAGTATTTCCTCGACCAGACCGGCTCGGAATGGCTTGCGGGCAAAGCCGCCGGGAAGCCGGCCGGTGTCTTCACCTCGACGTCCTCGTTGCACGGCGGACAGGAGAGCACGCTGCTGACGATGGCCATACCACTCCTGCATCACGGCATGCTGATCGTCGGCCTGCCGTACACCGAGGGCGCGCTGTCCTCGACGACGAGCGGCGGCGGCCCGTACGGCGCGAGCCACGTGACCTGGAGCCGCGAGAACGACCGATTGTCGGACGACGAGCGGCAACTGGCCCGCGCGCTCGGCCGCCGCGTCGCCGACGTGGCAAGGCGGCTGGACGCGTCCGGCGTATCCTAGCGGGACTCGTCGAGCACGCCACGCACGAACGGGACGGTCAGGCGGCGCTGCGCGCGAAGGGCTTCGCGGTCGAGGCGATCGAGAACCCCGTACAGGCTGGCCATGTCGCGCCGCGTGCGCGTCAGCAGGTAGCGCGCCGTCTCTTCCGGCAGGTCGAGGCCGCGGTGCGCCGCACGCAGCCGAAGCGCAGCCATCCGGTCCGGGTCGGGGAGCGGCTGCAGCACGAACGCCGGCAGCCGCGACAGGCGGCTCGCCAGGTCCGCCAGCTGGAACCCGGCCTCCCGGACCGGCGCGCCGGCCGCCACGATGAGCTGTCCTCCCCGCGCCTCCGTCTCGTTGTACAGGTTGAACAGCGCCCGCTCCCACTCCGCAAGGCCCGCGAACCGATCGATGTCGTCGATGCAGAGAATGCGGCGTGCGGCGAAACCCTCGATCGCCTGCGGCCCGGACGGCACGAGGAGTTCCGCGGGAAGGTAGGCGGCGCGGTCGCCGGCGGCGGCGCAGACGGCCTGCAGCAGGTGGCTCCTGCCGCTCGCGCGGCCGCCGGCGAGCCAGGCGCCGGTCGTCACACGCTGCCGGGCAACGCCCTCGAGATGGGCGACCACCGCTTCGTTGCCGGCGGCGTGGAAGCTGGCGAAAACGGCGTGGTCGGCAAGACCGATGGGCAGCGCGAGTTGGGACAAACCAAGGTCTCCGGCATCGCCGGTCAGGCAACCGGGTCCGCGGATTCAGCGTCGTCCGTCGATTCGCCGGCCGGCTCGCCGAGCGACTCGTCGAGCCGGTCCGCGGCGACCGGGTGTTCCCGCAGGTAACGCTCGAACGCGAAGCGCACGATCACCGACAGTACCGCGGCGGCCGGCAATGCGAGCAGGATGCCGAAGAAGCCGAATAACTGGCCGCCCGCGACGACGGCAAAGATCACCAGCACGGGGTGCAGGCCGATCCGGTCACCGACCAGTTTCGGCGTCAGGATCGATCCTTCGATCATCTGTGCCACGGAAAACGTCACGACGATGCCCACGATGGACCAGAGCGGGTTCGGCTCCAGCGCGACGGTCAGGAGCGCCATCGAAATGCCGAACACGAATCCAAGATATGGCACAAAGCTGACGAGCCCGGACACGACGCCAATGGCGAGCGCGAACTCGAGACCCACGATCTTGAGCCCGATCGAGTAGATCGCGGCCAGTGCGAACATGACCAGCAGCTGGCCGCGCAGGAACGCCCCGAGTACGTCGTCGGTTTCGCGCGCCAGCGCAAACACGGTTTGCTGCTGGCTCAACGGCACGAGCGCGCCCAGGTACGCGACAATCCGGTCCCAGTCCCGTAGCAGGTAGAACGTGAGTATCGGCACGAGAAACAAGCTCATCACGGCGGCAGCCAGTACGCTCCCGGTGCTCGTGACCGACGCGAGCGCCTTGCCGCTCCAACTCGCGGCCATGTCGCTGTAGCGGTCCAGGAACGCGCCGACGCCGATGTCGTCGCCCTGTTCAACGCCGAGGAGTTCCGCCGCACGCGGCAGCCAGACCTGCTCGACCTCTGCGGCGATCGTGGGCAGCGCCTCGAACAGCGCACCAACCTGCTGCCGCACCAATGGCCCGATCAGCAGGACCAGTGCGCCGAGGAGCAGGAACGTGAGCAGGAACACGCTGACGACCGCGAGTGTTCTCGGCAAGCGCAGCTTCTGCAGCCGGTCGGCCAACGGGTCGCCGATGTAGGCGAGCAATGCCGCCGCGATGAACGGCGTCAGCACCGGCGCCAGCAGGTACAACAGTACGCCCAGGATCGCGAACGCCACGATCCAGGCGGTGCGCAGGTCGGTTGTCACGTTTCTGCCCTCCGTCGTGCGCGGCCGGACCACCGCAATACGTAGTCGAGGCCGCTGATGACCACGGTCACGAGCGTCGCGGCACCGAGCACCGTGATCGTGATGTCGGCCGGCCAGTCGAACGCGGCCCGGCTGAGCACGAACAGCAGGAAAAGGAGCTGGAACGTCGTGTTCAACTTGCTGATGCTGGTCGGCTCGCCGTCGACCGGCTCGATCAGGTAATGGTAGGCAACCGCGCCGCTCACGATGACCACGTCACGCAGGATCACGACGACCGCGAGCCACCCGGGAATCAGGCCGATGATCGCCAGGGTGATGAACATCCCGTTGACGAGGAGCTTATCCGCGACCGGATCGAGCAGCGCGCCCAGGCGGGACTGCCAGTCGAAGCGGTTCGCAAGATACCCGTCCAGACCATCGGAAAAGCCCGCGATCCAGAACAACAGCAGCGCCCAGCCGAACTCGCCCCGCAGCATGAACCACAACACCGGCGCGACGAGCGCGATGCGCAGCAGGGAAATTGCGTTCGGAATCCAGGAGAGCGCCATTCAGCCCGTCCCCAATCAGGGCCCGTAGAAGAAATCCAGCGTATCGAGCGCCGGGTCGGACACGCCGAAAGCGCTCATGTCGATACGGTCCTGTTCAACGAGCCCTTCGAATCGCAGGGCACGCGCCAGTCGTTCCGCTCCACCGTGCGCGTCGACGCGAAACGTAACCCGGTCACCGGCCACTTCGGCGACCGTGAAGTGCTCGATGACGTTGACGCTCGCCAGCGTCTGCTGCACGTCGCCATAGGCCTCGACACTGGTAATGCCGCCGACCCGCAGCGTTACCGCGCGAACCGGCTCATTGCCGCCAATCGCGAACTGGCTTGCCAGGAGCTCGGACACCTGCGCCATCACGGTCTCGGCCTGCCCGCTCCAGTTGCGCTGCTCGTCGCCGAAGAAATACGTCCAGCGCGCCTGCTCCACGGCACCCGTTGCACGCACGCGGCCGATGAGGATCGAGTTCACGTCGTAGCGGGCCGATGCCGCAATGACACGCTCGTCGAAACCGCCCCACACGTCACTGAACTCGATCCGCTCGAGATCCTCGCTGTCAAGCAGGGGAAACGCAACCGGCAAGCCGCGGCGGGCGGCGACATCGAGTACGCGGTCGCGGAGTTGCCGGTTGCGATTCCCGGAACGGCCGTCGTCGGGCCGCTCCAGAACATCGGCCGCGCCGACGATCTCCCGTTCGCCCTGGCCCCAGTCGACGGCCAGCCAGACCAGCGTCAACGGCCGGTCGCCGCCCCACACCGTCTGCCCGGCCGACCGCAGCGTACGCTCCAGCGCCTGGCCGTCGAAGGTCACGACGAGCGTGTCCCTGGCACCCGGCTGAAACTGCACGACGTAGGCCGCGGGATCCGGAAACAACGCCTCGTAGAGGTCCGCGTCGGCCAGCACCTCGGATCCGGAAACGCGCAACACGACCTCGCGCAGCGCCGCATCGTACGCAGCCGCGCGCGGGTCACGCTCCCGCTGGTCGAGCGGGACTTCCGCCGTGAACAGCGAAGCCACTTCGACGGCCGGCGCCGACACGGTCGTCATGACGCCGATCAGCGCCAGCAGCCAATACTTCATTCCGGTGGTTTCCCGTTGCGTGCCCAGCGACTATTATATCGTTCGCGCGCAAGGCGACCATCGTTTCCCCTCTCGTTTCCCCCGATTCCATCCAGGATTCCCGATCCCGCTCATGAGTGAGAAGCCACTGACGTACAAGGATGCCGGTGTCGATATCGATGCCGGCAACGCACTGGTCGAACGAATCCGGCCCTCCGTGGCGGCGACGCGCCGTCCCGAGGTCCTGGCCGGTCTCGGCGGCTTCGGCGGCCTGTTCGCGCTACCACCCGGACGCTACGAGGAGCCCGTACTGGTGTCAGGCACCGACGGGGTAGGGACGAAACTCAAGCTGGCGCAGCAGACCGGCCGGCACGCGACCATCGGCATCGACCTCGTCGCGATGTGCGCCAACGATGTACTGGTCACGGGCGCCGAGCCGCTGTTCTTTCTCGACTATTTCGCGTGTGGCCGGCTCGACGTCGATACCGCGGCCACCGTCATCGAGGGCATTGCCGAGGGTTGCCGGCAGGCCGGCGCGGCGCTCATCGGCGGCGAAACGGCGGAAATGCCCGACATGTATGCGGAGGGCGAGTACGACCTCGCCGGATTCTGCGTCGGCGCCGTTGAGCGCAAGGAGATGATCGACGGCAGCCGTATCGGCACCGGCGACGCACTGATCGGCATCGCCTCCAGCGGGCCGCACTCGAACGGATACTCGCTGATTCGCCGCGTGCTCGAGCGCACCGGCGACGTGGACATCGACGGCCAGCCGGCGTCACAGCGGCTGCTGGCCCCGACCCGGATCTACGTTCGGGCGGTGCGCAAACTGATGGAGCAGGTGCCGGTCCGCGGGCTCGCCCACATCACCGGCGGCGGCATCACCGAGAACCTGCCGCGAATTCACGGAAACACGCTGGATGCGGAAATCGACACGCACAGCTGGCGCCGCGGCCCGGTGTTCGACTGGCTCGCGGAGCACGGCGGCATCGACTTCGCCGAGATGCGCCGCACGTTCAATTGCGGCGTCGGCATGATTGCCGTGATCGAGGAAGAACGCGTGGATGCGGCCCTCGAATCGCTGGCCGCGAGTGGCGAGCGGGCCTGGCGAATCGGCCGGATGATCGCCGGCAACGGCAAGGTGCGGTACGTTTGAGCCGCGAGGCCCGTGCCGCCGGCTGCCGCGCCGCCATTCTCGTATCCGGTTCCGGCACGAACCTGCAGGCGTTCATCGACCGGCGCGACGCCGGCCGACTGCCGCTGGACCTCGCTCTCGTCCTGTCGAATCGCGCGGACGCGTACGGGCTGACCCGGGCCCGCGATGCCGGCATATCGACGAACCTCATCGCACATGGCGACTTCGCGTCGCGGGAAGCTTTCGACCGCGCGATCGCGGCGCGGCTCGATGACAGCGGCATCGAGCTCGTGATCCTCGCGGGCTTCATGCGCATTCTGAGCCCGTGGTTCGTCCGGCGCTACGCCGGCCGCATTCTCAACATCCACCCCGCGCTGCTGCCGAAGTATCCCGGGCTCGATACGCACCGGAGGGCGCTGGAGGCCGGTGACGCCGCGCACGGCAGTACCGTGCATTTCGTGACCGAGGTGCTGGACGGTGGTCCGCGCGTGCTGGCCGGGCGCCTCGCCATTCGCGAGGACGATACGCCGGCATCGCTGATGCGGCGTGTTCAGTCGCTCGAACACCGGATCTACCCGGAGGCCGCCGCCTGGTTCGGCGAAGGCAGGCTCGCGTACAGTGACGGCGCGGCCTGGCTCGATGGCCGACGGCTCGAGGAGCCGATCGTCGAGGATCTCGACGCCTGACGTCAGGCCTTCGGGAGCGTGACGCCGACCTGCCCCTGGTACTTGCCGCCGCGATCGGCGTACGAGGTTTCGCAGACCTCGTCGGACTCGAAGAACAGCATCTGCGCGACACCTTCGTTCGCGTAAATCTTCGCCGGCAGTGGCGTCGTGTTCGAGAACTCCAGTGTCACGTGCCCTTCCCATTCGGGCTCCAGCGGCGTGACGTTGACGATGATGCCGCAGCGCGCGTAGGTCGACTTGCCGAGGCAGATCGTGAGTACGTTGCGGGGAATCCGGAAGTACTCGACGGTACGTGCCAGCGCGAAGGAGTTCGGCGGGATGACGCAGACGTCGCTCTTCACGTCGACGAAGCTGTTCGCGTCGAAACGCTTCGGGTCGACGATCGCCGAGTTGATGTTCGTGAAGATCTTGAACTCGTCGGAACAGCGCACGTCGTAGCCGTAGCTCGACGTGCCGTAGGACACGATGCGTTCGCCGCCCGCCTCGCGGACCTGGCCGGGCTCGAAGGGCTCCAGCATGCCGTGTTCCGCGGCCATGCGGCGAATCCAGCGATCGGATTTGATGCTCATCAACTGTCCTCTACGACGATCTTCGGAAAACGGGCGCTGTAGTCGCGACCCTGCACGGCCAGTTCCGCCGCGGTACGGCGTGCGGCCCGCAGGTAGGCTCCGGCTGCCGGCGACTCGGGGTCGGCGATGACGGTCGGGCGTCCCTCGTCCGTCTGCTCGCGGATGCTGGCGTCGAGCGGCAGCTTGCCGAGCAGGGTCACGCCGAAATCCGCGGCGATCCGGTCGCCGCCGCCCGCGCCGAACAGCGCCTCCTCGTGCCCGCAGTGGGTGCAGACGTGCGTGCTCATGTTCTCGATGACACCCAGCACCGGGATCGACACCTTGCGGAACATCGCGAGACCCTTTCGCGCGTCGATCGCGGCGATGTCCTGCGGCGTCGTGACGATGACCGCACCGGACACCGGCACCTGCTGCGACAGCGTGAGCTGGATGTCGCCCGTGCCGGGCGGCATGTCGACCACCAGGTAGTCGAGTTCGCCCCAGCGCGTCTGCGTCAGGAGCTGGTTCAGTGCCGACGTCACCATCGGCCCGCGCCAGACCATCGGTTGGTCGGGATCCACGAGAAAGCCGATCGACATGACCGCGAGGCCGTGAGCCTCGAGCGGCGCCATCGTCTTGCCGTCTTCGCTGACCGGGTGCCGGCCGGCGAGGCCCGTCATGTGCGGCTGGCTCGGCCCGTAGATGTCGGCATCGAGCAGACCGACCCTGGCGCCGTCCGCCGCGAGCGCGAGCGCGAGATTGACCGCGACGGTCGATTTGCCGACGCCGCCCTTCCCGGACGCCACCGCGACGACGTTGCGAATGCCGGGCAACGGCTTCAGGTTGCGCTGGACCCCGTGCGCCACGATGTCAGTTTCCAGCCTTACGTCGACGTCGCGGACGCCGGTTGCCGCCGTCACCGCTTCGGCGATGCGCGCCCGGATCGGGTCGAAGGCCCGTGCCAGCGGCAGTCCGAACCGGACGGATACGGCGATGCGGCGTTCGGACCGCTCGTCGACGCTGACCGTGGCAACTTCACCCAGTTTCCTTCCGGCCTGGTCTAAGTCGATGGATTTCAGGGCTTTATCGACATCGGATTCTGTTGACGGCGTCACAGTTCGGGTCCACGCATTAGGTAAAATTCTTGGCCTGGGCTCCGCTGCGGGGGCCGGCCGGGGGCGCACATTGTAGCGAAGCGCCGGACAAACCCAAGGCTCCGTTTCCGCAGTGGGGCAATGGCGGTGCGTGGCGACGTGCGCCGCCCGGTGAGGCATTGCGGGACGGGCTATGTGGCATAATGCCGCGTCGGGTTTTACGCAGAGAGCACTGACTTGTGCGGCCAAGCCGCGCAGGAGTCGATTTGCGCCGAATACTTGAGCATGTGGACTTGGATCGGGATACGACCCCAATACGACTGACTACCCCCCCGGCTCGGACAGCGCGGGATTTGCGTGTTGCGACGCCGGGCGGTGGGGCGAGACACGGCATGGAGCACTCGTGGGCCTCCTAGGCACGTTCAGAGCGGACCAACAGATCAATGCGCTGATGGCGGAGTCCGATCCGACGTCGAGCCGCGCGTTGAACCTGATGGAAAGGCTCAAGCGCGCGGGCCCGAAGGCCATCCCGAAGCTCATCGACGCGCTCGCGCTGTCCGACAAGTCGCACACGATGATGTTCGTCGACATCCTCACGGCGCTGATTTCCGACAAGACCCTGCCCGAGTACCGCGAGGGCCTCGCGGACGGCAACGAGCGCGTGGTCAAGGGTACCGCCTGGGCGCTGTGCGGCTCGACCGACTACAACGCAAACGCCCTGCTCGCCTGGTTCGAGGACCCGGAGGTCTCCAAGCCCGCGCTGATCGAGGTCCTGCGGGTCCACAAGCAGGACCTGTCGGTCCACGAACTCCTGCAGGCGGCCTACGACCTCGACACGAAGGAAAAGGCGGCCGTCTTCAAGATCATCGAGGAAATCATCCGCCCGGAGATGGTCCCGGACCTGGTGGCCCGGATGGGCGGCAAGGACCCGATCATCAAGATTCACCTGATCCAGCTCCTGTCCCGGTTCAACACCGACGAGATCAACCACTCGCTGGAGGTCCAGCTCCGCGATCCGAACAAGATGGTCCGCAGCGCGGCGCTGGGCGCCCTCGCGGGCAGGCCCGGCAACGTCAACATCGCAGCCGTCGCGAAACTGCTGCAGGACCCGGATCTCGACGTGCAGTCGAAAGCCGTCGACATGATGATCCAGATCAAGCACCCGGAGACGGTCAGGTACCTGGCCGACGCGCTGAAGGACGAGTCGGAGTACGCGCGCCGGGCCGCCGTCGAGGTCCTGAACGAGGTCGGCACCGTCGATTCCGTCAAGGACCTGCTGACGGTGCTCAAGGACAACGACTGGTGGGTGCGTTCCCGCGCCGGCGATGCCCTCGCCGAGATCGGCGGCCCGAAGGTCGTCGATTCGGTAGTCGCGCTCATCCGCGACAAGGACGAGGAGATCCGGCGCACGGCGATCGAGATCCTGAACGCGATGAAGGACGAGCGTGCCGTCAATCACCTCATCGCCGCCACGGACGACACGGACTGGTGGGTCCGCGAGAGGGCCATCGACGCGTTATCGCAGATTGGCAGCCCCAAGGCGCTGCCCAAGCTGGAAAGCCTTCTCGGCAAGGACCCGAAGACCGACACCGTCATCATCCGCGCACTGGCGAAAATGGGTGACGCACGCCACATCGTGCAGATCGTGCCGATGCTCAAGCGCCCGGAGCGCGAGATCCAGCTCGAGGCGATCAAGGCGCTGGCCAAGCTTGCCGACGAGTCGCACGCGGACACGATTCGCGGCGTACTGAAGCGCGTCAAGCAGGTGGACGACGCTACGATCATTAACATCGCCGACGGCGCGCTCAAGGATCTCGACGCCCGCTTCTCCGAAACCGTTCTCGAGGAAAACGTGCGCGCGAAGAAAATCGCCGAAAACACCCGCACGATGCTGCTCGAGGGCGAGGACCTCGACAGGCTTCTGAAGGAGGCCAAGGCGGCAAGCCGGGTCGGCGAGCTCGACGAGGACGAGATTGCCGAGGCAGCGGCCCCGGCCGCGCAGGCGCCTGCCATTCTCGACATCTCGAAACTCAAGCCCGGCGAAGTCATTGACGGCCGTTACAAGTACATCGAGAAGATCGGCAAGGGCGCGTTCGGCACCGTGCTGCTCGTCGAGGACGAGGTCGTCGACGAGCGGCTCATCCTCAAGTTCCTGAACCCGAACGTCTCCTCGGACGAGGAAATGATGAAGCGCTTCGTGCACGAGTTGCGCTACTCGCGCAAGATCACGCACCGAAACGTCATTCGCATCTACGACTTCCTGCACCTGCAGGGCTGCTACGCGATCTCGATGGAGTATTTCCCGTCGCACACACTGTCGGGCGAGATCCCGGACAGCAAGCCGATGGATATCAAGAAGTGCCTCAAGTTTTCGCGCGACATCGCTACCGGCATGGCCGTCGCGCACCAGGCCGGCGTCATCCACCGCGACCTGAAACCCGCCAACATCCTGGTCAACGACGAGGGCCTGTTGAAGATCGTGGACTTCGGCGTCGCCGCCGCGGCTTCCAGCGGCGATACGCAGCTCACGAAGACCGGCTACGTCATCGGCTCGCCCAAGTACATGGCGCCGGAGCAGATTCTCGGCAAGAAGGTGGACGAGACGGCCGACGTCTACAGCGTGGGCGTCATCATGTACGAGATGGCAACCGGCATCCCTCCGTACAGCCGCGGCGATCACATGTCCGTCATGTACCAGCACGTGCAGGGAAAGGCGAAGGCCGCACAGGAGATCAACCCGGCGATACCGGACGAGTTCGCGGAAGTCATCACCAAGGCCATGTCGGTCGATAAGACCAAGCGCTACAAGTCGATGGGAGAACTGACGGCGGCGCTCGACGCCGTGCGTGCCTGAACATGGCCAGAATCGATGCATTCCTGAAACTCGGCCTGGCACAGGGCTGCTCGGACGTTCACCTGGCAGTCGGCGTGCCACCGATGCTGCGGATGAACGGCGACCTGATGCCGATCAAGTTCCGCGCACTGTCCGACACGGAACTCGAGACCTACATCCACGAGATCCTGTCGCAGGCGCAGAAAGAGCGCCTCTCCCAGGGCCACGACCTGGACTTTTCCTACGTCGCCGAGGAAGGCGGACGCTTCCGCGTGAACGTGTTCCGGAAGATCACCGGCGTCGGGGCCGTCTTCCGGTTCATTCCGGGCGACGTACCGTCGCTCGAGAAACTCGACGTGCCGCCTGTGTTGGCCAAGTTCTGCGATTACCACCAGGGCATGGTGCTCGTCACCGGCTCCACCGGCACGGGTAAGTCCACGACGCTCGCCGCAATGATCAATCACATCAACGAGCGGCGAAACATGAACATCATCAGTCTCGAGGACCCGATCGAGTTCGTGCACCCGTCGAAGAAAAGCCAGGTCATCCAGCGCGAGGTCGGCACGCACGTCCACAGTTTCGCGGACGGCGTCCGCTCGGCGATGCGCGAGGACCCCGACGTCATCCTCGTGGGCGAGCTGCGCGACGCCGAGACGATCATGATGGCGATGACGGCAGCCGAGACCGGCCATCTCGTACTCGGGACGCTGCACACGACCGGTGCCGTGAAGACGATCGACCGCATCGTGGATGCGCTGCCCGGCGAGCTGCGCGAGCAGACCAAGGCGTTCCTGTCGATGAGCCTGAAAGCGGTGATCACGCAGGTGCTGGTCAAGACCCCGGACGGCCGGGGTCGGCGCGCCATCCTCGAGATCCTCGTCAACAACCGGGCCATCGCGAAACTGATCACGTCGGACCAGACGCACCAGATCCCGTCGCAGCTCCAGACGGGCAAGGATGCCGGCATGCAGCTCCTGGACCAGGCACTGCTCGACGCGATCCAGGCCAAGCGCATCGATCCGAACGACGCCATTCGCTTCGCCAACGACAAGAAGAAGTTCGAACGCTTCGTCACCGATACCGACATTCTCCCGACGCTCGGCATCAGCGGCGGGGAGGGCTGAGACCGTGCCGAAGATCGACCGCTATCTCGAAGCCGCGCTGAAGTCGAACGCCTCCGACCTGCACTTCCTGTCGGGCGACCCGGTACGCGCCCGGATCCACGGCGAGTTGCAGGTGCTGATGGACGAGGTCATCACGACCGAGCACGTCAAGGAATGCCTGCTGGAAATCATGGACGGCGTCACGCAACGCGAGTTTGACCGAGACGATGCGGCGGACTTCGCCTACGACATGCCGAACGTGTCCCGCTTCCGCGTCAACGCATTCCGCCACCTGAACGGGCTCGGTGCGATCCTTCGTGCCATCCCGTCCAAGGCGCTGACGCTCGACGAGCTCGGCATGCCCGAGGTCGTGCACCAACTCTGCCGGCACACCCAGGGCATGATCCTCGTCACCGGCAAGACCGGCTCCGGCAAGTCGACGACCCTCGCGGCGATGATCGACGCAATGAACAAGCGGCTCAAGGGCCACATCCTGACGATCGAGGACCCGGTCGAGTTCGTCCACAACGCCCAGGGCTGCCTGATCAGCCAGCGCGAAGTGGGCGTGCACAGCGACAGTTTCGCGTCCGCCCTGCACTCCGCCCTTCGCGAGGACCCTGACGTCATCCTCGTCGGCGAAATGCGCGACCTCGAAACCATCAGTATCGCCGTCACCGCGGCGGAGATGGGCATCCTGGTCATGGGCACGCTGCACACGAATGGCGCCGGGCAGACCGTCGACCGCATCGTCAACTCGTTTCCCGCTGACAAGCAGAGCCACATCCGGACGATGATCTCGACGTCGCTCAAGGGCGTGATCTCGCAGCAGCTCCTGCCCACGAAGAACAAGGCCGGGCGGGTCGCGGCACTCGAGATCCTGATCAACACGCCGGCCGTCGGCAACCTGATCCGGCAGGGCAAGCTCGACCAGCTCGAAACGGCCATGCAGTCCGGCGGCAACGTCGGCATGCAGACGATGGATTCCGCGCTGATGAACCTCGTCTCCTCCGGCCGGATTTCGGGCAAGGACGCGTACCTGCAGGCCAACAACAAGTACAAGTTCGAACGCATGAAGGACGACGCCTAGCCCTCCCGCGGGTCCCGGGGCATACGGTCCTGCGGCTGGCGTGGCATAATGCCGCGCTTCCGACGCCGCCCTGCCCGCCGCATGCCCGAAAAACCGCGCAAGATCCTCGTCACCAGTGCCCTCCCGTACGCGAACGGGTCCATCCACATGGGGCACCTGGTCGAGTACCTGCAAACCGACATCTGGGTCCGCTTCCAGAGGCTCCGGGGCCACCAGTGCACGTACGTGTGCGCGAGCGACGCGCACGGCACACCGATCATGCTGAAGGCGCGCGAGCTGGGCGTGTCGCCCGAGGCGCTGACCGAGCGCGTCAGCGCGGAGTTCGTGCGCGACTTCGCGGCCTTCGGTGTCGACTTCGACAATTACCACACGACGCACTCGCCGGAGAACGAGGCCCTGACGGTCGCGATGTACGTGGCGCTGCGCGACAGCGGCGACATCTACACGAAGACGATCCGCCAGGCCTACGACGAGAAGGAAGGCATGTTTCTGCCGGACCGCTTCGTGCGGGGCACCTGCCCGCGTTGCAAGAGCGAGGACCAGTATGGCGATTCCTGCGAAGTCTGCGGCGCGACCTACACGCCGGCCGACCTGATCGACCCGGTGTCGGTCCTGTCCGGGACGGCGCCGGTGCTGCGCGACTCCGAGCACTACTTCTTCCGGCTCAGCGAGTACGGCGACCGGCTGCGGCAGTGGATGCGCGACGCCTCCCTCGACCGGAACGTCGTGGCGAAGCTCGAGGAATGGTTTGCCGCCGGGCTGCAGGACTGGGACATCTCGCGGGATGCACCCTATTTCGGTTTCCGCATCCCGGATACCGAGGACAAGTACTTCTATGTCTGGCTGGACGCCCCGGTCGGCTACCTCGCGAGCTTCCTGAACCTGTGCGAGCGGCGCGACGATCTGGACTTCGACGAGTACTGGCGCCCGGGCCATGACACCGAGGTCTACCACTTCATCGGCAAGGACATCATGTATTTCCACACGCTGTTCTGGCCGGCGGTGCTCGCGGGCAGCGGCCACCGGACGCCGACCAGCGTGTTCGCGCACGGATTCCTGACGATCAACGGCAAGAAAATGTCGAAGTCGCGCGGCACGTTCATCACGGCACAAACCTACCTGGACAATCTCGACCCGGCTTACCTCCGTTATTACTACGCGGCAAAGCTCGGCCCGACGATCGAGGACATCGACCTGAACCTCGACGATTTCATCGCCCGCGTGAATGCGGACCTCGTGGGCAAGCTGGTCAACATCGCGAGCCGCTGCGCGGGCTTCATTCACAAGAAATTCGACGGGCGCCTGGCGGAAGCGCTGCCGGACCCCGCGCTGTTTGCGCAAGCGGCCGATGCCGCGGACGACATCGCAGAGCACTACGAGAAGCGCGAGTACTCGAAGGCGATGCGCCGGGTCATGGCGCTCGCGGACGAGGCGAATCGCTACATCGACGAGCACAAGCCCTGGGTCATGGCACGCAACCCGGAGCAGGCCGCCGACGTACAGGCCGTGTGCACGCAGGGCCTGAACCTGTTCCGCAGCCTGGTGATCTACCTGCAGCCGGTCGTGCCGATGCTGGCCGACAAGGCACGCGCGTTCCTGGGCGAGGCGGAGTGGCGCTGGGACGATGCGGCGTCGCCGGTACTGGCTCGGGCCATCAACCCGTTCGAGCCGCTGCTCCAGCGCGTGGAGCCGGAGCGCGTCCAACGCATGATCGAACAATCGAAACCCGCCGGAGGCGACGACGTGGCCGAAGAAAAGGACACCATCAGCATCGACGACTTCATGAAAGTCGACCTGCGTATCGCGCGGATCGACAAGGCCGAGGCCGTAGACGGTGCTGACAAACTGCTGAAGCTGACGCTCGACGTCGGCGGATCGTCGCGGACCGTGTTTGCCGGCATCAAGGCGGCATACGCGGCGGAGTCGCTGGAGGGCCGGCACGTCATCGTCGTGGCAAACCTCGCGCCGCGCAAGATGCGCTTCGGCGTGTCGGAAGGCATGGTCCTCGCCGCCGGCCCGGGCGGCACCGATATCTTCCTCCTGTCGCCGGACGAAGGCGCTGAAGCAGGGATGCGCGTCAAGTAAACTAGCCCCGTGTTCGGCAGCCGCGAGGGCAGGCAGGGGCCCGGATGAGCGACATCATTGTCATCCTGGTCGGGACGATACTGGTCAACAATTTCGTCCTGACCCGATTCCTTGGCCTGTGCCCGTTCATGGGCGTGTCCCGGAGCCTCGAGGCCGCCGCGGGCATGTCCCTCGCGACCGCGTTCGTGCTCACGCTGTCTTCGGCCACAGCCTACCTGCTGCACGTCTACGTGCTGGTGCCGCTCGAACTGGAGTACCTGCGCACAATCGCGTTCATCCTCGTCATCGCCGGCAGCGTCCAGTTCACGGAGATCATGGTGCGGCGGCTGAGCCCCCTGCTCGACCAGGTGCTCGGCATTTTCATTCCGCTCATCGCGACGAACTGCGCGGTGCTCGGCGTCGCGCTGATCAACGTGCAGGAAGCGGACAGCTTCGTCGAGTCCCTGTTCTTCGGACTTGGGGCCGCCGCCGGCTTCGCGCTCGTGCTGGTGCTTTTCGCGGCGATCCGCGAGCGCATCGAGGCCGCAGACGTGCCCGCGCCATTTCGCGGCACCGCGATCGCGCTGGTCACGGCAGGCATGATGTCGCTCGCGTTCATGGGCTTCGCCGGCATGGCGCGGCCCTGACCGTGACGGCGCTGCTGACAGCGGTCGCCATCATCGCGGCCATCGCACTCACCGCAGGCTGGCTCCTGTCGGTCGCGGCGCGCCGCCTGCCGCCGGGCGACGACGACCTCACGAGCCAGGTAGACGCACTGCTGCCGCAGACGCAGTGTGCGCAATGCGGCTACCCGGGCTGCCGCCCGTACGCGCAGGCGATCGTCGCGCATGAAGCCGACATCAATCTGTGCCCGCCGGGTGGCGACGCGACGGTTCGGCGCCTCGCCGAGCTGCTCGGCCGGGAAGCCTTGCCGCTGGCCAGCGCCGCCGCGGCGCCCGGCCGGGTGGTTGCCGTCATCGATGAAGCCCTGTGCATCGGCTGCACGCACTGCCGCACGGCCTGCCCGGTCGATGCCATCGTCGGGGCTCACCAGTTGATGCACACCGTCCTCGCCGACGAATGCACGGGCTGCGAG
Source organism: uncultured Pseudomonadota bacterium (assembly GCA_913055625.1). Taxonomy (GTDB): domain Bacteria; phylum Pseudomonadota; class Gammaproteobacteria; order Steroidobacterales; family Woeseiaceae; genus UBA1847. The sequence continues at coordinate 512,108 of CAJXJW010000001.1, read as the reverse complement.
CTGTGCATCGCGCCCTGCCCGGTCGACTGCATTAGCCTGAGGCAGGTCGCGTGAGCGCCCCGACATTCGATCTCGGCAAGCTCCACGGCGGGTTGCGCCTCGATGCGAACAAGCACGAATCAACCGCGCGGGGCATTCGCGACGTCCCGGTACCGCCGCAGCTCGTCCTGCCGCTCGCGCAGCACGTCGGCGCGCCGGCGCAACCGGTCATCGGCGTCGGCGAGCGCGTCCTCAAGGGACAGCTGATCGCCGACTGCGAAGGTACCCTCGGCGCGCCGGTGCACGCCTCGTCGTCCGGGAGGATCGCCGCGATCGAGGCCTGGCCGATCGTCCGGCGCTTCGGTGACCGCGCGCCCTGTATCGTCATCGAGACGGATGGCGAGGACCGGGCGGTCGAGGCGGCGGAGGCGAGGTTGCCGTTCACGGAGCAGACGCCCGACGTGCTCGCGCACCGGATCCTGCAGGGCGGCATCGTGGGCCTGGGCGGCGCCGTGTTTCCGACCGCGCAGAAGCTCATCCAGGCCGGCACCGCGGACCTCGACTTCCTGATCCTCAACGGTGTCGAGTGCGAGCCGTACATCAGCTGCGACGACATGCTGATGCGCGAACGTGCGGCCGAGGTCGTTCGCGGCGGGCAGGTCTTGCTGCACGTGCTCGGCCTCGACACCTGCTACATCGCGATCGAGAGCGACAAACCCGAGGCATTGCGGGCACTTGGCGATGCGCTCTCCTCTATCGACGACGGGCGCTTCGTCATCAAGCAGGTCCCGACGATCTACCCGTCCGGCGGCGAGGACCAGCTCGTACAGCTCGTCACGAACCGCGAAGTGCCGAGCGGCGGCCTGCCGTCCGACGTCGGATGCCTCGTGCAGAACGTGGGCACGGCGGTCGCGATTCACGACTGGATACTCGGTGGGGAGCCGTTGATCTCCCGTGTGACGACGATCACCGGTCCGGGCGTGGCCGAACCCATGAACGTCCGCGCCCGCGTCGGCACGACCGTGGCGGACATGGTGGCGTTCGCCGGCGGCTACACGGACGCGGCCCGCCAGCTCGTGATCGGCGGCCCCATGACCGGCCGCTCGGTCACCACGGACCGGGTTCCGGTCGTCAAGGCCACGAACTGCATACTCGTACTGTCAGAGCGCGCCCTCGACGGTCCGGAGCGTCCCTGCATCCGCTGCGGAAACTGCGCGGACGTGTGCCCGGTGCAGCTCCTGCCGCAGCAGCTGTTCTGGTACGCGTGCGCAGACAACGAACAACAGCTGCGCGCCTACGGGCTCACCGACTGCATCGAGTGCGGGTGCTGCGACCTCGTCTGCCCGAGCCATATCCCGCTGACCGCGGACTTTCGCAAGGCCAAGGCGCGGATCCAGGAACTCGCCGACGAAAAGGCGCGCGCCGAACGCGCCCGCCGCCGCTTCGAGGCGCGCAACGAGCGACTCGACCGCGAGCGCTCCGAACGCGAGCGCGAGCTGGCCGCGCAGAAGGAAAGCGCGAAGCGCGCCGGACCGGCCGCGATCGCCGACATCCTGAAACGTCGGCGAAAGGGCAAGGACTGAGCGTGGACTTCGAGCGTCGTGAAGCGCCGTTCCTCGCGCCGGTCGACAGCGTGCCCGCGGTCATGCGGCAGGTCCTGTTCGCACTGGTGCCGGCGGCCCTGGCGCACGTCTGGTATTTTGGCCCGGGCCTGGTCTTCAACCTGCTCGTGGCCGGGCTCTTCTGTGTCGGCGGCGAAGCCCTGATGATGCGGGCACGCGGCCGGCACCCGATGGACGGGCTCTCCGACCTCAGCGCACTCGTCACCGCCGCCCTGCTCGCGTTCGCGCTGCCGTCGCTGACGCCGTGGTGGGTCACCGCCACCGGCGCCCTGTTCGCGGTTGTCGTCGCGAAGCATCTCTATGGCGGTCTCGGCTTCAACATCTTCAACCCGGCCATGGCCGGCTACGTCGTGCTGCTGATCGCGTTTCCGATGCACCTGAACCTCTGGGTCGCGCCGCACATCGGCGACCTCGACTACCAGCACATGACGCTGTTCGAGACGCTGCGCTACACACTCACGGGGCGGCTGCCGGACATGCTGACGTTCGACGCCGTCAGCCGCGCGACGCCGCTCGATGCCATGAAAGCCGGATTGAACAAAGGCCTGACCGTCGTCGAAATCCGCACGTTGCCGATCATGGGCGATTTCGGTGGGCGCGGCTGGGAATGGATCGGCAACTACCTGGCCATCGGCGGCTTCTGGCTGCTGATCCGGCGGATCATACGCTGGCAGATCCCGGTCGGCGTCGGTCTCGGCCTCCTCGTCCCCGCCGGCATCCTGTACCTCGTCGACCCGGGTTCGAACCCGAGCCCCGGCTTCCACCTGTTTGCCGGCTCCGCAATCCTGTGCGCTTTCTTCATCGCCACGGACCCGGTTTCCGCCGCGACCAGTTCGCGCGGCCGGTTCCTCTACGGCCTCGGCATCGGCTTCCTCATTTATGCGATCCGCACATGGGGAGCCTACGCCGATGGCGTGGCGTTCGCGGTGCTGTTGATGAACCTCGCCGTGCCGGCGATCGACGCGCTGACGAAGCCGCACATCGTCGGCCACTACGAGGACGGGCGCGAACAGCCCGGCGGCCGATGACGACGATCATCCGCAACACGCTCTCGCTCGGCATCATCGCGGCCGTCTGCACCGCGCTCGTCGCCGCCACCTGGTTGCTGACCCGCGACCGTATCGCCGCGAACGAGCAGGCTTGGCTCGAGCAGAGCCTGGCACCGGCGCTCGGCGCCATGAACTTCGAGGGCACGATCACGTTGTCCCGCCTCGACATTCCGCCACCCCATGACCTGCCCGGCTCCGAGGCCGCCATCGTCTACCGCGTTTTCGACGACGGCCGGCCGCGCGCTTTGCTGTTCACCGTCACCGCGCGGGACGGCTATGCCGGTCCCATCCGCTTGCTGCTCGGCATCACGGTCGACGGCCGCGTCACCGGCCTCCGCATCCTCCGGCACCGCGAGACGCCGGGCCTCGGTGACCGGATCGACCAGGCCAAGAGCGATTGGGTGAACCAGTTCCCCGGGCATGCGCTCGGCAATCCGCCACTCGAAAGCTGGGCGATCCGCGCCGATGGCGGTGCGTTCGACCAGTTGTCCGGCGCCTCGGTGACGCCCCGTGCCGTCGTCGGGGCCGTGCGGAAGACGCTGGTATACTTCGACGCCCACCGGGACGACCTGTTTTCCGCCCCGGCGACCGAGGACGCATCGTGACCCCTGGCTGGCTCGAACAACTCAAGGTCGGCCTCTGGCGCGACAATCCGGGCCTCGTGCAGCTGCTGGGCCTGTGCCCGCTGCTCGCGGTCACCACGTCTGCCGTCAACGGGTTCGGGCTCGGAATCGCGACGCTGGGCGTGATGACGGCCTCCAACGCGCTGGTGTCGGCAACCCGCCGCTTCATCTACCGCGACGTCCGCATCCCGACCTACGTCCTGATCATCGCGAGCCTGGTCACCTGCGTGGAGCTGCTGCTCAAGGCCTGGTTTCCGGGCCTGGATCGATCGCTCGGCATCTTCATACCCCTGATCGTCACCAACTGTGCGATCGTCGCGCGTGCCGAGGTCTATGCGTCTCGCCACGGAATCCGCAAGAGCATCGCGGACGGCATCGGCATGGGACTCGGCTTCACGGCGCTGCTCGTCGCCATTGGAGTGTTCCGGGAACTCGTCGGCAGCGCGACCCTGTTCGGCCGGCTCGACCTGCTGACCGGCGGCGAGCCGCTGCGGGGAATCGTGCTGGCCGACGGCGGTTGGCTGCTGGCGATACTGCCGCCCGGTGCATTCTTCGCGCTGGCGCTCGCGGTGGCCGGCAAGAACGTGCTCGATCGGCGACGGCAACAGCGCCTTCGCGATGCCATGCCCGGCCGCGCGAGCGCTCGCAGGGTGCGCTGAGCGCCGCATGAACCGGGCAAAACGCACGGCAATCTTCGAGCGCCTCCGCGAACTCGACCCGTCGCCCGACACGGAGTTGCACTACGACTCCCCGTTCGAGCTGCTGATCGCCGTGATCCTCTCCGCGCAGGCCACCGACGTCAGTGTCAATCTCGCCACGGACAAGCTGTACGCGGTCGCAAACACGCCGGCCGCTTTGCTCGACCTGGGCGTGGAAGGCCTGACGCCGTATATCCGGCACATCGGGCTGTACAACAACAAGGCGAAGAACATCATCGAGACCTGCCGCATCCTGCTCGGGGAACACGGCGGCGACGTGCCGCGCGACCGCGAAGCACTCGAGCGCCTGCCGGGCGTCGGGCGGAAGACGGCCAACGTGGTCCTCAACACGGCATTCGGTGAACCGACGATCGCGGTGGACACGCACATCTTCCGCGTCGCGAACCGCACCGGCCTCGCACCCGGCAAGACAGTGCTCGAGGTCGAGAAGAAGCTGACGCGGCTGACGCCCGAGGAGTTTCGCAAGGATGCTCACCACTGGCTGATCCTGCACGGCCGTTACGTGTGCAAGGCGCGCAAGCCGCTGTGCGGTGAGTGCCCGATCATCGAGTGGTGCGAATACCGCAGGAAGGAAATCACATGATCTTCTCATCGGATCGCAAGGCGCTGCGCCGGATGTACCGGGATGCCTGGTCGAAACACCGTGACGGCGTGGCGCTCAGCCCGCTCGAGCAACAGATTGCCGACGTGATTGCGAAGCACCCGGAGTATCACGCAGCCGTCGAGGCCGCCGACGACGACCGGGACTACACGCCGGAACAGGGGGAGACGAATCCGTTCCTCCACATGGGGCTGCACCTCGGTCTCGGCGAGCAGGTGGCGACGGACCGGCCGTCCGGTATCCGCGCACTGCACGCAACGATCGTCGCGCGGATCGGCGACGTGCACACCGCCGAGCACCGCATGATCGAGTGCCTGGCAGAAACGCTGTGGGAATCGCAGGCAAACAATCGGCCGCCGGACGAAGCCGCCTACCGTGAACGCCTCGAACGCCTGGCGTCGAAACAACTGTAATAATCCCCTGCCGGGCGAGGTCTGATGCGGTAACCTGTTTCACGCAGCCACATGACGACCGAAACCCCACAATATCCCGTTTCCGGCGCCGGCCTCGGCCTGCGGCGACCGTTTGCCGAAAAGCTGATGGCCGCCCCGCCCGAGGACGTCGACTTCATGGAAGTCGCGCCCGAGAACTGGATACACGTGGGGGGAAGACAGGGCAAGCAGCTTCGCTTTTTCACCGAGCGCTACCCGTTCGTGATCCACGGATTGTCCTTGTCGATCGGTTCCCCGTCACCGCTCGACGAGCAGCTGGTGCGCGATATTCGTGACTTCATGAAAACGCACGGTATTCGGCTTTACTCCGAGCATCTGAGCTGCTGCAGTGACGACGGGCACCTCTACGACCTGATGCCGATCCCTTTCACGCCCGAAGCCGTATCGTGGGTCGCTGCCCGTGTGCGCCGGGTCCAGGACATCCTCGAGCAGCGCATCGCGCTGGAGAACGTGTCCTACTACGCGCCGACGGACGCCACGATGTCCGAACGCGAGTTCCTGCTGGCCGTGCTCGCCGAAGCCGACTGCGACCTGATGCTCGACATCAACAACATCGTCGTGAACGGCATCAATCACGGTTACGATCCCGTCGACTTCCTGGCGCATATGCCCGCCGATCGCCTCCGCTACTTCCACATCGCCGGGCATCACGTCGAGGCGCCGGACCTGCGCATCGACACGCACGGGTCCGCCGTGGACGACGATGCATGGCAATTGCTGGCGACGGCATACGAGCGCTTCGGGCCGGTGCCGACGCTACTCGAACGCGATTTCAATTTCCCGCCGATGCACGAGCTGCTCGACGAAGTCCGCAAGATTCGCCGCTACCAGGAACGGGCAGCGATGTCCCGCGCGCAACATGGCTGAGCGCCCCTCGTTCCAGCAGCGCCAGTATGCATTCGCCGCGCACATCCGCGACCCGGCGAACGCCGAGGCACCGTCGGGCATCGAGGACCGCCGCATGGCGGTCTACCGGGAACTGTTCTTCAACAACCTGCGCAGCCTGCTGGCGCGCTCGTTCCCCGTGCTCGTCCGCCTGGTCGGCGACGACGGCTGGCGCCGCCTGATCCGCGAGTTCATGCGCCACCACCGTGCACGGACGCCGTACTTTCTCGAGCTGCCCCGCGAGTTTGTCACGTTTCTCGCCGACGGCACCGGCCTGCGGCCGGACGACCTGCCGTTCCTCGCCGAACTCGCGCACTACGAGTACGCCGAGCTCGAGGTATCCATCGCCGAGGTGCGAGGCAATGCCGGGTCCGTCGACGGTGACCCGCTCGCGGGCGTGCCGGTGCCGGCCGCCGCCTGCCGCGTCCACGCCTACCGCTGGCCGGTACACCGCATTTCACCCGACTTCGTGCCCGATACGCCGCCCGAAGAGCCGGTATTCATCGCGATTTACCGGGATCCGGATGACAAGGTGCGCTTCGTCGAGGTCAACGCGATGACGGCACAGCTTCTCGAGCGGCTTCTCGACAACCCGGAACGTCGCTCCGGCGAGCAACTGCTGCGCCAGCTCGCCACGGACACCGGCTACCCCGACGTTGGTGCCTTCGTCCGGCACGGCAGCCAATTGCTACAGGAGCTTCGCGACTCCGGCATCATCGCCGGCAGCGCCTGATACCGGAGACTTCAATGGACACGATCATCACCTACTGGAACCGCCTCGTGGCGGCGCTGGAGACCGGCGGCGCCTGGCTCGCACTCATCCCCATTCGCCTGCTGATGGGCTACGAGTTCGGCAAGGCCGGGTTCACCAAGCTCAATGGCAAGAACTGGTTTGGCAACGTGCAGGACAACTTCCTGTTCCCGTTCAGCCTCGTGCCGGTCGAGGTCAGCTGGTTTCTCGCGACATGGGTGGAGATCCTGGGCGGCATCGGGCTCGCGCTGGGGCTCGCCACACGCTTCTGGGCCTTCAGTCTCGTCATCCTCAGCATCAACGCGATCGCCGCAGTGCACTGGCCCGCAGAATGGAGCTCGCTGTCCGAGCTGTGGCAGGGCTACTCGGTTTCGAACAAGGGGTTCGGCAACTACCGCATTCCCCTGCTGTTCATCGCCATGCTCGTCCCGCTCGTGTTCCTGGGCGGCGGCAAGGCGAGCCTGGACCATGTTCTGTCGCGCGTCGTGAAACGCTGATTCGCGCGCGCATTGCACACCACCGGGGGGCGGCGTGATGGACGAAACCTTTCACCTGACGATGCGCGCGCTGGAGTGGCTGACGACGATCTTCGTCTTCCTGCTCGGCCTCGGCCTGCTCGCGGTGGTCGTGATGTTCGTCGTCGACGTCTCGCAGACGAAGCACGCGATCCGGCGCAACTATCCTGTGATCGGGCGGTTTCGCTACCTGTTCGAGCGCCTCGGCGAGTTCTTCCGCCAGTACTTTTTCGCACTCGACCGCGAGGAGATGCCGTTCAATCGCGCCCAGCGGCAATGGGTGTACCGGGCGTCCAAGGGCGTCGACGAAACCGTCGCGTTCGGCTCGACGTTGAAGATCTCGACGCCGGGCACGCCGATCTTCGTCAACTGCCCGTACCCGATGCTCGAGTCGGAGATGCAGCCCGCCCGGCCGTTGCGCATCGGCCCCGGCGCACGCCGGCCGTACGACGCACCCTCGTTCTTCAACGTGTCGGCGATGAGCTACGGTTCGCTGTCGAAGCCCGCCGTGCAGGCGCTGTCGCGCGGATCGAAGATCGCCGGCAACTGGCTCAACACCGGAGAAGGCGGCCTGGCCGAGTGGCACCTGGAAGGCGGCTGCGACGTCGTGTTCCAGATCGGCACGGCGAAGTACGGCGTGCGTGACGATGGCGGCCGGCTCAGCGACGATCGCCTGCGGGCCATCGCGGCGCACGAGCAGGTCCGCGCGATAGAGTTGAAACTGAGCCAGGGCGCGAAACCCGGCAAGGGCGGCATCCTCCCCGGCGCGAAAGTCACGGCCGAGATTGCGGAGATCCGCGGCATTCCCGCCGGCAAGGACTCGATCAGCCCGAACCGGCACCCGGAGATCGGCTCCGCCGCCGACCTGCTCGACATGATCGCGCACCTGCGGGACACCACGGGCCTGCCGGTCGGCTTCAAGGCCGTCATCGGCGCCTGGGGCTGGCTCGACGAACTGTTCGAACTCGTCGTCGAGCGCGGTATCGAGTCCGCGCCGGATTTCATCACGGTCGACAGCGGCGACGGCGGCACCGGTGCGGCGCCGATGAGCCTGATCGACAACGTCGGCCTGCCGGTCAAGGAAAGCCTGCCGCTCGTCGTCGACAAGTTGTGTTACTACGGCCTGCGGGAGCGCGTGCGCGTGATCGCGAGCGGCAAGCTGATCAACCCGGTCGACGCGGCCGTCGCGCTGTGCCTCGGCGCCGACTTCGTCAACTCCGCGCGCGGCTTCATGTTCGCGCTCGGCTGCATCCAGGCGCTGCAGTGCAACAAGAACACCTGCCCGACCGGCATCACCACGCACAACAAGCGGCTGCAGCGCGGACTCGTGCCCGCGGACAAGGCGGAACGCGTCGCGCGCTATTCACTGTCGATGCGCAAGGAGATCAGCACGATCGCGCATTCGTGCGGCGTGCCGGTGCCGAGTCGCTTGCAGCGCTACCACTGCCGGATCGTGCAGGACGACGGCCGGTCCGTGCCGCTGGACGAGTTGTTCCCGATCGTCAGGCCGGCCTATTCGCCCGGCTGAACACCGGCGCCGGCCGCCTAGCCGCGCTTCTTCCTCGGCATGTACAGGTCGGTCAGAGTACCTTCGAAGCCTTCGGCGGCGAATGCGATGGTTTCCGACAGCGTGGGGTGCGGGTGGATCGTCAGGCTGATGTCCGTGGCGTCGGCGCCCATTTCCACCGCCAATCCGATCTCGGCGATCAGGTCGCCGGCATTCGGCCCCACGATCGCGCCGCCGAGCACCCGGTCCGTGTCCTTGTCGAACAGGAGCTTCGTGAAGCCCTCGTCCCGGCCGAGCGACAGCGCGCGGCCACTCGCGGCCCAGGGAATCGAGACCTTCTCGTAGGCGATGCCCTTTTCCTTCGCTTCCAGTTCCGTCAGCCCCACCCAGGCCACTTCCGGGTCGGTGTAGGCAACGGACGGGATCGTCCGCGCGTCGAAGTAGCTCTTCTCGCCGGCCGCGACTTCCGCCGCGACCTTGGCTTCGTGCGTCGCCTTGTGAGCCAGCATCGGTCCGCCGGCCAGGTCGCCGATCGCGAAGATATGCGGCACATTCGTGCGCATCTGCTTGTCGACCTTGATGATGCCGCGCGGGTCGACGGATACACCGGCCTTCTCGGCCGCGAGTTTGTCGCCGTTCGCCCGCCGGCCGATCGCCACCAGCACCTTGTCGTAGACGCCGACCGACGGCGCGTCCTTGCCGTCGAAAGACACCTCGATGCCTGGCGTCGTGGCCCGCATGCCGGTGACCTTCGTCGATACCATGATCGATTCGTAACGCGCACGGACGAACTTCGTGAACGGCCGCAGCAGGTCCGGGTCGGTACCCGGCATCAGCGAGCCGGTCAGCTCGACGACGCTGACATCGGCGCCGAGCGCCGCGTAGACACAGGCCATCTCGAGGCCGATGATGCCGCCGCCGACGACCAGGAGGCGCTTCGGAATCGGGTCCAGTTCGAGCGCACCGGTGGAATCGACGATACGCGGGTCGTCCGGCAGGCCCGGCAGCATCGCGGGCTCGGAGCCCGCGGCGATAATGCATTTCTCGAACGCGATCGTCTCACCGTTGTCGAGCTCGAGGCGATTCGGCGACGCGAACTGCGCGAGGCCGTGGACGACCCGCACCTTGCGTTGCTTCGCGAGCTGCGTGAGCCCGCCGACGAGCCGGTTCACGACCGAGTTTTTCCAGCCGCGCAGCTTGTCGGCATCGACACGCGGCGGGCCGAACTCGACGCCGTGCGCGGCCATAGCCTCGGCTTCGTCGATGACCTTCGCCGCGTGCAGCAGTGCCTTTGAAGGAATGCAGCCGACGTTCAGGCAGACACCGCCCAGCATCGGCCAGCGCTCGACCAGGATGACATCCAGGCCAAGATCGGCGGCACGGAACGCCGCGGTGTAGCCGCCGGGCCCGGCACCGATGACGACGAGCTGTGCGCGGTGCGTGGCGTCGCCCGCCGGTTCCGTGGCCGGCTCGGGCGCGGTAGAGCCGGTGGCGACGGCGATCTCGTCCGGGCTCATCACGCGCGTCGATACCGTGTCGCCGGACGCGTCAGCCGCGGCGCCGGAGGGCGTCAATGTGCCGATGGCGTCGCCCGAATTCACACGGTCGCCGAGCTTCACGGACAGTGACTCGACGCGACCGGCGTCGGTCGCCGGAATTTCCATCGTGGCCTTGTCGGTTTCCAGCGTGATGACCGGGTCGTCCACGGCAACGTCGTCGCCCGGCGAAACGAGTACCTCGATGACTTCGACATCGGCGAAATCGCCGAGGTCGGGTACGGTAATCTGCATCGTGCCCGCCACTACGGGATGGCCCGGAGCAGTTCGTCGACGTCGGCGAGCTTCTCGCCGAGGAACGTCGTGAAGCGAACAGCCATCGCGCCGTCGATGACGCGGTGATCGTAGGAGAACGACAGCGGCAGCATCAGCCGCGGGTCGAAACTCTCGCCATTCCATACGGGCCTGATCGTCGAACGCGACACGCCGAGGATCGCCACTTCAGGTGCGTTGACGATCGGCGTGAACGCGGTCCCGCCGATACCGCCGAGGCTCGAGATCGTGAACGACGCGCCCTGCATCTGGGCCGCCTTGAGCTTGCCGTCGCGAGCCGCCGCCGACAGGTCGCGCAACTCCGCGGCCAGCTCGTACACGTCTTTCTTGTCCGCGTCGCGGATGACCGGAACGACCAGGCCCTGGTCGGTGTCGGCCGCGAAACCGAGATGGATGTACTGCTTGAACACGAGGCTTTCGCCGTCGTCGGACAGCGACGCATTCACCTTCGGGAACTCCTGCAGGGCGGCGACGCAGGCTTTCAGGATGAACGCGAGCGGCGTCAGCGGAATGCCCTTTTCCTTCGCGGGGCCTTTCAGTTCCTGCCGCTTCGCCTCGAGGTCCGTGATATCGGCCTCGTCGTGCTGCGTTACGTGCGGGAGGTTGACCCAACTCGCCTGCAGGCGCGGACCCGAGATCTTCTGGATGCGGGTCAGCGGCTGGACGTCGACGGCACCGAACTTCGCGAAGTCAACGCTCGGCACTTTCGGCAGGCCGCCGCCCGCCGGGCCGGCCGCCTGGCCGGTCAGTATGGCCTTGACGTACGCCTTGACGTCGTCGTGGAGGATCCGGTTCTTTTTGCCGCTTGCGCGGACCTGCGCGAGATCCGCACCGAGTTCACGCGCGAGCTTGCGTACGGACGGGCTCGCATGCGCGCGCGCGAATCCGACTTCGTTGATCGGCGGCAGCTTGCCCGGCGGGGCTGGTGCTGTCGGCGTTTCCGCGGCGGCGGGCTTCCCGGCCGCCGGCGCGGGTGCCTTCGCAGCCGGTGCCGGCGCTGCCGCGGCCGGCGGCGTGGCGGCCGGCGCCGACGTGGCCTCTACCGTGAGGACCGGGGAACCGGCAGACACCTTGTCGCCGACCGAGACCAGCATCTCGAGCACGGTACCGGCGACGGTGGCGGGCACGTCCATCGCCGCCTTGTCCGTCTCCAGCGTGACCAGGGAGTCCTCGACGGCGATCGTGTCCCCCGGCGCGACGTGCACCTCGATGACCTCGACGTCCGCGAAATCACCGAGTTCGGGCACGACGAGCGTTTCCTTGCCGCCCGGCTTGCCCGGCACGAGGTCGGGGTCTGCGACCACGGTCGTCTCGCCCGTCGATGCCGGGTCCTGCGGCTCGCCCACCGGGGCGTCGTCGGCGCCCGGCTCCGCAGCGCCGCCCTCGACAGAGAGACGCCCGATGACGTCGCCCGAACTGACGGTCCCGCCGACCGCGACCGAGATCGATTCGATCACGCCCGCCTGCGGCGCCGGCACATCCAGTGAAGCCTTGTCGGTCTCCAGCGTGATCAGGCCGTCTTCCGCCTCCACGCGATCGCCGCTGTTCACCAATATCTCGATGATCTCGACGTTTTCAAAATCACCGAGGTCCGGCACGACGATGTCGATGCTTTTCGCCACCCGCTTCTCCCGCAAGACTCAGAGCGTGACCGGATCGGGACGATCCGGGTCGATGCCGTATTTCTCGATGGCGGACGCGACGGTCTTCTGGTCGAGAACGCCGTCGTCGGCGAGCGCCTTCAGTGCGGTGACCGCGATGTAGCGCCGATCGACCTCGAAGTGCTGCCGAAGCGCCTTGCGCGCGTCGCTGCGACCGAACCCATCCGTGCCCAGAGACACGAACGTGCCCGGTACCCAGCGCTGAATCTGGTCCGGCACGATCTTCATGTAGTCCGTCGCGGCGATGTAGGGACCGGGCCGGTCGGCGAGGCAGGTCTCGACGTAGGACTTGCGTCGCTTCTCGGTCGGGTGCAGCTGGTTCCAGCGTTCGACCTGCAGCGCGTCACGACGCAGCTCGTTGAAACTCGTCACCGACCAGACGTCCGCCGGGATGTCGAAGTCCGCCTCGAGCAGCTCGGCGGCACCCAGCACCTCGCGGAGAATGGTGCCGGACCCCATGAGCTGGGCGCGAATCTTGCCCTGGCTGCCGACCTTGAGCAGGTACATGCCCTTGAGAATCCCGTCCTCGACGCCGGCCGGCATCGCCGGGTGGGTGTAGTTCTCGTTCATGCAGGTTATGTAATAGAACACGTTCTCCTGCTCGCCCATCATGCGCCGCAGCCCGTCCTGGATAATCACGGCGAGTTCGTACGCGTACGTCGGGTCGTAGGACACGCAATTCGGCACGGTCGAAGCATGCACGAGGCTGTGACCGTCCTGGTGCTGCAGGCCCTCGCCGGCAAGCGTCGTGCGGCCGGCTGTGCCACCGATCAGGAACCCACGCGTCTGCTGGTCACCGCCCGCCCAGATGAAGTCGCCGATACGCTGGAAACCGAACATCGAGTAATAGATGTAGAACGGCACCATCGGCACGCCGTGGTTCGAGTAGCTGGTGCCGGCTGCCGCCCACGAGCAGTACGACCCGGCCTCGTTGATACCTTCTTCGAGAATCTGGCCCTTCTTGTCCTCGCGGTACCACATCAGCTCACCGGCATCCTCGGGCTCGTAGAGCTGCCCCTGCGACGCGTAGATGCCGATTTGCCGGAACATGCCTTCCATGCCGAACGTGCGTGCTTCGTCGGGCACGATCGGTACGACGTGCTTGCCGATCTGCTTGTCGCGCACCAGCGCGCTCAGGATGCGCACGAACGCCATCGTCGTCGATGCCTCGCGTTCCCCGGTACCGTCGAGCTGCGTCTTGAAGGTCTCGAGCGCCGGCACCGGAAGCGCCTTCACTTTCGAGCGACGCGCCGGCAGATAGCCGCCCAGCGCCTTGCGCCGTTCGTGCAGGTACTCGAGTTCCTCGCTGTCTTTCGCCGGCTTGTAGAACGGCACGTCCTCGAGGTCCTTGTCGGCGATCGGGATGTTGAACCGGTCGCGGAAGCCCTTCAGCGACTCGATGTCCATCTTCTTCTGCTGGTGCGCCGTGTTCTGCCCTTCGCCGGCGGCACCCATGCCGTAACCCTTCACTGTCTTGGCCAGAATGATCGTCGGCTGCCCCTTGTGGCGCGTCGCCGCATCATAGGCCGCGTAGACCTTGAGCGGGTCGTGGCCGCCGCGATTGAGGCGCCACACTTCCTCATCGGACATGTTCGCGACCATCGCGAGGGTCTCCGGGTGCTTGCCGAAGAATTTCTCGCGGACGTAGCCGCCGTCGCGCGCCTTGTAAGTCTGGTACTCGCCGTCAACCGTCTCTTCCATGAGGCGCCGGAGATGGCCGTTGTGATCGTTTGCGAGCAACGGATCCCAGCGCGACCCCCAGACGACCTTGACGACGTTCCAGCCCGCACCGCCGAAGGCCGCTTCGAGTTCCTGGATGATCTTGCCATTGCCGCGCACGGGCCCGTCGAGACGCTGCAGGTTGCAGTTCACGACGAAGACGAGATTGTCGAGGCCTTCACGCACCGGCATCGTGATCGCACCCATTGATTCGGGTTCGTCCATCTCGCCGTCGCCGAGGAACGCCCAGACCTTGCGGTCCGACGGCTCGATCATCCCGCGATGCTCCATGTAGCGCATGAAGCGAGCCTGGTAGATCGCCATCATCGGGCCGAGGCCCATGGACACCGTCGGGAATTGCCAGAAGTCCGGCATCAGCCACGGGTGCGGGTACGAGGACAGCCCGCCGCCGCCGACTTCCTGACGGAAGCGCGACAGCTTGGCCTCGTCGAGCCGACCCTCGAGGAACGCGCGCGCGTACATGCCCGGCGACGAATGCCCCTGGTAGAAAATCATGTCGCCCAGGTGGTTGTCGCTCGCGCCGCGCCAGAAATGATTGAACCCGACCTCGTACAGCGTGGCCGACGACGCGTAGCTTGAAATATGGCCGCCGTATTCCGTGCTCTGGCGGTTCGCCCGCACAACCATGGCCATCGCATTCCAGCGCAGCAGCGCCTCGATACGCTTCTCCAGCGAGCGGTCGCCCGGATACTCCGGCTGGCGCCCCGTGGAGATCGTGTTCAGGTAGGCGGTGTTCGGAGAGTACGGCAGGTACGCACCGGACCGTCGTGCGTGATCGATGATGCGGTTGAGCAGGAAGTGCGCCCGCTCCGGCCCGTGTTGCGACAATACCGAGTCAATCGACTCCAGCCATTCGCTGGTCTCCAACGGATCGATATCGTCGTACAGATTGAAATTGGTCATAGAATTTCCGAATGCCTGGCACATGGCGAGCCCGCAATGCGCATCGCGTGATTAAAGTCAGGCGTCCTGCTAGGATCACCGCACGATCACGAATGGCCGCGCGCTCGGTATCGGGACGGCAATGTTCCCGGTTTGGGCCGTACCGGTCAAGTTCGACACAGGATTTTCATGACTCACCATCCGCTTCTGAATGATGCGCCCGGCGTGCGTGTCGTACAGCATCCCGAACGCGTCACCGCGAAGCTGTTCGAACCGCTCGATCAGTTGCTGTTGATACTTCCTGAGCGCGTTCCGCAACGCACATGGAACGCGCTGCCGCAAGGCGCAAGACTCAAAGCCGTCGCCCGCAAGCGAAGCAAAAACCCGGGTGCGATATTCCTGAACCGGCTCGCGAACAAGCGGCAGACTCTCGTCGTCGGCGGCTCCATCGCGGCGACCTCGACCGCGTTCGAGCAACTCGAGTTCGGCCGCAAGTTGCTTGCGGCAGCAACGAACGAGTCCGGCCGTTGCATCGGCATCTGCGTGGCGGGCTTCAGCGACAGTGACGCTGGGACGATCGCGAAGAACGTTCTGGCAGCGACACTTGCCGCGGCCTTCCCGATGCCGAATTATGGCAAGGCCGGTTCGAAGGCGACGACACGCACGGTGAGGCTGCTCGGCCTCGCCGAGCGAATCGACACTGTGCGCGTCGAAGCGGAGGCAAACGGGAACAACCTGGCACGTTGGCTGACCTGCATGCCGCCGAACATGCTCGATGCACGCAACTACGCGGACATCCTGCGCACGCTGGCGAAGCAGCACGGCTGGGAATACCGGCGCTACTCCACGAAGGACCTCCGCGCGCTGGGCGCGGGTGCGTTTCTCGCGGTCGCACAAGGCAACGCCGACGACAGCGCGTGCATCGTGCGACTCCGGCGCCGTCCCGGGAAGAAGTCCGCGAGAGCAGACCTGAGCCTGGTGGGCAAGGGCATCGTCTTCGACACCGGCGGCAACAACCTGAAGCCGTTCCAGTCGATGCTCGACATGCACGGCGACATGCAGGGCAGCGCCGTGGCCGTCGGGACCCTGCTTGCAATGACGTTGCTCGAGCTGCCGCAAGCCGTGGACTGCTGGCTCGCGATCACGGAAAACCGCATCGGGCCGGATGCCTACAAATCGCGTGACGTCGTCACCGCGGCGAACGGCAAGACGATTCAGACGATCCATACCGATGCCGAGGGCCGCATGGCGCTCGCCGACACGCTCGTGCTCGCGAGCCGTGACGAACCGGGGTTGATCGTCGACTATGCAACGCTTACCGGCGCGGCCATCGGTGCGATCACGAAGCGCTACAGCTGCGTGTTCACGAACCGGCCGGAGTGGCACCCGCGGCTGAAGCGCACGGGCGCCGTCTCGGGAGAGCGCGTCTGGCCTTTCCCCATCGGCCCGGAGTTCGTCGCCGAACTCGCCAGCGAGGTCGCCGACCTCAAGCAGTGTACCGTCCAGGCGACCGGCGATCACATCATTGCCGCGAGCTTCCTGAACGAATTCGTACCGAGCGACATCCCGTGGGTGCATATCGATCTCAGCGCCGGCGAATTCGACGGTGGCCTCGGCCACGTTCCGACGAAAGTCACCGGGTTCGGCATTCGTTACACGCTGAGCCTGCTGCTCGACGAACATCTGTCCGGCTAGCAGCGCCATGACTCCCGGAATCGCCATGGCGGATCGTTTTCGCGGCTTCCTGCCCGTCATCATCGACGTGGAGACCGGCGGCTTCAATTGCCGCACGGATGCACTGCTGGAGATCGGAGCCGTCATTGTCGGCTTCGACAACGACGGTGAGTTGGCACGGCGGGAAACGATCCGCCACCACGTCAAGCCGTTCGCGGGCGCGAACCTCGAGCGCGCCTCGCTCGCGGTGAACGGTATCGACCCGGATCACCCGCTGCGACCGGCCATCGACGAACGTGACGCGCTGGGCCGCCTCTTCCGGGAGGTGCGTCGCGCGATACGCGAGAATCACTGCAACCGCGCGATCCTTGTCGGGCACAACGCCCATTTCGACCTGGGCTTTCTGAACGAGGCGATCACGCGCGCCGGCATAAAGCGCAACCCGTTCCACCCGTTCAGCTGCTTCGACACCGCCACGCTTTGCGGCATCGCCTACGGACAGACGGTGTTGTCACGCGCGGCGAATGCTGCCGGAATTCCGTTCGACGAGGCAGCAGCGCATTCCGCCGCCTATGACGCCGAAGTGACGGCCGACATCTTCTGCCAGATCGTCAACCGGTTCCGACCGGTGTTTGAAGCAGCGCTCCCGGACCGCTGAACGCCGCCGGGCGTCGAGTCGTCAGTCGTCGCCGGACAGCAGGCTCGCCAGCTCGCCGGAGTGGTACATCTCGACGACGATGTCGCTACCGCCTATGAGTTCGCCGTTGACGTACAACTGCGGGAAAGTCGGCCAGTTCGAGTAGACCTTCAGACCTTCACGAATCTCCGGATCCTCGAAGATATTGACGAACGCATACGGCTTGCCGATCGCGTTCAGCGCGGCGACGGCCTGGCCGGAGAATCCGCACTGGGGGAAGTCCGGAGTGCCCTTCATGTACAGCAGCACCGGGTTGGCCTTGAGTTGCTCTTCGATCCTGGAATTGACGTCCACGTTTCTTCCTGTTGCGCCTGCGTTATTGCTGCGGGTGACTGGAACTGGGGGTTCGCACGCTTGAATCAAGTGCCGCCCCACGCCTGCATTCTCCGCCAGTCCGGCCTACTTGCATAGCCCCGCATCGCGTCGTGCCTGCGTACAGGTTTCGTCCGGCGGCTCGTAGCCCCCACCGCCACCCATCATCATCGCCGCGCAGCCCGAAGCTTGCAGCAGCAACAGTGCCAGCAGCCATGCCTTCCATGCCTTACCCGTCATTCGTCTCTCCGCCGCCCCCGCGTTGTTCCTGCTTCGCCAGCCGCGCCAGCACGTCGCGTTGTCCCGCCACGCCCATCAAGCTCCAGCGCACGATTTCGTCCAGTGTCCGGCCGCAGCCCACGCACGTGTTGTCGTCGTCGAGCGTGCACAGGGAAACACACGGCGATGCCGGCACACTCTCGTCCGCCACCACGTCACGCCGCCCCGCCCGCTGCCGTTGTTCCATATGGTATATAATACCGGCCGCTACCCGGCGTGGCCCACCGAAAAAAAGTAACATGCCCGCCGGCAAGCCCACTTGAGACTATCCACCAGGGGAAACAGCAATGAATCCGTTGAAATCCGTCGGCGGCACGATCATCGCCGGAATCATCCTAGCCGTTGTCATCGGTATCGCGACCGGGGGCATCAACCTGAATGCGCTCAGCCTCATCGTCTGGATCCATGTCCTCGCGGGCATCACCTGGATCGGGCTCCTCTACTATTTCAATTTCGTGCAGGTCCCGGCACTCGCCGCCGCCGCATCCGATGACGGCGGCCCCGGCGGCGCCGGTATCACGAAATACGTCGCGCCGCGGGCGCTGTGGTGGTTCCGCTGGGGCGCGTTGCTGACCTGGCTGTCCGGTGCCGCGGCCCTTGGGCACTACAAACTGTTTGTCCCCGCGTTCATGCTCGGCATGGGCGGTGAGTCTTTCAACCTTGGCGCCTTCAATATCGGCGTCGGCGCCTGGCTCGGCACGATCATGCTATTCAATGTCTGGGTCCTGATCTGGCCGAACCAGAAGAAGGTGCTCGGCATCGTGAAAGCCACGCCGGAGGAAATCGCGAAGGCCAAGAACGTTGCCTTCCTCGCGTCGCGCACGAACACGCTGTTGTCCATTCCGATGCTGATGAGCATGGTGGGCTTCGGACATTCGGGCTTCTTCATCTAGCCCGCGCCGGACCGCAAAACGCATGACCAATGAGCGCCGGCGCGGATTGCGCCGGCGTTTCTGTGCTGCGACATGGAATTCGACAAGCTTCTGCGCGACGTGATTCAGCGCAATGTTCGCGACGCGCTCGCCGAGGATATCGGCGACGGCGATCGAACCGCCGCTCTCATCGATGCCGATGACGTGGCCGGCGCAACGATCATCGCCCGGCAGCCGGCGGTCATCGCCGGCCGGCCCTGGGTCGACGAAGTGTTTCGCCAGATCGACGACAGGGTGCTCGTCGACTGGTACATCGACGACGGGCGGGCCGCGGATACCGGCGACGTCATCTGCAAGCTGGTCGGCAACACGCGATCCCTGCTAACCGGCGAACGTACGTCGCTCAACTTCCTTCAGACACTGTCGGCGACGGCGACGACGACGGCCGCCTACGTCGCGGCGGTCGGTGACAATCGTGCACGTGTGCTCGATACGCGCAAGACACTGCCGGGTCTGCGCGTGGCGCAAAAATACGCCGTACGCTGCGGCGGCGGCAGCAACCACCGGTTCGGTTTGTTCGATGCCATCCTCATCAAGGAAAACCACATCCGGCGGGCGGGCAGCATCGCTGCCGCCCTGGCGGCGGCGAACGGTCCCGACGACATCCTGATCGAAGTCGAAGTCGAGTCGCTCGACGAGCTTCGCGAGGCGCTCGATGCCGGCGCGTCCCGTATCCTGCTCGACAACTTCAGCCTTGCCGACCTGCGCGCCGCCGTCGACATCAATTCGGGTTACGGCTACCTGGCCGCGGAACTCGAGGCTTCCGGCAACGTCAGCCTGGAGTCAATCCGCTCGATCGCCGACACCGGGGTGGACTACATATCGGTCGGCGCCATCACCAAGAACGTGGCTGCGGTCGACCTGTCGATGCTGATGCGCATCGATTGACGCGTCCGCGATGGGGACGGTGCCGCGCCGTCAGGCGACGGCGCGGGTGACGCGTTTGGGCTCGGCTACGCCATACCCTTGCGCATAGTCGATGCCCATACCTCGGAGCATCGTGACGATCTCTTCATTTTCCGCAAACTCGGCAATGGTCTGCTTGCCGGTGAGGTGCCCCATTTCATTAATCGAGCGTACCATTTCGCGGTCGATCGGATCATGCAGTATCTCCTTGACGAAGCTGCCGTCGATTTTCAGAAAGTCCACCGGGAAATGCTTCAGGTAACTCAACGATGACAGGCCAGTGCCGAAATCGTCGAGCGCAAACTTGCAACCGAGGTCGCGCAAGGAGTTGATGAACCGGCTTGCCTGCGAATAGGCGGCTATGGCCGCATGCTCCGTAATCTCGAAGCAGATCTTCGTCGCATCGAGCCCGCTCATCTGGAACTGGTCGACGACGAACGGAAGAAACTTTTCGTCGCCCAGGCTCTGCCCCGACAGGTTGATCGAACACAGCGTCAGCCGTTCACGCTCGTCCGCCTCGGAGACCAGCCATCGAAACGCGCTGCGAATGACCCAGCGGTCGATGCTCGGCGTAATCCCGTAGCGTTCCGCGGCCTCGATGAACAGCCCCGGCGAGATGATGCCGCCACTCTCGTCGCGCATTCGCAGAAGGATTTCGTAATGGGCGCCTTCATCGTCATTCTGCAAGGGCTGGATCGTCTGCCGGAACAACTCGAAGCGGTTTTCCTCGAGCGCGTTGTTGATGCGCGCCGCCCACTGCATCTCGCGGCGCCGGCGCATCAGGTCGATATCGTTTTCCTGGAAGCTGTGGATCCGATTGCGCCCGGCGTCCTTGGCGGCGGCGCAGGCGCTGTCCGCCGCGCTTAGTAACGTGGCGACGTCCTCGTTGTCCGCCGTGATCGGCACGACGCCGACGCTCACACCCAGCCGGAATGCCCGCTCGTCCCAGGTAAACTTGTAGTCGCCGATCGCCACGCGCAGCGACTCGGCAGTCTGCATCGCCTCGTCCAGGCTGCAGCTTTCGAGCAGCACGCCGAACTCGTCGCCGCCCAGCCGCGCCAGCGTATCGCGCCAGCGGATCTTCGATTTCAGCAGGGCGCCGAGTTGCCCGAGCAAGGCATCGCCGGCGGAATGGCCGCAGGAGTCATTGACGATCTTGAACTGGTCGAGGTCGAGGTACAGCAACGCATACGAGGTTTCCCGCGCCCGGGCACTCTTCAGCGCGCGCTCCAGTCGATTCTCGAACTCACGCCGGTTGACGAGCCCGGTCAGGATGTCGTGACTTGCGTGGTAGCTGAGCCGCCTGTTGAGTTCCCGCGACTCGCTGACGTCATGGAAGACCAGCACACCGCCGGTCACGTTGCCCTTCCCGTCCCGTATCGGCGACGCGGTGCTTTCGATGTACAGCTCATTGCCGTCGCGGCGGATCAGCAGCGTCGGCCGCACCGACTTGATCGCGCGATCCCGGCGAATCGCGACGGCCAGCGGATTTTCCAACGGTTCGCAGGTCTCTTCGTGGAACGCGCGAAAAATTTCGTCGATGGAGCGGCCGCTCGCGTCGTCCACCTTCCAGCCGGTAAGGTCTGCAGCAACCGGATTTACGTATTCGACAACGCACTCCGCATCCGTCGTGATGACCCCGTCACCGATCGACTGCAGCGTGATCTGCGCGCTTTCCTTCTCGCGGAACAGTGCGTCCTCGTAGAGCTTGCGCTCCGTGATGTCGACCTCGACCCCCAGCAGCCGCAACAGGCGCCCGTTCGGGTCCTGCACGGCGCGCGCCCGGCTCGCCATCCAGCGCCACTCGCCATTGCGATGCTTCATGCGATGCACGGACTCGAAGAACGGGATCCGCCCATCGAGGTGTTCGCGCATCCTTGCCTGGACCCGAGCCATGTCGTCGGGGTGCACGAGGTGATACCAGTCGAGCACCACCTCCTCGTCGTCCATGTCGTAGCCGAGCATGCGCCGCCAGCGCGGGGACAGGACCAGGCGCTTGGTCTGGCCGTCAAAGTCCCAGATACCGTCGTTCGCCGTCATCGCGACGAGTTCGTTGCGTTCCTCGAGGTCCCGCAGGACCGCGCGGTCGCGCAGGCGTTCGAGGCCGGACGTCAGCGACGCCCCCATCAGCTTCACGAGCAGGTGCAGGTTCGCATCCCACGCATCGACCGGCTGCTCGTTGGCGAGCGCCAGGAAGCCAGCGAGTTCACCGTGCAGGGTGAGCGGAAGCACCAGCAGGGAGCCGAAATGCAGCTCGGCCAGGCGCTGGAATTCGCTCTCGCCCCGCCGCGGTGGCGCGAGGCTGTCCGTGATTTCGACCACGCGCCCTTCGGCCAGGCGGAGCATGAGCCAGGGCCAGTCGCCGAGATTCTCGCCGGCGAGGACGGCCGGGCTGCAGGACGCGAATCCCTGGGCCGACCCGTGCACGCTCAGGATGCGGCTGCCCTCCTCATCGAACAGGCACAGCATCGCGCAGTCGACGCCGGCTGCTTCCGGCAGCTCGCCGATGTTCGCATCGAGTTGGGCGTCCCGGTCGATGGCCGACAGCGTCTGCAGATTGACCGCGATTTTCGTCTGCAACGCGTCGACAGCGCCCCGGGTCCGCGTACCGGCCCGCGGGCGACGCTGCCGTATGGCGCTGCTGGCCTTGCTGTCGGGCGACGACGTCATTGAGTCCGCATTCTGACATGTAACCGTAGGAATACAAGATAAGTGACTGTAATTTTTGAGATGACGGGCTTTCGTCGCGGTCGGTGGCCCGCGCGGCGAATCCGCGTCAACCCGGCCGTGCCTGGCCCGTTACTGGCCACAGGAACCGAGTCTGCACGCGCAAAAGGAGATGCCGATGAACCACGCAGCAATAAAACAACGGGCCGGCCGCGTCGCCGCATGGCTGCTGGTCGCCACGATGGCGGCCTGCGGCGGTGGTGGCGGGTCAACGGCGACCAATGATCCCGCGCCGGCCGCCGCCTGCGACCCGACCGATGCGACGACCTTCGAAGCGTGCGGCACGGTCCTGGTCGGCCTGACGGACGCGGACGGCGATTTCATCACCTATACCGTGGACGTCGTGCAGTTGACGCTGACGACGGCGAGCGGCCGCGTCGTCGAGGCGCTGCCACGCAGCACGCGCATCGATTTCGCCGACTACGTCGACCTGACCGAGTTGCTGACCGCCGCGACGGTTCCGCCCGCTACCTACGTGTCGGGCACGATCACCCTCGACTACGCGAATGCGGAGGTTTACGTCGAAACCGGCGGCGAGGCGACCGAAGCCGTCGTCACGGACCACGATGGCAACGCACTGGCGCGGACCGAACTCGACATCGTGCTCTCCGATCGCGACCGGCTGGTCGTGACCCGTGGCCGGCCCGCGCTGTTGCAACTCGATTTCGACCTGGCCGCGTCGCACCTGGTGGACCTGGCGGCCACACCCGTCACGGCGGCCGTGGAGCCGTTCATCGTCGCGGAGGTCGCGCCGGTCGAAGAAAAGGACATGCGCGTCCGCGGCCCGCTCGTCTCGGTGAACGAGGACGACGGCAGTTACATCGTCGCGATCCGGCCGTTTCACGACCACGATGGCGATTTCGGCCGGGTGTCCGTGCACACGACCGACGACACCGAGTTCGAGGTGGACGGCATACCGTTCCTCGGCAGCGAAGGCCTGCGGGCACTGGGCGCCGCCGGTCCGGGTACGCCGACGGTCGCCGCCGGCACGCTCGATGTCGTCAGCCGGACCTTCACGGCGCATACCACCCTGGCCGGATCCAGCGTACCGGGCAGCGATTTCGACGCGGTGGTCGGCAATGTCATTGCCCGTGACGGGAATTTCCTGACCGTGCGCGGCGCGAAACTCATCCCGTGGAACCGCATCGCGCACTTTCACGATGACATCGTCGTCGAGGTCGGCCCGAACACGACAGTGCTTCGCGACGGCGATCGTGGCGCCGACCTCGATACCGGCGCGATATCGATCGGCCAGCGCGTGACGGTACGTGGCGCGCAGCTCGGCGGCAGTGTCACCGACGCCAGGTCCCCGCAGATCCTGTTCGATGCCACGGAAGGCGCCGTGCGCCTGCACCTGACGCGCGTGTCGGGTGTCGTGAACTCGGTCATCGACGGGCAGACGGACATCACGCTGCACTCGATCGACCGACGCCGCGTGTCGGTGTTCGACTTTGCCGGCACGGGCATGTCCCCGGACCTGGACGCCGCCCCCGACAACTACGAGATCGCCACCGGCGATCTCGCCGTCGACAGTGCCGCCGCGGGCCAGCCCATCGTCGCCCGCGGGTTCCCCGCGGCATTCGGCGCTGCCCCGCCGGACTTCAACGGCCGCACGATCGTCGACTATTCCCGCGTGCGGAGCGCGCTCGGGGTGGGCTGGGGCGCCGGCGGTACCACCACGCCGTTCACGATGCTCGATACGACGGGCCTGCTCCTCGACAACCGGAATCCCGACATCGACGCCCGCCGATTCATCAAGCAGGGCCCCGTACTGACCGACCTGACGACACTTGGCACGAACACCCTGATCGAGCCGGCCACGGACGGCCGGGCACTGTTCTACATCCGGTCCAGGGCCAGCCTGCAGCTGTACACCGACTACGGCGACTTCCTGGTCGACCTCGCGGAACGCCTCGACGGCGTGACGCCCGCCCGCTCGGTGCATGCGCGCGGCCACTACGACGCCGCGTCGAATATTCTCACGGCGAACAAGATCGGCATCCATCTCGTCGAGCCGTAGGCCGGGCCGGCCGCAGCGCCCTCGCCCGCGACGTCGCCAAAGGCTCCGCCCCGCGATCCACGGATCGCGGGGCGTTTTTTTGTTAGCATTGCGCGTCCGCCAGGGGGGACCAGGCGGCAGACGACAAGAGCAAAAAGAATGGCCGACCCGTCAGAGCGCATCAACGAGCTCAAGATCGATCGCAGCGCGGCACCGCCACCGGCACGCAACTGGTGGCTGCCGGCCTTGCTGCTCGTCGTTGTCGCGGGCATCGCAGCCTGGTGGCTGCTGGCCGGCCGCGGCGGCGGCACGGTGCAGGTGGAAACGGACATCGCCCGCCGGCCGCCGAGCGCGGCGGCGGCGAACAGCGTCCTCGACGCCTCCGGCTACGTGGTCGCGCGCCGCCAGACGACGGTCTCCTCGAAGATCACCGGCAAGGTCGAGGAAGTCCTGGTCGAGGAAGGCATGCGCGTGGAGGCCGGCCAGGTCGTCGCAACCCTGGACGACTCGACGGAACGTGCCCAGCTCGACCTCGCGGTCTCCCGCGTCGAGGCGGCACGCGCCCAGCTCGACGAGATCCGTGCCCAGCTGCGAAACGCGAAACTCGCGCGCGACCGGCTTCTCGACCTGCGCGAGCGGGACCTGGCGAGCCAGTCCAGCGTGGACCAGGCCGTTGCAACCTACGACGAACTGGAGGCGCGCCTGGAAACCGGCGAGGAGAATGTCAAGGTCGCCGAGCGCAGCGTCGCGCTGGCGGAAGACGCGCTCGCGAACATGACGATCCGGGCGCCGTTCTCCGGCATGGTGGTCACCAAGAATGCACAGCCCGGCGAGATGATTTCTCCGGTGTCGGCCGGCGGCGGCTTCACCCGCACCGGCATCTGCACCATCATCGACACGGATTCACTGGAAATCGAAGTGGACGTGAATGAGGCGTATATTCAGCGCGTCGAACCGGGGCAGCGGGTATCGGCCGTGCTGGATGCCTATCCCGACTGGCGCATCCCGGCGGAAGTCGTTGCCATCATCCCGACCGCGGACCGGCAGAAGGCCACGGTACGGGTACGTATCGGCTTCCTCGAACGTGACCGGCGCATCCTGCGCGACATGGGCGTCAAGGTCTCGTTCCTCGGCGCCTTGCCGGCGAACGAGGAACCGGAGGTCCAGGGCGTCATGATCGCCGGGCAGGCGTTGCACTCGGACGACAGCGGCGACTACGTCTGGCTGGTCCGGAACGGCGCCGCCGAACGACGCAATGTCGAAGTCGGCGGCCCCCGTGACCGCAACCGCGTTCTGGTAGTGTCTGGCCTGGTCGCGGGTGACACGGTCGTGCAATCCGCCGAATCGCCGCTGGAAAACGGGCAGCGCATCAAGACAGCGAGCGACTGACAACACGCATTGAACAACAACAACGGGCCGCGAGGCCCGCGGGGGACGAACATGACGGAAACACTGGCACGACTCGAGGGCGTAAGCCGGACCTACCAGAAAGGCAAGGAGCGCGTCGAGGTCCTGCACCAGCTCGATCTCACGATTCCGAAGGGCGACTTCATCGCCATTATGGGGCCGTCCGGATCCGGGAAGACGACCCTCCTCAACCTGCTCGGCGGGCTGGACCGGCCCACGGCAGGCTCGGTGCGGGTCGGCGACGCCGAGCTGTCGAAGATGTCGAACAGCCAACTCTCGAGCTGGCGGTCGACGAACGTCGGGTTCATCTTCCAGTTCTACAACCTGCTGCCGGTGCTGACCGCGCAGAAGAACGTCGAGCTGCCGCTGCTGCTCACGCGCTTCGGTGGCTCGGAACGCGCCCGCCGGGCGAAGATCGCGCTCGACATCGTCGGTCTCGGCGACCGCGCACGACATTACCCCCGCGAGCTATCCGGCGGGCAGGAGCAACGTGTCGCCATTGCGCGGGCGATCGTCTCGGACCCGCCGCTGTTGCTTTGCGACGAGCCGACTGGCGACCTCGACCGGGAGACGGCCGACGAGATCCTGAAACTCCTGCAAATCCTGAACCGCGAGCACGACAAGACCATCGTCATGGTGACGCATGACGCGCAGGCCGCCGATTACGCGCAGCGCACCCTCCACTGCGACAAGGGCACGCTGAAGCAGCGGGAAGTGGCATGAAATACTTCGGACTCGTCTGGAAGAACGTCTGGCGGAAGAAGGTCCGCACGTCGCTAACGATCCTGTCGGTGCTCGTCGCGTTCCTGCTGTTCGCACTGCTGTCCGCGATCGGCTACGCGTTCCGCGCCGGCGCTGACGTCGCCGACGCCGAACGCCTCGTCGTGATCGAGAAGATCTCGCTGATCAACCCGTTGCCGATCGCCTACAAGAACCGCATCGCGGCGACGGAAGGCGTGGCCGGCGTCACTCACGCCTCGTGGTTCGGCGGTTACTACCAGGATCCACGCAATCAGTTCGGGCAGTTTCCAACCGATCCGTACGAGTACTTCGCGCTGTACCCGGAACTCGACATCCCGCCGGAACAGCTCGAAGCGTTCGCGAAGAACCGCACCGGCGCCGTCATTGGCCGGGAGATCGCAGACCGCTTCGGCATCAAGGTCGGCGACCGCATTCCGCTCATCTCCACGATCTGGCCGAATGCCGACGGCGGCAACAACTGGGAATTCGACATCGAGGGCATCTTCTCCACGTCCGATCCCCGCGGCTCGTCGGCGTACATGTTGATGAACTACGACTACTTCGAGGAGAACCGCCTGTACGGCAAGGGCACGGTCGGCTGGTACGTGCTGCGCATCGAGCCCGGCGCGGACGCCGTGGCCGTCGCCAATGCCATCGATATGCAGTTCGCGAACTCGCCGAGCGAAACCGACACCAGCACGGAGGCCGCGTTCGCCCAGTCGTTTGCGAAACAGTTCGGCAACATCCAGCTCATCGTCACGCTGATCCTGGGCGCCGTATTCTTCACGCTGCTCCTGGTTGCCGGCAACACGATGTCGCAGTCAGTCCGGGAACGCATCTCGGAACTGGCCGTCCTCAAGACGCTGGGCTTCAGCGACGGCTCGGTTCTCGGTATCGTGCTCACCGAGTCGATCACGATCATGCTGATCGGCGGGCTGCTCGGCCTGGGGCTCGGCTGGCTGCTCGTTCAGGTCGCCGCGTCGGCGATCGGCGCGTTCCTTCCGGGAATCTACCTGCCGGGTTCGTCCGCGATGACCGCACTGGCCATCATGATTGGCGCCGGCATCGCGGCTGGCATCTTCCCGGCGCTCAAAGCCATGCGCCTGACGATCGTCGACGCACTCGCCCGCGCCTGAGGACTCTCATGAAATCGATCAAGCAGATAATCGCCATCACGTTGCTCAACCTGCGCAACCTGCCACAGCGCCTCGGGTCGTCGATGGTCGCGGTCGTCGGCGTTGCTGCCGTCGTGCTCGTGTTCGCGGCGGTCCTTTCGATGGCGCGCGGCTTCGAGCGCACGATGCTCTCCGCCGGCACGGACGGTACTGCCATCGTCCTGCGCACCGGGGCGACGTCGGAAATGAACAGCGGTTTCTCGAACGAGCAGGTCGTCATCATCGAGAACGCGCCCGGCGTGCTGAGAGACGGTGACAAGCCGATCGTGTCGCCGGAACTCTATGTCATTGCCGACGTGCGCATGCGCAACAGCGACGCCGATGCCAACGTGCCGTTCCGCGGCGTGATGGCCGGCGCGCTGGAGGTCCGGCCGGGCGTCCGCATCGCGGAAGGCCGCCTCTTCGAGCCCGGCAAGCGCGAGATCGTGGTCGGCCGCTCGGCGCACCAGGAGTTCGTCGGCCTCGACGTCGGCTCGTCCATCCGCTTCGGCCAGAACGAGTGGGATATCGTCGGCATCTTCGAGGCGAACGGCAGCGTGTCCGAGTCCGAGCTGTGGGCCGACGTGCGGGTACTGCAGGACGCGTACCGCCGCGGCAACTCGTACCAGTCCGTGCGGGTTCGCCTGGAGTCGCCGGACAGCATCGAGGCGCTGGAAACCGCGCTCACCGAGGATCCGCGCATCGAGCCAGACGTCATGACGGAGCGCGAGTACTACTCGACGCAGGCGTCTGGAATGACGCAGTTCATCCGGGGCGTCGGCTACCCGCTCACCATCCTGATGGCCATCGGCGCCGTCTTCGGCGCGCTGAACTCGATGTACTCGTCGGTCTCCGTGCGCGGCAAGGAGATCGCGACGCTCCGCGCGCTCGGTTTCGGGCCGTTTCCCGTCATGGTCTCCACTGTCGTCGAGTCCACGATCCTCGCGCTGATCGGCGGCGTCGTCGGCGGGCTCATCGCCTTCGTCGTCTTCAACGGGTTCCAGGTGTCGACGCTCAACGGCCAGAGCTTCAGCCAGGTCGTGTTCGATTTCGCCGTGACGCCGGACCTGCTGCTGCAGGGCCTGTACGCAGCCCTGATCATCGGCGTGGTTGGCGGGTTCTTCCCGGCGATCCGCGCCGCGCGGCTGCCGGTGGCGCAGGCGCTCAGGGAACTCTAGGGAGACCGGCTCGCAAAGTGCGCGAGCAGGGACTCGCGCAACCGGTCCGTTTCCGCAGCGTAACGATCGAGCTCGCTTGCCACGCGCGGATCGGCGACGACCTTCGCCAGCGGGCGCCGGGAAAAGTAGTGCTGCCAGTCGGCGAACCGCGCCGGCGGGCGCGATAACAGCGACTCGAGCACGATGTCCGCCGCGCCCGCCGTGTCGCCCCGTAGCGCCAGGATATCGACGTAGTCGTAGGGCTGGTCCGACGCGTCGAAGCCGGCAATCTGCAGGCTCCGCTCCCAGTCTGCGATCTTCTCCTCCGCCTGGTCGTCAGGCAACGCGGCGTACCAAAGCGGGAACATCGTCGACTGCGCAATCACCACTTTCAGCGGCAGGTCCGTGCGGTCGGGCCGATTGATGCCGGGCACGTTGTTCTCGAGGAACAGGTAGGCGGACTCCGCCTCGCCCCGGGCGAGGCTCAGGTCGACGAACGCTGCTACCGCCTGCGCGAACGATCGATGCCGGCTCTCGCCGTCATCCGCGATCACGAAGCGGGCGACCTCAAGCGCCGCGTCCGTGTCGCCGAGCGAACGGTGCCTGAGCATCCGGCTGACCGCAGTCATCTGGTGCGACGGCGCAATCGCGGCGGCGCGGTTCAGGTATTCGTCACCGTGCTCGATCAGGCCGAACAGGAACAGGTAGTTCGCGAGCATCGAGGCCAGTTCGCTGTCCTGCGGATCCTTGTCGACGGCCCGCTGGTAGTTATCGACGAAGCCGACCGCGTCGCCCTGCTGACGGCGCACGTCGCCGATCCTCGCCCAGGCGTTCGGATTGTCCGGCTCGAGCTCGGCGGAGCGCTGAAACGCTGCCAGCGCATCGTCGATCCGCCCGGCGTTGAGCATGGCATCGCCGCGCAGCCAGTGCAGCTGCGGATTCAGCGCATCGGTTTCCAGGAGGATGCGGAAGTGTTCCTCGGACTCGTCCGGCTGCTTGAAGAATGCCAGTGTGCGCGCGAGCTGAATCCGGGCAGGCTGGTTGGCCGGCGATCTACTGAGAATATCGCGGAGTTGCGGAACGGCTTCGACCTCGGCCAGCGAATTTCCGGTCTGTACGTGATACTCGATGTCGTTGATGAGCGCATGGGCCTGCGCTTCGTAGTTGTCCGGGTGGGCTGCAATCACCTCGTCCAGCAACGCGCCGGCCCGACGCCAGGATTCCTCGATCGGCAGCATTCCCGTGTTCGCCTGCCGCATGTAGACGTGAGCGAGGCCGATCTTCGCGTCGCTGAAGCCCGGATCCAGTGCCAGTGCCTGCTTCAACTGTTGCTCCGCAGAGGCCAGACTGGCGTACGAATGCGTCGCGATGTCGCTGAGCGCTTTCAGGTACGCGTCGTAGGCGCCGATGTTCTCCGTGTCGATACTCACAATGGCGACGACGTCGCCACCACCCAGCAACGAGTGTGTGAGCGCGCCGCTGACCGACGTCGCGATCTCGTCCTGGATCGAAAAAATATCGCTCAACGTCCGGTCGTAGCTTTCCGACCAGACATGAAACCCGTCGTCGGCGCGTATGAGCTGCGCCGTGATCCGCACCCTGTCGCCGGCACGCTGGACGCTCCCTTCCAGCACGTGCGCAACGCTGAGTGCGCTCGCGATCTCGCGCACGTCCTGCTGTCGTCCCTTGAACGCGAAACTCGACGTGCGTGCCGCGACCTTGAGCTCGGGAACCTGGGCCAGCATGTGCAGCAGCGTCTCGGTAAGACCGTCCGAGAAGTACTCGTTCTCACCGCTATCCGACATGTTGACAAACGGCAGGACAGCCACCGACGCATCCATTGGCACTGCCGCCCCGGATGCCGGGCCGGCCGGGGCCGGAGACCCGATGAAGCGTGACAGCCCGAGGAAACCAACGCCGATGATGACGGCGGCGATCGTGACCAGGTCGAGCTTGCGCCCGGTCTCCCGAGTGATCGAGGCCTGCCGGTCGACCTGCGACTCGCGCCGGATGCCGTCCGGCGTGAGCTCGAAGGCCCAGGCGACGATGATCGCCGGCACGAATCCCAGGGCAATGACGACGACGAGCGCTTTGGCCACCCACTCCGGCGCCCCGAAGGTCGGCAACAGCGTCGTCGCGACCTCGACGACCAGCCACCCGACCACGGCATAGGCCGCGGCCACGCGAAACACGTTTCGCCGTTTCAGTTCGTCGAAGACGGACATGCTGACGTTTCCGGCTGACCCGAGTAGCCGCCTAGCCTACACAAAGCCCGGCACGCTTTGGAGCCTCACCACGAAAGTCCGGTCAGCTCGCCTTGCCGGTCGTACCCCCGGGAATCCGCCGCCTCCCCGAGCCGGCTTACCCGATCGGCCGCCGCGGGATGCGTGGCGAACCAGCCGCCCGCCGACTCGCCGTGACGCCGGAAAAAGTCGTCGGCGCCGTTCACATGGCCGAACTCGGCGTCGACGAGCGCCAGCCCGAAGGCATCCGCGTCGATCTCCTGCCGGCGCCCGACGCTGCGCAGCGTGACGTCGGCGACCGTCATGCCCGGCGTCACGCCACCCGATTTCCCGCTCACGGCCGCGAGAGCGATCGTCAACACGACGCCCCGACCGAGCCCGCGTATGTGATCACGGTTTCGGAAATGGCCGAGCTCGTGGCCCAGCACGAACGCCAGCTCGTTCTCCGATTCGACGTCGTCGAGCAATCCCGTCGTAACGACGATCAGCCCGCCGGGCATCGCAAGCGCGTTGGGCTCGTCCGATACGTTGACGACGGCACGGAACCGGTAGTCCGTGTCCGGCCAGCGTGCCGCGACTCGCGCAAGCAGGTCGGCGACTGCCGCCTCGCGCGGGTCGTCCCCGTCGAGACGAACCAGGTCGTCCGGCTGCCAGTCGCCGAACAGTCGAACCTCGGCCGATGGCGGGACGAAGTGCAGGACGACGTCCACGAACACGACGAGCAGGAGAACGACGACGGCCGTCGCAACCCCGACGCCGACGGCGAGCGTGGCGGCCTCCACGAGCGGGTGCTCCGGGCTGACGTTGACGTCGTCGCGCGGCTTGCGGGATACGTAGCGCATCGGCGCGCCGTCAGCGGCGGTCCAGCTTGACCGCGGTGCCGAATGCGAGCATCTCGACGCCAGCGGTGCCCTCGCCGTTGCCCTTTGCGTTGGCAAGCCTGGACGTTTCGAGGCGCACGTTGATCACGGCATCATACTGCCGGTTCCGCGCGACTTCGATCATGCGCAGCAGGGCTTCGCGGCGCGCCCTGTCGAGCAGCGGCTCGTAGGTCCGGATGCGTCCCCCGACCAATCCCCGCAGGCCGGCGACGATGCGTTTGAAGTAGTCGAGCGACACGACGACGCTGCCCGCAACGAGTTCGCTGCCACCCACGCGCCAGTTCTCCGGCAAGGCCTCGAACGTCGTGACCGGGAACGTGCGGAATGCCTCCTCCCGCTCCCGAATACGACGAAAGTGACGGCGTTCGAGCCAGCTTCCGATCACGTAGGCGAGTGCGATGACCGCGAGGGGCAGCCCCAACCGCATCGCGACGTTCCACTGCTCCAGGTCGGCCGGCGTCACGCGTTCATTCCACGCGCACCGCGGTGCCGTAGGCGAACAACTCGGAGGCGCCCTGCGCGATGGAACTGGTCGCGAAGCGCACGTTGACGACGGCGTTCGCGCCGACGGACTTCGCCTGCGCGACCATGCGTTCCGTGGCTTCCAGGCGAGAATCCTGCAAGAGTTCCGTGTAGGCCCTGAGTTCGCCGCCCACGATGTTCTTCAGGCCCGCGAGGATGTCCTTTCCGATGTGCTTGGCGCGCACGGTATTGCCCGTAACGACGCCGTAGAACTCGACGATCGTCTTTCCCGGGACGGTCTCCGTGTTTGACAGAATGACGCCCTGCGTGCTGGTCAGGTCCATGGTTGTCTCGCCTCGTCGTGGCCGGTGCCGCGAGTCTAGCACCCGGGACGGCCGCATCGGCGCCTGACGGCGCTTGCGCCGGTCCGGCGACTCGTGCAGGGTGACGCCATGACATCGACACCGGCACGACGGCATCACCACTATCCGCCGGCAGAAGAGCTGCTGAACGTGCTGACGCACGCCGCCGGCCTGGTGCTCGGCATCGTCGGCTTCGTGTTCCTGCTGTTACGGGCCATCGCCCACGGCGATGCCTGGCACGTCACCAGCTTCGCGATCTTCGGCGGCAGCCTGGTCCTGCTCTACGCCGCATCGACGATCTACCACAGCAGCCGCGACGAATTGCGTCGCGCGCGCATGCGCAAACTCGATCACGCCGCCATCTACGTGCTGATCGCCGGCACCTACACGCCTTTTGCGCTCGTCACGCTCAACGGCTGGATCGGTTGGACGCTGTTCGGCGTCACCTGGGGCATGGCAGCAGTGGGCATTACGCTGAAGCTGTTCTACACGGGCCGCTACGACCTCCTGTCGACGCTGATGTACGTCTTCATGGGCTGGGTAATCATCTTCGCCATCAAGCCGCTGGTCGCTTCGTTCCCCGGCGACGGCATGGTCTGGCTGGTCAGCGGCGGCATTGCGTATACGCTGGGTGCGGCGTTCTACAGCATTCCCCGGCTGCCGTTCGGCCACGCGATTTTCCACCTGCTCGTCCTGGGCGGCAGCGCGTGCCATTTCGTCGCGGTGTATTTCTTCGTACTGCCGACGCCGGCGACCGCCTGATCAGTCGCGAGCCGTGTCCACGTCGGGTATGCGCGTCGCCTGCCACGCGACGACCTGCCAGCGGCCGTCGCGGCGCACCAGGGTCCCGGTGTTGAAGAATTCTTCCGGCGCGTCCCCGCCGTTCGTCGCGACCAGTCGAAACGCGAGCACGGCGCTGTCCCCGTAGACCCGTATATCGACGTCGCGGCCCGTGTAGATCGCAGGCGGCGCATCGGAATCTCGGGGAGGCGCCGCGCGCATGCCCTCGAGGATGTCCTGCTTGCCGAATCGCGCGCCGCCCGAAGACGTGTAGACGAGATCGTCTGCCCAGAAGCGCTCGTGCACGGCGATGTCACCGACGTTCGCCAGGAAGTCCGTAAGCATCGCCGTTATGGCCCGGCGATCTTCGTCCACCCCCGCGAACGCGGCGGCGACAGCCAGTGCTCCGATCCAGAGCACGAACGCCGCAGCGCCGCGACGGCGCCCCGTCCGGCCCGGCAACCTGTCAATCAACATCCCGTCGCACCCTCCTCAACGTCGCGCGCCGCACGAGCCTCCCGCCCGGCTGCAACGTATAGTGGTGCAACTTCCAGTCGATGTAAAAGCTGCCGGTCTCGTCCGGGTTCTCCCGGTAGCGCACGTCCACGGGATCCACCGGCTCCCGGGAATGCTCGCTGATCAATGCCGCGAACGAGGCACGTTCGGCTGCGTAGACGATTTCCATGACACCCTCCCTGGGTTCGCAGCGCCGCCGGCACGGGCCGGCGTTCCCTGTCACCGCCAGATTGCCGCTGGCCGCCTGAATCGTCGATGAAGCATCACTGAATCGGCGCTGAATCCGCGGCCGTCTCCCGGCGCCGGTACAGGCGCGCCGGCCGGTGGGCGCCGCGCCGGCGTTGCTCCCCCGTGCACTCCAGCCAGCCGGCGGCCTGGACCCGCTTCTGGAAGTTTCGCTTGTCGAGGGACTGACCGAGCACGCACTCGCAGGCCACCTGGTACTCGCTCATCGTGAACCTGTCCGGCAGCAGGCGCAGCGGCAGCACCAGGTCGGCGGACTGTTCCCGGACTCGCGACAGCGTGCGCGCGATGATCTGGCCATGATCCCCGGCCAGTGCCGGCAGCGCGGCGACCTCGAACAGGCGCGCGTCCGCCGCGTCGCTGTCGGCCCGGATCCGCAGCTGGCGGGCCGGCAGCAGCGCGTAGTAGGCCACGGTAATGATGCGCTCCCGCGGGTCGCGGTCCGGACGGCCGAACGCTCCGAGTTGCGTCAGGAAGCCGGCGTGCACCCCGGTCTCCTCGGCCAGTTCCCGCCACGCCGCGCGCTTCAGGCTTTCGTCAATGTCGACGAAGCCGCCGGGCAGCGCCCAGTCCCCTTCGAACGGCGGGTTCGCCCGCCGGATCAGGAGAATCTTCAACGCACCGTCCTCGACGGTCAGGACCGCGACGTCGACCGTAACGGCGGGGTGCGGGTAATCGTAGGTGTACGGCATAGTGACTGGTGTCCAGATTACACTACTCTTAGTGTGACTTGGACATTTATTGCGACGGGTCGCCGGGCGGGCGGCCCCGAGCATCGGGGCGGCAAAGACCTTCGCACCGCGACACGCGGCGGAGGCTCCGCGAAAATCAGGGCTTGTGGATGTCGAAGCGCCGCATTTTCTCGACCAGCGTCGTGCGCCCGAGGCCCAGTTTTTCCGCCGCCTTCTGCACGACGCCGTCCGTGTCGGTCAGCGCCTCTTCGATCAACCGGCGCTCCACCTGGTCGAGGTAATCCTTGAGCGCAATACCGCCTTCCGGCAGTTGCGGTGCAATCGGCACCGGCCCCTGCGCGGCCGGCGTCGCCTCATCCTCCGCCGCGATACGTTCGAGGCCGCTGATCGCGCGTGGCAGGTCCGTGATATCGACCTGCCCGCCCGGGCAGGTCACGACGAGCCTCTCGATGAGGTTCGACAGCTCCCGGATGTTCCCCGGCCAATCGTATTCGCAGAGACACCGCAGCGCATCGTCACTCAGTTGCATCCGCGTCCGGCCGTTCTCGCCGAGGCGCCGCACGAACTCCTGCACGAGCGGCACGATGTCGTCTCGGCGTTCGCGCAGCGGCGGAATCTCGATCGGGAATACGCTCAGCCGGTAGTAGAGGTCCTCCCGGAAGTCGGCGCTCGCGATACGCTTCGGCAAGTCGCGGTGCGTTGCCGCGACCAGGCGCACGTCGACCGGGATACTCGTGGTCGAGCCGACGCGCTCGATGACCCGTTCCTCGAGAACACGCAGCAGCTTGACCTGCATGACCGGCGGCATGTCGCCAATTTCGTCGAGAAAGAACGTGCCACCGTTTGCCAGCTCGAACTTGCCGGGACGAGCCTTGACCGCGCCGGTAAAAGCGCCGCGTTCGTGGCCGAATAATTCGCTTTCGAGCAGGTTCTCCGGGATTGCGCCGCAGTTCACCGCGATGAATTCGCCCTTGCGGCCGGACAATTCGTGAATGCGGCGCGCGACGAGCTCCTTGCCCGCCCCGGACTCGCCGGTGATCAGCACAGTGGCCTGCGAGGGTGCGACCTGCTCGACGAGGCGAATGACGTCCTTCATCGCGGCGCTGGCGGCGACCAGGTTGCCCTCGCCAAGTGGGTGCGACTCGTTGTGCACGGGCAGGTGCGACGCCCGGATTTCCTCGAGCACATCGTGCAGGGAATCGAGCCGCAACGGGTAAGTC
This sequence comes from uncultured Pseudomonadota bacterium, assembly GCA_913055625.1. GTDB lineage: Bacteria > Pseudomonadota > Gammaproteobacteria > Steroidobacterales > Woeseiaceae > UBA1847. Next base: position 475,909 of record CAJXJW010000001.1, on the reverse strand, counting down.
AGGGAGTGAATCCTGGCCCACGGAAACCGCTCCCGGAGGCCGGCGCGATTTCTCACACGGCTTCCTCGAGCATGACGACGGACACGTTCGGGTCGAACTCGGACAATTCGTCAAGGACGCTGCACACCGTCTCGTCCGGCAGTTCCGGGTTCACGAACAGGGCTTCGAGCCGCCCGTCGCCGAGCCGTGCCTTCCAGTCGCCCGGCATGGCGGTAATGACATGGGGGACATCCATGAACTCGACCAGCTCTTTGAGGTGCAGAGCGACCTGCGGGTCGTCGCCAAGGATAAGGATCGTCCGATTGGATGCTGACAAGCCCGGCGGTCTCCGTTATGTCCAGTCGGGTTTATAGACGGGATCTTAGAGTTCTCAATATAGTCGTACCAACCCAGTTATAGCAAGCCCCCCGGATAGTACCCGCCTATCTGGTCGATGCTACCCACTGACTGTCAAACTGAGCGAATATGCGCATATTTTTGACCACATTCAGCCAAAAAATGCGCGCTATTGAGCCTAAAGATCGATGGCGCTACGCCGATAGTTCAGGGGTGAGACACGTGAAATCGCGCCGCCGCGACCGAATCGTACGTAATTGAAAAAATAAGAACACAAGAGGCAGAACTGATGTCATTTGTAGCCAGGCTCATGGGTAACGCAGATCGCGACGGCGAGCCGTCCGGCACGCAGGCACGACCTCTCGATTCCCTGACGGACGGCGCAATCGACACCCTCTCCTCGGTCATTCGCGTGATGGGCGACGAGTCGTTTCCCGTCGACGGCGAGATGGACCCTGACACCTTCGTGGAAGTCTGCCGGGAGTATTCGAGCCACGTCGCGAACGGGACGCCCGTAGAGTCGGCCGGTATCGAAGCCTGTCCGCAGGGTGTGCGCCAGTGGGCCATGGTCCGGCAATTCTATGCTGATCGACGGAAGGCGGAGAAGTCGTTCGTCTCGGAGCGCCTGAACGACTATCGCAGCGTGGTCGCCGACCTGGTGTCCGGACTGCGGAGTATCGGGGAACGCGACCAGGCCACGGAGTCGACGGTCCTCGGCAACCTGCAGAACATCGAGGAAGCGATCGGCCGCGGCCTGATGCCGGAGATACGCGAAGCATTGTCGGTCACGTTTGAACAGGTCCGTGAGACGTTCGCCGAGCAGAAACGCCACTACGAGTCGCAGCTATCGGAACTCAACGAACGGATGCTGAACCTGCGCCAGGACCTGGTCGCGGCGCGCGAGGAAATGAAGCGCGACTCCCTGACCGGCGCGTACAACCGGCGTGCGTTCGACGCCTCGATCCTGCAGAGCCTGAACACGCGCTTTATCCTGAACCAGGCCGCAACGCTGGCACTGATCGACCTCGACAACTTCAAAGAGATCAATGACCGTTACGGACACGCGGCGGGCGACGAGGTGCTGCGCCAGGTCGGCGAATGCCTCGCACGGGCCTTCATCCGCAAGGGCGACTTCGTGTCCCGCTACGGCGGCGACGAGTTTGCCGTCATTCTCAATGACACGTCCGCCGCAAACTCGACGAAGCTCGTCGAGCGTTTCCTCGGCTACGTCCGGGAGGTGCGCATCCCTGACGCCCCCGACGAGGCCATTGCTTCCTGCTCCATCGGCTACACGGAGCTCGAAACGGCCGATTGCGTCAAGTCGGCCGTCGAACGCGCCGACGAAGCACTGTACGTCGCAAAGAAAGAAGGCCGCGACCGGGCCGTTCTCGGCCCGCCGACGCCGGACTGAGCCGTCCCCGCAGGCCCCGGCCGTCGCTGCATCGCACCCTAAAGCGCGCGCCGAATCAGCCGATATAAGTAAGTAGAACAAACCCTGGCACGCAGTTTCGAAGGAGCCCAGCTTGGACCTTGCGACACTCATCGGGCTTTTCGGGGCCCTGGCGATTGTGTTGGTATCGATTTTCCTCGGCGGTTCGGCGGGGACCTTCGTGAACACGCCGTCGATTCTCGTCGTACTCGGCGGCACCGCGCTCGTCACGATGATGAAGTTCAGCCTGGGCAAGTTCTTCGGTGCCGCGTCGATCGCCGTCAAGGCTTTTCTGTACCGCCCGATGAACGCTGAGGAACTGATCGAGGAAGCCGTCGATCTCGCCAAGGCTGCGCGCCAGGGCGGCCTGTTGTCGCTGGAAGACCGCGAGATCAAGGACTCCTTCATGAAGAACGGCCTCGGCCTGCTGATCGACGGGCACCCAGCGGATACGGTGCGCGCGATGCTGCAGAAGGATCTCGCGCAAACCCTGCGCCGGCACAGCGACGGACAGGACATCTTCAAGGCCATCGGCGACGTGGGCCCCGCAATGGGCATGATCGGTACGCTGATCGGCCTCGTGCAGATGCTCGCGAACATGGATGATCCGAAAAAGATCGGGCCCGCGATGGCCGTGGCGCTCCTGACGACGCTATACGGTGCGATCCTCGCAAACATGATCGCGCTGCCGATCGCGGACAAACTGGCAGTTCGCAGCCGCGAGGAGAACATGAACAAGTCACTGATCATCGACGCGCTGCTGAGCATCCAGAGCGGCCAGAACCCGCGCGTGATCGAAAACCTGCTCGAAGCCTACCTGCCTCGTTCGAAACGCAAGGAGGGTGACGCGGCGGACTAAGCGCCCCGCGTCATCTCGCCAAGTGGACGTCACGGCAGAACAGGCTGCAAAGCCCGGCCTCCCCGGCTGGGTGATGACATTCGCCGACCTGATGACGTTGCTGATGTGCTTCTTCGTACTGCTGCTCGCGTTCTCGGAGATGGACGTCCTGAAGTTCAAGCAGCTGTCGGGTTCGATGCGAGAAGCCTTCGGCGTGCAGGCCGACGTAGAAGCCAAGTCGATTCCGAAAGGCACGAGCGTCGTGGCGCGCGAGTTCAGCCCCGGCAAACCCGAGGACACGCCGATCAATACGGTGCGGCAGTTCACGATAGACTCCAACAAGAGCACGCTCGACGCGCTGAACCGGGAACTCGAGGAGATCGAGGAAACGCGCAAGCACGCGCAGCGCTTGCGCATCGCGCTGAAAGAGGAGATCGAGCGCGGCTACGTCTCCATCGAAACGGAGGGGCTGCGCGTCACGATTCACATCATGGAAAACGCGTCTTTCGACTCCGGCATGGCCGACGTGCGGCCGGAATTCCTGCCGGTCCTGACGAAGATTGCACGTCTCATCGACGACAACAGCGGCGAGGTGACGATCTCCGGCCACACTGACAACGTCCCGATATCGACACCTCGATTTCGTTCCAACTGGGAACTGTCGACGTCGCGCGCGGTTTCCGTCGCGCACCAGGTGCTCGACGTCTCCCCCATCGACCCGGCCCGCATCACGGTAACGGGCCATGCCGATACCGAGCCGCGCGCAGCGAACGACACGGCCGAGAACCGCGCCAAGAACCGGCGCGTCGACATTGCCATCGTCCGCGGCGGCGAACTCGACCAGCTTCGCCAAATGAGCATCGAGAACGGCAGTCTGCCCGAACTCGCGAGCGCAGGAGAGTAGCGCTATGAACGACACGCAACAGAGACGGTCCTTTCGCGTTCGCGAAACGGTGTACCTCCGGTACGAACCCTTAAGCGACCTCGACTTCAACGAGGGCCTGGAACGACGACGCCTGCGCCACGGGCTCGGCGCGCGCGTGGCCTCGGCCATGGCGGACATCGATGCACGAATCGGTGCGGAGATGCAGCGGCTCAACGCTGATTCGAGCCCCGTCGCGCGGTGCCTCAGCCTGCTGAACGACAAGGTGAACGTCATCGTTCAGCAGATGCCGGAGTTGCAGAAGCTGCGAACAGAGCTCGCGAATACCACGCCGCAGGTCTGTGAGCTGAGCGCGGACGGCATCGTGTTCTCGTCGTCGCAGGCGATACCGGTCGGCACGAAACTGCTGATCGAGTTCCTGCTCGAGTCCGACAACCGCTTCGTCGACGCGTTCGCGACGGTGGTCCGGGAGGTCCCGCCGCCGGACAGCAGCGACCCGAAACTGAGCCACGGCATCGCCGTCGAGTTTCACGACATGAAGCCGGAGCTGCGCGAGACCCTGATCCAGCACATGTTCAGCCGCGAATCGGAGACGCTGCGGATGCGTCGTCTCCAGCTCGATTCGCTCTAGATCGGTTGCGCCGCTTCGCGGCGGCGCTTGTCAGGCCAGCGACTCCTGCATCGATCGCAGCTTGTCGCGGTAACTGCCCATGATGTCGGGCAGCGCCTTTCGTCCGACGCCAAGCTTCACGAACGTCGGAATTTCCCGCGGATCGACCGTGCCGCTGTTGCCGGCCTCGAGCAGCTTGCCGGCCGCCCAGATGACATCGACCAGCCGCACCGCGCTCTCCGGGTCCTCGTCGCGATAGGTGGCGGCATCCGCAGACTCGGCCATCTCGTCGCTAAAGCCCCACGATTCCATGATCGTCTTCGTGATCTGCGCGTTCCACTCGTCGAACATCGACTTGAGCGACGCGGCGTCACCGAGGATCGACGGAAACTCCTCCGCCTTCGTGACAATGTACAGCTTGCCGACATCGTGCGTGAGCCCGGCCAGGTACGCCGATTCCGGGTTCACAGCCGGCACCTTCTTCGCTACGGCCCAGGCCATGCACGACAGTTTCATGCCGTTCGCCCAGATGGCCCGCAGGTGCTTCGATGCCTCGGCATGCTTGTTCGAGCCGTAGAGCTGTTTCATCGCGAGTGACATGGCCGTATTGCGCACGACCTCGAAGCCCAGTCGGCTGATGGCCACCTCCAGGGAATCGACCTTGTCGTTGCCCCTGCTGTAGTACGCCGAGTTGGCGAACACGAAGAGCCGGGACACGAGCACCGGGTCCAGGCTGACGGCCTGGCTCACCTTGTCGAAGTCCGCGGAATCCGACTCGAGCATCTTGCGAATCTTCATGACGACGTCGGGCAGCGACGGCAGCTCGATATCGTTGTTCTCCAGCTCGAGCGCGAGCAGGCTCACAAACCGGAAGCGATCTTCTCTCGACATTGTTTCTTATCCTCAGCCGCACTCGGCGGTTTGACGTTTGGCATGGAGTTGCTGCAGCAAGCGTGCCTCCCCGATATTGAGGCCGCAGGTCCGTGTGAGTTCCTCGACGCTCGCGCCGGTTCGCGCCAGGCGGGCCGCATTGTCGATCGGCAGCGGCCTCACGTTTCCTCGCGTCTCCGGCTCGGGCCGTTCCGCGACCTCCCCGACCTGCTCCTGCAGCTCGCGCACGCGGGCTTCCAGGGTCTGGACGGACCGCAGCAGTTTCTGCATGTGCTCCGCGGGATTGGACTCCTCGCTGACGGCGGCGCCGGTCGGGCTCTGCCAGAAATCGAGGAGCGCCCTCGACTGGCGCGTAAAGCGCAGGACCGCGAGCGCGGCAGCCGCCAGTAGCACCGCGTTCGCGATGATGACCAGGTACGCTATATCGGCATCGAAAACATTCATCACACTAACTCGTCTATGGTGGGGGGTTGATCGGTATCCGGCTCGTGGTTTGCCGGCGCTTCGTCGTCGCGGCGCGCACGGTCCCTGTCCTTCTTCTCCGCGTCCCGCTTACCCGGGCGCGCCGGGCGCACGGGGTAGGCGGGATTGACGTTCGAAATTCGCGACAGGTAATCCGGCATCTCGTCCTCTCTTACCAGTTCTCCGTGACACGGCGGAGTCGGAGCACCGCCTGGCTGTGGATCTGGCTGACGCGGGACTCCGAAACGTCGAGCACCGCGCCGATTTCCTTAAGGTTCAGGTCCTGCTCGTAATAGAGTGACAGCACGAGCTTCTCACGCTCCGGCAATTCATCGATCGCCGCCGCGAGTTGCTCCGCGAACTGGTTTTTTGAAAACACCTCGTCAGGCGCCTCTCCGGCCGCTGCCGCCGGGTCGCGCCCGGTCGGCATGTCGCCCAGGCCCTCATCGAGGCTGCACAGCCGGCAGCTCGCGCTGTCACGCAGAATACGGTGGTATTCGTCGAGTTCGATGCCGAGATGCCCGGCCACTTCGGCCGGCTCCGGTGCGCGTCCTTCCCGCGCTTCGATGGCGTGAATGGCGTCCGCGACCTGGCGGAACTTGTGGTGGACGGACCGGGGCGTCCAGTCGTGCCGCCGGATATCGTCGATCATTGCGCCGCGAATCCGGATACCGGCGTAGGTCTCGAAACTCGCACCGCGGCTCGCGTCGAAGGAACTCGCCGCCTCGATCAGGCCAAGCATGCCGGCCTGGATCAGGTCGTCAATGTCGACGCTGGACGGCATCCGGGCGGACAGGTGGTACGCGATGCGCTTGACCAGCGACAGGTTCGCGATGACCAACTCGTCCTGCGTCGGCGCGCCGACGGTCTCCACCTGGCTGTAGGCGATCATGCCACCTTCCCCTCCCGGCAGCCGGGGCCGGACAGCAGGCGCTCGAAGAAGAACTCGATGCCGCCGGACGCATCTCGCCTCGCCGGCAGGGCGTCGGCAGCATTGCCGAGCTCTGCGAACGCCGTGCCGGACGTGCTACGGGGGTACGCGTCCAGCACCGCCCGCTGTTCCTGCACGGCCTTCACCAGGTAGCGGTCCTCCGGCACATCGGCGAGGTGCCGCAGCACCACGTCGAGATAGCTGTCGGTGACGCGGCGCAGCTTGTCGAACAGCTGCTTCCCGGACTGCTTGCGGCGGCTGCGGTTCGTGACGACGTTGAAGCGCGTAATGCCGTAGTTGCGGCTGAAAACCTTGATCAGTGCGTACGCATCGGTAATCGACGCAGGTTCGTCGCACACGACGACGACCGCGTGTTGCGCGGCCTGCACGAAGCGGGCGACCTCGGGCGAAATACCCGACGACGTATCGACGACCAGCACGTCAGGCTGGTTCGACAGTGTGCTGAATGCCCGGATGAGATTCACCTGCGAGGCCACCGGCAACTCGGTCATCCGAAAGTTGCCCGACGATGCCGGGAATATGCGCACGTTTCCCGGACCCGCGAGCACGGTGGACTCCAGGTCGGCCTCGCCCGCCACGACGTGCGACAGGTTGTAGCGCGGCTGCAGGCCAAGCAGCACGTCCACGTTTGCGAGGCTGACGTCGGCGTCGAGCAGCGCGACATTGCGACCCAGGTTCCCCAGCGCGATCGCCAGGTTCGTCGCCACGTTGGTCTTGCCCACCCCGCCCTTGCCGCTGCAGACGGCATAGACTTTCACGGGTGGCCGCGCCATTCGCCGGCGCAACTGTTCAGCCTGGTTCGACTCACGCATGGGCAACGGCCCCCGTGGCGTAGTTTGCCGCCATGAACTGCTCGTCGATCGACGGCTCGTGGTGCTCCAGGCAGTCCACGGCCTGGTTCAGTAGCCACATGCGTTTGCGCGCGGCGGCATGCAGGTCATCCGGGATCTGTTGCCCGTCGGAGAACCAGCACGCGGGCAGGTCATTGCGGATCAGTGAGCTGATGATGCCGCCGAGCTGCGCCGCCTCGTCGATCTTCGTCACGACGCAGCCTTCGAGCGGGATGCGCCGGAATTCGCGGATGGCCTCGTCGATTGACGCGGTCTGGCTCGCGGCCGACAGCGTCAGGTAGAAGCGCACGCGATCGCTGTTGCTGCCGTACGCCGCCAGGCGATCCGCCAGGCTGCGGTCGCGCGGGCTGCGGCCCTCGGTATCCACCAGGACCAGTCGCTTGTGGCGCAGTTTCGCGAGCAGGTCGGAGAGTTCCCCGGTGCTGCCGGCGGTGTAGACGTTCGCGCCGATGATGTTCGCAAACGCTGACAGGTGCTCGCGCGCGCCGATGCGATAGGCGTCTGCCGAAATCAGCGCAATGCCGTCATCGCCATGGCGCATCGCGTAGCGCGCCGCGATCTTGGCGATGGTCGTCGTCTTGCCGACGCCGGTCGGTCCTACCAGCGCGACGACGCCGCCCTCGTCGAGCAAGGTCTCCTCGCGCACCGGCAATAGAGTTGCAAGCGCGGTAAGCGGTGCGTGCCAGAGCCGACGAACCTCGTCGATCGGCTCCAGCCGGTCGACGACGCGGCTCGCTACGTCCGGTGCGATGCCGAGCCTCGCGAGATTGCGCAGCGCCTGCGCCCGCAACGGGCTCTTCTGCGCGGTTTCCTTCCAGATCAAGCCCGCCATCTGGGTCTCCAGCAGGCCGCGCAGCGACGTCAGTTCGTCGCGCACGCTACGTGGCGCATCGAGGCGCGCATCGTCGACTTCCCTGGCGTCGGCGATCGGCGTCGTCTTCCGGGCCGCCGGGATCGCGGCTGCCCGCACCTCCTCCGTTTCGTCAGTCTCGGAAACGGCAGCCGGTTCCGACCTCTGCGCAGGTTCGGCGGGGACGCCGGTGGCATGCCGAACGAGAGACTCGTCGTAGTCGATCGCAGCGATGACCTCGATGCCCTCCGGGACGCGGCGATTCGACAGAATCACGGCATCGGGTCCCTGCTCCGCGCGCACCTGCTGCAGCACGCGCCGCATGTCCTTGTCCAAATATCTCTTGATCTTCACAGCCTGTCCTCACGTCCTCGGATCATTCGGCACCGGCCGGCGATGTCGCATCGCGCACGGGGCCACCCGCTCCAAACCCTCGTCACCGCACGGCGCCCAGCATCTCGATGCGCCGATCGTCCGGCACCTCGTTGTAGGCGAGCACGTGCAGGTTGCGGATGTTGCGCATCATGCGCGCCATCCACGGCCGCACCATCGGCGCGACCAGGAGCACGGCGGGCTCGCCGGCCATCTCCTGGCTCTGGGCCTTTTCCGTCAGCGTCTTGTGCAGTCTTTCCATCATTTTCGGTTCCAGCCCGACCGTACCGTCGTTCTGTTGACTCTCATTCAAGATTCGTTCCAACTCCGGCTCCAGCGTCAAAACCGGCAGCTCAGGCCGCATTCCTGCTACGTTCTGGACGATCGAGCGCCCGAGCGCGACGCGCACGGCGGCCGACAAAACGTCGGGATCCTGACTCCGCGCCCCGTGCTCCGACAAAGTTTCGGCGATCTTCCGGATGTTCCGGACCGGGATCTTTTCCAGCAGCAAGTTCTGAAGGACGCGGGTAATCGTGCTCGCCGGTAGCAGTTTCGGCGTCAGCTCTTCGACGAGCTTTGGCGACGTCTCCGCGAGACGGTCGAGCAGCCGCACGCACTCCTCGTGGCCCAGAAGCTCGTGGGCGTTCGCCTTCAGGATCTCGCTCAGGTGGGTCGCAACCACGGTGGCCGGGTCGACAACCGTGTAGCCGAGCATCTGGGCCTCCTCGCGCTGTGCAGGCTCGATCCAGCAGGCCTCGAGCCCGAAGGCCGGGTCGCGGGTCTCGATACCGGCCAGCGAGCCGAACACCTGGCCCGGGTTTATCGCGAGGTCCTTGCCGACGTGCACCTCGCCCTCGCCCACGGCCACGCCCGCCAGCGTGATCCGGTAGGCGTTCGGCGCCAGTTCGAGGTTGTCGCGGATGTGCACCGGCGACACCAGGAAGCCCAGGTCTTCAGTCAGTTTCTTGCGCACGCCCTTGATGCGACCGACCAGGGGCCCCTGGCGTGCGCGGTCGACGAGCGGGATAAGCCGGTACCCGACCTCGAGCCCCACGCGATCCACGGGATCGACGTCCTGCCAGCCGAGTTCCGGAAGCGCCGGTTCCGTGGATGCGGCCGCCTCCTCCTCGCGTTGAGCCTCCGGCGGCGCCTTCCCGACCCGGTGCGCCGCAAACGCGCACAGCGCGGCGCAGCTCAGGAACGCGAAATTCGGCATACCCGGAATCAGGCCGAGCACGCCCAGCACCGCGGCCGTGACCAGCAGCGTCCGCGGGTCCCGGAACAATGTCGAGAAGACCTGCTTGCGCATGTCCTGAGACCGCGACACACGCGTCACTATGATCGCCACCGCCGTCGACAGCAGCAGCGAAGGCACTTGCGCGACCAGGCCGTCACCAATCGTCAGTAGCGTGTAGTTGTGCACGGCCGCCGAGAACGACAGGTCGTGCTGGGACGTGCCGATGATCAGGCCGCCGATGATGTTGATGAAGAGGATCAGTATGCCGGCGATGGCATCACCGCGGACGAACTTGCTCGCGCCGTCCATCGAGCCGTAGAAATCCGCTTCCTCGCGGATTTCCTGGCGCCGCTCGCGCGCGGCCTCCTGGTCGATAACGCCGGCGTTCAGGTCGGCGTCGATGGCCATCTGCTTGCCGGGCATTGCGTCGAGGGTGAACCTCGCGGACACCTCCGACACCCGGCCGGCACCCTTCGTCACGACGACGAAGTTGATGATGACGAGGATCGCGAAGATCACGAGGCCGACGGCGTAATTGCCGCCGACGACGAATTCGCCGAATGCCTCGACGACCTTGCCCGCTGCCGACGTGCCGGTATGGCCGTTCAGTAGCACGACGCGCGTCGACGCGATGTTCAGGGCCAGCCGCATCAGCGTCACGACGAGGAGGATCGTCGGGAATACCGCGAATTCGAGCGGGCGATTCACGTAGACCGTGGTCAACAGGATTGCGGTGGAGAGCGCGATATTGAACGTGAACAGCGCATCCAGCGCGACCGGTGGCAGAGGCACCATCATCATCGCGAGCATGGCGAGCAGCAGGATCGGCATGCCGGCTCCGCGGATAAGGTCGTTCACGTGTTGCGTCGTAGCCATGTATCAGAACTCGTCTTCATCCAGTTCAATGACCGGCTTCTGCGGCTGGTGCCGGGCCGGGTTCGAGGTCGCGTCGAGCTGGTAGATGTACGCCAGCACCTGCGCGACTGCCGTGTACAGGCGCGACGGCACCTCGTCGCCGATTCCGGTGGTCCGAAACAGCACGCGTGCGAGCGGCGGCGCCGAGAACAACGGGACCCCGTGCTCCGTCGCAAGCTCACGAATGCGCGCAGCGACGAGGTCCTTGCCCTTCGCAATGACGCGCGGCGCATTCATCGTCGCGTCGTCGTAGCGCAATGCCACGGCGTAGTGCGTGGGGTTCGTGATGACGACGTCGGCCGTCGGCAGCTCCTCCATCATCCGGCGCGTGGCAACCTGCTGCTGCAGTGCGCGAATGCGGGACTTCACTTCGGGCCGTCCTTCCGTCTCCTTGAACTCTTCCTTGACCTGCTGGCGGGTCATGCGGAGCTTCTTCTCGTACTGCCAGAGCTGGAACGGCACGTCGACGATCGCGATCAGCACGAGGCCGGCGCTGACGACGAGCAGGGACATGCCGCAAATCTCGAGTGCGTGGGCCACGCCGCTCGAAATCGATTCCCGGCCGAGTCCTGCAAGCTGATCAACGCTGAACCACAGCCAGGCCATCGCGACCGTTGCGACCACCGCGAATTTGGCCAGCGACTTGACGAGTTCGTTGAGCCCGTTCGCGCTGAAAATTCGCTTGAGACCCTTTACCGGGTTCAGGCGCCCGAACTTGGGTGCCGCCGCTTCAAGGCTGAAAGACCAGCCGCCGATGAGCACCGCGCTCAGCACCGCCGCGGCGATCAGGATGATCGCCAGCGGCGCCAGGCTGCCGAACACGCCGGTCGCAAGCTCGGCCAGCGCGGTTGTCATCTGCGCCGGGTCGAACACTCGCGCGCGATCGATTGCGAACGCCTCCCCGAAGCGCGACACGAGGTTCCCGCCCATCGGTTCGGCCAATAGCAGGATCGACGAGGCGCCGGACAGCATCACGACGGTCATCGTGAGCTCCCGGGAACGCGGAACGTCGCCCTTCTTGCGGGCGTCCTCGCGACGCTTCGGTGTCGCTTGTTCGGTACGTTCCTGCTGTGTCTGGTCTTCGGCCATCGATCGCTTCGCCTACATCGCAAGCATTTCAGCAAGTGCCGAAAGCGTTATCGAAAAGAAATTCGTCGCGTTCTCCAGGAACACGTCCATGTTGAAAAAAATGACCGTGAAGCCCAACAACATCGATACCGGGAAACCGACGGCGAACAGGTTCAGCGTCGGGGCCGCCCTGCTCATCGCGCCGAAGGCCAGGTTGACCACGAGAATGGCCGTGATCGCGGGAAGCGCCACTTTCAATGCGAAGACGAACAGCTGGGTGCTCCACTGAAGCAGCTCCCCGACGATCGGCGCACCGATGCCACCCGACGAGATCGGCCAGGCGTGAAAGCTGTGAGCCAGTAGCTGAATCAACGCCAGGTGCCCATCCATCTCGAAGAAGACGAGCATCGACAACATCAGGAACATCTGCCCGAGCACCGGCACGTTCACGCCACGAGATTTGTCCAGGAATACCGCGAAGCCCAGCCCCATACTCATGGCGATGATCTGGCCGCCCAGGGCGATCGCGTCGAAGACAAGCTGAACTAAGAATCCCAGCACGACGCCAATCGCGACTTCCTGAATTATCGTGACCAGACCCGCCGCACTGAACACCTCCGGTGCCGTAGCCACCGGGAGCGACGGCGTGATCACCGCAGTCAGCGCCAGCGCCAGGAGCAGCCGAACGCGCGTCGGCACGAAGCCACCGCCCACGACCGGCATCACCATGACGAAGGCACCGATCCTCACGAATGGCCAGACGCCCGTCACCAGGTAGTCGAGGATCGGCACCAGTTGCAGGTCCACCGTCAATTTCGTATCTCGTTTGCATAATTACGACCTCGCATGGTCAGGAGATCAGTGAAGGAATCTGCTCGATGAGTGTCCGCGTGTAGTTCACGATCACTCCGAGCATCCAGGGGCCCGCGACGACCAGCGCGCCGACCATCACGAGCAGCTTGGGGATGAACGACAGCGTCATCTCGTTGATCTGGGTCGCAGCCTGGAACATGCCGATCAGCAACCCGACAAGTAGTGCGGACAACAGCAACGGCGCGGCAATGAGCATCGTTACCCACATGGCTTGCTGTCCGATGGTCGTGATGGTTTCCGGGGTCATGTCGGCACCTCAGGTGTAGAAACTGGAGGCCAGCGTGCCGAGCACGAGCGCCCACCCGTCGACCAGGACGAACAACATGATCTTGAACGGCAGCGAGATCAGCATCGGCGACAGCATCATCATGCCCATGGACATCAGCACGCTGGACACGACAAGGTCGATGACGAGAAACGGGATGAAGACGAGGAAACCGATCTGGAACGCTGTCTTCAGCTCGCTTACGATGAAACTGGGAATCAGCACGGCCAGCGGCACGTCTTCCGGCGCCGCGAACTGCTCGTGGCCGGCCATGCCGGCAAACAGTTCGAGGTCGGTTTCGCGGGTCTGGTCCATCATGAAGCCGCGCAACGGCGCGAGGCCGGCGCTGAGTGCGGCCCGTGCGTCCAGCGTACCCTCGACATAGGGCTCCACGGCGGTCGTCTGGATCTCGCTGATGACCGGCGACATGACGAAGAACGTCAGGAACAGCGCGATGCCGAGCAGTACCTGGTTCGGCGGCGTCTGCGCGGTCCCAAGCGCCTGCCGAATGATCGACAGCACGATGATGATGCGGACGAACGCGCTCATCGACAGCACGACGGCCGGCAGGAGCGTCAGCAGCGTCATGAGCACGAGGATCTGGAGGCTCAGCGAATACGATGGCCCCTCGAGCGCGTCGGTCGCCAGCGCGAGCGGATCCTGCGCGAGTACGGTGCCCGGCAATGCGAGGCACAGCAGAAAAGCCGGAACGATGTAGCGGAAAACGCTCAACGGCGAATCTCCTTTAGCGCCGTGCGCAACCGGTTCGCGAATCCCTGCGGAATGCCGGCATTCGGGTCCCGGGCCTCGACCGGCGGCGTGTCGAAGACGTGCAGCGACTGCACGCTGGCCGGGGTCATGCCGATCAGGACCTGCGTCTTGCCGACCTCGACGAGCACCAGGCGCTCCTTGGCGCCCAGCGCGCGACTGGCGACGATTTGTATGGCATCGCTGTTGCCCGAGCCGATCATCTTGCTGCGCGAGAACAGCCAGCCGAACGCGATGATGGCGCCGACGACGAGCAGCAGGCTCGCCACCATGCTCACGAGTTCGGGCCCGCCTGCGGGGTTCACGGTCATTGGCTGAGCGTCTCGATACGTTCGAGCGGGCTGACGACGTCCGTCAGGCGAACGCCGAAGCGGCCGTCGACGACGACGATCTCGCCGCGCGCGATCAACGTGCCGTTGACCAGCAGGTCCATCGGCTCCGTTGCCTCGCGGTCCAGGGCGATCACCGATCCTTCCACCAGCTTGACGAGATCGCGAATCGCGATGTCGGTCGAGCCGACGCGCAGACTGACACTGACCGGGATGTCGAGTACGAGGTCGAGATTGACCTCGCCCCCGGCCGCACTCGCGCCGTTGTCCTGGAGCTGGTCCGGCGCGTAGTTCGCGGCAGCGCCCGGCTTTGATGCGCTGTCTTTCGTCGTTTCTTCATTCATGCGGAGATTCCTCGGGTCTTCCTCGTTTCCGGGTTAGTGGGTACGCGGCTCGGCGTCATTCGTGAGCCAGCGGCCCGCCTCGATGGCGTAGCGGCCGTCATGCACGCCGAAGCGGCCTTCCAGCACCGGCACGCTGCCGGCAAAAATGCGGCCGCGCCGCGGATTCACGAACTCGATGACATCGCCGGCCGCCAGGTCGGCGATGCTGCGGAGGTTCAGGCGTGCGTTGCCGATGCAGGTCGTCAGGCCGACGGTTGCGTCCGGCAGGGTCGCGCGGAGCACCTGTTCCCAGCGGGCGTCCTGCGCGGCATCGCGGTTCTTCTTCTGCCCTTCGAGCACGGGCAGCAGCGGCGCCAGCATCGCGACCGGCCAGGCCACGTGATACTCGAAGTGTTCTTCGCCGAACTGCGCGACGAACTCGCAGGCGACGATCTCGGCGGCTCCGTCGAGCACGTCGACGACGTCGGTGCTCTGGTAGAGCCCGGTGCGTTGCGGCGACAACTCGGTCACGCCTTTCCAGGTCGTCGCGATTGCGCGCGCCAGTTCCTCGCAGAACAGCGAGACCACCTTCAGTTCGCCCGGCGTGAACTCGCCGCCACGGCGCTCTCCGCGACGCAGTGCGGGCCCACCGAAGAACGTCTCCACGATGTGCCCGACCAGGGCAGCCGGGACGATGATCACGGCGTTGCCCGTCAACGGGTTTGCGGAAAACGCGTACAGTACGGATGGCGCGTCGCCGCGTCCGGAGAATTCGCCCCAGGTGTCGATCGAAACCGGCCCCGGCAGGACGTCTACCTTGCGGTTCAGCATCACGCTGACGGCCTTGCCGAAGCTGCCCGCGACATTTCGGTTCAGCTTCTGCAGGCGCGGAAAGCTGTTCGAGACGATGCAGTTGTGCGGCGGGATGCTGAACTCCGCCACGGTCGCATAGCGCGGTCCGGTGCTCGAGTGGACCTCGACGTCGCCGCTCTCGACACCATCGAGCAGCGCGCTCTTCTCTTCGTCGGAAATGATCTGGTCGCTCATGACGCCCGCCGTTACTGGATGACCAGTGACGTGAAATACAGCGCCTCGACGCCCCGTTCGCCGCTCGCCTCCGCGACGATGCGCTCGATCTCGGCGCGTCCGTCCGCCAGCATCTTTTCCTTGCCGGCCCGGGTCTCGACATCTTCGAAGATGGCGCCGCTGTACAGCAGGATCAGCGCGTTCCGGATCGCCGGCGTGTGTTCGCGCACGGCGTTGATGACGGACTGGTCACGCGACATGACCTCCATCGTGATCTGCATGTAGTGCGCGTCGCCCGTCTCGTCCTTGAAATTGACGACCAGTGCCGGGTGCAGGCTCTGGTAGATCGGCGGCTTGGACGGCGGCTTCTCGGCGACCGGCGCGCCCTCGGCCTCGGCCTCGGACGTGCCCGGGCTCGCAAGAAACAGCCACGCGCCCACGCCCAACGCAGCAAGGGTAACGACGCCAATGCCGGCGAACAGCCATAGCTTGCTTCTGCCGGCAGGTGCCGGGGAATCGATGATCTGGGTTTGCTCTTCTGCCATGTCCAGCTCCTGTGGGTCGACAGGAGTGATGCAAGGCGCATGCCAAGAGCCGGTAGAAGGTCTTTTTCTTTATTTTTTCAATGGGTTACGATATGGTGGAACCCGGGTCAGCGGTTTTCCGTCGCCGGATTCCTGACGCTCCGCCGGCCTTCCGGCGAGATCCGGAGACCGGCCGACGGATTCTTGACGCCCCGGGGCTTCACGGCATCCAGACCATCAGACGAACGTATCGATCAGGCCGCGCGCCTCGCGCAGCGTCGTCGCCGGTGCCGTCGTCCCGTCGTCCTCCGCGTCGGCCGTGCCGGGCGGAGCGCTCGGCGCCGGACGTGCGTCGCGGCTCGCGGCGCGGTCCTGGGTCCCGGCATCACCGACATCGCAGCGGCCGAGCTGCAAGCCGTTGTCGGCGAGCATTTCGCGAAGCCGCGGTAGCGCCTGTTCGATCGCGTCACGCGTCACGCCGTGCTGGACGTGAAAACTGACGTCGGCCTTACCGTCCTCGACCGTCAGCTGGACGCGCAGCGGGCCGAGGTCGGCCGGCGAGAGGCGCAATTCGGCGCTGTGACGCTGGTCGCGCGACATCATCACGACGCGCTCGGACAACGCCGAATCCCACGCCGGGTCCTGGACCGGCACGCTGATGCTGTCTCGGGCGGTTGTCGCCGGGGCGGAAACGGCCGGGTCGGCCGCTCGCGCCGGCCCGCCCGCCTGCAGTCCCTGCCCGGCGTCGGTTGCCGCGGCAGGCAGCCGGTCGATTGCGTGCCCCGCTTCGCCCGCCGGACGCGCTCGCACCGTCGCGTCGGACGGCGCGGGTCGCGGTACCGGCGCGGCGGTGGCCATCGGCACGAGCGCATCGCGCACGCTGCGGGTCGCAGCATCCGCGCGCAGCGCCGCGTCGTCCGTCGACGGCACGGGCTGCGGACGGCCGGATGCCGCCGGCGCAACCTCGATGCGCGTCTCCGGCAACGGCCGGCCGGCATCGCCGGTCGCGGCAACCGCGAGTGGCGGCGTCGCCCGCTTGGACGGGGCCGGAGCACGGCCCGGGTCCTGTGGCAACGGCGGGGCGGCGACCGGTATAGCGCGCGCCGCGACGTTCGTCGTGGAGCCCGCCCCGTCATCGGGGCCCGCCGACGGCGGGACGACGACCGGCGCAACAACCGGGGTCACCGGGCGGGCCTCGGCGGGTTTCCCCTCCCCCGAGCCCTCCGACGCCGCGCCGTCGCTCCCCTGCCGGGATACCGGCGGCATCCCGGCGGGGACCGCAACGCTGCCGCTATCCTCGAGCATCAGTGCCAGCGACTCGGTCGACACGTCCGCGGCCGGCTCGACGGCCGTGTCCGTCGGAGGTGACAGCGGCCCGGCCGGGTCCGGCGGCGGCGTGCGGCCACCCGGCAGAGCCTTGCCGGCCGGCGGCAGGATGTCGCCGGCGGGGTGGACCGGGACGGCGGCCGGCACGACGTCGCCCTGCGTCGCCGGCGCCGTGCCGGCGACCAGCAGGTTCGCGAAGCCGCTCGTCTCAACTTGTTGTTTCGATGCAGAAAAATGGCCGCCGCCGGGGCGGACCTGTCGCAACAAGGACTCGATACTGGTGGGCAATTCGGGCCGCATTCGGGCTCCCATGGTCATCGTGGGTCGATCACTGTCGACGTTTCCGGGTGTCAGTTGAGAAATAGCAAGTTGCGTGCCATCACGCCCCGCCGTGGCCGAAGCCGTGGCGGCCGGCCGGCAGGTCGTCCAGCGCGCGCTGCTCGCGCCGCTCCGTCGCCCGGCGCAGCACCTCCTCGGCGCGATCGACGACCTGCTGCAACGACTCCACGCGCTGCCGCTTCACCTGCCAGCGCCGGCGGTGCAGGTCCAGTGAGCGCTCGCAATCCGTGATGATCTGCTGCTGCGAACGGACGGCTTGGTCGAGCCGTCCGAGGAATCCCTGGTAGTCCTTCCAGTGGGCCGCGGGAACGTTGCCGGCTTCCGGCGTTCGCTTTGCATACGTCCGGCGATGCTCGTGCAGCTCGCGAAGGCGCGTGCGCTGTTCGTTGAGCCGCGCCTGCGACCGCCCGGTCTGGACCGCAAGCCGGCGTTCCTCCGTTGCCGCCAGCGCGAGTATTCGCCGGAGTCGATCCGCCTTCTGTTTCACGCGTCGGCCTCGTCATCGTCGTCGCGCGGCGTGAACAAAGCGCGCAGGTCCGCGAGGCTCTTCTTTGCGTCGATGCAGTCGTCGTGGTGCTGGCGCAGGAAACCGGTGATGGCCGGCCACAGCGCAATCGCCTCGTCGAGCTGCGGGTTCGTGCCCGGCTGGTAGGCGCCGACCGACACGAGATCCCGATTCTCCTGGTAAGTCGCGTAAACCTGCCGGAACCGCGTGACCAGTTCCTGCTGCGAGTGGTCGACGAAGCGCGTCATCGCACGGCTGACCGAGGACTCGACGTCGACGGCGGGGTAGATGCCGGCGTCCGCCATGCTGCGCGACAGCACGATATGGCCGTCAAGGATTGCGCGTGACGCGTCGACGACCGGGTCGTTCTGATCATCCCCTTCCGCGAGCACGGTGTAGATCGCCGAGATCGACCCGCTTCCCTCGGCGCCATTGCCCGCGCGCTCGACGAGCTGCGGCAGTTTCGCGAACACCGACGGCGGGTAGCCCTTCGTCGCAGGCGGCTCGCCGATCGCCAGCGCAATCTCGCGCTGGGCCTGGGCGAAGCGCGTCAACGAGTCCATCAGCAGGAGCACATTGCGGCCCTGGTCCCGGAAGTACTCGGCGATCGCGGCCGTAAGCCACGCGCCGTGCAGGCGCATCAGCGGTGTATCGTCCGCGGGGGTTGCGACGACCACGGCCTTCCGGCGCCCGCGTTCACCCAGCGATTCATCGATGAACTCGCGCACTTCGCGGCCGCGCTCGCCGATCAGGCCCACGACCACGACATCGGCTTCCGTGTTGCGCGTCATCATGCCGAGCAGCATGCTCTTGCCGACGCCGCTGCCGGCGAACAAGCCCATGCGCTGGCCGCGGCCGACCGACAGGATCGAGTTGATCGATCGCACGCCGACGTCGAGCTGCTGGCGGATCGGCCGTCGCCGGAGCGGGTTGATCGGTTGGCCGAACAGGGAGACCCGATCGCTGCTGCGGATCGGCGGCCCGCCGTCCAGCGGATCGCCTCGCCCGTCGAGCACGCGGCCGAGCAGTTCGTCACCGACCCGGATCTCCGGCGTGCCGGACACAGGGATCACGCGCGCACCGGGCCCCACGCCACGCACGTTGGCCACCGGCATCAGGAACAGGCGTTCGCCGGAGAAGCCGACGACCTCTGTCTCCACGCGGCGGCCGTCTGCGGCGACGACGTCGCAACGCCCGCCGAGCTCTGCATGGCAGCCTTCCGCCTCCATCGTCAGGCCGACGCTGCGTCGCAGGACGCCTTCGACGACCATCTCGGGCGCCGCCTCGGCCGCCCGGTCGGTGAAGGCGCCTAGCCTGAGCGCGCGTTCGAGGCTGCGGTTCGGCAGGGGACCAGCCGGCATCGGGACCGCGTCACGTTGCATGGCGCTGGTCTCCCGCAATCTGTTGCATGACCGAACTGAGGCGCGCTTCCGCAGTGGCGTCGATACGCGAGGTGTCGGTCGTGACAGTGCAGCCGCCGTGCGCCAGCAGCGGGTCCTCGACGATAATCCAGGCCGGCTCGTTGTCCGAAGGCGCGAGCCGCTCTCGAACGAGCTTCGCGTCGTCGGGATGCAGATGCACGCGTACGTCGCGGCTGGCTACGGGTAGCAACCCGATTGCCTCGCGAACGACGCCGATCACATGAGCGGGCTCGCGTTTGATCTCGCGGCGAAATAGCTGCTGCACCGCGGTCATCGCGAGCTCGACGAGCTGCTTCTCGACCTGGTCGTCCAGCTCGTCGAACGGCCGCGCCAGCGCGTGCAACAGCTGCTCGAGGCGGCGAACGCGCTCTGTCACCTGCTCCTCGCCGGCCGCAATGCCCTCGGCGAGACCGCGCTCGTACGCCTCGTCGTACGCGGCCTTCTGCAATTCCTCGAGACGCCCGGCGGTGAGATAGCCGGCACCGTCGCCACCGTCGATGGCGGGTACTTTCCAGCGTTCGGCGGCTGCCGAATTCTCAGACATACTCGTCGTCGCCCTGGCCGAGATCGATGTCGCCCGATTCCGACAAGCGCCGTGCCACGTCGAGAATTTCCTTCTGCGCGGCCTCCACTTCCGAGAGCTTGATCGGCCCCTTCGCCTCCATGTCCTCCTTCAGCAGCGCCGATGCGCGCTTCGACATGTTGTTCAGCAGCTTGTCGGACACCGCCGGGTCGCAGCCTTTCAGCGCGACGACCAGCAGGTCGTTCGAGATTTCGCGCAGCAGCGCCTGGATGCCACGGTCCGCGACGTTCAGCAACGTGTCGAACGTGAACATCATCTCCGCGATGCGATCCGAGACCTCGGCGTCCTTCTCCTTGATCTGCTCCAGCAGGGCCTGGCCGCGATCGACCTTCAGCGCGTTCACGATGTTGGCGGCCACTTTCTCGCCGCCCACCTTGCGCGCCGCGCCCGCACCGTCGCCGCTGGCCTTGCTGGCGATGAGGTTCTCGATCTCCGCCAACGCGCCCTGCTGGATGTCCGACAGCGTCGCGACCCGGATCAGGATGTCGGAGCGCACCTCCTCCGGCAGCTGCTCAACGACCTCGGCAGCCTGGTCGGCACCGAGGTAGGCGAGAACGATCGCAACGATCTGCGGATGCTCGTCCTTGACGATCTTCACGACGTCGCGCGAACTCATCCACTTCAGGGCTTCGAGTCCGGTAGCGTCCTCGCCGGCCATGATCCGGTCGATGAACGCGTTCGCCTTGCTCGGCCCGAACGCGTTCGACAGGATGTTGCGAACGTAGCTCTGCGCGTCAGCGCCGAGCACGACGTTGTCTTCGAAGTCGGTAATGAAATTATCGAGCACGAAGTC
This sequence comes from uncultured Pseudomonadota bacterium, assembly GCA_913055625.1. GTDB lineage: Bacteria > Pseudomonadota > Gammaproteobacteria > Steroidobacterales > Woeseiaceae > UBA1847. The sequence goes on along the minus strand of CAJXJW010000001.1, from coordinate 455,140 downwards.
CGCATCGTCGCGCGTGACCTTTTTCATCGACGCCATGGCCGTCCCGATTGCCTGCACTTCGTCAGCATTCATGTAGCGCAGCACCTCGGCTGCCTCCTGCTCGCCCAGCGTCATCAGCAGGAGTGCCGCCCGTTCCGTGCCGCTGGCCTGCATGCCTGTTGCTTCACTCATTGCCAGCCACCCACTTCCTCACGAGTTGCGCCACCCGTGCCGGGTCTCGGCCGGTGATGTTCTTCGCGGCCGCCACCTTCTCATCGAAACTCACCATGCCACCCTGCCCGCCGGCGGTGGCGAGACGCCCGCCGCCGGACGGCACCGGGAAGTTTCCGCCGCCACCCAGGTATTCACCCGCCAGCGCCGGCTGCCCGTTGCTCGTGAACACGCCGCGCAGCATCGGCCGGACGATGCCGAACGCGATCGCCAGCACAATCAGCGCGCCGAGAATCTGCTTCATCGTGTCGCGCAGCACCGGCTTCTCCCAGAACGCCGGCGGCTCCACGACCGAGCCATCGTCAGCCTGCAGGAACGACTCGCCGAGGACGACGACGCTGTCACCGCGCGCTTCGTCAAAGCCGACGGCCTCCTTGACCAGCGCCGTGTAGTTCGCGAGCGCGGCCTCATCGATCCGTATGGCGCCTTCGTCGGCCTCGCCGTTCGCCCCCTCGTCGACGAGCACGGCGACGGACAGCTTGACGATGCGGCCGGCCTGCGGACGGGTGTGGCTGATGGTCCGGTCCACCTCGTAGTTGCGGGTGCTGGTCTTTGCGCTGTTCTGAACCGCCTCGGACGGGCCGACGAACGCGGTGCTTTCCGCTTCGGCAGCTTCGGGCGGCTGGTTGCTGAGTGCGCCCGGGATGCCGGAGGCGCCGTTGCCTACGCCCGTCGTCAGGTCTTCGCTGACGCGTTCGCTGCGGACGACCGTCCGCTGTGGGTCGAAGGATTCGCGCGTCTCCTCGGTCATCGTGAAGTCGACGTCAGCGACGACCTGCGCCCGCACGCGGCCGGGCCCCAGGATCGGCGTCAGCAGGTCGACGATACGCGCCCGGTACACGTCTTCGAGCTTGCGGACATAGCGAAACTGGCTGTTGGCCTGGGCGTCCGCGGCATGCATACCGGCACTCAGCAGCGTGCCAAACTGGTCGACGACCGTGACGTTGGCGGGCAACAGGTCGGGCACGCTGGCCGCGACGAGGTTGACGACGGCGCCGGCCTGTTCCGCCTCGAGGACGCGGCCCCGGTGCAGGTGCACGAGGACCGACGCACTGGCGGACTTGCGGTCGCGGATGAACGACGACTGCTTCGGAATCGCCAGGTGCACACGCGCGTCGCGCACGCTCCCGAGACTGGCGATGGTGCGGGCCAACTCGGCTTCCAGCGCGTGCTGGTAGCGGGCGTTTTCCATGAATTGGCTGACACCGAAGCTCGACTGGTCCTGCAGCAAGTTCATGCCGCCCGCCGCGCTGGCCGGCAGACCCTGCGACGCGAGCTGCAGGCGGGCGTTGTGCAGCGCCGACTCCGGCACGAGGATCCCGCCGTTCTTCTCGTCCAGCTTGTAGTCGATGTTCGCCGAGCGCAGCGCGTCGGCGATCTCAGCCGCCTCCCCGGACTCGAGTTCGCCGAACAACGTCGTGTAGCCGGGCGTCTGCGACCAGAGGACGATCGCAAAACCGGCCGCCACGGCCGCCGCGATGCCAATCAGCAGCATCGCCTGGTGCACGGCCGGGATCCGGAGTACGCCACCGAGGTTCAGGTTGCTGACCGCCTGCGGCGCGCTTTCAGTCACGTTCTTGTTTTCCATGGGAGCTCAGAGTTCCTTCGTTTTGCTGCCGTCGATCACACCGGCATATTCATGATGTCCTGGTATGCCTGGACGAGCTTGTTGCGCACTTCCGTTACGGCGCGAAACGAGATGTCCGCCTTCTGCGCCGCGATCATCACTTCCGCGAGGCTCGCGCTGCCGGTGCCATTCTCGAAGCCGGTCTTCAGCGCGTTCGACTGCTGTTGCAGTTCGTTGACGGCGTTCAGCGACTTGCCCAGCAGGTCGCCGAAGTCGGGCCTTTGCGCCGGACCGGTAGCGTCGGCCGGCGTGATCTGCAGCCCCTTGTTGAGGATGCGGATCTGGTCGAGCAACTGGGCCGGGCTGATCTCATTCATGGCGGTCTCCGGGCACGCTCATGCCGAGCTCGCGCAGGCGGGCCAGCTTGTAGCGCAGCGTGCGCGCGCTGATGCCGAGTTCTTCCGCTGCCGCGGCGCGTTTACCGCCGTGGGCTTCGAGTGCCTTGCGGATACATTCGAATTCATGGTGCGCGAGGCGTTCGTGCAGGCCGCTGTCGTCGGGAGCCGACATGGCCCCGTTCGCCGCTTCGAACGCCAGGTCTGACACGAGGATCTCGGGACCGGTCGACAGGATCGCGCTGCGTTGCACGAGATTGTCGAGTTCCCGGACGTTACCCGGCCAATGGTAGGCACTGAGCGCCGCGCGGGCACAATGCGCGAGGTGGCGGTGCCGGTCGTGACGCGCGAGGAACATCTCGGCGAGCGGCACGATGTCCGCGGGGCGGTCGCGCAGTGCCGGGACGTGCAGCGGCAGGACGTTCAGACGGTAGTAGAGGTCCTCGCGAAAGCGCCCGGACGCCACCCACTCACGCAGGTTGCGGTTCGTCGTCGTCACCACGCGAACGTCGACGGCGACCGGTGCGCTCGCACCGATGCGCTCAACTTCGCGCTCCTGGATGACGCGCAGCAACTTCGCCTGCAACGCCAGGTCCATTTCGGAGATCTCGTCCAGCAGCAATGTACCGCCGTTCGCCTGCTCGAACTTGCCGGCATGCGACCGCGTCGCGCCGGTGAAAGCGCCCTTCTCGTGACCGAACAGCACGGCCTCCAGCATGTTCTCGGGGATCGCCGCGCAGTTGATCGCGACGAAGGGGCCATTGCGCCGCCCGGAATGCGCGTGAATGTAGCGGGCCAGTACCTCCTTGCCCGAGCCGCTCTCGCCCGAGATGGTCACGGTGACCTCAGTTGCGGCAACCCGTCGCGCCGTCTGCAGCAGTGCGACCGACGACGCATCGACGGCCACCGGGTCCGCGACGTGCTGGCCCGGCGCGAAATACTTCTGGACGACACTTGCAAGCCGCGTTACGTCGACCGGCTTGACGAGGTAGTCCGCTGCGCCGTCGCGCATCACGTCGACCGCGTGCTCGATCGATCCCTCGGCCGCCATCGCGACGGCCGGCACCTCCGGGTGCCGCTGCTGGATCTGGCGGAACAGTGTCGTCACCCCGGGCGCATTGCCAGCCAGTTCGCTGAAGACCAGGCCTACCCGCTCGCGCCCGAGAATTTCGAGAGCCTCGCTGTCGCTTTCGGCCGCCACGACGCGTCGCGCGGTGCCGGCGATGGCCTCGCACACCACGTCGCGCTGTGCCGGATCCCGGTCCACGACCAGGATGCAGGATTCCGTCAATTCGGCCAAAACGTCCCTCGCTCGTCGGATTTCCGACGTCTTGCTGCAGTTACCGGTGATCAAGCAAGATGCGTGCCATTTTTGTATTTCTTATAAATACAACAGGTTATGGCTCACTCGACGGGTGCGAGCGTCAAGAAAATGACGTTGCGGGAGGGGCCTCCGCCGGACGGCGAACGGCGTCAGCTCGCGAGCTGGTACTTGCTGATCTTCTCGACGAGCGTGGTGCGCTGCATCGACAACAGGCGCGCAGCCTGGGCGACCACCCCGCCGGAGGCTTCCATCGCCTGGCTGATCAGCTCCTGTTCCACCTGTTGCAGGTAGCTCTTCAGGTTCGCCTCACCCATGCGCAACGCGACGGCCGCATCGGTCGGCGGCGCGTCGGCGTCCGCTGGTTCGAAGGTCTTGTAGCGATCAGGAATGTCCGCGAGCTCAATGGTTCCTGTCGGCTTGACGATCGCCAGGCGCTCGACGAGGTTCGACAATTCGCGAATATTGCCCGGCCAGGGATAGGCGGACAGCACGGCCAGGGCGGACGGACTGATACGCAACTCTCCGGCATTCGCGCCGCCCTGGGTCACGAGAAGTTCATTGACGAGCTGCGGCAGGTCGGTGATGCGCCGACGCAGCGGCGGCATCTCGATCGGGAACACGTTGAGCCGGTAGAACAGGTCTTCCCGAAACCGGCCTTCACTCACCGCGAGCGGCAGATCCACGTGGGTCGCGGCGATGATGCGGACATTGCACGTCTGCAGCTTGTTGCTGCCGACGCGCTCGAACGTCCTCTCCTGCAGGACGCGCAGCAGTTTCACCTGCATGTCCATGCTCATCTCGCCGATCTCGTCGAGGAACAGGGTGCCGCCCTCGGCAAGCTCGAAGCGCCCCTGGCGTGCACTGACTGCGCCGGTGAACGCGCCTTTTTCATGGCCGAACAGCTCGCTTTCGAGCAATTCCGCGGGAATCGCGCCGCAATTGATCGGAACGAACGGACCGTCAGAGCGTGCAGACAGTTCGTGAATCGTCTTGGCGACGAGTTCCTTGCCGGTGCCCGACTGGCCCGTGATCAGCACGTTCGTGTCGAAGTCGGCAACCTGTTCGATCAGCTCGCGTACCTCGAGAATCGCGCGCGAGGTGCCGGTAATGCGCTGGCGCCGCTCGCGGCCATGATAACGTTCTGCGCGGCCGAGGAGTCGCTGCAACTGGCTGCGGGACAGCGGCAGGCCCACCTTCCAGCTCGGGCCGGACCCGCTTTCGGGCAACTCGGACAGGCAGATGAACGGAAGGTACGGGTGCCGTCCGCGAATCGCCGATGCGGAATTCGCGACGTCCGGGGCCGCCGACGCGTCGCCGACGAGCACGGCGATGCCGTCGCCGTCGAGTTCCGACGTGGCAGCATCCACGACGATCGGTTCGTAGCTCAGGAACTGCAGGCGATGGCAGAGATCGGCCGCTTTTGTCGCGTCCGGCTCCAGTACCCATACCCGGGCCCGTGTCGCCTTGTCCCCTGCCATTGAGTGCCCCTGACGTTGTTAACGTAATCCGGGGCACAGCATAAACCGGTCACGAGCACCGATTTGCGAACCTGGTCACAAATATGGGATGTGCGGAGCGCGCTAGGTCAGACCGTAGGCCTGGGTCGCCCGGCGCCCCCGCCGCAGGTGCGTGAGTTCGCGCGAGACTTCGCCGCGCGCGCGGCGGGCCTCGTCCGTGATGCCGGCAATGCGTTCCTGCAGCATCCTGGCGAGATCGCGGCGCCGGCGCTCGGGGACGTCGACGATCGCCCGCTGCAGGCGGGCAACGAGTTGCTCGAGCTCGTCCCACTCGCCGGCCGCCGCCAGCGCGCCGAGGTGCTCCGACATCTCCAGCACGATGGTGTCGGGCGTGACGTCGCTGGCAAGCATCGAGCTAGCCATTGTCGGCCGCCGCGGCCTGGTCGGCGATCGCGTCCCAGGCTTCCTTCAATTCCCGCAGAAGTCCCGCCACTTCGTTGAGCTTGTCCGCATCGTTGTGCAGGTTGGCCTCGAGCAGGCGTCGCGTCATATAGGCGTACAGCGCGTCGAAGTTCTCGGTCATGCGGGGATTCGCCGACGGGTCGAGGCTCGCCTGCAATCCATTGACGATGCTGATCGCATCGGAAATGTTGCCGCCCTTGTCCAGCAGGTTGCCCTCGGAAATCTGCTTCGACGCGAGACCGATCTTCGCTAACGCGCGCTCCATCATCAGCTGGATCAGGCGATGAGGCGTCGCGGACGCTACCCGGCCCTGCATGTCCATGGAGTGGTAGGCCCGTGCGGCCGATCCTGTGCTGGGTGACAGCATCTTCGTTACCTCCGATCAGGTGCCCGGGCGGTCGACGCCGGGCAGGCTGTTCAGTTGCTGGTTGAGGAAATTACTGGTCGACGACAACTGGGCGAGCAGCGAGTCGAGCGCGTTGAACTGGCGCAACAGGCGCGTTTCCAGTGCCGCCAGGCGTTCATTCAACGAATCCCGCTGGTCTCCGAGGCTATCGATCTGCGACTTCAGGCCCTCGCTGCGGGTTTCGAGTATTCCGCCGGAGCTGAGAAAACCGTCGGTCAACGCATGCAGGCGAACGGCAAAGCCGTCGCTGGCGGAAAACATCTTGCCGAAGCCGGCGAACTCGGCGGCCAGCGCATCCGACAACTCACCCTCGTTGATCACGAGCGTGCCATCGAGCTGTGTCTCGACACCAACGTCGCGCAGGTTCGCAAACGGGCTCTCGACATCCTTGACGGTGTTGCTCATCTCGCGCCGGATCTGGTCGCGTATGCCGCGCACGGTGGCATCACCGAGCAAGGGCCCTGCCGAGGAGTCTTCCGCGTTGTAGTCGGTCAGCGAGTCGAGCGTGTTCATCAGCGCGTTGTAGCTCGCGACGAAATCGCCGGTGAGCTTGCGCGCCGCGTCAAGATCGTTCTCGACCTTGAGGCTGACAGTCGCGCCTTCCGTCGCGGCGAGCAGATCGAGCGTCACGCCTTCGATGGCGCCTTCGATGCTGTTCGTGTTGCCGACGACGTCCAGGCCATCGATGCGGACGAGCGCATCCTGTGCCGGGCGCGATTCGGTGAGCTGCGTCGCGCCATTGAGCGGATCGTAGTCCAGCGCGGAAAGGCCGCCGTCGCCGCCGGAGTGCCTGACCGTCAAGACGTTCGGTGTGCCCGGCTTGTCAGCCGTCAGGATCAGGTAGCTGCCGCTGTCCGCATTGACGATCGTTGCGGCCAGCCCCGGGTTGTCGCTCGCCGCATTAATAGCGTCGCGAATTCCCGTGAGCGTGTTGTTGTTCTCCGTGATCTCGACGGCCATGGTGGCCGCACCTGCGCTGACCATCAGCGTGCCCGTGCCGACCACGGCATCGGACCCGCTAAACGCGCCTGACGTCAGCTTGTGCGCCGAGGCGAGCTGCACGACTTCGACATCGTAGCGGGCCGGTAACGCCTTGCCGCTGGCGGTGACGGCAAGCGCCTCTTCGTTACCCGAGGTAGCCTTCCGTGCGAGAAACGCATCCGCAGTCTTCATTGCGTTGAGCTTGTCGCGGAAATCCGCCAGCGCGGACTTCAGGCTGCCGAATGCCGAAAGACGCGCCTGGGCCCGCGCTTCCTTCTGGCTGATCCTGGTCTCCACGGGTGTTCCCTCCGCAGCAACGAGACTCTGTACGATCCCGGCGATATCGAGCCCGGACCCGATCCCTGATGAAATTATGCCGGCCATGTTTCCTCTCCGTAGTGCATTACCACGGTGCTTACAAGAAACGTGCCATGAATGCTTCGCGGTACGGCGCGCATCATCATGCCCGGCTGTCCAGCAGCCGCAGTACGAGTTCGCCGTTGTCCGTGGCCGAAACGCGAGCGCGCTCCGGTGGTATTTCCCTGATGACTTCCCCGGTATCCCGGTCGATGACCTGGATGACCGCGCTGTGACGATCGAGGTCCACCTTGAATCGCAGGTCACGCCCGATCGACCGGCTGGCGAGGTTCAGTTTCTCGGCCAGCGCCTCGAGTTCCTGGCGGTCGACGCCGCGAAGCGGCAAGGTTTCGCCGGCCTGTGACGCCGGCGTGCCGGTTGCCGGAGCGCTGCGCTGAGCCTGAGCCGGAACCCGGTAGGTGCCGGTCATGTCATTCGATGCTATCAGGTTGCGGTCCGTCACCGTCGTTCTCCGGGAAGTCCGCGCCGGGAGCCATCCTTGTCTCCCGGCGCGGCGCTATTCGCTCTCCGCGCTTACTGCAGCAGGCTCAGGGCGAGCTGCGGCTGGGCGTTTGCCTGCGAAAGGACGGCGACGCCGGCCTGCTGCAGGATCTGCGCCTTGGTCAGCGCGGCGGTCTCGGCTGCAAAGTCCGCGTCCTGGATCCGGCTGCGCGAAGCAGACAGGTTCTCGGAGACGGCCTGCAGGTTCGCGATCGTCGACTCGAAGCGGTTCTGGATCGCGCCGAAGTTCGAACGCAGGTCGCTGACGACCGTGAGCGCCGAATCGACACGATTGATGGCTGCTTCCGAGTTTTCGACGTTCAGCACGTCAACACCGATCAGCGTGCCGGCATCCTTCGAGATGCTGGCCGCGTGGCCAATGTCGGCGAACGCGCCGGTCATCACGATGTTGTCGGAGGCCGACAGCTTCACCGTTCCGCGAATCACGCCTTCCTGGGCCGCAGCGATACCGGTACCGGTTGCGCTCGTGCCGAGCGTGATGTTCTCGGTGATCGACGTGTTGCGGCCGTCGATCGACGTGAACGTCAGGTCCGTGCCACTGACCGAGGCCGAAACGCCGGTCTGCGACGAGTACAGGTTGACCTGGGCCGCGACGTCAGACGCCGTCAGCGATGCACCGATCGCGACGTTGTCGGCACCGGTGAAGATGTCGACGCCGTTGATCGTCAGCGCGTAGGTGGACGCCGTCGTGGCGCTGCTGCCGTCGATCGTGACGAACGCGCCGGTGTGGCTGTTCGACGCTGTGGCCGACAGGCCGGCGACGCCGGCGTTGTTGATGGCACGTACTTTCGCGTAGGCGCTGTCGGCTTCCTGGCCGTTCAGCGACCCTGCAACAGACGCACCCACGTTGACTGCCGGTGCACCACCGACGGCGATCGTGAGGCCGTTGTCGGCGAGAGCGTTGCTCGTCACCGCCGAACCCGTCGCGCTGGCGATCTGGCCCATCTGGCTGGCACGCATGCCGGTCGTAAGGTTGACGCTGATCGTCTCGCCGACATTCGCGCCCACCTGGAACTGCGCACTGCCGAACGTGCCGTCCAGTACCTTGCGGCCGTTGAACGACGTCTGGCTCGCGATGCGCTCGACTTCAGCGATGCGCTGCTGAACTTCGGCGTTCAGTGCCGCGCGGTCCGAGGCCGAGTTCGTCGCGTTGGCCGACTGTACGGCCAGCTCGCGGATACGCTGCAGGTTGTTCGTCAGCTCGCCCAGCGCGCTTTCTGCCGTCTGTGCCAGCGAGATGCCGTCAGACGCGTTTCGCACAGCCTGGTTGAGGCCACGAATCTGCGTGGTGAAACGCTCGGAGATCGCGAGACCCGCGGCATCGTCCTTTGCGCTGTTGATTCGCAGGCCCGTCGACAGTCGTTCCAGTGACTGGTTCAGCAAACCTTGCGAACGATTCAAGTTACGTTGTGCATTGAGCGAAGCAACGTTGGTATTGATCGTTTGTGCCATTGCAGTAACTCCTGATTGCTTGATAGTACGCCCGGTTTGTTACCTTTCCCGGATACTTTGTCGCATGGCCGTTTCTCAAGATGCTGGCCATCCTTCACACAGGGTTATCGGACGGCGGGACAAAAACTTTATAGGGGGATTTGCAGGACTTTGGCCGCGGGACCGACCGACGACGTGCAAACATGAGCACAAGATGCTGAAACTGTGACGCAGTTCCGCCGCAGCAGGACCGCGCGCTATGCGCCGCACACAGCGGCGGCCGGTACTCAGAGATAGTCGAACAGCGAGAGCTGGCGTGCCGCGACGAAGGATTGCTGGGCGGCTTCGAGTGTCGAGATCTGCTGGCTGAGGCGCGACAGCGCCTCGGCGTAGTCCAGGTCCTCGATGTCCGCGAGGAGCTCCGTCGCGATCAGGGACTGGTTCGAGTTGTTGTCGACCTGGCTCTCGATGGCCGCCAGGCGCGAGCCGACCTGCGTTCTGACGTCGAGAATTCGGCCGATGGCCTGGTCGATGTCGCGCAGCCCGGCATTGATGCCGTTCGTTTGCACCGCGCCGGAGGTATCGTCGATCACGGACATCTCGATCGCGCTCGCGAGCTTGTCGATGGTCGAGAACACGTCCTGGTTAGGGCTCGCCTCGACGACAAAGCGGTCGCCCGCCGCGACGGACCCGGACAGCTCGAAGCGAACGCCGAGGAAGCCGAGTTCCTCACCGCTCGCGTGCGCGCCGGACGTGACGAGCGCACCGCCGGAATCGCGCACCTCGTAATTCGTGTCATCGAGAAACTCGACCGTGTAGCGGTCGGGAACCCATGCCGCCATGTCCGCGGTTCCGACGGCGCCGATGACACCGCTGCCGGTGTTCGCTCCGTCCGGCAACGCCTGCACCGTGCCATTGCCGGTGCGCACGCGGAAGAACACCGCGTCGCCGCTGTCCCCGTCGGCAACGAAACGACCGTCGCCGATCTCGACGAGGCGCTGGCCCTGGTCACCGCTGTACGTGTAGCTGCCGCCCACCTTCGCGACCGGCGCCGCGTCCAGCTTGCCGCCGGCGAACAGGTAACGGCCGTTGCCATCCGTCTGGTTCGCGATCTGGACGAGCTGATCCAGGTGCTCGCGCATCTCGACCGCGATCTGCGCCCGCGTTTCGTTGCTTTGCGTCGCATTGTTGGCCTGCAGTGCAAGTTCACGAACGCGCTGCAACACGTTGTTCACGGACGCCAGTGCGGACTCTTCGTGACTCAGCCGATTCTGTGCCATCGTCGCATTGCGATCGAACTGCGCCAGCCCGGCGAGGGATTCCCGCAGTTCGAGCGCCCGCGTGGCACCCAGCGGATCGTCCGACGGCGTCAGCAGCCTGCGCCCGGTGGACACCTGTTTCTGCGTATGATCGATCGCCGCCTGCATGCGTTGCATCAGGCTCAGACCGGACTGGTAGCTACCCAGGGTCGAGGTCCGCATCAGATCACCGCCTCGTCGCGTAAAGGAGACTGTCGAACAGGCTGTTGGCCACGGCCACGACCTGGGCAACGGCCTGGTAGGCCTGCTGGTACTGGATGAGCTTCGCGGCCTCCTCGTCGAGATTCACGGCCGACTGTGACATGACGGCGTCTTCGGCGCTGGTCAGCAGGGCGTCCTGCGCGGCGAGGTTCGACTTGACCTGGTGCGTCGTGCTGCCGACCGCCGCGATCAGCCGGCTGTGGCTTTCGCCAATACTGACCGTGCCGCCGGCAAGCACGCCGACGGACTGGACACCGGCCAGGCGCAGGCCGTTGCGATTGTCGCCCGAGGCGCCCGAATTGGCTTCGATCGTGAACCGGTCGCCGACGGCCGGCACCCCGGAGATCGTGACTTCGCTGCCGTTGATCGTGATCGGGTCGCCGTCGGTGTACGCGAAACTCCCCGCGCCATTGATCGTGTACGTCGACGCGCTCGTGAACTCGATCACGGCGGTACTCAGCAGCGCCGGGTCCGAGATGTCGGTAACCACGCTCTGCGAAATCTCGGCGTCACCCAGGTTGCCGAGTGCCGCGGTCGCGCGTGTCGGTGCGGCGATCGCGACCGACGTCGGGTCGCTGATCCGGCTCCGGACGCTCCCGGCCGCCTCCGCGGTCGAGACGATACGAACCTTGTCGCCCGCCGCCGGCGCACCGGATACGACGAGCTCCAGGCCGTCCGCAATGAACGGGTCGCCCACGGTACCGCTGCCGGTCATCGGGACCGCCGCGCCGGTGGAGAAGTTCGTCAGGGCATAGTCCGAACCGTCGTAGGTGAGCACATAGTCATCGCCCGTCAGGCCACCCAGGTCGCCGACCGAGGCGACGACGCTGCCGGTACCGGTATTGTTCGCGGAACCATTGACGGCGGGCGTGGCGACGTCGAAAAATGCCTCTCCGAGCGCGCCGCTGAGGTTCATGCCGCTTTCGTGTTGCGCGTTGAACTGGCTGGCAAACGCTGTCGCCGTTTGTCCGAGCGAGCGTCTCGCCGGATCGAGCAGGCTGTCGCGGAACTCCAGGTACGCGCCGAGTTCACCGCCGGTCAGCGAGCGATCCATCGACGCAGTGCCTGCGCTGCCCTTGTAGACCACGTTGACGATCGTCGGGTCGAACTCGCTCTGCTGCACGGCGAGTTCCTGGGCGTTGTTGCCGATCACGAGCGTCTGCCCGGAGCCGATGAACACGCTCAGCGTACCGTCGTCCTGCAGCGCCGTCGTGACGCCGACTTTCCCGGACAGCTCACGCACGAGGCGGTCGCGCTCATCCTGGAGGTCCACCGGCGCGCGATCGAGGCCGCCGGCCACGGCAATGCGCTGGTTCACTTCGGCGATGGAGGACGCGAGTCGATTGATATCGCCGACAGCGCCGCGGACGCCGGCGTTCACTTCCTTGCCGATATCATCAAGCTGCCCGTCCAGCGACTGGAACCGTTCCGCAACGCTCGACGCCTCCCCGAGCAGGGCCTGCCGCGCGGGAATCGACGCCGGGTCGCTCGCGACGTCCTGGACGGCACCGAAGAACGACTGCAGGCTGGAACTGAGCCCGGTGTCCGGGTCCGCGAGCAGCGCGTCGAGGCGGCTTGCCAGGTCGTTGAGCGTACTGAATCGGGCCTGCCCGGTCGTCGCCGTCTGCAGGTTCTCACCGAGCAGGTCGTCGTACATCCGGCGGACAGACGAGATCTGCACGCCGCCGCCGATGTAGCCGCTGCCGACGCCCGTACCGGGGCGCGCGGAGAAATCGACCACCTGTCGGCTGTAGCCGGGCGTGTTCGCGTTGGCAATATTATGGCTGGTGACGGCGAGCGCGCGCTGGAACGCGAGCATTCCCGTCAGGCTGGTATTCATGACACTTGGCATTTTCGGGCCCTCAGTGCGCTATCGGCGCCGCAGGAGAAATCTTTAAGCCGTCGAGCACCCGGGCCATCGTCTCGCTGCCGGCGACGCGGGCAATCTTGTCCGCGTATGCCGGGTCCGTCGCGTAACCGCTCGCCTGCAGCGCCGACGCGAAGCCGGCGACGTTGTCTCCGTGATCGACCACCGCGGCATATCGCGGGTTGTCCGCCAGCAGGTTCAGGTAGTCCGCAACACTCTCGCCGACATCCCGGTACGCGCGGAAGCGCGCGGTCTCCTGCCGGGCGATGCCACCGTCGAACTCGAGCGTGCGCTTCTGCACGCTGTCACCGTCCCAGGACTGGCCCGCCTTGATGCCGAACAGGTTCAGGCTGCTGCGACCGTCCTCGCCCGCCGGCACGTGCCGGCCCCAGCCGGTCTCCAGCGCCGCCTGCGCCAGCACGCCGACCGGAGCAACGTTCAGGCGCTTCGCCACGCGCTCGACGTGTGGCCACAGGTCACGGGCGAAACTCTCGGGGCTGTCCCAACGCGGCGCGGGATCGTCCCCTGCGGCAGCCGGCCGCCGAACCGGCGAACCGGGTCCAGCGTAGACTTCCGGACGGAATGACACGGGGCGCGCGGCACCGGCGTCGTCTCCGCCCATCTGCCGAACGAGCACGTCAGCCAGGCCGATGCCCCGGCCGCTGGCCATTTCCAGGGCGAGCTGCTGGTCCAGCATGCCCTCGTACATATCCAGCGACTCGCTGTCGCCGAACAGCGGATCCTCCGGCGACGCATCGCGCATCGACTTCAGCATCGTCTGCAGGAACAGTGCCTCGAATTGGCCCGCGACCTCGCGCAATGCGGCAGGGTCGTTGCGGTCCGCGTCGTAGCGCAGCTCGGCAAACTGGGTGAAGTCGGTCGCAATGCCGGTCATGGGTTCGGGTGCTCCTGACTAGATGATCACGAGTTCGGCACGCAACGCGCCTGCCTGCTTCAGCGCCTCGAGGATGGCCACGAGGTCGCCCGGCGCCGCGCCGACACGGTTCACCGCCTGCACAATGTCGTCGAGACTCGTGCCGGGTTTGAACAGGAACATGCGCGAATCGGAATCATCGATCGACACCTGCGAATCGCTGGAGGCGACGGTCTGGCCGGTCCGCCCGAACGGTGCGATCGGCTGGCTCACGAACGGCGTCTCGCTGATCGTGACCACGAGCGAGCCGTGGGATACGGCGGCCGGCATGACGCGCACGTTCGCGCCGATCACCACCGTGCCGCTGCGGGAATTGACGATGACCTTGGCCTGTACTTCGCCAGGCTCCACTTCGAGGCTCTCGAGAGCCGCGACGTAGCTCGTCCGCTGGGCGGGGTCCGCCGGTGCCCGCACGTCGACCGACACCGAATCGATCGCAATCGCGGTACCGGGCCCCATCGTCGCGTTGATTTGCTGCGCGAGGCGCGTCGACGTCGTGAAATCGGGCGTGTGCAGGTTGAGCCTGATGGACTCGCGCGTCAGGAATTCGTTGCTGACCTTGCGCTCGACGATCGCACCGTTCGGAATCCGGCCGGCACTCGGAATGTTGACGGTGATGCTCGAACCGTCCGAACCGGACGCGCCGAAACCGCCGACCACGAGGTTGCCCTGCGCGACCGCGTAGACGTTGCCGTCCGCGCCCCGCAGCGGGGCCATCAGCAAGCTGCCGCCGCGCAGGCTCTTGGCGTTGCCGATGGAAGCAACCGTGACGTCGAGTTTCTGGCCCGGCTTCGCAAACGCAGGCAGCTCCGCCTGGATCGTCACTGCGGCCACGTTCTTGAGCTGCAGGTTCGTGCCCGGCGGAATCGTCACGCCGAACTGCGTCAGCATGTTGATGATGCTCTGCACGGTGAACGGGGTCTGCGTGGTCTGGTCACCCGTCCCGTTCAGGCCGACGACGAGGCCGTAGCCCACGAGCTGGTTGTCGCGCACGCCCTCGACGGTGGCAAGGTCTTTCACACGCTCGGCTGTCGCCGGCGGCGAAGCGAACGTCAGCGCCGCAATCAGCAGCGCGCATACGGGACGGGTAAGCCGGGTCATGGTCTGCATCTCACCGCTCACAAGAACAGGATGGAGTTGAAGAAGCGGCTCAGGAGGCCCATGCGGTTCGCGTCCGCAAGCGCGCCCTTCGCACTGTAATCGATCTGCGCATTCGCGATGCGCGTGGAGAGGACCGAGTTGTCCGTCTCGATGTCGTTCGGCCGGATGACGCCGGTGACGCGGATGAACTCGCGGCCCTGGTTGATCGTCACCCACTTCTCGCCCTGGATCACGAGATTGCCGTTCGGCTGACGGTCGATGACCGTAACCGTGATGTCGCCGCTCAGGCTGTTGCTCTGGCTGCTGGCACCGCTGCCGTCGAACGACGTCGAGCCATCCAGGCTGCCGCCGAGCAGGGGCACGCCGCCGCGCGTGATCGGCCGCCCGAAGACTTCCGGATTCGCCAGGTCGGCATTGGCCGACCGCGACGTCTGGGTCTGCGAATTCTTGCTCGCGTCGGTACGCTCGACGAGCCGAACCGTCAGGATATCGCCGACGCGGCCGGCCTTGAGATCCTCGAAAAGCCGAATCTCCGTTCCTGACCGGAATATCGCGCCGTCAGTGGGCGGCACGTAGTAGGTCTGCGGCACGGGCGGCGGGCTGTACACGCTGTCGGTGTCCGGCCCGGTGGCGCAGGCGGCCGCCGAAAGTGCGAGCCCGATCGTGAGCAGTCGTTTGATTACATTCATCGTTGAGCCCGTCACAGGTTGTTGTTCACGTATTGCATCATCTGGTCGTTCGTCGAGATGGCCTTCGAGTTCATCTCGTAGGCGCGCTGCGTTTCGATCATGTTCACCAGTTCGGACACGACGTTGACATTCGAGCCCTCGAGCGCGCCCTGGATCAGCGAGCCGAGCCCGTTCAATCCCGGCGTGCCCGCCTGTGCGGTACCGCTCGACGCAGTCTCGAGATAGAGATTCTCGCCGACCGGCTGGAGGCCGACCGGGTTGATGAAGTCGACGGTCTCCAGCGTGCCGACCTGGGTCGGAGCTGCCTGCCCCGGCAACTTGACCGAGACGGTACCGTCCATGCCGATCGTGATGCTCTGCGCCCCGTCCGGAATCGTGATGCCCGGCTGGACGACATAGCCGCTGGCCGTGACCATCTCGCCCTGGTCGTTGATCTGAAACGTCCCATCCCGGGTGTAGGCAATGTCGCCATCGGGCTTCAGAACCTGAAAGAAGCCCCGGCCGCTGATCGCGACGTCCATCGAGTTGCCCGTCTGCAGAACGCTGCCCTGCGTGAACAGCTTCTCCGTTGCCACGACGCGCACACCGGTGCCGAGGCTCAGACCGGACGGCAGCATCGTGTCCTGCGAGCTCTGCCCGCCGGACTGCCGGACGTTCTGGTACAGGAGGTCCTCGAACACGGCGCGGCCCTGCTTGAAGCCAGTCGTGTTCACGTTCGCGAGATTGTTCGACACCACGGTCATGCGTGTCTGTTGTGCGTCGAGGCCGGTCTTGGCCACCCAGAGTGCTTGGTTCATGGACGTATTCCTCGTGCCATCAGCTCATGCGCATCATTTGCGCGGCGGCGTCGGCGTTTTCCTCAGATGACTTGATGACGTTGACCTGCATTTCGTACTGCCGCGCCAGTTCGATCATGTTGACCAGCGTCTGCGCGACGTTGACGTTGCTGTGTTCCAGGGCGCCGGACTGCACGCGCACGCTGCCGTCCGCGTCGGCCGTCGCACCGCCCTGCAGGTGCAGTAGGCCGTCGTCGTCCTTCTCCAGCAGCCGGATCGGCGGTTTCACGAGCTTGATGCGGTCGACGACGGCGAGCGTCTCGGGCCCCTGCCCGATCGGCTGGATCGAAATCGTGCCATCCGATCCGATCAGCAGGCTGCCGTTCGGCGGGATCGCGACCGGACCACCGTCGCCAATGACGAGATGTCCGGCGCCTGTTTCGAGCAAGCCGCCGGCACTGACCCGCAAGTCGCCGGCGCGCGTATAGGCCTCCCCGCCCGACGGCGACTGGACGGCGATGAAGCCCGCTCCCTGCACCGCGACGTCGAGATTGCGGCCGGTGTTTTCGATGGCGCCCTGCGCGAAGTCCGTGCCGTAGGAATCGACCACCGCGTTCACACGGGAATCGACGCCGGGCCCGTCGACCGGGATCGAGCTGAATGCGTGGAGATCCGCCCGAAACCCGGTCGTCGACGCGTTGGCGAGATTGTTGCTGTTAATGGCCTGCGCGTATTCCGTCTGCTTTGCGCCGGTCATCGCAACGTAGATCATCTTGTCCATCGCTTCGTTCCTCGAAGTCCGCCGTCAGCCGCTATCGCGCCTAGCGGATGTTGATGACCGTCTGCGTGACGGTGTCGGCGGTCGAGATCATCTGTGCGTTCGCCTGGAAGTTGCGCTGCGCGGTGATCATCTGGACCAGCTGAGCGGTAAGGTCGACGTTGGACGCTTCCAGTGCGCCCGACTGGATGCTGCCGAACGAGGCCGTGCCGGCCTCGCCGAGCAGCGCGTCACCGGACTGGAAGGATTCGCCCCAGGCCGTGTCGCCAAGCTGCTGCAGGCCCTGCGGGTTCGCGAAGTTCGCCATGGCGAGCTTGCCGAGCGACGTCGACTGGCCGTTCGTGAAGCGCGCGAACACAACGCCCTCGGCGTCGACGCTGACACCCGTCAGCCGGCCGGTGGTGAAGCCGTCCTGCGACAGCGAGTTCACGCCGAAGTTGTCACCGAACTGCGTTGCATCGGCGAAGTCCATCGACATCGAGATATCCGATGCACCCGTGCCCGGGTTGTAAGCCGCCAGCGCCATCTGCCCGCCGGCCGGCGTCTGCAGGCTGCCGTCGCCGGCAAACGTAATCTGCGTCGCGCCGGCCACCGGGTTGCCGTCAATCTGCACCTCGGTGTTCCACGTGTTCGGCGCGGCGTCCTTGATGAAGTACACGGTAGCCGTGTGCGCCGCACCCAGCGAGTCGTAGATCGTGACCGACGTCGTGTGGTTGAAGCTCGTCGGATCCGTCGCGTCGAACACCGCGTTCGGCGGCGGGGAAGCATCAGCCGGCAGGTTGATGCCGAGCGTCGCCCGCGTCGTGGCCGACGGCGGGTTCGCGCCGGTCGAGAGCTGCAGGTCGTTCGGCGTGCCTGTGTTGAACAGACCGCCGCCCGCGTAAGGGTAAGCCTGCAGGCGCGCGCCCTGGGAGTTGACGACGTAACCGTTGTTGTCCACGCCGAATGCGCCGGCACGGGTGTAGCTTCGGGCACCGTTGTCGCTGAGCACGAAAAAGCCTTCGCCACCGATCGCGAGGTCGAGCGCGTTGTCGGTGAAATCGATGTTGCCCTGCGTGAACTGCTGCGCAATCGCCGCCAGCTTGACGCCGCTGCCGGCCGCGCTGGAGCTGACGCTCTGCGTGCCAACGGCGAAGACTTCCGCGAACTGCGCGCGGGACTCCTTGAAGCCGTTGGTATTGACGTTGGCGACGTTGTTCGCGGTGACGCTGAGGTCCGCCGAGGCGGCATTCAGCCCGCTGAGTGCAATCGTGAATGGCATATCGTGATCTCCTAGGTGATCTGGTGTACGTCGGCCAGGGACAGCGTGCTGCCGCCTGCCAGGTTGAGGGTCATTCCGCGGCCGAGCCGCCCGAGCGTGACGGATTCCACGTCCGCCCTGAGGTAGGTGCCGACCGACTCGACGTTCGAGCCGCGCAGGACGCGCGCGTTCATCTGGTAGTGACCGTTGTCGACGACATCGCCGGATGCGTCGCGGCCGTCCCAACTGAAGTTCACGATTCCGGGCGATTGTTCGCCGAGGCTCAGCTTCTTCACGAGCTCGCCATTGGCGTTGACGATGTCAATCTCGACGTTGCTGGCGGTAGCGCCCAGCTCGATGGCGCCGTCGATGTCGGCAGTGCCGTCGAACCAGGCGACGTCGGTGTCCGCGAGCACGCTGCGGCCAACCAGGTTCGCCGCCTGCAGCGCCTGCTCGTCCTGCAGCGCGCTCGAGAGGCCCTCAAACGAACTGTTCAACGACGAAATGCCGTTGACGGTACTGAACTGCGCGAGCTGCCCGAGGAATTCACCGTTGTCCATGGGCTCGAACGGGTCCTGATTCTTGAACTGGGTGATCATCAGGGTCAGGAAATCCTCCTGCCCCAGGTCACTCCGGCTGGCCGCCGCGGGCTGGGTGCCGAATAGCGCGGATGTGTCTGTACTGACCGGTGTCGTCACGATGCCTACCTCCCGAGCGACAGTGTCTGGGTCAGGAGATCCTTGGTCGTATTGATGATCTCCACGTTGTTCTTGTAGGAACGCGACGCCGAGATCATGTTGACCATCTCCTCGACCGTGTTGACGTTCGAGACGTACACGTAGCCGTGCGAGTTCGCCTCCGGGTGGTCCGGCTGGTAACGCGTCGCGAGCGGCGCGTTGCTTTCCACGATGCGCTCGAGGCGCACGCCGGCGCTGCCGGACTGGCTGTTCAGCGCGTCGCTGAACGATGAGAACACCGGCTGGCGGGCGCGGTAGACCCGGTCGGGGTTGCCGCTGACGCTGCCGGCGTTGGCGAGATTACTCGACGTGACGTTCATGCGGACGGTTTGCGCGCTCATTGCGCTGCCGGCCGTGTCGAAGACGTTGAACAGTGACATCAGTCACCCCCCTTGATAGCAAACTTGATCGTGCGAATCTGGCTGTCGATAAACGCCAGCGTCGCGCGGTACATCAGCGCGTTCTCCGCGAACTGAGCCTGCTCGACGTCGGTCTCCACCGTGTTGCCGTCGAGCGCCGGCTGCATCGGTACGCGGTACTTCAGGGCGTCCTGCGTCGTCAGCCGCTCCGGGGCGCGCCCCGTATCGAGGTGCAGTCGATTGCTGCCGGACAGGGCCGGACCGGCGCCCTCGGCATCGCGCAGCGCCGCGCTGAACGCGAGGTCGCGCGCCTTGTAGCCGGGCGTGTCGGCATTCGCGATGTTCGACGCGAGCACTTCGTTGCGCTGCGCGCGAAACCGCAACATGTCTTCCCGTTGTGTCAGTCCTTCCAGGTTCATGTGTCCTTTTCCCGAAGGGCCAATGCGTGGCCTTCGCCGTAGCCAATGCAATCCGCGTGCCAACCCTGCATCACCACGCCGCGCTAAAGTTCTCGCGGGGCCGGCCGATAGCGGCGCAAGGGCGCGCCGTCTGCGCGCGGCAAACCCTTGCCGTTTCCGCGGCAAGACGCTGCCATGCCCCGCGCCACCCTTTCCTGGCAGCGCTTTCACGCATGGCACGGCATTTGCATCATCTCTTTCGAGGACCGGTTTGGCGGTGTGTCACGGCGCTGCCGAACCGACTACGAAGCGCACCGGGCCGCGGGTCCGCGCGGTCCGGTGCGCTGGTTGACCGACAAAAGGTGATGCGTGAATCGAGAACGATTCGTCAGTTATTTGACGGCGGCCCCGCGGGACCGCCACAAACCCGACACCGCGGGGCTCGCCCGGCGCGTGCCGCGACTCGCGGTCCTGCTGCTGGCGGCCGGCATGGCGACCGCCGCCGACTGGCACGACCCGGCGGCAATCTCTGCTGCGGCCGAACAGTACCTGCGCGAACGGCTGTCAGCGCCCGATGCCGGCGACACGCGACTGTCGGCGCAGGGCTTCGATCAGCGCCTGCGGCTCGCGGCCTGCGACCGTCCCCTGGAAGGCTTCATGCGGCCCGGTACGCGCATCGGCGCCCGCACGATCGTCGGCGTACGCTGCCCCGGCAGCCGCCCCTGGAAAGTCTACGTGCCGGTCGAGATGACGGTTAGCACGTCCGTCTGGGTCGCCAGCCGGCCGCTGCCGCGCGGCCACGTGCTGGCCGAGGGCGACCTGGTCGCCGAGACCCGCGACGTCTCCGGCCGGGCGACGGGCTACGTGAACAGCCGGAACGACCTGGTCGGGCAACGCCTGAAGACCTCCGTCCTGGCCGGTCGCGTGCTCGAGCCGCACTTTCTGCAGGCGGAAATCGCCGTGCGGCGCGGGCAGAGCGTGACGCTCGCGGTCGAGGTGAGCGGCATCCAGGTCCGAATGAGCGGCAAGGCCCTGGCGGACGGGGCATTGAACCAGCGCATTCGCGTCGAGAACCACAATTCCGGGCGTGTCGTCGAAGGCATCGTCCGCTCCCGCGAGCTGGTCGAGGTACTGATGCCAGCCACGGGAGAATTTCGCAATCCGGACCCTAAAGTATCCGCCCCGATGGCCGATACCGGGATCAGCAACTCAAAACACTGAGAATTGAGCGCATGGCTAATAAAATTGGATCGGTCGACCAGGCCGCGATCGGGAAACTCGGCAAGAAGGCCTCGGAAGCGACGGCCGACAACCGGGTCGCGCCGGACCGGACTGCGCTGCACGGGCGGGCTGATCGTATGGCCGGCGCCCACGATACGGTCGAGCTGACCGGCCGCGCGAAGCTCCTCGCCCGCCTCGAGACGTCCCTGGACACAGCGGCGTCGATTGACGAGGCGCGCGTCGACGAGCTCCGGTCGGCCATCGAAAACGGCGAGTACGAGCTCGACGCCGCCTCCATCGCCGACGCGATGCTGCGCTTCGAGCGCCAGCTCGGCAAGTAAGCCGGGCCGGTCGCGATGAGCAGCCCGGTAAGAAACGAAGCGAGAGCCCGCCTGCTCGACCTGCTCGGCAAGAGCGTCAGGCAGTCGCTCAAGCTGCGGGAATTCCTGGAATCGGAGCACGATGCACTCAAGTCGCAGGACGTAGGCGGACTGCCGGAACTGCTCGCCGAGAAGCGCCAATGTGTCGATACACTCAAGTCGCTGGACCAGCAGCGCATCGCGCGCTGCCAGGAAGCCGGCTTTCCGGCCGGGCCCGCGCAGATGGACGCCATGTGCGACTGGTGTGACGACGCGTCGGCACTGCGCAACGCCTGGAACGAGTTGTTGGCGGTCGCGGACGGTTGCAAGCGCCTGAACGACACGATCGGCGCGATCATTCACGCCCGCCGCAACCAGGCGGCCAAAGGCCTGGCGGTGCTTGTCGGCGGCGCGTCGACCGGCACCTACGGGCGTAACGCGGCGGATGGCGGCACCGGCCGTTCGCGCAATCTCGCCGAGGCCTGAGCGCCGGCGCGGGACACACGGAACACCCGGCTCGCAGGCTCCGCGCCTGCGGCCCGCAACACCGGCGCAAACGGATTTTCGCCGCGACGAAAGATCGAGGGACGCGATGAAGTACCGCCTGGAGAACCCGACCTGTCTGCTGGCCGCGGCCATTGCCGCCGTCGCCTGCAACAGCGGATCCTCGCCGGACTCGGCCGTCGCGGGCAAGGCACCGCTGCCGCCGGTGAGCGGCCCGTCGTTCCCCTCGGACGATGAAGTCATCGGGAAGTTGTACGACCCGACCTACAGCGTGCCCGCCGGTTTCTTTGTCGACGAACGTGCGAATACACCGGGGAGCTACACCGTCTACCACGTCAAGGATGCCTCCGTTTCCTACGAGCTCTGCACGGACGATTTCGCGACCGCGGAACGCTGGGAGGCCGACGACAACGCGGCACGCCATGTGAATGGCTACTACGTGGGGCACGTCGAGAACGACCGCTACTTCGAGTTCGTACGCGAGCTGAGCTACGACGACGACGTCGGTAACGTCGGCGAGCTGACGACGCCGGGCTTCTCGCGCGTCTTCAAGTGCAGCTACGCCGTGCGCGACGGCGTCGACCGCTCGCAACTGACGGGCTTCGCCGGCATCCTCAACGCGCGCCCTCTCGACGACACGGCGCTGCGCGACTTTGTCGAATATTTCTGGCAGTTCACGTTCTTCGACGTTCGCGCGAGGAAGGTGCTGGACAGCTACACGAGTGGGGCTCCCGGCGCACCGGGCCGCACGCTGCTGCTCGCCTTTGCGACGGTACAGGGCGCGGGGCAATGCGACCTGGTCGAAGTGGTGGAATGGCGCTTCGACGCGAACTCGGGGACCGGCGAAGTCAACAGTCGCTTCGAGACCGTCCGCAGCTTTAGCGCGGAAGTCGTCGACGGCGCACCGCGCGTCTGCACCGCACCCTGATCCCGCCACGCTGATTCCGCAATGCGTACGTCGCCGGCAGGTCGCTTGCCGGCGGCCTGCGGTCGTGGCGTAGTGGTTGTCGGGGAAAACCCGGAAGGCGGCGTTGACCGGCCGGGCATCGCCGGGCCCCTGTTCCGCGATCCGGTGAATTTGTGCGGAGTACCGTGACATATCCCGGACACAAACCGGATCACGTCGACTGCTGTTGGCAGCGGAACCGTCGAAAGGACCGGTCCGCCCAGCCGATCAACACCGTGATCGTCCGCGACGAGTCGGCCGTGACACCGCATTCGCCTGCGTTAAACCCTGTATCGGCCCGCCGGGGTGATACTTTAGGCGCCGGCTCCAATGACCGGCGGTTGCCTGATCCGGAACGCCGGGGAGCATTCCGGTCGTATCCCTGCGTTAGACTGGCCGGGACTTGGACCTGTACAGGACAATCCCGATGAAGTATCGGCTGGCACCAGCAGGCCGGCTCGCTGTGGCCGCGACCGTCGTTCTCTTGCTGGTGGCATGCACCCGGAGCGAGGGACCTCGCTACGACATCACCGAAGGCCGGATACCGATGCCGGACGGCGTCACGCTGGCGGCGGACTTCTATTGGCCGCCCGGGGCGGACCGCTCGGCCCGGTATCCCGTGCTTCTCGAGTATCTCCCCTACCGCAAGGACGAGTCACGGAGCCGCAACTACTCCCTGTATTCCTACTTTCTCGAACACGGCTACGTCGTGGCCCGTGTCGACATCCGCGGCACGGGCAACAGCGGAGGCACCACGATTCCCTACGAGTATTCGGATATCGAACTCGACGACGGCGAGCGCGTGATCGACTGGCTCGCGAAGCAGCGCTGGTCGACCGGCAAGGTCGGCATGTTCGGGATTTCCTGGGGCGGATTCAATTCGATCCAGATGGCGCTGCGCAACCCGTCCGCACTCAAGGCGTTCGTTGCCGTGATGGCGACGGATTACCTGTACGCCGAGGACGTGCACTACATCGACGGCATCATCCACACCGATTCGTGGATGATGAGTCACGACCTGTACAACGCCCTGCCCGGCGCGCCGGACTTCGTCCTGGACGACGCCTGGGCGAAGCAACGCTTCGACGTGCAACCCAGTGTCTACGCGTACATGCGACAGCAGCGCGACGGGCCGTTCTGGGACCGGGCGTCGGCACGCGGCCAGTATGACAAGATCCGCATTCCGGGCTATCACATCGGCGGTTGGTACGACGGTTATCGCAACAGCCTGCCGCGAATGCTCGAGAACGTTGAGGCGCCGGTGAAGGCGATGATCGGCCCCTGGGATCACTACTTCCCGCACAACGCCTGGCCGGAACCGCGGGTCGAGTGGCGCCGCGAAGCCGTGCGCTGGTTTGACCACTGGCTGAAGGGCCAGGACACCGGCATTCTCGATGAACCGGCGCTCGCCGTGTACGTGCGTGACTGGACGCCGCCGGATCCAGCGCTCGAGCACGTGCCCGGTCACTGGCGCTGGGAAGACGGCTGGCCGATCGGACGCACCGACTACCAGGAATGGTATGCCCAGCCTGACCATGGCCTTGCACGCCGCACGGCGGACGAAGCGATGCATCCACTGACCTACCGGCCTTCCTCGGGACTCGAGGGCGGCGGGCCGACGATGTGGTGGGGCAGCGTGACGCCCGACCAGCAACCGATGGACGACGACAGCCTCGTGTACGACAGTGCGCCGCTCGAGGGGCCGCTCGAAATCCTCGGGCGACCGGTGGCGCGTATCACCGTGTCCGCGGACGCGCCGCGCGCCAACTGGGTGGTGCGCATCTCGGACGTGTCTCCTGACGGGCAGGTAACGCAGGTCGCCGGAGCCGCGTTCAACGGCACGCACCGGAATTCGGCGCGCGCGCCGGAAGACATCGTTCCCGGCGAACCCTTCACTGCCGACGTCGATCTGCACTTTACGTCGTGGGTGTTCCCGCAAGGCCACCGGATTCGTTTCGCGATCAGCAATGCGCAATGGCCGATGCTGTGGCCGACGCCCTACTCGACCGAGACGTCGCTCGCGATCGGCGGTAACGACGGCGCACGCATCACGCTGCCCGTCATCCCGCCCGCCGGCGCGGAACCCAGCCCGGCGTTTGCCGACCCGCAATCCGACCCCGTGCTGCCGGGCTACGAGACGATCGATGCCGGCAACATCACTGGCTACGCGGCGATTTCAGAGATCGAACGTGACCCGGACACCGGTGAGGCCTGGGGCGTCGCCACGAATTTCGGCGCCACGCGCTACCCGTGGGGCATCGAACGCTACGAGGAAGAAATCGAACACCGGACGTCGGACATGAACCCGGCGGTGACGTCCGTCACAGGCCGCTACAAGCTGACCGAGGAGCTTGATGACCGGACGCTCGAGTTCGAACAGACGGTCGAATTCTCGAGCGACGAAAAGAACTTCCGCCTCCGCTTCCACCGCTGGGTAGACGTCGACGGTGAACGGTTTCGGGAGAAAAGCTGGGACGAGGTAATCCCGCGCGACTTCCAATAAGAGAAACAGTGCCGGACAGGTGATTCGACCACCTGACGCCCTGGCGTCGAAGAATCGATGGTGTTGTTTGCGGGCATTGCCGTAGGGAGCGTCGTGCTGGAAATTGCGAAACATTCGATGGCGTTCCTATTGCGCATACCAACGACGGCCAGAAACCTGATGCTTCGAGTAGCCCGCCTGTGTTTGGAATGCCGCCCAGACAAAGACACAAACTTGAGAATCAAGCAGCGTCAGAAGAGACTCGACGACCAAGCAAGAGAAACTTGCCGAATGGAAGGTCCACTCTTTCGAAAGCAGTCATTCGAATGACTTGGATCGGTCTGCCGCCGATGTCTTCTATCGGCCAGAACCGGACGGTCATTGTCGGCGTCTGTGCGCCCAAAATGATCTCTGCCCAGTAAGGGCAAAGTTCATGAAGTACGCTCCGACCGCGATCCCGCTAAGGGCTGATATCGTCTCGCGCCCACCTTCGGCGTCGGCAAACATCATCAAGCCGACGGCAACTAAGAATGCTCCGACTACGAAGCCGATCCTTCGGAAGAGCCGTGATTCGTTGTGGGCATCGAACGCATCACGGATAGTCGTTGTTTGCGCCAGAGGCTCCGTAGGCTCTGGCCCTATCCAGTAGCGACTGTTGTCGCCGAAGGGTTCCCAAGCAACAAATGTCCTCCCATCGACCGAAAATTCACAGAAGACTTCTTCTCGAAACCATGACAGAAATTTTGGCTTTCGAACGATCTGCGCGCCGGGGATCGTCTCAACAACCCGACACACTCCCTTCCGGCCCAGTCCAACATTGTCGACTTCAAACGCAAAAAGACGGCCGTCTTCGTCGAGGAGTTCGTACGTTTTCATGTGGTAGCGCGAACGTCTCCTTCGGGTCATCAAGCGACAGTTTACAACAGTTCGTCTGAGCGTCGGCTAACCAAACCATTGCCGACCTTCGAACACGTTACCGCGGTAACGCCTCAGCCGAGCGACTGCTACTGCGGAGAGCTGCCGCTCAAGCCACATCCTGGAAAATCTCTGCTCTCGGCCAGAACCGGTCAGTCAGTTTTCTTCGCACACGCGACGATTTCAGCAATTGTGGCTGGATTGGTCGCCGTGATAAGTAATCGCTCCGATTGAGAGACATCTCCCACGATCACCTGATGTGTTGTCGTTTCGATTTGGCGACCGCCGACAGAGGACCGATACAGAAGCGACAGTCCCTTCCATTCCATACGCTCGAACGCTGAGTAGTCTGGTTCCACGAGTCCCTCCTCCTGCCCAGCATTCATGTAGACAACCGACGCTTGCTGGGCGGACAAGACCGCGACTGCATCCTCTGGTGCAACGTCCGGATTTAGCTGCATGTACTCCAAGGGGCTCACATCAGAGTTCCGTCGGAAGGTGACTCCCTCGACCTCATGTCCGGCGAAAAAGAAACCTCTCGCCAGCGGAAAATTCATATTGAGAACCCGAAGATCAATCGCATGCTCGGCTTCGAGAGAAGTACAGTCGGCGGTCTCTAGGAAGGTGCGAAATTCATCGACACTAGGCGAAGAATTTGCCGTACAGGCTAACGTCGCCCCAACAAGTATTGCGCTAAGAGTCTTCTTCAAGTTGGGATTCTCGTAATCTGAGCGAACGGCCGGTACGGGTCAGGAGCGGAAAGTGTAGCTCAGAATGCCTGAACGGTCGCTTCCGGCCAGAAGTGGCCGGTAGACGAGGTCGTCGGTCATTGGTTGAAGGCCCTGTCTTTTCCGGTGCGCTTGACGACTAACGAAGCCGCACTGCCTGCGCGAACGTACCTATCGAGATTTCCTGGGCCGGTTCCCCCGAGAACAAGACCTCGCGCCACTCCGGAGCGCCAATGGCAATGAACCGGCCGCCGCCCTGGTTGTAGAGGAGTGTGCGATCGTATTCGAAAACGTCTTTATCCCCGCGCGTACGCATTCTCAGGGCGATGCGCTCGCCCTCTGGGATGGCTTCGAACCAAAACGCTCCGGCGTCGTAGGTGCCCGCAAGGGCCGCCAGTTCTTCTTCTTCGAGTGGAATGTCCAGAACCTCGGGCTCTTCGAGTCCGAGCACAAGCCTTGCGAGCCGGGGCTCGAGTTCCTGCGCGATCGCGCTGGCGCCACTCAGATTGGTGAAGATAGCGATAGTGAGGTCGTCTTCAGGATAGCGCGTTAGCACTGCATAGAAACCCGGAACCCTCCCGGTATGCGTCGTCCGCGGCCGTTCGTCCGGCTGCGATAGCTCCAGACCGAATCCGTAAGGCCAGGTTCGACCGTCGTTAAGCGTTGCGGCCGAGGTCATACTCTCGAAGCTCGCAGCGGATACGACGATCCCGGATTCCAGCGCGCGCCCCCAGCGCGCAAGCCCATCCGCGGTCGTCCATGCAGAGTAGAGGTTCGGTTCCCAGACCAATTCGTATCCGTCGTCGTTCGCCGCATATCCGTGGGCTACGTTAGTCCGCTCGGGGTCGGGTCGCGGCGTCCACTTGCTATGAAATGCCTCGATTCCGGCAAGATCTGCCAACTCGGCGGTTGCATCGTAATAGGTCTGACCGGAGAGCTGCGCGATGACGTAGCAGAGGAGGTCGTAGTTCGAATTGCTGTAGGAAAACCGCTCGCCCGGCGAGAAGTAGAGTGCTTGGCCCTGGAATGCGCCAATGTCGAGTACTGAGTCGAACCCCTCACCAACAGCAGAATCGGGTATAGCACCCCACGGCGCTGAATCGGGATTGGTGCTCGGATCGTAATCGGGCAGGGTCGAGTGATCCTGCAGGCCAGATACCTGATGCAGCATCTGGGCGATCGTTATGACCTGCCCGTCGGTATTCAGTCGGGGGATGTAGTCGCTTATCGGATCGTCCAACCTGATCTTTCCGTCTTCGACGAGTCGCAGGACTGCCGCTGCGGTGAGCTGTTTCTCGATTGAGCCAATCGCGAACAGTGTAGTTGCGGATACCGGTATTTCATTCTCGATGTCGGCAAAGCCGTAGCCCCGCAAGAGTACCGGTTCGTCGCCAACGTAGACAGCGGCGGAAAGGCCGGGCAGTCGTTGTTCGTTCACATACCGCGAGACCTCCGCGTCCAATGCTTCGGCGAGATCATAGTCTGGCTCTTCGAATGATTGCGGTTCGGCTGAACAACCCAAGGTGGTTGCAGCAATCAATGCCAGAGCCGCAGGAATATTCAGGAAGAGTTTGGTCAACGAAGAAAAGCCCTGTGGAAAATCTCACTGCATCTTTCAGTATTCGAGTGAGGGTTTCAACGCTAAGTATCGACTGGCGGCTTCGGGTCAGTAGTAGCCATTTGATCTTACCTCGGATTGGTCATTCGAACGACTGGAAGGCGACCGTCACCCGACGGTCGCGACGACTATGTCATATGTCCAGTTGTTCCGACATCTCCAGCGCATCGTCAATCTCAATGCCGAGATAACGCACAGTGCTGTCGAGCTTCGAATGCCCCAGGAGGAGCTGCACGGCCCGGAGGTTCTTCGTACTTCGGTAGATCAACGTCGCCTTGGTCCGGCGCAATGTATGCGTCCCATAGCTGCCGGGCTCCAGGCCGATACTCGTGATCCATCCCTGGACGATCCGCGCGTACTGCCGCGTTGAGAGGTGCAAGGAGGAACGAATGCGGCTGGGGAACAGGTAGTCACCGGTCTGTAGCCCGGCAGCCGCAATCCAGGTTCGGGTGGACTCCCTTGTCCGGGGTGTCAGCTCAAAGCGGACGGGCCGCCCGGTCTTCTGTTGCAGTATCGACGCCCGAGAGCCTACGGTGCCGGCTGTTGCGACGTCCGCCACCTGCAGCTTCAACAGGTCGCAAGCCCGCAGCTTGCTGTCGATCGCCAGATTGAACAAGGCCAGGTCCCGGACCCGGTGGGCGGCTTCGAGCCGCATGCGCACCGCCCAGACCTGCTGTTGCGTCAGTGGCAGTTTCTGCCCCACCAGTCTGGACTTATTCCAGGGTGTACGGATGCCTTCTTTCGGTTTCAGTTTCCACATTGTCGATTCCTCCTCCTCGAGTGGAACCGCAATATGTAAACGAACCGTCCGCTATGCACCTCATTGCGGTCGCTCGAACGGCGTAGCCGAGCTAGAATCGTATGACTGCTACTGACCCAAAGCAGCCGGTCACGGAACTCGGAAAAAATGACGAAAAAGGACTCACTAACGGTTGATGAAGCGTACTTGGCGATGTTTGCTTTCATCGAAAAGAGATACCAGCTTACATCGTCAGATGATCTAGGTGCGTTTCTCGGCGATATGTCCTTGCTGTTTGCTGGCGGTACTGCCGATCCGGCAATTCAATACGATTGGGAGGAATCCGTCGAATTAGCCCGGGCCGGTAAGGTGGACGCAATGCAGCGACTACACAAGGGATAACGCGGCATTGTCCACTACAATTTATGTCAAGATGTTGGATGAAGGCACGGACGTTTGGCGCCCGGTCGTCGCAGAGAAGGTATCAGATGACGTGTTTCGATTAGTCGGTACCCACGATGACACTGAAGAATGGGAGTTTCCGACCGGTAGCCTAGTACTTGTTGAGAATCGCAAGTTGTCCTCCGGTATGCGTGTCGTCGCGGTCGCGTTGGCCGAGTAGCGAGCGTCTCCTTCTGGCCGGTAGCCGCCGGCCAGTCTGACTGAGGTAGAATGACGGCTCCTGACCCCAAGCGGTCGTTGCCAAGAATTTGCGCGGGAAGCTCAAATCAAGCGAGGAATCGATCATGCGATCGAAGCTCCTAACACCCCTATTGGCCTTGTTCATAGCGACTGCCGCGTCTGGCACTGCTCAGGCCCCCGATAAACTGCACTTGGACGGCGAGTCCTACCGTCTGAACACTAATCCGTTGGACTCCTACTTCGAGGAACACCCTGAGCAGCACCCGAGAGAGGCTGATGATGGTGACAATGTCGTCATGAGCAGCGGGCTTTGGCGTGGCTACATAGCGACATTTGAGGTTCTGGGAAATACGCTGCGCATTCGAGACTTCGAAGTCTACCGTCCCTCGGAGAATCGCGAAGAGAGGGCACAGTTAGTTTCTGAGGTTGATCGCTTTTTTCCGACGCCGGAGTCACGGCAAATGGACTGGTACTCGGGAATACTGGTGCTGCCGACTGGTGAGATGAAACACTATGTGCATCTCAACCATGGCTCAGTATTTGACGCATACACCTTGCTTCGCATAGAAGGTGGGCGTGTTACTGATCGTGCTGAAATGACTGGCGAAGAATTTATCCGCTTCAAGCACAAGCAATTCGAAATGTTTCGCCAGTCGAATGCGTACTTGGAGCTGGTAAACGAACTTCGCGATCCCGAGGATGAAGAACAAGAGCTTGATAGCTTCATCTTCGACTATGGAGGTTTCGTCGAGCACACCATGCTCGATTTCGATGCGGCAAGAGCAGCGACAGGCGAGAATTGACTGTCCGCCTCTGGCCGGTAGCCGCCTCCAACCTCTGTCGACTCGAACGGCCGATCTTCCCGAAAGCAGACGCGGACCGCCCACGTGCGCCGACCCTGATTAGAGAATCGGGGTCGAGCCGAAGTTTCCGTCACGAAAGAATGTGAAAGTATTGCGGCCTGACCCCATTTTCATTCTTGAGTGAAGGACTATGTAGAAGAGCCAAAAACCTTTCTGGCCTGCTCTGATAGTGTGTTTACTGACTCAAAGTAAGGCGCAGGGCCGAAGCTCACTCGTGACACGCCAGCTCTCGCAAGTCTGCCAACAGACGGCGCGCCCTCCATCATCATAACGTTGACGGGCAAGTTCGTGTATTCACAAACTTGGGAAATCATGTTCTCGTCAATAAGGCCAGGCAAGAAAAAGCCGCTTGCACCAGCTTCTTCGTACGCGTCAGCCCGTTCTCTCACTTCATCTAGTAAGGCAGCGTGTTCAGCTTGCGAGCCGGCCTGGAGAAACAAGTCGGTGCGGGCGTTGATAAAGACGGGCAAACCTAGTTGAGTTACGGACTCTCGAATTGCATTGATACGCTTCACTTGCGTGGATACTGGATGAATCCCTTTTGCACCTACTATCTGGTCTTCAAAATTGATGGCAACGGCGCCGGCTCGAATGATGCGCTGAACATTCAGGGCGATTTCATCAGGGTCTTCGGAGTAACCTCCCTCAAAGTCAATTGTCACTGGCAGCTCTGTTGCCGAACATATTCGGCTGGCAATTATTTCGACCAACTCAAGCGGGATTTTCTCGCCGTCTGAATACCCATGCGCAGCTGCGACAGAGCAACTTCCGCTAGCCACGGCCTTCGCTCCGGCTTTCTCAACCGCTTGTGCTCCTCCGGCGTCCCAGATATTAAAAAGAACAAGAGGGTTGTTCTCTTGATGGAGATCTGCAAAGTGCTTGGCTTTCTGAAGTTGGTTCATTAGCGCCTCCAAATAGTCACTGCACCCAGTGTATGATCGATGCTGAGGCGCTCTGGCCGAAATCGGACCTTAACGTCGAAAAATGGTCGAATAGAACTCAAGAAAAATAGATACCTACCGCGCATGAGTGGCGGCTTCCGGCCGGAAGTAGCCTTCCACACGGTTTCAGCTACAATTTCCGCTTCTGACCCAGAGCAAACACTTCCGGCCTCCAGTGCAGTTTTCACTAAAGACAAAGATCTCGACTGCGAAATATCAGCAAACAAGGCAGTTCTACGAGACTGTGTTTAGCATGATAGTTGCCGAAGAGTGGAATGACCCAGGCGACGTTGGCGTGATACTTTCCTTGCCCGAAGGACGACAAGAGGCCTTTCTGGAGGTCTATCTTGTTGAGCAAGAAACGACGTTTGAAGGCCTTAGTCTGCAATTCCGTGTAGACAGTCTTTCCGAGTTTCAGGCATCGTTGCCGGAGGACGTTGGCTTTGACGGCCCGACCGTCCGACCGTGGGGCTCAAAATACCTATACTTGAGCGACCCGAATGACATACAAATTATCGTCTACGAGGGAGGGCTTTAATTCTGCCCGTTCCGCTCCACGGATTCAGGCGCGACCTACCGCTTCTGGCCGGAAGTAGCCGTCTAGGCATTCTGAGAAACACTTTCCGCTTCTGACCCTTTTCTGCCGGGCACACGTCACCAAATTGACCAGGAATTACTCGTGTTTGTCACGTCAAACAACTCTGAATCGGGGCTTGATGCGATCGTAGCTCTAGAGCCGGATGACGAGAGCCCGCACTCAGTTTGGCTGTATTTATCGAACGGCGATGAGATCATCTCCGATTGTTTCTTGGTCAATCTCATTGAGCCGGAGGATTCTGTTTGCAATCCTGAAAGTCAGGATGCGCCACCGCCAGCAATACGACGGTTCTTGACCTCCAGCGTGCCGTCTGGATTACCGAACGAAAGTGACCTGGATTTCAGATGGTCGGAGAGCGGCAAGGATGTCGCCGTTTCGATTGGTGGAACCGTAGTCGGGTTCGTAGTATCGGGCGAGAAACGCGGTTACTCCCGTGCTCTTCGCTACGCTGGACCGTGGGGCAGTCCGTGGTCGGACGAGATATTCAATAGTTACTTTTGAGCCTGAAACGGATGGCTGGTATCGGCCGGTAGCCGCCGGCCAGCCTGCCGGAGGTAGTATGAAGGCTACTCACCCGTAGCGGACATTGATTACCGCCTCGCGTACGGCGGCGCTTTCAAACCAGGGTACAGGAAGCACAGCTTGGCCAAGTCGTACACAATGTCCTGGACCTCGAGAGCATACGATGCGCTCCCGGGAAATCCGATTTGGATAGGCGCCTTTTTCGCGATCGGGCTGCTTATTGTGTTCATTGTCGGTAGAGCTATTTTCGGCGGCGCCGATGAAGCCGCGTCCAACGATCTTCGAATCGCCATCACTCAGATACTCAATAACCGCATACTGCGCAACAGCCTATGCCTATGTGCTCATGGTGGCGTGCCGATCAACACATGAGCTGTCGCTTGCCATGTCAGACTTGCCGGATTGGCAAGCAATGGTAGACCGGGCCGGCAAGCATCCAAAGTGGATATTGCCCCTGTTAGGTGCAGCGAGCTACCTAGTCATCGGTATCGGTGTCACCAATGCAACTACGCCGGATCCAACGAGTCCGTGGTACTGGCAGGGCTGGAGCTACGAGGTCTTCTGGCATCGGGCAACAACCGTAGCATTCGTATATTGGCTTGGATAGAGAACCGGCGGCGGCTGTTCCCAGGAGCTGACGTTCGCGCCATGCGTTTCCGCGGAAACGTCATTGAGCGGCTGCTTCACTTCGCGTAGCAGCCCCTTGGTTGGCGATAGCCTCGAAAGTTGTTGACGATCCTTCTCAGAACCAGCGGTGATTCAATAGTGCGACAGAAATCAGCCCCAAGCCGGCGAGATCCGAAACCCCTCTGCCAAGCACAGGAAGCAATGCTCCCAGAGTCGTTTCTCTCTAGCCCAAGAGTCTGTGACTCCAACGAATCCTGGCGGGTAGCACGATAGTGGTCGTCGGAACTCTGGTTATGCTCTTTTTTTCGTGGGTCTTACTCCGCGTGACGGTGCGTGAACCCCTGGCAGTCCTGGGAATCGTTCCGACCAAGCAACGCATGATCGCGTTTATGGCCGGAATGTTTTTCATGGCGCTCGTAGCGGTCATCAACTTCACGTGGCAAGCCCACTTCAAGGAAATATCCTACCAAGTCAATCCTGACTATGACCTGCGCCAGCTGCTTGGCGGTTCTGTCTGGGTGCTATCGGCGGTGCTCTACGAGGAATTGCTCTTTCGTGGCGTTCTGCTTTACCTGCTTATCCGTTACGTCGGCATCGTGAAGGCGTGTCTGCTCAGTTCCATTGCTTTCGGTGTGTACCACTGGTTCAGCTACGAAGTGTTCGGCTCCCGCCTGGTACTGATGATCTACGTTTTCCTGGTCACCGGGGCCGGTGGCTGGATGTTTGCATTTGCCTACGCCAAGACCCGGTCTCTATATGCGCCGATCGGACTTCACCTGGGCTGGAACCTCGTGGCCGCCGTGGTCTTTTCTTCCGGCCCGATCGGTGAGCAGTGGCTGATTCAGCGGGGTGAGGGGGATTATGGGAGCGAGTGGGTAACTCTACTGTTCTTCACCCTTCAGACAATCATCGCTCCCGGATTGGTAACCTGGTACCTGCAGAGATTCTATCGCCCGGAAACGGGCCGAAAAGCGCCCCACAATCGCCCATGAGGCCAGTCGTTCAAACGTCCGCTGACTGCGGGAAGCCGACCGTTGCATTGCTTGGGGGAAGCCAGCAATGCTGCCGCGACCCCTGGTGAGCAGCTATCCGCAAGACCCGCTCAAGCCTCGCAAAGCCCGCCAAATTACCGACTTGCTGTGCCACGCCCGACTGAACACGAAAATGGGGCTCATCCCTGAGTTTGCGGTTGGTCGCTGCGACGGCGTATCGAAGAGAACTGGCCGTTCACTCGGTTGCCCAGGAAGGCAACCCTGATTCTCCGGCGTTGCCAAGCCTGGAACTCGTGCCAGGACCGGCCTACGGCCAGTGGGCGGCTGATCATCAACGATCCGAGGATGTGTGATTAACCGAACCTGGAGGCTGAGCCAGAGCCCCTGACAGGCGAGTACCGCGAAATGGATTCCGTTGCGGGTGCCACTACTCATGTACGATTGCACGAATGAAACCCCGCCGAACACATCCCTGGCGCTACGACGTTCGTGGCGTGCTGCGATTTGCCCCGCTTGACGGCATCGAAACGCCGGTGCGTATCTTGTCGGACGACGAGATCCGGGCTCTCGGCTACTCGATCTCCGTGCCGCACGCAGAGATCGCCGAGGCACGGGTCATGTGTCAGCGCACGCACCCGGACAAGGGCGGCGATGCCCGGGAATTTCAACGCTGGAAGCAACGCCTGGACAAGCTGCGGCGGCGGCGTTGAGACAGTGCGCAACGCTGCGCGCTCCTGGCGCCGGTAACAAGGTCAGCGGTAGTGAATCAGCGTGCGCAGGCAGCGAAAACCGCCGCACAAACGCATAACCCGTTGATTTAAATGGTGCCGGATAGGTGACTCGAACACCTGACCCCCTCATTACGAATGAGATGCTCTACCAACTGAGCTAATCCGGCACGGATTTTCCTGGCCGCGTGGCCACCGGGCAGGACGCCCGGGACGCAGCGGCGCGCAGTATAGCGGTGCCGGCCCCTCCGTGAAAGGCCGGGCGCCGATTTTTGCAGGCCGCGCCGATCAGTCCGCGTCGCGGACGCGGATCAGGACCTCGACGCTTTCCTCGGTGGTGCCATCGGGCAGCGACGGCAACTGCGCGAAGGCCACCGCGTCCTCCGGGATATCGTGCAGCTCGCCCGTGCTCACGTTGTAGAAGTGGTGATGGGTGTGCGTGGTCGAATCGTAGAACTTGCGCACCGGGTCGACCATCACCTCCTTGACGATCCCACGGTCACCGAACAGGTTCAGCGTGTTGTACACGGTGGCCTTCGATACCCGGCTGCCGGCCGTGCGCAGCCGGTCGATGATCTGGTCTGCCGACAGGTGCTGCGGCCGCGCCAGCAGCACGCCCGCGATCTCGAGGCGCTGCGGCGTGGGCAGGACGCCGTGCTTTTCAAACAACGCGAGTATGTCCGTTCGGGACATCGTGCAGTCTCCAGAATATTGAGCAGCTGCGCAGTATATTCGAAAACGCCCGGAAAATGACCAGAAATTCGGTCGGCAACGCGGACGTCACCAAGGTTTCATTGGCCTTACTTTACTGCATGCGACACGGAGGTCCAGCATGCCGTTCACACCGGTACGCCCGCCCGGGTTCACGCTGCTCGAACTCCTGGTGACCGTGGCGGTGGCGGCCCTGCTGCTTGCCGTCGCCGTGCCGTCGTTCGATGCCATGATTGCCCGCCAGCGCCAGTCCGCGGAGATCAACGCGCTGTTCCACGCCGTGCACGGGGCGCGGAAGGAGTCCATCCTGCGCCGCCGGGTCGTGTCCATCTGCCCGAGCCCCGACGGTGCGCGCTGCGCGCCCGGCCGGGACTGGTCGGCCGGCTGGATAATGTTCGAGAACCGCGACCGGGACGAGCCGCCGGCGGTCGACGAGGGGGAACCGGTGCTCGACCGGCACCGCGTCGATCCGCGCATCCGGCTGACCGCGAACCGGCGCGGCTTCACGCTGCGCGCGACGGTGCAGCGCGCCACGAACGGCACGTTCGTGGCCTGCGACGCCGCGGGCCGCGTGGCGGCCAGGGCGTTGGTCGTGAGCTGGACGGGGCGGCCCCGCGCGGCCCTGCGGAACAGCCGCGGCGAGCCCTATGCCTGTGCGGATTAAGTTAAATCGCCTGCCCGCCGTTCGACCGTTCGTCGGCGGTGCCCGACCGCTCGTCGGATACTCGTGGGCGGCAGGCACCGTGACCGTATATTGCGCGCATGAAAACGCAAACCGGCACCACCCTCCAGGCGGGGTTCACGTTGTACGAACTGATGATCACGCTGACCATCGTCGGCGTGATTCTCTCGTTCGGCATGGCGAATCTCGGTGACTTCAACCGGAACGGTCGGATGACCGCGACGGCCAACGACCTGCACGCCGCGTTCCACCTGGCGCGCAGCGAGTCGGCGCGGGCCAAGGCGAACATCACGATCTGCGCCAGCGCCGACCCCATGGCCGCGGTGCCGGCCTGCGGCGGCACCTGGGACCAGGGCTACATCGTGTTCCAGGACGGTGGCGCCGACCTGCAGGTCGACGGCGCCGATGCCATCCTGCGCCGTCATGGACCGGTGGAAAACAACGTGACGCTGAATTTCACGAATGGCGCCACGTACTTCAGCTATGCACCGACCGGTCTCGGCCGCGGCAACGTCGGCGGCAATCCCGCCGTTGCTCAGGTCGTCATGTGCGATGAGCGGGGCAACGTCACCGCGGCCGGCGGCAACTCGGCCGCGCGGCTGTTCGTTGTCACGCCGCTGGGGCGCGGCACGATCCTGCGCGACAAGGGCCAGATCAATGCTGCCGGCGGTTGCCCGTAGCCCACGCACCGGACATTCGAAGGACGCATTACCCATGATCAAATCGATTCCCAACGCTCACGGACGGCACCAGCGCGGCTTCTCGCTGATCGAGGTGCTGGTTGCCCTGATCGTCATGTCGGTAGGCATGCTCGGCATCGCCAGCCTTTACGTCCAGAGCATGCAGGCGGGGCGCACCTCGCTGTTCCGCCACAATGCGGTGACGCTGGCCGGCGACGTCGCCGACCGTATCCGCGCGAACCCGACCGCGGGGGTGGCTTACGAAGGCGCTGGCGCCGATGCCGGCTGCATTGCGGGAGGCGTCAACTGCAGCGCCCCGCAGATGGCAGCTCAGGACGTCCTCGTGTGGCAGGAGCAGGCGCAGGATACGTTGCCGGGCGGCCAGGTGAACGTCGTATTCAATGGTGCCGTTCTGCCCCCCACATACCAGATCCAGGTGGCATGGACCGAGCCCGAGGGTCTGCAGAACTACACGATCACGATTCCGGTGCGGGGGAACTGAACATGGCTATTCGACGTCAACAGGGCCTGACCCTCGTCGAACTGATGGTCGCACTGGCGATCGGCTCGTTCCTGGTCATCGGCGCGGTGCAGATCTACAACCAGAGCCGTCAGGCCTTCATCATCAACGAGTCGATCGCGCGGGTGCAGGAAACCGCGCAGTTCGCCATCGACACCATCGAGTCCGACCTGCGCATGGCCAGCAACTGGGGCCGTACGAGCCGCGGCCTCGCAATCGAGGGCCGCTCGCTGGCCGGCGACCCGAACCCCAAGAACCTCGGCGTGCCGGCCGACTGCGGCGCCGACTGGGTACTCGACCTCGCGATGCCCGTCGACGGCGCGAACAACGCCTTCAACCTGCCTTGCGCCGCTGTCGGCGGCGCGCAGGCCGCGTCAGACCTGATTACCGTGCGCCGCGCGACCGTCGCGCCGGCGCCTGCCCTCGAGCCGGGTCGCCTGCAGATTCAGACGACACGTGTCCAGGGCGAAGTCTTCGACGATGGCGCGGTACCGACGATGTTCAACCCGGCCGACTCGTCGACGCACAACCTGATGGTGAGCAGCTACTACGTTGCGCAGCCGGACCCGGGAAACCTGGTCCCGAACGTCCCCACGCTGCGTCGCAAGACGCTGACGGTCACCGGTGGCGCGGCGACGATCCAGGACCAGGAAATCGCGCCCGGCGTCGAGAACCTGCAGGTACAGCTCGGCATCGATGTCGACGAGGACAATACCGTCGACCGCTACGTAAACCCGGGCGACGAAATCTATGACCCGACGGCCGCCGGCTACGTGCCGGGCGCGCGTGTCATCACGGCCCGCATCTGGCTCGTCGTACGCGGCACCAGCCTCGAAATCGGCATGCAGGACGACACGGACTACGAGCCGGGCGACGTCGACCTCGGCGCATTCAATGACAACTTCCGCCGACTGCAGGTCTCGAAGACGATCCTGCTGCGAAACTCGCGGACCTGAACGAGAGAATGAAGACGATGAACTCACCAACTCTGAAACGGCAGCAAGGTGCGGCGCTGGTCATCGGCCTGATCCTGCTGGTCGTTATCACCGTACTCGCCATCTCGGGCATGAACACGGCGACGACGGAAATCGCAATGGCACGCAATGACCAGAACTACGAAAACGCGTTCCAGGCGGCGGAGACCGGCCTGGAGACCGCGCTCGCACGCGGCCAGTACGACACGCTGGCGGTTGCCGTAATGCCGCAGTACGTGTCGCCGGGCGGCCACGAATTCGTCGATGCGCGTATCGAGTTCGAGGACTCGACGCTGGTGCCGGACAAGGCATTCAGCCTTGGCGTCGGCAGCGGCATCGCCGCCTACCATTTCGTTGCCACGTCGCAGGCGGAATCGCTGCGCGACCCGGGCAACACGACGGATCGCGACGCCAGCGCCGTGCACACGCAGGCGTTCTACATCGTAGGTCCCGAATCGCCGACGCTGTAGTCCGGCCGACGCGGAGGAATTACTCTCATGAAACTCAAGACACTGTTCATCGCCGCCGCCCTGGTACTGGC
This sequence comes from uncultured Pseudomonadota bacterium, assembly GCA_913055625.1. Taxonomy (GTDB): domain Bacteria; phylum Pseudomonadota; class Gammaproteobacteria; order Steroidobacterales; family Woeseiaceae; genus UBA1847. The sequence continues at coordinate 416,096 of CAJXJW010000001.1, read as the reverse complement.
CACGACCGCGGCCGCCGATTTTCGCACGGTCCAGCTCGCCCACGAGGTGGTACTCACGGACCTGCGCCTGCCGTCGTCGGAGTCGGGCACGATTGGCTTCAAGGCCTGCACCGACTGCGAGTACCGCACCGAACAGGTCACGGTCGAGACCTTGTGGTCGATCAACGGCCAACGCGTGTCGTTGGCTGATTTCCGCAAGGGGATCGCCCGCGTCACGAAACGTGACGAAGTGTACGTCACTGTCCTCGAACACCTCGAGAAAAACCGGGTCACGGAAGTCTCGGTCGTCCTCCGGTAACCACGCCGCCGATGCGTGAGGGAAGCACCATGAAACTGATTACAAGGAAAGCAGGATTCTTCGGCGCCGGCCTTATGGTCGCGCTGGCATGCGGCGCGCCTGCGCTGGCCGACGACACCGAGCTGTTGCTGGTCAACCCCAATCTGCAGCAGGCGCCGAAGCCGAACATCATGTTCATCCTCGACTCCTCCGGCAGCATGGGCTCGCAGGAGGAAACCCGCGAGATCTACGACTCGACGGACACGTATTCGGGCACCTGCGACAACGACATGCTGTACTGGACCGAAGTCGACGCCGTGCCGAGCTGTGACGCCGGTAACGAGCGCTTTTTCGAGAAGACGAGTTTCGTCTGCGACGCCGCAAGTCGCCAGCTCACCGGCATCGGCAGCTACACGAATGTCATGGCGCAGTTTCGCGACGGCGGCTCGGGCTTCTTCAGCGTAATTCTCGGGCTCGACAAGTACCGCTGGCAGCAGCTCGAAAGCGGCAACGCGACCGATATCATCGAATGCCGCAAGGACAACGGCGTGCATGGCGACGGGGACCCGGCGCTGGTGTACGCCCAGGCCGGCGGCGACGTGGCGCCGTTCACTGCTGACCCGGACGACCGGGTGTCCTGGGGCAGCTGGCCGACCAGCCAGACGGTCACCGTCTACGACGGCAACTACCTGAACTACCTGCAGAACCCGGTCATGGTCGATCGTTCGCGCATCAACATCGTCCGCGACGTGACCAAGGTCGTCCTGAACTCGGTCGACAACATCAACGTCGGCATCATGCGCTTCAACAACAACGCCGGCGGCCCGGTCCTGCTCGGCATGACGGACCTGGACTCCAACCGCGCGGCGGTGGATGCAGTCCTCGACTCGATGAATGCGGGTGGCGCCACGCCGCTCTCCGAAGCACTCTACGAAGCCGCGCGTTACTGGCGCGGCCTTCCCGCCTACTACGGCGAGAACATCAACGAGCACCAGACGGACCCGAACGCCCTCGTATCGAACAACCCGGAGGTGTACAAGCAGCCGCCGAGCGACGTCTGCTCGAAGAACTTCAACGTGCTGCTGACTGACGGCGCCCCGAACCAGGACTTTGAAACGCCGAACCTGGTCGACTCGCTCCCGAACTGGTTTGCGACCGTCGGACACTCGGGCTGCGACGGCACCGGGCAGGGCCTCTGCCTTGACGACGTCGGCGCGTACCTGTATCGCGGCGACATCGCGCCGACGGAATCCGGGATGCAGGTCGTCACTACCCACACGATCGGCTTCGCGATCGACCTGCCGATCCTGGCAACGACGGCAGACGCCTCCGGCGGCGAGTACTTCCTCGCGGATGACGTGGAGAGCCTCACGCTGGCGCTGCTCAAGATCGTCGCTCAGATCTCGGACCGCTCGCTGTCGTTCGCGGCCCCGGCCGTGGCGGTCAACACGTTCAACCGTACGCAGAACCTGAACGACCTGTACCTGACCACGTTCGCGGCGCGGCAGAACCTGCACTGGCCGGGCAACCTCAAGAAGTACCGCATCGCCGGAGGCGGCGTCGTCGACAGCAACGGCCTCGACGCCATTGATCCGACGACCGGCTATTTCAAGGACAACTCGCAGAGTTACTGGACCGCCGGCGTCGACGGCAATGACGTCACTCTGGGCGGCGCGGCAAACCGGCTGCCCGACCCGGCCGTCCGAAACTTGTTCACGAACCAGACGGGCAACAACAACCTGTCCGCGGGCGCGAACGCGCTCACCGTGGCCAATGAGAGCGCCTTCTCGCTGGCCGACTTCGGCCTGACGGGCTCGGCCGAGGAACCGACGAAGGAGCAACTCATCCGCTGGGCCCGCGGCGAGGACATTCTCGACGAGGACTTCGACCCGTCCACGACCGTTCGCTACTCGATGGGCGACCCGCTGCACTCGCAGCCGGCCGCGGTCGTCTACGGCGGCGACGAGCAGAACCCCGAAGTCGTGGTGTTCACTGCCACGAATGACGGCTACGTGCACGCAATCGACGGCGTGACAGGCCAGGAACTGTGGGCTTTCATTCCGAAAGAGCACCTGCCGAACCTGGTCAAGCTGTTCTTCGACCCGGAGGCACAGTTCAAGAACTACGGCGTGGACGGCGACATCGTCCCCGTCGTGGCCGACCGGGACCGCGACGGCGTCATCGAACCGGGCGACGGCGATTTCGTGCACATCATCTTCGGCATGCGCCGCGGCGGTGATGCGTACTACGCGCTGGACGTGACCAACAAGTACAGCCCGCAGCTCATGTGGCGACTCAGCTCGCCAGAGATGGGCCAGTCCTGGTCGACGCCGACCGTCGCACGAATCAGCATCGACGACCCCGGCCTGAACGCCGACAAGGCCGTCGTGATCATCGGCGGCGGCTACGACAACGTGCACGACACGATCTCGCACCCGGCCACGCCGGATTCGGATGGCGCCGGCCTGTACTTCATCGACCTGAAGTCGGGCGACGTGCTCTGGCGCGCCGGCCGTGACTTCAGCGCGGACCTGCAACTCCCCGCGCTGACCCGCGCGATTGCGTCGCAGGTCCGCGTCGTGGACCTGAGCGGCGACGGCTATGCCGACCGCATCTATGCGGCGGACATGGGCGGCCAGATCCTGCGGTTCGACATCACGAACGGCGAGGACCCGGTCGACCTGGTCGCCGGCGGCGTCATCGCCCAGCTCGGTGCCGAGGGCAATTCCGTGGGCGACGCGGATACCCGGCGTTTCTACACGTCGCCTGACGTGTCGATCTTCAACGACAACGCCCAGAACCGCCGCTTCCTGGCGATCAGCATCGGCAGCGGCTACCGCGCGCATCCGCTCGACAACACGAACAACGACCGCTTCTACTCGCTGCGCGACAAGGCAGTGTTCAACCGCCTGACACAGGCCGAGTACAACGCGTTCGACGTCATCACGGAGTCGGACCTCGTGGAGGTCAGCGGCCAGGTCGGCACCCAGGTCACGGAAAACGACCGAGGCTGGATGTTCACGTTGCCGCCGTCGCAGAAGGTGTTGTCGACATCGGTCACGTTCAACAACGAGATCTTCTTCTCAGCCTTCTCGCCGGACAACGCGGCGGCAGCCACCTGCACCGCGGGCCGCGGCCAGAATTACCTGTACCGAATGGCCGTACTGAACGGCGACCCGATCGCCGACCTCGACGGTATCGCGGCGGGCGAGGAAGACCAGGCGCGCGTGACGGATCTCGCACAGGGCGGCATCGCCCCGTCGCCGCGATTCCTGTTCCCGAGCGCCGACGACCCGAACTGCGAGGGCGAGGACTGCACACCGCCGCCGATCTTCTGTGTCGGCGTCGAGTGCGGCGACCCGGGCTTCGAGAACCTCCCGGTCCGGACGCTCTGGACGCAGGACGGCATCGAGTAAATTTTCGGGATTTGAGTAATGGTTCCGGGCACTTGCGGCCCGAAACCGGGAAAATGCGAAAGGTGACACGACGTCACATGACCTGCCGGATGGCGGGGAATCGGAGTAAGGACTATGGCATTTCGCAACGGATACCTGGCCCTGGTGGCCACGGCACTGACGCTCCCCGCAGGTGCGGCAGAACTCGTCACGCTCGTCGAGGCGATCGAACTGTCGCCGTCGAACATCATCCTGCCGAGCTCGTTGAACGGCACGGTGACGTTTCTGCCTTGCGCAGGAGAGTGTGAGGACGAGCACCGGCGCGCACGCCTGACCCCCGACACCCGGTTTTCCGTCGACGGCAAGCGCGTGAAGTTCGACGTGTTCCGCCAGAACCTGGCGGCCCTTTCGCACGACGACGAGAACTATGCGCTGATTAGTGTCGACATGCAGAGCCTGACAATAACGAGCATCGACATCAGCGACTGAAGGAATTGAACTTCGTGTGACTGGATAGAGCGATCAGGTCACGGACAGACTTTGAAGAGGTATGGACACATGAACACGTCCGCAAAACGCTTCGCTTGGGCAACAGCGGGTGCGCTGATCACACTGATGGCCGGGACGCCGGCTGTCGCCGACGACGTCGAGCTGCTTCTCTCGACGCCGGGCGCCAGCAATGCGGCCAAGCCGAACATCCTGTTCATCCTCGACTCGTCCGGGTCGATGACGACGGTCGAGAAAAGCCAGGAGCCCTACGATCCGGGCACGACTTACACCGGGCCCTGCGATCTCGACATGTTTTATTGGACGACGAACTCCGGTATTCCGAAGTGCGGCAGCAATTACCGTTTCCGCAAGTCCGTCATGGTCTGTAACCAGGGCCTGACGCAACTTTCTGCCGCCGGTTCGTACACCGACACGATGGCGATGTACCGCAAGAGAAAAGGCAACTGGAAATGGCAGACGCTCGACAGTCGGGAAACCGACCGCGGCGTGGAGTGTAAGGCCGACTCCGGCAAGCACGGCTACGGCTCCGATCCCGAGGACGAGCCGTATGCCCGCTCCGGCTCGAACAACCCGCCCTACACTGACCGCAAGGGCTGGTCTGTCGACTGGGGCAGCAGCCCGACACACCGCATCTACACGGTCTACGACAGCAACTACCTGAACTGGTACTGGAACCCGCCGGGCACCAGCATGTCGCGCACCGACATCGTCAAGGCGGTTACGAAGAACGTGCTGGGGTCGATCAAGGACGTCAACGTCGGCTTCATGCGCTTCCACAACAGCCAGGGCGGTCCGGTCACGTTCGCGATCCAGGACCTGGACTCGAACCGGGCCGGCGCCAACGCCATCATCGATGCACTGCCGGCGAACGGCTGGACGCCGCTGTCGGAGACAATGTACGAGGCCGCACGCTACTACAGCGGACAGTCCGTTTATTACGGCGGCGCCTCGACGGACCCGGACGCCCTTGAATCCCTGGTCCCGATGGTTTACAAGCAGCCGGCCGAGTATGCCTGCGCGAAGAACTTCATCGTGCTTCTGACCGACGGTGAGCCGACGCAAGACAGGGACGTCTACTACCGCACTGGCTCACTCCCGAACTACCCGTCGGTCATGGGCCGAACCGGCTGTACCGGCGGTAACGTCGACGGCGCGTGCCTGGAAGACATCTCCGAGTACCTGTCGAAAGCGGACATCAACCCGAACGTCGACGGCACGCAGTCGGTCACGACGTACACGATCGGCTTCTCGATCGACCTGCCGATCCTGAAGGAAACGGCTGAGCTTTCGGGCGGCGAGTACTATCTTGCCTCCGACGTGACCTCGCTGACGGCGGCGTTGACCGACATCGTCACGAACATCTTCGACCGCGACATTTCCTTCACGGCGCCGGCCGTGGCCGTGAATGCGTTCAACCGCACCCAGCACCTGAACGATCTCTATGTGTCCGTGTTCCGCGCTGCTGACAACGTGCACTGGCCGGGCAACATGAAGAAGTTCACGATCAAGGAAAGCGAGGTCCGTGACGCAAACGACGTGGACGCCGTCGACCCGACAACGGGCTACTTCGCTGACTCGTCGAAGAACTTCTGGTCGCAGCTCACGAAACCCGATGGCGCCGACGTGACGAAGGGCGGGGCCGCGAACGTGCTGCCGACCCCGTCGAATCGAAACGTCTACACCAATGTCGTGGACGGCAGCCTGAGAGTACAGCGGAACTCGGTATCTGCCGCCAACCTCTCCTCCTTCACACCGGCCGACTTCGGCCTGACCGGGGCGGAAGGCGAGCCCACGCTCGAGAAGCTGATCGAGTGGATTCGCGGGGCCGACATCAAGGACGTCGACAACAATCCTGCGACGACGGTGCGCAACGCGATGGGCGACACGCTGCACTCCGAGCCGGCCGCCGTCGTCTATGGTGACGTGTCCGGCAACCAGAACATCGTGGTCTTCAACGCCACGAACGACGGCTTCGTGCACGCGATCAACGCCGAAACCGGCGTCGAGAAATGGGCCTTCATCCCGCACGAGCTGCTCGTGAACCAGGCCGACCTGTATTTTGACGAGAACGTCGACTTCAAGACCTACGGTGTCGACGGCAACATCGTACCGATCGTCAACGACGCCGACGGCGACGGCATCATCACCCCCGGCAAGGATTTCGTGTACCTCGTGTTCGGCATGCGCCGGGGCGGCGACAACTACTACATGCTGGACGTGACCGATCCGGATGCGCCGTCGCTGCGCTGGGTGAAGACATTCCCGGAATTCGGCCAGTCCTGGTCGACGCCGTCGGTGGCCCGTATCAAGATCGCGAGTGCCGCGCAGACCAGTCCGCAGAAGGCCGTGCTGGTACTTGGCGGCGGCTACGACACCGCGCACGATTCAGCCGGCCACCCGGCCACGCCGGACGCGGAAGGCGCCGGCATCTTCATGCTCGACCTGGAGACGGGCGGGACGATCTGGCGCGCAGGGCGCGACGGCTTTGCCGACCTGCCAGTGTCCGGCATGACACGCGCGATTCCGAGCCAGGTGCGCGTCATCGATCTGAATGGCGACGGCTACGCCGACCGGATGTACGCTGCCGACCTCGGCGGCCAGATCTGGCGCTTCGACATCACGAACGGCATGACGCCGGACAAGCTGGTCGCTGGTGGCGTCATCGCTCAGCTCGGCGCAGAAGGCCTGTCATCGCCGAGTGCCGCCGACACGCGGCGCTTCTACACGACGCCCGACGTGGCAATGTTCACGGACAAGCGCCAGGACCGCCGCTACCTGGCGATCAGCATCGGCTCCGGCTACCGGGCACACCCGCTGGACAACAGCGCGTCCGACCGCTTCTACTCCATCCGCGATCCGAACGTGTTTTCACCGCTCACGCAGGCGCAGTACAACGCCTACCCGATCGTGACGGATTCCGACCTGGTCGACGTGGCCGGCAAGGCGGAGACCATCATCCCCGCGAATGGCAGCGGCTGGAAAATGACGCTGCCGTCCACCGAGAAGGTGCTGTCGACGTCCAGGACGTTTAATGACTCCGTCTACTTCGTGACCTTCGAACCGAAGACCAACAGTGACGACCCCTGCCAGGCCGGACTCAGCCAGAACCGCCTGTACCGGGTGAACGTTGCCAACGGCGACCCGATCGTGCCGCTCGGTACGGCGATTCCGGCCGATGGCGCAGCCGCGGACGACGCACGCATCACGCGCCTCGAACAGGGCGGCATTGCGCCGCAGCCGATCTTCCTGTTCCCGTCGCCCTGGGACAAGGACTGCGAGGGCGAGGAATGTACGCCGCCGCCGGTGGCCTGTGTCGGCGTCGAGTGTTTCGACCCCGACTTCCCGAACCGTCCAGTGCGGACTCTGTGGACACAGGACGGTGTAGAATGACCGGCGAACGCCGAAGGGAGGCACGCATGTACAAGCACCAGCGAGGCGTGACGTTGATGGAGTTGATGATCGTCGTGGTAGTACTGGGCATCATCGCCGCCGTCGCCTACCCCAACTACCGAGACTTCGCGGCACGCGCGAAACGCAACGAGGCCAAGGCGGCGCTGCTACAGATTGCGACGAACCAGGAGCGCTTCTACCTGAACAACCAGGCGTACACGAACGACATGACGCGGCTGGGCTTCAATGTCGCCAATAACTTCGTGACGGAGACCGGCTCCTACCGCATCTCTGTCGCCGGCGCGAACGCGAACACTTACACTGCAACGGCCACGTATCTCAAAGCGGACACCGAAGCCGGCAAGTGCGGCACGTTCACGATCCAGCCGAACGGTGACAAGACGTCGGCGCCGCTTGCGGACTGCTGGACCCGGACGCGCTAGTCGACGCCGTCAGTCGTCCGCCGTTCCAGCGGGCGCGCGGCCGGAGTAGAACAGCGAGTCGATGATCAACAGCGCGGCGCCGACCGAGATGGCGGCGTCCGCGAAGTTGAACGACGGGAACGGCCAACTTCCAAACCAGACCTGGATGAAGTCCGTGACGTGTCCGTATGCGATGCGGTCCACCAGGTTGCCGATGGCTCCGCCGAGCACCAACGCCAGGCCGGCCGCGAGCGGCAGCGGTGCCGTCGTCCGCGAGCGCCAGAGCCAGGCCACGATGACGATGCTGATCGCCGTGGCCAGCACGATGAAGAACCAACGCTGCCAACCACCTGCGTCGGCCAGGAAGCTGAATGCCGCGCCGGGATTCTTCTGGTGCGTGAGATTCAGGAAAGACGTGATGTTCACCCGGCCGTACTGCTCGATGAACTGAATGACGGCGAGCTTCGTTACCTGGTCGACCACGACGACGACGAGCGCCACCGCGATCCAGACGATGAAGCGGCGGGTACCCGGGTCTCGTGCGTGCAGCATTTCTCGTCCCCTCAGGCCGCGGTGGCCCGCAATACGGAGCGCGCATTGTCGGCGTCGCGGTGCATCTGTGCAACCAGGTCCGCGATATCGTCGTACTTTTCCTGTTCTCGCAGGTGCTCGATGAAGTCGACGTCGATGCGCTGACCGTAGATGTCGCCGTCGAAGTCGAACAGGTGTACCTCGAGCACCGGTTTCGTGCCGTCGAACGTCGGCCGCGAACCGACGCTGGCGACGCCATCCAGCGCTGCGTCACCCAGACCGTGCACCCGCACCGCGAAGATCCCGCTGACGGCACACTGCCGCCGCCGAAGGTCCACGTTTGCCGTCGGGAAGCCGAGCCGCCGCCCGACGCTCGCGCCGCGCACGACCCGTCCCGACATGCGGTACGGCCGGCCGAGGAGCCTCGCCGCGGCCATGAGGTCGCCGGCCGCGCAGGCCTCGCGGATTGCCGTACTGCTGACGCGGGTTCCGTCGACGACGACGCTCGGCACCTGCAGAACCTCGAAGTCCAGCGCGCTACCGAGCCGTTGCAGCAGCGCGGTATCACCGCTCCGCCGGTGGGCAAAGCGAAAGTCGTCGCCGACGACGACGGCGCGCGCATTGAGGCCGTGAACGAGGATGCGGCGAACGAAGTCGGTCGCCGCAATTTCACGCATCGACAGCGAAAACCGCGGGCAATAGAAGATGTCGACGCCGGCTTCGTCGAGCGCCTCGAATTTCTCGCGAAACCGCGTCAGGCGCGCCGGCGGTCGCGACGCCTGGAAGAACTCCTTCGGCGTCGGCTCGAAGCTCATTACGATACTGGGAAGGCGCTCGGGTGCGGCCAGCGCGAAGACTTCGCCGAGCAAAGCGCGGTGGCCAAGGTGCAGGCCGTCGAATGACCCGATGGTAACCACCGATCCGGCCTCGAGGCGGCGAAACGGGAGATCACCGAGGTGCCGGACGAGACGCAAGCTGTCAGCCCCGCAGGCCCAGCCGGGACGCGCGAAGACCCAGGGCAAACAGGCTGCCGAAATAGACGCCGGCCCCGGCGCCGACTTCCAGGGCCAGGCGCAGGACACGGTCCAGCGAACTCGCCGCCAGCCACCACTCGAGGGGATTGTGCATGAACACCAGTATCGCGCACATCGCGACACAGGCCAACGCAACCTGCAGGCCGAAGGCCGCCCACCCCGGCGACGGTCTCAGTACGCCGTCGGCCCTCAGCCTGTGAAACAGCAGGCCGGCGTTGAGCAATGCCGCGACCGACGTCGCCGCTGCCAGCCCCACGTGGGGACCAGGGTAACCAGCACGGGTCAGCCATGCGGCAAGGACGATACTGATCGTCGTGTTTACGACGAGCGCCGTGACGGCAATGCGCACCGGCGTGCGCGTGTCCTCGCGCGCGAAGAACGCCGGCGCGAGCACCTTGACGTAGGAAAACCCGACCAGGCCGGCTGCGTACGCCTGCAGCGCCATGGCCGTCATGCGCACGGCGTGCGCGTCGAAGATTCCGCCGTAGAACAACGTTGCGACCAGCGGCTCCGCGAGCACTACCAGCCCGAACGCTGCCGGCGCTGCGATCAGGAGCACGATGCGCATGGACCAGTCGAGTGTCGCGGCAAACTCTGCGTGGCGCCCCCCCGACCACAGGCGCGACAGGTACGGCAGCGTAACGGTGGCCAGCGCGATGCCGAACAATCCGAGCGGGAATTCCATCAGCCGATCCGAGAAGTACAGGTAGCTGATACTGCCTACCCCGAGCATCGACGCGATCATGCCGCTGATGAGGATGTTCACCTGGGCCACGGACGAACCGAAGATCGCCGGCAGCATGAGCCGCGCCGCGCGCCGCACGCCCTCGTGGCGCGGGCGCCACCGCGGGCGCGGCAATGCCCGGATCTGCGCGAGGTATGGCAGTTGGAACAGCAACTGCAGCAAACCGGCGATGAACACTGCGTAGGCCAATGCCATGCCCGGTTCGGCCAGCCGCGGCGACAGCCAGACCGCGCCGGCAATGAGCACGACGTTCAGGATGACCGGCGTAAACGCGGGCACCGCGAATCGTCCGTAAGTATTGAGAATGCCGCCGGCGAACGCCGTCAACGAGACAAAGAACAGGTACGGGAACGTGAACCTCAGCATCAGCGTCGCGAGGTCGAAGTCGCCCCCGTCGCCGATGAACCCGGGCGCGACCGCGATGATGATCAGCGGTGCGGCGACGACGCCGGCCAGCGTCACCACGAACAGTACGAGCGCAAAAGTGCCCGCGACGGCGTCGATGAACTCGCGCGCCTCCTCCGCGCCGTGCCGCTCCCGGTAGCGCGCCATCACCGGGATGAAGCCCGCCGAGAACGCACCCTCGGCAAAGAAGCGCCGCAACATGTTCGGGATGCGATTGGCGACGACGAAGGCATCGATGACCAGGCCTGCGCCGAAGTACCGCGCCAGCACGATGTCGCGGACGAGCCCCAGGATGCGGGAGATGAGCGTCATGCCGCTCACGACGGACGTCTTGGCGAACAGCCCCCGCCCGGTCACCCGCGGCAGGCCGTCCGCGTGTTCCCCGCCGGTATCCTGCTCCGGCCCGCGTGGTCTGTTCATAGCCCCCGGATTCTAGCCGGAAAAATCATAAAAATCAGTAATTTATCTGCCGCACCGAAGCTTCGCCGGAGACCGCAAGACGGCATTGACTTTGACCGTCGGGGCCTGAATAATACGCGGCTCTTTGAATCCGGACACGGTATTTTCGACGTGGCAAACATCAAGTCAGCGCAAAAGCGCGCCAAACAGGCCGAGAAGCTGCGCAAGCACAACATGGGCCTGCGTTCGCGCATGCGCACCAAGATCAAGAACGTCATCAAGGCCTGCGACGCCGGTGACAAGGATGCGGCCGTTGCGGCCTTCCGCGACGCGGTGCCGGTCATCGACAGCATGGTCAACAAGGGCATCGTCACCAGGAACAAGGCGGCGCGCCACAAGAGCCGGCTGAACCAGCGCATCAAGACGCTCGCTGCCTGACCCGGCGGGCAGAATAAACGCTTGGAAAAGAGCCCGCGAAAGCGGGCTTTTTTGCGTCAGGCGCCGTCGCCGGGCGGCCCGTCCGCCGCGTCCCCGGACTCTGCGTTCGCTTCCCGCAGCGACTCCAGTTCGCGCATCACGGCCTGGCCGAGCTCCCGCGTCCCGTCGCCGGTCGCCGCGCTGACGGTGAAGACCGGGCCGGCCCACCCCAGCGCCTCGAGCAACTGCTCGCGCCGCACGGCGAGTTCATCGTCGGCCAGCAGGTCCGACTTGTTCACCACCAGCCAGCGCGGCTTGTCGGAAAGCTCGGGCGAGAACGCCCGCAGTTCCGCTTCCAGCGCGCGAACCGCGGTGGCCGGATCTTCCGCCGGATCCAGCGGTGCGATATCGACGACGTGCAGCAGCAGACGCGTTCGCTGCAGATGTTTCAGAAAGCGGATGCCGAGCCCGGCACCGGCGGAGGCGCCCTCGATCAGGCCGGGGATGTCCGCCATCACGAAGCTCTGCAGACGCCCGACGCGCACGACACCGAGGTTCGGGTGCAGGGTCGTGAACGGATAATCCGCGATGCGCGGGCGCGCCTGGGACATTGCGCTGATCAGCGACGACTTGCCCGCGTTCGGCAGGCCAAGCAGGCCAACGTCGGCCAGGACCCGCAGTTCCAGCCGCAGGTGGCGCCCCTCGCCGGGCGTGCCTTTTGTCGTCTTGCGCGGCGCGCGGTTTACGCTGCTCTTGAAACGCGTATTGCCGAGACCGCCGCGGCCGCCTTCCGCCACCTTCCGGCGCTCGCCGTCGTGCGTCAGGTCAGCGAGGAGTTCCCCGGTATCGACGTCGAACACGGCGGTCCCGCAGGGCACCGTGATATCAAGGTCGTCGCCCGATCGGCCGGTCATGTTCCGGCCCGCTCCACCCTGCCCGCTTTCGGCGCGGTACTTCCGGGCGACGCGGAAGTCGGCCAGGGTATTCAGGCCGACATCCGCAACGAGGTACACGCTGCCGCCGTCACCGCCGTCGCCGCCGTCGGGGCCGCCGCGCTCGACATACTTTTCACGGCGAAAACTGAGGCAGCCGTGCCCGCCGTTGCCGGCCTGCACGCGGATCGTGGCTTCGTCGACGAAATTCATGCTTCAACAGGACCCTGACACGAAAAACCCCGCGGGTGCGGGGTTCTTCAGGCTGCGTACCGTGACCCCGCGGGCCCGGTGTGCTGCGTCTACTGTACGACGCTCACGAACTGGCGGTTTCGGGGGCCTTTCTTCTCGAAGACCACGCGGCCGTCCGACTTCGCGAACAGCGTGTGATCGCGGCCGACACCGACGTTCGTACCCGCGTGGAAACGCGTGCCACGCTGCCGAACGATGATGTTGCCGGCGACCACTTCCTGGCCACCGAAAATCTTCACGCCGAGTCGTTTACTCTCGGAATCGCGACCGTTCTTACTGCTACCGCCTGCTTTCTTGTGTGCCACTGTCGTCTACCTGTCTGTCTGTCGCCGCCGGCATTCTCGGACGCCGCAGCGAGTCCCGATTAATCGTCCGACTTTCCGGCCGCCTTCCTGGTGGCCTTCTTCTTCGTCGCCGTTTTCTTGGCCGCAGCCTTCTTGGCTGCCGGCTTTTTCGCCGCTGCCTTCTTGGTCGCCGCCTTCTTTGCGGCCGGCTTGTCGTCCGCCGACTTGCCGCCCGTCGAGCCGCCGATGGCCGTGATCTCGACCTCGGTGAAGAACTGGCGGTGCGTGCCCTGGCGCAGGTAATTCTGGCGGCGCCGGAATTTCACGACCGGCACCTTGCGGGACTTGCCCTGGCTCAGCACCTTGGCGCTCACCGACGTGCCGTCGAGCAACGGCGTGCCGACCTTCACGTCCTTGCCATCACCCACCAGCAGGACCTCGTCGAACTCGACCGAGGCGCCCTCGTCGGCGTCAATTTTCTCGAGACGCAGAACGTCTCCCGTTGCCGCGCGGTACTGCTTGCCGCCGCTGCGAAAAACCGCATACATCGTGCTTGCTCCGTTGCGCCGGCCGCTTTGCCGCAACCGACTGAGAAATAAGAGATTTTTGCGTGCTCGCCGGACCGGCCGGACGCCGGTCGCACGGCCGCGGCCGCAAAAGAGCGGGAATTCTATAGATTCCCCGTCGGCGGGTCAACGGCGTGCGGCGACGGAATTCCGGCGTCATTCAATGGCTTGCGGACGGGCCCGGCGGCGTCGCGTGCGCCCGGTTCCAGTCGCCACCGGGCGGTGATTCAGGCATCATCATTTTATGCACGCGGTAGATAACACACCAGACAGGATGGCCTTCGCGGACGTCCTCACCCTCGCGCGGGACGACATGTCCGACGTCGACGCCCTGATCACCCGGAGCCTCGAAAGCGACGTCGCGCTGGTGTCCCAGGTCTCCGAATACATCGTCCGGAGCGGCGGCAAGCGTCTGCGGCCGATGATCGTGCTCCTCGCCGCGCGGGCGCTGGGCTACGGAGGAATGCAGCATCACCGCACTGCGGCGATCGTCGAGTTCATTCACACGGCGACCCTGCTGCACGACGACGTCGTCGACTCGTCGGAGCGGCGCCGCGGCCGCCAGTCTGCGAACGCGGTCTTCGGCAACCAGGCAAGCGTCCTCGTGGGGGACTTCCTGTATTCCCGGGCCTTCCAGATGATGGTGGACATCGACAGCATGCGGGTCATGCAGATTTTGGCCGATGCCACGAACACGATCGCCGCCGGCGAAGTCATGCAGCTCATGAACGTCCACGACCCGGACGTCAGCGAAGACGCCTACCGCCAGGTCATTTACCGCAAGACGGCCCGGCTGTTCGAGGCCGGCGCCGAGCTTGCCGCCGTACTCGCCGGCAGCGGCCCTGACATCGAGGGGACCATGGCGAATTACGGCCGCCAGCTTGGGCTGGCTTTCCAACTCGTCGACGACGCGCTGGACTTCGACGCGTCACCCGAGGAACTCGGCAAGAATCTCGGCGACGACCTCGCCGAGGGCAAGCCCACGTTGCCGTTGATCCGCGCCCTGCAGACGGGCACCGGCCCCCAACAGGAGCTGCTGCGGACGGCCATCCTCGAGGGCGGCACCAGCCGGCTGGCAGACGTGCAATCGGTGATTGAATCGACGGGTGCGCTTGAGTACACTGCGGCGCGCGCGCAGGAGGCCGCCGACCTGGCGATAGACGCCTTATCCGATCTTCCCGACTCGGACTACAAGCAGGCCCTCGTGACGATTGCGGACTTTTCCGTCCGCCGCCGCTCCTGATGCCATCGGGGTATAGCTCAGCCTGGTAGAGCGCTATCTTCGGGAGGTAGAAGTCGTGAGTTCGAATCTCGCTACCCCGACCACCCATAAAAAAAGACCGCCCTCACAAGAGGGGGCGGTCTTTTTTTATGGGTGGTCGGCCGGGACTGGAACTCACCCCCAGAGTTCGATCCGAGGCGGGCAAAGCCCGCCGACAGGCGACTCGCCCCGCGAGTCGCCCATCTCGCGACCCCATCTCAATGAGACCCGCCCTCACAAGAGGGGGCGGTCTTTTTTTATGGGTGGTCGGCTGAGACTGGAACTCACCCCCAGAGTTCGATCCGAGGCGGGCAAAGCCCGCCGACCGGCGACTCGCCCGCGAGTCGCCCATCTCGCGACCCTCGTCTATTCAAATCCCCCATCGCTTGACATAACCCCCGGCCCCGCCTCTTCCCCATCCACCGTCAAAACCTCGACACCGGGCACAGAAACCGCCCCCCTGATTCGCTAAAACCGTGGCAGGACCATTGCGCCTGCCGCCCGCGGCAGGCTGACCCGGTGGGGACCCGCTGTGGCTTTGCCCAATTGTGAGAATCGGACTGCCTTTCGACTGCCCGGCTTGTTGCTGGTGTTGCAGCTCGCCGCCTGTGCCACGCCGGCGCCGGCGCCGGTCGAGGTGCCGCCGGACCCGCAGCCGCCTGCGTCCATCGACAACCTGCCGGACGTCGAGCTGCTGCCACCGATCACGGCCCGGAAACGCCGGATGCCGCCGCCCCCGCCCGTGCTGCCGGAACCGCCCGGAGTCGCGATCGTCCTCGCGAGCCGCGCCCCGGCGTACGAGGACGTCGCCATCGAGCTCAGCCGGCGCCTCGGCCGATTTTCGATCTTCGACCTGAGCGACAAGAGCCAGCCGCCTGAAGAGGCCTTTCGCGCCATCAACGACTCCGACTCCGGCGCCGTCGTTGCGATCGGCCTGCCGGCCGCGCGCGTCGCGGTCGCGCTGGCACGGGTGCCAGTCGTCTTCAGCCAGGTGTTCAACTACCGTGACGACGGTCTCGTCACCGACAACAGCCGCGGCGTCGCCGCGGTCGCACCCCCGGAAGCACAGCTGGGGGCATGGAAGTCGGCGAATCCGACACTCACGCGTATCGGCGCGATCATCGGCCCGGGGCACGATGCGCTCATCGAGGAAGCGCGGGTCGCCGCCGACACGCTCGGAGTCCAGCTCACCGTCGTCACGGTCGATTCCGACCAGGAGGCGCTGTACCAGTTTCGCCGGATGATGAACGAGATCGACGGATTCTGGCTGTTTCCCGATAACCGGATCTTGAGCAGCCGGTCGCTCCGCGAGATCTTCGTGCAGTCCCGTCAGCGGCACGTCGACGTCGCCGTATCCAATGAGGCGCTGCTTTCGCTTGGCGCCGGAATCAGCATCAGCACCGTCGCCGCCGACATCGCGGATACCATCGTCAACGTCATTCGCCGGATCGAGGCCGGGCAACTCGACGACCTGCCGGAATTGACGCCGCTAAGCGCCATCCAGGTCTCCGTCCACTGATGCGTCAGCTGCTTTCATGGACCGCAGTGCGTGAACTCGTGCTGGCCCGGGTTGCGCACTGGCGCAGGGACGACGGCAAGCGCGTCCTCGTCAACGAGATCCTGACGATCCAGGTGGCCAGTGCGATCGTGATCGGGGGGCTCGCGATTGCCGCGCTGTACTGGGGCGGCCAGTGGGTGCTGAAAGACAGCTACAACCGATGGGCGCTGCAATGGACAGGTGAACTCAATGAACTCGGCGCCCCGCTGTATCTCGAGGACAGCGGCGACGCGCTGCTCCGGCTCGAGAGCTTCGTGGCGAAGTACCCGGAAATCGAGCGCGTCAGCTACTACGCGGCGGACGGTGCGCCGCTAACGAGCCTGCCGAGCGACCCGGAGGTCGATCCGCCGACAACCCTGGACGACGACCGGCTGGAGGCTGCGCGCCTGCTGGTCGGTGCCGACGAGCCCTACGTCCTGACCGGCGGCCTGCTCAATCCCCGCCGCTTCAACATCGTGGCACCGATCTGGACGGAGTCGCTGAGCGAGGACGCGCTGTTCACATTCGACCCGAATGCGATCGACCTGGCGGCCGAGATCGAGCTGATCGGCTTCGTCGGCATCGAACTCGATTACCTGATTTTCCACGACCAGCTGCTGGCAAACATCCAGGCGGCGGTGCTGGTACTCGTCGTCCTGCTGATCGTTTTCGTCTGGAGTGGCCGCCGCGCGCTGCAGAGCGCACTCGCGTCGATTTCGGATCTCCAGACCCCGATCCGGGAACTCGCGCGCGGCAATCTCGACGTCGAGTTCAAGCCCGCGGAACATCGCGAAATCTCGGACATCGTCGAAGCGCTGGAAAAGACGGCGACGGCTCTCAGTGAACGCGACTCGCGGCTGACCCAGCTTGCGAACCACGATGCGCTGACCGGCCTGTACAACCGGCGACGCTTCGTCGAGGAGCTGCGCGCCGAGTTGGCAGAGTTCGAGGGACGTCGCCGAACGAGTGCCCTGTTCTTCATCGACCTGGACCGCTTCAAGTACGTCAACGACAGCTGCGGGCACCCGGCCGGCGACCGCCTGATCCGGCGCGTGGCGGACGAGCTGACCCGCAGCATCGACGACGACGACACTGTTGCTCGCTTCGGGGGCGACGAGTTCGTGGTATTGCTCAAGAACACGACGGAAGCCGCGGCCGGAGCGATAGCCGACACGATCCTGAAGAATATCCGGCGACTGGCGCACTTCGAGGCCGAGCGCGTCTTTCACGTGCACTGCAGCATCGGCGTCGCGATGATCGACGGCAGCAACCGCAATCACGACGACCTGATCGCCCAGGCCGACATCGCCTGCCACGAAGCAAAGGCCGCCGGGCGAAATCGTATCGCGTTCTTCGAGCAGTCGGACGACCGGACAACGCGCGACTCGGCGGACGTCGGCTGGATGAACAAGCTGCGCAAGGCGCTCGACGAGGATGGGTTCGAGCTGCGCTTTCAGCCCATCAATCGCATCGACACCGGCGCCACGACGCACCACGAGGTCCTGATCCGGATCCGTGACGATGACGGCCGCCTGGTCAGCCCCGACGCGTTCCTGCCCGCAGCGATCCGCTTCGGCTTGATGTCCGAGATCGATTTCTGGATCATCCGGCACGCCGCGCGCGCCTGGGTCGTCAACCGAAACAGTGAACGGCCGCTACAGCTGTCGATCAACCTGTCGGCGAATGCCTTCGAGGCCGACGATCTCGCGGCCTACGTCGAAAAGACATTCGTCGAGTACGACGTCGACCCCAGGAGCATCATCTTCGAGATCACGGAGAGCCTCGCGATACGCCGGCCGGGCAACGTGGAGCGCCAGATCGACGCGCTGCGGTCTCTCGGCTGCCGGATGGCGCTCGACGACTTCGGCACGGGTTACAGCTCGTTCAGCTACCTGCAGAAGCTGCAGTTCGACTTCATCAAGATCGACGGCGTATTCGTCCAGGACCTCCTGAACAATCCGGTCGACCAGAAGATGATCCGCATGATCGCGGAGATCGGCGCCGAGGCCGGAATGGAGACGATCGCAGAGTACGTCCAGAACGCGGAGTCGCTCGCACTGCTCGGCGAACTGGGCGTCGACATGGCGCAGGGTTACTTCGTCGGCCGCCCGTCCCGCACGCCGAAATTCCGTTCGACGCCGATCCCGTTCCGCTACCGCCGTTCGCGGCGCAAGACGCGCTACTGATTCCGCAGATCCGCTGCGATTGACAGCTCGTTCGGGCGGGTGTCATTGTCGCAGCCCCATGCGCCGCGCACCCGACAGCAAGCTGCCCGACGTCGGCACCACCATCTTCACGGTGATGAGCCGGCTCGCTGCCGAGCAAGGCGCAATCAACCTGTCGCAGGGATTCCCGTCGTTCCAGCCGCCGGCATCACTGCTCGCTCGCATCGCCCGTTACGTCGAGCATGGCGACAACCAGTACGCGCCCATGCCGGGCGTGCCGGCGTTGTGCGAAGCGATCGCCGCGAAGACCGAACGCCTGCAGGGCCGCCGCCTGGACGCAGAGCGCGAGATCACGGTCACGTCGGGCGCCACCGAGGGGCTCTTCAGCACGATCCTTGCCCTCGTACGGACGGGCGACGAGGTGATCCTGTTCGACCCCGCGTACGACCTGTATGCCCCGGCGGTGACGCTCGCCGGTGGGCACGTGCGCCGCGTACCGCTCCGCCTCGGGAACAACGGCGAGTTCGCCGTTGACTGGGATCGTGTGCGCGCCGCGGTGACGCCGAAGACCCGGCTCGTCGTGTGCAATTTCCCGCACAACCCGACCGGCATCGTCTTCAACGACGACGATCTCGAGGTGTTCGCAGACTGCCTTTCGAACTCGGATGCCTGGGTACTTGCGGACGAGGTCTACGAGCACCTCGTCTACGACGGGCACACGCATCGCAGCGTCCTGCGGCACGACGCGCTGTGGGAGCGCGCCTGTGTCGTGTCGTCGTTCGGCAAGACGTTTCACGCCACCGGCTGGAAGATCGGCTACTGCATGGCGCCGCCGGCGCTCACGGCGGAGTTGCGCAAGGTGCACCAGTTCTCCGTTTTCACCGTGAACACGCCGATCCAGCACGCCCTGGCGGACTTCCTGCGGGAAGAGCCCGGGTTTGCGGCGTCGTTGCCGGCATTCTACGCGGCGAAGCGCGACCTGTTCTGCGGTCTCCTGGCCGATTCCCCGTTCCGATTCGTGCCGGCGCGCAGCACGTTCTTCCAGGTCGTCGACTACTCGGCCCTCGATGACGAAAGTGACGATGAAGTTGCGCTGCGCTGGACGCGCGACCCCGGCGTCGCGTCGATTCCGCTGTCGGTGTTCTGCGAGCAGCCCTTCACCGGGCGCCGGCTTCGCTTTTGCTTCGCGAAGGACGACGACCTGTTGCGCGCCGCCGCCGAGCGCTTGTCGACGCTGTGGTCGTAGTGCCGCCCGGGAGCCGCTAGAGCAGCTGGTTCGCGAGTAACGCGCCCGTGTAGCCGATCACGGTCATGTAGGTCCACGCAAACACCGGCCAGCGCCACGTATTCGTCTCGCGGCGAATGACGGCCAGCGTCGCGGCGCACTGCAGGCAGCACGCGTAGAAGATCAAGAGGCCGATGACCATCGGCAACGTGAACACCGGCGAGCCGTCGGCATGGCGACTGTTGCGCAGTCGCTCCGTCAGCGTGGACTCATCGGCTTCGTCCCCCACCGCGTACACCGTGCCGAGCACGGCGATCACGACTTCGCGCGCCGGGAACCCGGCAATGACGGCGGACGACACGCGCCAGTCCCATCCGAGCGGCCGGAAGACCGGCTCCACGGCCTTCCCGGCGCGACCAAGGAAGCTTTGCTCCAGTTGCCGGGCTGCCGCGCGGTTGTCGATATCGGCTTCGGCCGCCGCGAGTTCTTCGCCCGCGAACATCATCGCGGCCTCCGCCATCGCCGTATCGCGTTCGGCGGCGACCAACGCCGAACGGGGAAAATAGGCAAGCGCCCAGATCACGACGGCGACGACGAAGATCACCGTGCCGGCCCGTCGCAGGAACACGCGCACGCGGCCGAGCAGCTGGATCATCACGGTCCGCAGGTTCGGCGTGCGGAACTCCGGCAGCATCAGCGCGAACGGTGGCTTCGGCCCGCGCAGCGCAGTCTGGCGCATGACGAATGCCGTGATGACGCCCATCACGATGCCGAAGAGATACAGGCCGAAGAGCACGAGGCCCTGCAGGTTGAGCAGGCCGACACTCTCGTCCGGCACGAAGGCGGCAATCAGCAGCGCGTACACCGGCAGGCGTGCCGAGCAGGTCATGAACGGCGCGGCGAGGATCGTCGCGATACGGTCCCGCCGGTTCGGGATGACGCGCGTCGCCATGATGCCCGGAACAGCGCATGCAAAGCTCGAGATCATCGGGATGATCGACTGGCCCGACAGCCCGACGGAGCGCATCGCGCGATCCATCAGGTAGGCCGCCCGCGCGAGGTATCCGGAGTCCTCGAGCAGGATGATGAACAGGAACAGGATCAGGATCTGCGGGAGAAAAACGATGACGCTGCCGACGCCGGCGATGACGCCATCCGCGACCAGGCTGCCGAACGCATTGTCACCGAGCAACCCGATGGCGCGGCCGCCGAGCGCCGCTGCGGAGTCGTCGATCAGGTCCATCATCGGCGTCGCCCAGGCGAATACCGCCTGGAACACGATCGCCATGACCAGGAACAGGCCGAGCGTGCCGGGGAGCGGCCGGTTGACGAAGTCGGTCACGCGCGTGCGCCATCCCGCCAGCCGGGCGCCGTGCGCCTGCACGTCCGCAAGCACGGCACGAACCCACGCATAGCGTGCGCGGGCTTCGGCGGCCAGCGGCGGATCGAGGCCGAACAGCTCGTCCTGTGCACGGCGCAGCCGCGTCGTCGCGTCCGCGCCGAGGCCGTCGAGCAGCGCCTGGTTCGAGGCGTTCGGGCCGTCGATCAGCAGCCGCTCCACTGCGACGCGCTGCGCCGGCTCCGCCGTGCCGTCCAGGAGTCTGGTGGCCGCGTCACGCAACGCCGGCCAGGCCGGCTCGATGAGCGGCGGCTCGGACTTGTCGATCGCCGCAATCGCGATGCGCAGGGTATCGATACCGCGGCCGGTCGTCGCGACGACCGGCACGACGGGCACGCCGCCCAGGCGCGCGGACAACCGGTCAATGTCGATCGTGATGCCCGCCGTTGCCGCGGCGTCCGTCATCGTGAGCGCTACGACCAGCGGGACCGACAACTCGAGCAGCTGCTGCACGAGGTACAGGCCCTGATACAGGTTCGTCGCGTCGAGCACAGCGACGATACCGTCCGGCGCTGCGGTGCCGGGCATGCGCCCGAGGATCACGTCGATCGCGATCAGTTCTTCGGCGGAGTGCGCACTCAGCGCGTGCGTGCCCGGCAGGTCGACGAGTTCGATCCGCCGGCCGTCGACGTCGAGGACGCCGACGTGCCGTTCAACGGTGACGCCGGGGTAATTGCCGACGCGCTGGCGCAAGCCGGTCAGTCGGTTGAAGAGCGTGCTTTTTCCGGAGTTCGGGTTGCCGACCACGGCGACGCTGACGTCGGGTCGTCGGCGGTTCGCGAGCTGGTTTACCGGTACCCGTATTTCCCGCGGCCTAGTCACCGCTTCCGACTGGCGTCACGGAAAAATGGCGCGCCTGCTCCCGGCGCAGCGATATGCCGCGGCCGAACAGGCGCAGCTCCAGCGGGTCACCGCCGATGGCGGAGCCCGCAACGACCACCTCTGCGCCTTCGACGAGGCCCAGGGTCATCAGGCGCTGCACCTGCGGGCACTGGGCGTCGACGGCGCGAATGACGCCGCGCTGGCCGTGCCCGAGCCCCTCGAGGGTGGTGCCATTTGTGCTCATGCACAAAATGATAATGATTCGCATTACGGAGCGCAACCGGAATATGCCGCGCCGTCATGGCCCGGCCGCCAGCCCGCCGGGCAACACGGCTTCGATCCGCTGCATGACATCCAGCCGGTGCACCAGGTCGTGCACGTAGTCGAGGTCGTCGGTCTCCAGCACCAGCAGTTCGCTCATCGTGTAGCGGCCGATCCAGTCCTCGTACAGCCGGTCGAGCCGTTTCAGGTAGGCGAGCGGCACGTTCTGCTCCATGCGCCGCCCGCGCAGCCGAATGCGCTGCCGGAGCGTTCGCATGGAGCAGCGCAGGTAGATCATCAGGTCCGGCGGCCGGATCGCGTCCAGGATCGCCTGGTACAGGCCCTGGTATGTCTCCCAGTCACGCTTCGAGATTTTGCGCATCTGGTGCAGCGCCGTCGCGAACACTTCGGCGTCCTCGAAGATCGTGCGGTCGAGCGCCACGACGCCCGGCTGGCGATCGAGCTCCTGGTGCAGCCTGAACTTGTTGCTGAGAAAGTAGACCTGCGATTGAAAAGCGAAGCGCCGCATGTCCCGGTAGAAATCCGCGAGGTACGGATTCTCGTCGTTCGGCTCATAAAACGGCATGACCCCGTACTGGCGGGCGAGAAACTCGACCAGCGTGGACTTGCCGGACCCCATGTTGCCGGCGATGGCGATGGATCGCTTCATGCGCGCTAAGATACCGGATACCCTGTCGGCCCGCACAGCGCACCAGGAGGAGTCATCGACGTGTCACTACCACCGGTACTGATCAGCGAAGAGGCCATAAGGGACCGCGTGGCCGAACTCGGCGCGCAGCTCTCGGCAGATTATGCAGACAAGGGCAACCTGGTGATGATCGGCGTCCTCAAGGGCTCCTTCATCTTCCTCGCGGACCTCGCGCGCCGCATGAGCATCCCGCGCACGATCGAGTTCATCGCCGTATCGAGCTATGGCCGCGGCAGCAAATCCACCGGCGCCGTGCGCCTCGTCATGGACGTTCGCGGCAACATCGAAGGGCGCCACGTGCTCATCGTCGAGGACATCGTCGATACCGGGCACACGCTCAAGTACCTGATCGGCGTGCTCGAGGCGCACCGGCCGGCGTCGATCCGCACGTGCGCGCTGCTGCACAAGGCCGAGAGCGCCGAGGTCGACGTCGACATCGACTACGTCGGATTCGGTATCGCGGACGAATGGGTCGTGGGTTACGGCCTGGACTACGCGGAACGGGACCGCACGCTGCCGTACATCGGCATTGTCACGCCGGACGATCGCTGACGGCCGATGCGTGATCCGCGCATTCGTCGACCTCGGTCTCGATGGTCGAATGCCCGATCCCGAAGTCGCGCTCCAGCAGCGCCTTCACCTGGCGGATGACGGCAGTCGGGTTGCGCGTGTCGCGCCGCAGCCGCACGTGCATCGTCAGCATCAGGTCCTGCGGCGTCAGTCCCCAGACATGCACGTGATGGATGCCGTCCACGTCCGGCACCGCGGCGACGAGCTGGGACTGCATGTCATCGACGTTCAGCCACTCGGGTGATCCTTCGAGCAAGACGTGCGCACTGCGCCGCACCAGTACCCACGCGCTGCGAAGGATCAGCAGGGCGACGGCGACCGAGAGCAGCGGGTCGATGGGCAGCCAGCCTGTGCTGATGATGATCAGGGCAGCGACGATCGCGGCGACCGAGCCCAGCAGGTCGCCCGCGACGTGCAGGACGGCACCGCGAATATTGAGGTTTTCGCGGTCACCGCCATGCAGGATCACGAACGCAGCGACGTTGACCAGCAGCCCGGCGGCAGCCACGGCCAGCATCAGCGGCCCGGCGACCGGTTTCGGCTCGATGAAGCGCATGACCGCCTCGAACAGTATCCAGCCGACGATCAGCAGCAGGCTCAGCCCGTTCACGAACGCGGCGAGGATCTGGAAGCGCTGGTAACCGAAACTCAGGCGCGCGTTCGGCGGGCGCTTGCTGACCCGGAACGCCGCGGCAGCGAGCGCCAGCGCCATCGTGTCGGTCAGCATGTGCCCCGCGTCGGCGAGCAGCGCCAGCGAGCCGGACAACAGGCCCCCGACGACCTCGACGACCATGAACGCGCCGGTCAGGCACAGCGCGGCAACGACCCGGTGCAGGTTCCGGTCGTCGTGCCCGTGCTCGTGATCGTGCGCCATGCGGGTCAGTCGTCGGCGGCGGTCCGCGACAGTCGGTACAACAGCAGCGCCGCCCGCTTGATGGCCAGCGGCATCGAGTCCAGTTGGAGACTCTCGTTCGGAGTATGCCCGCCGCTGCCGAGCGCGCCGAGCCCGGCCAGCGCATCCGTGTACGGGGCGACGAACGAGATGTCGGCCGCGCCGCGGCGCGACGGGTCGAGCGCCGGCATCGGCCCGCGGCCGAGCGCGACGTTCACGTCCGACAATACCGTCATCAGCCGTCTGTTGCCTTCCGTCGGCGACATCGGCGGGTAGCGGTCCTCGAACGTAATCACGGCCTCCGTGTGCGGCAGGTTCGCCGCGGCGACGCGTCGCATGGCGACTCGCGCACGCTCTAGCTGGTCGGCCGAAATCGTCCGTAGGCCACCGTGCACCACGACTTGCCTCGGCACGACGTTCGTCTTGCCGAACGTGCGGCCGCGATTCTGCTGCGGATCGTACTCGACATCGGTGCCGCCCTGGATCGTCCCGGCATTGAACGTCAGGTACTCCTCGCCGCGCACCTCGTCATAGAAGCCGTTGAGGATCCGCGCAGCCTCGAAGATCGCACCGGCGCCGACGTCGGCGCCGAAAATGCCGGACGAATGTGCCTGCCGACCCGTGACCGTCAGCGTCCAGCCGGACGAGCTGCGGCGCGCGATGGTCGCCCAGTCCTGGCCGTCTTCCGTGACCGCCGCCTCGAAGCCGAGCGCGACGTCGGCCCACTGGCCGGCCTCGATGAGGTCGCCGCGCGTGATCTCGAGTGGCACGCCGGACTTTTCCTCGTCGCCGGTGTAGGCCACGACGACGGACAGGTCGTCGAGCACACCCGCGGCTTTCAGCGCGCGCAGCGCGTAGACGATGATCACGTTGCCCGACTTCATGTCGTCGACGCCGGGCCCGCGCGCAATATTGCCTTCGCGGACAAAGGACTGGAACGCGTCGTCGGCCTCGAACACCGTGTCGAGGTGGCCGATCATCAGGACCTTCGGCCCGCGCTTGCCGTCCCGACGCCCGAACAGGTGCCCTGCCCGGTTGACCTCGGCCGGCATGTCGATCCAGCGCGTCTCCAGGCCGACGGCATCCAGTTCGCGCGCCATGACCCGGCCGACGGCACGCACGCCGTCGTGATTCATCGTGCCGCTGCCGATGTTCACCGTTTCCTCGAGCAGGTCGATGGCGGCATCGGTATTGGCGTCGACCCATTCGACGATGCGGCGTTCGGTGTCGTCCAGCGCCGAAGTATCGGCACTCTCGCCGAACGCAACCGGGCTCATGACCAGCAGGCCACACAGCGACAACGTCCTCAACATCACAGCCTTCCTTCGTCGAAGGTCCGCGGCAACCGGATCTGCTCCACGAGCGACTGCACACTGCGCGGCGGTGCCGCCGTCATCGCGCTGACGGCAATGGCGACGGCGAAATTCAGGCACATGCCGACGACACCGATGCCTTCCGGCGAAATGCCGAACAGCCAGTTGGACGCCACGTTCTCGCCCCACGGCGCTCCCGCCCACTTCAGGAACAGGCCCTTGTAGTACTCGATGTAGCCGTAGGTGAAGACCAGGCCGGTGAGCATGCCGGCGATGGCGCCTTCGCGGTTGGCTCGCTTGAAGAAAATCCCGAGCAGGATGGCCGGGAACAGCGACGCGGCCGCGAGGCCGAACGCGAACGCGACGACCTGCGCCACCCAGCCCGGCGGATCGAACCCGAGGTAGCCCGCCACGAGGATCGCGAAGGCTGCAGCCACGCGGCCGGCCAGCAGTTCACCGCGTTCGCTGATACCGGGATGGATCACGCCCTTGATCAGGTCGTGCGAGACCGCGGCGGAGATCACGAGCAACAGACCCGCGGCGGTCGACAACGCCGCCGCGATGCCGCCGGCAGCGACCAGCGCAATGACCCAGTTCGGCAACCCGGCGATCTCCGGGTTCGCCAGCACCATGATGTCGCGGTCGACGACCAGTTCGTTGCCCTGCCAGCCATAGGCCTTGGCTTCGTCGGCAAACGCCGGATTCGCCTCGTTGTAATACTGGATGCGGCCGTCACCGTTCAGGTCCTCGAACGCCAGTAGCCCGGTGGCCTGCCAGGTGCGCATCCAGTCGGGGCGTTCGGCGTACTCGAGGTTGCCGTCCACCGCGCCGACCGGCCCGGTCTGGACCGTCTCGATCAGGTTCAGGCGCGCCATTGCGCCCACGGCCGGCGCGGTCGTGTAGAGGATCGCGATGAACAGCAGCGCGTAGCCGGCGGAAATGCGCGCGTCGCGGACGCGCGGCACCGTGAAGAAACGCACGATGACGTGCGGCAGGCCCGCGGTGCCGACCATCAGCGCCATCGTGATGCAGAACACGTCGATCGTGCTCTTGGTACCGGCGGTGTACTGGTTGAAACCCAGCGACGTCACGACGTCGTCCAGCTTGTCGAGCAGCGCCATCCCGGACCCGGCGACGTCGGCGCCGAACGCGATCTGCGGCACCGGGTTGCCGGTCACCTGGATCGCGATGAAGATTGCAGGGACCGTGTAGGCGAAAATCAGCACGCAGTACTGGGCAACCTGGGTATACGTGATGCCCTTCATGCCGCCGAGTACCGCGTAGGTAAAGACGACGCCCATGCCGATGATCAGGCCCAGGGTAACGTCCACTTCGAGGAACTTCGAGAACACGATCCCCACGCCGCGCATCTGCCCGGCGACGTAGGTGAACGAGATGACGATCAGGCAGATCACGGCCACGATACGGGCCGCCCGGGAGTAGTACCGGTCGCCGATGAACTCCGGCACCGTGAAACGGCCGAACTTCCGGAGGTACGGCGCTAGCAGCAGCGCCAGCAGCACGTAGCCGCCGGTCCATCCCATCAGGTAGACGGAGCCGTCGTAGCCCAGGTGCGCGATGAGTCCCGCCATGGAGATGAATGACGCGGCGCTCATCCAGTCGGCCGCCGTCGCCATGCCGTTCGCGATCGGCGAGACATGCTTGCCGGCCACGTAGAAGTCGCCGGTCGTCCGCGCCCGCGACCAGATCGCGATGCCGATGTAGAGCGCGAAGCTGGCGCCCACGACCAGGTAGGTCAGTGCCTGCAGAGACATTCCCTATTCCTCGTCGACGTCGAAGCGGCGGTCGAGCCGGTTCATGCGCCAGGCGTAGAAAAAGATCAGCGCGACGAAGACGTAGATGCTGCCCTGCTGGGCAAACCAGAAGCCGAGCCGGAAACCGCCGATGCGGATGGCGTTGAGCTCGTCGACGAACAGGACGCCGCAGCCGTAGGAGCAGGCAAACCAGACGACGAGACAGGCGGCAACGAGACGGAGGTTCGCGCGCCAGTAGGCGCGGTGCGCGGTAGTGATTGACGAGTCCTGCATGCGTCCCCCGATATGCCGGACCGGGCCGGCACCGGCGCCTACGTTAGCAAAGCGGGACGCAGGAATCAGCCACGCAAAAAGAAAGGCGGCTCCTTTCGGAACCGCCCCGTTACCATCGTAGTGTACGTGGTACCTGGCCCCCTGAGTCCCCCGCCAAGCCGTACCTGAAGGCGTCTTTCATTCGCTGCGCCGGACCCCGAACAAGGTGACTTGTTGCTGAAAGGCGACGCGTCGACGTGGGAGAAGTTCTCAGAAACACCGCACCTTGTCAACATTCTGGAATGAAACGATCTCCGTATCGGCCGGTTGCCGGCAAACTGTGTCGAAAAAACCACATTAGTCACCGACCACGGGGCAGCGAAGCGTGCCCACCGGTCCGAGGTCGACCTCGACCGTGTCGCCGGGGACAAGCCAGGCGGGCGGCTCGCGCCCCGCCCCGACGCCGCCGGGCGTCCCGGTCGCGATGACGTCGCCCGGCAGGAGCTCCGTGAACGCCGAGACGTACGCCACCAGCGCCGGGATGTCGAAGATCAGGTCCGCCAGGCGGCCCTGCTGGCGCACCTCGCCGTTTACGCGCGTCTCGAGGACCAGGCGGCCGGGGTCCGCAATCTCGTCCCGGGTGCAAAGCCAGGGCCCCACAGCGCCGCTGTGCCGGAAATTCTTGCCGGCCGTGTACTGCGTCGTGTGCCGCTGCCAGTCGCGCACGGTGCCGTCCATGAATGCGCAGTAACCCGCGATTACGTCAAATGCGCGGGCGCGCGATACCTGCCACGCCGGCCGGCCGATGACCACCGCGAGTTCGCCCTCGTAGTCGTAGGCCGCCGACGCGGACGGGCGTACCAGCGGCTGCCGGTGCCCGACCTGGCTGCCCGGGAAACGCACGAACAGCAGAGGGTGCTCCGGCGGCGTACGCCCCATCTCCGCCGCGTGCGGCCGGTAGTTCACACCGACACAGATCGTCTTGTCGGGGTTCGGGATGGGCGGCAGCCAGGACAGCGACGCTTCCTCGGTGCCGTCGGCAACGAGCGCGTCCGCGAGCTTATCGAGCGCTCCGGCGGCGATCACGGCGCGGAGATCGGGGAAGCGCGCGCGAAACGCCGGCTCGGCCTCGTGGGCTCGACCGTCCCGCAGGACGCCGTAGGTGTCGCGGTCGGCAACGCGGAAGCTCAGTGCTTTCACCGGTAACTCTCGTGCAATAATCGGGGCACGAGCATCTCACAACGGGACCGCCATGATTCGACAATTGCTCCTGCTCACCACGCTGATGATCGTGCCGGCCGTCGCCCCGGCGGACACGGTGCTGCACAACGTCAACGGCTACACGTCCAGCGCGGACGGCCTCATCCGTTTCAGCACTCTCGTAGTCGGCGACGACGGCAGGATCGTGGCCGTCGGCGGTGACGACGTCGTGGCGCAGTACGCGGATGCCCCGCGGGTCGATGGCCGCGGACGTACCGTGCTGCCCGGTCTCGTCGATGCACACGCGCACCTGTCCGGCCAGGGATACCTGGCGGTCAGCCTGGACCTCGCGGGCACGCCGAGCCTCGCCGACGCGACGGCAGCCATTGCCGAATATGCGCGCACGCACCCGACTGCCCGGTTCATCACCGGCCGCGGCTGGAACCAGGTCCTCTGGGACGGCAAGGACTTCCCGACCGCGGCCGACATCGACCGCGTCGTCGCCGACCGCCCCGTCTGGCTACGCCGCATCGACGGCCACGCCGGCTGGGCGAACTCGAAGATGCTCGAGATCGCGGGCATCGACCGAGACACGCCGGACCCGGTTGGCGGCAAGATCCTGCGCGACGCCGACGGCAACGCGACCGGCGTGATCATCGACACGGCCATGGACATCGTGGACGCAACGATACCGCCACCGACGAAGGACGAGATCCGCGAAGCCTACGAGACCGCGGTCGAGTCGTTGGTCGCGCTCGGGCTCACCGGCATGCACGACGCCGGTATCAGCATCGCCGAGGCCGAGGTGCTCATCGCGATGGCCGACGACGACGCGCTCGACATGCGCGTCTACGCGATGCTGAGCGACGCCGGAGAAAACCTGGACGCCATGGGCAAACCACTCATCGACTACGGGCGCGGCCGTCTCGACATCCGCGCGGTAAAGCTGTACGCCGACGGCGCGCTCGGCAGCCGCGGCGCGGCGCTGCTCGCCCCGTACTCTGACGACGAGGAGAACCGGGGCCTCGCCTTCCTGACGCAGGCGCAGCTCACGAGCAAGGTCGCGAAGTCGAACCGCATGGGCTTCCAGGTGGGTATCCACGCGATCGGCGACCTGGGCAACCGCCAGGCGCTCGACGCGTTCGCCGAGGTCCAGGGCAACGAGCCCTCGCCGCTGCGCAACCGCGTCGAGCACGCCCAGGTCTTGGCCCTTGAGGACATTCCGCGTTTCGCCGAACTCGGCGTCATTGCATCGATGCAGCCGATCCACGCCACCAGCGACATGAATATGGCCGAGGACCGGGTCGGCCCGAAGCGCATCGCGGGCGCGTACGCCTGGCGCAAGCTGCTGGACAGCGGCGCGGTGATCGCGAGCGGCTCGGACTTTCCGGTCGAGCTACCGAACCCGTTCTACGGCCTGTACGCGGCCGTGACGCGCCAGGACCGCGCCGGCAACCCGCCGGGCGGCTGGTACCCGGACGAGGCCCTGACGCGCGCCGAGGCCCTGCACTCGTTCACGCTCGCGGCCGCGTACGCGGCGCACGCCGAGGACCGGCTCGGCAGTATCGAGCCCGGCAAGTGGGCCGACTTCATCGTCATCGATCGCGACTACTTCGCCGTGCCCGCGGAGCAGATCGACGACATCCGGGTGCTGGAAACCTGGGTCGGCGGCGAGCGCGTCTTTCACGCGGAGGACTGAACGTGCTCGTCGAACAGATCTGGACGGGGAACTCGCTGCGCAATTTCAACTACCTCGTCGCCTGCCCCGAAACCGGTGATGCGCTCGTCATCGATCCGCTCGACGTCGACAAGTGCCTGTCGGTGGCGGCGGCCCGGGGCTGGTCGATCCGGCAGATCGTCAATACGCACGAACACGGCGACCACATCGGCGGCAACAAGGCGCTTGCGAAGGCAACGGGCGCGTCGATCATCGCACACCGCAACGCGGGCGACCGCATCCCGAACATCGCGCGCGGCGTGGGCGCCGGAGACACGATCCAGGTCGGCACGACCGTTGTGCTGGACGTACTCGACACGCCGGGGCACACGATGCGCCACATCTGCCTGCTCGAGCGCGGCAGTCCACCCACGCTGTTCTGCGGCGACACGCTGTTCAATGCCGGCGCGGGCAACTGCCACAACGGCGGACATCCGGACGAACTGTTCACGACCTTCGAGGAACAGCTCACTACGCTCGCCGACGATACGCGCGTCTACCCGGGCCACGACTACCTCGTCAACAATCTCGAGTTCACGCTGGACCGGGAACCGGACAATGCGGCTGCCGCCGGCCTGCTCGCCGAATGCCGCGACCGGGACCCGAACGATGCGTACGTGACGACGATCGGCGAGGAACGCGCAATCAACACGTTCTTCCGGCTCGAGCAGCCGACCGTGATCACCAAACTCCGCGCTCGGTTCCCGGACCTGCCCGAGGCACCCGACCGGAAGACCGTGTTTCTGAGGCTGCGCGAGTTGCGCAACAGCTGGTAGCCGGTCGGCGCGGGCGTCAGTCCCGGGACGCTTCCCAGAGCCAGGCCAGTGCGGCATAGAGTTCCCGCATGCGACCGAGCTGCTTGAGCCAGGCGTCGCCGCCCCCCCCGAAGTACGCATCCAGCAGCACGATGGCCGATCGCTGCGAGAGGTGGTGGTGCTCGATCACGGTCGCCAGGTCGAAGAAGGGATCGTTGTCGCAGGCGTAGTCCCAGTCGATGAAGAGAATATCCGGTGTCGAGACGATGTTCTCGGCAACGAGATCGTTGTGGCAGCAACACAGGTTCGCCGGAGCGCGGTAGGCGCGGATCGTCGCGAGGCGACGTTCGACTTCGGCCCGGTCGACGTCGCGGCCCTGCAGTCGCCGCACATAAAGTTCCGCGGCGGCCAGTGCGTCGAACGTACGCCCCGTCAGGGGCAGCGAATGCAGTTCGCGCAGGCGGCGGCCCAGCGCCATCAGCCGATCGGGGTCCGCAAGCCACTTGGCATTCCACGGCGCGCCCGCGGCGAACACCGCCAGGTAGACGCCGTCCGCCGCATGCAGTACTTCCGTCGCGAGGCCCGCCTCGGCGGCGGACCGTTGCACGGTTGCCTCGTCGCGACGGCTGTTCAGCGGAAAGTGGCGCGGCTCGGCGTCGAGACGAAGAACGGCGCGGCGGCCGCCGTCATCGACGAGCCAGGTTTCATTGATCACGCCGCCATCGAGGCGCGCGAGGCGCGCGCCCTGCCAGCCCGGGATTGCCGCCAGCGCTTCGGCTGCGCGTTCTGCGGGCGTCACGCGGGCATGCCTTGCATCGTCCGTCGCCAGCCGGCGTACCCGAACGGAATCATCACGAGGTAGAGCAAGAAGAGTACCGTCGTCAGCGCGAGCCCGCGGTCCCAATACAGTGCCATCGAAACCGCATCGATCGCAAACCAGTAGACCCAGTTCTCCAGCACCTTGCGCGCGACGAGGAACGTCGCCCAGACCGCGCTCCAGGACGTCATCGAGTCGATGTACGGGTACGCGGCGTCTGTCTGCGACGCGAGCGCCCAGCCGCTGGCACCGGAAAGCACGACGAGGGCGACGAGCGCGAGCGCGTGACGGTGCGCCGGCCAGGTCGTCACCGGCATCGACCGCCCGGGACCGCCGCCGTGCGCCCAGGTCCAGGCGCCGTACACCGCCATGGCGAAGTAGAACACGTTGAGCGCCGCCTCCATGTACAGGCGCACGTCGACGAAAAGCCCGACATAGATCGCGGTACTGAGCCCGGCGAACGCCCAGCATGCAATGTGCTGGCGTATGGCCAGCAGCAGGTACGCGATGGCACAGGCGACGGCCAGCGCCTCGAGCGCCGACCAGTTGCCCGCCTCGCGGGCCAGTCCGTCGAGCAGGTCTCTCACTGGCGGTTCGAGGTGACCGGGTTGTTCAGGATGCGGATCGCGAACACGGCCTTCGGGACCGCGTCGAATGTCGCCCCGATCTCGTTGGTCAGCGCCCGCATCACATCCTCGTACTCGCCGAACACCTGCGTGCTCATCGCGTTCGTCGTGATGTCGAGGCCGTCATAGTTATTCAGGCGCGCGATGACGTCCTTGATCGGCGGTATGAAGTCCGCATCCAGCGGGTACAGGCTGATGTCGACGGCGACTTGCATGTCAGAACCTCCTCTCGATGGTGATGCCGAGCTGGCGCGGGTCACCCGCGCGCGTGTACAAGGTCGGCGGGAAATCCGGCGGCTCGTTGCCAAAGTAGAAGCCGCGCACGGCGTAATACTCGTCGAACAGGTTGCGGCCCCACAACCGCACCGTCCAGTCTTCGCCGGCGTACCCGGCTTGTGCGCTGGCCAGCCAGTAGGCCTGCGAGCGCTCGTCGTGGCTCACGTCGAAATAGAAGCGGTCCTTGCCGCTCACGTCCAGCCGCGCGAACCAGCCCGCCGGGTGCTGCCAGGCGGCGCCGGCGGCAAACGTGTAATGCGGCGCATGCGCCTGGTCGCGGCCGGTCAGGTCGACTTCCGGGGTCTCGAATTCCGCGAATTCCGCGTCGAGGAGCCCGAGTGACAGGTACAGCTCCCACGCGTCTCCCGGCAGCCAGCGCAGCGCCGCCTCCAGGCCGCGCGATTCGCCGCGCGCCGCGTTGTCCGTGAAAAAGACGAACGATGACGGGTCGCCCGGATCGATCTGGAACGACGTGCGCACCTGCTGGTCGTCGCGGCGGTTGTAGAACACGGCCAGGTCGAGCGAGAGCGCCGCGTCCGGCCACAGGACGTGCACGCCGCTTTCGAGGTTCCAGAGGTACTCCGCGTCGAAGTCCCGGCGCCCGGCGGGAACCTGGCCGAGATTGAAGCCGCCGGCCTTGTAGCCGCGCGACAGGCTGACGTAGCCCGACACGTCGCCGGCGAAATCGTGCGACCAGGCGATCTCGCCCCCGACCATCGTCTCGTCGTCCGTCGGCGCGAGCCCGGTGGAGTCGGCGTAATCGGCCTGACGGCGCTCGAAGCGCAGGCCGAATGTCAGTTCCGATGCGTCGCTCACGGGCCACACCACCTGCCCGAATACCGCAACGTTCGTCGCGTCGTAGCTGCTGTCGAGACGGTCTTCGAGGCTGTCTGCGAAATCGTAGAACGGGTCGTAGTAGTCGCCCACGTTGAGCGTGGCCAGTGACTCGTCGAGTTGTGAGACGTACAACCCCGCAAGCCAGTCGAACCCGGCGTCGTTGTCGCCCTCGATCCGCAGTTCCTGGCTCACCGTCCGGCGCTCGCGCCGGCTGTCGGTGACGTAGTCGTACACCACGGGCGCCCAGCTGTCGGGATTGCCCCAGTCCGCGTCGAAACCGAAGTGAATGTCGGAGTCGGCGAACGACGTCAGCGACGTGATGCGCAGACCGCCCGCCGTCGCCCAGCGGAGACTGGCCGACGCGCCGGCACTCCGTTGCGCGTCCTGCCCCGGCTTGTCGGATAGCACGGTCAGGGAATTGTCGAGTGCGAACGCGTCGTAACCGTTGTCGACGTCGGCGTACAGAAACGCGAGATCGGCCTTGAAACCGCCGCCGGGTTCGATGATGAGCCGGGCGCGTGCCGTCGTCTCGTCACGGCCGTTCGTATCGTCCCGACCGAGCCAGGGATTGTCACGAAAACCGTTCGAGACGTAGCGTTGCGCGCTGACCCGGTAAAGCACGCGATCGTCACCCGCAACGGCGCCGCCAAACGCGACGCCGGCCGACCAGAGGTCGTCGCTGCCGGCGCCGACCTCGACCCGGCCGTTCGCCTCCGGCGTCGGGCGCGTGCTTCGCAGGTAGACGAGCCCGGCGAGCGCGTTCGCGCCGTAGCGGCTGCCCTGAGGGCCCCGCAGCACCTCGACGCGCTCGATATCGAACAGGGTACCGACCGTGCCGATCCCGCTGAAGTCGATGTCGTCGATGAGAAAGCCGACGGAGGGGTTCGGCGCACCCTCGTACTGTTCCAGCTCGCCGACGCCGCGGATTTGCAGGTAACGGGCGCGGTTGCCGTCGCCCGACCAGTTGAGGTTCGGCACGACGGCGGTCAGCTCCTCGAAATGCTGGACGGCCAGCGCGTCGATTTCGTCGGCGTCGAGGACAGTGGCACTCGTCGGCAACTCGCTGAGCGCGCGCTCCCGGTAGTCCGCCGTGACGACGATTTCCTCGATGGTGTCCGCGGCAGCGAGTGCCGGGAACCACAGTAAGGCGCTGCCGACGCAGCGCCAGGTCGCGTGTTTCATGATGTCTCCCTACGCCGGCATTACCCGGATCAGGTTCGGAGGGTTCCCGCCGCGGCCGTGTCGGCCGGCGGCGAATCTCAGGTCCGGAGACCACCCCTGTTTGCGAGCCGGGACTATACCATGCCGGCCGGCGCGGCGACGTCAGTCGCGCAGACGCGCAATGAGGCTCGAGGTGTCCCAGCGGCTGCCGCCCATCGCCTGGACCTCCTCGTAGTAGCCGTCAATGAGCCGAGTGGCGTCGAGGGCCGCGCCGTTGCGGTCAGCCTCCTCGATCGCAATGCCGAGGTCCTTGCGCATCCAGTCGACGGCGAAGCCGAAGTCGAATTTCCCCTCGACCATCGTCTTCCAGCGGTTTTCCATCTGCCACGACTGCGCGGCGCCCGCCGATATCGCCTCGATGACGACGGCGGGATCCAGCCCGGCGCGCAGCGCGAAGTCGAGCGCCTCGGAGAGTCCCTGCAGCACGCCGCCGATGCAGATCTGGTTGACCATCTTCGCGAGCTGGCCCGCGCCGGCCTCGCCAATGTGCGTGATCGCCTTCGCGTATGCCGACAACACGGGGCGTGCACGCTCGACGACTTCGGTATCGCCGCCCAGCATGATCGTCAGCTGGCCATTCACGGCGCCGGCTTCACCGCCCGACACCGGCGCGTCGAGAAACCCGAGCCCGCGTTCGCGCGCGGCCGCGTACAACGACCGCGCGATCGTCGCGGACGCCGTCGTGTGATCGACCACGACCCCGCCCGGCGCCATCGCGTCCAGGATGCCGTCGCTGCCGTGCATCACGGCACGAATGTCGTCGTCGTTGCCCACGCACGAGAAGACGAAATCGCGGCCCTCAGCGGCCGCGGCGGGCGTCGGCGCGGAACGGCCACCGTACTCGTTGCACCAGGCATCGGCCTTGGCGGCAGTGCGGTTGTAGACGACGACGTCGAAGCCCTTCGCCCTGAGATGCCCGGCCATCGGATAGCCCATGACGCCGAGGCCGACGAACGCGACCTTCGCCGTCATGCCGCATCCGCCGTGCTGCGTGATACCTTCTTGCGCGGGTCGAGTCCGAGCGAGCGGGCGATGATCTCGCGCATGATCTCCGAGCTGCCCGCGTATATCCGCGAGATGCGCGCGTTCGTGTACAGGCGGCTGATCCTGTACTCGTCCATGTAGCCGTTGCCGCCGTGCAACTGTACGCCCTCGTCCGTCACGCGAGCCTCGAGCTCGCTGGTCCACAGCTTCGCCTTCGCCGCGTCCTCCGCCGACAACGCGCCCCGGTTGTGCACCTCGACGCAACGATCGATGAACGCGTAGCCGACGTCGATTTCCGTGCGCATGTCGGCAAGTTTGAAGCGCGTGTTCTGGAAGTCGGCGATCGCCTGGCCGAAGGCCTTTCGCTCCTGCACGTAGTCGAGCGTCAGGTTGAAGGCTGCTTCCGCGGAGGCGATGTAGCCGCAAGCCCCGAGCAGGCGCTCCTCGGCGAGCGCGTGCATGAGCTGGTAGAAGCCGCGATTCGTTTCGCCGAGCAGGTTTTCCTTCGGCACGCGGACGTTGTTGAAGAACAGCTCGGCCGTGTCCTGGCTCTTCAGGCCCATTTTCTTCAGGTTCTTGCCGCGTTCGAAGCCTTCCATGCCGCGTTCGACGACGAACAGCGACAGGCCGTGCGAACTGTTCGGGTCCGTGCGCGCGACGACCACGACGAGGTCGGCATTGATGCCGTTCGAGATGAACGTCTTCGAGCCGTTCAGCAGGAAGTGGTCGCCCTTGTCCTCGGCGCGCGTGCGGATGCCGGCGACGTCGCTGCCCGCACCCGGCTCCGTGATGGCGACGGCGAGGATGTGCTCGCCGCTGATGCACTTCGGCAGCCAGCGCGCCTTCTGCTCCTCGGTGCCGAAGTTGCCGATGTACGGGCCGACGAGCCGGCTGTGCAGCGTCATGAAGAACCCGGGATCGCCGAAGTGCGCGTTCTCCTCGATGAGGATCTGCTCGTAGCGGAAGTCCGGAACGCCGGCGCCGCCGTATTTCTCGTCCGCCCACATCAGCAGCAGGCCCATCTCGCCCGCCGCGAGGAAAGCCTCGCGGTCCACGATGCCCTGCTCGTGCCAGCGGTCGCTGTGCGGGCCGATCTCGTTCTGCATGAAGCTCCGCACCGAGTCGCGGAACATTTCGTGCTCTTCCTCGAAAATGAGTCTGTCCATGTCGCTTGCCCGTCTACTTGCCCTTGAAGCGCGGTTGCCGCTTCTCGAAGAAAGCCTGCACGCCCTCCCTCGAGTCGTCGGTGTCGCGAAGTTGTCCCTGCAGATCGGCTTCGAGGTCGAAGCAGCTCGCCCAGTCCCCGTCCAGTGCCGCGCGCATCACTTTTTTCGTCGCCGCGAGCGCAAGCGGCGCACGTTCCGCGAGTTCGCCGGCCCACGCCATCGCCGCCTCGTGCAGTTCGTCGGCCGGCACGGCGCGATTCGCGAGGCCCAGCTCGACGCAACGAGACGCCGGGATTCGCTCCGCTTCGACCGCGAGTTGGTACGCACGGTGATAACCGAGCTGGCGCACGAGCTGCCAGTTGGCGCCGCCATCCGGCACCAGAGAGATCGTTGCAAACGGCGACAGCAGGAACGCGTCGTCGGCCATGATCACGAGATCGCATTGCAGCACGTACGACAGGCCGATGCCCGCCGCGAAGCCGGGCACGGCCGCAATCACCGGCTTCGGCGTTTGCCCGATGGCGGCCAGCACGGGCCGGTACTCGAACTGCAGCTTGCCGCGAATGCTGCGGCCGCCCTCGTTCGACTTCAGGTCGGCGCCGGTGCTGAAGGCGCGGCCCTCGCCGGTGAAGACGATCACGCGCACGGAGTCGTCGGCGTCCGCCCGCTCGAAGGCCGCCAGCAGGTCCTCGCACAGTTCCGGCGTAAAGCCGTTCAGCGAATCGGGGCGGTTCATCGCGATCAGGGCCACAGCGCCCTGCTGGCTGTAGTTGACGGTCTTGCCCATGGTCTGTCCTCTTGCGTGCCGGCGTTCGGCAACGCTTACATGTTGCGGCGGTACTCGCCGCCGACGTCGTACAACGCGTGGCTTATCTGGCCCAGTGAATTCGCTTTCACCGTATCCATCAGTTCCGCGAAGATGTTGCCGCGCTCGCGAGCCACGGTCTGCAGCCGGCGCAGTGCCGGACCGGAATCGTCCGCATGCCGCGACTGGAACTCGCGCAAGTGCCTGATCTGGTCGTTCTTCTCGGCCTCGCTGGAGCGGATCAGTTCGAGGTCGTGCACCTCGTCCTCTTCGCCCTTCTTCGGCAGGAACGTGTTGACGCCGATCAGCGGCAGCGAGCCATCGTGCTTGCGGCTCTCGTAGTACAGGCTCTCGTCCTGGATCTTGCCGCGCTGGTACATCGTGTCCATCGCGCCCAGCACGCCGCCGCGTTCCGAGATCCGCTCGAACTCTCGATACACGGCCTCCTCGACCAGGTCGGTCAGCTGCTCCACGATGAAGGAGCCCTGCCACGGGTTCTCGCAGAAGTTCAGACCGAGCTCGCGCGAGATGATGAGCTGGATCGCGACCGCGCGGCGGACAGACTGCTCGGTCGGTGTCGTCACGGCCTCGTCGAACGCATTTGTGTGCAGGCTGTTGCAGTTGTCGAACAGCGCGTACAGAGCCTGCAGCGTCGTGCGAATGTCATTGAAGCTGATCTCCTGCGCATGCAGGCTGCGGCCCGACGTCTGCACATGGTACTTCAGCATCTGCGAGCGCGCGCTGGCGCCGTAGCGGTCGCGCATGGCCCGCGCCCAGATGCGCCGCGCGACACGGCCGACGACCGTGTACTCCGGATCCATGCCGTTCGAGAAGAAGAAGCTCAGGTTCGGCGCGAAATCGTCGATGTTCATGCCGCGCGCCAGGTAGTACTCGACGATCGTGAAGCCATTCGCCAGCGTGAATGCGAGCTGGCTGATCGGGTTCGCACCGGCCTCGGCGATGTGGTAGCCGCTGATCGAGACGCTGTAGTAGTTGCGCACACCGTTGTCGATGAAGAACGCCTGCACGTCGCCCATCATCTTCATTGCGAACTCGGTGGAGAAGATGCAGGTGTTCTGCGCCTGGTCTTCCTTGAGGATGTCCGCCTGCACCGTCCCGCGCACCACGGACAGCGTTTCCTCGCGAATGCGCGCGTAGGTTTCCGCGTCGACGAGCTTGTCGCCCGAAATGCCGAGGAGCGCGAGCCCAAGCCCGTCGTTGCCCGGCGGCAGGTCGCCTTCGTAGCACGGCCGCGGGCCGCTCCCGAAGTACGCGTCGATGCGCTTCTCGGCCTCCGCCCACCGGCCGGTGGCCTTCAGGTGCTTCTCGACCTGCTGGTCGATCGCCGTGTTCATGAAGAACGCGAGGATCATCGGCGCCGGACCGTTGATGGTCATGGACACCGAGGTCGTCGGGGCGCACAGGTCGAAGCCGGAGTACAGCTTCTTCATGTCGTCGACCGTGGCGATCGAGACGCCGGAGTTGCCGACCTTGCCGTAAATATCCGGGCGCTCGTGAGGATCCTCGCCGTATAGCGTGACCGAGTCGAATGCCGTCGACAGGCGTGCGGCATCCTGCCCCTGCGACAGGTAGTGGAAGCGCCGGTTCGTGCGCTCCGGCGTCCCCTCCCCGGCGAACATGCGGGTCGGGTCCTCACCGAGACGGCGGTACGGGAACACGCCGCCGGTGTATGGAAAATGCCCGGGCAGGTTCTCCCGCAACAGGAAGCGCAGCAGCTCGCCCCAGTCCTTGTAGGACGGCGGCGCAATCTTCGGGATCCTCTGCCGTGACAACGACTCGCGATAGTTGTCGCCGGTTAACTCGCGACCGCGCACCGTGTAACGGTACCTGTCCGCGGTCACGCCGTCGCGCACGGACGGCCAGTCGCGCAGCAGCCGCAGCGACTCCGGCGCCAGCTCGTCCATCGTTTCCTGGTAACGCTGACGCAGCGCCAGCAGGCTCGCGTCCATTCCGTCGTCCAACGCGTCCGTCGCGTAGGGCGCGAGCGGTTCGGGCAGGGCATCGTCGCCCAGCAGTTTCAGCGACTCGTACAGGTGCTGCAGCCGGCTGGCGAGCCGTGCCTGAGCCTCGCTGTGCTGGTCGGCGTCGCGGCCGTGTTCGGCGATCTCGGCCAGGTAACGAATCCGGCTGCCGGGGATGATCGCCATCG
The DNA here is from genome assembly GCA_913055625.1 of uncultured Pseudomonadota bacterium. Taxonomy (GTDB): domain Bacteria; phylum Pseudomonadota; class Gammaproteobacteria; order Steroidobacterales; family Woeseiaceae; genus UBA1847. The sequence goes on along the minus strand of CAJXJW010000001.1, from coordinate 375,782 downwards.
CGCGCGGCTCGCGGACCGCAACCCTGAGCCCGGGATCGAAGCCCTCGTCGATCGACAGCTTGTCACGCAGGCGCCGGCACAGCTCGACGAACATGTGCGTGATCCCCGGGTCGTTGAACTGGCTCGCGATCGTCGGGTAGACCGGGACGTCCTCGTCGTCCGCCGTGAACGCCAGGTGGTTGCGCTTCCACTGCTTCCGGATGTCCCGCAGCGCGTCCTCGGCGCCGCGCTTGTCGTACTTGTTCAGCACGACGAGATCGGCGAAGTCGAGCATGTCGATCTTCTCGAGCTGGCTTGCGGCGCCGTAGTCGCTCGTCATGACGTACATCGAGAAATCCACGAGGTCGACGATCTCGCTGTCACTCTGGCCGATGCCCGCCGTCTCGACGATCACGAGGTCGAAACCAAGCGACTTCATGTACAGCACCTGGTCGCCAAGCATCTCGCTGGTCGCGAGGTGCTGGCGACGCGTCGCTATCGAGCGCATGAACACGCGCTCAGAGCGCAGTGAATTCATGCGGATGCGGTCGCCGAGCAGCGCCCCGCCCGTGCGCCGACGCGTCGGGTCGACGGCGATAACCGCGATGCGAATGTCCCCAAAGTTCGCGAGGAAGCGATTCAGTATCTCGTCGGTAACGCTGCTCTTGCCGGCACCGCCCGTGCCGGTGATGCCGATCACCGGCACCTTGCCAGCCTGCATCTGCCAGGCCTTGCGCAGGCGCGCCAGCGTCGCGTCGTCGAGACGGCCCTCCTCGATCGCGGAGATCGTCGACGCGACGTCGAGCATCCTTGCGTCCGCGTCCGCGACCACGGTCGGCGTCGGCCGGCGTGCCGCGGCCGTGCGCTTCACGACATCACTGATCATCGCCTCGAGGCCGAGGTCCATGCCATCGTGCGGGTGGTAGATCCGCTCGACACCGTAGTCCATCAGCGCACGAATCTCCTCCGGGGTAATCGTCCCGCCGCCGCCGCCGAAAACGCGGATGTGTGACGCGCCGTGATCCGCCAGCCGGTCGATCATGTAGCGGAAGTACTCGTTGTGGCCCCCCTGGTAGGAACTGATGGCGATGCCGTCGGCGTCCTCCTGCACGGCGGCGCGGACGATGTCGTCAACGCTGCGATTGTGGCCCAGGTGGATGACCTCGGCGCCCTGCGCCTGGATCAGGCGGCGCATGATGTTGATGGCGGCGTCGTGGCCGTCGAACAGCGACGCGGCCGTCACGAAGCGCAACGGCGTGTCGTCGGCATCCTGCGGGACGCCCTGCAGATCACTGGCAACCGAACTCATCGGAATGCTCCCCCGGCGGCGTGCCTGGTTCTGGGCCGTGTCGCCGGGAGGCGGCGTTCGGCCGAATCGGGAAGCGGGCCGGCAGACCCGCTTTTGCAAATATTTTAATCCAGATTAAAATTCTGTGCCAATGGCCACGCCCCCCGACGAGTCGCGCTTTGCGCTGCAGAAGGACCGCATGCTCCGGGCGGCAGCCCAGTGCTTCAATGCCAAGGGTTACAGCGGCACCTCGCTCAAGGACGTGGCGGCGCTGCTGGGTCTCACCGACGCCGCGCTGTACTACTACGTCCGCAACAAGGAGGAACTGGTCTACCTGTGCTACGTCCGGGCCGCGGACATGGGGCGGGAGGCCATGGCGGCTGCCGTGGCCGGCGGCGGCAGCGGCCTCGACAAGGTTCGGCGCTACATCGCGGGGCACGCCGAGGGCATCGTCGGCCCCAGTGGCCCGATGGCCATCATGAGCGAAATTCCGTCACTCACGCCCGCGCACCGCGACGAGATACTGACACTCTCGCGGCGTCACAGCCGTGCGTTCGAGGGCCTTATCGAGGAAGGTATCGCCGATGGCAGCATCGCGGCTTGCGATGTACGCATGACCGGCAACGCGATCATGGGGGCCATCAACTGGATTCCGAAGTGGTTTCACGGGGATGCAGCGACGGCGCGCCGCATCACGGAGCATTTTCCCGACATTCTCACGGGTTCGCTCGCCGCCCGCCCGAAGTCCTGACCGGCCGCGGCGATCAGCGGTCGTTGATCAGGGCGACCTGTTCCGCGACGATCGCGTCGAGCTCATCGAGGTCCAATCGATCGAGATCGGTGTCCAGCTTGACCCCCTCCATCAACGCATTCATGAGCGTGAGGTATTGCGTCACGCGCTTCTGCACCCGGCCCTCGAGAACCCGCCGGGATATTTCCATGCCCGACCGCGGGTCCACGATCGTCACCGGGCCCACAGTGTCGCCGAACAGGCGTGTGCCGGCTTTCGGGTCCAGGATTTCCATGTCCTCGCGGATGAGCTGCGACAGGATCACGAGGTCGGAATACTGTTTGCGCAACGCCCGGTAGAGCGTATCCGACTGCACAAGATCGACCGACGTGAACTGCCGCATCAGCCGGTCGCGCTCGGCGACGAGTTCGGGATTCCCGCGTTCCGCCGCCAGGCGGTACCACGCGGACGCGGTCACCGCATCTTCCGGCACGCCGGCCCCGATGAGATGCATGAAGCCGATCATGTACTGCGCGTACTTGTCGCCCAGCGGCGCAAGATCGTGCTCGTAGATGATCAGCGCACGCTGGTATTCGCCACGCTGAAACAGCGTCTCGGCCATGTCCTGCGCCGAGACGATCTTCGACTCGGTGCGACTGCTGAAAAACGGGCTGCTCTTTCCGGCGTGGGCTGTCGTGGCGACCAGGCAGCCTGCAAGGATGGCAATGGGAAGGAATCGACAGTTCAAACCGACCAGCACTCGACGCGCGAAACAACAGATACCGGGTTGGAGTTGCTCATGCGTTGCAAAGTTCCGGTTCAATTTTCGAATTTCGGTTCGCGCCGGTCAATCCGGGCGCGTACGGCTTCGGCCTGGTTCGGCGACCCGATCAGCGCGCCCTGCAGGCGGGCCTCCAGCGCCAGCGCGTCACCAGCCGGCAGCGCCATCCCGTCGCGGAGCAGCTGCTTCGCGGCCCGGATAGCGTCCGGCGAAAGACCGGCGATCGCGGCCGCGGTCTCGCGGGCCCGGGCCAGCGGATCGTCGGCAATGGCGGTCACGAGCCCGAGGGCGAGCGCCTCCGGGGCGTCGACGCTGCGGCCCGTGTACACGAGCTCGGCGAGCCGGTCCGCCGGCAGCACGCCGCGCGCCGTCACTGACAGGCCCATGTCGGGCACCAGCCCCCAATGCACTTCCATGGCCGAAAAGCGCGTCGATGGTTCCGCGAAACGCAGGTCAGCACCGAGCGCAATCTGCAGGCCGGCGCCCAGCGCGACCCCGTGCAATGCGCAGATGACGGGAACCGGCAGGTTGCGGAACACGCACGCCGCCTGCTGGAACACGTTCGCGCCGCCGGGATACGCCGGTGCCAGCATCGCGGCCAGCTCGCGGGCGTCGGCCTGCGCGAATATCGACGTGTCGATGCCTGCGCAGAAGGCCGCGCCATCCCCGTGCAGCACCACCGCGCGCACTCCCGCGGCCGACAGCGGCTCACCGCAGCCGGCAAGCTCCCGGAACATCGCCAGGTTGACGGCGTTGCGCTTCCCGGGGCGCGCCAGGCACACGAACGCGATGGCGCCCTCCGTGGTGATGCGAATGGTGTCGGGTGCGGACACTACACGTTCAGTGTGCACTTGCCGTTGCGAACGACGACGACGTCGCGTTCTACGGCTCGGCACTGGAAGGAAACCACGGGACCGTCCTGCCACATGTCCGTGGCGATCGTGTCTCCGGGCATGACCGGCGCGGAAAATCGCGCATCGAGGCCGGAGATCAGCGTGTGGTCGTATTCGCAGATCGTGCGCAGGATGGCGTGGCAGGCGATGCCGTAGGTGCACAGCCCGTGCAGGATCGGGCGGTCGAAACCGGCGTCCCGCGCGCGCTGCGGGTCGGCGTGCAGCGGGTTGCGGTCTTCGTTGAGGCGGTATAGCAGTGCCTGGTCGGGGCGCGTCGGCAACTCGCAGGTCAGGTCGGGTTCGCGACGTGGCACCCGATGCGGCGCCGGGCCTTTCCCGTTCGGTCCGCCGAAGCCGCCGTCACCGCGTGCGATGATCGTGTTGCCGAGCACGAACAGCACCGTATCGTCCTTCGCGAGGCGCCCTTCGGCCTCGAACAGCACCACGGCGCCGAGCGACGGTCCACGGTCGATGACATCGACGATGCGCTTGTTGACCAGCAGCTCGGCCGCAGCCGGCAACGGCCGGAACAACTGCAGGCGCTGTTCCGCGTGCAGGACCTGGGTGAAGTCCCAGCCGAGGTCCGGCGGGAACATGTCCGGCACCATGACCGTTGCCTGCGATGGCAATGTCTTCAACAGCGCCGTTCCCTCGTACACGTAGTCGAGTTCGCGCCGGTCGAGCGGATCGCGGCCGAGCCCCACGCTGAGCGCGTACAGCATCGTCTCCACGTCGCGGTACGCATGCGGCAGGTCGACGATCGAGGTCGCCATCAGTTGGTCGTAGTCTAGCGCCATATTCCCTTAAATTTCCTTGGCTTATATCCGCCGTTTCCTGCAAGCCGGCATTCTAGTGGCGGGGTCGCCGGCACCGCAAGTCAGGCGGCCCCGATGTGTTCGGCCCCGAGCATCGCCAGCGGGCGAACCGCACGCGCCGCCTCGCGTGCGTGCGCACTGGCCGCCGTGCCGTCGCGGACCCGGCCCGCAATGCCCTGCAGGATCGCCGCGAGGCGGAACAGGTTGAACGCCGTGTAGAATCCGCGATGCTCGATGGCGGTCCGTCCCGTGCGCTCGCAATACGCACGAACGTAGTCGTCCTCCTCCGGGATGCCCAGCGCCGCCAGGTCCTTGTCCCGCAGCCCGATCGAGCCGATGCCGATTTCCGGCATCCGCCACGGCAGCAGGTGGTAGGTGAAGTCGGCGAGCGGGTGCCCGATCGTCGACAACTCCCAGTCGAGGACCGCGATGACGCGCGGCTCGGTCGGATGGATGATCATGTTATCGAGGCGGAAATCGCCGTGCACGATGCTTGACGAATCGTCGGCCGGGATGTTGCCGGGCAGCCAGTCGATCAGCGCGTCCATCGGCTCGATCGTCTCCGTTTCCGACGCCCGGTACTGCCGCGTCCAGCGCGAGATCTGCCGCTCGAAGTAGTTCCCGGGGACGCCGAAGTCGGCGAGGCCCAGCGCGCCGGCGTCGAATCCGTGCAGCCGCGCGATCGTCCGGTTGACGTCATCGTAGATCGCGGCGCGTTCCGACGGGTTCGAGCCGGGCAGGTCCAGGTCCCAGAAGATCCGGCCGTCGACGCAGGCCATGACGAAGAACACCGTGCCGATGACCGCATCGTCCTCACACAACGCGAAAGGGCGCGGCACCGGGAATCCTTCGTCGAACAGCGCGCTGATCACGCGAAACTCCCGGTCGACCGCATGGGCGGACGCGAGCAGCTTGCCTGGCGGCTTGCGCCGGAGGACGTAGGCGGCGCCGGGCGTTTCGATCCGGTAGGTCGGGTTCGACTGGCCGCCGCGGAACTGGCGAACCGAGATCGGCCCCTCGAAGCCCTCGACGTGCGCCGCCATCCACGATGCGAGGCGCGCCTCGTTGAAGCGGTGCGCATCGGCCACGGCGCGCGTCCCGGTGTTCTTTTCCTGGCGGGACGTCACGGCGCCAGGGACTTCCTACATGCGGAATATTCCCGCGGGTGTTTCCGCATCACGAGGCCGGTTTCCTGCGGCTGCCAAGGCCAGTGATAATACCTCACGGGTGTCGACCGGATCGATCACGCCGTCATCCCACAGCCGCGCACTCGAGTAATACGGGTGCCCCTGCCGCTCGTACCCGGCGCGAATCTCCGCCTCGAACGCCGCGCGTTCCTCGTCCGGCCAGGCCTGCTCTCGGGCCTGCATGCCGTCGGCGCGCACCGTCGCGAGCACGCTCGCGGCCTGCTCGCCACCCATGACGGAGATACGCGCGTTCGGCCACATCCAGAGCATGCGCGGGTTGTAGGCGCGGCCGCACATTGCGTAATTGCCGGCGCCGAACGACCCGCCGATGATCACCGTGTACTTCGGGACCGTCGCGGTCGCGACGGCATTGACCATCTTCGCGCCGTCCTTCGCGATGCCGGCGTGCTCGACGCGCTTGCCCACCATGAAACCGGTAATGTTTTGCAGGAACACGAGCGGGATGCCGCGGCGGTTCGAAAGCTGCACGAAATGCGCACCTTTCTGCGCCGATTCCGGAAACAGGATGCCATTGTTCGCCACGACGCCAACGGGATTGCCGTCGATATGCGCGAAGCCGCACACGAGCGTGGCACCGTAGAGTTTCTTGAACTCGTGGAACTCGGAAGCATCGACGATGCGCGCGATGATTTCGCGCACGTCGTAAGGGAATCGAAACTCGCGCGGAACGATGCCGTACAGGTCTGTCACTGGGTAGGCCGGCTCGACCGGCGGACGATTCGCGAACGGCCGGCTCTGCGGACGATTCAACGACGCCACGATATCGCGGGCGATTGCCAGCGCGTGCGTGTCGTCGTCGGCCAGGTGATCCGTGACGCCGGAGATGCGTGAATGCACCGCACCGCCGCCCAGGGTTTCCGCATCGACGACTTCGCCGGTAGCCGCCTTCACCAGCGGCGGGCCGCCCAGGAAGATCGTGCCCTGATTTCGCACGATCACCGCCTCGTCGCACATCGCCGGCACGTATGCCCCGCCCGCGGTGCAAGAGCCCATGACCACGGCGATCTGCGGTATGCCCGCCGCCGATAGCCGTGCCTGGTTGTAAAAGATGCGGCCGAAGTGGTCCCGGTCCGGGAACACCTCGTCCTGCAGCGGCAGGAATGCCCCGCCCGAGTCCACGAGGTAGATGCACGGCAGGTGATTCTGCTCGGCGATCTCCTGCGCGCGCAGGTGCTTCTTCACGGTCAGCGGGTAATACGTGCCGCCCTTCACCGTCGCGTCGTTCGCGACGATCATGCAGTCGACGCCCTGCACGCGCCCGATGCCGGCGATCATGCCAGCTGCCGGTACGTCGTCGTCGTAGACCTCGTGCGCGGCCAGCCGACCGATCTCGAGGAACGGCGCGTCGGGATCGAGCAGGAGGCGGACGCGATCGCGCGGCAGCAGTTTGCCGCGCGCGAGGTGCTTCTCGCGGGACCGGTGCGGCCCGCCCCGCATCACGTTCTCGTTCAGGGCCCGGAGATCTTCCGCGAGCGCCACGTTGGCTTCGCGGTTGCGATCGAAATCCTCCGAACTCCGGTCGATGCGGGTCTTTATCAGTGGCATGGTTTGCGCGTCCCTCACGCCGTGGCGTTGAACAGCTCCCGGCCGATCAGCATACGCCGAATCTCACTCGTGCCCGCGCCGATCTCGTACAGCTTCGCGTCACGCCAGAGGCGACCGGTGGGGTACTCGTTAATATAGCCATTTCCGCCAAGTACCTGAATCGCTTCGCCGGCCATCCACGTCGCTTTTTCCGCGGCCGCGAGGATGCAGCCCGCGGCGTCGAAGCGCGTCGTCTGGCCGCGATCGCAGGCGGCAGCAACGGCGTAGACGTAGGCACGGCTCGAATTCATGGTGGTGTACATGTCCGCGAGCTTGCCCTGCATCAGCTGGAACTGGCCGATCGCGCGCCCGAACTGCTTGCGGTCGTGAACATAGGGCATCACGACGTCCATGCATGCCCGCATGATCCCCAGCGGCCCGCCGGCGAGCACGACCCGCTCGTAGTCGAGGCCGCTCATGAGGATCCCGGCACCGCCGCCTTCCGCGCCGAGCCGGTTCGCCACGGGAATACGGCAGTCCTCGAAGAGGACCTCGCTCGTGTCGGAGCCGCGCATGCCGAGCTTGTCGAGCTTCTGTGGCGTCGAAAATCCCGGCGTGTCGCGCTCGACGACGAACGCCGACAACTTGCCGCTCTTGCTGTCGGGATCCGTGACCGCGTACACGATCATGAGATCGGACTCCGGCGCGTTCGTAATCCACATCTTCGATCCGTTCAGCACGTAGTCGTCGCCATCGCGCGCCGCAGTCGTGCGCATGCCCATGACGTCGGAACCGGCGCCCGGTTCACTCATGGCCAGCGCGCCGAGATGCGTGCCGGACACGAGCCCCGGAAGCCAGCGCTCGCGCTGCTCGTCGCTGCCCCAGCGCCGCAACTGGTTCACGCAGAGATTGGAGTGTGCGCCGTAGGACAGCCCGACCGACGCGGACGCGCGGCTGATCTCCTCCATCGCGACGACGTGCGCGAGATAGCCCAGCCCGGCGCCGCCATACTGCTCCTCGACCGTGATACCCAGCAGCCCGAGCTCGCCGAGTTCCGGCCAGAGCGCGCGCGGGAAGCGGTTGTCGCGGTCGGTCTCCTCGGCAAGCGGCGCGATGCGATCCACCGCGAAGGCGCGAACCGTCTCGCGCAGCAGGTCCAGGTCTTCACCGAGACCGAAATCGAAGTCGAACACGCAGAACCCCCGTTGAACGAACGTCTCACCATTCTCCGCAGGTCACGACGGGACCTGAATACCATGGGGACGGTAGGGTTCAGCCTTTCGCGGACAGCGCGTCGATGAACTGCGAAAACAGCTCGTACTGTGACGAGATGCCGAGCTTCGCGAAGAGATTGCGCTTGTGCACCATCACCGTACCCGGCGCAATGTCGAGTTCGCGCGCGATCGCCTTGGTCGAGAAACCACGGAGCAGGAGCTGCGTGATTTCGCGTTCCCGTTCCGTCAGCACGGACGCGCCGAAGTGCTCGAAGCAGTCGGTCAGGCGCCGGTGAATCCCCTGCGCGTCGCCTTCCGGATCCGGCCGCCAGGCATCCCAGGCATTGCGCATCGCGGCGTGCACGATTGGCTCGATCCGCTGCAGGTTGGTGACGTCGGAGCGTGAGAACCGGCGCTCGAGCCGCGCCACGACGAGCACCGCAGTTGCGCCGGGTGCGACATCAACGAGGAAATCGACCTCGTCGCGCAGATGCGTTCGCTCGCAGTACTGACGGTAGTACTCGGACGATTGGAACCGATCGGGCGTGGCATCGCGAAAACGGCAGCTCCCCGGCTTGTCCGGGCGTCGCGCCAGCTGGTAGAGCGGATCGAGCAGGTACGGGCCGGCCAGGTAGCGATCGACATAATGCCGGACTCCTTCCGGTTCGAGGCTGTGGTGCAGCACCTGCGGCGCGGCGTCCGCGAAGAACGCCAGCAGACAGGTTCCCTGGTGATCGACGAGCGCGTCCAGCGCCCCGACCAGCGCCGGCGCCGTGTCGTCGCCCGCGGCGCTCGCGACGAGGCGCGCGAGCGCCCGCTGCCAGGCGTCAGTGGCGAAGCGGTCTGCCGCGCGGGTCCGCGGCACCGTCGAACGCGCGCGCGCCATCGCTCAGGGCTGGAAGAGCGCGCAGGTCGCGCCGTTCGGGTCCTCGATGACGCAGAAGCGACCGCCCGCGAGACCGCGGACCGGCACGACCAGCCGCCCCCCGCCGGCAACGCATTTCGCGGCGCTGTCGTCGACGTCGGCAACGACGAAATAGACGAGCCAGCCGCCCGGCAGGTCGCTGTTGCCGCCGCGCGCGTGGCACACACCCGCGACCGCGTCGCCGGTCTCGGGCATGCACATCGTGTAGTCGTCGTAGTCGCCCATGCTGACGTTGCCGGGACGGAATCCGACCACGTCGGTGTAAAAGTCGCGCATGGCGTCCGCGTTCGCGACCGACATGTCGACCCAGCCGATTTTCCCGACGCCCGCCGTGCTCGTGTCCCCCATCGTCGCTGCTCCTCTCTTGTCGATTGTCAGAACGCCGTCAGGAACGACGCCGCGTTGCCGCCCACCGGACCACGTCCGCTGCGCGCCACGGCGAGGTAGTCCGGGCCCTTCGGATAGTCCGCGGGCTGCGGGTTGTAGACACGCCGCACCCGGTTGCGATGATACAGCCTGGCCTGAGCCCGGAACGGGATGACCGCCGCGGGATCGTCGTCCGTCAGCCGCCGGTGCAGCGCCGGCAGCCGGTACCAGGGCACCGACATGTCCGCATGGTGCGCGTTGTGATAGCCGAAGTTCAGCACCAGCGCGTTGAGCAACGGCCAGCGCAGCGATATCGGGTTGCTGAACGTGTGCGCCTGCTCCCAGGCCGCGTCCCCCTTGTGCGGCGCCCGGGACGGCTCGAACAACGTCGTCGTGTAGGGGTAGTCGTGCTGCAGCATGTCCATGAACCGCAGCACGTGCAGCGTGAGGCCGTAGGCCACGAGATACAGAATCGCGGCTTTCGGCGAATACCACGCCAGCGCCCCGAAAAGCGCGCCGCGAACCGCGAGCACGGCAATGTTGCGGGCCCGCTGGCCCCGGCGCTGCGGAATCACGAACGAAGAAACGGCCATCAGGCTGTGCATCAGGATCTCGTGCGCCGGCACGTACACGTACTCCAGGGCCTTGGTCATCCGCGTGAGCAGGGGATGCCGCCGGAAGAACTCTTCGTAGTCGAACCACACGACATCGTCATTGTCGACGTGGTGCCGAAAATGCTTGTAGCGAATGTCCTCGTAGGTGCCGTAGCAGGCGCCACACAGCCAGACGAGTATGCGGCCGAGCCGCGCGTTGTCGCTGTGCCGCCGGAAGACCGTGTTGTGCGCACACTCGTGCACGAGGTAGGCCGCGACGACCATGCCGTGGGCCAGCAGCAACGTACCACCGAGAGCCGCAAACCAACCGGTTGATAGCAGTCCCGCAAAGCCGGTGACGTACGCGACCAGCGCATAGAGCAGCGCGCCGCCGTGGTAATACAGGCCGGCGGGCTCGTTCAATCGGGAGGTCAGGGTCGCGGGCACGGTAAACTCGGGCTCTCACGCGGCGTCGCTACCGTTGTACACTTGCCGCAGACCGATTTCCAGGGAGACACGGCCGAATGAAACTTGTCACCGCAATCATCAAGCCGTTCAGGCTCGACGACGTACGCAACGCGTTGTCCGAGATCGGCATCCAGGGAATGACCGTGACTGAAGTCAAGGGGTTCGGCCGCCAGCGAGGTCACACCGAGCTGTACCGCGGTGCCGAATACGTCGTCGACTTCCTGCCGAAAGCCAAGATCGAAGTCGCGATACCGGACGACTTCCTCGAGCGCACGATCGAAACGATCATCGACGCGGCGAAAACCGGCAAGGTGGGCGACGGCAAGATCTTCGTTACCGACCTCGCCCAGGTCTGGCGCATCCGCACCGGCGAGACCGGGGACGGCGCGCTCTGACATCCCCCGTCAGGCGACGCGATCGACGATCGCGTGGCCGACCATGAACCACAGGGCGAACGACGACGCGGCATACAGCCTGAAGCGCGTGTACACGTGATTCGACGTGCAATGCACGTAACTGTGGGCACAACGCAGCAACAGGAATAGCCAGGCGGCCACCAGGTACGTAACGTCGAACTCGCCCGAGACGACCACGTAAATGCACAGCGCGTAGAAGATAACCGGCAGTTCGAACAGGTTTCGCAGGTTGTTCGCGGGATACGCGACCTCCTCCGGCATCAGCGCATTCAACGCCTCCGGCGTCTTCAGTTTTTGCGGGTGAATGCGCTCGGCACGAATGTGCCTGATACGGCGCCGGTACATCACTATCCAGACCACGAAGGTCAGGATCATCATGCCGACGAACGGTTGCCAGATCAGTGCGGCCGTCATGCGCTCACCTCGAAGAATGCAGTCATCGTTCCTCTCCTGTGCCTGCCGACCCCGGGTCGGCTCGCAGCATGCTACCCCAGATTTCGCCTTTTTTATCCGGCGTCATTGCCGCGTGCGCCGGACTGGTCGAGGGCAGCGGAATCAGCTCGAGGTGCGCCACGCCGAGCGTCGGCAATACCTCGCGGCAAAACAGGGCCTCGGCAGTCCGGCCGTTGAACGCAACACGCTGAACGGCTGGATGCTCGTCGAAAAACTTAACAAAATCATTAGTTTCTGAGCGTTTCTTCACGATGGAGCTATCGAGACTTCCGGGGCGCACAGACGCGGCCAGCACGTCCCACAGGGCGATTCCGGCGCGCCGCAGGCCGTCGCAGCGCGACGCATAGTCGCCGCGAATGCCATACAACTCGCGCATGATCGGCCAGAATGCATTGCGCGGGTGCGCGTAGTACTCCGAGGCGGCGATCGAGCGTCGTCCCGGCAGGCTGCCGAGGATCAGCAGCCGCGCGTCCGGGCGCGCTATCGGGGGGAATCCGATACTCGCAGGCTCATCCATGACGGCACTATAGCCGCCAGGCCTGTCCAACCGCGAGTCGTCAGGAGGCGCCGTTCGCACGGCGCGGTGGTGCCGTCGATTCCCTCACGACCAGGCGCGGAATGACGGACGTCGCCAACGGCGGTTCCATCGACGCTTCGTCGTTGGCGGATACCAGCAGCTGCGCGGCCAGCGTTCCCATGTAGCGTATCGGCAGGCGTACCGTGGTCAGCGTCGGGCATATCCGTTGCGCCACCAGTCCGTCGTCAAAGCCGACGATCGACAGGTCTTCGGGGATTCGTACGCCCGCCCGCCGGGCCGACTGGTATATGCCGACTGCCATTTCATCGTTGCCGGCGAACACGGCCGTCGGGAGCTCGGGCATTGCGAGCAGTCTCTCGCCGCAATAGACACCGGACTCGAACGTGTAACCGCCCTGGAGTACGTAGCGGTCGTCGACGTGCAGCTCGTGCACCGCGAGCCCCATTCGAAACCCGCGCAGGCGCTCGTGAGACGACAGGAAATGATCCGGCCCGCGAACGTGTGCAATGCGGCGGTGGCCGAGTTCCGCGAGGTGCCGTGCCGCTTGCGCGGCGCCGACGAAATCGTGCGTTTCGATCATTCGATCTTCCGCATCGAGGGAAATCGCCGCAATCCGGACGTACGGGCAGTTGCTACTGCGTAGCGCCTCAACCAGCTCTTCATCCTCAGAAATCGAGGGCGTCAGGATGACCCCGAACAGTCGCTGGTGCCGGACGATCCGGCAGATGTCGTCGCGTAGCGTTGGTGATCCGCGGTCGCAGGGCCTGACGACGAGCTGATAGGTCGATTCGTCCAATCCGGACAGAATGCCGGTCTGCATGTCGACGACGTATTGCGGGTTTGGCTGGTCGGTGATCAACCCGATCTGCTGCGTGTGCCGCGTCGCGAGCGTTTGCGCCCCCTGCGACTTTTCGGCGCTGCTGCCGTGAATCGTCTTGTGTCGCCCGGTTTCCGACATCCCCCCGCCGCCTTGACGCGTGCCGTATCCGGCAAGCCTTTACGGTCAATCTATGCCCCGCGCCGGGTCGGTTCATCCTGCATTCTGACGGTCTTGGACGGTTTCCTAAGGTAGCCTGTCCGCGACCGGCGCCAATCGGTGGCGACGCCGAAACTCCGCCGGCGAACACCTCAGTGCACCACGGAACGCAGTCGACATGCGCCGCAGCGTTGCAAAGCCGGACACCTGAGCAATATCACGGACGGGCAAATCGGTCGTCGCCAGAAGTCGAACGGCATGCGCGATGCGATGATGGGCCACGTAGCGGCCGAGCGATATGCCGAACGACTTTCGGAACAGCGCCATGGCGTAGCCCGGTCGGGGATGAAGGCGCTCGCTCATCGCGCGCGCAGACAAGCGTTCGGGATAATGCAGGGCGACATAGGCAGCGAGTTGCTCGACGGCGCTCAATGTCAACTTCGGCTCCACCGTGCCCTGCGTGCCCCACCTGGACTTCAGCGCGAAACGCAGCAGGCGCGCGCGCATTTCGAGTAGCGCAACGTCGCGGCTGCCCTGGCCCCCGGACGCGAGATCCCGCTCCCAGCGGTCGAACAGTCGTTCGTCGCCTGCACCCTGTGTGTTCTGACCCACCACGTGACCTTCGAGTAGCCGTCGTACGAATTCCGTCGGCAAAGGCCAGTCGAACAGGCAGGAGAACGGCAGCGTCACGTGGGACGCCTGGGTGGCTTCGCGCGCCCGCAGCAGCTTGTGCGGCGTCACCGCCCAGAAGACGTACATCGAGTCGGTCGCGAAGTCGACGACCCGTCCGTTGACCAGGGAGGACATGCAACCCGACGGCACGTGGACGATAACGACCGGATTGCCGCGCGTGCAATCCGCCAGCCGTTCCGGTCCACCTCGCCCACAGCCAGGCGTGCCGGCAACGACCTCCCGGTCGGCGAGTCTCAGGTCGCGCAAAGATTACCCTCCCGCCAGGCCGGACTCGGCCCGTGCGGCGCAAGCATAGAACCGAAACCGGCCGCTGGTAAACGGGTTTCCTGGAAAGCCAGGACTCCGGCGGTCTAGGGCGCTGCCTTGAGGCCGCCCGCGACGCTTTTCTGCAGCTCGTGCGAGCGGCGGTACTCGCTCGGCGAGCAGTTGCATGCGCGTCGAAAGGCTTCGTTGAACCGGCTCATGGACATGAACCCGGATTGCAGCGCGATGTCCGTTGCTGTCCGGTCGGTCGTCGAAAGAAGGCGTTGCGCGTGCGATACGCGGTGCTGCGTGATGTAGTCCGTCAGCGTCATGCCAAAGGATTTTCGAAACAGGTTCATGGCGTAGTTCGGATGCAGGTTGACGAAGTCACCGATCTGCTGCGCCGTCAGTTTTTCCGTGTAGTGCTGCGCGATGAAGCAGGCCATCTGCTCGACCTTGTTCAGACCACTGTCGGTAATCGCCGCAAAGCCGTCTCGCGAACCGCCGCTGTTATCTGCCGCCGGCATTGCCATGGCGAAGCGCAGGAGTCGTGCCTGCATCTCGAGGAGTACCGGCTCCTGGAGTTGTGAGTCGGCGGCGGCAAGGTCCTGTTCCCAGTGCTCGAAAAGCTGGGCATCGGACTCCGCGCTTTCATCCGTCGACTCGCTCAGAAACCGCCCTTGCATGAGCGGTTGCACGAGGTTGTCCGGCAGACGCCAGTGCAGGAAATACTGTAGCGGAACGGTCGCGACGAAGTACTCCGTGTCGTCACTGTAGTCGATGATCTGGTGCGGAATGGCCGCCCAGAAGACGCTGAGGCGACCGGCGGGTACGACGGTCTTGTTGCCACCGAGTAGGTAGGTCACCGCCCCGGAGACCAGCAGGTTGAGTTCGATCTCGTTGTGGTGGTCGGGTCGCCGCATCGGCGACGGCCACCAGTGGACACAGCTCAGGCCGTAAGGCGCGTAATCCGGGCGGTCCGGATCAAAAGATCTCGGCTGCGGCATGCTGTTCATCGCGACTATTCCGGATCGAACTGGAACATTGGATCGGGGGACTCCCCGTCCGAATCCGTTCGGACGGGGGCGGACAACCCGCCCCCGTCCTCACGGACCACCGCTGCGTGACGCTAAGCGGGGGGATGTGTCAGAACTGGTAGCGCGCTCCGAGCAACCAGTTCACACCCGTGTGGTAGAGGTCGAGACGACGACGGGCGTCGATATCCACCCACTCGTCCGACGGCTCGTCGGTCAGGTTCAGGACCTCGAACGTGATCGACAGGTTGTCGGTCGCGTGGTACGTCGACGAAATGTCAACGTACGTTGCCGGGTCAACGAACTCCCACAGGTTGTCGCTGCGATCCGGGCCACTACGCAGGTAGTCGCCACGATTCGCCACCGAGACGCGGGCACCGAAGCGCTCGTTCTCGTAGTAGACCGTCGCGTTGTACGAGTCGTTGGACAGGCCCAGCAGGCGCTCCGTGATGTCGTTGCCGTTGTAGTTGTAATCGACTTCCGAATCCACGTAAGTGTAGTTCAGAACGACACCCATGTTGCGCAACACCGGTACGTCCGGCATCCAGGTGCTCAGCGGCGTCTGGAACGCGATCTCGTAGCCCGTCACGTCCGCACCCGGGCCGTTCACCAGCTGGCTGATTTCCCAGCAGCCCGCCGGGTCGCCGCAGGTGCCCTCGGGCGTCTGCGACGCCGGTGACGTCGGTGCAATGACGCTCATCGGCAGGCCGGTCGAGGCGAACGTGCCCATCGTCAGCTCGCGAATCGGGAAGGACTCGATGTCCTTGCCGAAGATCGCCACCGACAGCACCGACTCTTCCGCGAAGTACCACTCGGCCGACAGGTCGAACGTGTCCGCCCGGGTCGGGTCGAGCTGCGGGTTCTGGAAGCTGATCGCGAAGTTGAAGCTGTCGACGCTGCCGCCCGGGCTCAGGTTGCCGAGTGCCGGCCGCGACATCACCTGCGCGAGAGAACCACGGACGACAAAGTCATCCGTTACCCACAGGGCCGCGTTGGCCGACGGCAGGAAGTCGTCATACTTCGGACGGTCCACTTCGACCCAGACACCGGAGTTGTAGCCCGCCGAAGTCTGCTCGGTCTCGACATAGCGGCCACCGACGTCGTAGAGGAACGACATGTTGCCCATCGGGATCTCGCCGTGAAGCTGCAGCCAGACGCCGAGGTTCGATTCCTCGACGTCACGGTGGCGGCCCTGGTCGACCGACAGCGGGAAGTCGTAGAAATTCAGCGCGCTGGTCCAGCCTTCGAGCGAAGGCGCCGCCCAGGTCGTCGTCGAACCGGGACCGGTCTCGCCCCCGTACGAGTATTGCTCCGAGAGTTCCGCCGTGCCCTGCGGGCCGAGGACGTCGTCGGTACCGTCATCGTCCAGGTCGCAATCGTACAGCCCCGGACGGCAGGCGGAGCCGTCACGGCGATCCTGGCGCGTCTTGAACGTGAACTTCTTGTAGCTGATGCCACCCGACAGGGTGACCGCCGGCGAGAACTCCCAGTGCGCATTCAGTACCGCGTTGTCATAGCCGGTGTCCGTGGTATGCACCTGGTCGCGCAGCTCCGTCAGCGTGAAGATCGTGCCATCGGTGACATCCGGACCGTTGAACGCCAGCGTGGGGTAATCCATGCTCGCGGAATAGTCGTAGGTGTAACCGTTGTAATCACGATCGTCGTACATGAGTGTCGTCACGACCGGCATGTGGTCGCTCGACTCCGTCGTGCCGATGAGACCGTCGATCGTGAACTGATCGGAGAACGCATGATCAAACGATGCCGTGAACTGCGTGAACTCCGACTCCACTCGCTGGTAGTAGGTCTCGGAGCGCACCCACGCATTGTCGACGTCCATGGAGATGACCGTGTTGTTCACGTCGCCGTACCGATCCGGGAAGTACTGCATCTCGTAATCGGTCACGTCCATGCCGCCTTCGTTGCTGCGGAACAGCACCTCGATGGTCTTGAAGTCGCGGTCGCGGTTGTAATCCGCGTACAGGGCGTCGAAGGAGATCTCGGTGCGGTCCGACGGGCGGAACTGCAAGCCTGCCGTCAGGCCGACTCGGTCGCGCTGCTCCTCGTTCGTGCCGTAACGCGGAATACGCGCGTGGAACGCTTCGGAGACTTCAACACAGCCGGCATCCGTGGGATTGGCCGCGCAGTCGACGCCCAGAACGGAGTTGAAATTCGCGCGCTGCCAGCGGACCGTGTTGCCGGATTCCGTGTGGTTGTTGGTTTCCGAGTAGGCGGCGGACGCCGAGAAACCCCAGAATCCGTTCGGATCGTTGTAGGCGTACAGGCCGGTGAGTCGCGGTCCGACTTCTTCACTCTGGTCGTTGTACCAGGCCTGTCCGGACAACAGCACGGTCGTCCCTTCCTGGTAGTTGAACGGGCGCCCCGTGTTCAGGTCGACCGTCGCGCCCAGCGATCCCTCGTCCGTCGAAGCATCCGCCGTCTTATGGACGACGATGGAATTGAAGAGCTCCGCCGCGAACATGTTGAAGTCGAAGTCACGGTCGGTGCTGCCGCCGAATCCGGCGCGCGCTTCCATGCCGTTGACCCGCGTCCGGGTGTACTGCCCGGACAGGCCGCGTACCGTGATGTTCTTGCCCTCGCCATTGTCGCGCGTAATGGCGACACCGGGGATCCTTTGCAGGGCCTCGGCGAGGTTCAGGTCGGGAAAGTCGGCGATGTCCTCGGCGACGATGGCATCGACCTGGCCGGTCGATTCCCGCTTGAGATCAAGAGCCGCGCCGAGACTGCCGCGAATACCCTTGACGACGATTTCTTCCAATTCTTCGGACTGGGCAACGGCGAGTTCCCCGAACCCGAACGAAGCCAGTAGTAGCGCGCCTATCGCAAGTCGGCGATTGGTCTGCATCCCCATGTTGTGCCCCCCTCTGTAGAGTTCTAGCTGATCGTGAAAATCCTTGAATTTGCAAAGTTCTGACGAGTGCAACGAGCCGTCAGCATAATGATGAAAAATAGGTCAAAGCATCCTGTTTACGCCGGATCGTCACCGGTATTCTAAGATTGACACCGGTTGCATTGGCAAAATGGCCACCGGGACAGACATTCAAGGTAACCGGTTACCACCACCGGGTCAAACCGGTGGACCGGCGCCGCCACCCCGCAAGGCGCCCGGTGTCATTATTGCTCAACTGGAAAGTTTTGCTCGCGCCCGTCGGACGGCGACCCCGGTCAGCGCCGACCGAGGCGGGCGCGCCAGCGCGCGTAGTCCTCGGCCAGCAGCGCCGCGGGCCAGGTGCCGTAATAGCTGTAGCCGCCGCGCCGCTCGGTCTCGATGTCGGCGAGCGCTGCACGGATCACGCTGTCACGGCCCGTGAAGACGGGCGCACTGGTTTCGAGGTCGTAGAAGCGCGCCCAGATCGGCCCTGCGCCGGGTTCGGGGACGACCCACGCATCTTCCTGGCCGTCCGCGTTGACGCCACGCAGGTAACGCAGATCGTGGATCGCGACATCGTTCAGCCAGCGTACCGCCGCCTCGATGGCGGCGATCTCGGCGTCGCTCGGCGCCTCGATCTCCATCAGGAAGCGCACGATCGGCACCGTCTCCATGCCGGACAATGACGGCGGTTCGTACGCGCGCGCCCAGGCCGGTTCCAGCGTGACCTCATCGTACTGCGCCGCCCAGGCGGTGAGTTCACCGTCCTGGCGCACCTGCGTGCGCAGGATGCAGTCGGTGCCGCGGCGGACCGCGTCGGCCGCCGACGCGCGAGCGCTCTCGTCGACAAAGCCGAACGGGGCCTCGCCCCGGACGACGTCCCTCAACAGGAACATGGCATTCATCATCGCGTTGTCGTTGAACGTGATCCGCGAGTAGTAGCCTGACGGCCGCAACGGGTAGAACTGCGGCCATCCACCATTCTCGTACTGCGCCTCGAGCAGGTAGTCCATACCGCGCAGAAATGCCTCCTCGTAACGTGCCTCGCCCGTCGCGCTCGCCACCATTGCGAGAAAACGCATCGGCTGCACGGTGGCATCGTTGTCGATCGTGTTCGCGCGCCCGACGGTCCGTGCCTCCTCCAGCAGCGCCGGCGTCGGCGCTTGGGTGAGATCCGTGTTCTTCGGCCAGGCGCCTTCCTCCGACTGCCAGCGCAGCACGTTGTCGGCAAGCTCCGACGCTTCGGACGTGCCGTACCAGTCCGCGGGTCGCTGAAGCACGGCCCCGCTCCATCCCGCCACGTCCGGCGCGACGGCTGCGCGCGCCCGCTCCAGGCGCCGGGAAAAGTCTTCCAGGAAGTCGACGCGCCAGCGACTGACGGTCGCTGCGCCCTGGTGTTCGCCTTCGGCCAGTGCAGGGTCGGGATCGTCCGTCCACCAGTTCGGCCAACGGGAGTCGGGGCGGTTCACGGCGTCCGGGGCTGCCGCGACAGCCGTGATGGCGCCGCGTTGTCCGTCGAGCGCCGGCACGTTGCTGTCGATGCGGTAGGTGAACGTCTTGGCGGCTTTCGGCGAGAAGCGGAACCGGATCGTGCCGTCCTCGACGTGGCCGGCGAGCGATTGGTTTTCGACCACCAGGCGCGCCTCGGCGTTCGGCGTATCGACAGGCAGGCGCAGCTCGAAGATGCCGAAGGCCTCGATCTCGTCGTCCGCTGACGTAACGCGGGTATAGAGATCATACGGGCGCTCCCAGGCGCGCACGTAGCTGCCGCCCCAGCCCGGCAGGGCCGGATCGGATGGCGTGCCGTGCAGCAGCCAGGCTACCGACGGCGTGTCACCCATCTTGATCGTGCCGCCCAGCAGGCCGGCAAAGTAGTCGCCGAGCGCGCCGCGGCCGGCGATGCGACGCTCGACGAACGTCTCGTTGCCCCAATCGCCCGACTGGTCGCCGCCGACGAACCAGCCCCGGTACGTCGAGTTGGATTCGATGACCCAAAGTTCAGGGTGTTCGGTCGTGAGGTAGTGGTAAGCATCCGGGGACCATTTCTTGTTCGGGCCGGCAATGGCGTAAACACGCAGCTTGGGCAGGATGTCCGGCGCATCGTGCAATGCCTGCGCAAGGTCCTCGATGCCGCCCCAGACGAGCACGTGCAGCGGCCGTGCATCCGGACGACGAGCGGCCCGGACAATCCAGTCGGAGCCTTCGGTCGTTTCGCCATAGCCGCGGTACGGCGCCACGTCGGTCGCTCCCTGGCGGACGACCGCGCGCAGCGCGTCCGGCGCCGGGTACGCGTTCGAATACGTGCGCAAATTCGGGTAATCCGCCTCGTAAGCGTCGATGACCTCGAGAATGTCGCCGACACGTCCCTCGCCCCACGGCGACGACACGAGGCCCTCGATGTCGAGCACGTCGGCATAGAGCAGCAAATGAACCATCGACTGGAAATCGTCCGGGTCACTGCCGCCGATGTCGGTCGAGACGATGACCCGCGGTCTCGACTCCGCGCTGGCAACCACCGAAACGAACGCAGTAAGAAGGACAGCGACGCAGGTTGTCATCCAGCGGATTGCAGGTCGATTGCAGAATGTAGAGATCGAGATCATGTCGAAGCTTCCGGCATCAAGAACCAGCGGAAGCCTCGTTTACACACGACCGCAATGTCAAATTTCGGTGAAACCGATTGCGTGCCGACCTCTATCGGCCAGTGCCGAGCGGCCGCCAACAACCGGGCTGGAACATCGTATTTCTATTCCTTGAACGCCTGTGCGTTTTCCTTAGTTTCGCTCTGAATCGCTCATAGTCCCACGCTACGGTTCGCGGCTGTTTTCCAGGAAAAAAATAAACCTGACACCTTTAGTGGACACCTTTAGTGTCATTAGTGGACTACACCGATACAAACTCGCCCGCGTACAGCGTGAGGACATACGCAAGAATCGACATGACGAGCACTCCGAAGGCCTTCACAATGGCGATCAATGCCTTGCGCCACTCGCGGGTGCGCAGTAAGTGCGCTGGCACCCCAACGACCGGCAGCACACCGCAAAGGAGCGCAGACCCTACCGGCGCAGGGATGTTTCGCTCCGCAGTGTCCGCCTTGCACCAAGCAAAGCAGATCACTGCCAGGGCAATACCGTGGATCAGGAATACGGATTCAGCGACTTCAGCACTCAGAACACTCTCGATGAGTCCGCTGAGCGCAAAGCTCGCTACGAAAACAATGATCAGCAGTTTGCTTCGAGGCAACCTGGAAACTCCAGCAATACCTGGACGGCTCGGGGCCGTGCGCAGATCCCGCCCCAAAGAGTGTCCCATTCTAAAGGTGTTTCTCTAAAGGTGTCTTTTAAAGGTGTCAGGTTTATTTTTTCCTCGGCGATCTATAAGGCATTGATGTGGCAGAGAATTCCCCGTAGACACGATAGACCTGACAACGATTCCCGGTCGACTGAATTGTGTGCACGAATAGAAAATAAACCTGACACCTTTAGCTAATAGAAAATAAACCTGACACCTTTAGACACCTTTAGCTACACCTTTAGCTTGACACCTTTGGGTCGGACACCTCTGGCTCGCACGAACGACGGTTGTTTGCTGTAAAAAGAAGCCATGGAGACTTTATTCAACGAGACAGTTGCCGCTGGTTTGCAGTATGTAACGTTTCCCCTCGAACTGGTCGGGTTGACGTTGGCACTAATTGAAGTCAGGTTCCCAAGAATAGCGGCGTACCTTACCCGGCAGATCGAGCGGTTATCTGCCCCCATGCGAGACCTGCGGTCGGACCGGCCCAGCAGCGAGTCGATGATGGAGCGATCGCTTGGCCTCTTGCTTTCGCGCGTACTTTGGAGTGGCTATTTCGTCCTGACCGCGGTCTACGCCGCGAAGTTGATCTATCAGCTAATTGACCGTGGACTTGAAACGGGCTGGCTGATTGCGCTTCTCATGAGCTACATCATCTCCGGAATCATCATGACGATAGCCTTGTTGGTCCTTGGATTGTCGATGTATTTCCTGGTTGTCGGCGGTTCGGATTTTGCGAGCCGTTTCGTCACAGGACGAGCGATCGGTACACTCGGTATCCTCATTGCGGGGATCGGTCTTCTCGGCGAGCTATACCAGCTTCTCACCCAGATCATTCGCTGACCCCCTTTTTTGCCACTGAGTCTGCATCAGGTCAGGATACAGACAGTGTAGCTCCAACCGATCAGGCGGCGGAACCCAGCCACAAGCAAACGCTGCCACAACCGTGTTCGCAGACTGTCCGACTGGCACCCGAGTGCGATAAAGGTGTCAGGTCTATTTTCCTTGCGGGCCGGAGGATCGTCGAGAAAAAATAAACCTGACACCTTTAGGACAGACACCTTTAGGACAGACACCTTTAGGACACCTTTAGGACATGACACCTTTAGGACACCTTTAGGGGACACGTCGAATGCGCCGTCGACTTCGAAACGGACTTCTCCGCACAGGCAGGAACCGGCGTGTTTCATCAGCGTACTCGTTCTCCAGGAGAAAGCGACGGGAACGACGCTGAAGCGCGGGGGCACCCGATCAGCTTCAGCGACCGCGGTTGGCGCCTGAATAGTACGACACGCGGCCCGAGCCGGGCAGCCCCCAGCTAGGCCGGGAAGAAGTCGATTGGCTTCGTCGTGGTGATCGGTTCGACGTCGCGTGCTTCGAAGCGGAACATGCGCACGCGCTGCACCAGCTTCTGTTCGAGGTCCGGGTCACCCAGTTCGCTCGAGACGATCTCGCACGCCGTGACTTCGCCGGTCGGGGCGATCGTCAGGCGCAGGACCAGCTTGCCTTCCAGCGACGGATCGCGACGAAGTGCTCGGTTGTACAACGCGAAGATCGCGCCCTTGTTCTTGTCGAACACCAGTTCGATCTCTTCCCGCGAGCGGGACGCCTTGCCGCTCGTACCTTCGCGGCGCGCGCCGCCGGCCGCATTCTGCGTGCCGATGTTCGCGACCGGGCTTTCGATCTGGGTCGTGTTGCGCCCCGCGATGCCGGAGCCACCGGTATTGCGGCTCATCGAGGCCGTGTTGATACCGGCTGATGCCGCGCCCGCCTTCGACGTGATCATCGAACGTTCATTGCGGTCCGCCTGGCCGACGGACGCGGTCAGTTCGCGGTCATCATTGACCGTTTCCAGCAGATCGTTGTCGACGAGGTCCGTCAGGTCCTCGGCGAACGTGAAGGCCGCCCTCGCCTGCTCCCGAGCCACCTCGGTCCGGTCGACGACCGGCTCGGGTTCCGGCACGACCTCGGGCTCGGGCTGCGGTTCAGGTTCGTTCTCGACGACCTGCTCGGGTTCGGGCTCTTCGATTTCGGGCTCGGGCTCTTCCTGTACCGGCGGCGGAGGCGGCGGCAGCGGCTTCTCTTCGAGCAGCAGCTGCGCGATGCGCGGCGGAATTTCCACCACGTCGTTCGGGTCGGGCTCGGCCACGGGGATGAACGGCCAGACGATCGACAGCGCCACGACCACGAGGAACGCAATGCCGAGATTGCGCCGGAACCGTCGCTCCTGGTCGACGTCGGCCGTCCAGGGCAGGTCGTACTCTCTGTAGAACGGTAAATCCACGAGTGACTCCTGTCGCTATCCCTGCGCCCTTACCGCGCTGCCTGTATCGAATCCAGCTTGTCGCTGCTCTTTTGCAGGACCGCCAGCGATATCTGCCCGTAATCGGCGGCCGTGCAGGTCGCCATGACCTTTTTCAGGACGCGGTACGGAATTTCCTTGTCGCCCATGATCGTGACTTCGCGTCCCGCGATGTCGTTGCGCGCGGCACGACGCAGCACCCGGTCGTTCTGCGACTTCAGGGCTTCACGCAGTGGCGCGATATCGTTGCCCTTCGAGGCCAGGACGTCCGCGACCTTCGCCACCGGCGCACCTTGTACGAGGATGTCTTCCTCGCCGATCAGGATAACGACCGACTCTTCCGGCTTGCGTTCGGCGATGGATTCGGGGAGCTGCAAATCCTTCGCGTTCGGCAGGGTCTCCACGTCCGAGGAGTTCACCAGCAGGAAGAAAACGAGAATCGTGAAGATGTCCATCAGCGAAACCAGGTTCAGCGCACCGCCCCGCCCGTTACGGGCGTGATGCTTCTCCATTCGCCGTGCGCGTCCTGACTTCATCATGGCTCAGGCACCTCCATTCAGGACCGGCGCGTCGCCGATCGAAATATCGGGAAAGAGATCGCTGCGCACAACGGCCTCGTCCTCGATGTCTTGCGCCACGCGCACCCGGTCCATTACCTGGACGAGCGTGTCGTACTCGATGTCCTGTTCGAGCAGGATCGACGCGTCCGTCTTCTTCGGGTAGCGACGCTTCAGGTCCGCCAGCTTTTCACTCAACGCGTCGTAGTCGTAGCCACCATCGGGCAGGTTCGGGTACACGCCGAGCAGCCCCTGGTGCCGGTCACCGACTTCGATCTTGTCCGTGCGAACGATGATTTCCAGCATGAATACCTGGTCCTGCGGATCCGCGGGCTCGGTCGAGGAGCCGGGCAGATTCAGTTCGAGAATCGCCAGACGCGAGAACACCGCTGTGATCAGCAGGAACGGCACCAGGATCACCATGAGGTTCATGAACGCCGTGATGTTGAGTTCGGCCGTCTCCGTGTTACGTCGACGACCGCCCTGGCGGCGGCTTCTCATCTCAGGCTCCGGATGTCTTCAGCTGGCGTTCCGTAACGGCGTTCAGGAACTTGACGCTGGCCATCTCGAGGCTGTCAACGAGCTGGTTCGTCTTCGTCTGCAGCAGCGCATGGATCAACAGCAGCGGAATCGCGACCATCAGGCCGAATGCCGTCGTGTTCATCGCCGTCGAGATACTGGCCGACAGCAGGTCCGCCTTGTCGGCCGGGTTCGCCGTCGACACCGCGGTGAACGCGGAGATCAGGCCGATGATGGTGCCGAGCAGGCCGAGCAGCGTCGCAATGTTCGCAAGCGTCGCGAGGTAGTGCGTCCGCTTCTCGAGCCGCGGCAGCACTTCCATCATGCTCTCTTCCATCGCCTTCTCGATGTCATCGCGACGGCGCGCGCTCTTCACGCGGTACAGCCCGTACGTCAGGATCGAGCCGATCGCGGCCTTCGACTTCGCGGTGTGTGCGGCAGCTTCCTGGAAGTTGCCGGCCTTCAGGAACGGCACGATTTTCTTCCACAGCGCGCGATTGCTCGCGCCGGACATGGTCAGATACGTCCAGCGTTCGATGGCGATGATCACGCCGAACGCGAACACGAACAGGATGGGGATCATGAACGCTCCGCCCTCCTGGAAAAAACGCACGATAGTGCTCATTGATATGCTCCTCTTTGCATCGTTCTCAGCGCACGTCGCGGGTCATGTGGCGTGGTGACCTACTCGCCTTCCCTGCCGTGCAGTTCCTCGTAGTAATCGACGGACCGCAGGAACTCTTCGCGATCGATCGGTGCCAGTACTTCGTCGAGCAAGGTGTTCACCGGTTTGCCCATCAGTTCGCCCGGGTCAGCTTTCTGCCACGGGACGATGTAGAGCACCTTCGGCAGTTCCTGGTTGCCCGTGATCTCCGTGCGTCCGAGCTCCAGTCGGTCCATGACACCGCTGCCCGCGCTGCTGCGCGTGACGTCTTCGGCAAGTACCGCCGACGGCACGGCCGGGTCGATGTCGTCGATCTCGTCGACGCCGGACCCGAGATCTTCGAGCGCGGCCGAATCGACACCGGGCTCGATCGAGTCGAGATCCTCGCCCGTATCCTGCTCTTGAGAGTAAACGGCAAACGATGCCAGCAGCGTGGCAAGCATGATTCCGGATCCGAAAGCCCGCATTCGATCGAAGATGCGAAAATTCATGTCCGTCATTCCGCCACGTTTGCCGTGCGCTGGTTCGCCGCCACGCGGCGTTCCAGGTCCGCAATCCACTTGTCGACCTGCTCATCGTCGCCGACGATGGCCAGGTACTGTTCGAAATGCGCAAGCGCCACATCGAGGCGCTGCAGGTACAACTCGTTCAGGACAGCCAGGTTGTAGTGTGCCAAGGGGTACTCAGGCGAGACTGTGACGGCCTTCAAATATGCGGCCTCGGCATCGGCAAAATTGCCGTTTTTGCGATGCAGTAGCCCCAGCTGGTTCAACGCCGGCGCAAAATCGGGCGCCGCGGCCAGCGCCCGGCCGACCGCGTCCATGGCGGCGTCCGTGTCGCCGTTCTCGCCATGAATGATCGCCAGGTTCACCCAGGCAGCCGGAACGTCCGGATATTGCAGCAGAAATTCCTTGAATCGGAGCTCCGCGTCGACCCGGTCGCCAGCGGCCATCGCGGACGCCGCCTGCTCGAACAGTGTCTGGCCCTGGGGCGGCAGGACCGCGGCCTGGGGGCTGCCGTCCTGTCCCGCAGCTGCGCCTGGTGCCGGACGCGTGCCGCCCGGCGAGCCACAGGCCGCGAGCGCCAATAGCGCTACCGCGCCGAGCGTCGTGCGGGCCCGGGCCGCGTAATCAGTACAACGCCGTAACCACATCTTCACTGCGCTCCGCTTTCGCATAGCGGGCCGGCATCAATCCGGCCAGCCGTTCAAAACTCTGCTGCACCCACTCGTCGTACACGCCATCGGCGGCACGATTCGCATTCGTGATGTACAGGTCGATCGCCTTTTCCTCGATCGGGAACACCTGCTCCTCCAGGAGCAGTTCGTACTCGTCGAGCGCGAGCTCATCGAGGTTCGGCGGGCGTTCGGAATCCATCAGTGCGCGGCTGAAGTGCTCATACACTTCGCCGAGCCGGTACGTTGCCTCGGTCGTGACCTCCGCGACGCCGTAGGCGGCTGCGTCCGTGTACACCTTGATGACATCGTTCATCAGCTCGCGCTTCAACTTCACGCTCTGGTCGAGCGGCTGCGTGAGCTGCACGACCCGGAAGCGCTCGCGGACCGGTTCGGCGAGCCGCACGGTGGCGATCGCCGCGAGGTAACGCGTCCGGTCGCTGCGCTGCGCGCCCGCGGTTGCGTCGACCTCGACGAGTTCCTGGAGCCGCGCCGTCTGCTCCTGCGTGTCGCCTGTCGCCTCCGCGATCTCCAGCAGGCGGAAGCGCGCCTCGATCGACTCGGACAACGGATCGGGATACTGGTCTACGACGTCGATCAACACGCGCCGCTCGTCCGCCATTGCGCCGGCGGACTCGTAGAGTTCGGCTGCCTTCCACAGCGCCTCGCGCCGGACGTCGTCGGTCGTTGACTCGGCAACCGCGATGCGCTCGAACTCGCGCGCAGCCTCGACGCCTTTTCCGGATTCGAGATAGGTGACGGCCAGCTTCTGCGATATGTCGTCCGCGAACTCGCTTTCCGGGTAGTCCGTGCGAAACTTCTCGAGCACGGACGAGGCCCGGTCCCAGGCGGCGAGGTTGATCAGCGCCGCGGCCGCATCGTACTCGGCCGTCGCACGAATCGGCGAATCCGGCACGACCTCGCCCAATCGCGTGAAATGGGCAACGGCCATCTCCAGGTCGCCGGCATCGCGTGCCTGCTCGCCCTGCTTGTAGATGGACGACGCGATGCGTTCATCGATCTGCCCGGCCGCCTCGAGATCGTCCGGCGGCGTATACGGCTGCAGGCGATAGTAGGACTGCTCTGCCGCCGCAAACTTGCCGAGGTCGAATTGCGAGTGCGCGATCACCGTCCACGCCGTTCGCGCGAGGCCCTGCTCCACCGGCGGCTGCTTCGCCACGACAGTCTGCGCGACCGCGATGGCGAGATCGAACTGCCCCTGCGCGAACAGGTCCTCCGCCACCGTGGTCAGGACGGCGCCGGACTGCGGGTGCTCGGGGTAGGTCTGCGCGAAGCGCAGGCCGCTATCGAGGTAGGCGCCGTGCCAGGCGACCTTCGCCTCTTCCTGCGCGGGATCGGCCTCGACGTCGAACTCCGCCTCGTGCGCCCGGTACGCGAGCAGCGCGGCGTATCCGGCCTCGGCGGAACGCTCGTGCAACGGGTAGGCGTAGGCCGTCCGCTCGTATTCCTGCGTTGCTGCGGCGAAGTCCTGGCTCTCGAACAGGATCTCCGCCAGCAGGAAGTTCGTGTTCGCGCTGTCCGGGTCGTCGGGGAACGACGCGAGGTACTTGCGGTACCAACGCGCGGCCTCCTGGTAGTCGGCGGGCGAACCTTTCTGCTGCGCCTCGGCATGGTAGTACTGCGCGAGGTCGGTCAGGTTCGCCTTGAGGTGGGCGGCCACCGCCGTGTTCTCTTCCGGCAGGTTGCGCACCCAGAACTCCCCGTCGCGCGCGTAGCGGTCCACGAAGCCCTTCTTGCCCTCGAGCACCAGGCTTGGGAAGCCGCCCTGCTTGTAGGCCTCGATGACCTCGACCTGAAGCAGCGGCGCTTTCGGATGGTACGGGTCCTGGTTGACGAACGCCTCGTAAGTCTCCGCGGCGTCGACATAGCGCTCCTTGCTGAGGTACAGGTCGCCGAGATTCATGTACACGATATAGGCGTAGTCGCGCTGACCGTGCTGATTCATGAACTGGTCGATGCTCGCCGCGCCGTCCATGTACGAGAAGCTGATCGACAATACACGGAATGTGTCCTCGACCAGTTCCTGCTCGGCCCGGCTCAGATCCGAGAAACGGTCTTCGCCATCCTGGATCTCGATGCCGCCGAGCTTGCGATCGAGCAACTCGAAGAATGAATCCAGGCTCTCTTCGTGCCACGCGAGCTTGAACTGCGACCAGCCGAGCTTGTACAGCGACTGCTCGTAGAAGCGGGATTCGTCGCCATACTCGACAACGGCCTTGTACGCGAGTTCGGCGGCGTTGTAATCCTTACGCAGGAACAGCATCTCGCCGCGGCGGAACTGCACCTCGTCGATGATCGGCGTGCCCGGGTAGCGGGCGACCAGTTCATCGAGCGTCGTCAGCGCGTCGTCCATCCGGCCGCCGAGCTCGTAGCCGCGGGCGAGCTGGTAGAGGACGGTGTCGTTGCGACGGTACTCGGGATACGCCTCGAGCAGCCGCTGGTACAGCTCGATCGCGTCGTCCGCGCCACCGGTGCCGAGCGACTCTATGTTATCCGCGAGCTGCTCGGACTCGGACGCCTCGAGCTCGAGGTCGCCGAGGCGTCGCATCGCTTCCGCGCGCAACTCCGGGTCGTCGGACACGAGGTCCAGGAACGCCCGGTAGTTGTCCCGCGCGAGGTCGGAGCTGTTCAGTATGACCTTGCCCGGACGAATCGAGACCTGCCGGCGCTCCAGGCTACCGATCGTCTTCTCGTCCTTGCCCTTGGCGGCCTGCACAGGCGGCATCGCCGTGACCAGCAGCGCGGCGCAGACCGTGAGGCATGCCAGCCGCCGGCTCATTCCGCCGCCTCGCCGACCGTCGTGGCCATGTCGTAGATCGTTGCGAGCGCGAAGCGCGCCTGGATCGTGTACGTCGTCAGCCGTTCCTTCTGCGCCTGCAGCTCGCCGACGGCGATCGCGCGCAGGAAGGCCCGCTGAACCTCGAGATCATCCTCGATGCGCATCTTCAGCGCCTCGATACGCGGCGCGAGGCCGTACACGCGCTCGGAAAACGCCGCGAACTCGACGGGCTGACGCCGCATCGACTCGTCGATCTGCCGTCGCGCGCGCTGTGCTTCGACGAGCGCCTCGCCGGTGTCACGCAAGTCGCGACGCAGGCGCCAGAGCCGGTCGTTGAAGGCTTTCTCCAGATCCCACTGCAGTACGCCTTTCAGCAGAGTGATCTTGTCGCGCACCTCGGCGGCCTCAGGGATATCGGCGGCAAGCGCGGGCGTCGCCTCCAGCCCCGTGATCTCGCCCCACAACTCGAACTCCTCAGGAGTGGCGAGGGCGAGCCAGTCGTGCGACGCCTCGATGTCGTTCAGCACCGAATCGAACTCGAGCTTGCGGTCGACCATGCCGTCCAGGTCCGCGCGGGCCAACGCTTCCTCGACGCGCGGCAGTCGTTCCTCGTAGGCCTGTTCGCGCGTCTCCAGCATGCTCTCGAAGACGTCGACGCTGTCCTGCCAGGTATCGAGATTGCGGTGCATGTAGCTCAGATCGCGGTAATTCTTGAGGCCTTCCTGGAAGCGGTGCGTCGACAACAGGTGAAACAGGTAGCGTGCCTCGGTGCCTTCCGGCAGGGACTCGAGCCGCCAGTACCAGCCGGTACTGTCCAGCGGGTCGTCATCGACGAACTTCGCGAAGAACGCACCGGATTCCAGGCTGTCGATCGTGCTGTCGATGCGCACGCTTTCCTCGTGAAAGGCCTCGATCGCGTTCAGATAGTGATCTGCGGCCTGGCTGATCGAGTCGAGCTGCGCCAGCGCATAGGGGATCGCCAGCATCGATTCCTGCACGGCCGGGTCGAGCAAATCGCGGCTGCGCAGCTCCATCCACGGCACGAGCGCCCGTTCGTAAAAATCGTTCTCCGCGTCGGCCCAGCCGACGCCCAGCAACGCCTTGTTCGAATACGGCCCCTCCAGCCGCACGCGCTGCAGCGCGGGCTTCGCTGCCTGCGGACGACCGTCCTGCAGCATCGCGTAGCCAAGCGCGAGGTTCGCCTTGTCACGGAGCGCGGTCAGCTCGTCGTTGAAGGGATTCATGTCGCCGAGCTCGTCGAGGATGCGCGCGGCCTCCTCGACTCGGCCGCTGCGCACCAGCGCGACGCCCAGGTTGAAGCGCGCGTAGCTCGCCCACTCGGTGCGGCCCTTCCAGTTCTCGAGCAGTGCGATGGCGCCGTCGTAATCGCCCTGGTCGATCCTGAGCTGCGCGCGCAGCATCGCCGCTTCGCGCGCGAGGTTGTCCGGCAGCTCACCCTGAATGCGGTCGAGCGCCTGCTGCGACTGCTCCAGGTAGCCGCGCTGTTTCCAGATCTTCGCAAGGAAGAACCAGGTCCGGTCGCGAACCTCCGGATTCGTGTTGTCGGCCAGTAGCCGCTCGAAGATGCGCGCCGCTTCGAGGTGATGGCCGTAGGACAGGTACATGCCGCCCAGCAGCAGCTCGGCCTGTTCGGCGTGCTTCCCGAGCAAGCTCTCGGACTGCGCAGCGAGCAGCCGCACGATCGCCGGAAAATAGTCTTCCTGGTAGAAGTAGAACAGGACCTCGCCGTAGTGCGGGTCCTCCACGACGATCGGCTGCGCCTCCTTGTCCGCTTTCGCGGCCGCGGTCGGCGGAGCGAGCGCCAGCCAGAGGCTCAGCGCGACAACGGTGAGGCGCCCGGCGCTCAAGGACTACTCCCACTCCTTGATTTCGAATTCGGGTTGCTGCTTCTTCAGTCGATCAGTGATCTCGAGTTCGAGGTACTTCGCGCCGATGCCCTTGTTCACCGTGACCGTTGCGCCGCGGCGATAGTCGCGCGTGTGCGGGCCCTGCCCGGTGAATACGGCGATGACCTCGTGGTCGCCTGTCTTCAGGTTCGCCATGTGGACGCGGTGGACGCCGCCGCGGATCAAGGCGTCGACCTCGCGGTCCGTGTACAGGTAGTTGGCCACTTCCTTGCCGTCGATCGTCAGCGAGACGGAATCCAGCTTGAAGTACTCGCCGACGTCCATCGAGATGAAGAACGCGACTTGCGAGTTCGCCGGGAAGAGCAGCTCTTCCTCGAGCAGGAACAGGTCGCGGTTCAGGTCGAGGACCTCTTTCTTGAGCGCCTGCACGTCCTGGTCGAGCGCGCGAAACTCCTCGCGGGACTCGGTCTCGGCGGCTGCGAGCATTCCACCTTCGGCGACAGCGGCCTCCGCATCCAGCGTACCCTGTGCCCAGGCGGCCGGCCCGGCCATCACCAGCCACAGCGTCAATACGGCCCAACGTCTGACAAATCTCACGTTCTCTCTCCTCGATGGCCGACCGCGATGCCCGGCTACGGGCACCGCGGCCACCCGGTTACTCGCGCAGCAGCGCGCGAACCTGGTCCAGGTACTTCTCTTCGTAGCCCGGCTTGTAGCCCTGGTGCACGAAACGCACGTTGCCCGTGCGATCGACGATGACGGTGACGGGCATCGCGTCCACGTCGTACATCCTGCTGACTTCCTTACGTGAGTCGAACAGCACCGGGAAGTTGACGCCGAGTTCGCGGATCATGTCCATCGCCCGACCGGAGTCGTCGTCGATGTTCACGCCAAGCAGGTTGAAGCCGACGCGGTTGTAGCGTGAGTACAGCTCGTCGAGCAGCGGCATTTCCTGGCGGCACGGACCACACCACGTTGCCCAGAAATTGATCATCACGACGTCGCCGCGGAATTCCGACAGCCGCAGGTTGTCGCCGGTGGAGCTCTTGAGCGCGAAGTCCGGCGCGGGCTTGCCCGTCATTCCGGACGATGCGAGGCTGGCCGCCGCGAAGGCGCAGAGCATCAGCCCCGTTACGAGTTTCCTGAATTTCATGGTCTCATTCCTTGTGTTGTCGGCCTGAATCCCTTCGGGTCCTGCAAACGTGCACACGAGGCGGCGACCGCCGTCAGCGCGCGCCGCACAGGGAATGGTGACAGCGGCGGCCCGCCGGGGCCGTGATAATCGTCACGAAAAGCCCCTTACCCTCAACATAATTCGTCCGCCAAGACCGCCGGGGTCGGCCAGCCGCGCATCCGTTGCGCCGCCATAGAATGGCCCACCGATATTACGTCAAGTTGCTGTCATTCCCGGGAGATCGAACCGCGGAACGTCCCCTGATTGCACAGCCGTCGGCGCCCGCCTGCGCGCGTCGCGCCGACGTCTCCATCATAGGCGTATCAGGCTGAATTTAAAGCGAAAAATCGTCGCCTTTCGGCGACAGTCGCGGCTTTTTTTTGCGCGGCGCCGATCAGCGCTCCGGGGGCTGGAGGCCGTCCGAATAGTAGATGCGGCCTTCGCCGTCGATGACGATGCTCTCGTAGTCCGGCAGCCCCGCGATCAGCCGCAGCCCGAGATCCACGCCCATGACGAAGACCGACGTCGACAACGCGTCCGTCATGACGGCGTCGGGCCCGAACACGGTGGCACTCGTCAGCTCGTGCGCCGGTGCGCCGGTCGACGGCGAAATGATGTGGTGATAGCGGATGCCGTTCTCGTCGAAGTAGCGCTCGTAATCGCCGGACGTCGAAACCGCCTCGTCCTCGAGCGGGACCGACATGGCGACGGCTTCGGCTCTGCGCGGGTCCCGGATTCCGATCATGAACGGCTGGCCGCGGCGATCGCCCAGCATGCGCGAGTCGCCACCGGCGGTCACGATGGCGTTGGTGACGCCGCGATGCCGAAGAATGTCGACGCCACGCTCGACGACGTAGCCTTTCGCGATGCCGCCGAGGTTGATGCGTACGCCCTGCTTTACAAAGCGAATGCTCTGCGCGGTATCGTCCAGTTCGACCAGACGGTAGTCGATGAGGCCGCGTTCCGCGGCGACAGTCTCGTCGTCGGGCCGCTTGCGGGCCCGGAAATCGTAATGCTGCCCGACGCTGTCGTACGTGATGTCGAACGCGCCGCGCGTCAGCACCGAGATGTCCAGCGCCCGCCGGACCAGGCCGAACAGCTCGTTGCCCGCGTACACCGGACGGTCCGCGGCCTCCCGATTGACGGCCGAAATCCGGCTGGTGTCCTTGTAAGTGCTCATCAGGTGATCGATCCGCGACGCCTCCGCGAATACGGCCTCGATCAGGGCCTCGGCCTCGACCGGGTCGTCGTGCCACAGGTGCACGCTGACCTCGGTACCCATCATCGGCCGGGACTCGCCGTGCCAGTCCGCGGTCGCGGGGCCGATCAGGGCCAGCATCGCGATCACGCCGGCAACGCGCCGGCCGGGCTTCGCTAGTGAAACGGGGAAGCCGGCGCTATGCTTGGAGCCGACACTCGTTGACATGGAGCGGGGCATTGACTTCCTTCCTGATATTTCTCGCGATTATTGCGGCCATTGTGTTCTGGGCCATCGGAATGTACAACCGACTGGTCAACGAACGAAACCGGGTCCGTAACGGATTCGCGCAGATCGACGTGCAGCTCACGCGCCGCCACGACCTGATCCCGAACCTCGTCGAAGCCGTGAAAGGCTACATGAAGCACGAGCGCGAGACGCTGGATGCCGTCGTCAAGGCACGCAATGCGGCGGTCACGAACCTCGAGACCGCCAAGGCGGACCCGGCGAATGCGGAGGCCGTGCGCCGGCTCGGCGAGTCCGAGGGCGCCCTCGGCGCCGCGCTGGGCCGACTGTTCGCGCTGTCCGAAGCCTATCCCGACCTCAAGGCGAACCAGAACATGATGCAGTTCCAGGAAGAGCTCGCGAGCACCGAGAACAAGGTCGCGTTCGCCCGCCAGGCGTTCAACGACGCCGTCATGGGCTACAACAATTCGGTCGAGAACTTTCCGAACAACGTGATCGCCGGCATGTTCAACTTCGAAAAGGCCAGCTTCCTCGAGATCGAGTCCGAGGACATGCGGGCTGCACCGGCCGTCTCGTTCAACTGATCGAGCAGCGCCCCGCACGGCACGGGACGGCATGAACTTCTTCGACGCCCAGGACCGCGCCCGGCGGGCCACGCGCTGGCTCGTCGTCGTCTACGTCGTTTCCACGGCACTCATCGTTCTCGGCGTCACGCTGCTCGTGGCATTTGCGCTGGCGGGGCTCGGCGCGAGCGACTATGGCAATGCCGACGCACTGGCGCTGCACGGGCCGCTGCTGGCCGCCACGGCGATCGGCACCGCGTTGTTCATCGTCGGCGCGAGCCTCTACAAGACCGCGGCCCTGTCCTCGGGTGGGGGCAAGGTCGCGGCGTCCATGGGCGGCAAGCTCGTGCCCGCCGACGTCAGCGACCCGACGCGCCGGCGCCTCAGGAACGTCGTGGAGGAAATGGCCATCGCATCCGGCGTGCCCGTGCCAGAGATCTACGTGCTCGAGGCCGAGGCCGGTATCAATGCCTTCGCCGCCGGATTCGCGCCCGGCGACGCGGCGATCGCCGTGACGCGCGGCACGCTGGAGCTGCTCGACCGCGACGAGCTGCAGGGCGTCATCGCGCACGAGTTCAGCCATATCCTGAATGGCGACATGCGCCTGAACATCCGCATGATGGGCGTGCTGTTCGGCATCATGGTGCTCGGGCTGATCGGGCGCCTGATCCTGCGTGGCACTTACCACGGCGCCGCCGTGTCGAGCCGGCGCGACAAGAACGGCGCGGCGGTTCTGGTCCTGGGCCTCGGGCTGACGCTGCTTGGCGGCATCGGCGTTTTCTTCGCGCGGCTCATCAAGGCCTCGGTGTCGCGGCAGCGGGAGTTCCTGGCCGACGCGTCGGCCGTGCAGTTCACGCGTCAGACCGGCGGCATCGCCGGCGCGCTGAAGAAGATCGGGGGCTATACCGAGCACTCGTACCTGACGACGGCGGACCCGGAAGAGATCAGCCACATGTTGTTTGGCACGGGGTCGAAACTGTCCGGGCTGTTCGCGACGCATCCGCCGCTCGTCGAACGCATTCGCGCCCTCGATCCGTCCTTCGATGCCGGTCGTTTTCCGCACGTCGACCCGCGGTCACGTCCACCGGCCGCGCCGGACGGTGACGCGGCCGGTGCCGCTGCTTTCGCCGCGGCGGTCGCAAGCGGCGGCCGGATGGCCGGTGCCGACCACATCGTCGACTCCGTGGGCAATCCGGCTGAGCACCATGTCGAATACGCTGAAGGACTGCGACGGGCGATGCCGCAGCGGCTCTACGATGCAGCGCACTCGCCCGACCTCGCGTTCCTGCTCGCCATCGCCCTGGTGCTCGACCCGGACCCGCAGCAGCGCGAACGCCAGGCCGCGCTGATCGACGAACGCCTGGGCGCCGAACGGCGACGCACGGTCGAAGCGCTCGCCGCGGACGTGCGAACGACGGGCCCGGCATTCCGACTGCCGTTGCTCGAGGTCCTGTTCCCGGCGCTGAAGCTCCGCCCCGCCGCGCAGCTCGCGTTCCTTCTCGATCTCGTGCGGCGCCTCGTCGAGCTCGACGGCCGCATCAGCCTGTACGAATACTGCGTGTATCGCATCCTGCAGAGCAGCCTCGACCAGTCGGTAAACCCGGGCGGCCGGCGACGACGCGCCCGTGCCACGCGCGCACAACGGCGACAGGCGAGCCACGCCCTGCTCGCCCTGATCGCCGCCCGTGGCAGCGGTGACGCCGCGGCCCGGGAGCGGGCGCTGCGGGCCGGGCTGGCGGTGCTCGGCAACGACACGGCTGACGCGGCGCCCGGCGCGGACACCGGCTCGGCGGTCGCCACCCTCGATCGAAGCCTCGACATCCTGCAATCCCTCGACATCCGCGAGCGGCAGACGCTGCTGCGCGCGGTCTCCGCGACGGTGGCTGCCGACCAGCGCCTGGACATCGAGGAAGCCGAGCTGGTGCGCGTCATCTGCGCGACACTGGACTGCCCGCTCCCGCCCATGCTCGTGGCTGCCGCGACCGCCGAATGAGGACGGCGCGCGATTCGCGTATCATTCGAGCCTTTCCGGACACGACGAACCAGGACTTCACCGATGCGCACTCTCGGATTCGCCCTGACATTGACGCTCGCCATTGCGCTCGCGCCGCCCGCTCTCGCCGACACGCGTGAAGAAGAGCGCGTCACGGACGCGACCGACGTTCTCGACCAGTTCCTGCGTATTCCCGAGCAGGCGATTCCGCCGAACATGCTGGCGCGCGCGTACGCCGTCGCCGTGATCCCCGACGTCATCAAGCTCGGCTTCGGCATCGGCGGGCGCCGCGGGCGCGGTATCCTCGTCGTCCGCCAGGATGCCGGCACGTGGAGCAATCCCGTCTTCGTCACACTGACGGGCGGCAGCATCGGCTGGCAGGCAGGCGCGCAGTCCACCGACATCATCCTGGTATTCAAGACGCGCAAGGGCGTTGACGGCATCACGAGCGGCAAGTTCACACTCGGCGCGGACGCCTCGGTCGCCGCCGGGCCCGTTGGCCGGCAGGCCAGCGCCGCCACGGACCTCGAGTTCGAGGCGGAGGTCGTGTCCTATTCGCGCAATCGCGGACTGTTCGCCGGCGTCGCGCTGGAAGGCTCCGGCATCACGATGGACGAGAAGGCGAATGCCGCCTTCTACGGTGATCCCCGCCTGTCGCCGGACGGCATCTTCCAGAGCCCGGCGAGTATCGCGCCCGAGGCGGCGAATCGCTTCGTGCAGGTCCTCAGCAGGCAGACGAGCCGACTGCCGACGACACCCGGCATGGAAAACGGGGCAACGGCACCGTCCGGCGCCCTGGACAGCCGTCCGGAAGACAGCGACGTCAAGACCTACGGTATTCCGGACCCGGAATAACTCAGTCCCCGGCACCGTCCTGGCGGCGCCGCAGTTCATCACGAATCGCCTCGAGATCCGCTGGCGCGGACTCCGGTTCGGCCGGCGGCGTCTCCACGACCGGCACGTTGTCGTCTGCCGGCAGCGTAACCGCCGGCTCCGATGACGCGACCTCGTCCGGCACCGCGACAGGAACGACGGCGGTCGGCTCGTTGCCGAGCATCGCTCCGTCCGGCAGATCGCCCTCACCGGTCGGCGGCGCGACGCCGAACTGGGCCTGGTATTCGAGTTCGTTGCGCAGGCGTTCTGCTTCCGCCGCACGGCGACGTGCCTCCGCGGCCGCCTGCTGCGTGCGACGAATCGCCTCCCGCTTGCGCTGGGATTGCAACTCGAGCTCCGCGCGGCGCTCCGCTTCCTGCTTGGCTTCGATCAGCTTTACGGCTTCCCGCGCATTGACGCATTCAGCGTCGTAGCGAGATTCGTTGCGGTTCTGCGAGCAACGAACCAGGGCCGCCTCCAGCAGCAGCTTGTCCTCGACGAACTCGGTCACGGAGCGGGGAGGCGCTTCCTTCGCGCAGCCGGCCGCCGCCATGACGGCCAGGAGCAGTATTGTCGTGGTCGGACTTTTCATGCCTCATCCCTGCGGCGCCTGGCCGCAGCCGGCCGGAATCCGGCCTAAATTGCTGAAATATCAGTGAGCCTTGCGCGATCATAGCACCGCTTTCCGGCCGCAAAACCGACGCGAGTTAACACTTTTCGCAGCCCGCCCGGCCGCCATCCCCGATTCGGCCTGGCATTCGGGGCCCGCGCGCCCGGTGCTATAGTGAGCCGTCCGCGCGTCAGGGGATCCGCGACTTGTCAACATCAAGCCAGTTTCGCCTGCTGGTCCAGCGCCGGTTCGCACCGTTTTTCGCGACCCAGTTCCTGGGGGCGCTCAACGACAACGTCTTCCGCAATGGATTCCTGATCCTCGCAACCTTCCAGGGCGTGCTGGTGTTCGGCATGAACCACAGCCAGCTCGCCAACATCGCGGGCGCGTTGTTCATTCTGCCGTTCGTGATCCTGTCGGCGACGGCCGGCCAGATCGCGGACAAGTACGAGAAATCCCGGCTGATCCGGCTGATCAAGCTGCTCGAGATCGCCCTGATGGCGATCGCGGCCGTGGCCTTTGTCGCGGGCAGCTACGCGCTCCTGCTCTTCGTCCTGTTCCTCATGGGCTGCCAGTCGACGCTGTTCGGGCCCGTCAAGTACGCCTACCTGCCGCAACAGCTCGACGACACCGAGCTGGTCGGCGGCAATGCCCTCGTGGAGGCGGGCACCTATGTCGCCATCATCCTTGGCCTGATCATCGGCGGGCTCACGGTCGGCTTCAACCCCGACAATCCCGCGCTCGTCGCCGGCTGCCTGCTCGGTTTCTCCGTCGCCGGTTACGTCGCGAGCCGCCAGGTACCGATCACGCGCGCTGTCGACCCGGAGCTGCGGATTTCTCTCAACGCGTGGCGCGAGACCTGGCGCATCGTCGGCTACGCGCGCGAGGAAAAGAGCGTCTTCCTGTCGATACTCGGCATCTCGTGGTTCTGGTTCTTCGGCTCCGCGATGACGCTGCAGCTTCCGGCCTACACGCTGGACTTCCTTCGCGGCGATGAATTCATCACAACGCTGCTTCTCGCCACCTTCGCGGTCGGCATCGGCATCGGGTCGTTGTTGTGCGAACGCCTCTCCGGCCATCGCATTGAAATCGGACTCGTTCCCTTCGGCTCCATCGGCCTGACGGTCTTCGCCGTGGACCTGTATTTCGCGCAAGCCACACCGCACGCGATCCCCGTCGACGACGTCGCCGGCTTTCTCGCCCGGCCGGGTACGTGGCGGCTGCTGTTCGACCTGACGATGCTCGGCGCGTTCGGCGGTTTCTACAGTGTCCCGCTGTATGCGCTCATTCAGCAGCGCTCGGAACGACGACACCTGTCACGAATCATCGCGGCCAACAACATCATCAACGCATTGTTCATGGTGGCCGCGTCCCTCCTGTCGATCGCGGTGCTGAGCGCCGGCTTCACGATTCCAGAGCTCTTCGTCATCCTGGCCATCCTGAATGCGCTGGTCGCCATTTACATCTACTCGCTCGTTCCGGAATTTCTCATGCGCTTCCTCGCGTGGATTGCGATCACGGTCATATACCGGCTGCGGCCGACCGGGACCGGTAACATCCCGGCGGAGGGCCCGGCGGTCGTCGTCTGCAATCACGTGAGCTACATGGACCCGGTGATACTCGGCGGGTCCGTTCAGCGTCCGATGCGCTTCGTCATGTATTACCGCATCTTCCAGACCCCGCTGTTGCGCCATTTCTTCCGGCAGGCGAAGGCGATCCCCATCGCGTCGGCGCGCGAGGACGAAGCGCTGATGGAGTCTGCGTTCGAGCAGATCGACGCGGAGCTCGCTGCCGGGAACATCGTGTGCATTTTTCCGGAGGGGGGGCTCACGCCCGACGGCGAGGTTCAACGTTTCCGGCCCGGCATCGAGCGCATCATCGAACGGCGGCCGGTTCCGGTCATTCCGGTCGCCCTGTGCCGCCTGTGGGGGAGTTGGTTCAGCCGGCGCCGCGATGGCGGCCTGCGCAAGATTCCCGGCCGGTTGTTCGCGCGCGTGCCGGTACATTTCGGCGCCGCGGTCGCGCCCGCCGATGCAACGGCGGACAAGCTCGAGTTGCTGGTGCGCACGCTCCGCGGCGACGAACGCTAGCCGCGGCGTTCGCCTACGGTGCGGCTGCCACTCCCGCATCGACCGGGACGCTGCCCAGACGGCGCCGCCAGAGCTCCGTGAGTGCCTCGCGGTTTCCGAGCAGCCTCGTCCCACTGCCGTGCAGGAATCCGAACCGGGCCAGGGTCGCCGCCCCGTCGCGTGCGACGGGCAGGTAGAACGCGTC
Organism: uncultured Pseudomonadota bacterium; assembly: GCA_913055625.1. Lineage (GTDB taxonomy): Bacteria > Pseudomonadota > Gammaproteobacteria > Steroidobacterales > Woeseiaceae > UBA1847. The sequence goes on along the minus strand of CAJXJW010000001.1, from coordinate 335,646 downwards.
GCCGTTCGCGGCATCGCGCTTCTTCGGGTCACCGAAGACTATCCGTCCGCCTGCCAGCGGACGCGGCACCAGCACGGCGTCGAGCCATGCCAGCCCGCCAGCGGCCGCGCTCGCCTGGTGCACCCAGCGAGCGGTTCGGAACAGCACGCGGGACCCGCTCGGACTGAACACCACCTCCTCCACCGGCGCCGGCAGGACGAGCACGTCCGGTCCGGGCTGTGACGTCGCCAGGTCGAAGCGCGTTGCCGCACGTGCCTCGTCGACGACGACCAGCGAGCGCCCCTGCGGGGCGACCGCGAGGTGAACGATGCCCGCCGCGCTCTGCCAGACATGTTGCAGCGACCACCGGCCGTTCGCGTCGGGCGACGCCGCGCCCAGCCGTCCCGATTCGGTGCCGACGTACAACGTCTGCCCGTCCGCAAACACCAGGCTCGTCCCGTTTTCGGGCAGGTCGATCTCGGCGAGAAACCGGCCGGTCGCCGAGTCCAGTATCGTCAGCCGACCGGGCGACAGTACCGCCAGGCGCGCCCGGTCCGGTGAGAAGGCGGCACCGATGATCGGGCCACCCGAAACGTTCGCGATGAACCGCGCCGGCGATCCGTCGTCAGCACTCCAGATGCGCACCGTGTTGTCCACGCCGACGCTCGCCACGCGCGCGCCGTCCGCGCTGGCAACGAGCAGCCTCACCGGCCCGCTGTGGCCGACGAAGCCGAGGGGATCACCGTCAGCGATGGCGGTCGCATCGTCGCTCAATCCGGTGAAGTGCACGTGCCCGTCGCGATCCGACATTACCAGCTCGCGCGCCGACGGCAGCGCCACGACCGGCAGGTCTTCGGCCGGCGACCAGGTGCGGTGCTCCATGGCCGGGGCTTCCGCGGCACCGGTTGCCGCCGGAACCTGCCAATAACGCACACTGCCGCCGGCGCCGCGGGTCACGAGCGTCGCATCGCGGCTGCCGAAACGCGGCAGATTGGCGGCCGTCGCCGGTACCTCGCCCAGCATGCCGAGCGCCGGGCCCAGCAGGCGCCCGGAGTCCGCGTCGAACAGTTCATAGCCGGCCTGCGCCTTGCCGGCAGCAAGGCGTGAACCGGTCGGCGAAAAGACGAGGTCCCAGCGGCCCGGCCCGAAGCGCTCCACCAGCGGCACCTGTGGGTGCTCGACCGACCATGCGGCGACGCCCCTGCCGCCGAGTACGGCTCCCACGACCTGGCCGCTGGCATTCATCCGCAACGCGGTCGGCTGTCCGGGCAGATCGACCTGTGCAACCTGCTGGCCGCTCGCGAGGTCCCAGATGCGCACAGCACGATCATAGTCGGCGACCGCGATGCGATTGCCGGTCGAATCGATCGCCACCTGGCCGGCGGAACCCGCGACGACCAGCGACGCGGTTCGCGTCGTGCTTTCCAGGTTCCACAGCTCGAACGTCGTGTCCACGTCGCCGCGCCGCTGGACAAACAAGTGCCGGCCGTCCCGCGTCAGTTCGACCGCGCCGCCCGAATCCACGACCGGCAATCCGCCGACACGCCGTCCCGTCGCGACGTCCCAGAGCGTCACCGACTCAGCGGACGCGGTGACCAGGCGCCGAGCGCCCGCCGAAAGACCGACGAGTCGCTCGTTCGCCGCGACCGGCAGCGACGCAACGGGCTTCGCCACCAGCAGGTCCCAGACGCGGGCACTGTCGCTGAGCGCGGCGCGTGCGACGGCGTAGCGACCGTCATCGCTGATGCGAAACTGCTCCGTCGGCTGCTCGACCGGGTCGGGAATGCTCATGCCGCGCTGGAAACTTTCGACGAGACCCTGCGAGTTCAGCGACAGGTTCCACCCGACGAGGTGGCCCGCGACGCCCGTCGCCTCATCGCGCAGGCTCAGTGTCCACGTCCCTGACAAGGGTTCGCCGACCAGCGATTCGAGCTGCGTTGCCGGAACGCGCAGGTCGTCGTTGCTCGATGAGCGGTCCCGATCGAGCGAGATCTCGACCGCGCGTCCCGACGGCGCAATGAGCCGGATGCGCAGGTCCCGGAGTCGCGGGTGACTGATATTCAGGGTCAGGCCGATGCGTTGCGTCGTGCCTTCGCGGTCGACGACGACGCGGCGGACGAGCGGCGTCACCTCGAGCGCAGTCATCGTCCAGTCATCGCGCCGCACCGGCACGTCGCGGTCGAGCGTCCACTGCCGCACCTGGACGCCGTTGTGCGCGGTTAGCAGCAGGTTCGCGGGGTCGAAGCTGACTTGTCCCGTACCCGTGGGAATGGTCGCATTCAGCAGCGGATAGTCGTTGCCAACGAGCATTGCCGCGCGGTGCCGGCGCTCCGGCGTCGACAGCATCAAGGCCTCGAGGGAGGCGAGCAACGCAGCATCGCGGTCTTCGACACGCAGCGCCTCGCGCACGCGGCGATCCCAGAATTCCGCCGAGAGCCGCAGGCCCAGGCCCTCGCCCGAGGGCATTTCCGTCGCCAGCGAGGCTATCGATGCCATCACACCGGCCGACTCGGCGCGCCGCGCGGCCTCCGCAAGATAAGCCTCGAGCAGCCTGTCGGCTTTCGCGGTGTGCCCGGGGAACGAGCGAAGATTGCGCCACGCGGTTTCGGCGTCGACGAGATTCGTGGCCGGGCTCGCGAGCGTCGCGGCGTAGGGGCTCGGCAGCCACTGCGTGTACCAGAGCGGGACGAGCACCGCGACGAGCAGGATCGACGCCACGGCCAGCGGCGCCTGCCAGCGAATACGCAGGTTGTCGTTGGCCCAGCGTGCCGTGAACACCGCCCCATACGCGCGATTGCGTACCCGCAGGTCGCCGGCTTCGTCCACCTCGACGAGCCCCGTCGCCAACAGGCGCCGCTGCGCCGCAGAGCCCAGGTCCGCCGATACCGTGATGCCCTTGCGGATCCGGCCGTACAGGTTCAACAGGGCCTCGCGCTGCTTGCCCGTCGACATCACCTGCCGGTGGATGTGACTCATGTGCGGTTCGTTGTGCAGCGCGGCCTTGCCCGCGAGCTGCTGCGCGGCAATCCGGTCCACTTGCTCCGCGACGTCGCCGTCGCCCAGGTCGCGGGACACCGCGCGCGCGAGCTTCTGCGATAGGTAGGGCTGGCCGCGAGTCCAGTGAAAGATGCGATCCAGCGCTTCTTCGGCCCTGTCGCGCGGAACCTGGAACTCCGGCGCGAAGCGGTCGAGGTCACCGCGCGAGAAATCGTCGAGCGGGATCGCCTGCGTCACGTTGAACGGGGATACTTCCGGCTCGTTGACCAGCACCAGCGGATCGCACTCGCCGAGCAGCACGAACGTCAGCCTCAGGAAGTCGGGGTCGGTCGCACGCGCGTTGTGCGCCGCGCGGATGCTGGCCAGCAACTGGTCGGCATGCGCGACTTCCTCGACACACTGCATTTCGTCGACGAACACGACGATGTCGTCGGAGACGTTCTGCAACAACACCTCGGCATAGAACTCAAACAGGCGCTGGCGGTTGCCGAGCATCGACTTGTCCTGCCACCATTCCTGCAGGTCGAAACGAATGCGCAATTGGCGCAGCAGGCGGTACGCGACGTTGTAATACCAGCGCCCGGCGTCCTGCGCGCCGTCGCGCACGCCGATCTGATTCAGGTCGAGCACCGCGACGCGAACGCCGTGGTTCTCGAGGCGCGCCGCGGTCGCCGCCACGAGGCTGCTCTTGCCGCTGCGGTCCGGGGCAATGACGTGCGCGTAGCGGCCGGCCACCGCCGCTTCATAGAGGAGATCGTCCGCGCGCCGCCGGATATAGCTCGCCTTGACGGCATGCAGCGGCGCGCCCACGGCGAAGAATTCGCCGGTCCTGTCGGTCGCGGAACTGTTGCGGGCCGCCTTGTCTTCCGGTTGATCGGACACGGGTATCGGGTTCGTCCTGTCGGCTCGGGTATGCTACGGATTCTATCGGAGTCGGCCCGTCCCTGGACGTCGCCGGGACAGACCATGCGTGACGAACGGCTGCTCAAGAAGGACCTGTTCGGCGAAATTCGGCACCGGCCGGGGCCGGACGGCGGCACGATCGTGCGCGATACGGCCCGATCGGCATTCTGGCTGCGTCCCGTGGCGCGCCACCTCCTGCGCCGTGAGGCCCGGGCGCTCGCGGCGCTCGGCGGGCGGGACGGGGCCCCCGCCCTCGTTTCGGCATCGCGGGACCGCCTGGAGCGCGGCTACGTTGCCGGCCGGCCGATGCAGGAGGCGAAGCCACGGACTGCGGCATTCTACCGACTGGCACTGCGTCGCCTGCGCCGCCTGCACGCGGCGGGCGTCGTCCACAACGACCTGGCCAAGGAGCCCAATATCCTGGCGTCTCCGCAAGGCGCCCCGGTGTTCATCGACTACCAGCTCGCCGCGGTGTCGCGCCGCCGCGGCCGGCTGTTCCGGATTCTCGCCTATGAAGACCTGCGACACCTGCTGAAACACAAGCGAACGTACTGCGCCGACGCATTGAGCGACCGCCAGCGGCGCATACTCGCGAACCCGTCGCCGCTGTCGCGCGGGTTTCGTCGCCTCGTCAAGCCGGTGTACCTGTTCGTCACCCGCAGCGTTCTGGGCTGGGCCGATCGCGAAGGCGCCGGCGACCGGGGCGACCGGCAGGCCTGACCCCGCCCGCCGCAACTCCGCTATACTGCGCACGCCCGCCATGGAGGACAGCAGCTTGGATTTCCACCACCCGCACAATCTCGTCGATCCGACCGCCGCGACCGCGGACCGCCGCTGGGGCATACGCGTGACGTTGCCGCCGGGCGACACGATGCAAAAGGTGCTGGGCGACGACTGGGAACGGCTGCTGTGGTACCCGAGCAAGGCCGCGCGCGACCAGGCGTTCGACCGGATGGCGATCCGCCACGGCTACTACCGTGCATCCGATACGCCGACCCAGGTGCTGGAGAAGCTCGAGCGAGGCTGATCTCAACGCGTCGGCGTTCCGACGAAGAGGTAGAAGTTGCTGCGTCCGCCCTCCCCGAGGCCGGCAGCCAGGTAGATCGGCCCGAAATACGAATCCAGCCCGACGAAGAGGCTGCCGTTCAGGAGCAGCGTATCGGCGCTGATGTCGTCGCTCGTGGCCCAGGCGTTGCCGGCCTCCAGCGAACCCCCGATGTACACCGGCAGGTCGAACAGCCCCTGCGTCGGGTCGCCGATCCGCCGGTAGTAGACGAGACGAGCGAGGCCGGCGTAGGGGCCGGTGAGCGCGCCGCGCTCGAGGCCCGAGAGGCGCTGGAATCCGCCGAGCACGTAGTGGTCCTGAAGGGCGCTCTCCGACGTGAGCGACGTGCCGAACTGCACGCCCGCGACGAACGTGCTCTTGCCGCGCGACCAGGCGTTGTCCACGGCGAAAAACGCCGTGTCGTAACGCCGCGACGCGCCGAGACCCGGGCGCGACATTCGCGCCTCGACGACCGCCTGCATGCCGGAGCGGGGGAACTGCGCGCTGTCGAGGGAGTCGATGAGCAACCGCGCCCGCACGCCGCCGGAATCGGCCTCGAGATCCGGAAACGCGGGATCGCCGACCTTCACGCGCGCATCAGCCTTGCCGCGGTACAGGCCGACGCGGAATTCGCCGACGTTGCCGATTTCGGCCCCGACGTCCAGGCCGAGGTTGAATTCGGTCAGGCGGAATTCCGCCACCGGCTCGCCGTCCCCGAACAGGTTGAAATTGCGCTGCCCGATCTCGGCATTCGTGGCCACGAAGATGCGCGAATCGAAGCGCAGAGGCTGGTAGAACTCGGTCGCAATCGCCGGGTCCGTGCCTATCTGCAGGTCGGTGCGCCATTCCGCGCCCAGCGCATTGATCAGCGGGCGCCAGTAGCGCGCGCCGATGTTGAACGCGGTCGACCCGTCGAGGTCGTCTTCGATGCCCAGCCCGAACCGCAAGTAGCCCGGGCCCCAGCGTTTCGTGGTCGCGGAGAATTCGACGCCGAGTTCATCCCCTTCCTTGACGAGCTGGTAGCCCACTTTCTCGAACACTTTCAGGCCGTACAGGCGATTCGCCTCACTCGACAGCCGCTCCGCGTCGACCGGATCGCCCGGCTCCAGCGTCATTTTCCGCGCGAGCAGGGCCGACGACAGGATGCCGTCGTCGTCCACGCGAATGAAGTCGAGCGTTTCCTGCGCCGGCGGCGGCACGTCGACGCCGGCGCGGTAGCGTGCGTAGGCTTCGGGGTCCAGCGACAGTTCCGCGAGGCGCTCCGAATGCGCCTGTGTCGCCTGCACGCCCGGCTCGATCGCCTCCCCGCTCCCCTGGAAGTTCGTCGATGCGAACACGCCGAGATCGGGCCGGATCAGCAGGTCGTCGTCGCCGAGGCGCTCGATCTGGCGCAGCGTCTCCTTGCGGATGAGGATCGTCAGCACCTGCTCCGAGATGCCGACGGCCGAGTACAGTTCGTCCTGCGTGTACAGCGGGAACTCGACGTCGACCGCGATGATCACGTCGACGCCCATGGACTGCATCACTTCCACGGCGAGGTTGCCGACCAGCCCCCCGTCGACGAGCAGGCGCCCGTCGACCTCGACCGGCGCGAACGCCCCGGGCACCGACATGCTGGCGCGGATTGCGAGCGCGAGATCGCCCTCGCCCATCACGTGGGCGTCGCCGGTCAGCAAGTCCGACGCAACGGCACGAAACGGAATGCCGAGGTCGTCGAAATCACGCACGTAGGAGCTGTCGAGCGTGAGCTCGCGCAGCAGCAGGTCCAGTCGCTGCCCCTGGAGCACGCCCTGCGGCAGCTGCAATGCCCCGTCGCGGACGCCGAGTTCGAAGCGGATCGGGAAGTCCCGGTCGTCCTGCTTTCGCCGGAAGCCGAGGTCGGCGCGCGACCCGCCGTCGGACAGTGCGCTCTTCCAGTCGAGCGTCGTCACCAGCTCTTCGAGCTCGGCCGCCGACATGCCGGAGGCGTACAACCCGCCGACGATCGCGCCCATGCTCGTGCCGACGATGGCGTCGACGGGCACGCGCTGGCGTTCCAGTTCCTTCAGGACGCCGATGTGGGCCGCGCCGCGCGCACCGCCACCGCCGAGCACGAGCCCGATCCGCGGCCGGTCGCCGTCCGCCGGGATCGCCAGTGCCGGCATCGGCACGCTCAGCAGGCACACGATCGACAGGACGACTCGCCGTCCGGCGGCGGAAATAAATGTCAACGCGGCGCTCGCAGAAATTTGCCCAGTCGAGGATTATAAGGGCATGTCCCGTGCTACGCCTTCTTCCGCCGGCCCGACGCGGCGCGGCGCGCTTGCCGCGATCTGCCTGCTGCTCGCCGCGCCGGCGCGCCCGGCCGACGTGCTGGACGAGATCGTCGTCACGACGGAACGCCGGTCGACCGCCCTCGCCGACGTGGCGGCCAGCATCGCCGGCCTGCCCGCGGCGGACATTGTCGCGATCGGCGCCCAGCACCCTCATGAGCTGTTCACGCGTGTCGCGGGTGCGTGGGTCAGTCGCGGCAGCGGCCAGGAATCGCTGACGGCCATCCGGTCGCCGGTGCTCTCCGGCGCGGGCGCCTGCGGGGCGTTCATGACGCTCGAGGACGGGATTCCGACGCGGCCGCCCGGCTTCTGCAACGTGAACCAGCTGTTCGAGCTGAACACGGAGCAGGCGCAGGCGATCGAAGTCCTGCGCGGGCCCGGCAACGCGCTGTACGGCGCAAACGCGCTGCACGGCCTCGTCAACGTGCGCATGCCCGAGCCGGGCGCCGACGGCTTCGCCGCGATCGAGGCCGGCGGCGGACGCTTCCTCCGGTTGCAGGCCGGCCTGCCGCTGGCAACGAGCGACCGGGCGTACGGTTCCGTACTGGTCGACCACGACGACGGCTTCCGCGCCGACACCGGCTACCGACAGGTGAAGGCCTACGGCACCGCGCAGCTCGGCGACCCGGCGGCCGGTTTCCGTGTCGCCGTCTCGGCAACGGACCTGTCACAGGACACCGGCGGCTATATCCTGGGGGAGGATGCGTACAAGGACGAAGCGCTGCGCGTTTCGAACCCGAACCCGGAAGCCTTCCGTGACGCCGCGAGCCAGCGTCTCTACGGCGTCTGGTCGCGGCAGTCCGACGGCGGCTACCTGGACGTACGGCCCTACGTCCGCCATTCCTCGATGACATTCCTGCAGCACTTCCTGCCGGGCCAGCCGCTCGAGGACAACCGGCAAACGAGCGCGGGCGTGCTCGTCCTCGCCGAACGCAAGCTGGGGGGCACGCGCGTGAAGGCCGGCGCGGATGTTGACGTCGCCGACATCCGGCTGCTGGAGACGCAGGCGGAACCCGCGGAGGGTTCGCCGTTTCTCGTTGCTACGCGACCCGCGGGCAAGCACTACGACTACTCCGTGCGCAGCATCGACCTCGCGGCCTATGTCGAGGGCCGCTGGACACTCGGCTCGTACGCTGAACTGGGCACGGGCCTGCGTCTCGAGTACACGCGCTACGCCTACGACAATCGCATGCTGGACGGCAACACGAAGGACGACGGCGAACCCTGCGGCTTCGGTGGCTGCCTGTACACGCGTCCGTCGGATCGGGACGACGACTTCCTGAACCTGGCTCCCCACCTGACGATCAGCGTGCCGCTCAGCGAACGAACCACGGCCTACCTGCGCGCAAGCCGCGGTTTCCGGCCGCCGCAGACGACGGAGCTTTACCGCCTGCAAAGCGGCCAGGCATCCGCCGACCTGGCGACGGAAACCATCGACGCGCTGGAAGCGGGGGTACACCTGCGCCGCGGCACCTGGAACGTCGACGGCGCGCTCTACGCGATGCGGAAGAAAGACAGCGTGCTGCGCGACGCCGACGGTTACACGGTCAACGGGGGCCGCACGCGGCACGCCGGCGCCGAACTCGAGGTCGACGGCCGGCTCGCGCCGGCACTGCGCCTGTCGCTCTCGGCGAGCTACGCCGAGCACCGCTACGACTTCGACAGCGTGGCCGCGCAGGGAGAGACGTTCGTGTCCGGCAACGTCGTCGATACCGCGCCGCGCTGGCTCGGTTCGATCGACCTCGCGTACACACCGACCGCCAGTCTCGATATCGCGCTTCAGTGGACGACGGTCGGCCGCTATTTCATCGACGCCGAGAACCTGCACGACTACCCGGGCCACGCGTTGTGGAATGCGCGCGTGGCGCTGACGCCGACGGCCGCCTGGCAATTCGTCCTGCGCCTGAACAATCTCACCGACGAGCGTTATGCGGATCGCGCGGACTACGCGTTCGGCAACTACCGCTATTTTCCCGGCCGGGCGCGGGAGGCGTTTCTCGAGCTGCGCTACCGCGCCGGCGCGGACTGATCGCCGGCGGCTGCCACGCGCAACGAGTCGGCGAACGCCACCAGTCGGCGCAACTCCTCCTCGCGCGTCCCTGCGCTCCAGCCGAGCTCGCGCGCGGTCACGCCGGCGATCGCGCCGTACAGCGGGCGCCCCTGGTCGGCCGACAGGCCCACCATCAGCCGACGAAAGACGACATCGACCAGCGTGGTCGCGAATTCCTCGCGGCACGCGAGCGCAACCTCGGCGGAAAGCGCCGTGCGTCCGGCGTCGAGCGGGGCCGCGAGCGCCGCTTCGTCCCGGGCGAGCCGCGCGACCCGGCGGCCACGCCCGCCGTAAAGCCCGGCGACGCGGCGCAGCCCGTCCTCCGACAGCACGCCGAGCGCCGCGAGTTCACGCGCCGCGTCGTCCGTCCCGTGGGCGCCGGGCAGCGGCGTGTCGTGCGTCCGGCACGCGGGCAGGCGCCGTCGGAGACACTTCCCGACACGATCGACCACCTGCTCCGCGAGGTTCCGGTAGGTCGTGAGCTTGCCGCCGATGATCGAGACCAGGTTGCCGGCGATCTCGGTGTTGCACCGTATGATGTGGCGCCGCGTGATGGCCGACTCCGGTCCCGCGGCTCGGTAGGGCAGCGGACGAATGCCCGCGTACGCGTAGTGCACGTCCGATGCCTCGAGTACCGCGCCGGGAAACACGCGGTTCGTCTCGCCGAGCAGGTACTCGATCTCCTGGCCGCTCGCGCGCACGGTTGCCGGGTCGCCGTCGTAGCGAATATCGGTCGTCCCGACCAGGAACAGGCCATTCCAGGGAAGAATGAAAATCGGCCGGCCGTCGCTCCCCGCCTCGACGTAGAACGCGGTATCCGGCGCGCCGGGAAAGCGGCTGACGACGACGTGGCTGCCCTTGGTGCCGCCAATGTGCCGCTCGGCATCAGCGCCGGTGAGGCCCAGCACGCTGTCCACCCACGGCCCGGCCGCGTTCACCACGACGCGCGCGCGGACGCGTCCGTCATTGCCCGCGGCATCGCGATAGCGGATCGCCTGCGCCCGGCCGTTGTCCACCTCGATCGAGGTCACCTCGTGCCAGAGGCGAATATCCGCGCCAGCGGCGCGCGCCGCCAGCAGGTTCTCGAGCACCAGGCGTTCCGCGAACGTGACCTGCGCATCGAAGTAGCGCGCGCCGCCGCGCAACCCGTCGGCGCGCAGGCCGGGATACTCGGCCAGCATGTCGTCGGCACCGAGCATGCGGTGCCGCGGCAGGTTCTTGCCGAGCGACAGCAGGTCGTAAGCCAGCATTCCCGCGCGCACGAGCCACCGGCCGCGCCGGGCATCGTCGAAAACCGGGATCGCGATCGCCAGTGGCTGCACGAGGTGGCGCGCGATGTCGAGCAGGTAGCGGCGCTCGTGCAGCGACTCGAACACGAGCGGGATTTCCGCGTACTCGAGGTAGCGAAGGCCGCCGTGTATCAGCCGGCTGGACCATGCCGACGTGCCGCTGCAGAGATCCTGGCGGTCGAACACCGCGACCGACAGGCCGCGCATCGCCGCGTCGCGCGCAATCCCGGCGCCGTTGACGCCGGCGCCGATGACGGCGACGTCGACCGCTGCACCCGCCTCGCTCATGCGGGACGCGTCTGGCCGCTACCGGTGACGACGTACTTGTAGCTCGTCAATTGCTCCGCGCCGACCGGGCCTCGAGCATGAATGCGGCCCGTGGCTATGCCGATCTCGGCACCCATGCCGAACTCGCCGCCGTCCGCGAATTGCGTGGACGCGTTGTGCAGCACGATCGCGCTGTCGACCGCGGCAAGGAAGCGCTCGGCCGCCGCCGCGTCGCCGGTGACGATGCAGTCGGTGTGACCCGAACCGTAGCGGGCGATGTGCGCCATCGCGTCGTCAATGCCGGCGACGACGCCGACGGAAACGATGGCGTCGAGGTACTCGGTCGACCAGTCCGCCTCCGTCGCGGCGACCGCGTCCGGCAACCGCTCGCAAACGCGGCGATCGCCGCGGATTTCGCAGCCGGCCGCCGTGAGCGCCGCGGCGAGCGGCGGCAACAGGCGGTCGAGCGCCTCCTCGTCGATCAGGATCGTCTCGGCCGCCCCGCAGATGCCGGTGCGGCGCATTTTCGCGTTCACCGCGACATCGACCGCCATCGCCGTGTCGGCCCCGGCGTGAAGGTAGACGTGGCACAGGCCTTCGAGGTGACCGATGACCGGAACGCGCGCATCGCGCTGAACGCGCTCGATCAGGCTGCGGCCGCCGCGCGGCACGACGACGTCGATCGACTCGCCCATCGACGACAGCAGGTAACCGACCGCCGCCCGGTCCGTCGTCGGAACGACCTGCACGGCCGACGCGTCCACGCCAGCCGCCTCGAGACCGGCTTGCAGGCAGGCATGAATCGCGCGGTTGGACGCGTCGCTTTCCGAGCCGCCTCGCAGAATGACCGCGTTACCGGACTTGACACACAACGCCGCCGCGTCGGCGGTCACGTTGGGCCGACTCTCGTAGATGATGCCGATGACACCGAGCGGCACCGACACGCGCCGGATGCGCAGGCCGTTCGGCCGTTCCCATTCGGCCAGCGTCCGCCCGACCGGGTCCTCCATGGCGGCGATCGTTTCGAGCCCCGCGGCCATTGCCTCGATACGCGGCTCGTCGAGCCGCAGCCGGTCGAGCATCGCGGCGGCAATGCCCTTGGCCTCGGCCGCGGCGACGTCGGCGGCGTTCGCCGCGAGGATGTCCGCCCGCCGGGCGCGCAGCTCGGCAGCCGCAGCGCGCAGCGCTTCGTTGCGCCCGGCCGCCGGCACCTGTGCCAGTGCCACCGCCGCCGCGCGCGCGCGGGCACCGAGCGCCTGCATCGTCGCGACGAGATTGTCTGCGGGAAGACGTTCAGCCGTCATTGTCGAAAACCACCATGTCGTCGCGGTGCAGCACTACCGGCGATCCACGATAACCCAGCCGCGCCTCGATGTCCTCGGACCGGCAGCCGGCGATCGCCTCGGCCTCGTCGCGCCCGTACTCCGCCAGGCCGCGAGCAACCTCGCGTCCGTCGGCCGCGTGCACCGAGACCACGTCACCGCGCCGGAACTCGCCATCGGCGCCGACGACACCGACGGGCAGCAGGCTCCGGCCTTCGCGCAACGCGCGGACCGCACCGTCGTCGACGTGAAGGCGGCCGGCGACGGACAACGCGCCGGCGAGCCACTGCTTGCGCGCGGCAGCCGGGGAGCCTTCCGGACGAAACAGCGTGCATCGCGCGCCGGCATCGAGCTTCGTAATCGGCCGACACACCTTGCCGCTCGCGACGACCGTGGTGCAACCGGCATGTGTCGCAATGCGAGCCGCGAGCACCTTCGTGCGCATGCCGCCGCTGCCAATGTCGGAGCGCGTCTCGCCGGCCATGGCCAGCGTCTCTTCGGAAATGCCGCGCACGACCGGGATGTGCCGCGCCTCGGCATCGGTGCCGGGATCCGCGCTGTACAAGCCGTCGACGTCGGACAACAGCAACAGGCCGTCCGCCATCACGAGCTGGGCGACGCGCGCTGCGAGGCGGTCGTTGTCGCCGTAGCGGATTTCCTCGGTGGCGACGGTGTCGTTCTCGTTGACCACCGGCACGACCCCGCGCGCGAGCAGGCGCTCCAGCGTGGCACGCGCGTTCAGGAAACGTCGGCGATCCTCGGTGTCGCCCGGCGTCAGCAGCACCTGCGCCGTGATGATGCCGTGGGCGTCGAGCGCCGATTGCCAGGCCTGCGCGAGCCGCACCTGCCCCGCGGCCGCGGCCGCCTGCAGGTCTTCGAGGCGGGCGCGCCGCTTATTGATACCGAGGACGGCGCTGCCGAGGGCGATTGCCCCTGACGACACGACCAGCACCTGGCGTTCGCGGCTGACCAGGCCTGCGATGTCATCAGCGAGTCCCGCCAGCCAGTCGACGTCGACGGCGCCGTCTGCGCCGATCAGCAGCGACGACCCGACCTTGACGACCAGGCGCCGGATATCGCCGGAATCGAACCCGCTCACGCCTCAGCCGGACAGGCGCTGCTGCCGGTCATAGCTGGACAACGTGACTTCGCCCTTCGAAACCGCCACGCTGCCGCTGCGCGCGACCGCCGAAACTTCACCAACCTCCGCCGCCTCGCGAATGAACGCATCGATCTCGGGCACGCGACCGGTGAGCTGCATCGTGCAACTCACCTGTGCGTCGTCCAGCACTTCCGCGCTGTACTTGCTCGCGAGGCGCAGCGCCCTGGCGAGTGCACCGGTCGCGAGCTTGAGCTTGACGATCACGAGCTCGCGCTCGAAGTGTTCGCCGAGCGTCATGTCGTGGATGTTGACGACGTCGACGAGCTTCGCGAGCTGCGCATTGAGCTGCGAAATGGCCGCATCGGAGCCGCGAACGACCATCGTGACGCGGCTGACGCCCGGGTCGTAGGTCGGCGCGACGTTCAGCGTGTCGATGTTGTAGCCGCGCGAGGAAAACATGCCGGTCAGGCGAGTGAGCGCGCCGACCTCGTTCTCCAGCAAGACAGATATGGCGTGGCGCATCGTGCGCATTTACGGCCTCGTGTTTCCGTTGTAACCAATGCCGTCGGCGCGAGCGCCGATCTTGCGCGGATACTCGCCCAGTCGGCACGCTATTGCAACGCAGCAATATTTCATCGACACTCGCCGAAACCCTCGGCATTTCCCAGTCTTCCTGCCCGCGCAGAGCTTTTCCTTGAACGCAACCCGCCAAACCGCCGCCGACGACCGGCATCCGCTCGCCGGCACCACGATGTCGGGTGCCGACATCGTCGTCCAGGTCGTTGCCGACGAGGGCACCGACACGATCTTCGGCTATTCCGGCGGGGCGATCCTGCCGACATACGACGCCGTGTTTCGCTACAACGACGCACACCGCAAGCCGAATGGCGATGCCGGCATGCCGTTGATCGTCCCGGCGAACGAACAGGGTGCGGGCTTCATGGCTGCCGGCTACGCGCGCGCGAGCGGCAAGGTCGGCGTCGTGATGGTGACGTCCGGCCCCGGCGCCACGAACACCGTGACGCCCGTGCGCGACTGCATGGCGGATTCCGTGCCGATCGTCGTCATCTGCGGCCAGGTGCCTTGCGCTGCCATCGGCAGCGACGCATTCCAGGAGGCGCCGGTCGCCGCCATCATGGGCTCGGTTGCGAAGCACGTGTTCCTGGTGACCCAACCCGAGAAGCTCGAAGCGACAATCCGCAGCGCATTCAAGCTCGCGCGCTCCGGGCGGCCCGGCCCCGTCGTCATCGACATACCGAAAGACGTGCAGAACTGGACGGGCGAGTTTCGGGGTTCGGGCGAGCTGCCGCTAGCCGGTTACCACCGCCGCCTGGACGCCGTCACCGGCAATCACTTGTCGGACGCGGCCTGCCAGCGTTTCTACAGCCTGCTCGCCCAGGCGGAACGGCCGCTCATCTACGCTGGCGGCGGCGTCATCAACGGCGATGCGACGAAGGCAATGCGGCGCTTCGCGAACGAATGGGGTATTCCGGTCACGACGACGCTGATGGCGCTCGGCGCAAGCGACACGACGCACCCGTTGGCGTTGCACATGCTCGGCATGCACGGCATCGCGTCGGCGAATTATGCCGTCGAGGATTGCGACTTTTTGATCGCGGCCGGCGCCCGCTTCGACGACCGCGTCGCCGGCGACCCGGTCCGCTTCGCGCCGAACGCGAAGCACGTCGCCCAGTTCGACGTCGACGCCGCAGAGATCGGCAAGGTCAAGCGCGTGGACTGGCACCAGGTCGGCGTCCTGCGGCGCGACCTCGAGGATCTGCTCGACTACGGCCGGCGCATCGGTTTCGAGCACGACTACTCGCGCTGGCACGCCGAGATCGCCGAGTTGAAGGACAAGTACCGCCTGAACTACGACCGCGACAGCAATCTGATCCAGCCGTACGCGATCATCGAGGCCGTCAACCGGCACACAAAGGGCAAAGCGATCATTTCAACGGGCGTCGGCCAGCACCAGATGTGGGCGGCCCAATACTTCGATTTCCGTGAGCCGCGCCTGTGGCTGACCTCCGGCAGCATGGGCACAATGGGCTTCGGCCTGCCCGCGGCCATCGGGGCACAGTTCGCCGCGCCGGAGCGTGTCGTCATCGACATCGACGGCGACGCCAGCATCCGGATGAACATCGGCGAACTGGAGACGGCAACGACGTACAACCTGCCCATCAAGGTCATCGTGCTGAACAACTACGGCGACGGGATGGTGCGGCAGTGGCAGAAGTTGTACTACGACAGCCGCATGTCCGGTAGCGACAAGTCATTGCACCGCAAGGATTTCATCAAGGCCGCCCAGGCCGACGGCTTCGAATTCGCCGAACGCCTGGCGGACCCGGCCGACATCGAGCCGGTGATCGCGCGCTTCATGGCGCACGAGGGCCCGGCTTTCCTCGAGGTCATCATCGACCCCGATGCCGGCGTCTATCCGATGGTCGGCCCCGGGCTCAGCTATGACAAGATGATCACCGGCGACTACATACGGAGCCGCGAGAAGCCGGATGACGTGACGATCGGGCCGAGCGAGATGTTCTGACGCACCGCCGTCGCTCCTGAGAAAAAGGCCGGGCAATGCCCGGCCTTTTTTTTCGCCACTGACTGCGCCTACAGGCCGCCCGGGCCACAATCGTTCTTCAGGAAATCGATGATCCCCTCGTACAGCGCGATCTTGTGGTTGTAGAACAGCGTGTCCGAGAAGTGATCCGCGCCGTCCAGTTCGAGGTACTTGTAGTCCTTTTGGTACTTGTTCAACTGCGCGAGGTACAGCCGCGCCTGCCGTGGCCGTACACGTTGGTCTACACTCCCGTGAATGAGAAAAATCGGAATGTTCACGTTGGGTACTTCCTCGACGGGCTGAACGCCATCAATTCGATACTGCGTGAAGATCTTCCCGGCGCCGCGCGGATCCGGATACTCGTTCGCCTGCCGAACCTGGTCAGCCACCGCCGCGCCGGCAATCGTGCATTGGTATATTTGCGGGGTGCGCGACGCAGCGATCAACGCGGCGTAACCGCCGTAGGACCAGCCGAACATCGCCATGCGGTCCGGGTCCGCGAGCCCTTTCTCGACGAGTTGCAGCGCCGCATCGTCCTTGTCGTCCTGCATCTTGCGGCCCGCTTCGCTGCGCTCGCGAAAAGCACTTCGGAAATGGTCGTAGCCGTAGCCCAGGGACATCCGATACTGGGGTTGCACGACGAGGTAGCCATTGTTCGCCAACATCTGCGCCCACTCGTCGTAGATGATGATCTCGTGCACATGCGGGCCACCATGGGGCAAGACAACCAGCGGAAACGGACCATCGCCATTCGGAACGGTGACATAGGCGACCAGGTCACGGCCATCCCGCGCCTTGTAATGCATGAGCTCGACGTCGGCGAGTTGCTCCGGGTCCAACAACGGCTTTGCGCTGCCAATCTCCTTGAACTCCCCGTTACGAAGGAAATAGTAGGTTCCCGGGTCACGGGGCGCGATGTTGCGTGCGACCAGGGTCTTGCCGTCCGAGGACCGTGACGCGATGGCGACGTAGTAAGCGTTCGGTATCAACCCTTCGAGCTGCTTGTACGTGGCCCCCTCAACCTCATCAAAATACTCAAAGCGCGGCCTGTCGGTGACGTATCCAACTCCCGCGATCTTGTCCGGGTGCTCCCAACTGTTGCTGTGCCATCGAACCCCCCACACGTCGACGTCCGTCCGACGATACAGCAGCTCCTCGTAGGATTTTTTCGCAGTACTGTAGGACCATAGCCCGAGCTTGTCGTCGCCATTGTGTGCTTTGACGATCAGGTTTCCAGGGACAGCATCGTCGATTCCGTACACCTCCAGAAACCAAGTCTCGAAATCGTCCTCGTGAATCCGAATGACGTCGTCCCAACCCTTCTCGCCGGGTCCGCGGTAATACCAGACGTACTCCTTCCGCGGTACGTCGAAGCCTCTTGCAAACCGCGGGTTTCCGTCCGGATCGAACTCAATCTGGCCGAGATCGATCTTGCCGCGGATCAGCAGTTTCTTGGTACCGCGATTCAAATCCATTTCGTAGTACGCCCGCGGCCTGAACGCCTTGTCCAGCGACAGGTCCTCCCCGGCGCCCGGCTGCTCGGAAATAATGATCTTGTCCGGCTTGCCGGGCAGCAGGTTCTCGACGGAGGGGTCGTCCGCCGGAAAGTCGTCAAACTCCTTCTTCTTCAGATTCAGGATTGCCAGTTGGAACTCGTACACACCCTGGTTCTGGCCTTCAATCTTGTCCCGGACACGCTGCCGGAGCGTGAGGACGATGTGATCGCTGCTCGCCCAGTAGTAACTCGTGATTTCCATCGGGTCCGAGTCGACGATGAACGGCTTCGCATCGAGGTCGTCCGAATCGTAGACGTGAAGTATCGGGTTGCCCTCACGGGACAGGATTCGAAGCATCGCGAGCCGTTCGCCGTCCGGTGACACGGACACATTGCTGACCGCAGAACGAACGGCGAAATACTCGAGCGGGTATGGCTCGTTCGCCGACGCGGCCGTGGCGGCGCCGAAGCCGGCGGCCAGGAGCGCCAGTGCGGACAATCGAATCTTGCGTCTGATCATTTCTGCTTACCTTCCGTCTTTCCCGGTGCGCTCTCTACGCACCCCCCAAAAAAAACAGCCTGCGGGCAAGACCCGCAGGCTGTCTTCATCCCCGCATTAACGAGACGTGCGGATCACTGCCAGTTGTAGGCAATGTTCGCGAACAGCGTGCGGCCCCAGAAGTCATACCCGGCACCACGTGGTACGTTGTTGAACGAGCCCACTTCGGCTCCGTCGACGAACGGCGGATCCTCGTTGAAGATGTTCCGGATACCGGCACCGACCGTCCACTGATCGCCGTAGTAGTAGACCGACGCATCGTGGGTGAAGTAGTTATCGGCATAGCCGATGTTCCGGCAGTCGACGTCGCCGTTCGCTTCACCCAGGCAGGTGTCGGCAAAACCGGTGAAGACATCATCGTACGGGTCGATGCCGGCCTCATCCTGCTCCACCGACGACCGGTAGCTCGTGGACCAGGTGTAGCGCCAGTTGCCGACGTCAGCCCGGAGAGTCAGCCTGCCCTTCCACTCGGGAACACCGAATTCGCCCACAAACTCGTCTTCCTCGAACTCGCCTTCCGAGATCTTCAGCTTGCTGGAAAGCTCGAGCGTCCGGTTCATCGCCAGGTCGGCTGCGAAATCGACCGCCCTGCCGAACATCTGCGTGGGCCAGTCGAGACGCATGTTGACGTCAACGCCGCGTGCTCTCTGCTGGTCGCGGTTGATGAAGCCCTCGTCCACGAGGTCGATGTCGAGCATTCCGTCGAGGCCGCGGTTGATGCGGCTGCAGAATGCGCTGTCACCTTCGAGATCGTAATAGCAATCACCGATGATGAACGCCGCCGACGGTTCGATGATTTCGTCACGAATGTCGATTTCGTAGTAGGTAGCGCCAACGATGAAGTCGAACGCCGTGAAGAACGGCTGTTCCCACGTGAACCCCGCCGAGTACGACTCGGAGGTCTCTTCCTTCAGGTCGAGAGCGCCACCGCCGTCGATCTCCATGCTGTAGAGCTGATTGCCGCCGTTCACGAACGTCGTCGGATCGACACCATTCGCGGCACAGTTGGCAAGAACTTCCTGTGGACGCGGATCGTTTGCCGGGATGTAGCCGTTGATGGGATCGTACGCGGCATCCGGAACAACGCACGGATCCGTCAGGCTCTGGAAGCCGGTCTGCCCGAGCAGGAAGTTCTCGCGCATGTTCGGTGCACGGAAAGACGTGCCGACCGTACCGCGAAGCAGCAACGAATCGATCGGCCGCCAGGCGAGCTTGCCGGAATACGTCCATGCGTCACCGTAGTATTCATCGTCCGTCCAGCGCGTCGAACCGTTGACCGTCAGTTCCTCGAAACCGGTCACGCCGGCCAGGATAGGCAACTCGACCTCGGCGAAGAACTCTTTCGTGTCCTTTTCGCCCACAGCGCCCTTGTCGGCGAAGAAGCCGAAGAACAGGCCCTCTGCCGCAACCTCGTCCGGAATCGAGTCGATCTCATCCACCCGGTACTCGATGCCGAGACCGAGCAGCGCCTCGCCGCCCGGCAACGGGAAGATCTCACCGTTCAGGTAGGCGGAACCGATCGTCTGCTTGTACTTGGTGTCGAAGTCACGGCTGTCGAACAGGTAGTCGCGTTCCGCCTGCGTGGCGAAGTCGCCCACCACCGGATCCATCAGCGACGGAGCGAACATGTTGACCGGCACGCAGTTCAGCGTGACGTCATCGCTGAGCACCTCGCCGGAATCGTTTTCGCACGGCGTGCCGGCCGACGAGTACCAGCCGAGCGCGTAGCCGAGTCGATCGCCGGTACCGCCCGGGCCAAGCCGCGACGACCCGCGAACACCGACGCGCGAAGACTTGCCCTCCGAATAGGTCGATGACACGTAGGCGTCGAACGACCAGTTGTCTACCGTACCGAAGTTGAGAAACGGAATGTCACCCGTTACGCCACCGACGACGCGGACCTGGTCGATCGTGACATCGACCGTCGTGCGATCGTCGCGAACCGAGACGACCGGCTGCACGTAGATGGGTCCGACCGGACCGACGAGCGTGCCTGCCGTCGTCGGGTCGACGCCGTAGACCGCGGCAAAGTCCGCCGCAAAGTTCGGGTTCTGCATCAGCTCGTCGAACGCGAGGCCGCAATCGACACCGCCTGCTGCTGCAGGGTTACAGGGATTGTACGGGTTGTTGTACGGCACCCAGGGGAACAACTGGTACGCGCCGGCGTGCGCGAAGCTCTCGCGCCGGTTGTACTGCAGTTCGAAGTACGGCGTGATGTTGGCCTCGCCGTCGAACGTGTATTCGCCCATTGCGAGGAACGACGTCTGCGACAGGTCGGGAACGATATGCGCGAACTGGGCGGCACCGTTGATGTTCCGGTCATAGAAGTTCGCGTCCGCGTAGCCGTCGGCATCGGAATCGACGACGACGCCGTAGGCATTGTAGTCAACGAAGTTCGCGAGGCTCGTCTGGTTGACCGACGGGTTCCAGAACAGGCTGCCAAATGGAAGAACGGCACTCTGCTCCGTCATGTATCCGGTGAGTGACGTCACGACGCAATCGTTATTGTCCCGCGGCTCCATGCCGAGCACTTGCGAGTAGTACTGGTCTACCGTCCGGATTTCGCCGGTGGTCGTCACCTCGGCGTGCTTGCGACACTTCTCGGTCCACTCGCGGTCGGCCAGCGTGATCGGGTCGATGCTGCGGTATTCCGCGCCGACGCCGATGTAGCCCCTGTCGCCGTTGTAACCCCAGGCGGCGCTGATCCGCTTCTCGGCACCCGCGCTGAAGTCGGCGGCCGGCAACGTCGAGTAGCCCTCGATCTCGAAGCCGTCGAAGTCCTTGCGCAGGATGACGTTGACGACACCGGCAACCGCGTCGGAACCGTAGACCGAGGATGCGCCGTCGAGCAGCACTTCGTACTGCTGGACGAGCATGCCGGGGATCAGGTTCGTGTCCGGGGCCGACGGGGCGCCTTCCACGCCGGACGGTGCCAGGCGGCGGCCGTTCACGAGGAGCAGCGTCCGGTCAGCGCCGAGACCGCGCAGGTCGATCGTGCTGGCGCCCGGGCCGTTGTCGAGCACGAAGCCCTGGAACGTCAGGTCGATCTGCACGCCGCTCGCGGCCGTGGACTCCTGCAGGATGGTGCCCGGGTCGATCAGGCCGACCTCGCGCGAGGCCTTGGTCGTGATGACCTGCAGCGGCGAAATGCTGGAGAAGGTATCGCGCGACAGGCGGGAACCCGTCACCACCACTTCTTCCTGCGGCCCCTCGGATGCGGACGAACTGCCGGCGCCCTCGCCGGACGTATCGTCGTCCTGGGCCAGTGCGGGCAGGGAAATTCCGAACACGGCAAATAATGCCGCGATCGGACCTAGAACACGCGCGCGAAAGGCGCGACTGCGGTCGACACTCATTGAATACCCCTTATGCTGTATACCGTCGGCAAGACCTGGAACCGATCTTTTTGCCGGACCAAGCGGTTTCCCGGTTTGGTCATGGCCTCAATGATGCGAGATCGCAACAGTGATGTAAATAATTGTCGGCAAGACCTGCCGCTATTTGCCCATTGCCAGCACAGGCGTTGCGTACAAGCAACAAAACAGCGGAATACCCGGCCTGCGCCGACCGGCATCGCCCGGCGACGGCCCCGAAATCGCCCGGACATCACCTTCGCGTTTATTATGTGAACTGGCGCATGGACGACGGGGCGCTTTGGCGAGACAGTTGGATTGGTATAGCTATCAGTTGCTTGCGGAATCTATCGTGACAATGCGTCAACAGGGAAACCGGAACCGGATCGTCATTCTCAACCCGAAGGGCGGGTGCGGGAAATCGACGCTGACCGCCAACATTGCCGCCTGCTATGCGCAGCGCGGACATCGCACCGCGATCATGGACTACGACCCCCAGGGCTCGACGACCGCGTGGCTCTCGCGACGCTCCAGCGACCTGCCGGAGATCCACGGCATCGCGGCCTACAAGCGCTCGATGCAGGCAACCCGGAGCTGGCAGTTGCGCGTGCCGAACGACATCGAGAACCTGATCGTCGACTCGCCGGCCGGCGTCACACATGACGACCTGCGGGAGCTGACGCGCGACTCGTCCAGCATTCTCGTGCCGGTCCTGCCGTCGTCGATGGACATCCACGCCGCGTCGCGATGCATTGCGGACCTGCTCCTCGTGGCAAAGATCAACCGCAGTGAGCGCAAGCTCGCGGTTGTCGCCAACCGAACCCGCAAGAACACGAAGAGCTTTGCCAAGCTGATGCGCTTTCTCGACTCGCTCGGCATTCCGATCATCGCCGTCTTGCGCGACAGCCAGAACTACGTCCACTCGGCCGAACGAGGCATGGGCGTGCACGAGATGCAGCCGTCGCGAGTTCGGGACGACGTGGCGCAGATCGACCGGATCGTCGAGTGGCTCGACGGTTGGGAGGCGCGCCGAAGCCAGGCCATCGAGCACACGAACATCGGGCGCGCCCCCCGCGTCGGATTCGGGCTGCTGCGCAAGCCTCAGTTCGGCTCGGCCTGAATCTCGGCGAAGAGCGCGGCATCGACGTTGCCGCCGCTCAGGACGACGACCGCCAGGCCGTCGTTCGACGGGAGGCGGCCTGCCAGTACCGCAGCCAGCGCCGCCGCACCGCCCGGTTCAACCACGAGCCTCAGTTCGCGGAACGCGAAACGCATCGCCGCGCGCACCTCGGCGTCGCTGACTCGCAGCGCCGCAGCGCCCAGTGAACGGTTGATGCCGAGCGTCAGTTCGCCCGGGCTTGTCGTCTGCAAGGCATCGCAGATCGATCGTGCCGCGGGATCGACGACTTCCCGGTGACCCGACGCGAGCGAACGCGCCGTATCGTCGAATGCCTCGGGTTCGACGAGGTACGGTGCGCAACCGGGGAACCGCGCCTGCAGCGCGAGGCCGGTACCGCTGCTCAACCCGCCGCCGCCGCAGGGAATGACCACGGTCGCGGGCGTGAGCCCCCGCACACCCAGATCATCGGCGATCTCCAGCCCGACCGTCCCCTGACCGGCGATGATGTCCGGATGCTCGTAAGACGGGACCAGGGCGGCGCCGCGCTCCGCCGCCAGCGCCCGCGCGATAGCTTCCCGATCACCGCTGTACCGGTCGTACGGGATGATCTCGCCGCCCATGCGTCGGGTCGCGTCGCGCTTGACGGCCGGCGCGTCCGCCGGCATGACGATCGCGGCGCGCATCCCGAGCAGCGCCGCCGCGCAGGCGACGCCCTGCGCGTGGTTGCCCGACGACCAGGCGACGACCCCCCGGGCAGCGACGTCGCCCGGCAG
Organism: uncultured Pseudomonadota bacterium; assembly: GCA_913055625.1. Lineage (GTDB taxonomy): Bacteria > Pseudomonadota > Gammaproteobacteria > Steroidobacterales > Woeseiaceae > UBA1847. The sequence goes on along the minus strand of CAJXJW010000001.1, from coordinate 312,517 downwards.
GCGCCGAAGCAGGTTGTACGCGCCGCGGATCTTGAACGAGCCGGTCCGCTGCAGGCATTCCGGCTTCAGCAGAACCCGCCGGCCGGCGACTTCGTTCAGCGTGGAGCATTCGAGCAGCGGAGTCCGAACGGCGACTTCGTCGAGGCGCCTTGCGGCCGCCTCGACGTCGGTGATCGTCACGCTCATTCGAGCCCCGGGAGCCGGTCGATCTTTGCGGCGCAGATGAAATCGTTGTCCGTGAGACCGTCGACGGCGTGCGTCCAATACTCGACTGTGCAGGCACCGTACTCCAGCGTCAGGACAGGATGGTGCCCCTCCGCGATCGCGATCCAGGCAACCGCGTTGGCAAACCCGAGCGTACGGCTGTAGGCCGGGAATTCGAACCGCCGCCGTATCGATCGTCCGTCATCGGTCATCGACCAGTCGGCGTGCAGCCCCTGAAGCAGTTTTTGCGCCTGCTCGCTGCTGAGTGGCGGGATGCCGCCTTCGCAGGGCTTGCAGGACTTGTCGGCGAGGTCGTCGGTCATGGCGGGATTATAAACACGCCGGGCCGGCGCATGCGCCGGCCCGGCGGAGTCGGACGGGCGGGCTCTACCGCGACCCGCCGTCGTCCCGGTTCGCCGCCACGGTCGCGTTGCCGTCCAGGTAGACGCGCAGGCTCACGCGACGCTCCAGCGCGAAGCTGTCCTCGGTCTGGTCCGCCGCAGCCGTCTCGCCATGCGCCATGGCGCTGATCCGCGAGGGCTCGATGCCGGCTTCGACAAGGTGATCGCGCACGAACAGCACGCGCTTCTCGGAGAGCGCCTGGTTGTAGTCGCTGTCCCCACGCTCGTCAGCAAAGCCGTCAAGGTGCACCCGGACCTCCGGCATCGCCGCCAGCGATGCGGCGAGTGATGACAGGCGCGCGCCGTCGACGAGTTCGAACTCGTCAGTCCGGAACAGCAGGTCGAGGCTGATGCCCGACTGCATGAGGCTCACGAGTTCCGGGTGAACACTGCGCTCCAGCGTCGCGAGGTCGGCCGAGGTCGTGCCGAGCTCTCGCTCCAGGTCGTCCATCTCGATGCGCAGCGCCTGCACGCGCGCCTTGGATGCCTCGAGCGACCGGTCGAGCGTGCCGATCTCGGCATTCTTGTGATGCATCGATTCGCCCACCTCGGCACCGATCGCCGCGCCGACGATGAAGCCGACCGGCCCGCCTACCGCCGCGCCCAGCAGCGCGCCGGCGCCGGCGCCCTTGAGTTCCTCTTTCGACGGCTGGCCGGCCGCGTTCGCCGCCGTCGAAGTCCCGATCGTCAGCGCGATCGCCGTGATGGTCCAGGCCAATTTCTTCATTCCAGTGTCCTCCATTGACCGAAAGCCGGGATGGCCTTCGCTGGACGACATTGCAACGCGCACGCGGGACCGGCGCCGGGCGGCAACGTGCGCGGCTTCCGATCAATCGTGGCGAAATGTGGCGGCTAGTCGTTCCGGTTCAGGGCAACGAACGTGCCGCCATTGCGGTCACACAGGACGCGCATCAGCTGTGCGAACTGGCGCGCGGTCGGCGGGATGCCGCCCCCGCCGATATCGAGCAGCGGGAACCCGACCGCGTGGATGCGGACCAGCCGCTCCCCCGTGCCACTGACGATGTTGACCTGTTCGATCTGCCGTACCACCGACTCCACGGAGCGGCCGGAAAACTCGTCGCCGAACACGTAGATGCTGATCTTCTTCTCGGGCGACCAGAACGCATTGATTGCGTAAATGATGCCGTCGGCGGGGTTACTGTCGCTGAACGGGCGCCACGTGCGCATCGTGCTCAGGATCGCCTCACGGCGGCCGGGCGTGTCGGGAATCCACTGTCCCGCGTACTGCTGGAACATGTACTTCCCGTTGTCGTTCATGATCTGGATGCCCTTGACCTCGGGATAGACGTTCAGCGTCTCCTCGAGCTTCTTGATTGCGCGGCCCCAGTTGAACTGCTGCATCGAGCCGGACGTGTCGATGACGAAAATGATGTACTCGCTGTCCACCGGGATGCCGGCGACCGCATCGTCGTCCGCCGCCCGGTAGTAGGGTTGAAGGCGCAACATTTCCTCGGTCAACCGCTGCTTGACCGTCTCGAGCTCACCGGCATCGGCGAGTTCGGCGGTCTGCTGTTCCGCCAGGCGATACTGGCCGCGCACCGTCTCAAGTTCGCCCTGCAGGCGCGCCAACCGATCCGTGCTCTTCGAGGTCTGTTCACGGACGTCTTTCAACTCGCGATTGAGCGTCGTGGTTTCACCGCGAATCTCAAACAACTCCTGTTGCAGCCGCGCGATCAGCGACTCGAGGTCCTGCTGCGTCTTCTCGATGATGACCGGCTCGTAGATCTTCGAGAGGACGAGCAGCAGGATGATCGCGCCGAAACCGCAACAAATGCAGTCCAGGAACGAGAGGCTGAAGGCCTCGACGCTGCGGCGACGGCGGCGCATGTCAGGCCTTCCTGCTCATGGCCAGTCCCGGCTGACGGACACCAGCGAACCACCCGACTGGAACGCCAGCGCCCAGTAGACGATCGGCGCCTCGAAGTCGCCTTCCATCGGGTACAGCAGGATGTTGACCGGGATGTTGCCGGGGATTTCTCGGACGGCATCCCGGAACAGTCCGAGTCGCTGCTGGCCGGACACCACGCGCCGGTTGCTCGTCGGCGCATCCATCGTCGGCAGGCCGTCGGCGAGCAGGATGATGTTGTCGGGCTGCGGTTCCAGCTGGCGCGCCACGTTGAAAGCCGCGTGCAGGTTCGTGCCGTTCTCCGGAATCGTGCTGCGCAACGCGCGCACCGCCTCGTCGAGTTGCGAGCCGTCGTCCGCGCGCAGCCAGGTGCCGCCGCTGCCGCGGATCACAGGCTCGGCCTCGTTGTTGTACATGTAGATCTGGAACTCGGTGCCCGGCCGGATCTGCGCGGTCAGCCAGTCGACGGTTGCAACCGCCTGCCGCCATTTCACGGATCGCATCTTCTCGGTGTCCGACATGTTGCGGCGGCGGATGATGTTGACAATCGTGTCGTCGAGCATGCTCGCAGAACGGTCGACGAGTATCAGCGTACGCTTGCCGTCGAGTTTCAGGCCGGTGAGGTATTGCCGGGCCCCCTGCCCTTCGTCGTTGTACGCGCGAATGCGGTCACCGTCGTCTTCCTGTTCGGCGGCGAGCTTCAGCAGGCGCTCGACTTCCTCTTCGAGAGACTCGATGTCGGACTGCAGCTGTTCGACCCGCTCGATCTTCGCCAGCGTGTCCTCGTCGTACTTCGAGAGCTCGGCCCGCAATTGCTCGATCAGCGACAGGATCTGTTCGATCTGGCCCTGCGCCGTGTCCTTGCGCGACTCGAGGTCCTCGATCGTATTGCGCGCGAGTACGAGGTTCTTGCGCCCCTCGAGGATCTCGGTCTCGAGCCGGCGCGTCTCCGCCATCAGGTTGTCCGGGTCCTCCTCCGTCGTCTCCTTGACCTGGGCATTGATGATCATGAAGAACAGGATGACCGCGCCGAATCCACAGCTCATGCAGTCGAGAAACGACATGCTGAAGATCTGCGAGTCGCGGCGTCTACGCGCCATGGTCTCGCTCCACGGTGATCAGGCGCAGCTCGTAACCGGGCGTGCCGACGCGTATCGTGTCGCCGGCCTGCAGCACGGCGGAGCCCTCGAGCCGGTGGCCGTTCAGGAACGTGCCGAATCGGCTGACGTCGCGCACCACACACTGGTTGTTGTCGATCTCGAGTGTGCAATGACGCCTCGATACGCCCGGCATCGCGGCCTCGAGCACGATCCAGCGACCGTCCTCCTCGGCGCGCGTTCCCAGGGCGAGCGGCTCCTCGTTGATCGCGTACGCATGATTGCCGAACAGAACGTGCGTCGGTCGCCCGCCGTCACCGTCGTCCGGCGTCACCTCGACCGTCACCGATGCCTGGTCCCACGGCAGCTGGCGCAGCAACGCGACGGCCCCGCCTGTCCCGAGCCCGCGCCCGCGGCTGTACAGACCCCGCGCGGTCGCCGCGGACTCCAGCAGGAACACCTCGCCGCCGACGCGCGCCCGCAGCATGTCCGCGAGGCCGGGCAATCGCGCCGCACGATCCGTGAGCTGCAACGCCGGCGTCTCCCCGGCGCGCACGAGCGCCCGCAACTGCGTGACGATGCGCTGGTACACGGGCGCCGCCGCTGCGGTCAGCGCGAGCCCGTCGATCTCCGCCGCATGCGTCAGTCCGCCGTGCGTGATCTCGAGACTCAGGCTGGTGCCGCCGGCCGCCGCATCCAGCCAATCCGGCAGCCGGTCGAACAGCAACTGCTCGGTTTCCGCCGTGTGCAGCGGGTCGAAACGCGACTGGCGGACGAAAGCCTCGGCAATGACCCGCACCCAGGCGTCGTTCAGCACCGCGACGCCGGCGGCGTCGACGACGTCGGCCTTCTCGACCTGCGCCTTGCCCGGCTGGCCCAGCCGCGTCAGCAGTGCCGAATGCAGGCTGATGTCGACGTGCACCGGCACCGCGGCCGAGTATTCCCGGCGCGTGGCAGCGACGGCTGCGTCGACCAGGGCGGTGACGGGGAGCCCGAGTTCGTTGCAGATGCCGAGAAACAAGCCGAGATTGCCGGCCTCCATGTACGCCGGGACCGCGACGATGACCTGTTCGATGCCGGAACCCGCGGCCGCCGCGATCTGCTCGAGCTGGCGGCTGACGAGGTCGGCGGCCGACAGGTGCCGGAAGCGTTGGTCCGGCAGGGCCTCGGTGTCGAGGCGCGACCAGAAGTGGTCCTGGATGTGCCGCGGCCGGAGTCTCGCCTGTCGCCAGGCGCTGTTGCCGGTCGTGAGCTCGCCGTCGTCGAGCAATGCGTATCCGGGCTCCCGGTAGCGCACGTCGCGACCGTCGAAGGCCACGATGCCCGCATCGTTGATGTCCAGTGCCAGCATGCTCATGCGCTGCGCCCGGCCGTCAGTCCGCCTTCATGTGGCGGATCAGCTTGTCGTCACAGTAGGACTCGGTATCGAACACGAGCCGCTCCTGCAGGAGCTGCAACTGGTGCACGAGGAACATCAGGAAAATGCTGATGAGGAGCGCAATGAACGTCGAGTTGAACGCGACACCCAGGCTCTGCGTGACGCCGGCGATGTCGCCCTGTACTGCCTTGTCCGCCTGCGCGAGCGCCTCGCCGATTCCGCGCACGGTGCCGATGAAGCCGATGGACGGAATGGCCCAGGAAATGTAGCGGATCATCGAGAGTTCGGATTCGAGGCGCTCCGCTTCCGATTCGCAGATCGTGTGTGTGCTGGTCGATACGTCCTGGATATTGTGCGTCGAGTTGAACCGGCGCAGTGCGTTCAGCAGCGCGCGCGGCAGCAGCATTTCCTGGCGGTCTTCCGGCAGCGCCTGCACCTGGCGCGCAAACTCGCGCGTGTCCTCGGGCAGTATTCGCATGCCGTCGGCCACGGGAACAAGATCGACGTCCAGCAGCCGGCGCTCCCCCAGGATCTTGACCGCCTTGAACGCCATGATCGCGAGTGCCCAGAACATCAGGATGAAGCAGGACTCCTGCTCGAGGTCCTTGATCAAAACCCAGACCGAACGTTCCCGGACGTAGTCCGGGTCCGCCTCGGCCGCGGCGGCCTGCTCCTCGATCACCTGTGCTGCGTTCGGCCGCACGACCGAGACGTAGAAAGCGTGCACCACGATGATGGCAATGATCAGCGCGAACAGTTGAAACACGAATTCGACGGGTATGTTTTTCTTTTTCATCGTCTGGCTGGCGTCCTCGGATCAGATGTCGACCGGAAAGGCGATCGACTGGTCGGTCGGTACTTCCTCGCTGGGGCGAAAATCCTCTTCGTCGATGTCGAGATAGCTCTCGTCGTCCGTCTCGATCACCGGGTCTTCCTCGTCGTCGGCCTCGTCCTCGTCCACCACCGCGCCGTCGTCCGCGTCGGCCTCGACGGCGTCTTCCGGCGGCGTTCCGTCGGGCGCCTGCGGCAGGGCCGCGCCCGGCAGCAGCGCCAGCAGGAAAGCCAGGATCAACCACTGTGTTCGCATCGACATCGCCTGAATACCTTAACGAATTGGACAGCGCCGGGCCGAAAAAATCCCCGCCGTGTCACTCCGCGTTGCGCACGATCCGAAAACCGACGTCGGGCCGGGCGCCGTCGCCGTAGTCCCGGTAGGTCAGGCGCAGCTCCGTCATGCCGGCATGCCTCCAACTCGATCCGCGGATCACGTGGCTGGTGCCGCGCTCGGGGCCGGTCGGGTCTGTGACCGGCTCGGTCAGGCCCGGCGTCGGCACGGTGTACCAGTCGTTGACCCATTCGGCCACGTTGCCGCCCGCATCGTACAGGCCCAGCGCGTTCGGCGGGAAGCTGCCCACCGGCGCCGTCGCGGCAAAGCCGTCGTTATACGCCGGGAGGATGGTCGGCACGAGCTCCGCGGCGGACCGATCGGCGTAGTTGCCGGCGTTCTCGCGGGGCGGCCAGTTGATCCCCCACGGGTACTTGTCGGCCGACGCCACGCCCCGGTACCTCAGCGCCCAGACCCATTCCGCCTCGGTCGGCAGCCGGTAGCCGTTCGGGAACGGCAGGATCGCTTCGTACTCGCCGAAGCGCTCCTCGTACACCGGCGTCAGCCCCTCGCGCGCGCTCAGGTAGTTGCAGTACGCCGCGGCCTGCGCCCAGGTCACGTTTGCAACCGGGTTCTGGTCCGCGGCCAGCGTCGCGTGAATCGCCGACCCGGAATCGTGGTTCGCGGCGAACTGCGAAAACTCCCTGTTCGTGACTTCGTGCACGCTGATGAAGAACGGCCGCGTGATCCGAACCGGTACGATGACCTCGTTCGCGCGCCGGCCCTGGTCGCTGCGTGAGCTGCCCATCGTGAAGCTGCCGGGCTCGACGCGCTTGAGTTCCTTCCCGTCCTGCGTCCGGGCCACGGTCTGGATCTGCGCGCGGGCGATGGCCTCTTCCGACCGCAAGCGGGCCGTGAGCGTCTGCGGGTACCCGGGCCGGGGCGTCACTGTCCGCGACCAGGACTCGTACCCCGGCTTGCGGACCTCGATCCGGTGTGGCGCCGAGCTCAGGTTCAGTGTCGTCGACCCGGGGCCGTGCACGTTGCCGTCGACGAACACGACGGCGTCCGAAGGCACGACATTGACCGTGACCGCGCCAGTGCGCGCCGTCAGGTCGACCGTGATCGCGTCCCGCGCCGCGGATGCGAGCCGCACGCTGCGGCTCGCCGTCCCGTAGCCCGCCTTCGACAGGCCGATCTCGTAGTCCGTGTCGGGCGCGAGGTCCAGCGTCAACGGCGACTGGCCGCGGTAGCGCCCGTTGACCTGCACGTTCGCACCCCGCGGAATCGTATTCACGGTGAGCCGGGCATCCGCCTCCTCCAGCTGAACGAGCGGCAATTCGAGCGGCACGTTCGCCTGCACGGAAACCGAGCCGTCCCATGCCTTGTAGCCGTCGAGAACGACCGACAACGCGTGACTGCCCTCGAAGAGCTGGACGGTCGCAGGCGTCTCGCCGAGCGTCTCCTCGCCCTGCAGGATCCGTGCGCCCGGCGGTTCGGAGCGCACCGTGACGTCGGCCCACCGCGGCACCAGCTGCACGTTGACGGTCACGTCGCGATCGAGCCCCGCGAATTCGACGATGTCCGCGTACGGCAGAAAGCGATCGGATTCGACCCGGATGCTGTGATTGCCCGGCTGCAGCTCGATCGGGCCGAGCGGTGCCGGCCCGATATGCGTCTCGTCCACGTGCACCGTCACGTCGGCATCCGGGGTCGTCAGCACCGTCAGCCGGCCGGGCCGCTTGCGCATCGTGACGGTCACCGTCTTGCTCGGCGCGTCGTCCACGACGAACGTCTGCGTGACATCGTAGTAGCCGCCCTTCTGGACGCGCAGCACGTATTCGCCCTTGCGCAACAGCAGGCGGTCGCCGAGCGGCAGCCGGAACCAGCCGCCGTCGATCTGGACGTCGTCGGGCGACGCGGGTTCGATCACGAACTGGATCGACTTCGACGTGAACAGGAGCCAGGAAATCGCGCCCAGCACGACGAAGCCCGCGATGACGATGTTGCGCAGCGCGTGACCGGGCTTCTCTGCGACGGCCGCCCGGGATTCCGCCGCGCGCCGGAAAGCCGTTGGCGCGATGGCCTCGTCGGCGCCGGCGTCCGCGGCATTCCCGTAGTCCGGTGGCTGCGTAACGTAGGCGCTGTCCTCGAGCTGCACGTCGAGGCGCAGTTCGTCGCCCGCGTCGATGCGCACTCGGCTGCCATAGAACGAGAGCACGTCGTCGTGCGCGACCCGGCGGCTCGCCGTCAGCGCCTCGCCGTTGAGCTGCACGCCCGCATCGCGTGCCACGGGCTGCACGAAAGGCACGCCGTCCAGGAGATCCAGCAGGACGACCGCGCCGCCGCCCGGGCCGGGCAGGCGCACGCCGCAATCGCTGCCGGTACCGATACGCAGCGGCAGCTCGCGATCTTCGATGCGGCGCTCACCATCGACGTCGCGAACGACCAGGTGCGTATAGCTCAAATTTGTTCCTCGCAACGAACCACGACAGGCTCCATGTCGACCTCCGGCGCCACGCGGAATTCCAGGCGCACGTCACGGTAGCCGGGTCGGCTGCCGACGGCGACGTAGGTGCCGGGACGAAGCGACAGCTCGGTGGCGTCGAAGGTGCCGAGTTTACCAACTTTGTAGACGGACACGTCCGTCTTCTGGTCCGACAACAACCGCACGGTCAGCGGCGTTGCGGCACGCTTCAGCAGGCGAGACAGTTCGTCGCGCTGGCCGGCGAGCCGCGGGCCGATATCGCCCATGCGCGTGATGTTGACGAGCAGGCTCGTCGCGCGCTGCATCGTCGCGTCGGCACTGAGGCTGTCCGGCGCCGCGATGTAATCGGCGAGCTGCTGGTGCAACGCGATCATCTCGCGCGAACGCGCGAGCCCCTCGTTCGCGAAAGTGAGCGTGTCGTCCAATTCCAGAATGCGTTCGTAGGTCTCCGCCGCCTCGGCCCAGCGCTCCTCCGCTACCAGCGCTGCCGCTTCGCCCTCGAGGGCAGCGATGTTGCCGAGACGAATGCCCTGTTCGACCTGCAGGAGGCCGTCCGCCGGCTCGGTCGACGATGGATCCAGCGCCTGGGCGCGCTGGAACGCGGCGCGCGCCGCAGCATATTCTCCCAGCGCCAGCGCGTTCAGTCCTTCGCTCATGCGCTCTTCGAAGGTTTGCTGCGTGATCAACGCTTCCACGCGCGCGAGACCGTCCCGGGCCACCTGCCATTGCGGATCGATCTCGACCGCCTGCGCGAAGCTGTCGCGCGATGCCGAGAGTTCGCCCTCGCGCTCGAGGTCGAAACCCTGCTGCGTCAGCGCCAGCACACGATCGAGGTTCCGCGCCCGTTCCAGGCCGGCATTCGCGCGCGCCGCGCCCGGCGAAATGGCGACGGCCAGTTCATAGAGCCGCAACGCCTCGGCAGAATCGCCGTTCCCGAGGGCGGCTTCGGCACTGGCCATCGTCGCGTCGAAGACGGCATCGACCTTTGACAACAGGGGGTCGATATTGCGAATCGCCTCTTCGTAGTGCGCCGTCGCCGTCGCGTAGTCCTGCGCAAGGTACGCCGCGTCGCCGGCCGCGTAGGCCTCGCTGCCCTTCACCCAGGCCACGCCGCCCCACCGCTCCACCGCCCTGCCTTCGAGCGTCCGAACCTTGGCGACCAGCTGTCCCAGGACCTTCTCGGTCTCCGCGCGTGCCCGCACGCGCTCGTCCCGGTCCGGCAGCGGCTCCCCGGCCCCTGCCGCCGCGCTCTCCTCGTCCCCGTCCGACGCATTGCCGGGCCCTTGCGTGGCGGCTCCCGCCGGCGGTGCGTCCGGTGGCGCCACCGTCTCGGGCAGCAGGAAGACGACCGCGAGCAACAGTGCGACGAGCACGGCAAGCGACACGCCGACGACGCGCGGGCTCAGGCCCGTTCGCCGTTCCCGCACGCGCGCGTCCGGAGCGACGCCTCGCCGCCGTGGCTCCGCCCTGCCTGGTTCGATGAGCACGTCGCTGGCCTTGCGCGACGTACCGAGCCGCTCACGGGGAGCCGGCCCCGGCTCGATGCCGGCTGCCCGGATGGCCTCGGCAACCCCCGCAGCGTCCGGCCGGGCGGCGACGTCCTTCGCGAGCATGCGAGCGACGAGGTCCGCAATCGCCGCGGGCACCGGCGATCCGTCGGCCGCCGTCAGCGGCTTCGGCACGGTGTCGCGAATCGCGCCGGCGAGGTCGTCCGCCGGGTACGGCGACCGGCCGCTGATCAGTTCGTACACCAGCCCGCCCAGCGCGAAAATGTCGTCCGCCGGCGACGGCGCGTCGCCGGCGAGGGACTGGGGACTCGCGGCGATCGGTGAGCCGCCGCCCGCGCGATTGTCGCGCGTGGCGGCAACACCGAAATCGACCAGGTACGGCGCGCCGTTCGCGTCAATCAGGACGTTGCCGGCCTTGACGTCGCGGTGCACGACGTCGCGCGCGTGCGCGTAGCGCAAGGCGTCCGCGATCAGCGCGATCGGCGCCAGGATCTCCGCGCAGGCGGCGCCGGCCAGTACGCCAATCGACGGGCCGTCGATGAATTGCAGGCTGAACAGCGCGGGCTCGTCGCGCTCCGGCGCGGCGTCGTGAAACTCGAAGACGCGGACGATATGCGGGTGCAGCAGCCGGATACTCGTCTGCCATTCCTCGCGCAGCGCCTCCACGGGCCAGCCGTCGCCGCGGAGGATCTTCAACGCAACGTCCGCTCGCGTCATGCGGTCGGTCGCCAGCCAGACGTCGACGCTGCCGCCGGTGCCGAGGCGGCGAGTGAGCGAATAGCGATTCGCGAGCGCGGTCCCGCTCCTGAGGTCCTTCATCGGCGGCCTACTGCTCTGCGGGCGTTATTGGGCCGGCTCCGGGGCGCGCACGGGCGCGCCGACGTCGACGGCGGAGAACCCGGTTTCGGCTTCATAGATCTCGCGCAGCAGCTTTCGCCAGGACTCGTACTGTGCTTCCGCGGTACCGGTCAGCCGCCGCTGCTGCCCCTCGACGTCGACGACCATCGGCGCGGCCTCGGCGCCGAAGGACTCGGCCAGTTCGCTGATCGCTTCGACGTGTATCGATGCTTCGCGGTTCCGCGTGAAGCCGCGCATGATCGCGTTGAAGCCCTCGGTAATGCCGATGCCCTGCAGGCTCTGCTTCATGCGGGTCCGCGAATAACTGCTGTCGTGCGTATCCACCTGCAGGGATCCGGCGAGGACCACGACGCCGATCAGCGTCTGCAATGCCGCGGAACGCTTCACCTGCCGGTAGTTGACGGCCTCCTCGCGCGCGGACTTGCGGTAGGCGTGATACGGAATCGCAATGCCGTAGTAGAAGTTCGCATAGTGCTCGTTGAGCATGTCGACCACGAGACGGTCGCGCTCCCGAATCTGGCGCAGGCGCATTACCGCCGGATCGTTCTCCGCGGGCAGCCGGTTGATCGTGACGATTCCGTCCTCGTCGTACTGGAGGTACTCACCGTACGACGACGGAGACATGTCCGCGAAGAATTTCAGCTCCGACACCTGCTGCAGTCGATGCACGTAGTCCGCCGGCAGCGTCTGCGCGAACGCGTGGATGTCGTTCGCGATGTCGTTGAACACCTTCTGGTAGGGATCCAGGCGCCGGTCGCGGCTCTCGGAATACGACGACACGCCGGTCTGTGTTTCGTAGGTGCGCCTGAACCAGTGCTGACCGCTGGTGTCGGACACGTCGATTTCGATCTCGACGAACTCGCCGTCCGAGCGTTCGATACGCCCGTTGACCAGGACGTCCGTGAACGCGTTGGGCGACGGGATGACGCGCACGGCGCCCCAGTGGCCGGTGCCCTGCATCGTGGACTTCAAGTGATAAGCGAGATAGCGGGCCTCGGCGGACCGGATCTCGTCATAGACGCGGGTCTTCTCCGGGTCGTTGTTCTCCGCCACGCCGTCGTCGAACCGGATGATGCCGACGTCCAGCAGGCGTGACTCGTCGGGCGCACTTTGCGCCACGTCGAGTTCCGTCTCCTCGGCGGTGATGACCTCGTTGACCGAGCAGCCGGCCAGTGCCAGCGGCAGGAACAGGATGCAGGCGCGCAACACGCGCATCGTCGACGGCGGATTCCTCATATTCCCTTGTACTTGCGGTACTCCTCCCAAAGCCTTTCACGCAACACCGGATCGTCCTCGGTCAGCGCGGCTTCGCGCAGCTGCCGGGCGATGATGTCGTCGTCCACGACCGCCGGCACATCGTCCGGCGTGCGCGCAGCGATTTCCTCTTCTGACAAGCCCTCGATGTCGGGCGCCGCACTGCCGCCCGCCATGCCTCTTTCGCTGGGCATGCCGGACATGTTGCTGGACTGGCTGCCGAGCCCGATCAGGCCCCCGCCGCCACCCTGGCCTTCCGTGTCGAAACCTTCTGTCGAGCGTCCGACCGAGGCAATTTCCTGCTGCTCCTCCTGAAGGACCTCGTCGAACCCGCCGATCGAGCGGTCGAGCTCCCGACCGAGCCGCTCGGCGCGCTCTTCGGCACTCTCGGACGGAAACTCGCCGACGCTGCCGGCACCGCCACCGCCGCCCTGGCCGCCGCCCTGGCCACCGCCGCCCTGGCTGCTGCCGGCGGCGCCGCCGCCACCGCCGCCACCGCCGGAGGCACTGGCGGACGCGTCGCTTTCGGCTTCCGCGCCTCCGCCACCACCGCCACCAAGGCACTCGCCCGCGCGACCCATTCCGCCGATGCCGCCCGGCATCGAACCCGTGTCACCGCAGTCTCCATTGCCTTCGGCGTCCGCGTCGCCAAAGGGATTGTCGGCACCGCCGCCAGTGCCGGAATCGCCGCCGCCGTCAGTGCCACCGCCGTCGGCACCACCGCCACCGGCGCCACCTGCCTCGCTACCGCCGCCAGCGCCCTGCTGACTCGGCGGCGGGGGAATCTCACCAACGCCGCCGCTGCCGGATCCGCCGCCGCTCGATCCGCCGGTCGTCCCGCTGCCGCCGTCCGATCCGTCGCCGCCACCGCCGCCAGGCATCCCGCCGCCGGTCGGAAACGGTGCGCTGCTGCCGCCGCCCGACGCACCACCGCCGGACATGCCGCCACCGGACGAGCCGCCGCCCGACGAGCCTCCACCGGACATACCGCCGCCGGACATACCGCCGCCGGACGAGCCACCACCGGACATACCACCGCCGGACGAGCCGCCGCCCGATGAGCCACCACCCGACGAACCGCCGCCCGACGAACCGCCACCCGACGAACCACTGGACGGGCTGCCGCCCGATGAGCCGCCGCCGGACGAACCGCTGGACGGGCTGCCACCCGAGGGGCTCGGCATTCCGCCGCTCGGCGGCGGCATCGGCATGCTGACGCCACCGGAAGACACGACGGGCGTGGACTTGCAGCCTACGGCAACGATCGCTGCGACCGCGATCGTCAGCAGCGGCCGCTTGAAGGACTTGCGGGAATGCTTTCGATGGGTCCTGAGCATGTTCTGCGCCTCTGCGAGTGCGGTATCGGCGACGTGCCGGTCCGGCGGTGAACCCGGCGTGGTCCTTGACTTTGAACCCGTCCGAACGGCAGTAGTTCCGTGCATTTGCGCGTCGGCCGCTCGATTGCCGCGGCGACGGTCGACGACATTGACGATAATACGCGGCCAACCTGCGATCAACAGCGGCTAAGGCGCTGATTTACTTAATGTGACGGCTCACCCGGCGGTTTCCGGAACAGGATCAGCGACAAATCGTCCGGTTTGCTCGGCTGGCCGGCCCGCTCCTGCAGCATGCGCTGCCGTGCCTTGTCGACCAGCGCCCGTGCCGCGTCGTCCAGCGGACCCTTGCGCGCAAGCTCGATGATTTCGTCGAAGTGCACGTTATCCGTCATGCCGTCGCTGGCCACGACCACCGTATCCCGGGCCGCCAGCTCGACGCCGGCACCGACGTCGATGGTCATGTCGGGCGTCCCGAGAAAGTTCGAGACGAGGTGGCGCTCGGCATGATGCAGCGCCGCGCGCTGGTCGAGAAAGCCCGCTTCGACGGCGAAACCGGTCGGCGAATGCGCGGTCGTTTGCAGTTTGACCCGCCCGCGCTGCCCGACCACGATCGCCTCGGAATCCCCGATCTGGTAGCTGCGCGCCAGGCGTCCCTCGATCGTCACCACGGTGAGCGTCGTCGCTGACCCGTTCGCGAGCTCCCGCACGGCCGTGTTCGCGGCCTCGATACCGTTCAGAACGGCGGTACGCAGCAGCGTCGTCTTCTCCAACGCGACCTGCAGCGAGTTTGCGAGCGTCGACACGGCCGTCAGGGACGCCCGCTTTCCGGCCGGCAGTCCGCCCGCGCCATCGGCGACGACCAGCACGGCAGCCTGCGGGCCCCAGGGAATGATGCCCACCGTGTCCTCGTTTTCCGTGTCCTTGTCCGGCGAGCGCCGCGTGTAGGCAACGAGCTCGCCGCCACCGGCACGCAACAGCCGATGGTCGGCGGTGTCGGCGCCGTCCAGCATCACGATGTCTTGCGGCATGTCCGCCATGCGTCGCTCCAGCGAGTGCCTACTCCCCGCGTACCGGTTCCCGGCACCACGCGCAGTAGTTCCAGAATTCGTCTGCAATGCCCCAGCTACACGAGCGGCAACGCTTGCGGCTGCCCGGCAGTTTCCACGGACGCTTCACCTTGGTGCGGCACCAGGGGCAATAGCGCATGAACGGCATCAGGTCGCCGCGGCAACGCGCGTTCGAGCATCGGGCGGTGTAGCGCTTGTCGGCATAGCGGCGCGCCGTCTCTTCGACGAAGCCGGGACCGTAGCACCAGGCGCAGTAGTCCCAGTCCTTCTTGACGCCACGTTCGCAACGCGGACAACTCGACGGCATCGTCGAATCGCACCCGCGCGCCGGATTGTCGATCCCGCACCACGGACAGTGCTGCATGCTCTCGGCAACCGGCCCTTCGCAACGGCGACACTGGTGACGCGTATCCAGCACCTTGCGGAACTGCCGCTGGAATTCTCGCCACTGCAGGCGCCGCCAGGACGTGCTGGTGCTTCGGTTGGCGCGGGACGGGGACCGCCCGCGGATGCGTTTCTGCCGTCGCGCGTGGCTCTTGAGGCGCGCGAAATCGGCCTGCATCTGCATCGCGTTCGCATACCGCCGGCCGGGGTCGAGCTGGATACATTTCTTCAGCATGCTGATGAATTCCGGCCGCACGCGCGACTTGAGCTGGTCGTAGCCCGCCAGCGGCCACTCGAACGGCCATTCCGGCAGCTTGCCGGAGAAGAGGCGGTAGATGACGAGGCCGAGCGAGAACACGTCCGACTGAAACTTCGGGCGCCCCATCGCCTGCTCCGGCGCGATGTAGTCGATCGTTCCCGAACCGGATGCCTTCAGAGTCCGCAGGCTGACCTTTGCGAATCCGAAATCCGAAAGCTTCAGCTGATCGCCCGGGAAGATGATGTAGTTATCGGGCTTGATGTCACAGTGAATGATCTTGTGCTCGTGGGCGAACGCGAGCGCGTCGATCGCCTGCCCCGCCAGGTCGACGGCGCGCGACGTCGCGATCCGCCGCTCGAGTCGGTCGGCCAGCGACTGCTCGCCGAGTTCCATCGCGATGACGAAGCGATCCCCGATGTAGCTCGCGTTCAGTACCGACAGGATGTTCGGGTGTTTGAGGCGCGTCGCAACCTGCACCTCGTGGAGTATTTCCCGGTCGTCGCCGTCGTCGTCGAGGTGCGGAATCTTCAGTGCGACCTTCTGTTTCTGGATCGTGTCCATGGCCGCGTAGACGTCGGCAACGTGACTCGACGCAATGCGGGAAACGATTCTGTACTTGCCGATCTTCTGTCGCGCTTTCAGCAACGCTTTGGACATTCGGGCCTGTGCAGACTAGGAGTGTAAGGGCCCGGCAATCATTGTGGCTCCACCGGGTCGAGTCAAGCGAAACGTCACCGTAACCTTGCGCGCTTTCATCGTGACGTCACGCGGCGCCGGCTGTATCCTGTCCGCGAACACGACGCCACCCGCCTCCTGCCGATAGACACCGAACCGATGGGAAAACCCGGAAACACCGGCTTTCGCCGGATCTTGCTTGCGACACGCTATTCCGCACAGGGATTCGTTCACGCATGGCGCCACGAGGCGGCGTTTCGCCAGGAACTCGCATTGTGCGTCGTGCTCGTACCGCTCGCGTTCTGGCTGGGCCGCACACCGATGGAAGAACTGCTGCTCGCGGGATCCTGCTTCCTGGTGTTGATCGTCGAACTGCTGAACTCCGCCGTCGAAGCGGTGGTGGACCGCGTCGGCAACGAGCACCACGAATTGTCCGGCCGCGCAAAAGACCTGGGGTCGGCTGCGGTATTCCTGAGCCTGCTGTTCGTCGCGATCGTCTGGGGAACGGTCGCCTGGCTGCGTTTCGGCCCCGCCTGACAGCCCGCCTCAGGCGAAATTCGCGGTAACGGCGATACTGGTGAACGCGAGCCCGGCCCCGATGGCGGCGCCGGCCACCACGTCCGTCGGGTAGTGCAGGCCGAGGATGACCCGCGACAGCGCGACCAGCAGCGCGAACGGCGCAAGTATCCACGCGAGCTGCGGTACCTGGCTCGCATAGACCATCGAGAAGCTCACCGCGTGCAGCGTGTGCCCGGAGGGAAAGCTGTAGCGATCGAGAGGCGCCGCGGCACAGACGATGTCACCGTGCCGTATGAACGGGCGCTCGCGGACCAACCGCTCCTTGAGCAGCTTGTAGACGAGCACGCCGACGAGCCCGGTAAGCGCGGCCTGCAGCACAACGGTGCGGCCATCCGTGCCGGGATACGCGGCGCAGATGATGCCGAAGATGACCCAGGCCGGGTAATCGCCCAGCCGGGACACGCCGCCGAAAACGTCACGAACGATCCCGTGCCGCGACAAGGCGTTGATGCGCAGGCAGGTGTTGCGTTCGAGGTCGTCGAAGTAGTCGAGCAGCATGGGTGTCATCCGGTTTTCCCGATCCGGCAGCCAGTGTGCGCCTGCTTGCTGACAGCGCCGTGTCCGAACGGTGACAGGACCGTGAACGATCGAGGTCGTGTTTCATCGGCACGCAATACACCTGTAATCCGGCTTTAACCTGCCCCCGGAATGATCGCGGGCATGAAAATCGCGATCGTGACCGACGCCTGGAAGCCGCAGGTGAATGGCGTCGTGCAGACGCTGGGCAAGACCCGTGACGGATTGATTGCCGCCGGCCACGAGCTTCGTCTCCTGACGCCCCAGGGCCGCCGCAGCATTCCCTGCCCCAGCTACCCCGAGATCCCGTTGGCGCTGTTTCCCGGCCGCAGCGTTGCGCGAGAGCTCGACGCGTTCGACCCGGACGCGATCCATATCGCGACGGAGGGCCCGCTCGGCATGGCGGCGCGCCGCCATGTCCTGCGCCGCGGGCTGCCGTTCACGACCTCCTACCACACGCAGTTCCCGGAGTACGTGCGCGCGCGCGTCCCGATCCCGATCGACTGGACGGCACGCGTGCTGCGCCGTTTCCACGCGCCCGCGGCCCGCACGCTGGTGCCGACCGGGAAGATACGGGAGAAACTCGAAAGCCGCGGTCACGACAATGTCGTCGTGTGGACCCGCGGCGTGGACACGGCCCTGTTCCGGCCGGACGGTGCCACGCAGTACGACTTGCCGCGGCCGATCTGGATCTACCTCGGGCGCGTCGCGGTCGAGAAGAACATCGAGGCATTTCTCGGCCTCGACCTGCCCGGCAGCAAGATCGTCATCGGCGACGGCCCCGACCGGCGCCGCCTGGAATCAACCTACAAGGACTGTCATTTTCATGGCTATCAATTCGGCGCGGAACTGGCCCGGCGCCTCGCGGGCGGCGACGTCTTCGTCTTCCCCAGCCGCACCGATACATTCGGCCTGGTCATGCTCGAAGCGATGGCCTGCGGCCTACCCGTCGCGGCCTACCCGGTGGATGGCCCGATCGACGTCGTGCAGAACGGCGTAACCGGCATCCTCGACGACGACCTGGCCGTCGCCTGCGAAGGGGCGATGGAACTCAGTCGCGACGCGTGCCGCGCGCAGGCGGTCGAGCACAGCTGGGAACGGGCGACGCGGCAGTTCCTGGGCTACCTCGAACCGCGCACCCGGGAAACGGCTTCGGTCCAGCCCGCGAGCAGCGCCGTCCGCTGATCCGCCGGCATCCTCGGTTCGAAGCGGCGATCGCTCGTCCATATCGATGCGACGTCGGCCAGTGAACCGAGCATTCCCGCCTGCACCGCCGCGAGGCACGCGGCGCCGAGTACCGTCGACTCCACGTTCGTCGGTCGTTCGACGACGATGCCGAGTACGTCGGCGAGAAACTGCAGGAACCAGTCGTTGGCGGCCATGCCGCCGTCGACACGCAACAACGCCGGCCGGATGCCGTCATCCGCCATCGCACGCACGAGGTCCGCGGTCTGGTACGCGATCGCCTGTAGCGTTGCCGTGATGATTTCGTCGCGCCCGGTGCCGCGCGTCAGCCCGAGAACGGCGCCGCGGGCGTGGGGATCCCACCAGGGCGCGCCGAGGCCGGCGAACGCGGGCACGACGACCACATCTTCCACGATGCCGGTGCGCCGCGCGATGGCTTCGCTGTCGGGCGCGGCATCCAGGATGCCCAGCGCATCCCGCAGCCACTGCAGCGCCGAGCCTGCAACGAACACACTGCCCTCCAGGCCGTAGGTAACGGTGCCGTCGAAGCGGCTGGCGATCGTCGTCAGCAGCTGGTGGCTCGAGGCCAGTGCCCGCGTGCCGGTGTTCGCGATGACGAAGCAGCCGGTACCGAACGTGCTCTTGATCGTGCCCTCGTCCACGCCCGCCTGGCCGATGAGCGCGGCCTGCTGGTCGCCGGCGATGCCGCCGATCATCACGCCCGCCGCGGGAAGCCCCGCATCGATCGTCCCGAAAGGCGCGATGCAGTCGCGCACCTCGGGCAGCATCGACTCGGGCACCCCGAACAGGTCGAGCAGCGATTCGTCCCAACGTTGCGCGTGGATGTCGTACAACAGGGTGCGCGAGGCATTCGTGGCATCGGTCGCGTGGACGCGCCCGCCGGTCAGGCGCCAGAGCAGGAACGTGTCGATCGTGCCGAACGCCAGTTCGCCGCGTTCGGCGCGCGCGCGCGCACCGTCGACGTTGTCGAGCAGCCACGCGATCTTCGTCGCGGAAAAATACGGGTCGAGTCGCAGGCCGGTCAGGCGCGCCACGTGCGCGCCGGCGCCCTCGGCCTCCAGGCGCTCGCAGTGCGACGCGGTCCGCCGGTCCTGCCAGACGATCGCGTTGTGGATCGGTCGCCCGTCGGCGCGGTCCCAGACCACGGTCGTCTCGCGCTGGTTCGTGATGCCCACGGCCGCCAGGTCGCCCGCCGGGACATTGGCACGGGCGAGCGCTTCGGCCAGCACATCGACAACGCCGTCCCAGATGACGTCCGCGTCGTGCTCGACCCAGCCGGAGCGCGGGTAGACTTGGGGAAACTCCTTCTGCGCGGCGGCCACCGGCGCCAGCTGCGCGTCGTAGACGATGGCGCGGCTGCTGCTCGTGCCCTGGTCGATGGCCAGCACGTGCGTGGCGCTCACCGGTCGTAGCCCTCGATCTGCCAGTCCGCGGCGGCGACCCGCATGCGGCGGCCGGCTTCGGGCGGCCGGGACACGGCGCCCTGCGATTCACCGAACGCCCGGATCGCGGCGAGCACCGACGCCGGCCAGGGTGTGACGCGGCGCTGCTCCAGGTCCACGTGCAGGTTCATCCACTCCGCGGTAGCGGCGAGATAGCCCTCATCCGCGTGGTACATCCTCATGAACTGGTGGATGCGTTTCGCGTCGTAGGCCAGCAGCATGCTCGTGACGATGTACGGCGCGCCGCGCAGGAGCTCTCTTTGCCACGTCAATTGCGACTCGACCGCAAATGTCGAACAGCGCTGCGTCGCGATGTAGTCGTCCGTGATGCCGAACGTTGCCCAGAGGTCGTCGACACCCCGGTCGAACGCGAGCACGTAGTAGGCGACGTTCATGTGCTCGTTGACGTCGATCCACTCGTCCAGCACCACGCCGCGGCAGACGTCGACACCATCGCGTTCGAAGTCCTTCGTCATGCTTCTCCCAGTTCCGGGACGGCCCGGAAGTGCTCGAGCGCCTCGGGGTTGGCCAGCGCCTCGGTGTTGCGCACCGGGTCGCCGTGCACGACCGCACGTACCGCGAGCTCGACGATCTTGCCGCTGCGCGTGCGCGGGATCTCCGGGACGGCGACGATCTTCGCCGGCACGTGACGCGGCGTTGCGTTCTGTCGGATCGTCTTCCGGATGCGGTCGCGCAGCGCATCATCCATCTGCACGCCCTCGCGCAAGACCACGAACAGCACGACACGGACGTCGTCGTCCCAGCGCTGCCCGATCGCAATGCTCTCGATGATCTCGTCGAGCTTCTCGACCTGCCGGTAGATCTCCGCCGTACCGATACGCACGCCCCCCGGATTCAGCACGGCATCCGAGCGGCCGTGAATGACGAACCCGCCGGACGGCATCTGCTCGGCAAAATCGCCGTGCGCCCAGATGCCGGGAAAGCGCTCGAAATAGGCCGCCCGGTAGCGCGAGCCATCGGCGTCGTTCCAGAATCCGACCGGCGCGGACGGGAACGGGCGCGTGCACACGAGTTCGCCGCGCTCGCCGGTGACCTCGCGGCCATCGTCGTCGAAGATGGCGACCGCCATGCCGAGACCCTTGCACTGGAGTTCGCCGCGATGCACTGGCAGCAGCGGATTGCCGAGCAGGAAGCAGCTGATGATGTCGGTGCCACCGGCAATCGACGCCAGCAGCAGGTCGTCGCCGATCGCGTCGTACACGTAGTCGAAACTCGATGGCGCTAGCGGTGAACCGGTGGACAACACGGACCGCAGCGCCGGCAGCGAAAACTCATCCTTCGGCCGCACGCCGGCCTTCTCCAGCGCCGACAGGTATTTTGCGCTCGTCCCGAACACGGAGACGCGCTCGCGTTCGGCAATTTCCCACAAGCCGCGGCCGTCGCGAAAGAACGGCGAGCCGTCGAACAGCAGCAGCGTGGCGCCGGTCGCGAGGCCGCTCGCGAGCCAGTTCCACATCATCCAGCCGCAAGTCGTGAAATAGAACAGGCGGTCGCCTTCGCCGACGTCCGTGTGCAGCACGTGCTCCTTCAGATGCTGCAGCAACGTGCCGCCGTGGCCGTGCACGATGCACTTCGGGACACCCGTCGTGCCGGACGAATACAGGATGAACAACGGGTGGTCGAACGCGACCGGCGTGAACGCGGGCTCGTCGACGTCACTGGCACGGAAATCGTCCCAGGCCCGCCATCCGCCGGTTTCACCGGACCCCAGGAACGGAACGATCACGGTGGAGGCGATCGACGGTATGCCGGCCACGATCTGCTCAACCGACGGCAGGCTGTCGATACGCTTGCCGTTGTAGTGGTAGCCGTCCGCGGCGAACAGGACCTTCGGCGCGATCTGGCCGAAACGGTCCAGGACACCCCTGACGCCAAAGTCCGGCGAGCACGACGACCAGACGGCGCCGATGCTGGCGGTGGCGAGCATCGCGATGATGGCTTCCAGGCAGTTCGGCAGGTACGCGGCCACGCGATCGCCCTCGGCCACGCCGGATTCGCGAAGCGCGGCCGCCACGCCGGCGACCGCGCAGCGCAGTTCGTCCCGCGAAACTTCGCGGCGCGTGCCATCTTCGCCGCAGAACACGAGCGCGGGCCCGGCGCCACGGTGCCGCAGCTGATGCGCCGCATAGTTCAGCCGGGCGCCGGTGAACCAGCCGGCGTCCCGGATCGAGCCGGGGTTCGGCAGCACCTCCGTCGCCGGCGTCACGAAATCCACGTCGCAGAAGTCACACAGCGCGGTCCAGAATGCCCCCGGGTCGTCGACGGACCAGGCATGCAGCGCGGCGTAGTCGTCGAACCCCGCCGTCCGCAGGAATCGGTACATTGCCGACGACTCCGCGCGCTCGCGGCCCGGCGCCCACAGCACCGGGTTCATCAGAACGGCACCCTGACAGCGGCGCACAGGAAGCGCATGAATCCGTCCGCGGCGCGAAAAGCCCTCTCGACACTGTGGCGGAACCCGGGTTTCAGGCAGGCAGCTTCGTCGAACTCGCGAACCGCGATGAAACTCGTGCGCCGGATGTCGTCGATGCACTCGTGATCCTTGTCGAACCCTCGCGGCGCCCGCGTGAGGCTCTCGCCGCCCAGGCGAAAATGGCGCCGGAATCCGGCGTCTCCAACGACACGCTGCCACTCCGCCGGCCGCGCGACGATGCGTTGCCGGATCGCGCGCAGCGAGTCCGGGTCCGGGCGCCACATGCCGGCGCCGACGAACACCTCGCCGGGCGCGACGTGCACGTAGTAGCCGGGCGCGTGCACGTCGCGCGCGGACTCGTGGCGGAACTGGATGCCGACATTCGTCTTGTACGGGAGCTTGTTTTTCGAGAAACGCGTGTCGCGGTAGATGCGCATCAGCGACCCGCCGACCCGGTCCGGCACCGCCGTGAAATGCGGCGCGAAGTCGGCAAGCGGTGCCTGCATCGCGATGATGAAATGCAGCGCAGGGTCCAGCACCTGCTCGTCGTAGCGCGCCTTGTTCGGCTTGAACCACTCGCGCCGGTTGTTGTCGGCGAGCTCGCGCAGGAACGCCAGCGTTTGCGGCGGAAACGCGTTGCCCCCCCTGCCCGCCATCAGCAGACGTCGCTCCCTGCCTGCGGGTGCGGGTACAGGTCGGATTCGTCCTCGCCAGGGCGCGGCGCCAGGCACGCGAAGTCCTTCTCGACGAGCAGTGTCAGCGTGTGACCGTCGCCGAGCGACTGCTCGCCGCTGATCGATACCTGCTCTGACGATGCCCATGCCAGCACGTCGGCCTCCGGGAGGCGCACCGTCATGACGTTGTTGGAGAAGAAGCCCTCGGGCGTGACGCTCGCGGGACTGCTTTCGACGACGTACTCGAACGTACGGCCCGCCGGGAACGCGGTGCGCGTGGCGACCATGCCATCGCGGTGGAGTTGCGCAACCTCGGACTGCGACAGGCGAAGACGGACCGAGTTGTCACGAAGCCTGAGTTTCATGGCCTGCTCGCAGCATGGGGCCGACGATTAAAACACGAAAGCCGCGACCCGGTAAGACTTGGGCCGGCCGTGCCGCTACACTCCGACCACGATGTTCCCGATGACCGCCGAGCGCCAGTCTTGATCACCGATCCGTGGTTCTATGCGGCGGCGGTGCCGGCCGTCCTGCTGATCGGCTTCTCGAAAGGCGGCTTCGGTGGCGGGCTCGGCACGCTCGCCGTGCCGCTGCTCGCACTGGTCATCTCACCGGTGCAGGCGGCCGGCATCCTGCTGCCGATTCTCTGCCTCATGGACCTGTTCAGCCTGTGGGCGTTCCGCCGGCTGTGGATCTGGCCGGAACTGCGCGTGTTGCTGCCGGCGTCGCTGGTCGGCATCGCGGTCGGCACGCTGCTGTTCGAAGCCCTGAGCCCGGCGATCATCCGTCTGCTCGTCGGCGCCGTGGCGTTGTTGTTCACCGCACATTACCTGTACTCCAGGAGGACCAACGGCCGTTCGGCGCCGGATTTTCCGCGACCGGTGGGCATCGCGGCCGGCGCGGTCGCCGGCTTTACCAGTTTCATCGCACACGCCGGCGGCCCGCCGGTGAACATGTACCTGCTGCGGCGGCCGCTCAGCCGCACGGATTTCGTGGCGACCACGGTGCTGTTCTTTACCGTGGTGAACTACACGAAGCTGGTCCCCTACGCCTGGCTGGGCCAGCTCGCGCCGGGCAACCTGCTGACGTCGCTGGTCCTTGCGCCGCTCGCGCCTGTCGGCGTCTACGCCGGCGTGTACCTGCACAAGCGCGTCAGCGACCGCTTCTTCTTCGGCACGGTGTACGTGCTGCTCGCCGCCGTCGGCGTCAAGCTAATCCGGGACGGTCTCGCCGAGCTCTGATCGCGCCACGTCGAGCACGTAGCGGTAACGCGCGTTGCCGGGCTCCAGCGCGACCGCACGCTCGAGAGCGTCAAGCGCGCTCGCCATCTCGCGCTGCCGCACGTACAACAGCCCGAGCGAATGGTGCAGTGCCGCCGCGTCGGGCTCGAGCGCAATACCGTCCTCCAGCACGCGCCGGCCGCGCTCGTCGTCTCCCGCGCGACGCAGGGTATCCGCCATGTTGACCCGCGCCCGCACCGCGCGCGGTTCCATGCGGATCGCGTGCTCGTAGCGCTCCAGCGCGACATCGATGTCCTCGGTTGCGGCGGCGTGGTCCGCCAGCGCGACCCAGGCCTCCGGCCGATCGAGCTGGATCCGCTGCGCGTCGACGAAGTCGCGCGTCGAGCGCACGAAGCCTGGTCTCGCGGCGGCCGGAATCAGCGCGTCGAGATCGGCATAGGCCATCGCCGCTTCGACTCTCACCGCGCGCACCGGGTCGCCGAGTACGCGTTCCGCGCGCGGCAGCCGGTAGTCCGGGGGCGTGAAACGCAACAGCCGGACCGCCGCGATCCGCAGGAGCGGGTCCGGGTCGCCGAGCGCCGTGTCCAGTGCCGCGACCTCGGACTCGCCGAGCGGCGAGCCGAGAAAGCCGAGCGCCGTGGCCCGGGCGATGCCGGGATAGTCGCTGTTCGCCACCGCGGCGAGCACCGTCGCATTGCCGGCGCCGTCGCGCAGCTCTGCCAGCGCGTGCGCGAACGTCGGCGCCTCCTGCGGCCCGTGCCATGCGACGAGCGCCTCGTTCGCCCACGCCGCGTCGCGGTCGGCATGACACGCCGCGCAAGGCTGCGGCAGCCCCAGGGCCTCGGCGAGATCCGGGCGCGGCACCCGAAAGCCGTGGTCGCGGCGCGGATCGACAACCATGTACGTGCGCTCCGGCATGTGGCAATCCACGCAGGCGGCAGCGCCGGGTGCATGCCCGGTGTGCTCGCGGGCGGCAAACCGATCCGGCAGATGGCATTGCGCGCAGGCGTCATCCGGATCCGGCCCCGTGCGCAATGCGAGGGAGTGCGGATCGTGGCAGTTGCTACACGTCACGCCGGCGCGGTACATCCGGCTCTGCACGAACGAGCCGTACACGTACACCTCGTCACGAATCTGGCCGTCGGCGAAGTACAGCCCCTCGTCGAGCAGGGCCGGCATGTGCGTGTCGGTCAGCGGACGTCCGTACACGTACTCTCCGGCCAGTACGCCGCGGCGCGCGTGGCAGCGGCCGCAGGACTCCGGCTGCTGCGGCGGGCGCATCGCCATTTCACTGCGCACGGCAATGCCGGTGTCGGGACTCATTTGCCAGGTCGCGCGGCCCTGGTCGTCGAGGTCGACCACGAGCCCCTTCCGGCTGTTCGTGAATGCGCCGCTCGCGGCCTGCGCGACGTGCGCGGAGCCCGGGCCGTGACAGGCTTCGCAGCCCACGGAAATTTCCGACCAGCTCGTGTCGTAGCGGTCGGCGGCAGCGTCGTAACCCATGACGACGTTCGTCGAATGGCACTCGGCGCACATGAAGTTCCAGTTCTGCAGCCGGCCGGTCCAGTGGAGGACGTCGCCGGGCGGCACCGGCTCGTCGGGGTAAAGATGGAACCAGCGCTGGCCGCCCGCCGCGGACGCCCGCGTGTCCCAGGCGAACGGCAGCGCCTGCAGCCTGCCGCCCGGAAGGGCCACCAGGTATTGCTGCAGCGGCTCGATGCCGAATACGTAGCGAACCGGGAACGCGCCGGGTGTGCCGTCCGCGCCGGCCGTCCGCACGACGAAGGCATCGCCATCGCGCTCGAAGCGCGTCGTGGCATCGAAGTGATCGAATGAGACGCCGGAGAAGTCGCCGAGCACCGTGGCCTCGGTCGCCGGCTGCATGGCGAGTTGGTGGTGGGAGCCGCTCCAGGCGGCGAATTCGGCCGCGTGGCAGGACGCGCACGCATCACTGCCGGCGAAGGTGCCGGCCGGCGCCGCCGGTACGGGCGGCTCGGGCTCCTCCGCGCAGGCGGCCAGCAGGATTGCTGCCGTGCCCAGGACCGTCAGCCTGACCCGCGGTGCGCGCGGGCACGGAGCGAACATCGCTATTCCGCGATGACGTTTTCCGCCTGCGGGCCTTTCTGGCCGTCGGTCACTTCCATCGTGACCTTCTGCCCTTCCTTCAGCGTCTTGAAGCCTTCCATGACGATCGCGCTGTGGTGGACGAAGACATCCTTTCCGCCCTCGCGCTCGATGAAACCGTATCCCTTGTCATCGTTGAACCACTTGACGGTTCCCGATACCCGTTGCTCTGACATATGTACCTGTACCTCAACTGCAATTGCTTCTGTGCAGGCCGGGCTTCGTGACCGACTCGGCGGGGCCGACACGTTCGACCCGCACTTTGCGGACCCCTGCCCGCAAGCTGCCCACACAGCCTAGACCCGGTTTGTTACAGGAACTTTGACAACGACCGTCGTACCCGCACCCGGCAAACCGACAACGTGCGACCCGCGAGGCGGCTCGCCGTTGATCATGGTGCGCCGAATAGCCCAGATGCGCAAATCAAAATTCGTCGCGCGAGCGTCTCAGGTGGCCACGCACCAAACTGGACACGTCGCTGCACCCGGTCAGTGCCAGCGTACGCTCGAATTCGTCGCGCAGTATGCCGAGCGCGCGCTCGACGCCCGCTTCGCCGCCAGCGGCCAGTCCCCACAGGTAGGCACGCCCGATGCCGACGGCATTCGCACCCGCTGCCAGCGCCTTGACGATGTGATTACCGCGACGTATGCCGCCGTCGCAGATGATCTCGAGCCGGTCGCGCAGCGCGTCGGCCACCGCGGCGACGCAATCAATCGGTGCCGGCGCGGATTCGAGCTGTCGGCCGCCGTGGTTCGACAACATGACCGCGGTCGCCCCGGCGTCGGCGGCGCGCCGGCAATCGTCGACCGACTGCACGCCCTTGATCACGAGCGGGCCGTCCCAGGTTTTTCGCAGCCACTCGACATCCTTCCAGGTCAGCGACCGGTCGAGTTCGCGGTCCACGTACTCGCGCAGGCTGCCGGTGATGTCCGCGCCCGCTTCACTGCGCGTGATGTTCACCATCTCCAGGTCCTTGCGCACTGCTGCCCGCCACACCCAGTAAGGATGCCGGGCGAAGCTCAGGACCTGCCGCAGCCGGGAGCGCGGCGTGGCGGAGAAGCCGTACACGAAGTCGCGTTCGCGATTGCCGCCGACCGGCGTGTCGACGGTCAGCGCAAGCGCCGCGTAGTCGTGCTGCCGTGCAAGACCCACGAGTTCGCGCGCAAGTCCGCGGTCGCGGAAGACATAGAGCTGGAACAGCTTCGGCCCGGTGGCAGACGCCGCAACATCGGCGATGGTCGTCGTACCGAGCGTCGACAGGCTGTAGACCATGCCGAACGTCTTTGCGGCACGGGCGACGGCCGGCTCCCCACCGGCATGAAACAGCTTCGATGCGCCGGTCGGCGAAATCATCACCGGCCAGTCAACGGGCCTGCCGAACAGCGTCGACGACGTGTCGATGCGGCTGACGTCCGACAGCTGCGATGGCACGAGCTCGTAGCGATCGAAGGCGCGCGTGTTGTTCCGCAGCGACCACTCGTCGTCGGCTCCGCCGTCGATGTAGTGAAAGACCGGCGCGGGCAACTTGCGGCGCGCGACGCGCCGCAGGTCAGCGATGTTGTGGCAACCGGCCAGCGACATGCGGCGAACGGTAACACGGAATCGCCGGGCCGCCGCACCTGCCGCTGCTCCAGGCACTATAATGGCGCGCCCGATCGCCGGACCCGACCGATGACCGAACCCGACAAACGACGGCAATCCGACCGACGCGTTGCAACCTGGCTCCTCGCCTGCTGCGCCCTCGTTTTCGCGATGGTCGTGCTGGGCGGGGTGACGCGACTGACCGGCTCGGGCCTGTCGATGACGGACTGGCGCCCGGTGACCGGCGTCCTGCCGCCACTCGATGCCGAGGCCTGGGACGCGGAATTTGCGAAGTACCGCGCGTCGCCCGAGTTCCGGCACGTCAATTCCCACATGGACGTGCACCTGTTCAAGGAAATCTATTGGCTCGAGTACCTGCACCGGCTGCTCGGCCGCCTGATCGGACTCGTTTTCCTCGTGCCGTTCGTGTGGTTCGCGGCAACCGGCGCCATCGCACGGCGGGACTGGCCAACCTACGTGACGATGTTCGTGCTGGGTGGCCTCCAGGGATTGCTGGGCTGGTACATGGTCAAGAGCGGTCTCGTCGACGTGCCATCCGTCAGCCAGTACCGGCTGACGGCGCACCTCGTTGCCGCGCTCGCGATCTATGCGTTCATGCTGTGGGTGGCGCTCTCGCTGCTCAATCCCCGGGCAGGCACGTCGCGGCACCCCTGGTTCGCACGTGCCGCGGCGCTCACCGGGCTGATTGCCGTCACGATCGTGTCCGGCGGCTTCGTGGCCGGGCTCAAAGCCGGCAAGCTGTTCAACACGTTCCCGATGATGGGCGACGCGTGGTTGCCTGGCGGGGCGTTCGCGCTGGAGCCGGCCTGGCGCAACCTGTTCGCGAACCCGATCCTGGTGCAGTTCGACCACCGCGTACTCGCGGTCTCGACGTTCGTCGCCGTGCTGCTCGCGTGGTGGGGTCTGGGCCGCGCGGGTGTCGGCGGCGCCCGGCGTCACCTGTTGCTCGCGGCCGTGATTGCGCAGGTCGGGCTCGGCATCGCGACGCTGCTGCTGCACGTGCCGATCGCGCTGGCGGCAACCCACCAGGCGGTCGCGGTACTGCTGCTGACCGCCGGACTGCTCGTCACGCACCAGCTGCGCGACGCGCCGGCCTGAGTCTCGCTCAGCCGTCGACCGTGCTGAGCCAGCCGTGCGTGTCGGGCGCCTGCCCGTACTGGATGGCCTGCAGCGCCTTGCGGAGCCGGTCGACATTCGGCCCGCCCTGCCCGTCGCGCACCGGAATGTCCTTGCCGCGGTAGACCAGCGTGCCCACGGGCGTCAGCGTCGCCGCCGTGCCGGACAGCGCCGCTTCGTAGCGGCCGGCCCAGTCCAGCAGCTCGGTCACGGTGAAGTTGCGTTCGTTGATCCGGTAGCCCAGGTCCTTCGCCAGCGTGAGGATCGACGCGCGTGTCATTCCGTGCAGGAACGACGTGTCCAGCGGCTTCGTGACGATCTCGTCGTCGCTGATCAGCAGGAAATTCGCCGCGCCGGTCTCCTGGACGTCGCCGTTCGGGCAGAACAGCACCTGGTCGACGCCGTGTTCCGCCTTTGCCGCGAGCGTCGGACCGAGGGCCGCCGCATAGTTGCCGCCGGTCTTCGTGCTGCCCAGCTGTTCGGTCGACCGCGATCGCTGGTCCTCGACGAGAATCTTCAGCGCCCGGACGCCGCCCGCGAAATAATCACCCACCGGCGATGCGAGCACGTACAGCAAGGCCGTCGTCGACGGCGACGCGGCCGCCCCGATGTTCGGCAGCGTGCCGATCAGCGTCGGCCGCAGGTAGAGCGAACTCGGCGGCGCCGGTATCTCCCCCGTGTGGCGTGCCACGAGGTGGCGGACCATCTCCGCCAGCAGGTCCGTCTCAGGCACCGGCAGGCGAAGCGACGCCGCGCTCTTCTGCATGCGGGCCACGTGATCGCGCAACCGGAAGACGTGCGCCTTGCCGTCGTCCCAGCGGTAGGCCTTGAAGCCTTCGAAACAGGTGCTGGCGTAATGAAAGACGTGCGCGGCAGGGTGCAGGCAGATCGGCTCGAGCGGTTTGATCTCCGCCGCCTGCCACGCCTTGCCGTCGAATCTTGCGATCGCGAAATGATCGCAGAACTCGGTTCCGAACTGACTCATGCTTGTCCCGAAAAGCGGTACGAAAGGAAGGGGCGTAACTTTGCCACTAATCGACGATGGCTGGCCAGTACGTCGATCGTGGTAGTGGACGGTTCGTAGACCAACCGCTTGCGCGGGACGGTGCGACGCCGGGGACGTCTGCGAGCTAAAGCCCGCGCGGCATCCATGCCGCGCGGGCATCGGGCTCCGCTTGCTTTGGCGTCCTGCGTCGCGGCGCTGCGCACGACGCTCGCAGACGTCCCCGGCGCCACACCGTCGGCCGGCATCGTCGCAGGTTCGGTTCTGGCAGGCTGGTGGCTAGAAAGTCGGTGGCGTACAGGCCGAGACGAGTTCGCAGGCGTCGCTGCCCGGGTTGTGGAACGTGTGTGGCTGGTTGCTGCGGAAGTAATAGGCGTCGCCCGGGCCGAGGAGCTGTTCGCGCTCACCCACCGTGACGCGCAGCCGGCCCGACAGGATCAGGCCGCACTCCTCGCCGTCGTGGCGCAGCGCATGGCGGCCGGTGCCGGCGCCCGGCTCGTAGCGCTCGCGCAGGAGCTGGATCGCGCGTTCGCGGAGATTTCCGCCGACCTGGCGGTAGGACACGCCGCCGTCGGCAATCTCGGTGAGTTCCGCCGCGCGAAAGAACACCCGCTCCGCTGCATCCAGGTCGTCCGAAAAAAACTCGGAGAGGCTCACCGGGATGCCGTCGAGGACGCGTTTCAGCATGCTCACGGTCGGGTTCAGCTTTCCCGCTTCGATCTGCGAAATACTCGCGTTGGCGACGCCGGTGCGGCGCGCGAGCTCGCGCTGCGAGAGCCGGTGGCGCTGCCGGAGGGCGCGCAGGCGTGCGCCGAGGTCGTCGTGCATGGGGGGTCTCCGCCGAGCTTGTTCAGGATAGTGAACATTTTGCCGATGACCCACCTGAAAAACAACGAGTTATCAGCAGCCTCCTAACCGATTGTTTAACATCCCGGTGCAAGCGTACACTCGGTCGCAATCGCAATCCCGGGCCGGCGAGTCCGGCACCCCAACGCTACAGGAGCCCCGCGGATGAGCGCCGCCCAACCCCTCGATGCCCTCTGGATGCCGTTCACGGCGAACCGTGACTTCAAGAAAAAGCCGCGCATGATCCAGAGCGCCGACGGCCATCACTACGTGACGAACGACGGCCGGCGGATCTACGACTTCTTCTCGGGCCTGTGGACGTCCGGCGTGGGCCATTGCCACCCGAAGATCGTCGAGGCCGTGCAGCGGCAGGTCGCGGAACTCGACTACGCGATCACGTTCCAGGTGGGCAACAACCGGTCGGCCGAGCTGGCTGCCCGCGTGATCGACATCGCGCCGGACGGCTTCACGCAGTGCTTTTTCACGAACTCGGGCTCCGAATCGGTCGACACGGCGCTGAAGATCGCACTCGGCTACCACCGCGCGCGCGGTGAAGGCCATCGGACGCGCCTGATCGGCCGTGAACGCGGTTACCACGGCGTGAACTTCGGCGGCATGTCCGTCGGCGGCATGGTGCCGAACCGCAAGGCGTTCAGCGCGAACCTGATCCCGGGCGTCGATCACCTGCGCACGACGATCGACCTCGAGCACACGGCGTTCAGCCACGGCCTGCCCGAGTGGGGCGCACACCTCGCGGACGACCTGGAGCGGCTCTGTGCGCTGCACGGCGCCGAGAACATCGCCGCGGTCATCGTCGAGCCGGTCGCCGGCTCGGCCGGCGTCATCCCGCCGCCGGCCGGTTACCTGGAGCGCCTGCGCGAGATCTGCGACCGGCACGGCATCCTGCTGATCTTCGACGAGGTCATCACGGCGTTCGGCCGGGTGGGCAAGGCGTTCGCTGCCCAGAAGTTCGGCGTTACGCCCGACATCATCACGACCGCGAAGGGCCTGACGAACGGCGTCATCCCGATGGGCGCGGTCCTGGTCAGCGGGGACGTGCACACGGCGTTCATGCAGGGGCCGGAGGCGATGATCGAACTGTTCCACGGCTATACTTATTCCGGGCACCCGGTCGCCGCGGCGGCCGGTGTCGCCGCGATGGAGGTGTACCGCGAGGAAGGCATCTTCGAACAGGCCGATGCACTGGCCGCGCCTTTCGCCGAACTCCTGCACGCCTTCGACAACCACGAAAAGGTGATCGACGTGCGCAACTTCGGGCTCATGGGCGCCATCGAACTCGCGCCGCGCCCCGGTGCCCCGGGCGCTCGCGGACTCGAGCTGCACAAGCGCGCCTATTGGGAAGAAGACCTCATGATCAGGAATGGCATGGACACGATCGCGTTCTCGCCGTTCCTGAACTCCGACGTCGCCGACTGGGAACGGTCGTTCGACAAGATGCGCCGCCTGATCGACACCATTGACTGAATTCACACGACGGACCCGACGATGAATGCAACGCCCGCTACCCGCATCAAAGCCGCCGACACGCTCGGCCACTACATCAATGGCCGGACGGTCAGCGCCAGCAGCGCCACGCTCGACGTGCACAACCCGGCTACGGGCCGCGTCGCCCGCCAGGTCGAACTGGCCACGCGCGAAACCGTGGAAGATGCCATCGCCGCCGCCGAGGCTGCGTTCCCGGCCTGGCGCAACACGCCGCCCGCGAAGCGCGCGAAGATCCTGTTCCGCTTCAAGCAGCTGCTCGAAGAGCATGCCGACGAGATCGCGGCTTTGATCACCGAGGAACACGGCAAAGTCGTCGACGATGCACTCGGCGAGTTTCAGCGCGGCGTCGAGGTGGTCGACTACGCCTGCGGCATTCCGGAACTCCTGAAAGGCGAGTTCTCGAAGAATGCCGGCCCGGCAATCGACAGCTGGTCCGAGTTCCAGCCGCTCGGTGTCGTTGCGGGCATTACGCCGTTCAACTTCCCGGCGATGGTGCCGATGTGGATGTTCCCGATGGCAATCGCCTGCGGCAACACGTTCGTGCTGAAGCCCTCGGAGAAAGATCCGGGCGCGCCGCTGCTGCTCGCGCGCCTGCTGTCCGAAGCCGGGCTGCCCGACGGCGTGTTCAACGTCGTGAACGGCGACAAGGTCGCGGTGGACACGCTGCTCGAGGACAAGCGCGTCCAGGCCGTGAGCTTCGTCGGCTCGACGCCGGTTGCGGAGTACATCTACTCCACCGGCACTGCAAACGGCAAGCGCGTGCAGGCGCTCGGCGGCGCGAAGAATCACGCAATCGTGATGCCCGACGCGGACATCGACAACGCGGTCAGCGCGCTGATGGGTGCAGCCTACGGTTCCTGTGGCGAACGCTGCATGGCCATCTCGGTCGCCGTATGCGTCGGCGACGAGACCGCCGACATCGTCGTCGACCGGCTGAAAGACCAGCTCGCCGACCTGCGCGTCGGCACAGGCACCGACACCTGCAACCAGATGGGCCCGCTGGTTACACGCGAGCATTGCGACAAGGTGCGCGGCTACGTCGACCTGGGCGTCAAGGAAGGGGCGACGCTGGTCGTCGACGGTCGTGACCTCACCGTAGACGGTCACGCCGACGGCTACTTCCTCGGGCCGTGCCTGTTCGATCACGTCACCCGCGACATGCGCATCTACCAGGACGAGATCTTCGGCCCGGTGCTGTGCGTCGTGCGCGCCGAGTCGCAGGAACAGGCGATGCAGCTCATCGACGACCACGAGTACGGTAACGGCACGTGCATCTTTACACGCGACGGGGAAGCCGCGCGCTACTTCTCGGACAATATCAAGGTCGGCATGGTCGGCATCAACGTTCCGCTACCCGTGCCGGTCGCCTACCACAGCTTCGGCGGCTGGAAGCGCTCCCTGTTCGGCGACCTGTACGCCTACGGTCCGGACAGCGTCCGCTTCTATACGCGGCGCAAGACGGTGACGCAACGCTGGCCGTCGGGCGGCGTCCGCGAAAAGGCGCAGTTCGCGTTCCCGAGCAACGGCTAGGGACACACTGACTGGCGACTGGCGACCGCCGCGGCATCGCGGTTACTATCACGGGCCCGGAATTCTGCGGAGCCCCGTGATGAGAACCCTGACCATCGCCGTCCTGTCCTGTGCTGTCTCGACCGCCGCCGCGCAGGAAATAGCGA
Source organism: uncultured Pseudomonadota bacterium (assembly GCA_913055625.1). GTDB lineage: Bacteria > Pseudomonadota > Gammaproteobacteria > Steroidobacterales > Woeseiaceae > UBA1847. The sequence goes on along the minus strand of CAJXJW010000001.1, from coordinate 278,670 downwards.
CATCCTACACCTCGTCCGAAGTCGCACCCGGCATCTACATGGTGACGGGTGCCGACGGCTTCGGTGGCGGCAACATCGGGCTCCTGGTCGGCGAGGAGCACGTCGCGATGATTGACGATGGCCTGGAGCCGACCGCGGAGACGCTGTACGCCTACGTGAACGAAGTTGCCGGCGGTCCTGTCGACTTCCTCGTCAACACGCACGTGCACGGCGACCACGCCGGCGGTAACGCCTACTTTGCCGAGAATGACACGATCATTTTCGCGCACGAGAACATCCGCAAGCGCCTGCTCGCCGATTCGGAGCCGGCCGGCGGCCCGGGCGGCATCCCGGTTGTCACATTCGACGACGGCGTCACGTTTCACCTGAACGGCCTCGACGCAGAGGTGCATCACGTGGCGCAGGCGCACACGGACGGTGACGCCATCGTCGTGTTCCCCGACGTGAACGTGATTCACACCGGCGACGTGATGTTCCACAAGCTGTTTCCATTCATCGATCTCGACAACGGCGGCACCGTCGACGGTTACGTCGCGGGACAGCGCAGGATCCTCGAGCTGGCGAACGACGAGACGAAGATCATCCCGGGTCACGGTGACATCGCATCGAAGGTAGACCTGGAAGAAGACCTCGCGGTACTGATCGACAGCCGGGCGCGCGTCAAAGTCCTGATCGATGCCGGCAAGAGCGAAGACGAGGTGGTTGCCGAGAACCCGCTCGCGAGTTATCACGACACCTACAACTGGGGTTTCATCACGACGGAGCGCATGACTCGCACGCTGTACCGGGACCTCGCCGGTGAATAGGAGCCTGGACCAGCACGCCGCAGAAGCTTTCGTCGGCGCAGCGTGGGACGACTCTATCGTGCCGGCACTGCACGACTACATCCGGATTCCGAACAAGTCGCCACACTTCGACCCGGACTGGGCCGCGCGCGGCCACATGGACAAGGCCGTCGCGCTGCTCGAGGCCTGGTGCCGCGAGCAGCCGGTCAGGGGCATGACGGTCGAGGTCGTGCGCATCGAGGGGCGCACGCCGGTGCTGTTCCTCGACATCCCGGGCGATTCCGACGACGTGGTACTGCTGTACGGCCACTACGACAAACAGCCGGAGTTCACCGGCTGGGAAAAGGATCTGAGCCCCTGGGAACCGACGATCCGCGACGGCAAACTGTACGGTCGCGGCGGCGCCGACGACGGTTACGCGACCTTCGGCTCGCTGGCGGCGATCCGCGCGCTGCAGGAACAGGGCATCCCGCACGCGCACTGCGTCGTGCTGATTGAAGGCTGCGAGGAATCGGGCAGCTTCGACCTGCCCTACTACATCGACAAGCTCGCCGACCGCATCGGCTCTCCCGATCTCGTGGTGTGCCTCGACGCCGAATGCGGCAACTACGACCAGCTCTGGTGCACGACGTCGCTGCGCGGCAACCTCACCGGCACGCTGCGCGTGGACGTGCTGACGGAAGGCGTGCACTCCGGCGGCGCCGGCGGCATCGTGCCGAACGCGTTCCGCGTGCTGCGGCAGCTGCTCGCGCACGTCGAGGACGAATCGACCGGGCGCATCCTGCTCGACGCGCTACACGTCGACATTCCCGAGCAGCGCAGGGCGCAGGCGAAAGCGGCGGCCGAGACCCTGGGTGACACCGTGTACGCGAAGTACCCGTGGGCCGTCTCGAACCCGAAGCCGGCGGAATCACCGTACGAACTCGTGCTGAACAACAACTGGCGCCCGACGCTGAGCGTCACCGGCGCGGACGGGCTGCCGAAGCTCGTCGACGCCGGCAACGTGCAGCTGCCGTTCAACGAGGTGAAGCTGTCGTTCCGGCTGCCGCCGACCTGCGACGCCGAGCACGCGGCTGCCGCCGTGGAGGAAGCACTTGAATCCAATGCGCCGCCACTCTGCAAGGTGCGTTTCGAGGCGGATTCGTCGATGGCCGGCTGGAACGCGCCCGCCGTGTCCGACTGGCTCGCGGACTCGATGCAGGCCGCCTCGCAGGCCTTCTTCGGCAAGCCGTCGATGTACATGGGCACCGGCGGCACGATTCCGTTCATGGGGATGCTGGGCGAGAAATTCCCCGCGGCGCAGTTCCTCGTCACCGGTCTGCTCGGCCCGAAGTCGAACGCGCACGGCCCGAACGAGTTCCTGCACATCGAGACCGGCAAGCGGCTCACCGGCTGCGTCGCCAAGGTGCTCGAGGACCACTACCGTTTTCGCCGGGGCTAGCCAGCGCATGCCGCGCCGGTTACGACCGGGCATTCTCGCGCTCGCCGTGGCCGGCGCGGCCGCTCACGCCCAGGCACCCGCCTGGGTCAGCGAGGGCCCGGCCGTCGACGTCGAGCCCGTGTCGGTCGATTTGCCGATCGAAACGCTCGCGTCGAAGCTGTACGTGCGGGTCGGCGTCGGTGGCAAGGAGCGGCGCTTCGTCGTCGATACGGGGTCGCCGTCGATGATCAGCGCAGGCCTTGCCGAGGAACTCGGGCTGGAGATCATCGACACGATTCGCGGCACCGACGCGCACGGCGTCACGATCGAGAACGGGGTCGCGCAACTCGACATCGACCTCGCCGGCACCCGTGTCCGGCGGGTGCCGGTCGTGGTCGCCGACTTCTCGCGGGCACCGGCCGCGGCCTGCCTTGTCGGCGACGGCGTCCTCGGGTCGGAGATGCTGCCGCTGTGCGCCTGGCAATACGACCTGGCCGAGGGCGTGCTGCGATGCCGGTCGAACGTCGATGCCCTGGAGCACACAGACCACGCCGCGCGCCAGCCGCTGTACGATTTCGGCTACCCGCACATCCCGTACCTCGACATCCGTCTCGCGCGCGATGCCGTCAGCAAGGCCATGTTCGATACCGGTTCGCCGCACGTGGTCGCCATTTCGCCGCCGGACCTCGGCGGCGCGCAGCGCGGCGGCGCCGTGACGGGCGTGACGCACGGCCGCGGTTCTCCGGGCACGTCGCTCGGCGGCCCGGCGCCCGTGCAGGACCTGCGGCGCGCCGACCTCGAGTCGTTCTCGGTCGGCGAGACGACGCTGGGTCCGGTACAGGCCGTCGTCCGCGAAGCGCCGCCCACACTCATCGGCGCGCCCTTGCTCGAGCACTTCGTCGTCACGCTGGACGCCCGCAATCATGCCGCGTACCTCGACCGGCTGGGCGATGGCCCGGTGACGCGCCCGGGATTCGGTTTCGCGCTCGCTTTCGACGGTGGCATCACCGTGTCGCAGGTGTGGTCCGGTACGGCCGCATTCGACGCCGGCCTGCGGCCCGGCACCGTGGTGACCGCGATCAACAGGCAGCTCACCGAGCCAACCTGCGACGGTATTCGTCGCGCGCTCGATGCCATGTCCGCCGAGGAAGTCCGGCTCGCCTGGGACGGCGGCGAATCGACGTTCACTCGCCGGATCCCGGCGTCACGATAACCCGGCCCGGGACATGACATGAGCTCGAGACGTTTCGCGAATTCCGACATCGTCTGCCTGGCCGCCTGCGCACTCGTGCTGGCCGGCTGCATGTCCCAGGACCCGGAAGAAGGCGATCGGCAGCTCGTCCTGAAGGTCGAGGACCTGCTGCCCTACGGCGTCGAGCTGCCGCGCGGTTACGCGACGTGGGAGACGCTCAAGCGCGAGAAGTGGATCGATGCCTCGTACGCGGTCGAGTACGAGTTCGAGCCTCCGGACGAAGCGGCATTGCCGTATGTCTATTCGCTGACTGAACGCCACCCGTCGAAGGCGGACGCCTGCAGCTCCTACTCGGCCGGTAACATCGGGCTGCCGTTCGGCCTGGGGGACAACGAACTCGAGGTGCGCGACGATCTCTTCAGTTACGGCGATGAGAGCCGCTTCGGCCTGCTGACGGCCGAGGGCCAGCCGTTCGGCAACTACTTCGCGATGTGCAAGGGCCGCGTGGCCGTCATGATCATCATTGGCGGGCTCTATTTCGACGAGGGAGACCTGTGGGCCGAACTCCTGCAACCGATGCTGGGGGAGATCGCCGTGCTGGAATAGCCCGATCGACCGGGCCCGCAAGCCACTATAAACGACCCCAAACCCAAGGAGACTGAGATGCGTCACCGTGTGCTTTTCCTGATCGTGGCATTCCTGGCGCCAGCCATCGCGGGCACCGCCGTTGCTGACGACCGCGCCGCGACGACCGTGGCCGTCATCGGCACCGGCGACATGGGCGACTCCCTCGGCCCGAGGCTTGCCGGCCTCGGCTTCAGGGTGGTCTACGGATCGCGCGATCCCGGCTCGGAGCACGTCGCGCAGCTCGTCGCGGCGACGGGCGCAAAAGCGAGCGCGGCAACCTCGCGCGAAGCGGCAGCCGCCGCCGACATCGTGATACTCGCGGTGCCGTGGCCTGCGATGGAAACCGTGGCGCGGAACCTCGGCAACCTCGACGGCAAGATCGTCATCGACATCTCGATGCCCTTCGCGCAGGGCGACGACGGCTACCCGGAGCACCTGCTGCCGACGTCGAGCGCGCAGATGATCCAGCAGTGGAACCCCGGCGCGCGCGTGGTGAAGACGTTCGCGACGATGGGCTCGCAGATCATCGACGACCCCGGCGAGGCCGGCGGCATCGTGAGTATCCCGGTGGCATCCGACGACAAGGCGGCCAAGGAAGCCGTCGCAAGGATCATCGCCGACCTGCAGCTCGACCCGGTGGACTTCGGCCCCCTGCGCATGGCGCGGCAGATCGAAAACCTGCAGCTGATCTACATGATCCCGCTGGTGCAGAACCGCCCGGAAAACTGGGAATTCTACTTTCGGCGCAGCACCCACTACGGCTGCTACTGGGCGGACGGTTATATGTCGGACGTGGCGTCGCCGCCCTTCGATGCAGAAACGCTCGCCGCTTTCCCCGACGACCGCGCGCAGCCGCCGGCGTGCGAGTGACGGTTCCCGTTTTGCAGGTCATCCCCGGCACACCCGGTCCGCAACAACCGGCTGTCCATTGCCGGGACCTGCGCCTGGTGACGCAACTAGTCCCTCCCCCGGCGGCGCGTTGTACAATGGCGGCGCACCCCGGTGCCAAAGAAAAGTCAACATAGACTTCGAACAACAAGCAAGAGGGGAAAACCATGGAAAGCCTGTTACCACTCATCATCCAGCTCGTGAGCGGCGCCGTTGGCGGCAACATTGCCGGGTCCCTCATGAAGAATGCGTCGCTCGGCACAGTCGGCAATTCGCTGGCAGGCATTCTCGGCGGCGGCCTCGGCGGCCAGCTGCTCGGCATGCTAGGAATAGCCACGGGCGCGGGCGAAATGGACCTCGCCGGCATTCTCGGCAGCGTAGCCAGCGGTGGCGTCGGCGGCGGAGTCGTCATGGCCGTCATCGGCATGATCAAGAAGGCCATGGCAAAGTAGTCTTGCTACCGCCGTCGGATGCGGCCTGTGTTGATCAGCGTCATTCTGACGCTCGGGCTCAATCAGATCCGGCAACTTGTATATCTCACCGCCTGGCTCGGCTCCTGACGAGTAATGCGTACAGGTATCGGCCGATATATTCACAACAAGATTTACCGGACACCAACGCTGTGACTCTACAAGTGAGCCGAGCTCCCGGACTACAGGCCCGAACGGTAGCGCTCTGGACGCTCATTTCGAGCATCTCTGCGCTTCCGGCGCTCGCAACCAAGGCGGAGATGCCTGATCCGCTGCAAGCCGGGTGGCTGGGCAAGCCCGTCTGCGAAAATCTGCACGAAGATGACGACAACAGGATATTGCGCTGCACGTTCGAACCCGGGGCCGGACACGAAAAGCACTTCCACGACCGGCACTTCGGCTACGCGATTGCCGGCGGACGGATGCGTATCACCGACGCGCGCGGTACGCGCGAGGTGGAACTCGAGACAGGCAGCAGTTACACGAGCGACGGTGTCGATTGGCACGAGGTGCTTAATGTCGGCGAGACCACCGTCGTCTACCTGATCATCGAACCGAAACAGTCGCCGGCCTCCGCCAACTACCCCCTGGATCGGTCATGAAGTACCACTTGGCACAGCTCAACATCGCCCGATTCCTCAAGCCCGCGGATCATCCCGACAATGCCGGCTTCGTCAACAGCCTGGACCGGGTGAACGCGGCAGCCGACGCACAGCCCGGTTTCGTGTGGCGCCAGATCGACGACGGCAATGACGCGCCGGACGCCCGGACGTTCGACGACCCGAACATGATCGTCAACCTGTCGGTCTGGACGGACATCGAGTCGCTGGCGGCGTTCGTCTATCGCAACGAGGACCACCTGTCCGTCATGCGGCGCCGACGGGAATGGTTCGAGCGGATGGATTTCCACCTCGTCCTCTGGTGGGTGGAAGAAGGCCACATCCCGACTGAAGCCGAGGCAATGGACAGGCTTGCGTCGCTCATGGCGAACGGCCCGGGCCCCGGCGCATTCACGTTCCGGCAGCCTTACGCGCCGCCCGACGGGAACGGCGTCCGCCCGGTCGTCGACGCGAACGCGTAGTCTGCGGCGCCCCGGGTCAACCCGCGAACAGGATCATGATGCCGGCCGCGACGGCCGAGCCGATGACGCCGGCGACGTTCGGGCCCATGGCGTGCATGAGCAGGATGTTCTGCGGGTTGGCTTCGAGACCGACCTTGTTCGCCACCCGCGCGGCCATCGGCACCGCTGATACGCCCGCCGCGCCGATCAACGGGTTGATCGGCTGCTTCGACAACAGGTTCATCAGCTTCGCCATCAGCACGCCGCTCGCCGTGCCGATCGCGAACGCGACCATGCCGAGCCCGAGGATGAACAGCGTGTCCGTGTCGAGGAATTGCTCCGCGATCAGCTTCGAGCCGATCGACAGGCCCAGGAAGATCGTGACGATGTTGATCAGCGCATTCTGCGTCGTGTCCGACAGCCGGTCGACGACGCCGCACTCGCGCATCAGGTTGCCGAACGCCAGCATGCCGATCAGCGGCGCGGCGGGCGGCAGGAGCGCGGCCACGAGCAGCAGCAGCAGGATCGGGAACAGTATCTTCTCGGTTTTCGACACGTCGCGGAGCTGCACCATCCTGATCTTGCGCTCCGACTCGGTGGTCAACAGCTTCATGATCGGCGGCTGGATCATCGGGACGAGTGCCATGTACGAGTACGCGGCGACGGCAATGGCGCCGAGCAGGTCCGGCGCGAGCTGACCCGCGACGTAAATGGCCGTGGGCCCATCCGCGCCGCCGATGATGCCGATCGCCGCCGCGTCCTTCACCGTGAAGTCCGTCCACCCGAGCGACGTCATACCGAGTGCGCCCAGCAGGGTCGCGAAGATACCGAACTGCGCCGCGGCGCCGAGGAACAGCGTGCGCGGATTCGCGAGCAGCGGACCGAAGTCCGTCAGGGCGCCGACGCCCATGAAGATGATCAGCGGGAACGCGCCGGTCTCGATTCCGACGACATACGTCAGGTGCAGCAGTCCGTCGCCCGTCGCGATCTCGACGCCCGGGATATTGCTCAGCAACCCGCCGAAGCCGATCGTCACGAGCAGCAGCGGCTCGAACTTTTTCGCTATGCCGAGGTACAGCAGCAGCAGGCTGATGCCGAGCATGACGACCTGCCCGCCCGAGACCTGGTAGAGGCCGGACGCGTGCCAGAGTTCCAGGAGGCGGTCCATGCGCGCGCCTTACGCGATCGCGACGAGCGGATCGCCGACCTTGACGGCGTCGCCCTGCTTCACGAACACCCCGGTCACGCGACCGGCCTTCGGCGCGCTCACCGCGGTTTCCATCTTCATCGCCTCGACGACGAGCAGCGGGTCTCCCTCCTCCACCGAGTCGCCGACGGCCACGTTGACCTTGAAAATGTTGCCCGCGAGGACGGCGTTGACGCTTTCGCCGTCGCCACCGGCGGACGGCGCGCCAGCAGGCTTCACGTCCGCAAGCTGACCGCTGTCAGCCACCTCGACCGTGTAGCTCTTGCCGTTGACGCGCACCGAGTAGACGGCAGCCCCGCCGCCGGTCGCCGTTGCCGCCGGCGACCCGGGCGCCGTCTCGGGCTCCGTACCCGGTGCCGGCTCGAACTTCGACGCGTCGCCGCGATGCTGCAGGAAGCGCAGGCCGATCTGCGGGAACAGCGCGTAGGTCAGGACGTCGTCCACCGCGTCCTTCGCGAGTGCGATGCCCCTTTTCTTCGCGAGCCGCTCGAGCTCCGCCGCCTGGTGCTCGAGTTCCGGCTCGAGCAGGTCCGCCGGCCGGCAGGTCACCGCCTCGGCGCCGTCCAGGACGCGCTGTTGCAGGGCTTCGTCGACCGGCGCCGGCGTCGCGCCGTACTCGCCTTTGAGCACGCCAGCCGTCTCTTTCGTGATCGACTGGTAGCGCTCACCGGACAGAACGTTAATGACGGCCTGCGTGCCGACGATCTGTGACGTCGGCGTCACCAGCGGCAGCATGCCGAGTTCCCTGCGGACGCGCGGAATCTCGGCCAGCACGTCGTCGAGCCGGTCACTCGCGTTCTGCTCGCGGAGCTGGTTTTCGAGGTTCGTCAGCATCCCGCCGGGCACCTGCGCGACCAGGATGCGCGAGTCCACGCCGCGCAGCCCGCCCTCGAACTTCGCGTACTTCCGGCGCACCTTGCGGAAGTAGGCCGCGATCTCCTCGAGCAAGCCGATGTCCAGGCCGGTGTCGCGGCCGGTGCCTTCCAGCATCGACACCAGCGACTCCGTCGGCGAGTGGCCGTAGGTCATGCTGAGCGACGAGATTGCCGTGTCGATGTTGTCGATGCCGGCCTCGGCGGCTTTCAGGTTCGTCGCGTGCGAAAGGCCCGTCGTCGCATGGCACTGCATGTGAATCGGGATGCTCACCGTTTCCTTGAGCCGGCTCACCAGCTCGAACGCGACGTAGGGTTTGAGGAGGCCGGCCATGTCCTTGATGCAGATCGAGTGCGCACCCATGTCCTCGATGCGCCTGCCCATATCCACCCAGAGATCGATCGTGTGCACCGGGCTCACCGTGTAGGACATCGCGCCCTGTGCGTGCTTGCCGACCTCGAGCGTGGCCTTGATCGCCGTCTCGAGGTTCCGGAGGTCGTTCAGGGCATCGAAGATGCGAAAAACGTCCACGCCGTTGACCGCGCAGCGCTCCACGAACTTGCGCACGAGGTCGTCGGCATAGTGGCGGTAGCCGAGGATGTTCTGCCCGCGGAACAGCATCTGCTGCGGCGTGTTCGGCATGGCGGCTTTCAGCCGCCGGATTCGCTCCCACGGATCCTCGCCCAGGTAGCGGATACACGCGTCGAACGTGGCCCCGCCCCAGGACTCGATCGACCAGAAGCCAACGCGGTCCAGCTTGTCCGCGATCGGCAGCATGTCGTCGATACGCAGACGCGTGGCGAGCAGGCTCTGGTGGGCGTCGCGCAGTGCAAGCTCGGTGATCCCGAGCGGTTTCTTATCGCTCATTTCGTCCGTTGTTGTTGTCGATGCATCCGGATGGCCGCCGCGATCGCAGCCACTTCCTCGTCGCTTCCGCCGCCAAGGGGGCCCGGGACGGCCTTTGCCGGCATCCGGGCGACGATCCGGGCCATGAGAAACATCGCGATGACGAGCACGGTCAGGAACACGAACACGGTGCCCATGCCTATCAGCATCAGCGTCAGTCCCTGCTGCAGGAGCGTTGGCGTCATTCGGCGTCCGGTGTTGCGATTGACAACGATTATACGGACTTGCCGCGACCAAAGTCGCCGTTTCCCGAAAGGAAACCGCGTAGAATGATGTCCTTCGCCGGGGCCATTGAAGCATCTGTCAGACGTGAAACGACCTGCACGCATCGCCGGGGTGGTCGCCGTCGGCGTTCTCGCCGGCCTCGCCGTCGCGCGCGCCGACACGACGGCGGACGAGGAAGCGGCGCCACCGGAAATACCGGCCGGCACGTCGATCACGAACATCGTCATCGTCGAGGAAAACATCTTCGACCTGTCGAAGGAGGGCGAAAACTACTGGCTCTACCGCTGGATGAACCGGCTGCACATCGTCACGAAGCCGAAGACGATCCGGCGCCAGCTCCTCTTCAGCGAAGGCGACGGCTACGACCAGCGCGTCGTAGAAGAGACGGAGCGCATCCTGCGCCAGAACAAGTACATTTACGATGCCTCGATCGAGCCGGCCATCAACCCGGAGGGAGACCTGGAGATCGAGGTGCACACGCGGGACCTGTGGACCCTGACGCCGGAGCTCACGTTGTCGCGCGAAGGCGGCGAGAACAAGACCGAAATCGGCATCGAGGAATCGAACCTCTTCGGCACGGGCCAGCAGGTGGTCATCACGCACACGGACGACGTGGAGCGTTCCGGCAATATCTTCGAGTTCTTCGATCGGCAGCTCGGCGCGAGCTGGGTGTCGATGCGGTTGCTGCTGGCCGATAATTCGGACGGCCATTCGCGGCAGATGTCCGTCATCAAGCCGTTCCATTCACTGGACGCGCGCAACGCCGGCGGCATCACGTTGTACGACGACGACCGGCGAAGCACGTTTTACGAACTGGGCGACGAAGCCGCCGAGTACCGGCACGAGCGCCGGTTCGCGCGCGCATTCTTCGGCAGGTCCGGCGGCCTGCGCGGCAGCTGGGTGCAACGCTGGACGGCGGGCGTGGTCTTCGACGACAACGTGTTTTCCCAAGTCGCGGAACCGGAGCTCCCGCCCGCTGTGCCCCCCGATCGCAAGCTCGTGTACCCGTTCCTGGGCTTCGAGGTTCTCGAAGATCATTTCGAGACGTCGCAGAACACCAACCAGATCGACCGCTCGGAGGACTTCTACCTCGGCACCCGGGTCGCCGCGAGCCTCGGCTGGTCGGACACATCCTTCGGCGCCGACCGCGACGCGCTCGTGTTTGCTGCCGACGGCAATCACAGCATCGGGTCACTGAACTCGAAGGCACTGCTGCTGTCCGCGCGCTTCAACGGCCGCCATGAAGACGGCGATTTCGAGGATACGAAACTCGGGGTGACCGGCACCTACTACTGGAAACAGTCGGACAAGCGGCTGTTCTACGTGGGCGCCGACGCCACGATCGGTCACAACCTCGATCCCGATGACGTCGTCGAAATCGGCGGCGACAGCGGCCTGCGCGGCTACCCGCTGCGGTACGAAGCCGGCGACTCGAGTCTCGTCGTCAGCGTCGAGCAACGCTACTACACGGACTGGTACCCCTGGCGGCTGTTCCGGGTGGGCGGCGCGGTATTCGCCGATGTCGGCCGTGTCTGGGGCCCCGATCCCCTCGGCATCGAGAACAGCGGCTGGCTGAAGGATGTCGGAATCGGGCTCAGGCTCGCGCCGACGCGCCTCGGCACGAACAAGGTCATCCACATCGACATCGCGTTCCCGCTGGACGGGGACGACGACATCGACAGTGTGCAGGTACTGGTCGAGGCGAAACGGAGCTTCTAGGCCCGGGCCCGCTTACTGGCTGCAAAGAAAACGGGTCTTTTCCTTTGCGTCCGCAAGTTCCGCGGCGTATTCCTTCTCCGTCAGCACGTGACGTTTGCCGTTTTCGTCCGTGCGGTACAGCGCCGGCGCATTCTCGTAGGACTCGAGAATCTCGGTGGCACGCTGGCAGTTGTGGGCCACGACCGCTTCGCGCTGCGCGCGCTCGTCCGCGGTTTCCCCCGGGTATGCCGGTTCATCCGCCGACGCACCCGACGATGCCACGTCGTCCAGCGAACCGCTCGAATGCCAGACGAGCTGCACGCGGATCGCGTTCTCGTGGTCCGGCTTATCGCTGTAGAAGGACTTGCCCTGCTCGTCGCTCCAGGTCCAGATGGCCCGGTTCGAATCGACGTAGTGGGTATTGCCCTCGGCATCCACCCAACGCCACACGTCGGCGCGGGCAGCCGACGACAGCGCAAGCATGAGTGCCAGGAATATCAGGACATTGCGTGTCATACCGCCTCCTTCATGCCGCGTATTATCGACGGAATGACCGCTGGCCGGCGTTGATTGGGGTCACAAAATGCCGAGAAACCCGCGGGGCGGAAGCATCGCGCATCCCGACTGCCGCACGCTGCGGAGTGTGCGAAGATAGCGCGCCATGAATCTCGGAATCACCGATCGACTCCGCCCGCTGCTCGACGACGTGCAGGCGTTCATTCGCGAACGCGTCGAACCCGTCGATGCCGAGTTCCTGGCCGAGGTGGGCGTCGGCAGCCCGTGGACACTGACCGACCGGCAGAAGGCGATTCTCGTCGAACTGAAGACCGCGGCGAAGGCATCCGGACTCTGGAACTTCTGGCTCACCGACAGCGAACGCGGCAGCGGCCTTTCCACCGTGGAGTACGCCTACATCGCCGAGGCCACCGGCCGCAGCCATCTCGCGGCCGAGGCGTTCAACTGCAGCGCGCCCGACACCGGCAACATGGAGGTGCTGGAGCGCTACGGCACGCCCGCCCAGAAAGCGCAATGGCTCGAACCCCTGCTCTCGGGCGAGATCCGTTCCGCGTACGCCATGACGGAACCGGACGTCGCGTCGTCCGACGCGACGAATATCGCGACGACGGCCGTGCTCGACAATGGCGAGTGGGTGATCAACGGCGAGAAGACCTACATCTCGGGCGCCGGCGACGAGCGCTGCAGGATCCTGATCTGCATGGTGCGCACGGACGCGGACGCGGCGAAGCACGCACAGCACTCGCAGATCCTGGTGCCGATGGACACGCCGGGTGTCGAGGTCGTGCGCGGCATGCAGGTGTTCGGGAACGAGGACGCGCCACACGGGCACATGCACCTGCGGCTCACCGACGTCCGGGTGCCGGAAGACAACGTCATCCTCGGCCCGGGCCGCGGCTTCGAGGTCGCGCAGGGCCGGCTCGGCCCGGGACGGATCCATCATTGCATGCGCGCGATCGGCGTCGCGGAGCGTGCGCTGGCGCTGATGTGCCGTCGCGGGTTGTCGCGCAAGGCATTCGGCAAGCCGCTCGCCAGTCTGGGTGGCAACCACGAGCGCATCGCGCAGGCGCGCATCGACATCGACATGGCGCGGTTGCTGACACTGCAGACGGCCTGGGTGATCGACACGCAGGGTGTACGGAGCGCGCGCGTCTGGATCTCGAAGATCAAGGCCGCGGTGCCGAACGTCGCACTGCGCATCATCGACGACGCGATCCAGATGCACGGCGCGGCCGGCCTGTCGCAGGACTTCCCGCTGGCCGCCATGTACGCTGCCACGCGCACGCTGCGCCTGGCCGACGGGCCGGACGAGGTGCACCGGTTCGTCGTCGCCCGCGACGAACTCGGCAAGTACGCCTGAGCCGTGCCGACGAAGACCCCCGAATCGGAGTTCCGGAAGCTCGTCGGCCGCGCGCTGGAACCGTCGTCGTGGCTGAAAATCACACAGGAACGCATCAACCAGTTCGCTGACGCGACGAACGATCACCAGTTCATTCATGTCAGCCGCGTGAAGGCAGCGTTCACACCGTTTCGCAAGCCGATCGCGCACGGATTCCTGTCGCTGTCGCTGCTCACCTACCTGAATGCCGAGAACGCCGTCGTACCCGAAAACCTGAAGATGGTCGTCAACTATGGCTCCGACCGGCTGCGTTTCCTCGCGCCTGTCAAGGTCGGCAAGCGCGTGCGCTCGCACCAGAGGATCGTGTCGATCACGGAAAAGCGGCCGGGCCAGCTGCTCGTGAAGACTGACGTGAGCGTCGAAATCGAGGGCGAGGACAAGCCGGCGCTCGTCGCCGAGATGCTCGCACTGTACTACGTCGGCTGACAGAGCCGCCGATCAAGGAGAGCCCATGCGCGCCCTCGTGTGCAACGCCTACGGACCACCGGACGATCTCGTCGTCGAGGACCGGCCGGACCTCGAACCCGGCCCGGGCGAAGTCGCCGTAGACGTCGTCGCCGCGGCCATCAACTTCCCGGATCTGCTCGTGATCGCAGGCCAGTACCAGGACAAGACGCCGCCGCCGTTCGTTCCGGGCAACGAAGCCGCCGGCACCGTTGCGTCCGTTGGCGAGGGCGTGACGGGTCTCGCGGCCGGCGACCGCGTCATTGTCATGCCGCGCGGCGGCGCATTTGCCGAACGCTGCGTGGTCGACGCGTCGAAGGTCGTGCCGATGCCGGGACGACTCGACTACGAGCAGGCCGCCGCGTTCGGCGTGGTGTACGGGACCAGCTACCATGGGTTGCGGCAATCGGCGCGACTGGGGGCCGGGGAATCCCTGCTCGTCCTCGGCGCCGGCGGCGGCGTCGGGCTGGCCGCGGTCGAACTGGGCAAAGTCATGGGCGCCCGGGTCATCGCAGCCGCCAGCAGCGCGGCAAAGCTCGACGCCGCGAGAGCAGCCGGTGCGGACGAGACCGTTGATTACGCGCAGGAGGACCTGCGCGAGGCTGTCCGGCGCCTGACGGACGACCGGGGCGTCGACGTCGTCTACGACCCGGTCGGCGGCGACCTGGCTCAGCAGGCGCTGCGCGGACTGTCCTGGCACGGGCGCTACCTTGTGGTCGGCTTCGCGAGCGGCGACATTCCGGCTTTCCCCGCAAACATCGCACTCCTCAAGGAAGCCAGTATCATCGGCGTCTGGTGGGGAACCTGGCTCGCGCGTCACCCGGACGAGCACCGGGCCAACCTGCGCGAACTGCTGGCCTGGATAAACGATGGAACGATTGCGCCGAAAGTTACCGAGACCTACGCACTGGACGACTTCCGCCGGGCGTTTCACCGCATCGCATCGCGCGAGGCCGTGGGCAAGGTGGTGCTGCGCCTGCGCGACTGACGGCGACGGGGCGGTGCCGGCGTGAACTACCTGTGGAGCACGCTCGCCCTCGTGGGCGGCCCGTTCATCTACGCCTGGGGACGGCGCCAGCCGGTCTTGAAGCAATTGCTCGACGGTTTCGTCCTCGTGGCGGTCGCCGGCATCGTGTGCGTCAATATCATCCCGGACGCGCTGGACAACGGCGGCCTGCTCGCGGCACTGGCACTGGCTGCCGGACTGGTATTCCCGGTCGGCGTCGAACACGCGTTCCGGCGCTCGGCGCACGAGGCACACGTGTTCATCGTCGTGCTTGCCGCCGCCGGGCTGATCGTGCACGCGCTGCTGGACGGCATCGCCCTGCTGCCGACGCTGGGCGCCGGCGGCGCGGGATCCCCGTCATCCGGAAACGCGCTGGCGCTCGGCGTCATCCTGCACCGGCTGCCGGTCGGCATGGCGTTGTGGTGGTCGGTTCGCCCGGCGTTCGGCTTGCCGGCGACGATCGCCACGTTCGCGCTCGTCATCGCAGCAACCGCGGCATCGTACTTTTTCGGGGGACCGGTCGTCGCACTCGCGGAGGCGCCGCGGCTCGCGCTGTTCCAGGCCTTCGTCGCGGGCTCTCTCGTGCACGTCGTGGCGTTCGGCGTGAACCACCGCCATGACCGCGACGAGCCGTTCGTACCGGCCGACAACTGGGGCTTTCGTGCCGGGATCCTGCTCGGCATGTTCGTCGTGTTCGCGGTACCCCACCTGCACTAGAGGAGCGACGATGAAGAAGACGCTGCGCGGATTGTTGCTGGCCGCAATTCTTCCGGCACCGATGATCGCTGCCGCCGAAGCGGACGAGGATCCGTTCCTCTGGCTCGAAGACGTCCAGGACGAAGCGGCCCTCGACTGGGTCCGCGAGCGCAACGCGCGCACGTTTGCCGAACTGCGCGACAACCCGGTCTTCGACACGCTGTATGCCGAAGCCTTCGCGATCATGACGTCCGACTCGCGGCTGCCGAAAGGGAAAATCATCGGCGACGAGTACCACGACTTCTGGCAGGACCAGGCGCACGTGCGCGGCGTCTGGCGGCGCACACCGATCGCTGCACTGGCGCGCGGCGAACCGGCGTGGGAGACCGTCCTCGACTTCGACCGCCTCGCGGCGAGCGAGAATGAAAACTGGGTCTACAAAAACATTGACTGCACCGGCGGCGAACGCGGCCGGTGCCTCGTCGCGATGTCGCGCGGCGGCAAGGACGAGTCTGTCTGGCGGGAGTTTTCCCTGGCCGAGCGCACGTTCGTGGACGGCGGCTTCGTCACGCCGGAGGCGAAGAACTGGGTCGCTTGGGCGGCCCCCGATACCCTGGTCATTGCAACGGACTTCGGGCCGGAGAGCCTGACGTCGTCCGGCTACCCGCGCGAGGCGCGCCTGTGGCGCCGCGGTACGCCGCTTGCCGACGCGCCATCGCTGTTCAAGGCCGACCAGGACGATACGCTGCTCGCCCCGCAGGCCTACACGAGCGGGGACACGACGCGGACGTTCCTGTTCCGCCTGCATGCCGACTGGAACGAGATCGACATTCACGCGGTGCGAGGTAATGAAGCCGGCGAACGCCTGCCGTTGCCGGCCAGGGTCCTGGCACAGGGAATGGTCGGACACGACCTGGTCCTCCTGCTGAAGGAACCGTGGACGACGGGCGACGTCACCCATGCGGCCGGCGACGTGGTCGCATACGACGTCGAGTCCGGCAAGGTCCAGCGCATCTACGCGCCGGGCCCGTCGGAGGCGATCGACGAGGTCGAGGCGGGCGCGGGCGGCGTGTACCTGCAGTTGCTCGACGACGTGGTCGGCCGGATCCGGCGCGTCATGCCCTCGCCCGACGGCTGGCAGGCCGTCGACATCCCGGTGCCCGACAACGGGGTGGCGCGGCTCGCGGGCTCCAGCGCGTCGCGCGCCGACCTGTTCGTAACCTTCGAGAGCGCTATCCAGCCGTCGACGATGTACTACGTCGACGCCGACAATCGCCTGCGCGACGTACTGCACACGGCGCCGCTGTACGACGCCGCCGGCGTGGTCATTCGCCAGCGCTTCGCGACCAGCGCCGACGGGACCCGCGTGCCCTACTTCCTGGTCGGACGCGAAGACGTCATCGAGCGGGGCGACGCGCCGACAATCCTGTATGGCTACGGCGGCTTCCTGGTGCCGACGCTCCCCGTCTACTACGAAGACCCGTCGCGGCCGCAGCACGGCGCACTGGCCGGCTCGATGTGGATCTCGCGCGGCGGTCTGCTCGCCCTGTCGAACATCCGCGGCGGCGGCGAATACGGGCCGCGCTGGCACCAGGCCGCGATGCGCGACCAGCGTCAGCGCGCGTTCGACGATTTCATCGCCGTGGCCGAGGACATGATCGACGCGGGCATCACGTCGCCTGCGCGGCTGGGCGCTCTCGGCCGCTCCAACGGCGGTCTGCTGCTTGGCGCGGCGCTCACGCAGCGCCCGGACCTGTTCGCTGCGTTCGACATCGGTGTGCCGCTGCTCGACATGCGGCGCTACAACAAGCTGCTCGCCGGATCGAGCTGGATGGGCGAGTACGGCAACCCGGACGTAGCGGAAGACTGGGCATTCATCCGCGAATATTCGCCCTACCAGAACCTCGAGCGCGGCAAGGATTATCCGCGCGTGCTGTTCTACACGTCGACGCTCGACGACCGGGTGCACCCCGGTCACGCACGCAAGATGGCGGCGGCGCTGGAGGCGCTCGGGCACGCGCCGTTCTATTACGAGAACATCGAAGGCGGCCACGGCGGCACGGCGAACCAGGACCAGCTCGCCATGCGCACAGCGCTGGAGTACGCCTACTTCGTCCGGATGCTGATGCCGGCTGCCTGGGACCGGCAGGACGATTAAACGGAGCCGTACATGACCGAACTGCGCCGGTCGCATGAACCCTGCAAGGGAACGACGTGACGACCGACAGCGTGGAACTCACCCGCCTCGCAGACCACCGTTCCATCGGCATCACCCTCCTGCCACTTGCGCATGGAGCCGGTTTCGCGTTCCGCGTCGCGGTTTGCTAAGGTCGGGTCTCGCGAAATCATCGTCCCGCCTTCAGGGCGGCAGACCCGCCGAGTCAGGCACGAACGTCCGGAGACCAGCAATGACACAAGCCAAGCGCGGCGACACGGTCCGCATCCACTATACCGGCAAGCTCAGCGACGGTACGCAGTTCGACAGTTCCGCCGGCAAGGATCCGCTGGAGTTTGCGCTGGGCAGCGGCCAGGTCATTCCGGGTTTCGACGACGCCGTCGACGGCATGAACGTCGGTGACAGCAAGACCGTCACGATTCCGCCGGAGCAGGCCTACGGCCAGAAACACGAACAGCTGATCCAGGACGTGCCGAAACAGGCCCTGCCGGACAACATCACGCCGGAGGTGGGCATGCAGCTGCAGAGCAAGTCGCCGGACGGTCGCGTCCTGCACCTCGTTGTGACGAACGTCGGTGACGACACGATCACCGTCGACGGCAATCATCCGCTGGCGGGCGAAGACCTGACGTTCGACATCGAGCTGGTCAGCATCGCCGGGGCCGGCTGACGCGTCAGTCGCCGTTCGCCATCTCGCCGAGACGCGAACGCACGCTCCACAGCTCCGGAAAGAACTGCAGGTCCAGCGCCTTCTTCAGGAACTCCACGCCGCTGGTGCCGCCGGTGCCTCGGCTCCACCCGATGATGCGTTGCACGGTCTTCATGTGACTATAGCGCCACATCTGGAACTCGTACTCGAGATCCACGAGTTTCTCCGCCAGTTCGTAGAGATCCCAGTGCTCCGAGGTCGACGTGTACACCCGGGCCCAGGCCGCCTCGACGGCCGGCGAAGCCTCGTACGGCTGCGTCCAGTCGCGCTCGAGCCGATCAGCCGGCATGTCGAAACCGCGATCCGCCAGCAGACGGAGACACAGATCGTAGAAGCTGGGTGACTCCAGTGCCACCTGCAGTCGCTTGTAGCGCTCCGGGCGCTTCCGGTGCACCTCCATCAGCGCCGCATTCTTGTTGCCGAGCAGGTACTCGATCTCACGGTACTGGAACGACTGGAAGCCGGAACTCTGGCCCAGCGCGGCACGGAAGCTCAGGTAATCGGACGGCGTCATCGTCGACAGCACGTTCCAGCTCTGCCTGAGCTGCCCCTGGATGCGCGACAGGCGCGCCAGCATCTTGAAGGCCGCGTCGAGATTGTCCGCGCGGACCTCGCGCATTGCCGCGTGCAATTCGTGCAGGCACAGCTTCATCCACAGTTCCGACGCCTGGTGGATGATCATAAACAGCATTTCGTCGTGCGCGTCTGTGCGCAGATCCTGGCAGTCGAGCAGCTTGTCGAGCGACAGGTAACCGCCGTAGGTGATGTCCTGGTCCCAGTAGATCTGTTCCTTGCTGAGATCGCGCGGGTCGACGTCGTGGCGGGGTTCAGCGGACTTTTTCATGGGTCGGGTACCGGGAGTGGCCAGGCAGCACGGTTCCGGCGCCGCGCCGTTCCTGCAAATGGCCGCACATGATAGCGACTATTGTTGACCCCGTCGCGGCAGACTGGAATCCTTTATTCCCCCTCAACACTGCCGGCAAACGGAGTGCCCCATGCGCCAGATTCTTTCCACCCTCGCCCTGCTCAGCTGCGCTGCGCCGTCCCTCGCGGGCTGGCAGCTCGACGCGGACGGCTCGCACCTCGCGTTCACGACGATCAAGGCCAATACGGCCGCCGAGGTGCACACGTTCGGCAAACTCTCCGGCAGGATCGACGACGGCGGCGGCGCGACGCTGTCGATCGTCCTGGACAGCGTGAATACGGCCATCGAGATTCGCGACGAGCGCATGCGCGAGTTGCTGTTCGAGACGGCCACCTATCCGGCGGCGGCAGTTGCGGTCGACATCGATCCCGCGGCGCTCGAGGCGATCGAGCCCGGCGGCAGCGTGTCGCTGACCGTCGAGGCGTCGTTGTCGCTGCACGGCACGACGACGCCGCTGACCGCCCAGCTCTCGGTAGCCCGCCTGTCGGTCGACCGGCTGCTGGTGACGACCGAGAAGCCGGTCATCGTGAATGCGAGCCAGGTCGGCCTGGCGGATGGCGTCGAAAAGCTCCGCGAGGTCGCCGGGCTGCCCAGCATCAGCCCCGCGGTGCCGGTAACGTTCCTGCTGGTGTTCGAGAGGAACTGAGCGGGAAGCTACTGCAGCGCGCCATCGGTGATCCATTGGCGGATCACGTCGATCGTCGCTTGCGGCAGCATGCCGGTCGGCGGCATCACGCCCACGTTGCCCGTGTTCTCCAGCTTGTGGACGAGGTAGCTGTTGTCGGGATCGCCCGGCGTGACACGCATCAACATCGCGTCCCCCACGCTCGCGACATTGACCAGCGTCGCGTGAGTCGTTGCCGTGTCCGTGAAATCGATGCCCACCGCCGCGGCCGACCCGGCCGGATTGTGACAACCGGCGCATGACGGCGCGAAGACATTCGCGTGAATATCGGCCAGCGTGGGCTGGATGACCACCGGCGTGGCAACGGAGAACTGCGCGACGAAGTTGCCGCCGGCAATGCCGTTGCCCGAGGGGAACGTCCCGGAAAACTCGCCGTCCAGCGCATTCGCATCCTGGTCCATGATGAAAGAGGCCCCGGCGCCGGCCAGCACGACCCGGTAGGTATCGTCAGCCAGCGCCTGGCCGCCCAGGTCGAAGACCGCACTGGCGGGGTTCGACCCCGGAACGGTAATCGACGCGGCCACCACGTTGACCTCGTTGCCATCGTTGAAGCTCGCATCACCGCCGCTGGCCCGCAGGACGAATGTCGCCGCATTGACGGTCGATGCATCGAGGTCACGGTCGAAGCCGGCCACGACCTGCGTCGGCGAGGCATCGAGGACGGCAGCCGGCGCCGGTGAGAGCGATGCCACGCGAATCGGGGCCGCGGGCTGCACCGTGTCGTCGACCGCGCCGTCGGTGATCCACTGGCGAATGACGTCGATGTCGGCCTGGTCGAGCGCACCTGTCGGCGGCATCTGGCCGCCGGACGCGGCCGTTCCTTCGAGCTTCTGGACCAGGTAACTCATGTCCGGATTGCCCGGCGCCACACGCTGGATGCCGGGATCCTGGGAACTCGGCATGCCGACCAGCATGGCATGGCTGTTGGCAACTTCGAGGTTGAGGTCCGCCGGCGGATTCGCGCCCGAGTGGCAGCTCGCGGTCGCGCAGGTCGGCGTAAAGACCGCCGCCTGGATCTCGGAGAACACCGGGCCGAAGTTCGGACCGGCCGGGGGTGGCGGATCCGGCGGGTTGGGCGGCGGGGCCGGGGGCGGCGCGTTCTCGTAGAACGACGACGCGGCTTCGTCGTAGGTCTGGACGTCGCAGCCGGCCGCGATCAGGGCGACCAGCGCCGCACAGGCAATGCAGACCGGGCGTAGTCTCGCAATCCGTTTCGACATTGCGGGTCCATCGATTCGACAGCTCTTGATCGCACGATGGTAGCCGCTGCAGGGCGGCAAAACGGGACGTGCGTCACAGTAATCGACGCACGCCCCGTTCCCGGGTGTCAGCTAGCGGATATAGCCCAGCTTCTCGAGCGTAATCAGGATCCGGTGCGCCGCGAGATCCGGCGACAATTCCCCGGTGTCGATGACGATCTCGGCGTTCTCCGGTGCCTCGTACGGATCGTCGATCCCGGTGAATCCCTTGATGATGCCGGCGCGCGCCTTGGCGTACAGCCCCTTGCGGTCGCGCGCTTCGCACACCTCGATCGGCGTCGATACCCAGGTCTCCAGGAAGCCGCCGTACGGCGTGATCATTTCCCGCACCTGCCGCCGCGTCGTGGCGTACGGTGCGATCGGCGCGCAGATTGCGATGCCGCCATTCTTCGTGATCTCGCTCGCAACGTAACCGATGCGCTGGATGTTCAGGTCGCGGTGCTCCTTGGAGAACGTCAGTTCACTCGAGAGATTCTTGCGCACGACGTCGCCATCCAGCAACGTGACCGGCCGCGAACCGTCCTCGAGCAGCTTGACCATCAGCGCGTTCGCGACAGTCGACTTGCCGGAACCCGACAGGCCCGTGAAGAAGACCGTGAACCCCTGCTTGTGCTTCGGCGGGTGCGCGCGGCGCAGTTCCTCGACGACTTTCGGGTACGAGAACCACTCCGGGATATCGAGGCCTTCCTGCAGGCGCCGGCGGAACTCGGTACCGGACAGGTTCAGCACCTTGTCGGTGGGCTCCGTCTCGTCCGCGGCCAGGTACTCGGCCTTGTTCTCGACGTAGACCATCATCTTGAACGGGACCATCGTGATGTCCAGCTCTTCCTCGTGCTTCCGGAACAGTTCCTGGGCATCGTAGGGCCCGTAGAACGGGTTCCCGTCGCGGTCGTTGCCGGGGCCGGCGTGGTCGCGACCCACGATGAAGTGCGTGCAGCCGTAGTTCTTGCGGATGATCGCGTGCCAGACAGCCTCCCGCGGCCCAGCCATACGCATCGCGAGATTCAGCAGGCTGAGCTGCGTCGTCTGCTCGGGATACTGTTCCAGCACGTGCTCATAGCAGCGGACCCGGGTGAAATGGTCGATGTCGCCCGGCTTCGTCATGCCGACGACCGGGTGGATCAGCAAGTTCGCCTCGGCCTCACGCGCGGCACGGAACGTGAGCTCCTGGTGGGCACGGTGCAGCGGATTGCGGGTCTGGAACGCCACGATCTTGCGCCAGCCGAGCTTGCGGAAGCGGCCACGCAGCTCGGACGGCGTGTCACGCAGCAGCTTGAAATCGTAGTAGGTCGGCGGCTCGATCCCGTAGACGCGCCCGCCAACGTACACCGGGTGCGTCGAGTTCTTCAGGTACGCGACTGCCGGGTGCGTGTCGTCGGTGGTGCCGTAGACGCGCTCCGCCTCGCTGTCGAGGTCCGGGCGCCAGATGTCTTCGACATCCATCGTCGCGAGCAATACGCCCTCCTGGTCGCGAAGCGCGAGCTTCTCGCCCTTCTCCAGAGTGCCTGCGAACGCCTCGCTGACGTCGAGCGTGATCGGCATCGGCCAAAGGACGCCGCTCTCGAGCCGCATCTCGTCGCAGACGCGCTCGTAGTCGCCCTCCTTCAGGAAGCCGTCGAGCGGCGAGAACGCACCGTTCATCAGCAGATCGAGATCGCAGATCTGGCGTTGCGTCAGGTCCCAGGACTTGTAGTCCTTGGCGAGGAGTTTCTCTTCGTCCGCTTTCCCTTCGGCGAGATACAGCTCTTTCAGCTCTCCGCCGTGCGGCTCTTTGAATGCACCCATGATGATTTCCTTGCAGTTTCGGTTGAATGAATAACGTGAATGGTTCGCGTCAGCGCGCGAATCCGTGCAGCAGCAGGTCCGTGCATTTCCGCGTCAGGTCGAACAGGTCGAGGTCGGGCTCCCGCACGATGTGATCGCCCCAAGCGTTGCAGATGCCGATGACGGTCTGGGCGGCAAAGTGGCTGTCCACGTCCGCGCGGACGACGCCGTCGGCAATCGCCTGGTCGAAAATGCCTTCGAGATGCTCGCGGTAGGCAGAACCGAGTTCCTTCAGGTTCCGGCGCTTCTCCGGCGGCAGGTAGAGCCGCTCGTCGTTGTAGACCTTGAGCGCCTCGTTCGTCGAGCGGTAACTCGACAAATGTGACGTCACCGTCGCGAACAGCTTGGCTTCGAAAGGCTGTCCGTCGGCCGCGATGCGCTCCATCCGCTGCACGTAGTCACGTATGCCGTACAGGCACACCTCGAGCAACGCGTCCTCCTTGGACCGGAAATAGTAGTAGAGGCTGCCCTGCTGCACGCCGAGACGGGCGGCGATGTCCTTCGTGCTGGCGCCGTGGTAGCCCTTGCTGGCGAACTCCGCCGCCGCGGCTTTCACGGCCTCGGCCTTCTGTTCATCGTAGCGGGATCGGGACGGCGCATTCATGCTCGGGCTTGGACCGGCGAATCGAACCG
Source organism: uncultured Pseudomonadota bacterium (assembly GCA_913055625.1). GTDB lineage: Bacteria > Pseudomonadota > Gammaproteobacteria > Steroidobacterales > Woeseiaceae > UBA1847. Next base: position 255,047 of record CAJXJW010000001.1, on the reverse strand, counting down.
CGGAGTCTATAGGTCTATAGAAACCAGAGCAATACTCCTGAGAAAATTCTATTAAGCACTGATTTTACTTAATTCTTGCTATCACTTGTTCTATAGAGAAATTGAGCGCGGCCGGGCAGCACGATCCGAACGGCAATCGATTAAATGAGAATCGTTTGCGGTTGCGACAGCGTCCTATTAGCATTCGCATTTTCGACTGACCCACCTGAGCCCTGTCGTCATGCGCCTTCACCGAGCCATTGTCCCGCTTGCCTTGCTGTTCGCCCTTCCGGTGCAGGCGCAAACGCCGTCCCTGGAAGAGGTCTGGGCCATCGTCCAGCAGCAACAGCGCGAGATCGACGCGTTGAAACAGCAGCTCGCAACGGCCGAGGCGGAACTCGCCGAGGCAGATCGCCAGATCGAGGCCACCGGCGATTACGTGGAGTCGCTCAGCGTGTCGACGGCCGTCGAATCCGCCACTCACATCGGCGGCTACGGCGAGGTCCACTACAACAACCTCGATGCCGATGACTCCGCGAACGATCTCGACCAGGTCGACTTCCACCGCTTCGTCCTGTTCTTCGGCCACGATTTCACGGACAAAGTCCGGTTCTTCTCCGAGTTGGAACTCGAACACTCGCTCGCCGGCGACGGCGCTCCCGGCGAGGTCGAACTCGAGCAGGCCTACGTCGAGTTTCTGCTGAGCGACACGCTGAGCGCCAAGACCGGCCTGTTCCTGTTGCCGATCGGCCTGCTCAACGAGACGCACGAGCCGCCGACGTTTTACGGTGTCGAGCGCAACTCCGTCGAAAGCGTCATCATCCCGTCGACCTGGTGGGAAGCCGGCGCGGCACTGACGGGCCACAACGACGCGGGCCTGAGCTGGGACCTCGCCCTGCACTCGGGCCTGGCCATGCCGACGAGCGGCGGCAGCGCGTTCCGCGTGCGCAGCGGCCGCCAGAAAGTCGCCGAGGCGCTCGCGAGCGACCCGGCGGTCACCGCGCGGGTCGGCTACACCGGCATCCCCGGCCTGTCCGTCGCGGCAAGCGTCCAGTACCAGTCGGATCCGAGCCAGGTCGCCGGCGACGGCCTCGATTCCGGCCTCCTCTTCGAGACACATGCGGCGTATTCGGTCGGCGGATTCTCGTTGACGGGCCTGTATGCGCGCTGGGAGTTCGACGGTACCGCGGTCGAGGCGGCCGGCGCCGATACCCAGACGGGCTGGTACGTCGAGCCCAGTTACCGAATCGCGACGGACGGCCGCTGGGGATTCTACGGGCGTTACGAGGACGTCGAGGGAGCGCGTACACAGGACCAGTACTCGCAATGGGAGCTCGGATTCAACTACTGGCCGATCGACGACGTGGTGTTGAAATTCGACTGGCGATCGCGGGATCACGCAGTGTCCGCGGAGTCCGGCCGCGACTTCGACGGTTTCGATCTCGGCGTCGGCTACCAGTTCTGACGAGGCTTCCACAGGGTGCGTCGTTTCCTCGCCGGCTTGCTGCTCCTCGTTGCCATCCACGCAGGTGGTGACGCGCGCGCCGAGGCGGGTGAATACCTGACGCGCGAAGCCTTTCTCGAGGCCGCGCTCGCGACCGCGGAACCCGCGTCCGACGTCGTGTGGCTGGACGAGGCACTGCGTAATCGCGCGGCGGACATCCTGGGCCACGACCCCGGTATGCTGCGCGCCCGTTACTGGTATGCTGCGGGTCGCACGGCGTGGGTGTTCGACGAGATCGGCAAGGAGCGGCCCATCACCATGGGCGTCGTCATCGAGAACGGGACGATCCGGGACTTCCGCGTGCTGACGTTCCGGGAGAGCCGCGGTTGGGAAATCCGCTACGCATTCTTTACACGCCAGTTCGACGGGCTCGGCCTCGACCGGGACGGCGAACTCGACGCCACGATCGACAGTATCTCGGGCGCCACGCTGTCCGTCCGGGCCGCCAGGCGGGTCGCGAACCTGGCGCTCGTGTTCGATGATGTCGCGCGACGCACGAATACCGAGATCGCCTCGGCAAGGTAAGCGCTGGTTTCGACGCCTGCACCGCGTGCTCGGCATCGCCTCCTGCGTCTTCCTGTTGCTGATCGCCCTCACCGGCTTTGCGCTCAATCACGCGGATCGCTTCTCCCTGTCGCAGCGCTCCGCGGCATTGCCGTTCATCGTGGCGCTCTACGGCGTCGACGCCCCCCCGATCGACGCCGCCTACGCAACCGCTGAGCGGGTGGTCGCGCTGGCCGGCGGCTTCGTCGCTGTCGACGGAAACGTCGTCGCGGAGACTCACGGCCTGCTGGGCGCCGTGGACGTACGCGATGGACTGCTCGTCGTGACGGCCGACGAACTTCTCCTGTTCACACCGGAGGGCATGCTCGTCGAGCGGGCATCACCCGCACTCCCTGCCAGCGCGCGGCGGCTCGGCAGCGACGGCGACTCCGCCGTCGTCGACGCCGGCTCCGTTCGCTTCGTCGTCGATACGGGAACCATGACGCTGCGACCAGCCGCCGCGTCGCTGCGGGAACCCGGCTGGGCGAAACCCGCGGTCGTCTCCGACGAGCAAGCACGGCAGATCGGCAACGCGGTACTCGGACGGACACTCAATTGGTCGCGCGTGTTGAATGACGTGCACAGCGGTCGCGTGCTGCCGGGCGCCGGGCCGTTCATCGCCGACCTGGCCGCGTTGTGCCTCGTCTACCTGGCCGTGAGCGGCCTGTACCTGGGACTCCGCCGCAACCGCTGATGCGCGGTCTACTGGACGCGTCGCCAGACCTCGACCTGCTCCGCCGCGCCCTCGATGATGATCTCGCCGATCTTGCACGGCGCGACGCCGTTCGTGTCGTCGCAGGATTCCAGGGTCGCCAGCCGTTCCTGGTGCGACAGCCGTGCCGTGCTCGTCGCGGGCTCCTCGACGGCCGGCGCCTGCCAGCCTTCCTCGCCGGACAGTGCCGTCGACGCCGCCGACAAGGTCGGGAAGACCTCTCTTTCGCTCGCCGACGGCGCACAGCCGGACCGGCCGCGGTCGACGATCACATTGTCAGACGCGGACTTGAGGTCGATCAGTTGCTCCAACGCGAACTCGCAGTCCGCACGCGTCAGGAACCGCAGTTCGAACTGCGTCTCCTGGCAAACGGTCTTGCCCGCCGGTGCTACGCACTCGGCCAGCGTCAGCACGAAAACCTGTATCCAGCCGGTATCCATGAACTCGCTCCTTGTCACGGTTTGCCCGGCGCGGCATGCAGCCGGAGCCGGAGACCCGTTGTTGGGGTTTCGCACTCATTATCCGCGTGCCCGAAGCGCTTGCAATCCGCGCGGCCGATTATGTGAAATCCGGACGGCGACACCGGACGGCCGGCCCGCGCGCGGCGCGGACCGGCCTTGCCCGCTTCACTCGCCGCCCGTACGCGTGATGTCGAAGCGCGACGGCAACGGCCCGCCGGTCGCGACACAGACCGAGCGGTATTCGCGCAATACCGATCCGCCGGCCGATTCACGGACCGTGGTCTCGATACCGATCTTGTAGCCGACCGTGCGCCGTTTCGTCGAAACAACCTCGTGGCGAACCTCGCCGGCGCCCCGGTAGTCCGCCCGGTCGCGTACCGCCGCGACGCACATGTCGATGTCGCGCTGCGGCGGGTCCGCGACGAAGCCGATGGCCGCGGCGGGGCTCGCGGCATACAGCGACGCCAGCACCGCGCCGGTGATGGCGCCCCGGATTTGCGCATTTCTGATCGTGATTTTCATAGCCTTTTACCTCTCCCGTGTCGGGGCGAATCTCTCCGCCCGTGATGTTGAACAGAACATTCATTCTGTTTTGAGCCCAACCCTGCTTGCTGCAGGGGTTTGCCGTCAGTCTTACAGAATACTCATTCTGTTTTACCCAAAAAAAATGCCGCCGGATCAGGCGGCCATCGACGCGAGCGTCTGATCGACGATCGCCTCCAGCGCGTCGCGGCGAAAGCCGGCCCGCGCCAGAACCGCGAGTCCGAACATCGTGCTTGTCAGCAGGTCACCCGCGGCACGCACGTCCAGGTCGGCGCGCACATCCCCGTTGCGCTGCGCGTTGCCGAGCCCGATGGAAAACGTTTTCGCCATGCGTCCCATGAATTTCTGGAGCACGTCCCGGATGTCCTCGTTGCCGGGCGCCAGTTCCATGGATGTGTGGATGAACAGGCAGCCGCGTTCCGCGTCCTTGCAACACATCTCGTCGATGCGCTCCGTGAAGATCCGGCGGATCGACGCCATCGACGCATCCTCGTCGAGAAGGCGCAGGAACGAGCGCTTGCCCATCCGTTCGGCAAACGTATCGAGCGCCTTTTCGAACAACTCGCGCTTGTTGCCGAACGTGCCATACAGGCCGTAGCGGCTCACGCCGGTCGCCTGCACGATGTCCTCCATCGAGGTCTCCGCGTAGCCGCGCGCGGCGAACAGGTCCACGACCTTGCCGAGCGCGACGTCCGGATCGAATGCCCGAGTTCTCGCCATGTGAAACAGAATATGCGTTCTGTTTTAGTCTGTCAACCCCGGTCGGGGATCCCGCGGCTCAGCGGGTGGCGTCGGACAGCAGCGCGTCCCGCAGCTCCTCTTCGAGGCGCTCGGTCTCGTGAGCGCGGGCCCGGGCGAAGCGCGCGAGCAGCAGGTACAGCACGGGCGTGAGATAGAGGGTGAACGCGGCGGCGATGCCGAGCCCGCCGAACACGACCCAGCCGATCGATTCCCGCGCCTCCGCGCCGGCACCAATGCCGAGGATCAACGGCAGACCGCCCAGGACGGTGGAGATCATCGTCATCGCGACCGGGCGCAGGCGAATCGCGGCGCCCTGCTCGATCGCGTCACGCACCGGCAGGCCCTCGTCGCGCAACTGGTCCGCGAACTCCACGAGCAACACGCTGTTCTTGGCCATGAGCCCGATCAGCAACACCAAACCGATCTGCGAATAGATGTTGAGAGAGGTCCCGGTGAGCCACAACGCGACGATCGCGGACGCGATGCCGAACGGGACGATCAACGTGACGACGACGGCGGACGTAAAGCCCTCGAACTGCGCGGCGAGCACGAGGAAAACCACTGCCAGTGCGATCGCGTATGTGAACAGCACCTCGCGCGAGGTCTCCTCGAGCGTCGCGGCCTCGCCCATCAACACCATCGACACGCTGTCCGGCAATACCTCGTCGGCAATGCCGCGAAGTTGCTCCACGGCGTCACCCAGGCTGACCGACGACGCGAGCTGCATGTCGACCTCGATGGCGCGCCGCTGCGCCTGGCGGTCGAGCTCCGCCGCCACGCCCTCTTCGCGCAACGTCACGAGGCTCGACAACGGCACCAGGCGACCGGCATTCGTACTCACGTAGAGATTGACGAGATCCGACGGATCGTTGATCTCGCCACTCGACGACTCGAGCAGGATCGGCACGGCTTCGTCGTTCACGTTCAGGTCGATCAGCTCGTCGCCGTCAATCATGGCGCGCAGCGTATCGCCGAGGCTGCCGAGATCGATGCCGAGGTCGGCCGCACGCCGCCGGTCGATGTCGACGGAAAGTTGCGGCTGCGTCGGGTCGTAGGAGATCTGCGGTTGCGAGATGGCGGGCATCCGCTCTTCGAGCGCCGCAACGAAGGTCTTCGCCCCGGCGAAGATCGTCGCGTAATCGTTGCCGACCAGTGCGACTTCGAGCTCGCCCGACCCGCGCCGCAGGTTCAGGCTGTTGCTGCCGGACACGGACACGAAGGCCCCGGGAAGCCCGGCGAGTGGCGCCTGGAGGGAATCCATGATTTCGCGCTGGGAGCGGCTGCGCTGGCGCCAGTCGGCGAGCGGCACGTCGATGCGCGCCCGGTTCGGGTCGCGCCAGCCAACGACCGTCAGTATCGATTCCGCCTCGCCGCTGTAGATCAGCGGCTGCAGTCGCTCCTCGATGATGCGCGCCTGGCGGTCCATGTAGCCGATGCCGACGCCGTCGGGGCCGGTCACGTTGATGCTGATGAAACCCCGATCCTCGTCCGGCAACAGGACCTGGTCGATCGACGTGAGCAGCATCGCGGTGCCCCCCGCGAAAAACAGGGCCACGACTATGGGCAGCCACGGGCGGTCCAGCATCCAGGACAGGGATCGTCGGTAAAAGCCGTGCAACCGCGAGCCGGTCGACTCGATAAACCGCCGGAAGCGCCCGTCACGCCCTGGCGCCGGCAATCGCGACGCGGCCGCCGGCACCAGCGTCAGCGAAACGAAGCTGGAGATCACGACGGCGCACGCGAGCACAAGCCCGAATTCGCGGAAGAGGCGGCCCGCGGTACTCGGCAGGAACGCGATCGGGATGAACACGGAGATCAGGACTGCGGTCGTCGTCACCACGGCGAAGAACACCTGGCGCGTGCCGAGCACGGCCGCCGCGCGCGGGCCGAGACCCTGCCCGCGCCGCCGCTTGATGTTCTCCAGCACGACGATCGCGTCGTCGACGACGAGGCCCGTAGCCAGCACCAGCGCCAGCAGGGTCAGGATGTTGACCGAGAACCCGAGTATCCAGATCGCGGCGACAGTGCCGATGAGGGCAACCGGAATCGCAACACTCGGCACCAGCGTGGCTCGAAAGGAACCGATGAACAGCCAGATCGTCGCGATGACGATCGAGATCGTCAGCGTCAGCGTGAACAGCACTTCCTGCACCGAGCTGCGGATGAACACGGCCTGGTCGTCGGTGACGACGAGTTCGACGTCGTTGAAGCGCCGGTTCAGGTTGTCCACCGCGCGCCGGACTGAATCGGAAATACGGATGGTGTTCGACCGCGCCTGGCGCACCACGCCGAGCCCGACCACCGACTGGCCGTCGAGCCGCGTGTAATTGCTGGCGTCCGCAGGCCCGAAGTAGACGCGCGCGACGTCGCCGATACGAATGGGGTCGCGGATGACGATGTCCGCGACTTCCTCGGCGGTGACGACCGACGCGTCCGCGCGGACGATCAGTTCCTGGTCCTCCGACCGAAAGCTGCCGGCCGGCACGTCGAATGCGGCCAGTCGCAGGACGTCGGAGACATCCGTGACGGAGAGCCCGTAGCTCGCCAGGCGCAGCGGGTCCACGACCACTCGCAGCATGCGCTGACGGCCACCGTTCAGCTGCACGTCCGCGACGCCCTCGATGGACACGAGTGCCGGGATGATGTCCTGCTCCACAACACGCGTCAGCTCTTCCTCGACCAGGTGGTTGCTGACGACCGCTATGCTGAGGATTGCCTGCGCGTCGCTGTCCGCCTTGACGACGACAACCTGTTCCAGACGGTCCGGCAGGCGTCGCGACACGCGGCTCACCGCCTCGCGCACGTCGGAAGCGGCGCTGTCGAGATCGACGCCGGGGCGAAACTCGATCCGGATCCGGCCGTTATTCTCCTCGGACGAGGACTCGATGTTCTGGATGCCCGACACGCGCGCCACGGCGCCCTCGAGGAGGCTGATCACCTCGGAGTCCATCGTTTCCGGCGAGGCGCCCGGGTACTCGGCCAGGACTCCGACGATCGGACGATCGACGTCCGGCAATTCGCGCGTTTCGACCGCGAGGATGGCGGCGATGCCCGCGAGCACGATCAGCAAGTTCAGCACCAGCACGAGCACCGGCCGCCGGATGCTGAGACTCGGGAGATCGTTCGTGCGCGCCAGCCCCGTCGGCGCGTCGTCGTCGCGGCTTTCCGAGTGGCGTTTCACCGGCGCCGGCTCAGTGACCGCCCGCAGGTGTCGTCGACGTCACGCCGCCGGGCGCCGTATCAGCGTAGCCGGTCGTCTCGTAGTCCACCGGCAGGTCCTCGCGCATCCGCTGAATGCCTTCGACGACGACGAGGTCGCCGGTGCCGAAATCGCCGTCGACCAGCACCCGGCCCTGTTGCCGCTGGATGATATGCACGTCGCGCCGTTCGGCAACGCCGTCGACGATCAGCCAGACGTAGGCGCCGTCGGCCCCCCATTGCAGCGCGGTCTCGGCGATCACCGGGTACGTGCGCCCGTCGACGTTTGCCGACACGCGAAAGCTCATGCCGGGCCGCAGCGTATCGTCCCGGTTTTCCACGGTGGCGCGCGCCACGAACGTGCGCGTGACCGGGTCGATGCGACTGCTCAGCTCGACAATCTTCCCCTCGCGCGACGTGGCATCGCGGTTCCAGGCGACGAGCGACACCGGGTCGTCGATCTGCAGGTCGCCGACCAGTACCTCCGGCATCTCGAAACTCACGAGCAACTCACTGCGATCGTCGAGTGTCGTGATCAGCGTGTTTTCGCCGACACGGTCGCCCGGATCGACGTCAGTGACGTCCACGTGCCCGGCGAACGGCGCCTTGACGAAGCGGTCGTCAAGCGCGACTTGCGCGCGCCCGAGTTCGATGCGTGCCGTGTCGGCTTGCGTGGCGGCAGCATCGAGCTGTGTCGGCAGCACTGCACCGCTGTCGGCACTGCGCCGGTAGCGCTCGTAGAGCCGTTCGGCATCAGCGAGCCGCACGCGCGCGAGCTCCACGGCGAGCCGCTCGTCGCGGCTGTCGAGCTCGACCAGGACGAAGCCCTGTTCGACGTGCTGACCCGGCGCAAAATTGACGGCGACGACTTCGCCGGCGGACGCGGGGTGGACATTGATGGAGCGCAGCGCGCGGGACGTGCCCACCGCCTCGACCCGCGTGCGCTCGCTCTCGAATCGCAACGGCTCCGCGATGACGCGGACGGCCGCGCGCTGGCGCGGCGCATCGGAAGGCGATTCCGCGCCGCAGGCCGCCAACAGCAGCGCCGCCGAGACGCCGGCCACAAGGCCGCGTGCTGCACGCGCAGGCCGACGAAGTCCGGGCTGGGGGGTAACCGGGATCATGGGCGGATTCTACTGTATCGGGTCGGCCCGATGCCGAAAATCGGCCGGCCCGGCCGACCCTTACTGGTAGCCCCGGGCCTGCAGCCGAAAGAGCTGGGCGTACTGCCCGTCAGCGGCCATGAGTGCCGCGTGGTCGCCGCGCTCCTCGATCCGGCCGTGGCGCATCACGACGATCGTGTCCGCCGCGCGAACGGTCGAGAACCGGTGCGAAATCAGGATCACCATGCGCTTGTCGCGAAGTCGCTGGAAGTGATCGAAGATCGCGGCCTCCGACGCCGCGTCCATCGCCGCGGTCGGTTCATCGAGCACGAGAATGTCCGCATCCGAACGCATGAACGCCCGCGACAACGCGATCTTCTGCCACTGGCCGCCGGACAGCTCGCGACCGCTCTTGAACCAGCGGCCGAGCTGCGTGCCGTAGCGGTCCGGCAGATCGTCAATGAATGGCGCCGCCATGCCCTTGTCCGCCGCTTCGCGCCACCGCGACTCGTCCTCGAAGTAGCGCACGTCGCCCGCGCCGATGTTCTCGCCGACCGAGAACTGGTATCGGCCAAAATCCTGGAAGATGACCCCGATGCGGCGGCGCAACGCGTCGATGTCCCATTCCCTGAGGTCGAGCCCGTCGAGCAGAATCCGCCCGCCGGTCGGTTCATAGAGCCGGGTCAGCAGCTTGATCAGCGTGGTCTTGCCGGATCCGTTCTCACCGACCAGGGCGAGACTCTCCCCGGGGCGCACGTTGATCGAGACGTCGTCGAGCGCGAGCCCGTCCGCGCCCGGATAGCGGAACGAGACGTGTTCGAGCTCGATGCCGCGCGACGGATCCGGCCCGGCCTGTGCCGTGCCGGACCGCGCGATCACCGGCTGCTCCAGGTACTCGTACAGGTTGGAGATGTACAGGTTGTCCTCGTACATGCCGCTGATTGCCGCGAGGATCGCGCCGACCGCGGACTGGCCCTGCCGAAACAGCATCAGGTACATCGTCATGGCGCCGAGCGTGATCTCCTTCGCCACTGTCGCCAGCACGATCCAGGCATAGGCGCCATAAAACGCGGCGCTGGAGAACAGGCCGAGCACGAAACCCCACCCGTCGCGGCGAAGCGTGAGACGCCTGTCCTCGCGAAACAGCTTGGTGAAGATGTCGCGGTAGCGCTGCAGCAACCGGGGACCGAGCTGAAACAGCTTTACTTCCTTCACGCCGTCCTCGCGCGCGATCACGGTCTCGAGATAAAGCTGCATGCGGGTGTCCGGCGAGCGCCAGCGGAACAGTCGGAAAGCATCGCCGGAGAATTTCGCTTCGGCGAAGAACGATGGCAGGCCAGCGACGATCAGCACGACGACGGCCCACGGCGAAAACGCCACGAGCAGCACGGCGTAGCTGCCGAGCGACAACAGGTTCTGCAGGAGGCCAAACGTCCGGTTGACGAGGCTCAGCGGCCGACTGGACGCCTCGCGCCGCGCCTGCGTCAGCTTGTCGTAGAACTCCGAGTCCTCGAAATGCGTGAGCTGCAGGGTCAGCGCCTTCTCGAGGATCATGACGTTGACCCGCTGACCGAGCAGCGCGCGCAGGATTGACTGGCTGGCCGAGATGCCACGCTGGCATGCCGCGACGGCGACCACCACGGCGGCCTCGTAGACGATCAGCCGCAGTACTCCTGCAACGTCCGGCTCCGACGCGTTCATCGCCGCCACGACCGCGTCGACGATCAGCTGTCCGATCCACGCGATCAGCGCCGGCAGGATACCGGCCAGCACGGTCAGCGCGGCGAGCGTGAGCGTGAGTGCCCGGCTCGTCGTCCACACGAGTTCCAGCGCGCGGCGGCTATAGGCAAAGACGCCTAGCGCGCGCCGGAAAAAACCGGCTTCCGGTTCGGGTTTCTGCGACATGGGTACCTGGTATGGCCCGGCAAGGCGGGCGACCGATTGACGCACAACCGGCGCCGGGGATGCAAGCGGCGGGACGGGGCGATGCGCTACAATCGGCGCATGAAAACACGCACGGAACAATGGCTGGTCGCCGCCCTCATCACCGCCGTCGTCGCCGTCATGCTGTGGTATGCCTGGACCCGGTACGCGGTTCCGGACCCCGTTGCCGAGCGACCGGCGATGCCGGAACAGGTGCCGGAGCCGGCTGACGCAACACCGCGGCACCCGGTACGCCCGCCGATCGACGCCGCCCCGTCGGACGCGTCGCGTTACGTCCCGTTGCCGGCACTCAACGACAGTGACCGCTTCTTCAAGCTCGAACTCGGCGGCCTGTTCGGTCCCGGTCTCGAGGAACTGCTGGCGAACGAAGCCGTCATCGAGAAAGTCGTGGTGACCATCGACAACCTGCCGCGTTCGAAACTTGCCGAGCGCATGCGCCCGGTCGCGGCGCCGCCCGGCGCCTTTCTCACGGAAGGCACGGCCGAAGGCAACGACCTGCGCATTTCTGCCGAAAACTACGCACGGTACGAATCGCTGGTGATGCTGTTCGTGTCCACGGACCCGGACGCCATGGCGGAACTGTACCGGCGCTACTACCCCTTGCTGCAGGAAGCCTACGAGGGCCTGGGCTATCCCGACGCCTGGTTCAACGACCGGGTCATCGAGGTGATCGACCACCTGCTCGCCGCGCCGACCCCGGCGACAGCACCCGCGCTCGTGCGGCCGCATGTACTGTTCCAGTACGCCGACCCCGAACTCGAATCGCTGTCGGTGGGCCACAAGTTGCTCATTCGCATCGGGCCCGCGAATGCCGCTGCCGTCAACAGCCGGCTCGCGGAATTGCGGGATCGGCTGGCCGGGGACTCCTAGTCCGGGCATGCTGCGCCGCCTCTTCGAACGCGTGGCCGACGCCGTCGGCCAGCCCGGCGACGACAAGAGCCGGCAGGCCCGTCGCGACGAGGCGGTGCGGCTCGCTACCGCGGTCCTGATGGTCGAGGTCGCTCGCGCCGACAACCGTTTCTCCGACGTCGAGGCACAGCACATCGAATCGCTCGTGCGCGCACGCTTCGGACTGTCTGCCGACGACGCGGCAGCGCTCACCGCCCGGGCCGATGCGACGGCCGACGACCTCGTGTCACTGCACGAGTTCACCCACCTGTTGCACGAGTCGCTGGGCGACAGCGAGAAAGCGGAGATCGTCGCGTCGTTGTGGCGCGTGGCCTACGCTGACGGCGAACTGGACAAGTTCGAGGACGCGCTGGTGCTGCGGATCAGCGACCTCCTGTACGTCAGCCGCGGCCTCGTCATGCGATTGAAACACGACGCCGCACTCGCAAGCGGCGCGGCCTGACACACGGCTTTCGTCAACGCCCCGTTTCGTCGAGGGCGAACCGGAGGACGCGACGCAGCCAGCGTTCGCGCAGGCCGTCCGGGCTCGCAAGGCCCATGCGCTGGAGTTCTGCTGCCCGGCGCTCCTGCCCACCACCACGGCCGGCAGCGCCGCGCAGGATTCGCCACTTGCCGGAGGTCGTCGCGGACGTCTCCTTCAGCCACTGCAGGGCCGCGGCCAGCGCCTGTTCCTCCTGCGACAGCACGCTGCCGAGAGGATACGCCGGAAAATGCGCGGCGATGGCCGGGTCACGAAACACGCGCTCGATCGCATCCGGCCGGTTCTGGCCGGGCGCTGATTCAGCGCGGAAAGACGCCCGCAGCTTTCCGGCATCGCACGCCGACGCCGCGAGCGAGTCCTGGAAGCGTGCGTCGGCGATCCGGAGCAATGACTCGATCACCTCGCTGTCGGGGCGGCCGCGCGTGGCGGCGACGCCGTACTCGGTCACGAACAGGTCCCGATGCTGACGGGGCACGCTGTTGTGCGCATAAGACCAGCGAATGTTCGACCGCGCACGGCCGCCATGCCGCCGCCAGCTGTGCAGCATCAGGATCGAGTGCGACGACGGCAGCGCGCCGGCCATGTCGACGAAGTCGAACTGGCCGCCGATCCCGCTGACCACGCGGCCGTCGTCGAGCGCGTCTGACACGGCCGCGCCGAGCAAGGTCACCATCATCGTTTCGTTGACGAACCGGGCATCCCTGCGCTGCCGGCGCTTGCGCTGTTCGTCGCCGTAGAGCGTGTTGACCCAGGAAATCGGCGACATCGCGATGCGCCGGCGCTGCGCCGGCGCGAGCGCCCGCAAGCCATCGTAGAGGGCGGGCGAGCCGATGAAGAACCCCGCATGTATCACCGCGTCGTCGCGGTCGTCCGCCGGCCGGCGGACGATGCCGGCGCGGAACAGCGAGAACACGGCGTCGCTCAGGAGCTCCGTGCAGCTGTACAGCCCCTGAGAGAACGGGCGGTCTTCGATCGGCAGCTCGCCCCTGTGTGGCGACGCCGTGCCGCCGGGCAGGCGCCGCAGCACGTCGCGGAACAGCGTATTGTTCTCGTGCCGGAGGCGCAGGCAGTGCGCCACGGCGTCGCTCATCGAACCGATGCCTACCTGCAGCGTACCACCGTCCGGTACGAGGCTCGCCACGTGCATGCCGGCGGCATAGTCCGCGTGGCCCACGGCGCGGTTCGGAAGCGCAAAGAGCGGATAGCGGGTCTCCGCCGCGTCGAGCAGCCCGTCGAATGCCGACGCGGCCATCTCGGCGGCGCCCGGCATGTACGGCAGGTTCGGGTTGACCTCGCCGACGAGAAGGTGCGGCCGCCCCTCCAGCGCCGGCATCAGGTCGAGCGTGACTTCCGGGTTGCTGCCGAGGCTGACCGTCGGCTCGCCGTTCGGGTGCGGCGCGACGAGTTGCGCCACCAGGTTGACGCCGAGCCGCAGCAGTTCGGCCGCGACCCGGCTGTAGTTGATGCTGGTGTAGGCCTGCTGCACGGCCGCATTGCCGAGATAGGCCCCGGGTCGCAGGTAGAACTCACGAACCCGGACATTCTCCGGCAAGGTGCCGCGCACCCTGTCCGTCTCGAAATCCAGCGCCGGCCAGTCCGCGTACAGGCGATCGACGATCGGCCCGGCGAGCCGCTGCGCGAACCCGCTGGTCGGCGCAGGCGGTGACAACGTCAGCCCGGTGAAGATCGTCAGGTCGAGCGTCCGGTCCGTCCGGGCCCGGTGATACAGCGCGTTGGCCACGCGATTGGCCTTGCCGATGCCCACCGGAAGCCCGAGGACGATCCGGCGACCCAGCCGCCCGACGATACTGTCGACCAGCACGTCGGCGGAATCGAAAACCCGGCCCGCGCCGATCACGGCGCTCATGCGGCAAGGGCCGGCCGCCGGCCGCCGAGGGCGTTCGTCCGCACGTCAGCTACCGGGCCGCCAGATATCGCCCTGGTCGATCGAGCGGTCCCGGTGCATGAGGATCCACTCCGCATGCTCGTCCAGGCACGAGCCGCCGAGCGCCCGGATGATCTGGCGACGTTCCGCGTCGTCGTCCGCGTTTTCCAGGCGGCGTTCGGCGTTCTCGAAGACGCGCAACATGAACTCGTACTGCTTGATCAACTCCTTCTCCGCCGTGCTCTGCGCAAAGCCCTGCCGTACCGCGTACGCGAGCAGGATCATGCCCATGAACGCGAACAACGGGTTGACGACGTCGTCGCCGAGCGTCCGCCCCGCGACCAGGATGACGAGCACGACGATAACGCTGGTCGCGAGGCTCAGTGCCGAGAGTCGCTGCGTCGTGCGATTGCGCTGCACCCACTGCGCCGCCTTGCGCTTGTAGTAGCCGAGTTGCCCGCCCTGGTCGTCGCCAATCCACTCCCGGATGGTGAACGCGAGACCTTCCGGCGTCACGTTGCGCTCCGCATCGGCACGCGTCCCGGCTACGCGCATGACGTTGCGAATCCAGCCGAGCTCGGGGTCCTGCGTCTGCAGGAAGTTGTCGTGCGTGAACTTGGACTCGTTGTCGCTCGTGATGCCGGCAGCCGTCAGGTAGAACTGGACCCGGAGCCCTTCCGCGAGCGCCCGGTAGTCCAGGTACTTGCGCTGCCAGCCTTTCTCGATGGCGAAGCGTTGCAGGCCAGCCGCCAGCACGAAGAAGACGAGAAACGCGCCGATGTAGATCTCCTGCGTTCCGACGTCGGAATACAGGATGAACATGATACCCATCAGGAACGCGAGCACGTGGGTGCCGCGCAGCGTCAGCATCGTAAGCTTCTGGTAGTGAATCGCCAGCCAGTCGCTGATGCAGAACAGGTGATTGACCGACACGAGGCCGCGCGGCAGCGCGTTGTCCGATTCGGGGTCGTAGAGCGGATAACATTCGTCCGCAATGCGGGACTTGAACCGGGTCGCGTCCTCGCTGAACTCGCTGGATCGGCGAAAGACGAGCTCGTGCTGGCGCGGGAGTTCGCGCGTGCGCGGTTCATGCCGGTCATTCGTGTACCACCAGCACTCGAGCGGCTCGAACGGCTCGGCCGGCGTGCCGTCGGGCCCTTCGCGCGAGCACACGACGTGATAGATCAGGTCGCTCTCGTCGTCGATCAGCATCTGCTGCGTCGCGACAGACCGCGTCGAGTAGCCGGGCATGATGTCGTGGTGGTGGAAACGAACGACTTGCGCGGTGCCGCCGAGCTTTCCGGATATCTTGCCGTCCCACAGGGCGAGGAGGATGTGGCAATGTGCCGACAGGAATACGCCGGCCTGCGCGTACTGCAGGTCGCGCGCAGGCCCCGGGCTCCGGATATCGTCCAGCGTATGGTCGCGTGCCAGCGGCAGGGTCAGGACGCCGCTCGCGCGCCGGTAGAGCGCGTTGAACGCCACGATCGACGACTCGGAGCCGAAGTCGGTGTAGTAAATGTGGCGCGGCATCGGCAACACGACGCGGATTTCGACGTCGAGTGACAATGCCTCCTCGGCGACCAGCCGGTCTGCGCCCTCGGCCAGCGGCGTCAACAGGCGCAGCCTGCGCTGCGGGTAGCGTTCGCGAAGTGCCAGGAACAACTCGCGGACTCGCTGCCGGATACCGGGCAACTCGTCGGTGCGCAGGTCGCGGTGCCCCGTCACGCCGATCACCAGCGGGAAGCGGTAGGAATCCTCGATGACCGACGCGCTCGCGGCACCGTCATCGCGACTCATCGGCGCCAGGCGATTGATTCTCTCGACCGCGTGGCTCGGCATCGCCGGCCACGGTTCCTTGCGGCGCGTGAGCCAGCGCATGGAGGCTGGTTCAAGACCATCGGCCGGTTCGCCGAATTGCCGATCCCGCGTGCAGGCGACGTGCGCCACGAGATCGTGTGTCGGCCGTTCGACGAAGCACGGCAGGTAGTCGGGCATAGTGCCGGAGCGTCTGAACTGCACCACGTGGCCGGTACCACCGAGGTCGCCGGTCGTCTTACCGTCCCACAGCGCGAGGAGCACATCCGCGTGTGCGGCAACCCAGGCACCGGCTTCCGCGTACTGCCGGTTCCGGTCGTGCCCATATTCGGCGATCGACTCCGGCGTGCACCCGGGCGCCAGGGGCAGCACCAGAGTCTCGCGGGCGTAGCGCGTCAGCCGGCCGAACTCGGCCCACGAACGGCTCGACTCGAAGTCCTTCGCGTACAGCGATTCCGGCATCGGCATCGGCACGACGAGGTCGATGCCGAGATCCTCGGCGATCAGCGCCACCAGCCGGTCCGCGCCTTCGGCGAGCGGCGACAACAAGCGTAACGGGCGCCCGGGAAACGTATCACGCAGCTCGTCGAACAGTGCGCGGACGCGTCGCTGAATCGCGCTGATCTCCTCCGGGACGAGGTCCCGGTGGCCGGTGACGCCGACGATCAGCGGCCGCGACTTCGACTCGCTCCCGCGCAAACCGGGCTGCTGCCTCAGGCTGGTCATCCCGTCACGTGCCCAAACGAGCCGCGCCGCAAGCACACGCCCGGGGCCGGCGGACGGTGGTCACGGCACGACTGCAGTTCGGGACTACTGGACCGGTGGTGTCTCGCCGGCAAAGCTCGGCAGCAGATCCTTGATCTCGTCGGGAATCTGGTACAGCACATAGGTGTCAGGGTAGCGCAATCCCCGGTGTACCTGAAAAGTGATGCCCAGGAGCCGACTGCCGATCTCGCCCTTCGGTTCGCCCGGGCAATCACCGTATGTCTCGCCCGGCACGTCAAGCGCGAATACCGTCGCCTCCTGGAAGGCCGCGATTCCAGCCTCGATGCGAGCGACCTGGCCGGACAGTGCATTGACCAGCGCGGCGTCCGTTTGTCGGCGGAGCTCGCGAAGGAATTGCGGATCGACGCAACGATCGCGTAAGGCCATATTGATGGTCTGCCGGAGATCGATGCCTTCCTGCAGGACCTGGATCCAGGGGTGGGCGACCGCCGAGATATTGCGGATCGGATAGGCAAAGAGGTTGTCGGAGAATCGCACCGCGCTGCGCGTACGGTTGCAGGTCGCGGTCACGTTCCTCGCCAGGCTTCCGCTCGACGTCCGCTCCGACAACGTGACACCGACCGTGGTCGGCGAGTCACTGACCGGGGACGTATTGCAAGTCGGTTCTGCGGGCAGCAGGGTCGCCGCTTCCTCCTCGGACAGCAGCACGCCGCGCGTGAGTGCCGCCGGCTGGCCGTTCAGATCCCGCGTGGTGACGAGCGTCACCACGAAGTTCGCTTCGAGGCGGGCATGCCGTCCCGAACCCTGCGCCACGGTGTTGTCATAGACGTTGCCGTTGTCATCCACAATCGTCGCGAAGGCACGCTGGTAAGGGTGCAACCACGCCTTGGAGCCGGGAGCGAGGTTCTCGGCCAGTTCTTCGCACCCCGGGGTATTCCGGATCTCCCGGACCAGGTTCGTCGCTCCGTAGGAATGGACCGGCTGAGACAACAAGCAGCTGTACTGCCGGAACGTGCCCGCCTCGACGACCTCCTGGGCCACCGCCGTCATCTGCGTCAGCGGGCTGGGTGGCAGCACGTCCGCATTTTCCTGCGGGAACCAGGCACCGAACTCGACCACGTAGCCCCGGATATTGCCGAGGACCCGTTCATCGTTCCATCCGTAGTCTTGCTGACCGAATCCTCCCAATCCAATACCGAGGTACTGCTCGCCACCCTGGTTGTTTGGCTCCCCGTCTTCCCAGTTCTGGTACATGAAGAGCCCTTCGCCATTGATCCAGGACCAATTGACGTCCGGCTCGACGAAGGCGCCGTCGATCGGCAATTGCTGCCCGCCCACCCAGAGCTCCCCCGACGGAAGCCCGGTGTCGGCGAACGTCTGGATCGCGAGCAAGCGGATGAACTCGTCTTCCTCGGGCGACGTAATCGTCGCCAGATGGCCAGATACACCGTCGTTCAGCTTGCCGTTCGCCGCCGTCCGGGCGGAAGGCCAGCCTTTCGATGCCTCGGTATTCGGCTCGGCATCATAAATGAAGACCTGGTAACAGCTGCCCTCCGGGCCGCCGCACTGGACCGGCCCGGGTGTCTCGGCCCGGCTGGCCAGGCTGGGCAGAAGACCGGCCAACAGCACGACCAGTATCGAATTTTTTCGCACTGACGTATTCATAAGAGCTCCCTTCCTGGTTCTGTGTTCTTGTTATCGTTGCGGGTGCAGGGCTACATGGCCTCGACTCGCCGGGCAATCCATCATCCGGTCCTTCGCCAGGACCGCGGACTGCATCATTCCGCTTCCGTGCCGGCGACGACCTGCGCCGCCATCTCCGGCCTCCCGGATTCGAGATACAGGCGCGCGAGAAACGAGCTGGTACTCTCGGTGACCTGATTCCCGACCGTCGGGTCGTCCTGGATCACGTTGTAGCTATCGAGAAGCAGGACCTCGGCCTGCTCCGTATCGCCCTGCTCCAGACGGGCAGCGCCTTCGACGGCGCCGGCCCAGGCGGTCCGCCAGTGTGCCGGCGACAGCGTGCGCGCCAGGGTCTCTCGTGCCTCAGCCGCCGCTTCGGCTGCCAGCTCCGGTTGGCCCGTCAGCAGGTAAACGCGAGCCATCTCCGTTTGCGACACTGCGTATCGAGGGTGATCCCGACCCAACTGGGCCTCCTGGATGTCGAGCGACCGGGCGAGGAGCGGCTCCGCCTCTGCGTACGAGCCCTGATCGATCGACCAACGTGCGAGGTTCGTCAACGACGTCGCGATGTGCGGATGCTGCCCGTCGGGAAACAAGCGATTGAGCATGGCCAGCGACTGCGAGGCCATGTCCATGGCCCCGCCGACATCGCCTTTGTCGTACAACAGGAAGGCGAGATTGTTCATCGCGAGCGCAACCTCCGGGTGCTCAGCGCCGAGCCGCTGCCGACGGATGCTGATGACGTCGCGATACAGTGCTTCCGCCGCCGCGAGTTCCCCCTTGTCATGCAACAGGAATGCGAGGTTGTTCAGGTTGGCCGCAATGGTCGTATGTGTCGGATCCAGCACGGCCCGGTTGATGGCCAGTGCCTCGCGGTACAGTGCCTCGACCTCCGCGGTGTCGCTACCGCCACTGAGGACCAGCGCCAGGTTGCTGATCGCGTCGGCGAGATCCGGGTGCAGACTATCGGGCGTCAGCCGTCGCTGAAGTGCGACCGAGTCGCGCAATAGCCGCTCCGCGTCGTCGTACTGCCCCTGGTCGTACAGGTTCATGCCAAGGTACTCGAGCGCCTCGGCGACGTCGCGCGACTCCCCGTCGCCCATCGACCGATAGATGTCCAGCGATTCGCGCAGCAGTGGCTCGGCCTCGTCGAAGCGCCCTTCCATGGTGAGGACGTCGGCCAGGCCCTGCAGGGAGGCGGCGACCGCGGCAGATTCGTCGCCCAGTTCCTTGCGCTGGGTTTCCAGCGCTGCGCGGAACATCGGCTCCGACTCCGAGTACCGTGCCTGTAAACCGAGCACTTCGGCGAGATGCGCCTGGGCCTGCGCCACGTGTTCGCTGTCCGGCCCGAACAACGCGACACGTTTCGCCAGCGACTTCTCGAGCAGGGATGCGGATTCGGGCAGCAGCGCCAGGCTCTGGTACACGGTGCCCATCGTGTCCATTAGCGTCGCCTGTATTTCCGGCTGCTCGGCCAGTTCGTCCTCGATGCGATCGGCGCCCTTGTCCAGGACCTCGCGCACCGTGATGGTATTGCCCCTCGCCTCGCTCGGATCGGACATGCGGAACATGTCCACGAGAAAGCGCGTGGTCTGGTTCGCCTTCTCGGCCTCGATCTGCGCCTGGTTGCGCGCCAGGTAGGCCGTGACCGCAAGCCCCGACGTCACGAGCATGCCGACCGACGCCGCCGCCGACAGCGCCATCATGCGCCGGTGCCGCCGGTGCGCGTCGCGCTGGGCAAGGTCGTCGTAACCGACGCCGAGCATCCCGGCGATCAGTTTCAGCTTCGCTGCCTGCCGCGGGTCCTTGCCGGGGCGAGCGTCGGCCGCGATCGGCTCCGTCCGGACATCGGAGAGCTTCTTGTCCGGCCCGAGTTCGTAAATCAATGCCGGCGGAAAGCACTCCTCGTCCGCGGTGTCCGGATTGCCGGACGCGCCGGGCTCACCGTCGACGATTAGCGCGAAGATGCGGTGTGCGCGGCCGAGCCGCTTGAACGTGACGATCTCCTCGTTCGTCCAGTGCGACTTCGCGGCCCGCGGTGAGCAGATCACGATCTGGCACGCGGAGCCGCGCAGTGCTTCGGTCAGTGTGTCACCGAGATTCGTGGCAGACGCCAATTCCTCGCGGTCACGAAAAACAGGCGCAAGCCGTTCCGGCACCGGACCGAAATCGGTCGGCTGCCCCACCAGGTGTTTCGGAACCCGGTAGGTCTCCAGCGCCTTGTGCAGCCAGGACGCCCATTTTTCGTCGGCGTGGCTGTAGCTGATGAAGGCCTTGTACTTGTATTTATCGGCCACCCTCGTCTCCCCGGTCGTCGACCGGTCGAGCGCCGGTCTTTGACCGGCCGTGCCAAGTGTAACGAATCGCCCTTTCGGCTGCCGGGAAATGTCCGGTGCGGTGGGCGTTCCGGACCACGACGGGCCGGCCTTAACATAAGGGGGAGACCAGTCGGCCGACGCTCCGGCCGGGCCGGCGGTGGCCGGCCGCCGTGCTAGCATCCGGGAACCCGGTTCCGAGGCCGTATGCCGATGCAGAAGCGAAAGATCGCGTGGACGCTCATGATTGTGCTGGCGATTGCCCTGGCGGCCAGCGGCATCGTCGACGACGCCGCCGAGGAGTATGCCGAGGACGCCTTTCGCCGCGCGCTCGTCACGTTCGCGGTGGCACGGACGCTGAACGGCGTCATCTCGCTCGCGCAAGGCACCGAACTCGCCCTGGAACCGGG
Organism: uncultured Pseudomonadota bacterium; assembly: GCA_913055625.1. Classification (GTDB taxonomy): domain Bacteria; phylum Pseudomonadota; class Gammaproteobacteria; order Steroidobacterales; family Woeseiaceae; genus UBA1847. The sequence goes on along the minus strand of CAJXJW010000001.1, from coordinate 234,092 downwards.
CGGCGTCGGCGTCAATCTCGGCGTCGGCGAAGTGCTCGACCCGATCAACGATCTCGTCGAGCAGTTCTCGGGCGTGATGCTGGTCGCGACCAGTTCCCTCGGCCTGCAGAATGTCCTGTTGAAAATGACGCGCTGGTGGGGCTTTACCGCCGCGCTTTGCCTGGCCGGCGCGGCGGCCGTGATTCTCCTCTGGTGGCCCGGCATGGCCGAACGTCGATACGTGGTCACCGGCACGAACCTCCTCGTCATGACGCTCGCCCTGCGCTTCATCGTGCCGTCGCTGATCATCGCGACGAATACCGTCGCCACGCATTTTCTCGAGCCCGAACAACGCACCGCGACCGCCGCGCTCGAAGCGACGAGCGCGACGATCGAGGACCTGAACGCCGGCGCCGCGCCCGCGCTGCCGCCGGGTGACGAATCGTTCATGGACCGTCTCGGCACGACGATTCGTGACACCTGGCGTTCCATGGACGTCGAGGCGCGACTCGATCGTCTGCGCATGGCGACCGCGAATGCGAGCGAACACATCGTGAACCTGATCGTGCTGTTCGTGCTGCAGACGATCATCCTGCCCATCGTCTTCGTGTGGCTGGTCCTGGAACTCCTGAAAGGCGCCGTCGCCCGCGGTGCGTCGCTGTCCGGCTGATCAGTGGCGCCGCCCGCGTTCGCGAGGCCCGGCTACCCGCAACGTCTTCAGGAACTCGATGACCCGACCCTGGTCTGCGGGCGACAGGGACTCGAAGGCCTCGCGCGCGACGCGCGCCTCGCCCGCGTGCCCCAGGGTCGCGGCACGAAGGGTGGTGTACAGGCCGTGGTGGAAATACGGCGTCTCGTTCGCCGCGCCCCAGAGTTTCTTCGTCAGGAACCGCCTGTTCCCCGCGAAGAACCCCGGTGAGCCTCCCGGCTCGTTGATGTCGACGGCCTCCGCATTGGGGTCGTCCGGACCGGACGTGATGTCGTGCAACTTGAGGTCGGTGAACGCCGGCACGCGCACGACGCCGTGCTTCGCACGCAACCGCGGTCCCGGCAGCGCCGGACTCGTCAGGTCCATGCGCACCGTCGGCGCGTCGCCTGGCCGCAGGTTGCCGTCCGGGTTGTAGGGATTCGGCTCCGTGTAGATCCAGCCCTCGTCATCCAGGGCGAGCGTCGGTCGATGACAATCGGCGCAGCCGATCTGGGAAAACAGCCGGCGCCCGCGCACCGCAGCCTTCCGCAGCACCGGGTCCCGCGGAAACTCGACCACCGGCACCGGCAGTGCTGCCTGGAACAGCGTCGCGGCCGTGATGTCGGCGCGCGTAAGCTCATCGACGATGCCGTCGCCGTCCGGGTCCGTGCCGTCGCCGAAGCGCTCGACGGACTGCATGCCGTGGTGGTGGTTGAAGGCATTGTTTGTGAACTGCCGCAATGACACCACGCTGCCCGATTGGTGGAACGGGTGAATCACCAGCGACGGCGGATTCGCGGGGCCCGCGCTGCGCGTGCTCTGCGCCGGCAACCCCTCCACTTCGGCGACGAGCCAGCGGCCGTCCGCGGCCCGCGCCAGCGTCCCGAATTGGACGCCTTTCGACGACAACACCACCGAGCCGCCGGGGCCGAGGCGATCACGCGCGTCCTGCAGGTCGGCGGTCATCTGGCGCGCCAGCATCTCGATGAAGCCGGCGCCAAACATGCCGGGCGTGGCGCGAAAATTTCCGATCGACTGCAGATCCACCGGCGCGCCGGTCTCGGCAACCGCGCCGCGCAGCAGAACTCCGTCGCCCGCGTCGAGCGTGGCGAAATCGAAGCGTTGGGCGGCGACGAATACGCCGGTGACGAAGTCCCCTCCTCCGCCGGCGATGCCGTACGGGGCATTGTGGCAGCCGGCGCAGCTGTTCGCGTCCCGTGCCGACACTCGGTTGAAATTGTGCGGGAACGTGAGCGGTCGGCTGCCGTCCGCGAGCGGCGCGCCGGTGCCCGTCGACATCGGCCGGCCGGCGCCCTCGACGGGTGTCCACTGCGCCGAGAATACCGACTCGCCGCGCCGCAACCAGTCGGCGATCGTGAGCAACGGCGCGTCGGCATCCTGCGTGCGCACGTAGGCCGAGCGCTCCTCGCCGGGCGTCGCAGCGGTCCGGTCGCCCGCGGCGGCCGGCAAGACCGTGGCCAGGAATGTCAGCGCGCCGGCGAGGCGCGCCGTTCGAATCAGCACTTCCATGTCGGATCTCCTTGTAGGCTGCCGCGTCCGTTGCGGCACAACACAGCCTAGGCGGCGATCGCAGGCCCTGCGCGCGGAATAAACCGCCGGCTCGTCCAGAAACCCGGGCGCGGACAGCGCGTATACTGCACGCATGAAACGCCGCACCCCTCGCATCACTCGCCGCGACTTCCTGAACGGCACCCCGCTCGCCATCGGCGCCGCGGCGCTCACGCCCTGGTCCGACCTGTTTGGCGCGGCATTGCCCGAGGGCTACTACCCACCGGCGCTGACGGGGCTGCGCGGCAGCCACGACGGCGCCTGGGAGACGATGCACGCGCGCGTCAGCGGCGAAACCTGGCCCGCGACGTCACCATCGGAACGCTACGATCTCGTCGTCGTCGGCGCGGGCATCAGCGGCCTCGCTGCCGCGCACTTCTACCGCCAGGCGAACCCGGGCGCGCGCATCCTGCTGCTCGACAACCACGACGATTTCGGCGGCCACGCGAAGCGCAACGAGTTCCGCGTGAACGGGCGAACGCGCATCGGTTACGGCGGCACCGAGTCCATCGACACACCGTCGGCCTACAGTGCCGTCGCGAAGCGCCTGCTCCGCGACATCGGCGTCGACGTGCAGCGCTTCTACGAGTACTACGACCAGTCGCTGTACGCCTCGATGGGCAAGGCGGTGTACTACGACGCGGCGACCTACGGCCGAAGCGCGCTGGCCACCGGCTACGGGAGCGTGCCCTGGGAAGACTTCGTCCGGCGGACCCCGATGAGCGAGCAAGCCCGCGCGGACCTCGTTCGCGTCTTCACCGAAGAGCGCGACTACCTGCCGGGCCTGAGCCTCGCCGAGAAACGGGACGTCCTGTCGCGGACCAGCTACTTCGACTTCCTGAAAGACCACGCGCGTGTCGATGCGCAGGTGCTCGAGATGTACCGGCGCTGGGGCATCAGCTTCTGGTGCGTCGGCATCGAGGAGATCCCGGCCATCCAGGTGCAGGCCTACGACGACGGCGGCGGCATGCCGGGTCTCGCGCACACGATGCCGCGCGTCGGGCATCGCGGCGACGAGCCGTACATCTTCCATTTCCCGGACGGCAATGCCTCGGTGGCGCGCCTGCTCGTGCGGGCACTGCGTCCCGATGCCGTGCCCGGCACGACCATGGAAGATGTCGTGACGGCGCGCGTCGACTACGCGCGCCTCGATGCGGCCGATGCGGACGTCCGGCTGCGCCTTAATTCGACCGTCGTCGACGTCCGACACACGTCCGACGGCCGGCACGTCGACGTTACCGCCGTCACCGGCGGCAAGAGCCGCACGGTTCGCGCGTCCAATTGCGTGATGGCCTGCTACAACGCCGCGATTCCGTACCTGTGCCCCGACCTTCCGGCGGCACAGGCCGCCGCGCTGGGCAAGGCCGTCAAGGTACCCCTCGTCTACACGAAGGTAATGGCGCGGCACTGGCGCGCGTTCGCCGACCTCGACGTGTCCTTCGTCTACTACACGCGCGACTTCTACAAACAGGTCGAACTGGATTACCCGGTGTCGATCGGCGATTACCGCTTCGGCGCTTCCCCTGACGACCCGATGGTGCTGCACATGTGCCACGTGCCGTACTTCCAGGACATCAGTGGCCCCGAACAATGGCGTGCGGGCCGGCGGCAACTGCTCGGCATGCCGTTCGCGACCTACGAGCAACACGTTTTCAACCAGCTCGACAGCGCGCTCGGCGCGTCCGGCTTTGACGTCGAACGGGACATCGCCGGCATCACGGTCAATCGCTGGTCACACGGCTACGCGTACAATCCGACATTGCTGTGGGAGCCAAAGCGCGGCCCCGGCGATCAGCCGCCGTGGATTGTCGGGCGGCAGCCCGTCGGACGTATCGCGATCGCGAATTCCGACGCCGGCGCGTCCGCCGACACGAACACGGCCATCAGCGAGGCGCATCGCGCAGTACATGAACTCCTGGCGCGGAACGCCGACGCGTAGCGCCGGCTATGCGACACCCGGCGCGGCGCCTCGGTGAGTGCGGGAGAGCAGCGCGTCGACGAAGCGCGTTCGCCACGCGGTAATGTCGTTCTGGCGCAGCGTCGCAAGCATCGACGCGTGCCGTTCCCGGCGTTCCTCGAGCGGCATGTTCAGCGCATGCGCTATGCCGTCGGCAACCTCGTCCCGGTCATAGGGATTCACGATGATGGCCTGGTCGAGCTCGCACGCGGCGCCCGCCAGGCCCGACAAGACGAGCACGCCCGGATCCGCCGGGTCCTGTGCCGCGATATATTCCTTGGCCACGAGATTCATGCCGTCACGCACCGGGGTCACAACGCCGACGGCGGCGTGCCGGAACATGCCCATCAGCGTCTTGCGATCGATGCCCTTGTTCAGGTACCGGATCGGCACCCAATCCGCCTCGGAGAAGCGACCGTTGATCCGGCCGGACGTTTGCTCCAGTTCCGAGCGGATCTCGTCGTAGGTACGCACGCCGGTACGCGTCGGCGGCGCAATCTGCATCAGCACGAGGTCGTTCTGCGCGTTCGGATACTTCTCGAGCAGGCGTTCGTAGGACAGTAGTCGCTGCGTCAGGCCTTTGCTGTAGTCGAGACGGTCGACGCCGATGATCAGCTCGCGGCCGTTCAGGCTCTCGACCATCGACCGCAGCTTTTTCGAGCCTTGCGCCTTGCCGGCAAGCTCTACGATGTCGTCGACGTCCACGCCGATCGGGAACACGTCCGCGATCAGTTCGCCACCGGCCACCGCGACCCGGTTGTCGGACAAGGGCTCCGCGTCGACGACGGGCTCGCTGAGGCAGGTCTTGAACGCCGCGAGATCGCGCGGCGTGTGGAAGCCGATCACGTCGTACGCACAAAGCGTGCGCAACAGGTAGTCGTGGCCCGGCACGGCCCGCAGCGCCTCGTAGCTCGGGAACGGCACGTGCAGGAAAAAGCCGATCGGGTTGTCGAACCCGGCCGCGCGCAGCTCGGCGGCGAGCGGGATCAGGTGATAGTCGTGCACCCAGATGATGTCGTCCGGCTCGAGTATCGATGCCAGCTTGCGGGCGAACAGCGCGTTGACCCGCCGATAGCCGTCGAAGTCCGCCGCGTCATACTGGATGAAGTCGAGGAGATAGTGGCACACGGGCCACAACACCTTGTTGCTGTAGCCGTTGTAGTACTGCTCGTAGTCGGCCTGGTTCAGCGAGATCGTCGCGAAATCGATATTGTCCCGCGTGACGATGTCGGGCGGCCCGGATTCCCGGTCCGTGAGCCTGCCGTTCCATCCGAACCACACGCCGCCCTGGTCCTTCAGTGCCGCCAGGATACCGACCGTCAATCCGCCGGCCGCCGCACCGTTCTTGCGCGGCATCGCGACACGGTTCGAGACGATGATAAGGCGTCGGTCGGACTTGTCGGTCACCAGGCATGCTCCCAGGGGCGACTCAGGCGGACGGCCGCATTGATGATACCCGCCATGCTGTAAGTCTGCGGGAAGTTCCCCCACAAGGCGCCGGTCCGCGGGTCGATGTCTTCCGACAACAAGCCGAGCGGGTTGCGCATGGCCAGCATGTTCTCGAACAGCTCGCGCGCTTCGTCCAGGCGGCCGATGCTGGCCAGGGCGTCGATGTACCAGAACGTGCAGATATTGAACGCATTCTCCGGCTCGCCGAAATCGTCGGCGGCGACGTAGCGAAACATGTACTTGCCGCGCAGAAGGTGCTTGCCGATGCACTCAACGGTCGAGACGAAGCGCGGATCGTCGGCCTCGAGGATACCGAGCTGGTGCATCGTCAGCAGGCTCGCGTCCATCTCCGGCCGGCCGAAGCTCTCGGTATAAGCCTTCTGCCGGTCGTCCCAGGCCGCCTTCAGGATGTGCTCGCGCATACCGCCGGCCGCGTCGCGCCAGTACGCTGCCCGGTCGGCGTGGCCGAGCCGTTCCGCGATCTTCGCCAGCCGGTCGCACGCGGCCCAGCACATCACGCTCGAGAATGTGTGCACGCGCGCCCTCCCGCGGTATTCCCACAACCCCGCGTCGGGCTGGTCGTACTTGCGCTTCGCCCATTCCCCCAGCACCTCGAGCCGACGGAACTCCGCGTCCGTACCGGCCTCGATCAGCCGCGTGTCAAAGAAGAGCTGTGTGCTTGCGAGCACCGTCGCGCCGTACACGTCATGCTGCTTCTGCTCGTAGGCCTGGTTGCCACGCCTTACCGGCGGCATGCCCTGGTACCCGGACAGCGACTCGACGATCACCTCTTCCATGTTCGAACGCCCGCTGATGCCGTACAAGGGCTTCAACTCCTCGTCGCCGGCATCGGCGGCAATGTTCATGATGTAGCGCAGGTACTGCTGCATCGTCTTCGTCGCGCCGAGGCGGTTCAGCGCCTGCACGACGAAGTAACTGTCGCGCAGCCAGCAGAAGCGGTAATCCCAGTTGCGGCCGCTGTTCGCCGCCTCCGGCACTGACGTCGTCAACGCCGCGACGACCGCGCCGGTGTCCTCGAACGTGCACAACTTGAGCGTGATCGCGGCGCGGATCACGGCCTCCTGCCATTCGAAGGGGATCGACAGGCTGCGCGAGAAGTCCTGCCAGTACTGCTTCGTCGCCCGGTAATGCTGGTAAAACGTGTCGCCCGGTGACTCGGCGATCGTCTCGTCGGGGCCGAGCACCAGAAAGACCTGTCGATCCAGCAGGAACGTGGCTTCCTCGATCACGTGCGTCAGGGACGCGTTGGTGGTCAGGCGCAGCACCGTGTCGCTGCACCGATAGCTGATGTGGTTGCTGCCCTTGGCGACATCGCAGGCCGCGGCGCCGTAGTCGCGGGCCGGGCGCAGCCGGATGCGTATGCGGGGACTGCCAGACACCGGCTCGACACGCCGGAGCAGCATCATCGGCGCGAACATTCGCCCGACGTAATGGTAACGCGGCGCGAAATCGGTCACGCGGATTGCGCCGCCGTGGCGGTCGTAGAGGGTCGTTACGAGGACTGCCGTGTTGACGAGGTATTCCTGCTCGCTGCGTTCCTGGTCGACGAGTTCGATACCGAAGTACCCTGGCAGTCCCTCCTCGCCGGCCGCCCGCAGCAGCCGACAGAACACCGGGTCGGAGTCGAGTTGCGGCAGGCACGTCCATACCATCGTGGCATCCGCGTCGATCAGGGACGCGACCTGGCAGTTGCCAATCACGCCGACATCAAGGTTGGTCAACGATTCGTCTCCCTTGGTCATGTCATGCCCGGCCGTCGAGCGCCTGCGCCAGCCACCGGCGCACGTGGTCGGTATCGTCGACGACATACTGCGCGACGCTGCCCGGCCGCGCGCCCACCCGGATCGACAGGCCGCCGACCGCGTTCACCGCCCGAAAGCCGTCCTCGTCGGTTACGTCGTCGCCGAGAAAAACGGGCCGCCGGCCGGCAAAGGCCGGGGCGTGCAGCAAGGCGAGGATGGCTTCACCCTTGTTCGCCGCGGCCGGCGCAACCTCCAGCACCATGTTGCCGTCGAGCACGCGAAACTCGGTGAGGCGGTGTTCCATCAGTGACAGGACCCGTTCCCGGCATTGCCGTTCGAGGTGCGGCGCGCGGCGGTAGTGCAATGCCGCGCCGCCCGGCTTGATCTCCACCAGCACGCCGTCGTGGGCCGACGCGAATTTCTCGAGCGCGGTCAGCACCTCGTCGGGCAAATGGTGCACGGCGGCTGGCACGGTGCCGGCGCCATCGGCCCGGAGTTCGACGCCGTGGCCTCCCGCGGCGGGAAGGCACAATGGCGCAAATATCCGGTCGAGCGAAGCGATCGTGCGCCCGCTGACGAGCGCAAGCGCGCCACCGACGCGTTGGTGCAGGCCCCCGAGCAGCGCTTTCAGGTCGGCGTCGGCGGCGACGTCATCGGGGTGGTCGGCGAAATCGAGCAGGGTTCCATCGACGTCGAGAAAGAGCGCCGCATTTGCGGCGTCGAGCGTGACCGGCGGTCGTTCCATGCACTTACTCTACCGTGCAAACACGGCGCTGTCGCATGCGATTCTGAGCGGCCACAGCACGGCACCACATTGGTGCGAGGCTGAGACCGCGTGCTGTTTTGCGGCGCGTCCAGACGCCGCCTGGTCGGGAGAAACGCCGCCGCTTACGCCGGCCGGTGGCTCACTGGCCCGGGGATGATTGCGGCGAAACCCGTCGTCGCGAACGTCACCGGAAAACTTCGAACAGGCCGGCAGCGCCCATGCCGCCGCCGACGCACATCGTCACGACGCCCCACTTCGCCTTGCGCCGGCGGCCCTCCAGCAGCAGGTGGCCGGTGCAACGCGCACCGGTCATGCCGTAAGGATGGCCGATCGATATTGAACCGCCGTTGACGTTGACCTTTTCGGGGTCGATGCCCAGGCGATCGCGGCAATATACGGCCTGGCTCGCGAAGGCCTCGTTGAGCTCCCAGAGGTCGATGTCGTCGACCGACAGCCCGTATCGGGCCAGTAGTCGCGGTACCGCAAACACCGGACCGATGCCCATCTCGTCCGGCTCGCAGCCGTGCACCGCAAATCCGCGAAAGGCACCGAGCGGCTCGAGGCCGCGGCGCTCCGCCTCCTTCGCCTCCATGACGATGCATGCGCTTGCGCCATCCGCGAGCTGGCTCGCGTTGCCGGCGGTGATATACCGGCCTTCGGCCACCTGCTGGCCGTCGCGGAATACCGGCTTCAGCGAGGCGAGGCCCTCCGCCGTGGTGTCCGGGCGATTGCACTCGTCGCGGTCCGCGACGCGCATCTCGAAGGATTCCTCCCCGGTTTCCCGATCCACTTTCTTCCAGCGCGCCTCGAGCGCGACGATCTCGTCGGCGAACAGGCCGCCTTCCTGCGCACGTGCCGTGCGTTGCTGGCTCTCCAGCGCAAACGCGTCCTGCGCCTCGCGCGACACGACGTAGCGCTCGGCGACGATTTCCGCCGTCTCGATCATGCTCATCCACAACGCCGGCATACGCGCGGACAGCGCGTCTTCCGTTGCGTGAAACCGGTTGAAGTGTCCGCCCAGCTGCACCAGGGAAATGGACTCGACCCCGCCCGCCGCCATCACCGGCACGCCCTCCCCGATGACGCGCCCGGCCGCGACCGCGATGGATTGCAGGCCGGACGAGCAATAGCGGTTAATCGTGGACCCCGACGTCGTCACGGGACATCCGGCCGATATCGCCGCGTTACGCGCAATGTTGTACCCGGTCGCTCCCTCGGGATGTCCACACCCCAGTATGACGTCCTCGACGTCGGCCGGGTCTAGCGCCGCGCGCTGCATTGCGTGCCGCAGTGCGTGCGCGGCCATGACGACGCCGTGCGTGTCGTTGAACGTGCCCCTCACAGACTTGGTCAGGGCCGTACGGGCGGTGGATACGATGACGGCTTCACGCATGCTGTTTGCTCCTTAGAGGGTCCGGTCGTGCTGCCGCACGGGGCGCACCATCACGCGATTATCGCAGAGCACGCCCTGCTGTACGGCATCAGTTCGACACGAACGCGATGTAGCGGCCGTCCGGCGACCACGACGGCACGTTGATCGTGCCTTGCCCGCCGTACAGGTTCGCAATGACGCGCGAATCACCCGTCGAGAGGTCCCGCAGCACCAGGTAAACGTGCCGGTACCACGGATGATCGTCGGCAGCGACATCCGGGCCGTATGCCAGGTACACGATGCGCTTGCCATCCGGCGACGGGTGCGGGAACCAGTTGTTGTACTCGTCGTCGGTAAGCTGTTGCTCGCCGGTACCGTCGGCCCGCATCCGCCACAGCTCCATGCGGCCACTGCGCGACGAATTGAAAAAGATAGTCTCACCGTCGGGCGCAAACTCCGACCCGTCGTCGAGCGCCTCGTGCTCGGTCAGCCGGATCTCCGAACCGCTGCCGTCCGACCGGGTCTTGTAGATGTCCCAGGCCCCGTCCCGGCCGCCGGTGTACGTCAGCCAGCGACCGTCCGGTGACCAGCCGTGAAAATAGGACGGGCCCTGCGGCGTGACGAGCTCCGGCTTCCCGCCGCCCACCGGCACCGTGTAGACGATCGAGTCGCCGCCGTGCGCCTCGGAATGGTGACTGATCGCGAGCATCGAGCCGTCGAACGACAACGCGTGATCATTGTTGTTGCGGATGGCGAAATTCGTGTCGATCTCCTCGGCCGCACCCCGGGCGAGGTCGAAGCGGTACAGCCGCCCGTTGCGATTAAAGATCAGCGCCTTGCCGTCGCGCGTCCAGTTGGGGGCCTGCATCGAATCCGGCGTCGTGTGCACGACCCGGCGATGGCCCGTTTCGACGTCCATGATCTCGAGCCGGCTTGCATAGTAGTCCTGGTAGGGGCGAAAGCCGTCCGGGGCCGGAACGGTGATGCGCACATTGGAGAACGTGCCCGTTTCGACGACATCCGGGTTGTGCGCGCAGATGAACAGCCCGACGTAAACCTCGTCGGGCAGCTCGACGCCGGACAGCTCCGTACTCGTCAGCGCCTCGCCTTTTTTCGCCACGGACATGACGAAACGGTCGCCATCGCGTTCGAGCTGCAATACGTCCGGTGCGTTGACTGTCGACTCGAACTGCTCCGTCTCGGCGCCCGCGGAGCGCCGGAATTGCAGCGACGTCAGGCCGTCTCCGTGCAGCGCCACGTCCACGTAGGGCGATGACGTGTCGAGGTCGCGTCGAATGATCCAGCCCATCTTGCGATGCGGATCCACGCCCTCGCCCTCGAACGCCGCGTCCGCGGACACGATGAAGTCGCCGCTCATCTTTCGCCAGACGAAGAAGAACTCGTCCTCGGCGGCCCACATGTTCGTGCCGGATCCGGACAAGGTGTACCGCTGCCTGTCCGCATCGAAACGCAGGACGCCCGCCGTGCGCACCGCGCCCACGTCGTCTGCGCCATCGAATTGGCCGTCGGGATCCAAGTCCCGGTGGTAGGTCCCGGCCGACCCCGGCGGCTCGTCAGCGCGAACGTTGCCTGCGAGGCAGACCATCGCCACGCATGAGATCAGTATGTACGTGCGCATCATCCCCCTCCTTTTTCTCATTCGTGCCGCCGTGCCCGCGGAAGATCGTGCAACACTTCCTCCAGCGCGATCTCGATACCCTGCCGCATGCGATTCGTCGAGATGCCCACCTCGTACAACAAGCACAATAGCCCGCTGATAATCTGCACCATGGCGGCCACGAAAAAGGTCGCGGTGACGATCGACGCGTTCACGTGCGTGAAGTCGCCGACGAACAACATGACGACGACGAGACAGATGGCCAGCGCGCCGCCGACGCAGAAGCGAATGGACCAGTTCATCAGGCGGATCCGCCGCCACAGGGCCTCTGCCTCGGAATGCAGCAATTCCTGCTGGTCTTCGCGCCGCGCGTGCGGGATGCGGCCTTCGACGATGCGGGCGCGGTCGATGATGCGCCCGAGCCGGGTCGTCAGCACCATCAGCAATCCGGAAATACCGGCCAGCAGGAAGACCGGCGCAACGGCAATCTGGATCGTCTGGGCAATCGAGTCGACAGTGGGCATCGCGTCCGTCTGCAGGTCAATCATGGTAAGCGAAGTTCCGGCGCCGCCTAGTCGAACCGTCCCGTGATACTGGCCTGGAAGGGCGATGCAGGCAGGCCCTCATCATTATAGAGGTTGGCCGTATCCGGATTGTCGGCCCAGGCGTAGCGCACGCGGGTCGGATCGGGCACGGCGTCGCTGCTCAGTTCGACCGTGTCACCCTTGATCACTGCTTCTGCCCAGGCATAGCGCCCGTCTTCGCCGGCGATCGCGAAGCCCGACAACGCGCCATCGCGCGCGATCAACCCGCCGCCCACGGACTCGAATTCCACCACGAGCCGGGGGCCGCGCTTCTGCAACGCAAGAAATCGAGGCCCGGAGGCAACGATGTCCTCTTCTCCGTACGCGAGCTTGCGCGCCGCGAGTGCGAGCCGGCCGCCGACGGTTTCCTTGTCGAGGGGATGGATGTCGTTCCATTCGCCGACGTCGATGGTCACGACCATCGCGGTATTGGGCACACGCAACGCGCGGCGCTGTGCCTCGCGGAGCTCCGCCCACGCGCTGTCCGCGGGCTCGGCGACGGTTTCGAGATAGTTTGCGAGTTGCACGAACAGAAACGGCACGTCGCCCTGCCGCCAGAGCCGGCGCCAGTCGAGGATCATGGCGGGAAACAGGTCGACGTATTCCCCGGCGCGCCCGACGTTCGTCTCACCCTGGTACCAGATGACGCCCTTGATCTTCATCAGGCGCAGCGGGGCCAGCATGGCATTGTAGAAACCTAGCGGTTGCCGCCAGGGGACGAATTCGGCGGGCGGAAGCGGTTCCGAGCGGGCACCGATGTGCCACTTCCAGTCGCCTTCCAGCGAGTAGGAGGTCGCGCCGACGTCGAGCGTGTAGTCCTTGTCGCCGACAAAGCCGCCCTCGCCGCCGATGTCGACCACGCGCACCGCGACGACGTTGTCGCCCGCGCGGAGAACGCCCTCCGGCACCGGGTAAATGCGCGGCGGCCACTTGTAGGTGACATTGCCGACCTCGACGCCGTTCACCCAGGCCGTGTCGGCATCGTCGATACGGCCCAGCCGCAACCTGCCTGCCTCGCCGGCCGCGTCAGCCGGCAACGACACCGTCTTGCGCAGCCAGACGGCGCCGTCCAACGTCGGCTCGCCGGCCTCTTCCCAGTAGCCCGGCATCGCGATCGTCGACCAGTCGGCATCGTCGACCGCGTCGCCCGACCAGGGCGGGTCGGCCGCGAAGCCGGCATCCCGATCCGCCAGCGAGGCATGCCAGGCCTTCTCGGCCGCGGCATCCGCGTCGGTCACTGCCTGCAGGACGGCCTCGTCGCGGTAGCGCAGCGCGACGTCGAGATAGTGGGGATAATCCTCGAGCGCCGCCTCGCTCATCCAGGCCTCCGCGCCCGACCCGCCGTAGTTGCTGCTGATGATGCCGATCGGCACGTCGTAGCGCACGTGCAGGTCGCGGGCGAAGAAGTACGCAACGGCCGACGAGGTCAACACGGATTCGGGCGTCGTCACCTTCCATTCGCCACCGTCGAAGTCGTCCGCCGGCGCGTCGAACCGGCTGCCGCGCGGCACGTCGAATTCGCGAACCAGCGGGAAATTCGCACCGTCGGCGATGTCCGGGAAGCGCGTCGCCACCCGTTCCATCGTGAGTTCCATGTTCGACTGGCCGCCGGCCACCCAGACGTCGCCGAACCAGATGTCCTCGACCGCAACCCGGTTGCGCCCGGCAACCAGCAGACGATGCGGGCCGCCGGCCGGGAACGGGCCGACCTCGATCATCCACGCACCGTCATTCACCTCGCCGACACCGACGCGCTTGCCGTCGAGGAAAACCTGCACCCGTTCATTGCGATCCGCCCAGCCCCAGATCGTGACCGGCACGTCGCGCTGCAGGATCGCGCCGTCGCTCAGGAGCCGCGGAAGACGCACGTCGGCCAGAGCGTTGCAGGCCAACAGCATCCCGACCATCGCGACCGCAGCCATTCGTCGCCCGTCGATAGCATTCATCATCGTCAGATTCTCCCGCTTCCCCGCCGCTATGGCGCCATCGGCAGGACGGCCGCCAGAATGAGTGTCATCACCATACTGACCGCACCCAGGAGTGCAAGCAGCGGTGTCCAGGTACGCAGCGTCTGCAGTTCCGTCAATCCGCCCATCCTCGCGAAGATCCAGAAACCGCTGTCGTTCATCCACGAACCCACGAGCGACCCGGCGCCGATCGCGGTGCCGACGTACACCGGGTGAAACCCGAGTGACGCCGTGTCGATCATCGCGACGATCATCGCGGAGGTCACGATCATCGCCGCAGTGCTCGATCCCTGGGCGAACTTAATCAGCGCCGCGACGCCGAAGGCCATGAACAGCAGGCCGAAGCCGCTGCTCGCCGAATCGCCGGCCAGTGCCTGGATCGCCGGCGCGAGTTCCGCCGCACGCAGCGCGCCGCCGAAGGCGCCGCCCGCGCAGGTGATGAGCACGATGACGCCCGCCGCCATCAGCGCCTCGCCGACCGCGTCCGCCACCTGCTGCGACGACGGCCGGCACTGGCGCCGGTAGGTCCACAGGGCGATCGCCGCGGCGACGAGCAGCGCCGTCTGCGGATTGCCGAGCACGGCGAGCGCATGCATGAGCGGCGAAGCCGCGCCATCCGGGCTCATCGCCCGCGCGACGGTGTTCGCCGTGATGAGCGCCACCGGGACGACGATCGGCGCGATGGACCAGCCGAGCCCGGGCAGGTTCGCGTCGTCGACGCCCGTCGGCACGTCCGTCGCGGCCTCGGCACGCGGCGGCGTCACCGGTACCGTGCGATCCACCCAGGCGCCAAAGACAAGGCCGGCAGCCGCCGCGGGCAGCCCCACGGCGCAGCCGACCAGCATCATCACACCGAGATCGATCGCCAGCGTATCCGCGATGATGAGCGGGCCTGGCGTCGGCGGAATCAGCGCATGCGCGACCGCGCACGACGCGGCCGCAACCAGGTACTTGAGATAGTGCCGGCCGGTGCGGCGGTACATCGACCGAACGAGCGGCACGAGCAGGAAGAACACCGTGTCGAAGAACACCGGGATCGCCAACGTAAACCCGCTCGCCATCAGCGCGGTGCCGCCACGCCGTTCGCCAAACAGGCCGAGAAACATCCTGACCACGCGATCAGCCGCGCCACTCGCGGTCATCGCCATGCCGATGATCGCCGCCAGGGCGATGACGATACCCACGCCGGCGGCCGTGGAGCCGAACGCCTCCGCGACGCGCGGAATCTTGTCGCCCCAGTCGCCCGGCGCCATCAGGCTGACGATCATCGCCGCCGCGATCAGCGCGATGAACGCGTGCAGCCTGAGCACGACGATACCGCCGACGACCACGACGAGCCCGACGCAGAGTATCAGTAGCGGGTACGCCGACGTCACGCCGCCTTCACCGCCCGACCGTCGCGTCGCACTTGACGCCGCCCGCGTTCGTCCCGCACTGTTTGCCGCCCATTCGCCACCAGGACCCGGCCCCGACGATGACGACGACATCCGCCATTCGACTGTATCGCACCGCGAACGGCGCCGTCGCCGAATGTGATTCGGCGTTCCATGCCGTCGAGCAGGACTGGGACGACCTCGTCAACGACGACGCGTTGTTCGACGCGCTGCGCAGTCACTGCGCGTCGTCGACACCGCTGCCGGAGGCGGGCCGCGCGTTGGGAACCGCGCTGGCACCGATCGGCCGACAGGAAGTCTGGGCGTGCGGCGTCACGTATTTCCGCAGCCGCGAAGCCCGCGTCGCCGAATCCCGCGACGCCGGCGGCGGCGATTTCTACGAACGTGTCTACGACGCCGACCGCCCGGAGCTTTTCTTCAAGGCGACCGCGCAGCGTGTCGTCGGTCACGGGGCAGCGATGCACCTGCGCCGGGACTCGCGCTGGATCGTGCCGGAACCCGAATTGACGCTGGCCGTCACGCGCAACGCGCGCATCGTAGGCTACACCGTCGGGAACGACCTGAGTTGCCGCGACATCGAAGGCGAGAACCCGTTGTACCTGCCGCAGGCCAAGACCTTCGACCGCTGCGCCGCGCTTGGCCCGTGCCTGCTCGTGACGCCCGAGCCACTGCCGCCCGCGACTGTGATCCATCTCGTGATCCGCCGCGCCGACGCGGTCATCGCCGACGAGACGACGACGCTCGCGCAGATGAAGCGGCGCCCCGACGAACTCGTCGAGTGGCTGTTCCGCGACAACGCACACCCGGCAGGCTGCCTGTTGATGACCGGCACCGGCATCGTGCCGTCCGACGAACTCTGCCTCGAACCCGGCGACGTCGTCGACATCGAGATCGACGGCATCGGCAAACTCTCGAACCCGATGGATTGAACTGACTCCGCGGCCCGCCGCCCGCGCGCTCACGAGGCGTCGGTTACCGTGAGCGTCACCGACTGAAGGTCGACCGAATTCGGCCCGGTCATGATCTCGAACTCGCCCGGTTCCACGACACGCTGCATGCGGTCGTTCCACATCTGCAACGACACCGGGCTGATCGTCAACCGGACATCGCGGCTCTCGCCGGGCGCCAGCGTGACGCGCTGGAAGCCCTGCAGCGCCTTGACCGGGCGCGTGACGGAGCTGATCCGGTCTCGCACGTAGAGCTGCACGGTCTCGTCGCCGGTCACGTCACCGGTATTGCTGACCCTCACCGTGACATCGACGGCCCCGCCCGGCGCAATCGACGATGCCGACAGGCGCGGCGGCCCCAGTTCGAACGTCGTGTAGCTCAGGCCCCAGCCAAACGGAAACAGTGGCTCGGTCGTGTCGAACAGGTAACCGCGCCGCGCCGACGGCTTGTGGTTGTAGACGAGCGGCAGCTGGCCCACGTGGCGGGGTATCGTCACGGGCAGCTTGCCGCCGGGACTGACGTCGCCGAACAGGACGTTCGCGAGCGCGGTGCCGCCTTGCTCGCCGAGATACCAGGCCTCGACCAGCGCGTTCGCCTTCCCGGCGATGGCCACGGTCGACAGCGGGCGCCCGTTGATCAGCACGACCACGATCGGCTTGCCGAGTGTCTCCAGCGCATCGAACAGCGCCTGCTGGTCGCCGACGAGGTCGAGGCTCGATCGGTCGCCCAGGTGCGAATCGGCCCAGCCTTCGCGACTCGTCTGTTCCGTATCGCCGATGGCGAGGATGATCGTGTCGGCGCGGCGCGCGACCTCGACGGCCTCCTCGATACGGCGGCGGTTCTCGGCCGGATCGCCGAGGACGACCTCGTCCGCCCACCAGTCGTCGTTCTCGGTGATGACGACGCCTTGCGCGTGCAGGATCTCGGCACGGTCGCCGACCTTCGTCCGGATGCCGTCGAGCGGCGACACCGTGTGCGGCGGTATGCCGTAGTAGCCGCCGAGCCGCGCGACAGCCGCATTCGGCCCGATCACCGCAATCACGGGCTTCTCCCCGCGCTCCGGCACGGACAACGGCAGGGTCCCGTCGTTCGTGAGCAGCACGATCGATCGCTCTGCCGCTTTCCGCGCCAGAGCCCGTGCTTCGTCATTGTTCGTCAGCCGCTCCGCCGCGTCCGCGGACGCGTAGGGATTCTCGAACAGACCCGCGCGGAACTTGATCTCGAGATGCCGCCGTACCGCCTCGTCGAGCCGCGCCTCGCTAATGCGGCCGTCGGCAAGCGCCTGCGGCAGCGTCGAGAAGCCGGCACCGCTCGGCAGGTCGACGTCCACGCCGGCGTTCAGCGCAATGACGGCCGCATCGGCGACCGTCTCGGCGATGCGATGAATCTCCGCCATCTGCTCGATAGCGTAGTAGTCGCTGACAACGGCGCCGTCGAAGCCCCATTCGCCCCGCAGCACGTCGTTCAGGAGCCAGCCGTTGGCATGGCTCGGCACGCCGTCGATCTCGTTGTATGACGCCATCACCGCCCGAATACCGGTGCGCCGCACGACCTGTTCGAACGGCGGGAAGAAGTTCTCGCGCAGCTCACGTTCCGAGATCTGCGCAGGCCCGACGTTCGTGCCGCTTTCCGGCTGCCCGTGGCCTGTCATGTGTTTCAGCGTCGCAAACACCTTGCCGTCCGCGAGCCGCCCGTCGACGCTGTCGCCCTGCAAACCCAGCACCGCGGCGACGCCCATCTCGCCGACGAGGTACGGGTCCTCGCCGAAGGTTTCCTCGATGCGGCCCCAGCGCGGGTCGCGCGCAACGTCGACGACCGGCGATAACACGAAGTGCACGCCGCGAACCCGGATCTCGCGCGCCGTGACCGCGTTGACGTCACGAATCAGCAGCGGGTCCCACGACGACGCCATCGCGATCGCCTGCGGGAAACTCGTCGCGCCGACGGCCGCGTAGCCGTGCAGCCCCTCTTCGTGGAACAGGATCGGGATCCCGAGGCGCGTTTCCTCGACGGCATACTTCTGCAGCGCATTGACGAGTTCTACCGTGCCGCGCGCATCACGCCACGGCACGACGCGCGGCGACGACGGCCCGTTGATGTCCATCGGCCGCGCGAACTGGCCAAGGCCGTGAGGAATCCGCAGCCGCGCCTTGTCCGCGTCGAAGTTCATGTCGTTGTCGAACAGGGCCGGCTTGTCGTTCCAGATCGTGACGACCTGGGCCACCTTCTCCGCCACGCTCATGCGGCTGAGCAGATCGTCCACGCGCGCATCGATCGGCGCGTCGGGATTCTTGTAGAGCGCGTCCGGCCCGACGGGATCCGCGCCCGGCGACTGGGCCGAAGCCGCGATGCCGAACAAGGTCAGTGATGCGGCAGCCAGCCGCGCGACACGTAACGTGTTCTTCTTCATGTGTTCCCCCCGGAACCGCCGGCCCCCGCCGGCATCGTGACCTGTCACCGCGCCCCGCGGAGCGAGAGATGGTAGCGCTACCATGCTTGACGGCCGGCCCGCTTGTCAACTGTTCGCGGCCACCGCGCGCGCGGCCGCCAAACACCGTCAGGACCCGTCGCCGGCCCGCGCGCGGTAGTAGTCACGCAGCACGAACCACGCGGCTTTGCGCGTGCCGGACTCGTCGACGAGCCCCTTGCGGTTCCAGTAGTCCTGGATGCCCGGAAGCGGCCGGCGCGGCGACCGAAAGTCTTTCAGTATCCACGGCGACAGCCCGCGCAGCGCCGTCATGTGATCGACCATCGCCAGGTTGTGGCGATAGACGTCCGCCTGGTACTCCTCGGTCCAGCGCGCCGCGGCGTCGCCGTGGCGGCCCGCCAGGGCGCCGGCCCCCATTTCGCTCAGGATCACGGGCTTCCCGTAGTCCGAGTGCCAGCGCAGCGCGGCGCAGTCGGCCGGCAAGTCACCGTACCAGCCGCAGTAGCTGTTGATGCCGATCACGTCGATCACCGCCGACAGCGGATCGTCGATGATGCGCTGGAACCGGTCGGCGGTCTGGGTGTCCAGCGCGGCCGTAACGAGGCGCGTACCGTCCAGTTCGCGCGCGTGCGCGGCGAGCCTGCCGATGAAATCGAACCTCGCGTCGCTGATCGGCGTCTCGTTCGCCATCGACCACAGCACGATCGACGCCCGGTTCGCGTCGCGGGCAATCATCTCGTCAAGTTGCCGTTCGGCCTTCCGGTACACCGCGTCCGAGTTGAAGTCGATCGTCCAGTACACCGGGATCTCGGCCCAGACGAGGAGCCCGAGTTCGTCGGCCATTCGCAGCATGTGCTCGTTGTGCGGATAGTGCGCGAGTCGCACGAAGTTGCAGCCGAGCTCGATCGCCGCTTCGAGCAGCGCGCGGGCATCGGCTTCGCTCCAGGCCCTACCCTCGCGGCCGAGTGCTTCCTCGTGAATGCTGATTCCGCGAAGAAAGATCGGCCGGCCGTTCAGCAGGATGTCCTCGCCGCGCGTCTCGATCGTCCGGAAGCCGATCCGGTCCGTCACCTGCTCGTCGCCGTACCCGACGATGACGTCGTACAGCACCGGCGACGCGGGCGACCAGCGCTCCGGCCGTGCATCGAGCCGGAATGTCGCAACGCCGTCGGCGCCCGGGCGCACCGTGGTCCGCGCACCAAGGTCGGGAATCGATATCGATACCGCTTGTGCGCCCGCGACGCCGCCGACGCGCACCCAACCGGCGACGGAGCCGTCGTCGGCGAGCACGAACCGGTAGTCCGCGACGTGGGCGGCCGGCACGTCGATCAGGCGCACGTCGCGCGTGAGCCCGCCGTAGTTCCACCAGTCCGTGTTGACCGTCGGCACCTGGTCGCGCTCGCGGCGGTTGTCGACTTTCACGACGACGAAGTTCTCGCCGTCGACGAGCGCGTCACCGGCCGCGAACTCGAACGGCGTGAACCCGCCCTCGTGAGCACCGAGGTACCGGCCATTCAACCAGACCTGAGCCGCGTAGTTCGCGGCGCCGAAGTGCAGCACGTAGTGCCGGCCGTCGCGCGCTGCGGCCTCGAACGCCCGGTAGTACCACACCGTGCCCTCGTAGAAGAAGTACCGCTCGTCCTGGGAGTTCCAGTCACCCGGTACCGGGACGACGGGCGACGTCCGGAAGTCGTATTCCACGAGATCGGCGGGGCTGGCGGGACGGCGTGCGACGAAGTAGCCGTCACCCTTCGGTTCATAGCGGTGGTTGTAGTACCCGTTCTCGTACGGGTCCACGATTACGCGCCAGTCGCCGTTCAGCGAAATCCCGTCCCGCGCCAGCGGGTTCTGCAGGAGCTGCGCATCGGGCAGCGCGACACCCTGCGCGCACGCCGCGACGGGCGCGAACAGCAGCAGTGCGAAGCTACGCCGCCAGGACATCGTCGATGGCCGAAAGCGTGTCCGCGTCGAAATCGGGCGTGTCGAGCGCGCCGAGGTTGTCGACGAGCTGCTCGCGCGAGCTCGCGCCGATAAGTACCGAGCACACGGCCTTGCGCGTCAGCAGCCATGCGAGCGACATCTGTGCCAGCGACTGCCCGCGCGCCGCGGCAATTCGGTTCAGCGCCACGAGCTTCTTCTGCTGCCGGCTCACCGCGTCCTTTTCGAGGTAAGTGAACGGTTTCGCCGCCCGCGAATCGTCCGGCACGCCCTCGAGGTAGCGGTCGGTCAGCAAGCCCTGGGCAAGCGGGGAGTACGCGATGCAGCCGACGCCGCCTGCATCGAGCACGTCGAGCAGGCCTTCTTCCGGCGTGCGCTCCAGCAACGAGAAGCGCGCCTGGTGCAGCACGAACGGTACGCGCTCCTCGGCAAAGAATTCGATGGCCCGCGCTGTGAGCTGCGGATCGTAGTTCGAGATGCCGGCATACAGCGCCTTTCCCTGCCGGACGACGTCGCGGACGGCACCGAGGGATTCCTCGACCGGTGTCTCCGGGTCCGGGCAGTGGTGATAAAAGATATCGACGTAGTCGACGCCCATGCGGGCGAGGCTCTGGTCGAGGCTGGCGACGAGGTACTTGCGCGATCCACCAACGCCGTAGGGGCCGGGCCACATGTCGAAGCCGGCTTTTGTCGAAATCACGAGTTCGTCGCGGTGTGCCGCGAAATCCGCTTTCAGCATCAGCCCGAAATTCTGTTCGGCCGAACCGTACGGCGGGCCGTAGTTGTTGGCGAGATCCCAGTGCACGACGCCGCGGTCGAACGCGGCCCGCAGGACTTCGCGGCCGGTCGACAGCCGGTCCACGAACCCGAAGTTGTGCCAGAGGCCCAGCGACAGGGCCGGCAGCTTGAGCCCGGTCGTGCCGCAGCGGCGGTAGGTCATCGTGTCGTAACGCTGGCTGCTGGCCGTGTACGGCAGCAGCCCGGATTTGTCGTTGATCTGCATGTGTCGGGGTCCGGCGTTGTGGTTTTCATTGTCGTGCCGCGACGATACTGTACCAAATGCAACGCTTTTGGCGCCTGCAGCATCCTATTTGGGGAACCGGACGGCTGCCGCCGGTCAAAATGCCCGATAGAACCCTGGGGAATCCGACATGAGAGCCACGATCCTGCCGGCGCTGCTGGCCATCCTGTTTCAAACGCTGCCCGCCGCGGCAGCCGACGAGGGCACGGCGCCGGACCCGCGCTACACCTGGGACCTGACCGAGCTGTACCCGACCGAAGCCGCCTGGAACGCGGCCCGCGAAGAGGTCTTGGCGTCCTTCGACGCCATCGAAGCCCGGCGCGGCACACTCGGCGAGAGCGCCGAGTCGCTGTACGAGACCTACCGTCTCGTGTCCGATACGCTGAAGAAGGCCGGGCGCGTCTACGTGTACGCGTCGCTCAGCGCGGACGAAAACTTGCGCGACTCGGCGACGCAGGAGCGCCGCCAGACCGCGCAGATCATGTTTGCACGCTTCAGCGAGTCGACCGCGTGGATGCAGCCCGAGCTGATCGAGGTCGGCCGCGAAGTCATCGAGTCCTACGTCGAGGAAGACGATCGGCTCGCGCCATTTGCGTACCAGATCGACGACGCACTGCGCAACGCGCCGCACACGCTGGGCGCGGAAGCCGAGCAGACGTTGTCGTACTTCTCGCAGACGTTCGGCGCACCGTCGAACGTCTACAGCATGATCGCGAACTCCGACATCCCGTGGCCGACGATCACGCTGAGCAACGGCGACGAGGTGACGGTCGACTCCCAGGGCTACGCCCGGGTCCGGAACAGCGAGAACCGCGATGACCGCAAGCTCGCGTTCGACACGTTCTGGGGACAGTGGGAGGAATACCGGAACTCGGTCGGGCTCGTGCTCAACTCGCACCTTCAGACCCAGGTCGCGCTGGCCAAGGCGCGGCACTATGACAGCGTGCTCGACCGCGAGCTGTTCAACGACAACCTGCCGCCGGCGGTGTACCACACGCTGGTCGAGGAAGTGAACAAGGCGCTGCCGACGCTGCACCGCTACTTCCGCCTGCGCGGAAAGATGCTCGGCGTCGAGCAGATGCACTACTACGACATCTACCCGCCGCTCGTGTCTCTGGACAAGACGTTCGACATCGAGACCAGCAAGACCATCACGCTCGCCGCGATGCAGGTGCTGGGCGAAGACTGGGTGAACATGCAGAAGGCGGCGATGGACGAGCGCTGGATGCACGTCTACCCGCAACGCGGCAAGCGCTCCGGCGCCTACATGTCGGGCTTCGCCTACGACGTGCACCCGTACCTGCTGCTGAACCACAACGACGACTACGACTCGCTGTCGACGTTTGCCCACGAGTGGGGCCACGCGATGCACACGCTGTACGCGAAGCAGTCGCAGCCGTTCGAGACGGCGGGCTACTCGACGTTCATCGCCGAGATCCCGTCGACGTCACTCGAGCTGATCCTGCGCGACTACGTGGAGAAGCATGCCGAATCCGTCGACGAACGCCTCTACTACCTCGGAATGGCCCTCGAAAACCTGCGCGGCACGTTCTTCCGCCAGACGATGTTCGCCGAGTTCGAACTCGCGCTGTACGAAGCGGCGGAACGCGGAGAAGCGCTGTCCGGCGAGAAAATCACCGAGATGTACGGTGACATCCTGAAGCGCTACCACGGCCACGACCAGGGCGTGGTCCTGATCGACGACCTGTACACGAACGAATGGATGTTCGTGCCGCACTTCTACTACAACATGTACGTGTTCCAGTACGCGACGTCGCAGACCGCCGGCACCGCGCTGTACCGGAAGATCGTCGAACAGGGCGAGGAAGGCGTCGAGAACTACAAGAACCTGCTCCGCGCCGGCGGCTCGGATTACCCGTACAAGCTGCTGGTGAACGCCGGCGTCGACCTCGCGACACCGGAGCCCTACCGTGCGGTGGTCACCGAGATGAACGCGATCATGGACGAGATGGAGCGCCTGCTCGCGCTCAAGCAGACCGGGGGCTGACGTCCGCCCCCCGGGCAGCCTTGTCATACCGGCCGATTCCTGCCATTTTGTATGACTTATTAGCCGCCGGGCAGGTCGCCACGGCGGAGGCTGCCCTGGGGGTTACCGATGCGCAAAACCGTCCGCGGCGCCGGCTGGGCCGGCTGTCTCCTGTTTGCCGTCAATGCCGGTGCGTGGGCCGCCACGGCCGAGCGTGAACCGTTCGGTGCCACGTCGGATGGGACCGCCGTCACGGCTGTGGTTCTCGCCAATGACAACGGCATGCACGTGCGCCTGCTGTCGCTCGGCGCGACGATCCAGTCGCTCGCGGTGCCGGACGCTGACGGCGAACTTGCCGACGTCGTGCTCGGCTACGACAGCGCGCAGGAGTACCTCGACAAGGGCGGCTACCACGGCGCCACGGTAGGTCGTTACGCGAACCGTATCGGCAAGGCCGCGTTCACGCTCGATGGCAAGCGCTACCCGCTCGAAGCGAACAACGGCCCGAACCATCTGCACGGCGGCGTGGTCGGCTTCGACAAGCGGCACTGGACGATCGAGTCCGTGGAAAGCGGCTCGCCCGCGAGCGTCGTGCTCCGGCTGGAGAGTCCCGACGGCGACAGCGGTTACCCGGGCAAGCTCACCGTCCGCGCGCGCTATGCCCTGTCAGACGACAACAGCCTGCGCATCGACTACACCGCGACGACCGACAAGCCCACGATCGTCAATATCACGAACCACGCGTACTTCAATCTCGCCGGCGCCGACAGCGGCCACGGCATCCTCGACCACGTCCTGGAGATCCCCTCCCGCCGCTATACGCCGGTCGACGAAACACTGATTCCGACCGGTGAACTCCGCGACGTCGCTGGCACGGCCTTCGACTTTCGCGAACCGCGCCGTATCGGCGACGCCGTGCGCGACGCGACCGACCCGCAAATCGTGTTCGGCCGCGGTTACGACCACAACTTCGTGCTCGACGGCGAGGGCCTGAAGCTCGCCGCCCGCCTGCACGACCCGCACAGCGGGCGCACGCTGGAACTCCTGACCAGCGCCCCCGCGGTGCAGTTCTACTCCGGCAACTTCCTCGACGGCACGAACATCGGCAAGCACGACCAGATCTACCGCCAGGGCGATGCACTGTGCCTCGAGCCGCAGGTCTACCCGGACTCGCCGAACAAGCCGGCGTTTCCGTCAGCCCGGCTGAACCCCGGCGATACCTACACCAACACGCTGCTGCTGCGCTTTTCGTCCGGCAGCAGCGACTGACACGCGAGCGACTACCGATGGCCGGACCCGGCAAGAAGGACGCGGCGCAGCGACTGCGATCGCGCGAATGGTTCGACGACCCGTCGAACCCGGATATGACGGCGCTGTACCTCGAGCGCTACATGAACTTCGGGCTGTCGCTCGAGGAGCTGCAGTCCGGCAAGCCGATCATCGGCATCGCGCAGACCGGCAGCGACCTGTCGCCGTGCAATCGGCACCACATCGTGCTCGCAGAGCGCGTTCGCGAAGGCGTGCGCGAGGCCGGCGGTATCGTGCTCGAGTTCCCGGTGCACCCGATCCAGGAGACCGGCAAGCGGCCGACGGCGGGGCTCGACCGGAACCTCGCCTACCTGTCTCTCGTCGAAGTCCTGTTCGGCTACCCGCTCGACGGCGTCGTGCTGACCATCGGCTGCGACAAGACGACGCCGGCCTGCCTGATGGCGGCCGCCACGGTGAACATCCCGGCGATCGCGTTGTCGGTCGGCCCGATGCTGAACGGCTGGCACGACGGCGAACGCACCGGCTCCGGCACGATCGTCTGGAAGGCACGGGAGATGCTCGCGGCCGGCGAGGTGGACTACGAAGGCTTCATCAAGCTCGTCGCCTCGTCCGCGCCGTCGACCGGCTACTGCAATACGATGGGCACTGCGACGACGATGAACAGCCTGACGGAGGCACTCGGCATGTCGCTGCCCGGTTCCGCCGCGATTCCCGCGCCGCACCGCGACCGCCAGGAATGTGCGTACCGAACTGGGCAGCAGATCGTCGAGATGGTGCACGCCGACCGCAAGCCGTCGGACGTGCTGACGCGCGAGGCGTTCGTCAATGCGATCCGCGTCAACTCGGCCATTGGCGGATCGACGAATGCACCCATCCACCTGAATGCCATCGCCGCGCACATCGGCGTCGAACTGACCGTGGACGACTGGCAGGCGCATGGCCTCGACGTGCCGCTGCTCGTGAACCTGCAGCCCGCCGGCGAGTACCTGGGTGAGGACTACTACCGTGCCGGCGGCGTACCGGCCGTCGTGTCGGAACTGATGAAAAAGGGCCTGGTCGCCGAGGACGCATTGACGGTCAACGGCAAATCAATCGGCGACAACTGCCGGAACGCGCGTATCCGCGACGAGGACGTCATCCGGCCGTTCGACCGGCCGTTGATGACGAAGGCCGGCTTCACGGTACTCAAGGGCAACCTCTTCGACTCGGCGATCATGAAGACGAGCGTGATCTCGGATGCGTTCCGCAAGAAGTATCTCTCGAACCCGGACGACCCGAACGCGTTCGAAGGCAAGGCCGTCGTGTTCGACGGGCCGGAGGACTACCACGCGCGCATCGACGATCCGGACTCCGGCATCGACGAGAATACGATCCTGTTCATCCGCGGCACCGGCCCGGTCGGCTACCCGGGTTCCGCCGAGGTGGTGAACATGCGCGCGCCGGCTGCACTGATCCGCGCCGGCGTCGGCACCCTGCCCTGTGTCGGCGACGGCCGGCAGTCGGGCACGTCGGGTTCACCGTCGATCCTGAACGCCGCGCCGGAAGCCGCCGTGGGCGGCGGCCTCGCACTGCTCGAGACGGGCGACGCCGTGCGCATCGACCTCGGGCGTGGCACTGCCGACATGCTCGTGGACGACGCCGAACTCGAGCGGCGCCGGCAGGCACTGGAGGCCGCCGGCGGCTACGCCTACCCGGAGAGCCAGTCCCCGTGGCAGGAAATACAGCGCATGACCGTCAGCCAGCTCGACACGGGCGCGGTGCTGAAGGACGCGACGAAATACCAGCGCCTCGCCCAGAAGTACCGCGCGCCACGCCACAGTCACTGACGCCGCCACCGCCGTGGCCGCCGCATACCGCGTACGTTGCGACATTCGCTGCCAGCTCGGCGAAGGCCCGCGCTGGGTTGCCGCGGAGAACGCGGTCTACTGGGTCGATATCCTGGCGCCGGCGATACACCGCCTCGCGCTCAACGACCTGTCGGTGCGCTCCTGGGACATGCCGGAGCGTATCGGCTGGCTCATCGAACGCGCCGATCGGCCCGGCTTCATTGCTGGCCTGCAATCGGGTTTTGTCGAGCTGAAGCTGGACCCGTTCTCGATCACACCTATCGTCGACCCGGAACCGCAGCTTCCCGGCAACCGGATGAACGACGCCAAGACTGATGCGCGCGGACGGATCTGGGCCGGGACGATGGACGCGGAAGAAGCCACCGAGTCGGGCTCGCTGTATTGCCTCGACACGGACTTCAGCATCACGCGCCTCGACTCCGGGTATCGCGTGACGAACGGACCCGCGTTCAGCCCGGACGGCGCGGCGATGTACCACACGGATTCCGCCCGGCGCACGATCTACAAGTACCCGATGGATGGCAGCGGGAACCCGGGCGAACGACGCGAGTTCATCCGGTTTCCCGACGAGTGGGGATACCCCGACGGCATGACCGTGGACAGCGAAGGTTATCTCTGGGTCGCGCACTGGGACGGCGGCTGCGTCAGCCGCTTCAGCCCTGACGGCAAACGGGAACGATCGATCGAGTTGCCGGCATCCCGGATCACGAGCTGCGTCTTCGCGGGCACCGGTCTCGACCGCATGTTCGTCACGTCGGCGGCCCACGGAAGAGACGAAGAACAGGACGCCGGAATGCTCTTCGAAGTGGATCCGGGCGTACGCGGATTGCCGCAAGCTCCGTTCAGGGGATAAGCCAGGTTCACCGTCCAAAAAGGTGTCCAAAAAGGTGTCCAAAAACAAAAAGGTGTCAGGTTTATTTTTTTGCTATGAGAGTCGTCGAGACCGGCGAAAAAATAGACCTGACACCTTTTTAGACAGACACCTTTTTAGATGAGGAAAAAATAAACCTGACACCTTTTTATTCTTGAGGAAAAAATAGACCTGACACCTTTTTATTCTTGAGGAAAAAATAAACCTGACACCGTTTTAGACACCGTTTTAAAAAAATAAACCTGACACCTTTTTAGACACCTTTTTATTTTCCAAACGCACTGCGCTGACCAATTGCATCCGGACGCCATCTGCCTCGTAACTCACTCGACGAAGGCATCGACCGTGCGTCGGCGGCCGCACAGGAACGCGTCCGCCACCAGGCGTAGCGGTTCGCAATCCACGTCGCTCTCCCGCGCACGAACCAGATCCGCGAACCGGCGGTAGAGGTTGGCGTACTCCCGGTCCTCGGCCGTTACAGGCGTGTCGCCGTCGATCTCCAGCACTGCGCCACCTCGCGTGAGTCGCAGGTGCCCATCCTCGCATTCCACGTCGATCTGCCAGCGCGGCGGGCCGGGGTGCAGGAAGTCGAACTCGGCCAGCACTTCCGCACCGGCATCACCCAGCATGCGAATGCTCGCCGCGATCGGTGTCTCGCAGTTCTCCGGTACGGCAAGCTCTGCGTCGATCACGCGCACACTTTGCGGCAGGATCTGCGTGATTATCGACAGCGCGTTGATGCCGGGATCGAACACTCCCAGGCCGCCGGCCTGCCAGATCCAGGTTTGCCCCGGGTGCCACACGCGCACGTCCTCGCGCCAGTCGATGTGCACGCGAACGACCCGCCGGCCCGACAGCCAGTCACGCGCCGGCGCCACGCTGGCCGCTTCGCGCGAGTGCCACGTGGCAAACAGCGACGAGCCCTGGGCGTTCGCAAGACCCTCGAGCGCCGCTACTTCGTTCAGCGTCGCACCGGGCGGCTTCTCGAGCATTACATCGAGGCAGCGCCGCAACGCCGCCGCCGCGATCTCGTAGCGCGCCTGCGGCGGCGTGCAGATCGACACTGCGTCGATCCCGATACCCGTGTCCAGCAGTTCCTCCAGCGAGACGGCATGCGGCACACCGTCGAGAGACTGGTGGCGGCTCGCGCAGCCAACGAGTTCGAAGTCGGGGTTGGCTTCCAGCGCCGGCACGTGTTGGTCCCGCGCGATCTTGCCGACGCCGACCAGCGCAAGCCGTATGGGCTTGTCTGCCATCTCAGAGCGGCTGCGCGGCGACCGCCGCCGCGACGGCAGTCGTCAGCCGGTTGCGCAACGGCAGCCGGAATGGCGGTGCGGTAATCTCGAACTCGTCGCCCTCCTCCGCACGAAACCCGTCAGCGAACGACAGCGTTGCGGTACCGAAGAAGTGCACGTGCACGTCGCCCGGCCGGCGAAACAGCGCGTACTTGAAGTGGTGATGTTCGAGGTTCGCGATTGTGTGCGACATGTTCGCCTCGCCCGTCAGGAACGGCTTCTCCCAGGCAATGTCACCATTTCGTCGAATTCGGCTGGTCCCGCGGACGTCGGTCGGCAGGTCGCTGATGAGTTCGGCACCGAGCGCCGCCGGCCGCAATTTCGAGTGCGCGAGCCACAGGTAGTTGCCCCGCTCGGTCACGTGATCGGAGAACTCGTTCGCAAGGCAGAAGCCGAGCCGGCGCGGCAGGCCGTCCGGAGCGATGACGTAGATGCCCGCGATCTCCGGTTCCTCGCTGCCGTCTTCGGCAAACGACGGCGACGTCAGCGGCGCGCCCGGGCCGACGATCGCGTCACCATCGCCCTTGTAGAACCACTCGGGTTGCACGCCGGGACGGCCGTCGGCCGGCTTGCCGCCGTCGAGCCCCATCCGGAACATGCGCATCGAATCCGTCTCGTTCTCGCCCGCCGCAGCACGGTGCATGCGGTCACGCCCTTCCGCCGAGCCGAGATGCGTGAGTCCGGTGCCGGACAGCAACAGGTGCGCGGGATCCGGATGGTCGATCGCCGGCAGCAGACGACCTTCGTTGAGAGCCGCGTCGAGATCGATGGCGGCACCTGTCGCATGCTGCGCGACCGCGGCCTCCAGCGTGGTACCGGCCTCGAGCACAGCGCACGCGAGCGCATAGGTTGAGCGGACCTCGTCGAGCACGCGCGCGTTGCCGTCCGTATCCACCGTCGCGACGCAACGCTCGCCGTCGTCGTCCAGGCACTGGATCAGCCGTGCGCTCATCGTGATCGCGAATTCCCCTTGTTGGAACGTTGACCGGGTGCCGGTCGGTGGGGCGGCATTATTACATGCCGCTCGATATATCCTACAATATTACGAATAATACTCGCGGCGGCCCCGGTGGGGGACGACATCCCGGGACGACGCGCCGAACAACAATAACGCCGTACAGGCACATTGGGGGGTGGACTTCATGAGCGAACTCGATTGGGTCGTCATCGTCATCTATTTCGGCATCATCGGGTTTCTGGCCTGGTGGTACGGGCGCAACCAGCACGACAGCGTCGACTATTTCCTCGCCGGACGGAACGCAGGTTTCGTCGCCGTCGGTGCATCCATCTTCACATCGAACATCGGCTCGGAGCACATCGTCGGCCTTGCCGGCCAGGGCACGTCCACCGGCATGGCGATGGCGCACTGGGAATTGCATGCCTGGATCCTGATCCTGCTCGCCGGCTTCTTCGTACCGTTCTACTACAAGGCCGGCGTGCAGACGATTCCGGAGTTCCTGGAACGGCGCTTCAGCGCCAGCGCCCGGTCGATCCTGTCCGTCGTCTCGCTGTTTGCCTACGTCTTTACCAAGGTGAGCGTCACGGTGTACGCCGGCGCGATCGTCTTCCAGGCCCTGCTGCCGGACACGTTCGGCTCGCCGGCAAACGCGTTCTGGGTCGGCGCGTTCACGACCGTGATTCTCACCGGCATCTACACGGTATTCGGCGGCATGCGCGCGATCATGGCGACGGCGACACCGCAGGCGGTCATCATCCTCTTCGGCTCCCTCGTCATCACCACGCTCGGCCTGACGAAACTCGCTGACGGCGGCGGCGTCATTGCCGGCTGGGGCGAGCTCGTGTCGACCGTCAAGGTGAACGCCGACCAGTTCGCGCTTTGGCGCCCGCTGAGCGATCCGGATTTTCCGTGGCTCGGCATCATCATCGCCTCACCGATCGTCGGCATCTGGTACTGGTGTAC
Source organism: uncultured Pseudomonadota bacterium (assembly GCA_913055625.1). Lineage (GTDB taxonomy): Bacteria > Pseudomonadota > Gammaproteobacteria > Steroidobacterales > Woeseiaceae > UBA1847. Next base: position 203,461 of record CAJXJW010000001.1, on the reverse strand, counting down.
GGACCAGTACATCGTGCAACGCGCGCTGTCGGCAAAGGACCTCACGACGGCCCGACGCGGCGCCCTGTTCGGCGGCCTGCTGAAGGTGTGGCCGGTGATGATCTTCCTCGTCCCGGGGTTGATCGGCTGGGCCCTGCACCAGAAAGGCCTGATCGCACTGCCGATGCACGTCGTGGACGGCGTCGAGACCATCAACGGCGACACGGTGTTTCCGACGCTGGTCTCGACGCTGCTCCCGACCGGCATCCGTGGCCTGATCGTCGCCTGCCTGCTGGCGGCGCTGATGAGTTCGCTGGCCTCGCTGTTCAACTCCAGCGCCTCGCTGTTCACGGTCGACGTGTACGAGAAGTTGCGGCCGGGGCAGTCAGAAAGCCATTTGCTGAAAGTGGGCCGGATCGCGACAACGGTCGTGGTCATTCTCGGCATCCTGTGGATTCCGGTCATGAAGCAGGTAGCCGGCGGCGGGCTCTACATCTACCTGCAAAGCGTGCAGGGTTACCTCGCGCCGCCGATCACGGCCGTGTTTCTCCTTGGCCTGTTCTGGAAGCGCTTGAACGCGACGGGAGCCGTCTGGGCCCTGGCCGGCGGCTTCGTCCTCGGCATGGGCAAGCTCGTCTGCCAGATCCTGTTCGGCGCGGGCAAGATCGAGAACCCCGCCTGGCTCGCGGCGATCGGCGATTTCAACTTCCTCTACGCCAGCGGGGTCCTGTTCCTCGCCGCGGCTCTCCTGATGATCGCCGGCTCGTTCGCCACGCCGCCGCCGCCGGACGAGAAGGTCCACGGCCTGACCTACCGGTCGATACGTGAACTGCACGGCGACGAGATTCGGGCGAGCTGGGATGGCTGGAACAAGTTGCTGGCGACGACGATCCTCGTACTGGTCGCGGGCCTCTACCTGTACTTCAGCTTCTGGCTGAATTGATGCGACGGCGCGGCTGACCGGTATGGCCCGCGATCCGCGCCGGTCGAACCTGTCGTTTCGGGTCGCGCAGGACCTGGGGCGCGACATCGTCTGCGGCAATCGCGGCCCGGCCCAGCCATTTCCGACCGAGGCGGCGCTGTGCGAACAGTTCGGCGTCAGCCGCACCGCCGTCCGAGAGGCGGTGAAGATGCTGTCCGCGAAAGGGCTCGTCTCCAGCAAGCCCCGGCAGGGTATCCGCGTGCTGCCCGAGGAGTCCTGGAACATCCTGGACCCGGACGTGCTGTCGTGGTCGCTCGACACCCAACCGAGCCTTGCCGTGCTGCACGAGTTCTTCCAGATGCGCGTGGCCATCGAGCCCGAGGCCGCGGCGTTGGCCGCCCGGTTCGCCGACGAGGCGCAGCGGGCGGCGATCCGGGCCGCGCTGGACGGCATGGCCGCGGCCCGACAGCATGGCGACGAGGCGCGCGCGGCCGACGTCGAGTTCCACGTGGCGATCCTGTACGCCACGAAGAACCGCTTCTACGTGCGCATGCGCGACTTCATTCGTACGGCGCTGCACGTCAGCATCCGCTTCACGACGTCGAAATCGGCCGACTACGCCGAAACGCTGCGAAGCCACGGCGGCGTGCACGCCGCGATCTGCGCCGGCGATGCCAACACGGCGCGCCGCCGCATGCGCCGACTCGTCGAAGACGCCCGGGCCTGCCTCGGCCAGGGCTGATTCGACACCGGCACTACGGCGCCACCCGGCGCCAGCGATCGTCCAGCAACTCCGCAGCCAGCCACAGCACGGGCGCCTGCCCGTGCAGGTCACCGTCAACCCTCGGCCGCTTCAGGTAGTACTCGAAATCGTTCTTCTTGCCGGTTCCCACGCAGATCTCTCGCACGTTGCCGGCACTGTCGATGTGCGCAGCGAGCGCCCGCCATGCCGCGATCACCACCGGCGCGTAGGTATCGGCATCGAGGAGCCCCGCATTGACTCCCGCCGCCATCGCAAATGCGAACATCCCGGTTGCCGAACTCTCGGTCCAGGCATACGGGTAGTCCACAATCTGCCGCCACATGCCGTTGTCGGCCTGGTAGGCGAGCAATGCCGCCATCATCCGGAGATAGCCGTCCAGCAACACGGTGCGATCCGGATGATCGGCCGGCAGCGATACGAGCACCTCGGCCAGCGCGGCCGCGACCCAGCCGTTGCCACGGCCCCAGAACACCGGCACGTCCGGGCTGTGGTAGAAGAGCCCGTTCTCGTGCTGCAACGTCGGCAGGTAGGCGGCGAGCTGCCGGGCCGCCCTGTCCGCGTAGACCCGGTCTCCCGTGACGCGGTACGCCTGGATCTGCAGCATGCCGACCATGTACAGATCGTCGATCCACCAGCGCGTCTGCGCGGTAAGGCCGTTCGGCAGCGTGTCGTGCCACTGGTCGTCGGCAAACGCGAGACCGAAACGCCGCGCTTCGGCGTCGCCCGCCTGGCGCGCGATTTCCAGCGGCACGATGCCGATCACCGCGAAATCGACGTGTGGCCGCTGTCCGACAAGACCGCTGCCCGGCACGGCGAGCGGCGCGTATCGCTCGCGCAGCCGCCGAACGGCTTCCGTGCTTGCCGTCCGCTCCGCGAAGCGCAGTGCGCCGACGGCCGTCGCCGCCTCGGCGTAGTGCAGGCCGTCCTCGCCGTAGAACATGAAGTCGCGGGCCAGCAGGTTGTCCGTGAGAAAGGCGCCGGCCTCGGCGGGCGTGTAGATGACCGGCCCGGCCACATGACGCGAATCCGCCGCGTCCAGCAGGTCGGCCGCAAGCACGCCGCAGCCGCCGAACAACAGTGCCACCAGGGCGGCGCACCGTGCCGCCAGACGGGATTCGTCGCCGCTGTAACTTACCGATCGGCAAAGCCAGGCCTGATCATCAGTCTGCATGTGTTTTTGCGCTATTCTCTGGGAAGCACGGAGACGAATGATAAGCGGAACGGTCACTCACCTGAACCGCCCCGGAGGATGACATCCATGTTCGGAAAAAACAGCGAGCCCGCGGTCGAGCCCACGCCGCCGAAGGCACCGAAAATGCCCGACCCCGATGTGCGCAAACGCAACGTGTCCGTAATCGGGCCGACGCTCAAGTTTCGCGGCGAGTTGTCCGCGAATGAAGACCTGGTCATCGAAGGCGAAATCGAGGGCACGATCGCACACCAGGACAAGAACCTGACGATCGGCCCGCAGGGCCGTGTCAAGGCGGACATCCACGCGAGCATCGTCGAGATTCACGGCCAGGTCGAGGGCGACGTGCGTGGCGATCAACTCGTCAAGTTGTACCGGTCTTCCGTCGTGCAGGGCAACGTGTTCGCGCCGCGACTCGTGATGGAAGACGGCGCGCACTTCAGCGGCACCGTCGACATGGGCAAGTCGGTCGCGATTGACGCCGGCGTCACCAAGCGCGACGCACTCAAGCGTGCGAACCTGAGCAGCGCGGACAACGGCACGCAGGCCGCCAACGGCGGTGGCGGCTGAGCCGCCGCCGGCGGAGGGATCCGAACCGGCACCCGTACCGCGAGCACCCAGCGCCTACGGACCGTCGATCATCGGCACGACGCTGGTCATGCGCGGCGAACTGACGCTCGACGAAGACCTGATCATCGAGGGCACGTTCGACGGCAATGTCATCGATGGCGCCCATGCGCTGTCGATCGGCACGTTCGCCAGCGTAAAGGCCACCGTCCGGAGCGACTCGGCCGACATCGCCGGCACGGTAGAGGGCGACTTCAACGGCACCGGCACGGTGTACGTGCGACGCACCGCGCACGTCATCGGGGAAATACGCGCCGAACGCCTGTGCGTCGAGGACGGCACGAACCTGGAACACGCCGTCCTGTCCGGCCGAATCTCGCGGGCGGAGGACCGCTGACGACCGTGCGGTCGCCAGCGTCAGCCGTCAGGCCGCGAGGCGAGCGAGTGCGTCGACGTGCTCTCGTGCGCTGTCCAGGCTCTGCCGGCGCTCGTCGTCCCCCATCGCCAGGCCCTCGGCCAGCACGAACTCCACGTCCGACAAGCCGATGAAGCCCAGGAACTGCTCGAGGTACGGGCGCTGCGTGTCCGCGGCGCCGTTGTAGCGCCCGCCGCGCGTAATGAACACGTAGGTCTTCTTGCCGCGCAGCAGGCCTTCGGGCCCGTCCGCCGTGTAGCTGAACGTCAGCCCCGGCCGCGCGACGTGGTCGAAGTAGTCACGCAGTGTCGCCGGCACGCTGAAGTTGTACATCGGCGCGGTCAGGACGATCTCGTCGGCGGCCTTGAGTTCCGCAACCAGCTCGTCGGAGAACGCGACGTCGTCCTGCTGCTCTCGCGTGCGCTCGTTCCCCGGCGTGCGGAACGCGGTATAGCGCGCAGCCGTCAGCGACGGGAAAGCGCCCGGCAACAGGTCGCGCCGCACGACACGGCCGTCCGGATGCTCGGCCAGCCACCTGGCCACGAAGCGATCGGCCAGTTCCGATGAGACGGAAGCCGAACCGAACAAGCTGGCCCGAATATCGAGTAGCGTTTTCATGGAATCCTCCCTGGTCAGTTGCGCATTACTCGGATGCCTCCTTTATAAATTGATTTTTTCAATTTAATAGCGGATATTTTCGCCATATTTTATCGACTCTATCGATATATGGACCGAAATCCCCCACCCCGCGTCTCGCTCGAGCAGTGGCGTAGCTTTATCGCCGTGGTGGACGCCGGCGGTTACGCGCACGCCGCCGAACGTCTCAGCAAGAGCCAGTCGACCGTTACCTATGCCGTGCAGAAACTCGAGTCGCAACTGGGCGTGGCGGTGTTCACGACCGAGGGACGCAAGGCCACTCTGACGCCGGCGGGCCGCATGCTGGTCGAACGCGCCCGCCTGCTGGTCGACGAGGCCGGCGGCCTGGAACGTGCCGCGCGGCGCTCGTCGGCCGGCTGGGAAGCCGAGATCCGGATTGCCGTGGAGGTGCTGTTCCCGACCTGGCTCATGCTGAAGAGCCTCGATCGCTTCGGCGCAGAAAGCCCGCAGACGCGCATCGAGCTTTACGAGACCGTGCTCGACGGTACGTCCGAGGCGCTGCGCGAGGGCCGCGTCGATCTCGCCATCACACCGCGCATCCCGCCCAACATGAACGGCGAGTTGCTGATGCCGATGCGCTTCCTGCCGGTCGCGCACCCTGACCACCCCCTGCACCGGCTCGGGCGCGAGCTCTCCTTGCGCGACCTGCGCGAGCATCGGCATGTCCTCGTCCGCGACTCCGGATCGCGGCGCGATGCGCACCCCGAAACGATGAATGCGTCGCAGCGTTGGACCGTGACGAACATGGCGACGTCGATCGGCGCCGTGTGCCGCGGCTACGGCTTCGCGTGGTTTCCGTCCGACAAGATCGTGGACGAACTGGCCAACGGTATCCTCAAGGTACTGCCGTTGGAAGGCGGCGCCGAGCGCTCCACGGAACTCTACCTTGTCTACGCGGATCCTGATTCCGCGGGCCCCGGCCTCGACCGCCTCGCGGCGATCATCCGCGAAGACGTTCGGGAGTCCTGCTCGAGGCGCGCCGAACGAGGGACGCCGTCCCCCGTCCTTCCTGCAAGCTAGTCGAACGCATCAGCGCGCGCTGGTCTCCGACCAGATGCGTTCCCAGACCTCACCGAGCGACCGGTCGCCGAGCGACACCGGAAGGCGCACCGGCACGATTGCCTGCCAGCGGCCGTCCACGCGGCGCGCCACGGCATGCGTGAAGACGTAGATCGGCTCGTGCCCCATGCGCAGGTCCGCAATGTGCAGCGTGTTATCGATGACGTCGGACTTCACGAAGCCGCCGGCGAACCAATCGAGCCTGCTGACGGCGGCGACGCCGGATGCCGCTGCCAGTGAATCGACGTCGGACCTGTACGGCCGGAAGCACATCTCCGGTTCATCGAGGAACAGGGAGTCGAATGCTTCCAGGTAGCCGTCGTCCGTCATTGCCACGACGCGCCACAGCACCGAGTTGAGCGGTGCGGGCGTCACGAACACCTGGCGTGCCTCGATGCCGGCAGCGTCGAGCGCGGCGAGCGCATCGTTACGCACCAGCGCCTGCGCGTACCAGGTCCACGCCAGGTACAGGGAACTGATGCCGAGGCCGGCAAGCAGGGCACGCTGTGCGCCTGCTGTCGTCGGACGCCACGCCGCATAGACTCCCGCCGCGATAAGCGGCAGCGTGTACGCCGGGTCGATGATGAAGATTGTCGCCCACTTGATGGGCGGCATGTCCACGGGCCAGAAAAGCTGTGTACCGTAAGCGGTATGGCAGTCCAGCAGCGGGTGCGTGCACAGCGCCAGCACTATGACCGCAAGCCACCGCCCGGGCGCGCCGCGAACGGCCTCCCAACGCCATTGGAGCATCGCCCACAGCAGGACGGACAATGGTGCCAGCACGAACAGCGAGTGCGAAAAGCCCCGATGCCGTGTGAAGTTGGCGACATCGTCGCCGTAGTCGATGAGCACATCGAGGTCGGGAAGCGTCCCGAGCATCGCGCCGAGCAGCATGGCCCGCCGTCGCGAACGCGGCGGCGCGAGCGCACCCGCGATACCGGCGCCGAGCGCCGCCTGGGTCAATGAGTCCAATTTGCGTTCCGCGTTCGCCAGGCTGCAGACGCTGTACAGTGTAACGGCCAAATGCGCCTCGTGCGTCGCGACGGGACGCCGGCTCTTTCCGCCGCCATATAGCCGGATCGACTGGGTGTGTGCGGGCGCGGCGGCTACACTGCGGCAAACAATGCCATGGAGTCCGCCAATGTCCCGCCTGCCAGTGACACTATTCGCTTTCCTCGCACTTGCGCTCTGTACGGCGACAGGGGCGCGCGCCGAAAACGATGCAGCCGCTGAGGTCCGTGCGCGCGAAGTCGCGTTCGCGCGGACAATGGCCGACCGCGACTTCGACGCTTTCTTCGACTTCATTTCAGCCGAGGCCGTGTTCTTCAGCGACCCCGAGCCGCTTCGCGGTCACGACGAGATTCGCCGGGTGTGGTCACGCTACTACGAAGGGCCTGACGCGCCGTTCTCGTGGGCGCCCGACACGGTGGTGGTCCTCGAGTCGGGCCGGCTTGCGCTCAGCTCCGGCCCGGTAACCACGGCAGACGGACAATCTGCCGGCCGCTTCAACTCGGTATGGCGCAAGGACGACGACGGCGTGTGGCGTGTCGTCTTCGACAAGGGCTCCTGACGCTCAGGCCGTCTCCCCTGACGCGTCGTCGCGGAACGCGACGAGGAAGAAAACGAGCACCAGCAGCGCGAAGCCGGCCGGCACATACCAGAAATCGCCCCAGCGGGCGAGGTTCAGGGCTGGTGCGCCCGCCAGGAAGCGATTGTAGATCGCACCGGCGACCTGCGCGCCGATGAACATGCCGATGCCGTACGTCACCAGCACGAGGAAACCCTGTGCCTGGCCGCGGATGGCCGGTGTGGATTTCTTGTCGACGTAGATCTGCCCTGTGACGAAGAAGAAGTCGTAGCAGATGCCGTGCAACAGGATGCCGCCGGCCACCATCCAGAACACCGCATCCGGCGCACCCATTGCGAACAGTGCGTAGCGCAGCACCCAGGCCAGCATGCCGATGGCCAGCATCCACTTCACGCCGAGTCGCACGAAGAAGAACGGCATCAGCAGCATGAACGCCACTTCCGACATCTGGCCGAGACTCATCAGCGACGACGGATTCGGCAACAGGCCGGTCAACGCGTTCGTGGTGCCCTGGTCGTAGACGGCGTTCGCCGCGAAGATCGGGGCGAAATTGTAGTACGCCGCCAGCGGGACACAGATCAGCAGCGAGCTGAAAATGAAGATGAAGAACGAACGACTGCCCAGCCGGGAAAGCGCGTCGAGCCCGACGATGCTGCGCAAGGAAACCTTCTCCCCCGCGCCCGGCGGCGGCGTGTGCGGCAGCGTGTAGCTGTAGAGGCCGAGCAGCAGGCTGGCGACGCCCGTCGTGTACAGCGGCAGCGGCGTGCGATCCGGCAGGATGTCGCCGCTGAACTGGCCGAGCACGAAGCCGATGAAGAGCCCCGCCACGATCCAGCCGATCGTGCCGAACACGCGGATCAGCGGGAACTGCCGCTCCTGGTCCTCGATATTGTGAAAAGCCAGCGAGTTCGCGAGGCCCAGCGTCGGCATGTAGCAGAGGTTGTACAGCAACAGGCCGAGGATGAACGCCGTGGCGCTGCCGGCAAACTGCGGCAGCATGAGCATGACGACACCGCCAAGCAGGTGCAGAGCCGCCAGCACTTTCTCGGTGGCGAAGTAACGATCGGCGACCAGCCCCAGGAAGAACGGCGCGACAATGGCCGCGATCGGGTTGACCGTGTACGGCCAGTGCGTCAGGTCGGCCATGCCGATCGACGTCATGTAGTTGCCGATGGTCACGTACCACGCGCCCCAGATGAAAAACTGGAGGAACATCATCACGCTGAGTCGAGCGGATACGCTCATGCCAGCTCCTTCTTATTGTTGCCGTTCAAACTGCAAACCCAATGCTCAATCTTCGTGCTGAGAGCGTCGCAGGTGTTGCGAGACAAGGCGCGGAGTGTTCCCGGAAGCGCAGTGTACTTGCGGGTACATGAGCATTCCGGGAACACTTCGCAACGCCGTATCGCGACATCTGCGGCGCTCTCAGGATCGGTAGGGTTCTCGGCCGTAACCCTGCACGGGAATCCCCTGCGCCGGCATCACCTCGTTCTGCAGTGCGTACATCGCCGCCGCGGCTTCGTCGATCGCACGGGTGAAGTCGACGGAACCCTTCAGGATCGGTTCCAGCAACGCCTTGTCCTGGATGCGTGCCGGCGGGTACTCGTGCTCGACGACGAGGTAGGTCTCCGACGGGTCGATGTCCAGCAATTCGCGCGCCGCGAGCTGGTGGTCGAGCCAGTCGACCGTTCGATTCTGCAGGTACGCGAGCGGGTCGTGCCGGGCGGTGCCCGGCAGCTCGTGCTCGCACAGCGCGGTCTGCTTCTTCCACGCGTGCACCTGGTCCGCCGGGTTCGACGACGGCGTGCTGCCCTCCCAGTCACCGCGCTGCATTGTCTGTCCACCGTAGCCCCAGGCGGACACGCCCTTCGAATCGATGACCTGCCCCTTCACGTGGAAGCCGTCGATCAGGAAGTTGTAGCCCTCGTCCTTCAGGTACTGGAACATCGAGCGCGTGTCCTGGCCCATCAGCACCGAGTGCGACGGGTCGTAGTGAATGCGGAACTGGTCACCGACGCCGTGCTTTTCGCAGATCCGGTGCAGCGCAATCCACGGGCCGGGCGCGTACGCGATGTTGTTGTGCCAGCGGTCGAGCACGGTCCAGCCCGGCATCGGGCACTGCTCGACGCGGTAGGTCAGGCCGCGCGCCTTCGCTTCTTTCAGCAGCGGAATGAACTCCGACTCGAACATCTCGAGGTTGCCGTCCATCTCGAGGTCGTAGTTGCGACCGACGAAGCCGCAGATCGCGTTCGTGCCCATCAGCACCGCGGCGTCGAATACGCGCAGCATGAAGTCGTGCTTGAATTTGCGGGCCGCGTCGTCGGCGACGAGCATGTTGTCGAAGTAGCCGACGTCCGACAGGCCGACGCCGGTGTCCTTCATCGCGGCATGCACGCGCGCGGCACGCTTCTCGTCAAACGGGTCGCGCAGGTCGAGCGTGTTCGCGACCGGGTCCAGCATCGCTTCCGGTGGCACGTCCGTGAGCGTCGGGTGCAGCGCGGCAGAGAGCTGGATGTACGGCGAACCGATATCGCGCGAGAACGCGAGCCACTCCTCGATCGCGAGATCCGGGTCCGGGTCGCGCTTTTCGCGCGGCGTCAGTTCCTGCAGCGCGGCCGTCAGCACGCTGATCTTCATCGGTTTCGGTTCGAACGGAACCGCTTTGCTCGCCATCGTTACTCCCCCTTTGGCCGTGTCTCGCGTTGTCGGCGCAGTATACGTGAGCAGCACGCCCTGATTCACGGGCAAAGCGCGGCGCGGCCGCGCCGGCAAACCAGGTCCTCAGGGCCGCAGTGCGGCGGCGCACGCGATGACGGATGCCGGCCGCTCCCCGCCCGTCCCGTCCAGGCCGATGCGGCGACTGTCCACGACGGCGTCCGGTGCAAGCGCCGCGGCAATCACCCGCGCCACGCCGCAGGCGCCGAGTTCCGTGAAGTGCGTGTTGTCCTCGACGCCGTCCGGGAAGCGTGCGTTGCCCTGCTCCGGCGATAACCACAGGAAGTCGCGCTTCGTCCCCTCGCGCCCCAGCGTCTCGAAATAAGCCAGCGACAGGATCGCCAGGTCGATGAACGCGACGCCGGCCTCGTCGGCCGCGACCGCCGAGTTCAGCGCGTAAAGCCCGTGCGTCTCGACCATCGCCGGCCCTTCCCACAACCGGCGGGCCGCCGATGACACGATGACCGGCGTCCCGCCGCGCGACCGCACGTCGGCGGCGAATCGGACGAGATTGTCGCGGTAGGCGCCGTCGGGAGCCGCGTAGCGTTCCGGCGCATCGTCGCGGGAATCGTTATGCCCGAAGCTGATCAGCACCAGGTCGCCGGCACGGATCTCGCCGACCAGCGATTCCCATTTGCCCTCGTCGATGTAGCTCTTCGTGCTCCGGCCGCTGACTGCCCGGTTCAGCACCGGCACACCCTCGCGGACGAAATACGGCAGCGCCTGCCCCCAGCCGGCCTGCGGCGCCCGTTCATCCGGGTAGTCCGAAGCGGTCGAATCGCCCGCGATCAGGATCCGTGCCGTCGGCATGTCATCCGCCGTCGCCGGAAAAACCGCCGTCGACAGGATGCCCGCGGCGACCCACCCGGACAGGACGGCGACATGACGCCTGTCAGCCACGTGTGGCAGTCGCCTCGCGTCGGGCCGCCCGCCAGGCGTCCGCCGCTGCGACGGCACTCATGTTGTAGAGGCCCTTCGCCGTGGTGGCGGGCGTCGCGATGTGGGCCGGCATCGCCGTGTTCATCAGCAACGGTCCCACGAGCACCGCCTTCGTCACCGAGCGCAGCAGCTCGATCGAGATGTTTGCCGCGTCGAGCGTCGGCATGACCAGCAGATTCGCCGCGCCCTCGAGGCGCGAGTGCCGGATCAGCATCTCGCGCACGTTCTCGTCGAGCGCGACATTGGCGTGCATTTCGCCCTCGACTTCGAGCTCGGGCGCCAGTTCGCGCAGTGCCCGCGTGGCTTCGCGCATCTTCTGCGCGGACCGGGTCCGTGACGATCCGAAGTTCGAATGCGACAACATCGCGACCTTGGGCGCGACGCCGAAGTTGCGAACCCGCTCCGCCGCGGCCAGCGTGAGCTGCACGATCGTGCCGACCTTCTTGCCGACGTCGATGTACGGGTCGGTGATGAACAACGGACCCTGCGGCAGCAGAAGGACCGAAACCGAGCAGATGCGTTCTTTCTGCGAGCGCGGGCCGATGACGTCGATGACATTGCGCAGGTGCCGGTCGAAACGACCTTCCGTCCCGCACAGCATCGCGTCCGCGTCGCCCTTCGCCAGCATGCAGGCTGCGATCGCGCTGTTACTCGTCCGCATGACCAGGCGCGCCACCGCTTTCGACACGCCGCGGCGGCAGGTCAGCTCGTGGTAGGTTTCCCAGTAATCGCGGTAGCGTGGGTCGTCCTGCGGGTCGACGAGTTCGAAGTCCTGGCCGGCCTTGAGTTCGCTGCCGATCGACTCGAGCCGGCGGCGCACGACGTCCGCACGGCCGATCAGCTTGACGTCGGCCATACCTTCGGCAATCACGGCCTGCGCGGCACGCAGGACCGTCGGGTTCTCGCCCTCGGCGTAAACGAGCCGCTCCTTCGCGCGCCGGGCGATTTCCACTTCCGGCTGCATGAAGAGCTGCGAACGCGTGTTGAAGGACGTCAGCCGCCGGCGGTAGACGTCGAAATCGTCGACCGGCCGCGTCGCAACGCCGGACTCGACGGCGGCTCGGGCCGTGGCCAGCGACACCTCGACATAGAGTCGCGGGTCGAAGGGCTTCGGGATCAGGTAGTCGCGGGAGAAAACCGGCGTCTCGTCGGCCTCGCCGCTGCTCACTTCGTCCGCCAGCGCCCGTTTCGCCAGTCCGGCGATGGCGTCCACGCACGCCGCCTGCATCTGCCGGTTGATCGTCGTCGCGCCGACATCCAGCGCCCCGCGGAAGATGAACGGGAAGCACAAGACGTTGTTGACCTGGTTCGGGTAGTCGGACCGTCCCGTGGCGATGACGGCATCGTCGCGCACCGCCCGTACTTCCTCCGGCAGTATCTCGGGCACCGGGTTCGCCAGCGCGAAGACGAGCGGGTTGTCGGCCATCCGCTTGACCATGTCCGGGGTCAGGATGCCCGGCGCCGACAGCCCGAGAAACACGTCGGCGGCGTCGATCGCATCGTCGAGCGTGCGTTCCTTCGTGTCGCGGGCAAAACGGGACTTGAACGCGTTCATGTCCTTTTCGCGGCCGGCGTAGACCACACCCTCGATGTCGACGAGCGTCACCGCCTCGACCGGCAGCCCGAGGTCGACGAGCAGATTGAGGCACGCGAGGCTCGCGGCGCCGCCGCCGGTCGCGACCAGCTTGACGTTGTCCAGCCGCTTGCCCACCAGCTCCAGGCCGTTGCGCAATGCCGCCGCGACCACGATGGCGGTGCCGTGCTGGTCGTCGTGGAATACCGGGATGTCGAGCCGCTCCTCGAGCGCTTTCTCGACCTCGAAACAGTCCGGCGCCTTGATATCCTCGAGATTGATCGCGCCGAACGTCGGCGCCAGCGCCGCGACCACGTCGACCAAGCGCTTCGGGTCAGGTTCGTCGATCTCAATATCGAACGCGTCGATGTTCGCGAAGCGCTTGAACAGTACCGACTTGCCCTCCATCACCGGCTTCGCGGCCAGCGGGCCGATGTTGCCGAGCCCAAGCACGGCGGTCCCGTTCGTGATCACGCCGACGAGGTTGCTGCGTGCCGTGAACACGGACGCCGCGAGCGGGTCGGCCATGATCTCCTGGCAGGGATACGCGACGCCCGGCGAATATGCCTGGGAGAGGTCCAGCCGGTTTTCCAGCGGCTTGGTCGGCGTGACGGACAGCTTGCCGGAGGGCAGCGACCGGTGATAGCGCAACGCGCTTTCTTTCAGTGACGGCGTCATGAGGTGCTCAATCCGTTCGTGGGGCGGCGATTGTCGCATTTTTGGCCCTGCGGCCGGCAAGCGACCCGGGAAGTCAATCGGCGAAGACCACCGTCTTCTGCCCGTTCAGCATCACCCGGTCCTCGAGCAGGTAGCCGACGGCGCGCGCCAGCACGCGGCGCTCGATGTCCCGGCCCTTGCGCACCAGGTCATCCGGCGTGTCCGAGTGCGTGATGTGCTCCACGTCCTGCACGATGATCGGCCCCTCATCGAGATCCGCCGTAACGAAGTGCGCCGTGGCACCGATCATCTTCACGCCGCGCTCGTAAGCCTGGTGATAGGGGCGCGCGCCTTTGAAACCGGGCAGGAAGCTGTGGTGAATGTTCACGCAGCGGCCGGACAGGAAGGCCGACATCTGGTCGGAGAGGATCTGCATGTAGCGCGCGAGCACGACGAGTTCGGCCCCCGTTCCCTCGACGAGTCCGCGAACCGCCGCTTCCTGTTCCGGTTTCGTCTCGGGCGTCACCGGCAGGTGGTGGTAGGGAATGTCCCCGACATCGGTGACCGGGAGTGCGTCGCGCGGATGGTTCGAGACGACGCCGACGACCTCCATCGGCAATTCGCCGATGCGGTAGCGGTACAGCAGGTCACCCAGGCAATGATCCAGTTTGGAGACGAGGATCAGCACCTTCTTGCGACTTGCCGCATCGCGCAGGTTGACCGTCATGTCCAGCTTCTTCGCCAGACCGTCCAGCGCCTCGCGCACGGCGTCGATACTGTCGCCGCAGGCGAACTCGATCCGCATGAAGAAGTGCCCCGTTCGCAGGTCGTCGAACTGCTGCGCCTCGAGGATGTTCGCACCGTTGTCGTACAGCATCGTCGACACGCGCGCGACGAGGCCGGGCTGATCCGGGCAGGACAGGGTCAATCGGTACGGTCGGGTCATCGACGCGGGTTCCTTCGCTGGGGCTCGTTGGGCCGGAAAGCGCGTAATCTATCAGGAACCGGCCGCCCGAACAGCAGCGCACCGCCGGCGCGTGGTCACAGGCGCCGGCGGTGCCGCGATGACCTTCCGTCTACTCGTGCCGCAGCGCGTGCACCGGGTTGGAGCGCGCAATACGGATCGCATGCCCGGATACCGTCAACCAGGCGAGCAGTACCGATACGAAACCGGCGACCAGCAGTATCGGCAATTGCGAATCGATTCTGTTCGAGAAGAAATCGAGATAGGCCTTCGACCCGAAGTACGCCGCCGGGAGGGCAATCGCCAGCGCCCACGCTACCGGCTTCGAGAACTGCCAGACCAGCAGCCGTGCAATCTGTGCCGAACTCGCACCCAGCACCTTCCGGACGCCAATCTCGCGTGTCCGCTGGGTTGCCATGAAGGCTGCGAGACCGAACAGCCCGATCAGCGCGAGCGCCAGGGCAATGGCGGCAAATCCGGCAAGCGCGATGTTCATCGCCTGCATGATGTTGAAGACCTGGTCGAAGACCTCGTCGAGGAAACGACCTTGCATCGGGTAGTTGGGCACGACGCGGTTCCATACGCCTTCGATCGCCCGGACAGCATCGCGCATATCACCCGGTGCGATTCGAATGGAGGCTTCGCGCAGGACGGCCGGTTCGTAGCGGAACACCCACGGCTTCTCCGGGCTGTAGAGCCCGACAATGTTTTGAGTCGGTACCACGCCGACAATGACGAGTTCACGCAGCGAGTCGCGGTCGTCCAGGTCGTAGATACGCGTGTTCAACGCCTCTGCCGGTGACGCGATGCCGAGCTGATCGAGCACCATCTCGTTGACCAGCACGTTGATCGTTTCGGACTCCATATAGACGTAGCGGTCGTTCGCCACGTCGCGGCTCAGGTCCCGCCCCGCCAGCAGCGGAATGTCGTACACACCGAGAAATCCGGGCGACATGCGCATCAACTGAATCTGGAACTGCCCGGCCTCGTCGCCGGGCTGTGCCGTTGCCATCGTCATCGAGTTGTTCTGCTCGAACGGCACCTGCGACGAGTAGGCGACGGCCTCGATCTGCGGAAGAGCTTCGAGCTCGCGCTGCAACGTATCCCGGCTGACGCTGATGTCGGCGTCGGCCATGCGGTCGAGCACGTAGATCTCGGAGCGCGGGAAGACGTAGCTCGACGCCTCGACCTGGCGGTTCTGCATGTAGACGACGGCCACGATTGCCAGCATGAATGCCGAGATGGCGAACTGGGCTCCGATCATGAACGAGCGGACCAGGGCTCCCTTCTTCCCCTTACGGCCCACGTCACGGAGGGCGTCAATCGGGGAAGCCCGCGTGATCAGCCACGCCGGGTAGAGACCGGCTCCGATACCGACGAGCACGGTTACCAGGCACAGCCACGGCAGCACCCGTACGTAGTCAATGGCCAATGCCTTGTTTGCGAGATTGTTGAACAGCGGAACCAGTATCTCGACGGCCGCCATCGCCACCACCATCGCAATGGCCGCAATGACGAGACTCTCCATCAGGAACTGGCCGAGCAGCTGCAGCTGGCCGGCGCCCATGGTCTTCCGCATGCCGACTTCCCGGCTGCGCCCGAGCGCCTGCGCCGTCGCGAGATTGGCGTAGTTGACGCAGGCGATCAACAGGATCAGCAGACTGAGCAGCTGCACGGCGGCGATGACCGGCATGCCCATCGTGTCCCAGATTGCGAGATTCGCATTCGAGAGCGGGGAAACGAAGAAAGACGAAACCGTGCTCCGCAAGTCCTCGTTGATATGCCGCTCAAACACGCCGTCCAACTGCCGTTCCAGCCAACCTTGATCAAGTCCCGGCGGCAACATCACGTACGTCATGTTGCCAAGAGAAATATTGTTGTAGTCGCCAGCCAGATCGTGGTCCTCCATGCGCACAAGCGCCGCCATCGGCAGGACGACGTCGAGCGGCACGTTCATGATCGGCATCGAATTGAAATGGGAATTCAGCGGGATATCGCGGAACACCGCCGAAACGCGAAAATCCCACTTGTTCCCGAGCGTGATGACCTCGCCGACAGCATCGGAAGTGCCAAAGTATTTCCTGGCAGCGCTTTCGTTGATGATGATACTGCTCGGGTCGTCCAGCGCGGTGTCGTCGCCCTGCACGAAATCGAGGTCGAAGATCCGCAGCAGCGCCGGGTCAGCGAACCGAACCTGGTGATAGAAGCTCTCTTCACCGGTGCGCAGCAGGTACTCGGACAGAATCGTACGAGCAACCGCATCGACGTCGCCGAGCTCAGCCTCGATGATCGGCCCGATTGCGGACCAGACGACGTTGAACTGGTCGACGCCCACGTTCAGTTCGGGCGCGGCAATCGACCCGACCGTGTACGTCCGCCCGGCGTTCAAAAAGAAGCTGTCATGCGTCTGCTCGTAGCGGATGAGCAACCCGCCGAAGACGAAGATCGTCAACCCGATGGCCAGGCCGAGGATGTTGATCAGTGCGAAGAGCCGGTTCTTGCGCAGATTGCGCAGCGCGATCTTGACGTTGTTCCAGATCATGGGCGAATTCTCCCCGGTGCGGCAATCACGCGGCCCGCAGCCGGTCAGTGACGATGTGGCCGTCGAACAGGTTCACGGAGCGCCGCGCATAGTCCGCGTGTGCCGGCGAATGCGTGACCATGACGATCGTCGTTCCTTCGGCATTCAGAGAACGCAGAAGCTCCATCACTTCCTGTCCGTGTGCCGAGTCCAGGTTGCCGGTGGGCTCGTCGGCCAGGATCAGTGGCTGGTCGCCGACGACGGCGCGCGCAACGGCGACGCGTTGCTGCTGGCCGCCGGACAGCTGGCCCGGCATGTGCTTCGCGCGATGCGCAATTCCCATTCGATCCATTACCTCGGCCACGCGGCGCTTGCGCTCCGATGCAGGCATGTTGTGGTACAGCAGCGCCAGCTCGATGTTCTCGGCGACGTTCAACTCGTCGATGAGATTGAAGCTCTGGAAGATGAATCCGATGTTCTTCTTGCGAATGGCGCTGCGCTTCGACTCGGGGTAGCACGCGACGTTTTCGTCGAAGAAGAAATAGTCGCCCTCGCTCGGGTTGTCGAGCAGGCCGATGATGTTCAGCAGTGTCGACTTGCCACAGCCCGACGGGCCCATCACGGCCACGAAGTCGCCCTGCTCGATCGACAGGTTGACGCCGTTCAGCGCGACCGTCTCGACCTCGTCGGTGCGGTAAACCTTGAACAGATTCTGGAGCTTGAGCATGCGGGCTTCCCCCTACTGGTTGATTGCGAGCCGGTCCATGCCGACAAAACTGGTATACGGTGAGGTAATGACGCGCTCGCCCGGCTCCAGGCCGTCGAGCACTTCGATGAAATCGGTGTTGCGTCGCCCGAAGCGAACATTGCGGCGCACTGCCTGCGCACCATCCGGCGACACCACGAAGACCCAGTTCCCGCCGGTGTCCTGGTAGAACGCGCCGTTACGCACGAGCACGGCGTCGGTGTTGTCGCCGAGCGTCAGGCGGACCTGCAAGGTCTGCCCGCGTCGCAAGCCGCCCGGCTCGTCGGCGAAGGCCATGTCGACCTCGAACTGGCCGTTGTTCACCTGCGGATAGATCTTGGTCACGACTACCGCGTACTCGCGGCCATTGTGCTCAGCCACACCTGACTGTTGCAGGTCCACGCGGCCGAGGTAGAACTCGTCGATACCGACCGTCAGCTTGTAGCCGTTCGGATCATCGATCTGACCGAGTCGGCCACCGGGCGCAATGGATTCGCCAATCTCGATGTTGAAACCTGACAGTTTTCCGGCAACCGGCGCGCGAATGCTCAGGTCGTCGAGGTTCTTGCGCGCAAAGCCGAGGCTCGCTTCCAGTTGCGAATTCGCGTCGCGCAGCTGGGCCAGCTGCTGTTCCTGCATGCGGGCATCCGTCGCCTGGCTTTCCAGGGTGACGGCGCGCCGATTCTCGAAGTAGGTCAGCTCGTCCTGCAATTCATCGAGCGTGGACTGAGGCACCAGGTTGCGTGCCACCATGTCGCGCTGCCGGGCGATGGCCCGGGTCAGGCGCGTCACCTGGTAGTCGATCTCCACGAGGTTGCGCTTGTGGGCCAGTCGGTTCTGTTCGAGCTGCAGTTCTATCGTCCGCATCGCGTTCAATTGCTCGGTCACGGCGGCCTCGCGGCCCAACACTTCGAGCTGCAGGTTCGTGTTCGACAGGCGTGCAATCGGCTGGCCGGCATCCACGAGCGCACCGTCCTCGACCAGCACCTCTTCGACCCGGCCGCCCTCGATCGCGTCGAGATATACCGTGCTCCGGGGAACCAACCGGCCTCGAAGCGGAATGAAATCCTCGAACATTCCAGTGGTCACGTCGGACACGATGATGCGCTGGGAATTGACGGTCAGGCTGCGTCCGCCGAGCAGAACACTGCCGATCCACGCGACCAGCAGCAGACCCAGCCCTGCCGCGGCCCCCCACGCGACGCGGCGCGGCCAGCGCGATGCGGTCGCGACGCGCCGATCCATGCCCTGGCCGGATATCCGGACCTCGGCTTCTCCCGGGTTGTCCTTGAGTCGGCTGACGTTGGCCATGTACCTGCTACTCCGCGATCGATGACGGGCTGCCCTGCCCTTACAGAGCAAGCACCGTGCCAGATTTGTAACGTCTTGATTTACCGCGAATACCGACGAGCCGCTGCGGCTCAATCCGTCCGCAACTGTACGCTCGTGAACAGTCAGTGTACGATTCCGGACACTTGGGAGGGCGCATGCCGGAAACCGGCTCGATTCTGATCGTCGACGACGACGAGGACATCCTCACCGCCGGGCGCCTGCTGCTGCGGCGCCATTTCGGCGATGTCCTGACCTGCCGGCAGCCCGAACGCATTCCGGCGTTGCTTGCCGGCCGGGACGTCGACGCCGTGTTGCTGGACATGAACTTCGGGCCCGGTGAATCCAGCGGCGCAGAGGGCCTCGACTGGCTCGGCCGTATCCTCGATATCGACCCCGCCATCGTGGTCGTCATGGTAACCGCGCACGGGAGCGTCGACACGGTGGTCGATGCCATGAAGCGCGGCGCAACGGACTTCGTCACCAAGCCCTGGCAAAACGAGAAGCTGGTCGCAACGCTGTCGGCGGCCGTCAAGCTGCGCGCAAGCCGGCGCGAGAGCGAGTCGTTGCGACAGGCCAACCGCGTGCTTGCGGATGCGTCGGCCGCGGGCAGCCCCATCATCGGCGACTCTCGGCAGATGCAGGCAGTGCTGTCGATCGTCGAGCGCGCGGCGCCGACCGACGCCAACGTGCTGATCCTCGGCGAGAACGGTACCGGCAAGGAGCTCATCGCCCGGGAACTGCACCGATTGTCAGAGCGCTCGACGAATGTGTTTCTCACTATCGACATGGGTGCGATTACGGAATCGCTGTTCGAATCCGAACTGTTCGGTCATCGCAAGGGCGCGTTCACGGGCGCGAGCGAGGCCCGAATCGGCCGTTTCCGGGCGGCAAACGGCGGCACGTTGTTCCTGGACGAGATCGGCAACTTGCCACCCGCACTGCAGGCCAAACTGCTCCGCGTCCTCGAATCGCGCACGGTGACCCCCGTGGGCGCAAATGGCGCCGAGCCGGTCGACGTCCGCATCATCGCCGCCACGAATGTCCCGTCGATCGAGCTGCGCGACAAGTCACGGTTCCGGCCCGACCTGCTGTTTCGGCTCAACACCGTGGAGATTACGGTTCCCCCGTTGCGCGAACGCCGCGACGACATCCTGCCGATCGCACGCCATTACCTTGCCCACTACGGCCGCAAGTACGGCAAGCCGGAGCTTGCGCTGTCCCGCGAGGCCGAAGCCGCGCTGCTGGCGTACGACTGGCCCGGCAACGTGCGGGCGTTGCGGCATGTCGTCGAGCGCGCCGTGATCCTCTGCGAAGGCGCCGCCCTGCGCGTTACCGATTTCGCCCTGCACCGGGGACCGGCAGATTCCGGGACAATCAGCATCCAGCCCGCCCAAAGTCTCAGTCTCGAGCAGGT
Source organism: uncultured Pseudomonadota bacterium (assembly GCA_913055625.1). Taxonomy (GTDB): domain Bacteria; phylum Pseudomonadota; class Gammaproteobacteria; order Steroidobacterales; family Woeseiaceae; genus UBA1847. The sequence goes on along the minus strand of CAJXJW010000001.1, from coordinate 183,462 downwards.
GGAGAAGGAAACGATCGCCGCGGCGCTCCGCAAGCACGGCTTCAATATTTCACACGCAGCAAAGGAACTCGGCCTGACACGGGCGTCCTTGTACCGGCGCATGGAGAAGCATGGGCTTTAGGCATTTCTCAGTCGCACTCGCGCTGCGGCTCCTGGTCGTCGGCATCCTGCTCGCCACGCTTGTGGTGCTGGTGAGCCTGCCGGGCTATCACAGCGCTTCGCTGCTGGTCGGCGTGCTGATGGTCATGGCAATCGGCGAACTGTGGTGGACCGTCAGCCGCACGAATCGCGAGCTCGCGCGCTTTCTGAATGCCGCCCGTCACGCGGATTTTGCGCAACGCTTCGACTTCGAGGAACTCGGCGCAGGGTTTGGTGAACTGGGACGCGAACTCACCGAAATCATGGCGCGCCTCCAGGCCGGAAGAATCGATCGGGAACTCGAGACCCGGCAGCTTCGAGGTCTGATCGAACACATTCCCGTGCCGCTCCTGACCTTGCACACGGACGACTCGATAACGCTGCAGAACAACGCCGCGCGGCGCCTGTTCGGCGCGGCACCGGTCACCCGGCTTCGCGACCTGCGGCCATTCGGTGCCCGCTTCTGCCGCGCCGTCGAAGATGCGGTTCCGGGTCGACGCGAACTCGTCAGCTTCAACGTGGATGAAGTCGAGTATCACCTGACCCTCGCTGTGACCGAGATCAATGCTGCCGGCCAGCGAGACCGGCTGATTTCGTTGCAGGACATCCAGACCGAGCTGGATGACACGCAGATGCAGGCCTGGCAGGACCTGGTTCGCGTTCTCACGCACGAGATCATGAATTCGATCACGCCCGTGACCTCGCTCGCGAAGACGGCAGAATCCCTGGTCGACGATATTGCCGGGCGTATCGAAGCGCGGCAGGACGTCAGCGCCGATCTCGACGACCTCCGTGCCGCCGTATCGACCGTCGCCCGCCGCTCGGACAGCCTCACGGATTTCGTCGACAGCTACCGCCAGATGACCCGCCTCGCGCCGCCCGAGAGAAAACGCGTCGACGTGGCGGAACTGTTCGAGTCAGTGGCGCGCCTTGCGCGCGCGGAAGCGCCGGACAGCAACATCTCGATCGAGCACAGCGTCGATCCGGAGGGCCTCTGCGTGTTCGTGGACCGCGACCTGCTGGAACCGGTGCTCCTGAACCTGCTCCGAAACGCGCGCCAGGCGACGGCGGGGATGCCGTCGCCCGAGATCCGCCTCGTCGCCAGGATGAACCGTCGAGGGAACACCGTCATCGAGATCTGCGACAACGGACCGGGTGTGCCGCCCGCACTGGCGACGAAGATCTTCGTCCCGTTCTTCACGACGAAGGAACGCGGCTCGGGCGTCGGCCTGGCGCTCGCGCGCCAGGTCATGACCGCGCACGGCGGGTTCATCCGTCTTGTCGAGTCTGACCGGCCCGGCGCGACGTTTGCGCTCACGTTCTGACACGAGCGGCTGCCGGTGCGCATGCGGCGCAAAAAGCGTATCCTGTTCCGAGCCAGAAGCGCGCTAACAGATTGAAAAGCGTACAGGAACCGGCGCACGCGGCCGCCGGGTCGTCACCCGATCAACGCGAGGAACAGCATGGCCAAGGTGAAGTGCGGATTGATCCAGATGAGCCTCAAGGGCGACGGCAGCATGGACCCGATCGCCATCCGGGACCGTATGCTCGAAGCCCACCTGCCGTACATCGAGGACGCGGCGAAACAGGGCGTCCAGGTGCTCTGCTTCCAGGAAGTGTTCACGCAGCCCTACTTCTGCCCGAGCCAGGACCGCCGATGGTACGCCGCCGCGGAAGCGATCCCGGACGGGCACACCACGCGCCTGATGCAGGAGTACGCGGCGAAGCACGGCATGGTGATCGTCGTGCCGATCTACGAAGAGCACATGACCGGGGTCTACTACAACACGGCGGCGGTAATCGATGCCGACGGCCGCTACCTCGGGAAGTACCGCAAGACGCACATCCCCCAGGTCGATCCCGGCTTCTACGAGAAGTTTTTCTTCAAACCCGGCGACAGCGGCTGGCCCGTCTTCGACACGGCGTTCGTCAAACTCGGCGTCTACATCTGCTACGACCGGCACTTCCCGGAAGGCTGGCGCGCCCTCGCCATGAACGGCGCCGACTACATCGTCAACCCGTCAGCAACCGTGGCGGGCCTCAGCAAGTACCTGTGGGAGCTCGAGCAGCCGGCGGCGGCCGTCGCGAACGGCGTGTTCATCGGCGCGATCAACCGTATCGGCAAGGAAGAACCCTGGGCCACCACGATGAACATGGGCGAGTTCTACGGCTCGAGCTACATCGTGAACCCGCGTGGCACGATCGAGGCGCAGGCGAGCTATGGCGACGACGAACTGCTGGTGCACGAGATCGACCTCGACATGGTGCGCGAGGTCCGCGACCAGTGGCAGTTCTTCCGCGATCGCCGGCCCGAGGCGTACGGGCTGCTGGCGGATCGCTGAGCGATGGCCGCTGCGCAGACGAACACGGCTGACCTGCCCGCCACGAGTTCGCTGCGCACCGTCGGCGAGCACGTCGAACTCGAGCTCGGGCAGGATCTCGCCGCGAGCCCCCGCTACAACGACGACATCGCGCCGACGAAAGCGGCGCAGCGCACGTGGACCCGCTGGCACGTCGCCTCGTTGTGGGTCGGCATGGCGATCTGCGTGCCGACGTACACACTCGGCGGCGTGCTGACGGCCTACTTCGGGCTGTCGGTGAGCGAAGCGCTGTGGACGATCCTCGTCGCGAACGTCATCGTGCTGGTCCCGCTGACGCTCAATGCGTTCCCGGGGACCCGCTACGGCATCCCCTGCCCGGTCGTACTGCGCGCCTCGTTCGGCATCATCGGCTCGAACGTGCCATCGCTCGTGCGCGCGGTGGTCGCGTGCGGCTGGTTCGGCGTGCAGACGCTGTTCGGCGGCATCGCCATCCACCTGATGCTCGCCGCGATCTTCGACGGCTGGGCCGCTCTCGGCGGCACCGGGGAAGTGCTCGGCTTCTTCATCTTCTGGCTCGCGAACATCACGGTCGTGATCCGCGGCTCGGAGTCGATCAAGCACCTCGAGGCATTTGCCGCACCGTTGCTGCTGCTGGTCGCGGTCGGGCTGATCGTCTGGGCGTTGCCGAAGGTCTCGGTGAGCGGCGTCCTGTCGGTGCCGGCCACGCGGCCGGATGATGCGCCGTTCGCGCCGTATTTCATGGCGGCCCTGACGGCGATGGTCGGCTTCTGGGCGACACTGTCGCTGAACATCCCCGACTTCAGCCGATACGCGCGCTCGCAGCGCTCCCAGGTCATCGGACAGATCATCGGGCTGCCGTTGACGATGCTGCTGTTCGCGGGCCTCGGCGTCGTGCTCACGGCCGCGTCGGCCGACCTCGTCGGCGAAACGATCGCCGACCCCATCAACCTGATCGGGAAGATCGACAGCCCGTTCTGGGTGGTGCTCGCGATGATGATCATCATCCTGGCGACGATTTCCACGAACACGGCCGCGAACATCGTATCGCCCACGAACGTGTTCCAGAACCTCGCACCGAAGCACATCAACGAAGTGAAAGGCGTGCTGCTCACCGGCGTGATCGGCATCCTGCTGATGAGCTGGGAATTGCTCAAGAAGATGGGCTGGCTCGACACCGATGTCAGCCTGGAGAGCCTGTACTCCAACTGGCTGATCGGCTACTCGAGCCTCCTGGGGCCGATCGCGGGCATCATGGTGGTCGACTATTTCCTCGTGAGAGACCAGTCCTACGACGTGCTCGCGCTGTACCAGGACAACGCGGGCTACCCGGCCTGGAACGTGCCCGGGTTCGTTGCGTTCCTCGTGCCGGTCGGGCTGACGCTGGTCGCGGTGACGACGGGCGTGCTCTCGTGGTTCTACACCTACGGCTGGTTCACGGGGTCTATACTGGGCGGGCTCATTTACTACCTTGCAGCGAGAAAGCAGTAGGGAGGCGCTAATGGCGGTACTGATCAAGGGCGGCACCGTGGTGAACGCGGACCGCAGTTTCCGCGCCGACGTCCTGTGTGAGAACGGCACGATCACGGACGTCGGCGAGGCGCTCGATGCGCCGAAGGGCGCGCGCGTCATCGATGCCGGCGGTCAGTACGTGATGCCGGGCGGCATCGACCCGCACACGCACATGCAGCTCCCGTTCATGGGCACGGTCGCGAGCGAGGATTTCGAGTCGGGTACGGCAGCGGGCCTCGCGGGCGGCACGACGATGATCATCGACTTCGTCATACCCAACCCGCAGCAGGACATCATGGAGGCCTACCACCAGTGGCGCGAGTGGGCGGAGAAGTCGGTCGCCGACTACACGTTCCACGTCGCGATCACGTGGTGGGACGAGACCGTGCACGCCGCGATGGAAACGCTCGTGCGCGACTACGGCGTGAACAGCTTCAAGCACTTCATGGCCTACAAGGGCGCGATCATGGCCGACGACGAGATCCTCGTGAACAGCTTCACGCGGGCCGTCGAACTCGGCGCGATCGTCACCGTGCACGCCGAGAACGGTGAACTGGTCTTCCGGCTGCAGAAGGAGATCTTCGAACGCGGCATCACCGGGCCGGAGGGCCATCCGCTCTCGCGCCCTCCCGAGGTGGAAGGCGAAGCGGCGAATCGCGCCATCCGCATCGCCGAGGTGCTGAAGGTGCCGCTGTACATCGTGCACAACTCGTGCCGGCAGTCGCTCGAAGCGATCACGCGGGCACGTAACGAGGGCCAGCGCGTGTTCGGCGAGGTGCTCGCCGGGCACCTGCTGGTCGACGACAGCGTGTACCGCGACCGGGACTTCGACGTAGCGGCGGCGCACGTGATGAGCCCGCCGTTTCGTTCGCGCGAACACCAGGACGCGCTGTGGCGCGGCCTGCAGTCGGGCAACCTGCAGACGACCGCGACGGATCACTGCTGCTTCTGCGCCGACCAGAAAGCGGCCGGCAGGGACGACTTCCGGCGCATCCCGAACGGCACCGGGGGCATCGAGAACCGCATGGAGGTGCTGTGGCACCACGGTGTCGGCACCGGTCGCCTGACGATGAACGAGTTCGTTGCGGTGACGTCCACGAACGCGGCGCAGATCTTCAACCTCTACCCGCGCAAGGGCAGCGTCTCCGCCGGCGCCGACGCCGACATCGTCGTATGGGATCCCGAGGCGACGAAGACGATCTCCGCGAAGACGCACCACCAGAAAGTCGACACCAACATCTTCGAGGGCATGCAGGTCAAGGGCACGGCCTCGCACACGCTGAGCGCCGGCCGGGTCGTGTGGGCTGACGGCAAGCTCGACGTGGAACGCGGCGCCGGCCGCTACGTCGAGCGTCCCGCGTTCGCGTCGTACTACGACGCGCTGAGGCGCCAGGCGCGCCGCGCCGAACCGACGGCGGTCCAGCGCTAGGCGGCCGTCATGGGCAAGGCGGACCCGGACCCCGATATTCGCGCACAGCGCCTCGACCGCGAGACCGTCGAGCGCAACTTCGCCGACCTGCACCCGCCGCTCAGCCGCTCCGAGGCGCTGATCGAGGCCGACCGGTGCTACTTCTGCTTCGACGCGCCGTGCACAACGGCCTGCCCGACCGGCATCGACATTCCCGGCTTCATCCGGAAGATCCACAGCGACAATGTCGAGGGCTCGGCACACACGATCCTTGAAGAGAACATCATGGGCGGCATGTGCGCCCGCGTGTGCCCGACGGAAGTACTCTGCGAGGAGGCCTGCGTCCGCAACACGCACGAGGAACTGCCGGTCCGCATCGGCTTGCTGCAACGCTACGCCACGGACCCGGTCATCGCGGCGGGCAAGCAGCTGTTCGAGCGTGCTCCGTCGAGCGGCAAGTGCGTCGCCGTGGTCGGTGCCGGGCCCGCGGGCCTGTCCTGCGCGCACCGCCTGGCGGTACTCGGGCACGACGTGGTGGTCTTCAACCGCGACGGGAAACCCGGCGGGCTCAACGAGTACGGCATCGCCGCCTACAAGACGGTCGCGGATTTTGCGCAGCGCGAGGTCGAGTACATCCTCGCGATCGGCGGCATAGAGCTCCGGAACGGTGTCTGCGTCGGCGAGGATGTTGCACTCGACGAACTGCGGAAGGAGTTCGACGCACTGTTCCTTAGCGTCGGACTCGGCAACGCAAACGCGCTCGGCATCGAGGGTGAACACCTGCCGGGCGTCGAAGATGCCATCGACTACATTGCCGCGCTGCGACAGGCGCCCGACAAGACGACGCTGCCGGTCGGGCGAAACGTCGTCGTCATCGGCGGCGGCATGACGGCCATCGACGTGGCGGTGCAGTCGAAGCGCCTCGGCGCCGAGCACGTGGAGATCGTGTACCGGCGCGGCCCCGACGCCATGGGCGCGAGCCGCTACGAGCAGGAGCTGGCCCGCAAGAACGGGGTCGCGATCCGGCACTGGGCTCGGCCCCGAAGCATCACGGGCAAGTCGTACGTCACCGGCGTCGTGTTCGAAAACACGGGGCTCGACAAGGACGGCGCATTGGCGGCGACCGGCGAATGGTTCGAGCTACCCGCCGACGTCGTCTTCAAGGCGATCGGCCAGCGGCTCGACGCCGGCGAAACTGGCCTCGCAACCGAACGCGGAAAATTCGTCGTGGACGACGACATGGCCACCGGCGTCGACGGAATCTGGGCCGGCGGCGATTGCGTCGCAACCGGCGACGACCTGACGGTCACCGCGGTCCAGCACGGCAAGCTGGCGGCGCTAGCCATCGACCGGCACCTGCGCCGCCGGGGAGGCACATGACATGGCTGACCTGAGTACTGAATTCCTCGGCATCCGCTCGCCGAACCCGTTCTGGCTCGCCTCGGCACCGCCGACGGACAAGGCCTACAACGTCAATCGCGCGTTCGAGGCCGGCTGGGGAGGTGTGGTCTGGAAGACGCTCGGCGAGGACCCGCCGATCGTCAACGTCAGCGGGCCGCGCTACAGCGCGCTGCACGGCAACGATCGCCGCGTGATCGGCTTCAACAACATCGAGCTGATCACGGACCGCCCGCTGAAGACGAACCTGGACGAGATCCGCACGATCAAGCGCGACTGGCCCGACCGGGCGCTCGTCGTCTCCGTCATGCTGCCGATGAACGAGGAGACCTGGGCGAAGTACGTGCCGATGATCGAGGACACCGGCGCGGACGCGCTGGAACTCAACTTCGGTTGCCCGCACGGGATGTCGGAACGCGGCATGGGCTCGGCCGTCGGCCAGGTGCCGGACTACATCAAGATGGCCACCGAGTGGTGCAAGAAGGCGGCGAGCGTGCCGGTCATCGTCAAGCTCACACCGAACGTGTCGAACATCCTGCCGCCCGCGAAGGCCGCGAAGGACGGCGGTGCGGACGCCGTCTCGCTGATCAACACGATCAACTCGATCATGCGGGTCGACTACGACACGCTGACGATGTACCCGTCGACGGACGGCATGGGCACGCACGGCGGCTACTGCGGCGAAGCCGTCAAGCCGATCGCGCTGAACATGGTGGCCGAGATCGCGCGCACGGCCGAAACGCGCGGGCTGCCGATCTCGGGCATCGGCGGCGTGACGGTCTGGCGCGACGCGGTCGATTTCCTGGCGCTCGGCGCGAGCAACGTGCAGGTCTGCACGGCCGCGATGGTCTACGGCTTCCGCATCATCGACGACCTGGTGGATGGGCTGTCCCGCTTCCTCGACGAGAAAGGCATGACGAGCGTCGCGGACCTCGTCGGCAAGGCCGTGCCGAGCGTGACGGACTGGCAGTACCTGAACCTGAACTACGTCGAGAAAGCCGTCATCGACCAGGACCTGTGCATCCAGTGCGGCCGCTGCCACGTCGTTTGCGAGGACACGTCGCACCAGGCCATCACGAAGACCGTGAACGGCCGGCGCCATTTCGAGGTCATCGACGCGGAGTGCGTGGGCTGCAACCTGTGCGTCAGCGTGTGCCCGGTCGATGGCTGCATCACGATGCACCGGCTCACCGAGGGCACCGACCCGCGCACCGGCCGGCCGATCGACGACCGCAAGGCCAACTGGACGAGCCACCCGAACAACCCGATGCGGCGTTAGTCGCCCTCGCCGACCGCCCTTGCATCGCTGCGCTGGCGGATGCGGCTCAGTGCGACCGGCGTGATGCCGAGGTAGCGGGCGATGTCCTTCTGCCGCACGCGCTCGAACAGCTCGGGTGACGCGGCGATCAGGGCCCGGTAACGGTGCTCCGCGGATTCCGTCAGCAGCTCCCGCTCCCGCCGCTCCTTCTTCATCGAGAACGCCAGCAGGTGCTCGATCATCGCGCCGGCGAGGTCGATGTCACGCCGGCAGGCCGAGTGCAGCGCGTCGAAATCGAACGCGAGCACCGAGGACGGCTCCAGCGTGACGACGCTGAACGAGCAGGTCTCCTTGCGCCAGGCGGACGCGAGGCTGCCGATCAGCTCGCCCTCCAGGATGAACGACTTGATGGTCTCGCGACCGTCGCCCGACAGGTAGTACGCCTTCAGCAGCCCTTGCTCCAGGACATAGACCGAGCGGTCCTCGTCCCCCTGCCGGAAGACGTGCTCCCCCGCCGGCAGCGCGATGCGCCGGCCGTTGCGTTCGACGAATGTCAGGAAATCCATTGGCGTTAACCCGGGTTAATGCGCAGCCGGCTCGCGGCCCCTACCGTTGGCACCGGACCAACGATAGCGGAGAACGCAGGATGAATCTAAGGAATCGCAACATCGTCATCACCGGCGGCACATCGGGCATCGGCCGCGAGGTCGTGCGCCGGCTGCACCGGCACAACCGGGTGCTCGTCATCGCGCGCTCCGCGGAGCGACTCGGCGAGCTGGCCGACGCGTTCCCTGGCGTGGAAACGGTACGGGCGGACCTTGCGTTGCGCGCCGACGTTGAACAGGCAGCCGCGGCGGTCGCGGACCGCTTTGCGCGCGTCGACCTGCTGATCAACAACGCGGCACTGCAGCACACGCCGACGTTCATTGACAGCGGCTTCGACGCCCGGTCGATCCCCGTCGAGATCGACGTCAACCTTACCGCCGTCTGCCTGCTCACGGCGCGGCTGCTGCCGCGCCTGCTGCACGACGGCGACGCAGCGATCCTCAACGTGAATTCCGGCCTCGCCCTGGCACCCAAGACCGGATCGGCGGTGTATTGCGCGACCAAGGCGGCAGTGAACGTCTTCAGCCAGTCGCTGCGCTACCAGCTCGAGGGCACGAACGTGCGCGTCCTGCAGGCGTTCATGCCGCTGGTGGACACCGGCATGACGCAGGGACGCGGCGCGGACAAGATGTCCGCTGGCGACGCGGCCGACGCGATGATCCGCGGCATCGAGAACGGCATCGAGGATCACGACATCGGCAGGATCCGGCTGCTCCGCGCGTTGCTGCGAATTGCCCCGGCACTCGCGCGCCGCAAGATGAAAGCGGCCTGACGGGGTGCCGGTGCCGGTCGAATCCGGCGTGCCGTCGATGGTAGGCTCTGGTCGGCTTCATCGTGCCCGCAAGGAATCCGCCATGACACGCTCACCGATTCGCCTGGCCGCCGCGGTCCTGCTGATGACGACCGCAACGCTGGTTGCGGCCGAGCCCGCAGAAGGGCCGCCGCACCGCGCCGTCATTCTGACCGACATCAAGGCGGACCCGGACGACGAGCAGTCGCTGGTTCGACTCCTGCTGTACGCGAACGAGATCGACATCGAGGCATTGATCGCGACGACATCGACGCACCGGCGCCATGACCCCGCGGCGGACGCGATACGGGCCATGCTCGCGACCTATGGCGAGGTGCACGGCAACCTGCTCCTGCACGACGAGCGTTACCCGAGCGAAGAGGCACTGCGCGCACTGGTCAAGACCGGCTCGCCGGAGTATGGCATGGCCGGCGTCGGCAAGGACAAGGACACGGAAGGATCCGACTGGATCATCCGGGTGCTGCAGGAAGACGACCCGCGACCGGTCTGGGTGTCGGTGTGGGGCGGCGTGAATACGCTGGCGCAGGCGCTGTACCGGATCCGCGACGAGTTCCCGGCAGACGAAGCGCAACGCCTGGTCGGCAAACTGCGCGTCTACACGATCTCGGACCAGGATGACAGCGGGCCCTGGATCCGGCGCGAATTTCCGGACCTGTTCTACATTGTCAGCCCGGGCGACTACGGCCGCTCGACCTGGACGGCCTTCACCCGCGGCTTCCCCGGCTTCGGCGACTACATCAGCAACGAGTGGCTCGCCGACAATATCCAGCAGGGCCACGGCCCGCTCGGCGCAAAGTACCCGGACGTGGCCTGGGGCGTCGAGGGTGACACGCCGTCGTACCTCGCGCTGATCCCGAACGGGCTCAACGTGCCGGACCGACCCGACTGGGGCAGCTGGGGCGGCCGTTACGAGCTGTACCAGCCGACCGACGCGGAGATCGGCGTTGGCGGCACCGCGCCGGGCAATGTGGCCATCGAACCGGAAACGCGGCCGATCTGGACCAACGCCGTCGACAAGTTCACGCCGTGGGTGCGAACGGAATTCGGGCGCTCGATCGGGCCGGTCGATGCGACCTACGAAAGCAATCACGTGACGCTGCTGCGCTGGCGCGACGATATCCAGCGGGACTTCGCGGCGCGGATGGACTGGACGATCAAGCCCTACGCGGAAACGAATCACCCGCCGATCGTCGGCCTTGTCACGGACCGCGAGTTGACGGCGACATCGGGCCAGGGCCTGTTACTCGACGCCAGCAGGAGCCGCGACCCGGACGGCGACAGTCTCACGTATCACTGGTTCAATTACGCCGAGGCCGGCACGCTCGACGAGCCCGTGGACATGGGCTGGGCTGTCAACCAGCCGGGCGTCTGGTTCCGCCTGCCCGAGGTCTCGACAACGGAGACGCTGCACTTCATCGTCAGGGTAACGGACAAGGGCGAGCCGGCGTTGAGCCGATATGCGCGCGTCATCGTGACCGTGCAGCCGGACTGATTGCACGCCGCCGACAGGAGGCACGCTTGCGGCACCCGCGGGCCGCCGGTATCCTGCCCTGCCCTTGCCGTGGCAACCCCCGGAACTGTCCGTGAAGATCCTCATCGGAATCGTATTCATCGCCGTCGTCTTCTCGCTCGGGTCGGCAATGTTCCACATGAGTTCGAAGAATCACGACCCGGCTGCGATGAACCGTGCGCTTGCGTGGCGCGTCGGGCTGTCCGCGCTGCTGATAGGCTTGCTGCTCGTCTCCTGGCAACTGGGCGTCCTGGAGTAGTCGGCACGTCATCATGAAGGCGTCCGTGTTCAAGTGGATGACCGCGTCGTTCGCGGTCGTTCTCGCAAGCAGCATCGTGTCGATGATGGCGAGCTTCGTCGGCTCTGAAGGCGGTGACCTCCGCGACCTGCTGATCCTGCAGCTCGTGGTGATCCCCTTCTCGGTCTTGGTGGTGCTGTGGTGCGCGGGCGGGCTCGTGCGTGAGTTCGGCGCCGCCGAGGCGCCCCGCGTCTTCTGGCGGCACCTGCCGGGATGGCTGCTGTTTGCGGTCATCATGGCCGATTCCCTGGTCCTGATCGCGGAACTCTCGTTCATCGTGCTGCAGTACCACACCGGCAATCCGCGACCCTGGCTGGAACACGTTCCCGCCGCCACCGCGTTCTGGGGCTCGCTGGCACTGGCCGCGAGCTTCGTCGGCTATCGCATCGCGAACGAGCGCTGATCTGCTCAGTATGGCTTGCGGCGAAATCCGGTCTCGGCAAACACCCGGGCGACGCGACGCACGCTGGTAGCAGCCTCCGTGGAATGACCGGGGCGTATTACTCGAACTCCTCGATGATCACGCGCGGCGCATTGACCAGTGCGGCCATCAGCTCGCCGTTGATGCAAGCGGGAACGAAATAGGGCTGCGCGACGCGCTCGCCCAACTCGTCCCGGGCAGGCTTCGTCGGCCGGAAGCGGCCGTCGAACAGGTTGGTGGGCACCTCGAAGCCGAATTCCGGCGCGAGCACGCTGCCGTCCGCGGTGATCCGGAACAACCGGTCCGCGGTGTATTGTGTTGACGAATCCAGCGCGCCGCTCGCGCACAATGCCAGCATGCGATCCCTGTCGTCGTCCAGCCAGGCGATATCCAGCAGCGTGGCATTCGCGGCCGCGAGAAACACCGAATTGGACTCCGGGTCCCTGGACAGCACGTTCATCGCGTCGTCGAGCTGATCCCGGGTAGCGTCGTTTCGCTCGACGACGGTCTGATGCGTGATGCGGCCACGCACGCCGATCGGCGCGCTCGCCAGGTCTGCCGTCTCCAGCACTTCGAGCTTGGCTCTTGCAATGGCCACCTTGGCCGACAGGAAGGGGTCCTCGTCGGCGAGCGCCCGGGCCAGTTCCCCCGCTTCGTCCAGGTATCCCAGCACCTTGTCGAAGTCGTTCCGGTATCGATAGTCCAGCTGCAGATTCGTCACGTTCCCGTCGACGGCGGAGTAGTCGTTGTCGACGATGTTCGCTGTCGTCTGGCCGCTCAACCCGTCGTTGTCCGCCACGCTGCTGACGATGTTCAACAACGCCACGACGTAGCGAATGGTTTCGCGTTCGCCGCGCGCTCGCAGTATCTCCAGGGCGCGATCGAAGTAGTGAAAACCGTAGACGCGTCGCCGGCCAAGCTCGCCGTAGGCGTAGCCGAGACTCATGTTGATGTCGAGGGACTCCTCGGAGTATTCCCCGAACGCCACCTCGGATCGCTCGAGAGCCGTCTTGAGCACGGCGGTGGCTTCCCGATGCCTGCCCGCACGCATGAGCAGCTCGCCATAGCGATGCGTCAGCAACGCGGTGCGCGGCGCATTCTCACCGTGGGCGAGGATCGAGTAGTCGAGCAGGTGGCCGATCGCCGCGACAGTGTCCTGTTCGTTGGCGGCCGCGACGTACCTCGCGAGCGCAGCGTCTTCCGCCGCGGACCCGGAGTCAGCCACGGCGAATGAGGCATGCCCCGCCAGGCCGAGGAGAACGACGATAGCGACCGCCAGCCGTTCTGCCGGTGAATTTGCCGTACTCGCCCCCATCCGCTCCGCCACGTCCTGCCGCCGCTCGTCGAGATTCCATTCCTAAATACCACAACGGCGGCGGCGAAGCGCGGAGAGGATGGGAGCAAGTACGGGTCACGCGTGTTTCGGCGGTCTGGCCGGCGGCATCAGGCCGCCCTGGCCGCCTTCGAATCGACGATCGGAAAGTCGATGTCGGTGCCAGCCAGGTGGTTGAAGTAGTTCGTGAAGATGTTCAGCGCGACGTTCGCGAAGATCTCGACGATCTCGGCTTCCGTGACGCCGGCGCGGCGAAGCTCGTCCAGTTCGATCGCGTTGTCGGCGAACAGCGCGCGCTCTTGGGTGGACAGTGGTGAAGACCGCAGCAATCACGTCCTCGTGCTGAACTTCCGACTGTCGTTCTGAGCCCGCGAGGGCCGAAACACGCGGTCAGTCAGGCAGGATCGGCCAGTGCTACGACAGCGACTGGACTGCGCGGTGAGCCTGCTCGATGGCCGCTTCCGTCATCGCGTAGGACGCGGCATCGGTGCCCGCGACGGCGATGCGCCCGAGGGTCGCCCTCGCGTCGACCCATGGACGCCGCTCGTGCGGCCAGAACTTCGGCCACCACGCGACGTCGCCCGACGCGGCATCCGTGGAATAGGCATACCCGTGCGGCCAGCGGTTGACGGTGATCGCGGCGACGTCGCGTGCCGGTTGCAACCCGCCCGCGCCGAACATCCGACCGAGCTGGGCCAGGATTTCCCGTTCGAACGTGTCGAACGGGGTCTGTAGCAGGATCCGCCGCCCTGCCCGGAACTGTTCGACCGCGGGCAAGCCCGGCGTCGTCGGTATGTGCTGCATGTGCAGTACGACGGGATCGGCAGGCGAACCCGCGTAGCGGTACGCACCGTTGCTCACCGGATGGGTCAGCCGGACCGAGTGGTAGAAGCTGCCCGGGCAGTACACGCGTTCGACGCCGAGTTCGGCCAGGCTTTGCCAGCTTCGAAGCAGGACGCTGGTGTAAACGAGCGGCGCCCGCACGGACTCGCGACAGGCAGAGGCCTGCACCGCCGGAAGATCCTGGCAGACGTACGGCAGCATGGCGTGATACCCGGCCCAGACGACGTTGTCGCCGGAAACGGTCAGCGCCTCGTTGTCCCTGACGTAGGTGACGTCGACTGGCCCGTCGAGGTTACCGTTCTTGTGGCCCAGGTTGACGACGGTGCTGTTCAGGCGGATGCGAACGTCGTTCCCGTCGCGATCGAGACGGCCATAGTCGAAGTCGGCGGTGACGATGTTCTCGTCGGCGCCCCCTTGTGTGACGCCCGGCACTAGCCGGCGAACCAGCAATCGCGCAATGGACGCGTTCCCGTCCGGAAAGCGGAATGCGGGACCGCGGTCCTCGGCTTCCGTGCGGTCGGCGATCCCGAGGTCCATCCCGGCGAACCCGGGATAGCCGGCGCCCCAGGCCATCAGCGACGGCAATGCGTCGGCCCCGATGGCAAACGCCCCGTGTGGCCATTTCTGGACGAAGGCCAGCGCTTCTGCGCCGAAGCCGCCGTACGTCGCCAGGTACTCACGCCACGTCGTGGAACTGACGATGGCCAGGCGCTCGGCCGGCGACTTCCCGGCCAGGTAATCCACCTGGTCGTCGAACAGGCGTTGGAGCTGCGCGTGTGCGTCGGCGGACAGCGGCGCACGGCTCATCGCTTCCGTGTAGCCGCGTCCGCCGGTCGCCAGGAAATCGGCGCCGAAGGTCTCCTTGTCGAAGAAGCTGCCGGAGCCCATCCGCAGAGATTCCAGCAGGTCGCTGTGCTCGTCCTCCACGGCCGTTTCCACGTCGAAACCGACGTCCCGCAACAGTTGCTTGGCCACCGCCGGGTAGGCTCTCGGCCCGTCCACGAGCATCGTCCCACCGAAGCCGAGCAGCGATTGCCCGCCACAAGTGAACTCGTTGCGCCGGGCATGGCCGCCGAAATCATCGTGATTGTCGAGGACGAGGATGCGCGCCCGCGGATCGACGTCGCGCCGGTAGAAACAGGCCGCCGCGAGCCCGCTGATTCCTGCACCGACGACGACGAGATCGTAGTGCTCGGCGGGCGATGTCGACGGCCACGTCCGGCCCTGCACGGCGGCATGTGCCACCTCGAAAGAACCTGGGTGCGCGCCCCGCAGGCCGGTCAGCGCCGGCGGGTACGGCGCGTCGGCAGCCGGGGTGTCACGGTCGGCGCAACCCGGGAGCATCGATGCGCCAATAGCCACGCCGATGCCATTGACGAAGTCACGCCGCGTGATTCCTGTTTCCATGCCAGACGTCTACTGCTTGCGCGCCTCGTCGATCAGGCTAAGGAAGAACTTCTGCATGGCCGGAAACATGTACGTCTCATCGTGGCCCGCGTCAGGAACGATTTCCATTTCCACCGAGATGCCGTGTTCCTCGAAATTGGCCTTGAGGTTTTTCATGCGCTCCTGCCGGTTCGCGCCGGCCGAGTTGTAGGAAGCGCCCGGCACGTCCTCACCCATGTAGTAAGGCGAGTCCTTCTCGATCTCGTCTTCCCAGCTCTCGAGATCCTCCGCGCCGATCACCATGTGGACCGGAACCGCACGCATCGCGTCCGGATTCATCCGCGCGTTGAACTTCCAGTAGATGTTCTGCGTTCCAACCCACCAGTCGCTGTCGTCGTCGATGAACGTCACCATGCCCGGCGCGCCGATGGATACCGCATTCAGCCGATGCGGATGCAGGTAGAAGAACCGGTGCGAGAAGTGACCGCCACCCGAGAATCCGAACAGGTAGAAACGGTCACCGTCGATCCGGTACTTGGAGCGCACCTCGTCGACCATCGACAACAGGATGAGGTCGTAGCGCGTACCCTTGTACTCGATCAGCTTGTAGTTCTCGAGGTCCTTGCCGCCGTGCGTGCCGACGGGAAACAGGGGCGCCAGCAGTATCACGTCGTTTTCTTCGGCAAACTCGCTGTTCCGGTCCAGGTAATAGTGCGGACCTCGCTCGGTGCCGTGGACGAGCACGACCAGCGGATACTCTTTTTTCGCGTTCTCGTCATAGTCGGTCGGCACGTACATCATGTACGGGAAACGTGCATCCACCTGGGACGCCTGGAACGGCACGTACCACTTGTCGTGCCAGGTGAACCTCGGCGGATCCGCAAGGGCCGCATCCATGGGTATCGCACCAATCAGAAAGCCCGCCAGGAACACTCTCAACAATCCGCTCATTTTCCGATTCCTCCACGCACAGCGAACCATCACTATACCTAAACGTGACACATCGTTCATGTTTTGTCGAGTGCACACCGAGGAGGCATTAGTGCCGCGGGTGCTACGGCGGCGGCAACCGGTCGCTCAGAGGTAGCGCGTGAAGAGATCCCGTACCGAATCGAGCAGGAACCGGGTTTTCAGTGCGGCGCGGCGGCGGGTTTCCGTGGCGATCGACATCCCGGCCGCATCCACGATGATCGTGAAATACCCTGCCAGCGCCAGCTTCTCGGCGGGACCAGCCTTCAGGCCATGCCGTTCCATGATCTTCGCCAGGCGCCGGGCATACTGCTTGTCATGCACCTCGGTCGTCTCCTGGAGCTCCGGAATGCTCCGGATCAACGACACGATGGCCAACAGCGCGCGCTGCGTCTTGTAGGCCTCGACCAGCCCCCGCGCCAGGTCGACGAACTCGTCGACGACGGTCTCGTACGCGTCGCGCCGTGCTTCGACCTCCGCGAGGGCGTCGTTGTCCGCGGCCAGCCAGCGCTCCACGAGCACCGTCAGGATGGCGTACTTGTTGGGGAAGAACTGGTACACCGAACCGACGGGCACTCCGGCGCGCTCCGCGATCGTCACCGTCTTCAGGTTGTCGTAGCCCTCTTCTTCCAGCAGGGCGGCTGCCGACGCCAGCATGCGCTCGTAGCGCTCCAGCGAACGCTTTTGCGTCGGCAACTTGCGCAGGTCGGTATCGCGGCGTTTTCGACGGGACGCCGGCGCGTTCGGATTGGTTGCCATGGACTGGAGCTTACCCGCTGTTGCAAAGAGGTGCCATTATCTCATAACATGAAAAAAGTTTCATAATTTGAACCGACCTCAAACGGACTGAAAGTGTGAGAAAATCAATAACTAAGGCATTCCCCCTTATCGACGTGCGTGGATCGCCAAGGCAACGAGGACTGCAGTACGGCGAGCAGGCGGCGGACCGGGTCCGCCTCGGCATCGAAAACTACAAAATTGCCTTTGCGAAAGCACAGGTTGAATGGCCGGAAGCCCGCGAAATCGCCGGGAGCTTCATCCCCGAACTTGCCCGGCGGGAGCCGGACCTGCTCGAGGAAATCGAAGGCATCGCCGAAGGCGCCGGCGTCGATATCGAAGAAGTGCTCGCGCTCAACTGCCGGACGGAAATCCTGTACCACCGCACCGGCGACGTCGACGTACCGACCGACGGCTGCACCGGGATCATCGCGCTCCCTGCGGCGACGCGCTCAGGTCACCTCCTGCACGCCCAGAACTGGGACTGGCGGGACGAATCCGCAGAGACAGCCGTTGTACTCCGCATTCGCTACGACGACGGGCATGTCCTGCTCACCCAGACCGAGGCCGGCATCCTGGCACGCTGTGGCCTCAACAGTGCCGGCATTGCACTGACGGGCAACTTCCTCAAGTGCGACCGCGACAACAGCCCCGGGGGCATTCCGATACCCTTCGTGCGGCGGCGAATTCTCGAGAAATCCACCCTGAACGACGCGATCGAAGTGGTGTACAAGTCGCCCAAGTCGTTCTCGACAAACCTCATGATCAGCCACGCAGGCGGCCACGGCATCAATCTCGAGGCGGTGCCGGGCGAGACGTTCTGGATCCAGCCGGACAGGGGACTGATCGTCCACGCCAATCACTTCGAGTCGGTCGCGGGCCTGGCACGCGTCATCGACAAGGGCATCGAGGTAACGCCCTGCACGCTTTTCCGTGGCCGACGCGTGCGCGACGCGCTCGAACCGCACATCGGCGATCTAACGTTCGAACATTTCAAGGAAGCGCTGGGCGACAAGTTCGATGCCCCGTTCTGCGTGTGCGCCGATCCGGACAAGGAACCGGATGGTACGCTGTCCTCCACCGTGGCAACCATCCTGATGGACGTCGCGGAACGCACGATGGAGGTTGCCGTGCGCCCGTACGCCGAGCACACTTACGTGAAGTATGATCTGGACGCGCCGTAACCACGCCGACGGTATCCTGCAACTGGTTGCGATAGCGCTGCTGTCGTACCTGCCGACGAATGCGCTGGCCGCACCGCGCGATACCAACGAGATCCGCGTCGCGCTGACGAGTGACATCCGCAGCAGTTTGCCCGGCGTCAACCGCGTTTCGTTTACCGATGACGTCCTGATTCATGTCGTTGAGCCACTCGTCGCTCATCGTGACGATCTCACCGTCGCCCCGCTCGCTGCCGAGCACGTGGAAGTATCGGACGACCTGACGCAGTACCGCTTCACGCTTCGCGAGGGCCTGCGATTCCACAATGGCGACCTGGCGACTGCCGCCGATGTTGTCTATGTGTGGGAGCGGATCCTCGATCCGGACACGGGTTTCCAGTGCCTGCCCTTCTTTGACGGTACGACCGGTGCCGCGGTCGAGTCGGTACTGGCGGAAGACGAACGCACCGTCCTCATCAGCCTCGATGCGCCGAGCGCCGTGTTTCTCGAGCAACTCGCCTACGTGCAGTGCCCCATCGCGGTGCTGCACCGGGACTCGTGGGACGCCGACGGCAACTGGGTTCAGCCGATCGGCACCGGACCGTACCGCTTCGTCGAATGGAAGACCGGCCGGTACGTGCTGCTGCAGCGATTCGCGGATTACGTGCCGAGCGACGGGCCTGCCAGCGGGCTCGTCGGCCACAAAGTCGCGCACGTGGAATACCTGCGCTTCCTGGTCATTCCCGACGTCATGGCCACGGTCGCGGCGCTAGTTTCCGGCCAGATCGACGTCGTGCCGCTGCTAGCACCCGTCAACGCGTTGGAGCTGCGGCGCAACCGGCGGGTCGTCGCGATGGACCACGAAGGATTGAGTCGCCGCACGATGCTGATCCAGACCGACGACCCCTTGCTGTCGGACCGCCGGATCCGTCTCGCGATGGCGCACGCGCTGGACCTCGAGCAGTTCGCCGACGTCGCGTCGCTGGGCCTGGCACGGCACAACCCGTCGACGATACCGCGCAGCGACGCCATGCACACGGACGTTCACGACGAATCCTGGCCCTACGACCCGGACCTCGCCAAGCACCTTCTTGCAGATGCGGGGTATGACGGCGAGGAAATCGTGCTGATGACGTCCCGGTCTGAACAGGCGCTGTTCGACCTCGCGATGATCGCGGAAGCAATGTGGGCAAAGGTCGGCCTCAACGTGCGTGTCCAGGTCCTCGATTTCGGCACCTTGCTCACGCGTTACTTCGCAGGCGAGTTCCAGGTCGTGTCGTTCGAGTTCAGCCCGCGACTGACCGCCATCATGAACATGCATACCCTGATCGGCGACAAGCAGGTGTCGCCGCCGCGCTGGGACGATCCGCGAGCACACGCGTTGCTACAGCAGGCGTCCGCAACCCCTGACACGGCGATACGCCAGGCGCGTCTCGACGACATACATCGACTCATGCTGGCCGAAACACCGACGATCAACGTGTACAACGCGCCGATCATCGACGCCGTGTCGATCAAGCTGGACGGGTACCGTCCGTGGGCCGGCGCCAACCCGCGGCTCTGGAATGTGCGCAAGGGCGAATGAGCACGTACTTTCTCAAGCGCCTGCTCATGATCGTGCCGACTTTGCTGTTGGTCACGGTCACCGTGTTTGTCGTGATGCGACTCGTACCCGGCGACCCGGTCGCGATGATGCTCGGCGACATCGACAACCCTGAGCTCGTGCGGCAGATGCGCGAGGAACTTCGCCTCGACGAGCCGATTCCCGTGCAGTACGTCGACTGGTTCCGGCGTGTCATCACGCTGGATTTCGGTGAGTCGATCGTCACCGGCGAACCCGTGTTCGACACGATGTTGTCGCGCCTGGGCGTTACCGCCCAGGTCGTCTTCATCAGCGTCGCGCTGGCCGCAATTCTCGCCATCGTTTTCGGCACGCTGGCTGCCTGGCGCCAGAACCGCGCATCGGACCTCGCGATCACGATGCTGGCGGTCGGCAGCATGTCGGTCCCGGCTTTCTGGGTCGGCATTGCGCTGATCATCGTCTTCGGCATCAAGCTGCAATGGCTGCCCACGGTCGGTTACGTATCACCGCTCGACGACCTGTCGGAAAGCCTGCAGTTCATGGTCTTGCCCGTGACTGCGCTGGTCGTCGCCGAGACCGGGGCGCTGTTGCGCATGGTGCGATCCACGACGCTCGACGTTCTCCGCATGGACTACATCACCGCCGCGCGGGCCCGCGGACTCGGAGAGCGAACCGTGCTCTTCCGTCATGCGTTGCCGAACACATTGATCCCGACGGTGACGCTGGTCGGGTTCGCGCTCGGCTCGTTGCTCGGCGGCGCCGCCGTGATCGAGACCGTATTCACGCTCCCGGGTCTCGGTCGCCTGCTCGTCGAGAGCGTTTATGCCCGCGACTACGTCATGGTGCAGGGCGTGATGATCTTCGTCGCGGCGATCTACGTCATCGTCAACCTGCTGGTCGACATGCTTTACCCATTGCTGGATCCACGCGTGAGGTTACGCGCTTGAAACTGCAAGCCAACGCGCTGGTCGGATTGTCGGGCATCGGCCTGGTACTGGTGGTCGCACTGGTTGGCACGCTGGCGAGCCCGTACGGTGCACTCGAAACCGACTTCCTGAACCGGTTTGCCGCGCCGTCGGCCAGTCACTGGTTCGGCACCGACGAGTACGGCCGCGACGTGTTCGCGCGCGTCGCGGCCGGGTCCTTCGTCACGTTGCGCGTCAGCCTCGCCGCCGTCGCACTGGCCGTGGCGGCCGGCGCGCTGATCGGGGCGACCAGCGCCTATTTCGGCGGCTGGCTCGACCGCTGCGCCATGGTCGTGGTCGACAGCATCATGGCGTTTCCGGGCTTGTTACTGGTCCTCGGCATCATGGCCGCGCTCGGTCCGAACGAGTCAGGCGTTGTTTTCGCGCTGGCCATCGCCTATACGCCGCCCATTACGCGCGTCGTCCGCAGCGCCGTCTACGCGACCCGGGAAAAAGAGTACGTCGTCGCCAGCCGGATCATTGGCAATGGCGAACTGACGACGCTGTTCCGGCACGTACTCCCCAACTGCATTACGCCGGTTATCGTCATTTCCACCTCCGTGTTTACCGCCGCCGTGCTTTCCGAGACGGCCCTGAGCTTTCTCGGCCTCGGCGTGCCCCCGCCGGCTCCGTCGTGGGGCAGCATGCTGGCCGACAGCCGCAACTATCTCGGCCTGAACCCATGGATCGCCGTGTTCCCGGGCATTGCGATCACCGTGACGCTGTTGTCGATCAACCTGATCGGCGACGCGCTGCGCGACCGCTTTGACCTGCGCATGAGCGCGCTGGAGAAACCAGCGTGAACGGCGCCGCGACCATCCTGCAAGTCGAGGACGTGAGCGTCTCTTTCGGCGCGAATGCGCCGCGCGTGCTCGACGGTGTGAGCCTGCAACTGGCGGCTGGCAAGGTGCTCGCCATCGTGGGCGAAAGCGGCTCCGGCAAGACACTGTTGGCACGCAGTATCATCGGGCTGCTGCCACCGGGCGCGATGGTTCGCAGCGGACGCATCGAACTCCTCGGCCAGGATCTCACCGGGTTGCCGGGCGCTGCCATGCGCAAGCTGCGCGGCGACCAGGTCAGCATGATTTTCCAGGAGCCGCAGGTCTCGCTGAACCCGGTTGTTCGCATCGGTCGCCAATTGACCGAGGCCGCCATCGAGCGACGTGTGTTGACGCCTGATGCCGCCCGGCGACGCGCCCTCGACTTGCTGGAGCGCGTGAAGATTCCCGACCCGGCCGACGTCATGAAGCGCTACCCGCACGAGCTGTCCGGCGGCATGTGCCAGCGCGTCATGATAGCGGCAGCGTTAATGCTCGAGCCTGCGCTGCTGATCGCCGACGAACCGACGACGGCGCTCGACTGCGCCGTGCAACGGGATGTGCTGGAAGTGATGCTCGAAGCGGCTCGTCGCGAGGACACGGCCGTGCTGCTGATATCGCACGACCTGGGGCTCGTCGCGGGCCATGCCGACGACGTGCTGGTGCTCAAAGCAGGGTCGCTCGTCGAAAAACGCGCCGCCCGCGACATCCTCGCGAGCCCGGCCGCCGATTACACGCGTGAACTGCTGGAGGCGGCCACGGTGGCTCGTCCTGCATCGCCGCGCGACGTTGGTTCCAACCCGGTCTGCACCGTCGACGGGGTGACGATCGACTACCCGGTGCGCCGCGACTGGCCGTGGCAGGAACAACGCTTTCACCGCGCCGTCGACAACGTGTCGCTGGATATCCGCCGTGGCGAAACCGTCGCCGTCGTCGGCGAAAGCGGCTCTGGAAAGACGACGCTCGGCATGGCGATCCTGGGACTCGTCGCGCCGACCGGCGGAACCATCATGGTGGATGGCGAGCCGGTATCCACGGACCCGCGTCGAACACGCCGGTTCACGCAGCTCGTCTTCCAGAACCCGTACGCGGCACTGTCCCCGCGCAAGACGGTCCGCGAGTCCGTCGCCGAACCCCTCCTGGTCGATCGCTCCGCCGACGCTGTCTCGGTCGCCGCACGCACGCGCGCAATGCTCGACGACGTCGGCCTGCCTGCTGCGCTCGACGACCGGCGCCCCCATGAGCTGTCGGGCGGTCAACGTCAGCGTGTCTCGATTGCGCGGGCACTGATTACACAACCCGGGCTGGTCATCGCCGACGAACCGGTTTCCGCGCTGGACGTGACGATCCAGGCTCAAATCCTGGGCCTGTTCGCGCGCTTGCAGGCATCGCACGGCTTTGCCTGCCTCTTCGTGACACACGATCTCGGCGTCGTCGAAGCGGTTGCCGACCGGGTGGTCGTGCTCAAGCAAGGTCGGGTCGTGGAGAGCGGCGATACGCAGGCGGTCTTTGCGAACCCGCGCCACGCATACACCCGTGAGCTCCTTACCGCCATGCCCGTCCTGCAACCCGACACCGGGTCTGGCTTCCACATCGTAAATCGACATTTTGGCGGCGTTTCCCCATGAAGAAAATTGCTGTGCGCCTGGCTGGCATCTCCATCACAACCCTGTTGCTGGGCCTTGCCGCCTGCTCGAAACCTGCCGGCGAAAACGCCGCCGATCTGATACTGACGAATGGTTACGTGTACACGGCGGATGCTGAACGCCGTGTTGCCGAGGCCATCGCCGTGCGTGGCAATCGGATCGTGGCGGTTGGCCCCACCGAGATGCTGCTCGACCTGCGTGGGCCGGATACCGTCGTTCATGACCTGGCGGGCAGGATGATCCTGCCCGGCTTGCACGACATGCACATCCACGTGACCGACACGGTGGCGTCGGAGTTCTGCGGGCTGGACAACGAGCCGCACACGCTGGACGAGATCGTGGAGATCGGCCGGGAATGTGCAAAAATTCAAGGACTTGAAGCGGGTGATTGGTTACCCATCATCGACTGGGACTCGTACCTGGGCAATCAGCCCAGCGATCAGCACCCCACCCTGCTCTCGGCACTGGATGCCGTTTCAACGAGCATCCGGGTCGTGCTGTGGTCCGCGGACGGGCATTCCGCAGCGGCGAACTCCGCGGCATTTAACGCGCCGGACGTGCCGATCAATGCCGAAACGCTGGCAACCACTTACGCCGACATAGCGAGCTATGTCCCGTTGAATGCCGATGGGTCGCTGACGGGCCGCATCAACGAGGCGGCCCGCCACCTGCTGCGGGATGTCGACGTGGACTTCATCGACGATCCGATGCCCGCGTCAGAGAAGATGCCCAGGGTCGCCGAACAACTTGCGCGAAACGGCATCACGTCGATCCAGCACCCGGCCGTTCATCCGGCGGCGCTCGATGACCTGGTATGGCTGGCCCGCAACGGCGACATGACCTTTCGCTTGAGAATGGCTTTCTACCTGTCGCACGACGCAGACGACCCGAACTGGATCGAGTCCGAGATAGCGCGCGTTGCGGCATTGCGTGCCGATCTTGGCGACCTCGAGTTCGTGCAGGCCAATGCCGTCAAGATTTTCGCGGACGACGTGCTGGAGGGTAACCCGTTCGCAGAACCGCCGTCGAAGCCGAACTCGGCCATGCTCGACGGCTTTCACAATCCGGTCTTCGAGATTGATGCTGACGGCCGTGCCGATGTCGTTGACTACGAAGAGATTGCCGACAGGGAACGCGACTACGGGCGGCTGACGCACTCGGCGGACGAGCTTGCTGCGTTGATCGGTGCGGCAACGAGCGCCGGCTTTCATGCACACGTGCATGCCATCGGTGACCATGCGGCCAGGGTGACGGCCGAAGCGTTTGCGCAAAGCAGGGACGAGGCCCTTGCGGCCGGCCTTACGCAGAGCGTCGCACACCTGCAGATCGCCAAGTCAGAAGACATCCAGGTTCTCGGCGAACTTGGCGTTTATGCCACCTTCACGTACCTCTGGGCGACCCCGGAGCCGGAATACGAGATGCTCGTGATTCCGTTCATCGACGAAGTCGACGGTATTGATGACCTCTACAACCAGAACCACTACTACATGCGCAATGCCTATCCGTTCCGGCAGTTTGCAGATGCCGGCGGTGTCGTCGTGTTCGGCAGTGACGCACCCGTCGGCGGCCGCAGCTCGCGGCCGTTCGCGAACATGAAGGCGGCGATGACGCGCGAAGCGGGTGGGCGGGTCCTGAACGCCTCTCAGGCCCTCGACGTTCACGAGACGCTGGCGTCGTTCACCGTCAATGCCGCACGCCTGATGGGGCACGACGACGAGCTCGGTACGCTCGAAGCCGGCAAGCTCGCCGATATTGCCGTGATCGACCGAAACATCGTCGAGCTCGCGGAGAACGGGGATTTCGCGTCAATCGCGGAGACGCAGGTTGTCATGACGGTCTTCGACGGGCGCGTCGTGTACGAGACGAATTGAGGCCTGGACGACACCATGCGCATCCGTAAAGCCCTCTTCTGGACACACCTTGCCATCGGCATCGCCGCTGGCCTGGTCATCCTGATGCTGTCGGTCACCGGAATCCTGCTGGCCTACGAGCGGCAGATCCTGGAACTCGACGAGCGTCGCTTCGACGTACCGGCGCAAGCCGACCAGGCGCCGATCTCGATCGACGAATTGCATGCTATCGGCAAGCAGAAGACGCCGGACATCGATCACTTCGAGTTCAAGATCGTCAACCGGCCCGGTGCGCCGTACACGATCGTTTCGAATGACTGGGACGTCTGGCTGGTGAATCCGTACACCGGCGCCATTCTGCGCGAGGGCGACGGTGGAGTGGCGACCTTCTTCCATGTCGTCACCGATCTGCATCGCTGGTTTGCCGCCGAGGGCGAAAGCCGGCCGATCTGGCGGGCGGTCACCGGCTACAGCAACCTGGCATTCCTGGCATTGCTTCTCACTGGCGTCTACCTGTGGCTGCCGCGTGCGTGGCATTGGGCGATCCTCAGGAACCAGGTCTTCTTCAACCCCCGCGCGACGAATCCGAAGGCCCGGGATTTCAACTGGCATCACGTCTTCAGCTTCTGGGCATTGGTGCCGCTGTTCCTGATCATTACGAGTGGCGTCGTCATATCGTTCCCATGGGCCGATCGGGCGGTCTATGCGTTCTACGGGGAGGACCACGCGGAACACGACGACGATCACGAACCGCCGGTCACCGAGCCGGCGCCTGAGCACCTGTCGCACCAGGCCATGCTGGACATCGCCGTGCAGCACGCCAGGGAACATGGCGCCGACGACTGGCACTCCATCTGGATGGACGCCAGCGAGAGCCCGGGCGACGCCGCCACGTTCTACATCGATCGCAGTCTCGGTCACCGACTCGACTTCGGGTACGACCTGACGCTGGATGGCAGCAATGGTGAGGTCATCGAGTACATGCAGATCACGGACTACTCGGACGGCGACCAGGCGCGCTGGTACCTCCGTTTCCTGCACACGGGCGATGCCTATGGTTTTGTCGGCCAGACCGTCGCCATGCTGGCCTCGCTCGCCGCCTGCCTGCTGGTGTACACCGGGCTTGCACTGGCTTGGCGGCGGCTGGTCTCGCCGCTGCTCCGTCGACGCCGCCAATCGGGGTGACATGTTGACGGCGCACCATCGCCCGGACTGACGGCAAACCGGCAAATCCCGACGTTAGCCGGAACGCTGAGCGTTGCATCGTTCCCGGCAATTACCTCCTTGAGCGCAGTGCTGGTCAACTTGGGCCAGCCGGGCCAGGCGCGATATTGCGCAGCAGGCCGCTCGTACTGTAAAGTGAATGTTTATTCATATTTAGACACGGCGCTATTCGCCGCGACCTGGGGGTTCATGTGAATGCAGTTCGAGTGATCATTACCTGCGTGACGATCGGCACATTGATGCTGGCTCCGTCCCATGCCGCAGCGGAAACCGAGGCGGAACCGTTGACGATCAACTGGTACCACGGCGCCGAGTACTTCCAGCCGGTGATCGATGCATTTGTCGAGGAAACCGGAATTGCGGTACGGGTCACCGATGACTACGACGTATTCACCACCGATGTGATCATGGTCTCCGACTACAAGGGACTCCTCGAAGCCAAGCACTACCATCACTTCAAGAAGTTCGACGACGCGTTCTGGGAGAAGATGAGCGCCATCGTTCCTGCCGAACTCCGGGATGACCAGGGATACTGGCTCGGCTACGCCATTCGCTTCCGCACCGCGTTGACCCATCGGCCGACAGTCGGAGTCGAAGACCGACCGCGAAGCTACATGGACCTGGCAGACCCGAAATGGGAAGGCCGAATGACCCAGCGGGATGCCGGGAACGTGTACAACCGGTCGATGGTCGCGTACATGGTTGCGCGCTATGGCGAGGAAGCAGCCGGGAAATTCGTGCGCGGCGTGGTCCGAAACGTCGGGGCGGGTGAATACCTGAACGATGTCCAGGGCGCGTTCGCGGTTGCCGAAGGCCGGTACGACATCGGTTTCTCCAATACCTACTACCTCGGCTACGTACCGGACTGGTACGACGACGAGCCCGAGACTCTCGCCAGGCTTGAAGAGAATCTGGAAGTTACGTGGCTAGATGGTGATTACGGTCTGTTCGGCAATCTGACGGGCGTGGCAATTTCGTCCTGGCTCGAAGACGGCGACGAGAAACTTGAACAGGCCCGGACGTTGGTCGAATTCCTGTTATCCAAACGCGGCCAGGAACTGATGAGCCAGCACGTGTTCAAGTACCCGGTTCGGGCCGATGCGGAGCCGGGCGACGCCATCAAGGCACACGGATCGTTCAAAATGGACTCGTTCAACATCAACGAACTGCGCTATCACTACGACACCGCGGATCGCCTCATGCGCGACGCCGGTTGGGAGGGTGCCTGGTAGTCACCGATGCGCCCGACCGTCGTCTCTATCGCACTGATGTTTCCAGCGGCCGCCATGGCTGCCACAACGCACATCGAGGCCTATTACGCGGGGGAAATTTTGCACAATGCGGACGGCGGCCTCCGATCCGGAACCGCTTACCTGGACGACGCGGGTATCACTGTTCAAACGGAGTTCAAGTCCACGTCTGGTGATGCCGCCGGGACGTTCTTCGCCTACTTCCTGTACAACAACGGGACGACGTTTTCCCCGGATTTTGTTGGCGATATCCAGGGCATCTCCAACATTGACGCGATCGAAGCGCTGCGCGTGTATGAACTCTGGTACGAGCAGCCGCTCTCGGACACGGTGAGTGTGCGTTTCGGCCTGTATGACCTGAACTCGGAGTTCGATTCGATCGAAACGTCCGGGTTGTTCATCAACAGCTCGCACGGCATCGGCGCCGATTTCGCACAGTCCGGCCAGAACGGTCCCTCCATCTTTCCGGTGACGTCGCTTGCGGCGCGGCTCAGCTGGAACATCGGCGGCGGCAACAGTGTGCGGTACGCGCTGCTGGATGGCGTGCCGGGCGATCCGGATCACCCAAGCCAAACGGCAATCAAGCTGGGCGGAGACGATGGCGCGCTGCATGTGCTCGAATACAATCACCAGTTCTCATCGGGGACGCGCGCCGGCCTCGGGACCTGGATGTACACGGCGGACTTTGACGTCATCGAGGCCGGAAATCCCGCCGCCGATCCTCGCCGGGACGATGGCAACAACGGAGCCTATGGCTTCGTCGAGCTGCCCGTCTATTCAAGCGCAGCGAGCGACACCCGAATTGATGCGTTCCTGCGTTACGGCGTTGCGGATGACACGATCAACACGCTCGACAGCTATTTCGGTGCGGGCGTGGTCGCGACCGGGCTGCTGCCGGGTCGCCCCGACGACAAACTCGGGTTCGCGCTTGCCCGCGCCAGCCTGGGCAGCCCCGCCCGCCAGGCGCTGGCCGCCGAAGGCACGGCTACCGAGCGCTTCGAACTCAATCTCGAACTAACCTATTCCGCGCAGGTTAACGGCTGGCTTCGCCTACAGCCGAACATTCAGTACGTGGTCAATCCCGGCGCGGACCCGTCGCTGGAAGACGCCCTGGTCATCGGCTTCCGATTCGAAATGAGCACCTCTCCGAAGGCGATATCGCATGAATGGCCCTGAGCGCCGGAATAAGTTGCGCGCGACGGGCCGATGCCAGCCGGATGTCCGCGAAACTGCCGACGGGTGCGACCTCTGCACGTTCCGTGTACCCGCCGCATTGCCGGTTCTCGTACTTGCCGCCTGCGTCGGGTTGCCGCCCGTCATTCACGCCGATCCGTCCGGCGACCCGGCCTCGGATCAACAACCTGAAGAGAACGCAGAGGCACGCGAATCCGGCGGACTGGCCTGGACGGCCGATTTCCGGCTTCGCTACGAGGTCAACTCGCGACTCGGCGAGGTGCCGGGCTACGATCGAGGCGTCATTCGTGGGCGGGCAGGCGCAGAGTATTCGGTCAACGATCAGATCGTGGTCTCGGCACGCCTGGTCACAGGGGACCCCGACAATCCGCGAACGGCCGACGTCGCGATCGGTGACTTCGCAAGCGATCTCGATGTGAGCCTCGATCGGCTCTTCGCGCGGTATGAACGCGCCGGGACCAGGGTGCAGGGCGGCAAATTTCCGAACCCGTTCAGGACGACCGAACTCGTTTGGGACGGAGACGTCAACCCGCAAGGTATCAGCGGCCAGTATGCGCTGGCCGTCGGCGACTCGCTGGAAATGCAAGTTGCCGGGCTGTACTTCGCCATCGACGATGCGCTGTCACCCACCAGCAGCGACATGCTCGGTGGCCAGGTTGCCATTGACTGGATGCCCGGCCCGCACTGGAAGGCGTCCCTGGCCCTGGCCTACTACGACTACGATATCCCGAAGATCGAGCCGGGCCTGCCCGGCGGCGCAAGAGGCAATGCGGTCGCCACTGACGGTGTCACTTACCTGTCCGACTTCGACCTGGTCGACCAGACGGTTTCAGTCACCTACCTCGGGTTCGGCGACCAATGGCCGCTGCAGGTCTCAGCAGACTACGTCCTGAACCGTGGCGCCGCCATTCCAGAAGACACCGGTTACGAACTCAGTATTGATACGGGCCACCTCGACCGGACTGGCGCCATGAAGGTTCGCTACGCGTACTCGCAGGCAGGAACCGATGCGGTGCTGGGCCTGTTCTCGAATGACAACATCCCCTTGCCGACAAACTATCGTCTGCACGCGCTTTCGTTCGACTATGCGTTGGTCAAACACGTCTTTCTCGGCGTGACGTACTACCGCTTCCGACAAAAAGGCATTGTCGATCCTTCCAGTTCGCTGGACGATTGGGCGGGACGAACACGCCTCAACCTGTACTTCATTTTCTGATGCGGGACTTCACCGGCCCCGGCCCGTCACCCGTCGTGCGCAAAACCTGAACGGCAACTACGTCGATAACGCGACGATTGCGCTTCCCGACCAAACCATCAGCGGCGATCGCCAGCCGTTCTGCCGGTGAATTAGCCGTACTCGCCCGCATCCGCCCCGCCACGTCCTGCCGCCGCTCGTCAAATTTCAGTTTCTAAAGACCACAACGGCGGTGGCCAAGCACGGAGAGGATGGGGACAAGTACGGCTCACGCATGTTTCAGCCGTCTCCTCGATGACCTCAGGCCGCCTTGGCCGCCTTCGAATCCACGATCGGGAAGTCGATGTCGGTGCCGGCCAGGTGGTTGAAGTAGTTGGTGAAGATGTTCAGCGCTACGTTCGCGATGATCTCGACGATCTCGGCTTCCGTGACGCCGGCGTGGCGAAGCTCGTCCAGCTCGATCGCGTTGTCGGCGAAGAGCGCGCGCTCTTTCACGACGTTGACCACGAACTTGAGAATCACCGCCGTTTTGGCGTCGGACGATTCGGCAGCGAGATTGCGCGCGGCTTCCCCGCCCTCGACGCCGAGGCTCTTCGCGATGAACGTGTGTGCCGAGGCGCAGTAGTCGCACTGGTTGGCACCTGCGACGGCGAGCGCGATCTGCTCGCGCAACGTCTTGCTCAGCCGTCCGCTGTCGAGCGCGCCGCTGAACGCGAGATAGGCCTGGAGCGCCGCCGGCGAGTTCGCCAGGGTCGCAAACATGTTCGGCACGATGCCGAGCTTCTTTTTCACGGCACCGAGCGTCTCGGCAACGGGACCGGCCTGGTCGGGGTTGATGGGGGCGATGGATTGCATGGACTTGTCTCCTGGTAATCGTCGTTAAAACCCGGCGGGGTGCCGCCGTTCTCGAGCGAGAGTCTGGCAGACGGGATGATACTTTGTGTATCATCTAGTTCTGTTTTCTATACAATTCGTCCCATGCCGCAAGACCGACTCCTCTGGCTCCTCCATCGGTTCGAACTCCGCGCCCGGGTCTTCCAGGCCGGGCCGCTGAGCTGCAGCGCCGAGCCCGCGATCGACGCCACCTCCGGCATGCTGCACATACTGCAGGCCGGGACCGTCCGCATCGTGTCCGACGACGGAACCGCGCACGACATCTGCGAGCCGAGCGCGTTCTTCTACATGAACCCGACGAAGCACCGCATCGAACCGTTGGGCGGCGACGTCTCGATCATCTGCGCCACGTTCGAGTTCGGCATCGGCCAGGGCAATCCGCTGCAGGCCGCCCTGCCCGACCTGTTCATCCTGCGACTCGCGGACTCGCCCTTGCTCGAACTGACGCTCGAGCAGGTGTTCCGGGAAAGCGCGGAGAAACATTGCGGCCGCGATGCCATCCTGGATCGGCTGGCCGAGATCACGCTGATCCTGGTGTTGCGGGACCTCATGGACCAGCGGCGCCTGGACATCGGCCTGCTGGCCGGCCTCGCCGACCCGAAGCTGAAGCGCGCGATCAACGCGATGCACGCGCAGCCGGATCACGACTGGACGCTGGACAAGTTGGCCGGGGTCTCGCTGATGTCACGGGCGCGCTTTGCCGAGCGCTTCCACGACGTCGTCGGCATGACGCCGGGCGCCTACCTCAGCGACTGGCGGCTCGGGCTCGCGAAGTCGATGCTGTTGAAAGGCGCGTCGGTGCAGAGCATTGCGCTGGACGTCGGCTACGGCTCGGCGAGCGCGCTGTCCCGGGTGTTCTCCAGCCGATTCGGCGTATCGCCGACGGAATGGCGGCGTTCGGTGCGGGCCTGACCGGCCACGGCGCCACCGGCATGGCTCACCTGCGCGGCCGGCAGGTCATGGCCGCGGCGGTTAACGTAGAATACGGCGAGACGTATCGACGGACCCGCGTCCCGCAGGAGCCCGGCTGATGGCGCAGGACGTTGTCCCGCCGTGCGGGGCATACCCGGCGCGTGGAACCGGCCCTGACCGGCCGCGTTGCTGCGCCCGCCCCTGGACCGAAGAACGGCCCTGTCGCCACCCGGAAAGGCCCTACCGATGAAAACGCGCAGCCCGCTTCCAATACTCGTCCTGGCATCCGCTACCCTCGCGCCTTCCGCCGCCGTTGCGGCGGAGCTCGAACTCGACAAGGAACGTGCGTATTTCTCGGCGCCCGGCCTTGACGTCATTGTGTTCGATGACATCTATCCCGACGGGCACCAGACCGGCGTCACGATCGTCCAGCACGGCCGGCGGGTCGCGGCGAACGGCGACCTGCGCCTCGAGCCGGAACCGGGACAGTGGTCGCCCATGCCCGTCTCTGCCGGTGATCGGACGGTGGACGTCGCCAACGGGGTCATCCGGCAATCCCTGCACTATCCCGACGCCGCCAAGAACGGTCGCGGCTTCAACCCGATCTTCTACCCGGCGATCGACGTCGATTACACCGTCTCGGTCTCGCCCGAAGGCGGAAACAGCTTTCGTATCACCGTCGACCTGGCCGAGCCGCTGCCCGACGAGTGGGTCGGCCGGGCGGGATTCCACATGGAGTTGTTTCCGGGCCACCTGTTCGGCAAGGCCTGGCTCATGGACGACGCGGCCGGACTGTTCAATCCGCAGGCCAACGGGCCGATCGTCAACACGGCGGGGCCGGCGGTGCCAGTCCCTCGCAATGCGCAGGAAAACGGCCCGGTACAGGATCTCAACGGGCAGGCGCTCGCCGCCCCGCTCGCCACCGGCCAGCGACTCGTCGTCGCGCCGGAAACGGCGCTGCAGAAAATCACGTTCCGCAACGCCGGGCCGGGCGAACTGCAGTTGATCGATGGCCGCTCGGCGCACAATAACGGCTGGTTCATCGTACGCACGCCCATCACCGCGGGCGCCAGCAGCAAGGCGGTCGAATGGATCGTCACGCCGAACACGTCACCAGCGTGGACCTATCGTCCCGTCATCCAGGTCTCGCAGGTCGGATACGCCCGGCAGCAGCCGAAGCGGGCGGTCATCGAACTCCCTGGCGGCAGCACGCCGCGGAAGGAGGCAACGCTCTACCGGATTACCGAAGAAGGGCGCGAGGCGGCACTGGCCTCGGTACCGCAGCGCTGGGGCGATTTCCTGCGATACAGCTACGCCCTGTTCGACTTCAGCCGCATCACGGATCCGGGCCTGTATACAATCGCCTACGACGGCGTGGAGTCGCACCCGTTTCGCATCGGCGACGACGTCTATGCGCGCCAAGTATGGCAGCCGACCCTCGAGGTCTTCCTGCCGGTGCAGATGTGTCACATGCGCGTGAACCAGAAGTACCGGACCTGGCACGGGCTGGATCACCTGGACGATGCGCTCATGGCGCCGGTCTCGCTGAACCATTTCGACGGCTACGTGCAGGGCGACTCGACACTGACCGACTACGCGCCGGGCGACATCGTCCGCGGCCTCGATCGCGGCGGCTGGCACGATGCCGGCGACTACGACTTGCGCGTCGAATCGCAGATCGGGACGACCTGGATGCTGGCGAAGATGGTCGAAGAATTCGGCCTGGACTACGACACGACCACGATCGACCAGGACAAGCGCCGGGTCGAAATCCACGACCCGGACGGCGTCAACGACGCGCTGCAGCAGATCGAACACGGCCTCCTGACCGTGCTGGGCGGGTACCGGGCGCTCGGGCGGCTCTACCGCGGCATCATCACCCCCAGCCTGCGCGCCTACGTGATGCTCGGTGACGCCGCGGTGCACACGGACAACGCGTTCCGGCGGGTCGTCGACGGGCTCGGACTGGATGCGAACGGTGAGCCCATCCGGTGGGACGATCGCTGGGTCTTCACCGAAGACAACCCGAACCGGGAACTCTACGTCGCCGGCGGGCTCGCGGCCGCCGGGCGCGTGCTGCGCGCGCACGGCAATCCGCTGGGGCAGGAAGCTATCGACGCCGCGAAAGCGATCACGGCAAATGCCGTCGACCGGGCGGACAACACCTCGAACCGGGCCTTCGCGCTGGCGGAACTCGCGCAGTCGACCGGCGACCGCGCGTACATCGACCGGCTTGCCGGCATGGAAGCGGCGATCCTGGCGGACGTCGAACGCAGCGGCTGGCGACTCGCGTCGATACTCGACCGCTTGCCGGAGGGCTTCCGCGAACGACTGTCGGCGCGCGTCGCGGAACACCAGGCGTCCGTCACCGCCAGTGCACGCACGGACAGCCCGTACGGCGTCCCGTACGAGCCGGCCATCTGGGGCGCCGGTTGGACGATCCAGTCGCTGGGCGTCCGGCAGTGGTTCTTCCACAAGGGCTGGCCCGAGGCGACGCCGCCCGACGGCTTCCTCAATGCCCTGAACTTCGTTCTGGGCGTGCACCCGGGCGAGAACAACTCGAGCTTCGTCTCCGGCGTGGGCGCCAACTCGCCACTCGTTGCCTACGGTGTCAACCGCGCGGACTGGTCCTACATCCCGGGCGGCGTGATCTCCGGCACGAACCTCGTTCGCCCTGACCTGCCCGAACTCAAGGAATGGCCGTTCTTCTGGCAGCAGGGCGAATACGTCATGGGCGGCGGCGCGACGAACTTCATGTTCCTCGCCCTCGCCGCCGATGCGCTGTACAACAGCCTGACCACCCCACCCGGACGTTGATCACCGCGCGATCGGTGCCCACGTCGCCGTCCGTACCGATGGCCGCACTTACTCCCGGCGGTGCGTCTTCGGTTCCTTGCAGAAGCGGTGAATCCTGGCCAGTTCGTTGATCGTATGGCGGTCGAGCGGCTTCTGCCCTTCCGGGAGGTGCTGGTTCTGCACCTCCAGGTGCGCCTTCGAGAAGGGACACGTCTTGTCCGGTCGTAGCCAGCACGCGCCGGGGCGGCGCGATTTCAGACTCTCCCAATGCGTCCGGGCCTCCGGGAAGGACGTCGCCTTCGGCAGGTCCTCACCGCCGATCTGCCAGCCTTCGAGGTAATTGCGCTCGACGCTTGCAAACCGCACCAGCGTCGCCGCGCAGCCGTGCGCGATGGAACGCGCCTGCTTCTCCTGCCGGAACCCGAGCATCGGGTGGAAACCGAAGGTGCTGCACAACCACTTCGGTTTGACGGTGACGACCTCGACGTCGATCGGCTCGACCAGCGCCCCGGCCGCCTCCCAGGCACCGAATTCCTTGCACACCTGCGCGTGGATTGCCCGAAAGTTTCGCTGTGCGCTGCAGTAGATATCCGTCTTCGAGTTGTACTTCAACTCCTTCGTGCGACCCAGCAAGCGCGGCCAGTAATCCTTCAGCGGCTCCCACTGGTCGCGAAACCGCAACGCCTGGGCATCCGCCTCCAGCGATGCCGCAACCACGAGATGCGGCGCGGGGCTCCCGTCATCGAGCACCGGGCGAGGCGCGATTCGATCCGCCGCAAGCGCACCGCTGAGGAAGTCGAACACCGGCTCGACCGGCAGGTTGTCCAGCACGCCTCCGTCGATGAACTGCGCCTTCTCGATCGAGCCCGGTCGCAGGTCCCAGGACCAGCGAGGACGAAAAATGCCCGGAAACGCACTGCTGACCAGCAGCGCCTCCATCAACAGGGCCTCGTCGACGGAGCCGTCGGCGCGCGGTTCCCCGATGATCTCGAGCTTGCCGCGCTGCAAGTTGGTCGCGGTCGCGAGAAGGCGCATGTCGGCGTCATTGAAGTCGCTCAGCGGCGCCCTTGCGGCATCGCTGCTGAACCTGTCCGGTATTACGAACGCCTCGATCAGCGTTTGCAGCGGCTCCGCACCGAGCATTTCGACGCCGACGTCCATACGGCGCAACCATTGCTGCGTGTACTCGCGCAGGTACCCGGTGAAACCGTTTTCCTGGTTGTTGCGTATAGCCTTGACGAGTTCGTTGAGCTGGTACGGATTGACGTAGAACAGTCGCTCCAGCCCGGCGAGCACATTGCGTGCCAGGCGGTCGAACTGCCCGGTGCGCGGATGGTCGTACTTGCGGAAAAAGTGATCGGCGTCGCGCATCGAGAAACCGATGCGCGACGCACGTATCGTCAGGTTGCGGACGAAATCGGCAAAGCGGTCCGTCAGTATCAGTCGATCGACGGCCATGTAGACCGAGGACAGGCGCGCCACCTGGTGGCGTCGCGCCAGCTGCGCGGCATCCTCGTCCGAAGCGTTGATCGAGAAGACCCGCGCCACCATCGCCGCGGTAATCGTGCCGATTGATGCGCCGGCAACCAGGTCGGGCCTGATGCGCATCTCGTTGAGGGCGTTCAGCACGCCCATCTGGAAGACGCCACGGAACACGCCGCCGGAGAACAGCAGGGTGAGCGTCGGTCGTTTGTCGCCCTTCCGGATGCCGCGATCTGCCGGCCAGTTTCCGAGATTGCCGAACTGTTGCTGGCGCCGACGATCACGTTCCTCGATGCCGTCGCAGACCGAGCTGTCGTCTTCCGGATCGCCGTCCGTGGTGGCGCGCTCGTGCGGCCACGCCGGCCGCTTCTCCTCCGGCTTGTCTTTCAGCCGCAGGTAGCCCTGGTAACGGTCGGCGACCGCCTTCGCATCGCGGTTCAGCGCGCAGCGCTCGCAGATCTCGCGCAACCCCGGGCCGAAGGCGCTGTCACTGCCCGGCAGCGTCCAGTCCGACGGATCGAAATTCAGGTCCGCGGATGCCGCCTGATCGCGGAGGTGCCGCAATACCGCGCGGCCGCAGGATATGCGCTTGCCGGCACTGCCTTGCTGCGCGTCGATTGATGGCCGGATCATCATTTCCAGCGCCGCCCTGCAGCCGTCCGCGATCGTTTCCGCCACCACTTCCCGTTGCCGCTCCGCCGGCGCGAAAAGGATTCGGCTGTTGGCGCCCAACGGCCTCTCCGTTTCGATCGGCGTGACCCAAATGCGCGCGAAGCGCGTCGGATCATCCCCGCGCTGGACGAGAAGCTGGTTGCGGAACGTCGCGTCCTTTCCGTGCGCGGGAATCACCATCGTGTAGTACTCGGTCAGCGCCTGCTCGAGCTTGGCATCCCGGTGCCGCTGCAGCGAGATCGCCCGTTTGACGATGTCCCACAGGTGCACGTACGGCTCCCGGCCGAACTCCCGGTCTTCCAGGCCGCGCCTGCTCAGCGGAAACGGCGACACGCTGTACAGGTGCACGGTGCCGGACTTCTCGTTGATCCGGTTTCTCAGGAACGAGGACGTCGCGCGCGTGGGCACGTTCGCGACGTTCGTGCCGTTGACATACACGGAACCGCCGAGCGTCTTCGCCGGGTACAGAGGGACGATCGCCATTGCCGCCTCGATCGAATCGATGACGTTCTGGGAGTCCGGAATGGTTTCCAGCTCGCCCTGCAGCACGTTGGCCGCCGCAATGCCGACATGAATTTTCTCGGCGCGATCATCGGATCGATAGTCCGCTGTCTTCTTCGGATTCGCGCCACGCTGCGCCGATCGATTTTTTCTGTTCATCAGCGAGTCGCGCACCACGTCGTCGATATCGGTCGCACCGTAGTAGTCCCGGTCGAACAGCTCGATCAGGAACTTCCGGAGGTCGTAGGTATCGAGCAACGATCGATCGAGGTGGTACGAGGCCAGGAAACGCTGCAGGTAGGAGCGGCTGTACGAGTGCGGCTCGCGCGCACCGCGCAGCCATGCCCGGAACTTCGAGTAGTAGATCGACCCGAACACCGCGAACGCGACCGCCACGAACAACGAGGTCCCGATCGCGAGAAGGACGAACACCACCTGGGCGACGCGGTCTCGTAGCGATTCGACGTCCACGAGAACGGACGGGTCGCCCGGAGCGCCGGCCGTGCTGGCCTTACCCGCTTCGATCAGGACGGCAAGGCCGACGGCGACGGCGACCAGCACGGCCAACAACTTCAGCGTCAGCCACGCAAACTGCGCGATACCGCGTTGGTTGTCCCGCCACGCGTCGCGCACATTGGTCGCATCGACCTTCGCCGTCGCCACGAGCGCAAACATTGCGATGAAGACGTAGAGGATCACGGTCCACCACGCGATCCTGAAGCCCGTGTCCGGGTCAGACCCGATCCAGAACCAGAGCAGCGCCGGAAAGAATAAGGGCAGCAGGCTGCCGGCGAGCCAGAAAACCAGCAGCAGGAAGAACGCGGCGCCGTGCACCAGGGGCGGCACGATGCGGTGGTTGATCGGAAAGCGGAAGATCAACGACCCGGCAGAGAGCGGGCGCACGCGGTGTGTCCGCGGCAGGACCGGCTTGACCAGGAGCGGCAGCAGGCGGGAGACGCCGCGAAGGTTGCTGCCGACGAGCAACCAGATGCGCGTGAACTCGAGAACGCGCAGGGCGACCCTCGCGAACAGGGTCGGAACCTCGGTGGCCGCCAGGAACCCGAGGACCCGTCGCAGCGCCCGGACGAGCGTCCCGAACGCGATATGCAGCCCGAGGATGTCGTTATAGAGCCGGACGAGGCCGGACTTGGTTTTCAGGGAGTTCAGCTTCTGCTCGCGCTCGGCCGATTGGAAGAACGGCGTCTCCAGCGGCGCCAGCGGGTCGTTCGACTCGACCTGGTAGGCGTCCGGGGTCAGCACGTCGAAGAGGCGCTGACGTGCCTGGTAGGCCGCGTTCTCGAAGCGACGAAAACGGTGCACGCGCGCCTGGGCCCGCAGCATCTGCAGGCGAAGCTGCTCGTTGCCCGGCAGCTTGCCCCACGGAACGTGCGCAAACGCGGGTTCGAATTCCTCCCCCGCCTGCAGGACCTCGGCAAGCGCGACCGCGGGAATTGCACCGGTTGACAGCCCGACCACGGCATCGGGCGGCCGACCCTGAATGACCATCAGCGCGTGAATGACACCGAGTTGCATGATCGAGTCGAAACCGCCACCCGCGAAGTTGATGACCCGAACGGCGCAATGGTCACGGCCGATCCGGACCTTGTCCTCCGTGTCCGCCGGCGGCGCCTCGTCGAGCCGAGCTCCTGCGAGGAACGTGCTGCGACGGCTGATCATTCCGACCAACAGCAGCGTGACGAACGCGACGAGTGCCGTCGTCAACATCGCCGAGGCGATGCTGCCGGCGGACGCCGCGTGACGCCCGGCCGGCACCAGCAACCGCAGGAGCGACTCTCCGGGGGCCTCGCCGGGCGCGGTGCCCAGGAGTTCCGGCCGACGCGTGTAGAGGAAGGACACGGCGGCCGACCCGAGTACGGCGGTGAAGGCCAGGCGGCGAAAGTAATGCGCCCGAAGCTGCCGGCCGACGTCCCCGAGGCGATTGACGATGGCGGCCGCGCTGGGCGCCAGGTCCGGAAACAGCGTCCGGATGGCACCCGCGAGGTCGTTGCGTTGCAGCACGAGGGGCGCGACGAAGAACGAACGCCGGAACCACGAGGCATCCGGCCGTGCGCTGGCCAGCGCACGCCGCGCGTCGCCGCGGCAATAGCCACGCAGTGCGTTCGCCGAAATGTCTTCGCCGATGACGTCGCACCGGCTGTCGAAGAACAGTCGACCCAGCGCGTCACGGAGCACGCGCTGCCGAGTCGCACGGATGTTCGATGCAAGGGCCGTCAGCGTGGCAGCGACGATGGACAGGAGCACGACCGGGACGAGCAATGCCACAACGTTCGACATCACTGCGGTCACCGGACGGGTCCAGGCGTCATCGGCGTTCGCGCTGCGCGTCCGGCGCCTTCAAGTCACTTCCCTACCCGGTTTCCGCCCGCACCAGGCGGAGATCGTTGATTTCCTTTTGCAGCGACGCCCTGACGACCGGGTTGCCGGTCGCGTGCAGGCGCTCGAGCAGCAGGCGAATGCGGTCGTCGACGAAGTTCGACGGCACCGCCGCGACGTCGCCGGTCTCGCCGTCAGCATTCATCGGCGTCTTGTGCTTCTCCAGCGTGTCTCTGAGGCTCGCGACCGTCTTCAGCATGTCGAACCAGAACGGCGCACCCATGCAGAGCAGGAGGACCGTGATCAGCATGCCGACGATATTGTCCCAGCGGACGTCGGCGATGACGGCCAGCCCCTCCGATTCCTCGTCGGCTACGTAGTAGAACGCCCATTGGTCACGCCACGGCGCCAGCCGAAAGTAGGACACCGGCCCTTCGTCCTTCCCGGCATCCGATGCCCCCTCGCCGAGCACGGCGTTACCGGTATCGATGGCCGCCTGCTGCGCTGCGGGGTTCTCCGAGAACTCGTTGAGCAGCTGCGGCGTGCTCAGCTGGTAGTAAAAGGCGACGACGATGGCCCAGAACAGCGTGCCGATGCGCATGCGGCGCAGGAAGATCTTGCGCATCGTGTCCTGCGCACGCCGGAACCGCGCCGCGATCCGGGCCTTTTGCTCCAGGTCGAACCTGTCGTTTGACTTCGACAGTTCACGCTCGAGTTCCTCGGGCGACATCCAGGAGAGCTGCGGCCCGAAGAACCGCGCCATGCGGCTGTCCGCGTCGAAGTTGCTGGCCAGCAGCGAGCCGTCCGCGTTGTTCAGCAAGCGGATCGCGGTCTTCCAGGGTTCCGCGTCGTTGCTTTCGTCCTCGATGATCTTTGCGAGCGCATTCTGCAGGTTCCTGGCGCGCCACCGGAACAGGCCCTGCGTCGCCTGCACGAGCGACGTAACGGCAATACTGAAGATCAGCATGACCGTGACGAAGGCCATCAGCACGCCCAGTACGTCGAACAGGTTTTCGGTCATTGCTCGTCGCCCCTTGCCTGGCCTTTCGCTTACAGCGTCGCGACCCGCGTCGCGATTTTCGCCATGGCCGTCGTTACGTTGATGACGTTGTCGAGCAACGCCCTGGCTTCCTCACGCCGCCGAATCTCCTCGTCCGCCTTCTGTAGCGTGCTGTTGATTTCCTGCAGCGTGGGCGCATCCAGCAGCTGCGCAATCGGCTCGAACGCCGCACGCTGCAGCAGCATCCCCAGCGATTCGCCAAGCGCGTCGCGTTGCACGCGTATCGCCACCAACCGTGCCTCGTCAACGATGGACCGGTCCGTGAGCGCCGCGATCAGCAGGTCGGTCAGCGCCGTGTGACCGGCAACGATGGCGTTGGCGCGCTGCTCGAGACTGGCCGGCGTGCTTTCCGCGGACTGGTCCGCTACGCGCTGAAGCTTGCGGATCACGGCGAGTTCGCCGCTCGTATCGGTCTTCGGCTCGGCCTCCCGGATACGTGCGACCAGGTCCTTGATGATCGGCACGATCTCGTCGCCGGCGGCCTTGATATCGGACAGGTCTGCCATGCGCCGCCTCCTCAGCCGCCGTCTTTCGCGAGCACGTCGAGAAGCAGGTCGCGGGCGCGCTCGATGGAGCGCTGGACGCGTTCCTGCTCACGGGCTCGTTCCTCGTCGCTGCGCGCCTCGATCCTGCCGAGTTGCTCGCTGGTGTCGCGAATGGCGGCGATACTGCGAACGACGCCGTCGACATCGAGCGTGCGCAGCGCAAACTCGTCGTCACCGCTGCCCAGGTACTCGATCAGTGCGTCGCTGTTCGACTGCAGCTCGGCGCTCGCCCGGATGAGCTGGTCGTAGAGAGACAGTATCGCCCCGACACGTGCTGCCTCCGCGCTGCGCGCGTCAGTGATTGCCGCGGCGGCGAGGTCCATCTCGGCCAGCTTGTACGACAACAGCCGCTGGTTGCCGGTAACGTCGGCGTCTACCGCGAGGAGCACTTCGGCCTTGCGCAGGTCCCGGTCCCAGTTGGCAAGATTGTCCCGGCGCCGTTCGAGGTACTCCACCTGGA
The DNA here is from genome assembly GCA_913055625.1 of uncultured Pseudomonadota bacterium. GTDB lineage: Bacteria > Pseudomonadota > Gammaproteobacteria > Steroidobacterales > Woeseiaceae > UBA1847. The sequence continues at coordinate 141,915 of CAJXJW010000001.1, read as the reverse complement.
GTTCGAGCCCGTCCTGGAGCAGACGCCGCTGCCCGCGCAGCATGGATTCGAGATCGGCGTAGTACGCCTGCTGCTGCTCGGCCAGTGCGGTTACGTTGGCGCGCGGGCCTGCGCAGGCCGCCGAGCACAGCGCCGCGACGACAAGCAGTCCGGCAATTCGCGGCCGGCCGGTCACTGCCCGTCTCCGCCCATCGCGTCGCGCGCCGAAACCAGGGATTCGCGCAACGCATCGACCTGCTCCTGGCTCGGCGACACGTCCACGGACAGCCACGCATCGACGCGGGCCTGCATTTCACGCATCAGCGCAATCTGGGTGCGCAGGTGGTCCAGCGACTGTGTGCTCGCCCTTGATGTTGCCTGCGATTCGGCCAGCTGTTGGCGAACCGTCGTGGCGATAGTCGCGACATCGGCAGGAATTCGATCGAGCTTCGCCCGCTCCAGGCGCAGGTCATTCAGCTCGACGGTCAGCATTGCCCGAACCAGCGGGTCCCCTGTTTCGTTGATCTTTTCCTCGAGATCGCCGATGCGCTCGTCCATTTCCGTGATCGTATCGCCGTCGATCGAGCTGGTGATCCACGGGTAGACATCGTCTTCGTACAGCTCGAACAAGGCATCGGCCGTCGTCTGGCGGTCCTCATCCGTCGCGCCCATGATGGCCGCGCGTGCGACCTGCATTCGGCCGTCCTCGCGGATCAACGCGGCCTGTTCGCGGTGAAAGTCCTCGATCGCGGAGCGCAGTTCGAGGACCCCGTCGTCGAGCGCGTCGATCAACTCGAGCTGCCGCTGGGACGCCTGTTTGATTTCTATCGGCGTGGCGCAAGCCATGAGCAGCAGCGCCGCGGCGGCAGGCGCCAGGTGGAGGGGCTGTCGGAGACGGACGTGCATTCGTGCCGGTCCTCCGCAATGCGGCCCGGTTTTGTTGTTGTTCTATGGCCGGGCCGGGCCCCGGCGAGTCCTGCACTCCGGAGTATAGTACAAGAGTCCGTATATAGTCGGAAAAGGCCAGAATTGTGCGCGCCGCGCGGATCCCTGGCCCGCCGCACGCCCCGGTGGACGCCGGCACGCCAGCGCGCGCGCAGGTCTTCTGGATTGCGCTGCTCTTCTTGCTGCCCCTTCAGACCGCCTGGTTCGTAGGCGTATACGCCACGAACCGTTTTCTTTTAAATCAGCAAGTTAGATGGCCTGCCCTCTACCTTTGTGCCGTCAAGCGCTGCCAAGAACCGTGAATTGCCGTCTCAACGCTACGTTTTCGCAATGAACGCCTGATTCACAGACCCAGTTCACTGTCCGAGATGCTTTGTCAGCATCTCGCGCATTCTTCACCAGAAATACGCTAAACTACACCAATAGTATGACAGTAATCGGAGACTTTATGGCCACTGTACGCAAGACCATTACCCTGACCGAGAAGCTTGCCGACTGGGTCAAGCTGCAAATCTCGAGTGGTGACTTCACCAATGACAGCGAGTACATCCGCGACCTCGTGCGGCGCGACCAAGATCAAAAGAGCAAGTTACTTGCGCTAAAGGAAGCGATCCAGGAAGGCCTCGACAGCGGCGCGAGCGATCGTACGGTCTCGGATATTTGGGCGGAAGCGGAGGCTCGCCACAACGCCAAGAATGGCTGATTACGTTCTCAGTATTCAGGCGGTACTGGACCTTCAGGCAATTGCTGATTACGGCTATGCGACTTTTGGTGTCGCCAAAGCGCGTGAATACGGTGAAGCACTCGAACAGCGTTTCGAGCAACTTGCAGAGTCGCCGGCAATGGGCGTGCAGGCTGACGAATTCGCGAACGGTTTACGGCGATTCAAACAGGGCTCGCATTGGATTTTCTACGTGGAACAGGCGGACGGGATCTTCGTTGCGCGCGTGTTACACGAACGCATGGATTTCGTCCGGCACTTATAAGCGAAACTGATCGTCAGTCGGTACGAGTTCTTATTCGTCGCAGAATCTCGCGGTTTTCGTAAGCTTGTCAAACTCGTCGAACGAACTACGATACGGTCGCCATGTGCGATGTCCTCATCCTATTCGTCCACCTGATCATTACTGCCGTCCGAGTGATGCGGCCGGGCGGCGTTCGATCAGTGGTCGCAGAATCTTTACTCCTGAGGCATCAATTGCTGGTCTTAGAGCCGACCGCGGCAACGAGCACCGGATCTACGCCCGATTGACCGAGTTGTAGCTGGCTTATGTGCCGGACTCGTGTGCCCTGGCGGATAGTGCGTATAAGGGGCTATTTTGTCTGGACCGCAATCGTTGAAGCGAGCTGAAACCGGCTGAATCCGGGCTGACGCCGGCAGATAGAGGCCGCCATCGGGCGGAGCCGGCCCGACCCTCTGAAGTCCTGCAAATGGAATAGAGCCGTGTCGACTTCGATCGGCGTGTGGCCTGGCTGGACGCGGGCACTACCAAGACCGGAGACGGCCGCGGCATTCCCCTGAACCGGGATGCAGTGCTGGCGTTGCGAGCCGTGGACGGCCAACACGAGCAGTGGTGCTTCACGTATCGGGGGAGACGCATTGAAGCGGTGGGCTCTGCCTGGAAACGGGCACTGCGGGGTGCCGGGATCGAGAAGTTTCGCTTCCACGAGCTTCGGCACACTTGGGCCAGCTGGCACGTGATGGCCGGCACCGGGTTGCAGGAGCTCATGGAGCTGGGCGGTTGGAAGTCGTACGAGATGGTGCTCCGGTACACACACTTGGCGCCGGAACATCTGTCGGATGCGGCGTCTCGGATCGAACGGGAGCTGGAAATTGTAGAGAACAACTCTACGATTTCTCTACGCTAGAAAGAAAAAGGGTCTACAGAAAAACTGTAAACCCTTGATCGGATTGGCGCGCCCGGAGAGATTCGAACTCCCGACCGCCTGGTTCGTAGCCAGGTACTCTATCCAGCTGAGCTACGGGCGCATTGTTTGTTACTTCGTCAGACAGTTTACCTCGTCCGACGCTGGCAGCGCTTCGCGCTGCCCGGTACTTCCAAAAAACTTACGTTGTCTGGCGGAGAGAGAGGGATTCGAACCCTCGATACGCTATTAACGTATACTCCCTTAGCAGGGGAGCGCTTTCGACCACTCAGCCATCTCTCCGAATTCTTTGTCCTCTGCCCGCCGACCTTCATCGCGAGAGGGGCTGAACCGACGCAAAGCCGAACGCATGCCGCTGCCCCTCGGGGCCTCCGAGGGCGGCACATATTACTGTCCGGGTATGCCGAGGTAAACCCCAATTCGGAAGAATCGGGCCTTACTTCTGGGCTTTTTCGGCGACCTGGTCAGCCCCCGCACCGGCCGCTTTCTCGTTCTGGATGCGCTCGTAGATTTCTTCCCGATGCACAGCCACGTCTTTCGGCGCATTAATGCCGATACGCACCTGGTTTCCCTTGACCCCCAGGACGGTGATCGTGACATCGCTCCCGATCATGACCGTCTCACCAGCGCGTCGTGTCAGTATCAACATGACTTTGTTACTCCATCCCTGCAGGGCTCCTGCCCTTTCTTTTTATTACGCGTGGTACTCCTAAACCCTTGGAATACTAGCCTATTTCCGGGATGGATGTTCGGAAATTACCACAATTGCACAGTTGGCCAGTTTCCGACGATTTGACAATAATGTCAGCCGAGGTGCTCGGCGACCCAGCCCGGGACCGACGCCAGCGCCTCGTCCAGCGCGTCCGGGTTCGTGCCGCCTGCCTGCGCGAAGTCCGGCCGGCCGCCGCCCTTGCCGCCCACCCGCTCCGCAATCGGCTTGATCAGGTCCCCGGCCTTGATGGCGTTGACCTTGTCTTTCGTCACGCCCGCCGCCAGGCGGACCTTGCCGTCCTCGACCGAGCCGACGACGACAATGGCGCTCTTCAGCTTGTCCTTGAAGCGGTCCACGGCCTCGCGCAGCGTCTTCGCGTCCGCGCCGTCCATGCGGGTCGCCAGCACCTTCACGCCGGCGATTTCCTGCACGTCCTCCGTACGGTCCGAAGCCCCGCCGGTCACGAGCGCCTGCCGGGCCTTCGCCAGCTCGCGCTCGAGGTCCTTGTTGCGCTTCAGCAGTTGTTCGAGCTTCGCTGCCGCCTGGTCCGGCTGGCTCTTCAGCAGGCCGGATACCTCGTCGAGGCGCCGCTGATTCGCATCGATCCACTCCAGCGCGCCCTTGCCCGTGACGGCTTCGATGCGGCGGATGCCCGCCGCCACGCCGCCCTCGGACGTGATTTTGAACACGCCGATGTCGCCGGTGCGGTCCACGTGCGTGCCACCGCACAGCTCGACCGAGAAGTCGCCGAAGCGCAGCACGCGCACCTCGTCGCCGTACTTCTCGCCGAACAGCGCCATCGCACCGGACTGCATCGCGTCGTCGTAGCCCATGAGCTGCACGTCGGCCGCGCGGTTCGCGCGGATCTCGTCGTTCACGAGATTCTCGATTTCCTCGAGCTGTTCCGGCTGCACGCCCTCGTAGTGCGAGAAGTCGAAGCGCAGGCGGTCGGGTGCCACGAGCGAGCCCTTCTGTGTCACGTGATCGCCGAGGACCTGCCGCAGTGCGGCGTGCATCAGGTGCGTCGCGGAGTGGTTCAGGCGTATCGCCTGGCGCCGGTCCGCGTCGACGATGGCCTCGACCGTGTCACCCACCTTGATGCCGCCCTGCTCCACCGCGCCGAAGTGCACGTTCGCCTTGCCGCTCTTCTGCGTGTCGTCGACGCGGAAGATCAGCCCGTCCGCCGCCAGGATGCCGGTGTCGCCGACCTGGCCGCCGCTCTCAGCGTAGAACGGCGTGGACGACAGGACGACCGCGCCGTCGTCGCCGGCCTCCAGCACATCGACCGGCTTGCCGTCACGGTACAGCGCGATGACGTCTGCCGTTGCCTCGACGCCCTCGTAGCCCGAGAACGCCGTCTCTGCGTCCGTCTTCAGCGCGCCGCCGTCGGTGGCGCCGAACTTGCTCGCGGCCCGCGCGCGTTCGCGCTGCGCCTCCATCGCCGCCTCGAAGCCGTCCTCGTCGACGGTGAGTCCACGTTCGCGCGCGATGTCCGCCGTCAGGTCGACGGGAAACCCGTAGGTGTCGTAAAGCTTGAAGACGATCTCACCCGGCAGTTGCTTGCCGTCGAGGCCCGCGATCGCGTCCTCGAGGATTTCCATGCCGGCATCCAGCGTTTCCGCGAAGCGGCGCCCTTCCTTTTCGAGCACCTTCTCGACGTGTGCCTGCGACTTGACGAGTTCCGGGTACGCGTCGCCCATTGCGGCCGCGAGCGGCGCGACCAGCTCGTGGAAGAACAGGCCGTCGTAGCCCAGCTTCTTGCCGTGGCGTAGCGCACGCCGGATGATCCGGCGCAGCACGTAGCCGCGACCCTCGTTGCCGGGCAGCACGCCGTCGACGATAAGAAAGGAGCAGGCGCGGATGTGGTCGGCGATGACGTTCAGCGAGCTGTTGCCGTCGTTCTCGACGCCGAGCGTGTCGGCCACGGCCTGGATCAGGTTGCGGAACAGGTCGATCTCGTAGTTCGAGTGCACGCCCTGCATGACGGCCGCCATGCGCTCGAGGCCCATGCCGGTGTCGACGGAGGGCTTCGGCAGCGGCGTCAGCGTGCCGTCGGCCGCGCGGTCGAACTGCATGAACACGAGATTCCAGATCTCGATGTAACGGTCGCCGTCCTCGTCCGGCGAGCCGGGCGGACCGCCGGGCACGTCGGGGCCGTGGTCGTAGAAGATCTCGGAGCACGGACCGCACGGCCCGGTGTCGCCCATCGCCCAGAAGTTGTCCTTCTCGCCCATGCGCGAGAAGCGCTCCGGGTCGATCTTCATCTCGTCGAGCCAGATCGCGGCAGCTTCGTCATCGTCGCGGAACACGGTCACCCACAGCTTCTCGGGCGGCAGCCCGAGCGTGTCCGTGAGCAGTTCCCACGCGAAGCGGATCGCGTCGCGCTTGAAGTAGTCGCCGAAGCTGAAATTGCCGAGCATCTCGAAGAACGTATGGTGCCGCGCCGTGTAGCCGACGTTCTCGAGGTCGTTGTGCTTGCCGCCCGCGCGCACGCAGCGCTGCGACGTCGTCGCCCGGTTGTAGCTGCGCCGGTCCTCGCCCAGGAACACGTCCTTGAACTGGACCATGCCCGCGTTCGTGAACAGGAGCGTCGGGTCGTTGCCGGGCACGAGCGGGGAACTCGTCACCACTTCGTGGCCACGGTCGCGGAAGAACGCCAGGAACGCCTGGCGCAGCTCGTTACTCGTCATTGACTTCATGGGGAAGGTGTCGGGCTGCCGGGGGTATTTCAAGGCCAAGTGTACGGGGTTTCCCCGCGTGGATTAAGACTCCGCCCGCAATTTCAGCCGGCCTCCACCGCGGCCCGGCAGGTCTCCGCATCGAAGCCCCGGTATTGCAGGAAACGCATCTGGCGCGCCTTCTCCGCGAAGTCCCGGGGCCTCGCCCGGCCGAACTTCTTTTGCCGTACGTCCGTCGCGAGCGCGAGCCAGTCCTGCCCGGCCGCGTCGAGCACCGCGTCGACGAGCCCCTCGTCGATGCCGCGCTGCCCGAGCTCGGCCCGGACGCGGGTCGGGCCCTTGCCCTGGCCGATGCGCGAATGCACGAAGCCCTCGACGTAGCGCCCGTCGTCCTGCAGCCCTTCGCGGCCGAGCTGTCCGACCGCCGCCTGCGCGACGTCCGCGTCGAAGCCGGCTGTTACGAGCTTGCGGACCAGCTCGGCGGCCGCGTGCTCGCGGCGCGCCAGATAGTCCATGGCTTTCTTGCGCGCCTCGACCGGGCTCGAAAAGCGATCGACCTCGTCCGCGGGGACGAGGTCGGAAAGCAGGTCATTGACGGCGGAGCGTTCGGCCATTCAGCGCGGCTCGGCAGTCACGCTCAGGCTTCGACGGCGTCTTCCGCGTCGTCGGCCGCCGCCTCGGGAACCGTCTTCGGCAGCAGCGTCGCGCGGATGCGCGCCTCGATCTCCGCGGCCGTGTCCGGGTTCGTTTTCAGGTACTCGCGCACGTTCTCCTTGCCCTGGCCGATGCGGTCGTCGCCGTAGCTGTACCAGGAGCCGGCCTTGTCGACGATGCCGTGCGCGACGCCCAGGTCGATGATCTCGCCTTCGCGGGAGATGCCCTCGCCGTAGAGGATCTCGAACTCGGCCTGCTTGAACGGCGGCGACACCTTGTTCTTGACCACCTTGACGCGGGTCTGGTTGCCGATGACCTCGTCGCCCTTCTTGATCGCGCCGATGCGGCGAATGTCGAGGCGGACGGAGGAGTAGAACTTCAGCGCGTTACCGCCGGTCGTCGTCTCCGGGCTGCCGAACATGACGCCGATCTTCATGCGGATCTGGTTGATGAAGATGACCATCGCGTTCGAGCGCTTGATGTTGCCGGTGAGTTTGCGCAACGCCTGCGACATCAGCCGTGCCTGCAGGCCCATGTGCGAGTCGCCCATCTCGCCTTCGATCTCGGCCTTCGGCGTCAGTGCCGCGACGGAGTCGACGACGATGACGTCCACGGCGCCGGAGCGCACCAGCATGTCCGTGATCTCGAGCGCCTGTTCGCCGGTGTCGGGCTGCGACACGAGCAGCTCGTCGACGTTGACGCCCAGCTTCTCGGCGTAGGCCGGGTCCAGCGCGTGCTCGGCGTCGACGAAGGCCGCGGTGCCGCCTTTCTTCTGCGCCTCCGCGACGACCTGCAGCGTCAGCGTGGTCTTGCCGGACGATTCCGGCCCGTAGATCTCGACCACGCGCCCTTTCGGCAGGCCGCCGATGCCGAGGGCCACGTCGAGCCCGATGGACCCGGTGGAGACCGCCTCGATATCCCGGGCGGCATTGCCGTCGCCGAGCCGCATGACCGAGCCCTTGCCGAACTGTTTTTCGATCTGGCCGAGGGCCGCCGCGAGTGCCTTTTTGCGGTTGTCATCCATTGTTTTGCCGCCATCCTTCGAAATTGAAAGTCATGTGATTATATACAGTAATCCTACGGCGCAGCCAATGCCCCGTCAGGTCACGAATCGGGCGAATGTGGGGAGAAACGCGAGCTTCCCCGCCGAAGTCACTGTTTCAGCGGACGGTAGCTCGAGCCGCCGGGCTCCGGCACGGACTCCACCAGCTCGAAGCCGGACCACTCGACCATCGCCGGTTGCGCAAGCCGCTGCGTCTCGAACGGCCGCGCGCGCCTGACGATCGTGATGTGCGGCCGGAAACGCTGGTCGTCGGGCGCGACGCCCGCGTCCTCGATGACGACGTTCAGCGACGCCACCAGGCGTTCGCATTCCGCGGGCACGGTCTGTGCCGCGAGCACGGCAACCTTCGGGCGCGGCCAGTACTCGGCGCGGTCGAAGCGCAGCCGGAACGGCTCGAAGCGGACGGCGCGCGTGGCTTCCACGAGCGCCGGGATGCGTTCCTCGGGAAATTCACCGATGAAGGCCAGCGTCACGTGCCAGTTGGCGCGGTACACGGTCGTGCCCTCGACGAGCTTCGCGACCGGGCTGATCGCGTCCCGGAGTCGGTCCCGCTGGCGGTCGTCCGGCCACAGCGCAAAGAACAGGCGCTTGGTCGGCATTTGTCAGAACCTGCCCGGCATCATCCGTGCAGTCTAACCCGGATGCCCTGCAGCGCGTGCACGACGGACAGGCGGCGCACGTCCTCGCGGCCGCCCGGGAATCGCTGGAAGTCGCTCGCGACGACCACGCCGCCGTCGTGCCGTAGCGCCCAGGCGAACCAGACGGAACCGACCGGCTTGTCCTTCGTGCCGCCGTCCGGGCCGGCGATGCCGCTCACGGCGACCCCGAAGTCGGCGCCGCTGCGCGTGAGGACGCCCTCGGCCATGGCCTTGACCACCGGCTCGCTGACGGCGCCGTGTTCGGCCAGCAGCTCGGTCGGCACGCCCAGCAGGCGTTCCTTCGCGGTGTTGGAATAGCTGACCACGCCCTCGCCGAAGACGGTGGAGCTGCCCGGGACGTCGGTAATGGTCTTGGCGACCCAGCCGCCGGTACAGGATTCCGCGGTGGCCAGTGTCTTCCCTTGCTCGGTGAGTTCCCTGACGAGGACGTTCGCCAGTTCCCGGATATCGTTTTCAGTCACTCAATATGCTTTTGTAGAGTTCAACATGCTTGTCGGCCATGGTTGCAACTGAAAATGATTCCTGCATCCGTGCACGACCGGCCGCACCATAGCGCGCCCGGCGCCCGTCGTCATCCATTAATGTGCGGATGGCCTCGGCCAGGGCCGCCGCATCGCCGGGTTCGACCAGTATCCCGGACTCCCCGTCCGCGACCGCCTCGGGCAGCCCGCCGGCCCGGAAACCCACGACCGGCACGCCCGCGGCCTGCGCCTTCAGCGTGACGACCCCCAGGCCCTCGGCCAGCGCGGGGTGCACGAACAGGTCCAGCCCGCTCAGCCAGCGATCCAGGTCCTCGCGAAAGCCCTCGAAGCGCACGAGGTCGTCGACGCCGAGCTCCGCGGCGCGGCGCCGGAGCAGCTCGTCCTGCTCGCCTTCCCCGAACAGCAGCACGCGGAACGGCCGCGCCGTCTCGGCGATCGCGGCGACGGCCTCGATCAAATGCTCGTAGCCCTTGCGCGCGATGAACTGGCCCGCCGCCCCGATCGTGAACGGATCGTCCACGAGGCCGAACTCCCGCGCGAACGCGCCGCGGTCCGGCGGCGTGGCGAACGCGTCGGCATCCACCGCGCTCCGGATCACGGTGATCCGCTCCGCGTCGACGCCGGACGCCTGCAGCACGCGCGCAATGGCCTCCGAGATCGCGATGATGCGCCTGAACGGCCGGTAGCGCAGCGCCGCCATCAGGGCCATCTCGGTGTTGTCCACGCGCCGCGACACGACCGCCGGCACGTCGGCGAAGCTCGCCGCGAGCCCGCCGAGGATGTCCGCGCCCCGCCGCGAGTGGCAGTGCACGAGGTCCGGCTTCAGCTCATTGATGAACTGCGTCAGCCGGTAGGCGAACGGCAGGTCCAGGTCCCCCGCGCAAAACAGGTTGCTGACGCGGAGCCGGCGCTGCCGGGCCGCCGTGTCGATGGCCGAACCCGGCGGGCAGACCAGCGTGCACTCATGGCCGCGCGCCACCAGCGCCTCGACCAACCAGACCACCTGTTGCGGCCCCCCGTAGAAGTGCCGCCCCGTCTCGACATGCAAAACCTTCATCGCTGCATCATACTTCAGGCGTCCCTGATTGACTGCCGTCGCCCGCTCGCGGGCCGTTTTTCTTGCTCATGAACAGCGAAGTCTCGTCCCTGCACACGCCGATGATGCGCCAGTACCTGGCGATCAAGGCCGACTACCCCGACCTGCTGGTCTTCTACCGCATGGGCGACTTCTACGAACTGTTCTACGACGACGCGAAACGCGCCGCGAAACTCCTCGACATCACGCTGACGTCCCGCGGCAAGTCCGGCGGCAACCCGATCCCGATGGCCGGCGTCCCGTACCACTCCGTCGACGGCTACCTGCAGAAACTCGTGCGCCAGGGCGAATCGGTGGCGATCTGCGAGCAGATCGGCGACCCGGCCACGTCCAAGGGGCCGGTCGAGCGCGAGGTCACGCGCATCGTCACCCCGGGCACGCTGACCGACGAAAACCTGCTCGCCGAGACCCGCGACAACCTGGTCGCGGCCGTCCACGCGGCCGGCGACCGCATCGGCATCGCCTGGCTCGACCTGGCCGGCGGCCGGTTCCGCCTCACCGAGGTGCCGCACGCGGAAGCGCTCGCGGGCGAGCTCGAACGGCTGGCGCCGGCGGAGCTGATCGTCGACGAGGACACGCCGCTCGCGCTTTCGGGCGACGGCCGCGCGCGCGTCACGCGCCGGCCGCCGTGGCACTTCGACGTCGACAGCGCGACGCGGCAGCTCTGCCGCCAGTTCGGCACGCAGGACCTGTCCGGCTTCGGCTGCGACGAATTCCCGGTCGGCGTATCCGCGGCCGGCGCGCTGCTGCAATACGTTGCCGACACGCAGAAGACGACGCTGCCGCACCTCGCGTCGATCACGGTGGAACGGCGCGACGACGCGGTCGTCATGGACGGCCCGACGCGGCGCAACCTCGAGATCGAACGCTCGATGTCCGGCCACGACCGGCACACGCTGGCCGGCGTGATGGACCGCTGCAAGAGCCCGATGGGCAGCCGCCTGCTGCGCCGCTGGCTGCAGCGACCGCTGCGCACGCAAGACGTGCTGCGTGGACGCTACCAGGCGATCGACGCGCTGCGTGCCGCGGCGGCCACCGCCACGCTGCAGGAACAGCTCCACGGCATCGGCGACGTCGAGCGCATCCTGGCCCGCGTCGCGCTGCGCTCGGCGCGCCCGCGTGACCTGCACCAGCTCGGCGTGGCGCTGGGGCGGCTGCCGGCCTTGCGCGAATTGCTCGCCACGATCGATGCGCCGCTCGCCGCGAGCTTGCGCGAGCAGATCGACCCGCACCGGCGCGAGCACGAGTTGCTCGCGAAAGCCATCATCGCAAACCCGCCGATGTTGATCCGCGACGGCGGCGTCATCGCCGATGGCTACGACGACGAGCTGGACGACCTGCGCGGCATCGCGGCGAACGCCGACCGCTACCTGCTGGACCTCGAGGCGCGCGAGAAGGAGCGCACCGGCATCCCGACGCTGAAGCTCGGCTACAACCGCGTGCACGGCTATTACATCGAGATCAGCAAGGGCCAGTCCGGCAAGGCGCCCGACGAGTACGTGCGCCGGCAGACGCTGAAAGGCGCCGAGCGCTACATCACGCCGGAGCTGAAGGAGTTCGAGGACAAGGTGCTGAGCGCCCGCGAACGCGCGCTGGCCCGCGAGAAGCTGCTGTACGAGGGCCTGCTCGATCGCCTGCACGAAGCGCTCGCGGCCCTGCAGGCGACCGCGGCCGCGCTCGCGGAGCTGGACGTGCTCGGCTGCTTCGCGGAGCGTGCAGATGCGCTCGGGCTGTCGCGGCCGGAACTCGTCGATGAGCCCTGCATCGAGATCGAGGGCGGCCGTCACCCGGTCGTCGAGCAGGTCATCGACACGCCGTTCATCGCGAACGACGTCACGCTGAACGCGGAACGCCGCCTGCTCGTCATCACCGGCCCGAACATGGGCGGCAAGTCGACGTACATGCGCCAGACCGCGCTGATTGCGATCCTCGCGCTGGTCGGCAGCTTCGTCCCGGCCGAACGCCTGCGCATCGGTCCGATCGACCGGATCTTCACGCGCATCGGCGCGTCCGACGATCTCGCCGGCGGCCGCTCGACGTTCATGGTCGAGATGACGGAAACGGCGACGATCCTGAACAACGCGACCGAGCACAGCCTCGTGCTGATGGACGAGATCGGCCGCGGCACCAGCACGTTCGACGGCCTGTCCCTCGCCTGGGCGGCCGCGCACCACATGGGCGAGAAGCTGCGTGCGTTCACGCTGTTCGCGACCCACTACTTCGAACTGACGGCGCTGGCCGACGAGATCGCGGGCGCGGTGAACGTGCACCTCGATGCCACGGAGCACGACGGCAAGCTCGTGTTCCTGCACGCGGTGCGCCCCGGGCCGGCGAACCAGAGCTACGGATTACAGGTCGCGTCGCTCGCCGGCGTGCCGCCGGGCGTAATCCGCCGCGCGCGCCAGTACCTCGCGGCGCTCGAGGCACAGCAGGTCGCGCACAGTTCCGGGCCGCAGGGGCAGCTGGATTTCGACGCGCCGCCCGCCGAGGCGGCGCCGGATGCATTGCGCGAGGCGCTTTCGGCGATCGACCCCGACGGCTTGTCGCCGCGCGACGCACTGGACGCCCTCTACGCGCTGAAAGAACACCTCGACTGACCGCGGCGCGGTCAGTCGCCGAGCGCGCGATCCTCGCGTTCGATGTGCCGGAAGAACTCCGGATCGTCCAAGGCCGACGCCGCCGCGTCGTCGATCACGACGGTCACGTGCGCGTGCAATTGCAACGCCGACGCGGGACAGCGGGCCGCGACGGGCCCTTCGATCATGTCACGCACCGCGGCGGCCTTCGCCTCGCCGGTCGCGAGCAACAGCACTTCGCGCGCATCGAGGATCGTGCCGATCCCGACCGTGATTGCGAGGTGCGGCTGGTACTCGCCGTCCGCGAAGAAGCGCGCGTTGTCGGCGATCGTGTTCGCCGACAGCGTCTTCACGCGCGTCCGCGACGACAGGCTGGAGTACGGCTCGTTGAAGCCGATATGACCGTTGCGCCCGATCCCCAGTAGCTGCAGGTCGATGCCACCGGCATCCGCTATGCGCCGGTCGTACTCGACGGCGGCCCGGCGCGCGTTGCCGGCATTGCCCGCCGGGACGTGCGTGCGCGCGATGTCGATGTCCACGTGCGCGAAGAATTCGCGGTCCATGTAGGCGCGGTAGCTCTGGGGGTGCGCGCCGTCCAGCCCGAGGTATTCGTCGAGGTTGAACGTCGTGACGTCGCTGAAGGACACGCGACCGGCCCGGGCCCGCGCCGCGAGTTCGCGGTACAGGGCGAGCGGCGTGGCACCCGTGGCAAGCCCGAGAACGGCCGCCGGTCGCGCGGCCAGCCGTGCCTCGATCAGGTCCGCGCCGCAACCCGCGACGTCGGCGGCGGAGTCGCGGATCAGCACACGCATCGTCCGCTACCCGCGACGCGCGCGTCAGGACTGTTCGGTGCGCGGTGCGCGCAGCCGGATGCCGGTTTCGCGAAGCTGCTCCGCCGAGACCTCGCCCGGCGCGTTCGTCAGCGGGCAGTGCGCGGACTGCGTCTTCGGGAACGCGATCACGTCGCGGATGCTTTCCGCGCCGGCCATCAGCATGACGATGCGATCGAGGCCGAACGCGATACCGCCGTGCGGCGGGCAGCCGTACTTGAGCGCCGTCAGCAGGAAGCCGAATTTCTCCTCCGCCTCCTCGGCGCTGATGCCGAGCAGGTCGAACACCGCGGACTGGATCGCCTGGTCGTGGATACGGATCGAACCGCCGCCGATCTCGGAGCCGTTCAGCACCATGTCGTAGGCGCGTGACAATGCCTTGCCCGGTTCCGCGCGCAGCGCATCGGCATCCGCGATCGACGGCGCGGTGAACGGGTGGTGCAGCGCCATCCAGCGCCCGGTGGCATCGTCCTTCTCGAACATCGGGAAGTCGACGACCCACAGCGGCGCCCAGCGGTCCTCGACGAGACCCTGGTCCTGGCCTACTTTCACGCGCAGCGCACCGAGCGCGTCGTTCACGATGCGCGCCTTGTCCGCGCCGAAGAAGATCAGGTCGCCCGTCTTCGCGTTCGTGCGCTCGAGGATGCCGTCGACGGCGGCGTCCGGCAGGAACTTCAGGATCGGCGACTGCAACCCGTCGCGACCCGCGGCGACGTCGTTCACCTTGATATACGCGAGGCCCTTCGCGCCGTAGCGGCCGACGTAGGCCGTGTAGTCGTCGATTTCCTTGCGGGACAGGCTCGAACCGCCGGGCACGCACAGCGCCGCGACACGGCCGTCCGGGTCTTTCGCCGGCCCGGCGAAGACCTTGAACTCGACACCGTCCATCAGGTCGGCGACTTCGACCAGCTCGAGGTCGATGCGCAGGTCGGGCTTGTCCGACCCGAAGCGCGCCATTGCCTCGGCGTAGCTCATGCGCGGGAACGGCTCCGGCAGTTCGACGTCCAGCGTCTCGCGGAACAGGTGCCGCACGAGCTGCTCCATCGTCGACGTGACCGTTGCCTCGTCGACGAAACTCATCTCGATATCGAGTTGCGTGAACTCCGGCTGGCGATCCGCGCGCAGGTCCTCGTCGCGGAAGCAGCGCACGACCTGGTAGTAGCGGTCGAGGCCGGACATCATCAGCAGCTGCTTGAAGATCTGCGGCGATTGCGGCAGCGCGAAGAACTTGCCCGGGTGCGTGCGGCTCGGGACGATGTAGTCGCGCGCGCCTTCCGGCGTGGCCCGGGTCAGCATCGGCGTCTCGATATCGACGAAGCCGGCGCCGTCGAGGTAGTCGCGCATCGCGCGCGTCACCCGGTGACGCAGCCGGATGTTGTGGGTCATCGATTCGCGACGCAGGTCGAGGTAGCGATACTTGAGACGCAGCTCCTCGTTCGCCTGCTCGTCGTGGTGGAACGGCGGCGTCTCGGAGCGGTTCAGCACTTCGAGATCGTGTGCCAGGACCTCGACGCGGCCGGTGCGCATGTTCTCGTTGATCGTGCCGGCCGGCCGCTCGCGCACCTTGCCGGCCACGCGGATCACGTATTCACTGCGCAGGCGCTCCGCGGCGGCGAAGATGTCGGCGCGGTCGGGGTCGAACACGACCTGCAACAGGCCCTCGCGATCGCGAAGGTCGATGAAAATCACGCCGCCATGGTCGCGGCGCCGGTGCACCCACCCGCAAACCGTGACGTCCTGCCCGATCAGGCTCTCGTCGACCTGGCCGCAATAATGGCTACGCATGAGAAAATCCCGGGAATTCCGCCGAAAAAAGAGGCGGAATGGTACGGCCTGCCTCGCAACGCTGCAAGGCGGCGGGTGATTCAGGCGCCGTCGGGCGGGACCGCGACCCGGCGGCCATCGACCATCAGCTCCGTCGGGCGGCTGCCGCGCCACTCGGGCACGACGACGCCGAGCGAGATGATCATCTTCAGGGCCTCGTCGACCGTCATGTCGAGCTCGATGGCGGCGTCCTTCGGGATGGCCACGATGTAGCCGGATGTCGGGTTCGGCGTCGTCGGGACGAACGCGCAGATCACCTCGTCGCCGGTCTTCTCCTGCACTTCACCCAGGCTCGTCGCGGTCTGGAACGCGAGGCTGTAGATCCGCGGCCCGGGGTACTCGATCAGCAGCACACGCTTGAAGGACTCGCCGGTGTCGGAGAACACGACCTCGGTGAAATTCTTCGACGCGCCGTAGATCGAACGGACGATCGGGATGCGGCGAAGCAGCGACTCCCACAGCCCGACAAGCGTACGGCCGACGAAGTTCGCGGCGAACATGCCGGTCAGCAGCAGGACGGCGATCGTCAACACCAGGCCGAGTCCCGGCACCTCGAACCCGAACAGCGCTTCCGGCTGCCATTCCGCCGGCAGCAGCGCCAGCGTGCCGTCCATCAGCCCGATGATGAAACGCAGCAGCAGGAACGTGACCGCGACGGGCAGCCACACGAGCAGCCCGGCGATCACCCAGCGGCGCAGGCGCTTCACGGGTCAGTCGGTGCTGCCGGTCGACGTCTTTGCCGGCGTAGCGGGCTTCGCGGCCTCGGAGGGCTTGTCGGCCTTGGCCGGCGCAGCGTCCTTCGCCGTGTCGCTGTTGCCGCTGGTCTTCGACGCGTCCTTCTCGCCGGCGAGATTGCGCTGGTTGTCCTTCTTGAAGTCCGTCTCGTACCAGCCCTGACCCTTCAGCCGGAAGCGCGGCGCCGACAACTGGCGTTTCAGCGCCGGCTTGTTGCACTCCGGACAATCGACGAGCGGATCGTCCGCCATCTTCTGCAGCGCATCCAGCGTGTGCCCGCACTCCTGGCAGGCGTATCCGTAAATTGGCATTCCAAACTGCTCCCAAACCACCCGCGAGGCGGGCCAACTTTCTCGTTGTCGTTACGCGGCCTGCTGGAAATCCAGCCTCTCGTCGGCGACGCCGACCTCGATGGAATCACCCGGCTTGAACTTGCCGGCCAGGATCTCCTGCGCCAGCGGGTTCTCCACCTGCTGCTGGATCGCCCGTTTCAGCGGCCGCGCACCGTATACCGGATCGAAGCCCGCCTCGGCAAGCTTGTCGCGGGCGGCATCCGACAGGTGAATGCTCATGTCGCGCTCGGCGAGCCGGTCGTGCAGGTAACCGAGCTGGATGTCCACGATCCTGCGGATGTGCTCCTTCGACAGCGGGTGGAACACGACCACGTCGTCGACGCGGTTGATGAACTCCGGCCGGAAGTGCGTGCCGACCACCTCCATGATCGCCGATTTCATGCGGTCGTAGTTCTCCTCGCCGGACATCTCCTGGATGACCTGCGAGCCGAGGTTCGACGTCATGACGATGACGGTATTGCGGAAGTCGACCGTGCGCCCCTGCCCGTCCGTCAGCCGGCCGTCGTCGAGCACCTGCAGCAGCACGTTGAACACGTCCGGGTGCGCCTTCTCGACCTCGTCGAGCAGGATCACCGAGTACGGGCGGCGGCGGACGGCTTCCGTGAGGTACCCGCCCTCCTCGTAGCCGACGTAGCCGGGGGGCGCGCCGATGAGGCGCGCGACCGAGTGTTTCTCCATGAACTCGGACATGTCGAGGCGCACCATCGCGTCGTCCGTGTCGAACATGAAGTTCGCGAGCGCCTTCGTGAGCTCGGTCTTGCCGACGCCGGTGGGCCCGAGGAACAGGAACGAGCCGATCGGCCGCTTCGGGTCGGAAAGGCCGGCGCGGGAGCGGCGGATCGCGTTCGAGACCGCCGTGACGGCCTCGTCCTGCCCGACGACGCGCTCGGCGAGCGCGGCCTCCATCTGCAGGAGCTTGTCCTTCTCGCCTTCCAGCATCTTCGCGACGGGAATGCCGGTCCACTTCGAGACGATCTCGGCGACCTCTTCCTCCGTCACGTTGTTGCGCAGCAGCGTCGTTTCCTGGTGCTCGGCCTTGACGGCCTCGGCCAACTGCTTCTCGAGCTCGGGAATGCGCCCGTACTGCAGCTCCGACATGCGCGCGAGATCGCTCGCGCGGTGCGCCGTTTCGAGTTCGAGCTTCGCGCGCTCGAGTTCTTCCTTGATGTGCGTCGCGCCCTGCATCGCGGCCTTCTCGGCCTTCCAGACCTCCTCGAGGTCCGCGTACTCGCGCTCGAGGTCGCCGAGCTGGCCCTCGAGGTCGTCGAGGCGCTTCTTCGACGCGTCGTCGGATTCCTTCTTCAGCGCCTCGCGCTCGATCTTGAGCTGGATGATGCGCCGCTCCAGCCGGTCCATCGCCTCCGGCTTCGAGTCGATCTCGATGCGGATGCGCGACGCGGCTTCGTCGATCAGGTCGATCGCCTTGTCCGGAAGCTGCCGGTCGGAGATGTAGCGGTGCGACAGCGTGGCCGACGCGACAATCGCGGGGTCCGTGATCTCGACGCCATGGTGTACCTCGTAGCGCTCCTTCAGGCCGCGCAGGATGGCGATCGTGTCCTCGACCGTCGGCTCGTCGACCAGCACCTTCTGAAAGCGCCGCTCGAGCGCCGCGTCCTTCTCGATGTACTGGCGGTACTCGTCGAGCGTCGTGGCGCCCACGCAGTGCAATTCGCCGCGCGCGAGCGCCGGCTTCAGCATGTTGCCGGCGTCCATCGCGCCCTCGGCCTTGCCGGCGCCGACCATCGTGTGCAGCTCGTCGATGAACAGGATCACCTGACCTTCCTGCTTCGCGAGGTCGTTGAGCACGGCCTTCAGCCGCTCCTCGAACTCGCCGCGGAATTTCGCGCCGGCGATCAGCGCGCCCATGTCGAGCGACAGGATGCGCTTGCCGCGCAGGCCCTCGGGCACCTCGTTGTTCACGATACGCTGCGCGAGGCCCTCGACAATGGCGGTCTTGCCGACGCCGGGCTCGCCGATCAGCACCGGGTTGTTTTTCGTGCGGCGCTGAAGGATCTGGATCGTGCGGCGGATCTCGTCGTCGCGGCCGATGATCGGGTCGAGCTTGCCCTGCTCGGCACGCTCGGTCAGGTCGATCGTGTACTTGTCGAGCGCCTGCCGGGTGTCTTCCGCGTTCGGGTCGTTCACCTGCTGGCCGCCGCGCAGGTCGTCGATGGCCTTCTCGACGGCGCCCTTCACCAGGCCCGCCTGCTCGAACGCCGGCTTCAGCGGCGACTTGCTGTCGAGTGCCGCGAGTACGAACAACTCACTGGAGATGTACTGGTCCTTGCGTTCCTGGGCGATCTTGTCGGTCAGGTTGAAGAGCCGCGTGAGGTCGTTGCCGATATGCACTTCGCCGCCGGCGCCCTCGACCTTCGGCAGGTGATCGATCGCTTCGCCGAGCTGCGAGCGCAGCAGGTTGACGTTGCCGCCCGCCTTCGTCAGGAGGCCGCGCACGGAGCCGCCCTGCTGGTCGAGCAATGCCACCATGACGTGCGCCGGCTCGATGAACTGGTGGTCCTGGCCGATGGCCAGCGACTGCGCATCGGCGAGCGCCATCTGGAACTTGCTGGTCAGTTTGTCCAATCGCATCGTCGCGTTTCCCGTCCCCGTTGCCGGGTCAAAATCAACTCACCCCGATCTTGCGTTTTTGCCGGCGTTTTCAAGCGTCTCGACGAAAAATCAGGGTGGCCATGCGGCCGCAGCGGCCGTCGCGCCGGTAGGAGAAAAAGCGCGCCTCGTCGCCGAACGTGCACAGGCCGCCACCGTGGACGCCGGCCACGCCGGCCCGCCCCAGGTACCGGCGGGCGAGCCCGTACAGGTCCGCCTGCCAGCGCCCGGCCGCGTTCGCCTCGAAGCAGTCTGCGGCGCCCTCGACGCCGGCGAGGAACGCGTCGCGGACGTCGTCACCCACCTCGAACGCGGGCTGCGAGATCGCCGGCCCCAGCCAGGCCAGCAGGTTCCCGGGCGGCACCCCGAGCGCGCGGATCGCGGCATCCACCAGGCCGCCGGCGAGACTGCGCCAGCCGCAGTGCAGCGCGGCGATGCCGCGACCCCGCGTGTCGCACAGCACGATCGGGAGGCAGTCCGCCGTGAGCACGGCCAGCACGTGACGTCCGCGCAGGCAGACGGCCGCGTCTGCCTCCGGCGGGCCGGCCTCGAATGCGTTGCCGCCGGCGCGCACCACGCGCGTGCCGTGCACCTGCGTGAGCCACCGGGGTTCCGACGGCAGGTGCAGGAACGCCGAGAGCCGCGCCCGGTTCGTCGCGACCGCCCGCGGCTCGTCGCCCACGTGATCCCCGAGGTTCAGGCTTTCACAGGCGCCGGTGCTGGCGCCCCCGGTGCGGGTCGTTGTCAGCGCAACGACGCCTTCGGGGGCGGGCCAGTCTGCCTCGATCAGCTGCACGCGGCATCCTCCCGCAACACGTCGATGAGACCTGCGAGATCCGCCGGCAACGGCGCGTCGACGACGACCGGCTCGCCGCTGGCGGGGTGAGCAAACTCCAGCCGGGCCGCGTGCAGCGCCTGGCGGTGAAAACCGCGCAACGCGTCGATCAGCGCCTGTGTCGCCCCGGCGGGCAGCGCCAGGCGGCCGCCGTACACCGGGTCGCCGATCAGCGGGTGCCGGCGCCACGCGAAGTGCACGCGGATCTGGTGGGTGCGGCCGGTCTCCAGCGATACGTCCACCCGCGTATGGCCGCGATAGCGTTCATTGACCGTGTAGTGCGTGACCGCGGGCTTGCCGTCCTCGACGATCGCCATGCGCTTGCGATCGACCGCGTGACGGGCGATCGGCGCGTCGATGCGCCCGCCGCCGGTCAGCACGCCATGGCAGATCGCAACGTAGCGCCGCGAGATGGCGCGTTCCGCGAGTGCCCGGACCAGCGCGGTGTGGGCGGGCAGCGTCTTGGCGATGAGCAGCAGGCCGCTCGTGTCCTTGTCGATCCGGTGGATGATGCCGGCGCGCGGCAGCGTCTCCAGGGCGGGCACCCGGTGCAGAAGGCCGTTCAGCAACGTGCCGGTCGGGTTGCCCGCGCCCGGGTGCACGACGAGCCCGGCCGGCTTGTCCACCACGAGCAAGTGCTCGTCTTCCCAGGCCACGGCGAAGTCGATCGCTTCCGGGCGGCTGCCGACGACCACGTCCGGCGCCGCCACCAGCGAGACGGCCTCGCCGCCCACCACGCGCTCGCGGGGCTTGGGGCTGGTGCCGTCCACCAGTACGGACCCGTCCTTCAGCCAGGCCGTCAGCCGGCTGCGCGAATAGTCGGGAAACATCCGGGCCAGGGCCTGGTCCAAACGCAGACCGGCCAGTTCCTCGGGGATCGTGCGCAGCTCTTTCTCGACAGTCATCGTTTCGGGGCGGTTTTCGGTATACTCGCGGGCCGGACCAGCCTGGCGCCGCCGGCAATCGGATGATTTTACAGGTAAGCCGGGAACCGGTGCCCGCCAATCGAACGCTATGACCCATCGCAAAACACAGATCGTTTCCGCCCGGATCCGGGCGCTGCTCCTCGCCTCGCTCGTGGCGCTCCTGGCCGCGTGCGCCGGGAACGACGAGCAGTTCGACGAGGTGCGCGACCTGACGGCGGCCTACGAGGACGCCAGGAACGCGATCGGGCGCGGCAACTTCCGCCGCGGCATCCAGATCTTCGAGGCCATCCAGGCGCGCTACCCGTTCAGCGAGCTGAGCCGCCAGGTGCAGCTCGAGCTGATGTACGCGTACTACAAGAGCGGCCAGCCCGAGCGCGCCATCGACGCATCCGACACGTTCGTGCGCGAGAACCCCATTCACGCGCAGGTCGACTACGCGCTGTACATCAAGGCGCTCGCGTACTTCGAAGGCGATCCGGGCTTCCTCGAACGCTGGTTCCGGCGCGATATGTCGAAGCGACCGCCCGAGGGCGTGCAGCAGTCCTACTCGACACTACGACGGCTGGTCGAACGCTACCCGGCGAGCCAGTATGCCGAGGACGCGCACCAGCGCATGGTGTACCTGAAGAATCGCCTCGCCGACTACGAGAACCACGTCGCCGACTACTACCTGCGCCGCGGCGCCTACGTCGCCGCCGTGCGGCGCGCCAAGGCGTCGCTCGAGGAGTACAACGGCGCGTCCGGCAATGCCGAATCGCTGCGCATCCTCGCGAAGGCTTACGACGAGCTCGGCATGGACGACCTCGCCGCGGACGCGCGCCGCGTGCTGCAGCAGAACTTCCCCGGCGAGTCCTGAGCGCCTATTTCTTCCGGGTCGGGAAACGGTAGCCCGACGTGATCGGGTAGCGCCAGTCGCGGCCGAACGCGCGGCCACTGATGCGAACGCCGGGCGGCGCCTGCCGGCGCTTGTACTCGTTGCGCTTGACCATCTCCAGCACCCGGATCACGACGTCGCGTTCATAGCCGCGACCGACGATCTCCTCCACGGACAGGTCCTCCTCGATGAAGGCCTCGAGGATCGGGTCGAGCACGTCGTAGTCGGGCAGCGAGTCGCTGTCTTTCTGGTCCGGCCGCAACTCCGCGGACGGCGGCCGCGTGATCACGCGCTCCGGGATGCAGGCGCCGAGCGAGTTGCGGTAGCGGGCGAGACGGTAGACCAGCGTCTTCGGGCAGTCCTTGATCGGGGCGAAACCGCCGGCCATGTCGCCGTACAACGTCGCGTAACCGACCGCCATTTCGCTCTTGTTGCCCGTGGTGAGCAACATGCGCCCGGTCTTGTTCGAAATCGCCATCAATAGCAGGCCACGGCAGCGCGCCTGGATATTTTCCTCGGTAACGTCGGGCTTGCGGCCCTCGAACACGGCGGCGAGCTGGTTCACCGTTGCGTCGTACATCGGCGCGATGGGAATCACGTCGTAGCGTACACCGAGCGTCTTCGCCTGCTTCGCCGCGTCCTCCTGGCTCATGTTCGACGTGTAGCGGAACGGCATCATGACGGCGCGGACCATGTCGGGGCCCAGCGCGTCGCAAGCGACCGCGAGGACAAGCGCGGAGTCGATGCCGCCGGACAGGCCGATCACGACGCCGGGGAAGCGGTGCTTCATCACGTAGTCCCGCGTGCCGGTGACGAGGGCCCGGTACACGCTTTCCTCGAGCGGCATCGGCTCTGTCACCGGCGCCGGCTCCGGCTGCACGCCGGCGGCGCGCCCGTCGACGACCACCTTGTAGAGCCCCTCGTCGAACGCCGGCGCGCGGAAGTCGATACCGCCGTCCGCGTTCATGACGAAGGAGCCGCCGTCGAAGACCAGCTCGTCCTGCCCGCCGACCATGTTCACGTACACGACGGGCCGGCCGATTTCGTCGACGCGGCGCCGGACGACCGCCTCGCGTTCGACCTGGCTCGTCAGCTTGTACGGCGATCCGTTGATGGTCAGCACGCACTCGGCGCCGGCGGAGCGGCTCGCCTGCATCGGTCCGGGCTTCCATACGTCCTCGCAGATCGTCAGGCCGAAACGGATGCCGCCGAGCTTGAACACGGCCGCCTCGCGGCCCTCGGTGAAGTAGCGCTTCTCGTCGAACACGCCGTAGTTCGGCAGCAGGTGCTTGCGGTAGTGGGCGAGCTGCTTCCCGTCCGCGAACACGGCACAGCTGTTGTAGATGTTGCCATCCGCGTATTCCGGGAAGCCCAGCAGCACCGCGATGCCGCTCAGCGAGGTCCGGATCTCGCGAATCGCGTCCTCGACGTCGCGGCGCAATCCCGAATGGAACAGCAGGTCCTCCGGCGGATAGCCGCAGATGCTGAGCTCCGGGAAAATGACGAGATCGGCGCGCAGGTCGTCACGCGCGCGCGCCGCATTGTCGAGAATTTTGGCCGTATTGCCGGCGACGTCGCCGACGGCAAGATCGAGCTGGGCCAGCGCCAGGGTTACCCGATCGCTCATCGCACCTCTGTTTGCCCCGGATCAGCCGCCGAGGACTTCCGCCATCTTGCTGCCGAGCTCCGCCGGGGAGCGGACTGTCGCGACGCCCGCGGCGTCCAGCGCCGCGAACTTCGCGTCGGCCGTGCCCTTGCCGCCCGCGATGATCGCGCCGGCATGGCCCATGCGCTTGCCGGGCGGTGCCGTGACGCCCGCGATGTACGCGACGACGGGCTTGGAGACGTTCGCCTGGATGTACTCCGCGGCCGCTTCCTCGTCCGTGCCACCGATCTCGCCGACCATGATGATGCCGTCGGTCTCGGGATCCGCCTCGAACAGCTCGAGGCAGTCGATAAAGTTCATGCCGCGCACCGGGTCACCGCCGATGCCGACGCAGGTGCTCTGGCCGAGGCCCTGCTGCGTCGTCTGGTACACGGCCTCGTAGGTCAGCGTGCCGGAGCGCGACACGATGCCGATGCGGCCTTTCTGGTGGATGAAGCCGGGCATGATGCCGATCTTGCACTCACCGGGCGTGATGATGCCCGGGCAGTTCGGGCCGATCAGTCGGCAGTCGTAGTCGCGCAGCGCCGACTTCACCTTGACCATGTCGTTCACCGGGATGCCTTCCGTGATGCACACGACGAGGCCCACGCCCGAATCGGCGGCCTCGAGGATGGCGTCGGCGGCGAACGGCGCCGGCACGTAGATCATGCTGACGTCGGCGCCCGTCTCGGCGACGGCTTCCTTCATGGTGTTGAAGACCGGCACCCCGAGGTGCTGCGAGCCGCCGCGGCCCGGCGTCACGCCGCCGACGACCTGGGTGCCGTACTCGATGCACTGCTCGGAATGAAACGAACCCTGGCTGCCCGTGATGCCCTGGCAGAGGACCTTGCTGTTCTTGTCGACCAGAATACTCATAAAACGTCCTGTCAGGCCGCCGCCGCGACGGCTTTCTTCGCCGCGTCGGTCAGGTCGGCCGCGGCGATGATGTCCAGATCACTTTCGTCGAGGAGCTTGCGGCCCTTCTCGACGTTCGTGCCTTCGAGGCGCGCGACGACGGGGACCTTGACGCCGATCTCCTCGACCGCACTGATGATGCCCTCGGCAATCAGGTCGCAGCGCACGATGCCGCCGAAGATGTTGACGAGGATCGCCTCGACGTTCTCGTTCGACAGGATCAGCTTGAACGCCTCGGCGACGCGCTCGGCCGTGGCGCCGCCGCCGACGTCGAGGAAGTTGGCCGGCTCGCCGCCGTGCAGCTTGATCAGGTCCATCGTCGCCATCGCGAGACCGGCACCGTTCACCATGCAGGCGATGTTGCCGTCCAGCGAGACGTAGTTCAGATCGTGCTCGGCCGCCTCGCGCTCGGCCTCGTCCTCCTGGCTCGTATCGCGCATTGCGGCAATCTTCTTCTGCCGGAACAGTGCGCTGCCGTCGATGTTGATCTTCGCATCGAGCGCGACGACGTCGCCGCCCTTCGTGACGATCAGCGGGTTGACCTCGACGAGGCTCGCGTCGCAGTCGAGGTAGAGCTGGTAGAGCTTCCGGAGCAGGTCACCGAACTGGCGCATCTGCGTCTTGTCGACCAGCCCGAGGCCGAAGGCCAGTTCGCGCGCCTGGTAGTCCTGCAGGCCGGCATCCGGCGCGATCGCGACCGAGAAAATTTGCTCCGGGGTCTCCTCCGCCACCTTCTCGATGTCCATGCCGCCGGCGGCCGACGCGATGAACGCGATCCGGCTGACTTCGCGATCCACCAGCATCGACAGGTACAGTTCGCGGTCGATGTCCGAGCCCGACTCGACGTAGACGATGTTGACCGGCAGGCCTTCCGGGCCCGACTGGTGCGTGACGAGCTGCTTGCCGAGCATGCCGGCGGCGGCGGCGCGCACTTCGTCGTGGCTGCGGGCGAGCTTGACGCCGCCGGCCTTGCCGCGGCCGCCCGCGTGCACCTGGGCCTTCACGACCCAGAGCTCGCCGCCGAGCGACTTTGCGGCGTCGACGGCGGCATCGGCCGTTTCCGCGGGGATGCCGTTGGGCACCGGGATGCCGTAGTCGGCAAATAGGGCCTTCGATTGGTATTCGTGCAGATTCATGCGCTGGCTTTATTTCGGCTTGCGTGGGGAGGCGCGGCCGCTGCGGGCCGCGAGAGTCGGGCCGTATTTTGGAGGAAAGACCGCCGCGACGCAAAGTGATTCTCGGTCCCGTCCGTTTCGGGGACCGGTTCACGCGAAACCTGACCTCGATCGACTAGAATCCAATCCTTCGAGTACCGCCCCTTCACGAGCAGGTCGTCCCCGCATGATGGAAACGCGCACCATGATCGCTCGCATCACGTCCCTGGCAGTACGAAGCTATCACGCACTGCGAATCGTTCTTCTCTGGGGTGTAATCGCCTGGCTCGCGTACAGAGTGATTCTCGGCCGCAGCGAGCTCGAAGGGCTGGAAATCGACCTGCAGCCGGCGCCCATCCTTCTTGCATTGCTGAGCGCTGTTCTCGCCTATCAGCTGCAATTTCTCGGCTGGATTTCCTTGTTGCGCCGTATTGGCCTCTATCGCTCCTTGCCGTCCGGCACCTACGCGCGAATCTGGTGGATCTCGTTTCTGTATCGCTATGTCCCCGGCAAGCTCATGCTGGTCATTGAGCGCGCACGACGGGGCGTCAGCGCGGGCATCCCCTACCCTGTCGGTGCCACGCTACCCGTTATCGAAACGCTGGTTACCGTACTGGCCGGCGGAATCATCTCCCTGCTCGCGATCTCGTACTATGCAAGACACTCATTGCCGCTGCTCTTCTCCATTGCCGCGCTCGCATTGATCGTGATCCTGCTCGTGCCTGCGGCGTTCCGGGCCCTGACCCGGAATCACGCTTTGACGCAGCGGTTTCCGGAGCTAAAGTCCGTAGACCTTGCCTCGATCGACCTGCTGGTCTTGCTCGGTATGTACCTGGTGCACTTTCTGCTTCTCGGTACGAGCTTTTTCCTTATTGTCCGAGCCACGATCCCGGTACCGTGGATCGAGTTTCCCGGCATCTGCGGCGTCTACGCACTGTCCCACGT
This sequence comes from uncultured Pseudomonadota bacterium, assembly GCA_913055625.1. Lineage (GTDB taxonomy): Bacteria > Pseudomonadota > Gammaproteobacteria > Steroidobacterales > Woeseiaceae > UBA1847. The sequence goes on along the minus strand of CAJXJW010000001.1, from coordinate 115,541 downwards.
CATCAGCATACTCGTGATCGTGGCCCCGGCCGGGTTGGGAGTTCGGGAGGGCGCGCTTGCCGTGCAACTCCAGCGACTGGCTCCCGTCGGGATTTCGGAGATGCTGGCCATCGGTACCAGGCTCTGGTTCTCCGTCATCGAGCTTTCTTGCCTGGCGGTAGTCGTGCTGTGCTACCGCGATCGATCGCGGTGACATACCGCCGACGCGACAGTCATTTCATCGGCGGCTCGTCGGATCGCAACTGCTTAAAGGCATAGAGCATTTCCTCCTGGTTCATCCGCATGCGCACGAGCATGTCGCCGATCAACCCGGTAATCAGCGTGGTGAAGCCGAGGAAGCAGAACGATCCGCCAATAAAGCCCGCCCAGATGTGCGGTGAGAATGCACCGGTCTTGATATAGTGGACCGCGAGAAATCCCAGCAGGCTGACGCCTGCCAGGAAGCAAGCCATCGCAATCGACGAAAAAAAGCGGAACGGCCTGTACGAAATGAATGCTCGAAGCATGATCTTCATCGAGCGAAACGCGTAGCGGGGAATGCTCGACGCCATTCTTGACTGTCCGAACTCGCGGACGCCACGCACCCGGACCGGCACCTCGATAATGGTCATGTTCTTGAAGATGAGGTCGAGAAACGACTCCTGTGTATACGTGAATTCGCCGAACAGGTTCATCCGGAGCAGCGTTTCCCGCGAGAATGCCCGGAATCCGCACGACACATCGTGGTAGCGCCTGCCGGTCAGCAGCCGGACGATGAAGGCGACCCCTCGATTCCCCCAGCGCTTCACCCACGGCATCTCCGGCTCCAGCTCCGGATCGAGGAAACGGGATGCCGTCACCATGTTTGCACCGCCGTTGATGATCGGTTCGATCAAGACCGGGATGTCGCCGGGATCGAATTGGCCGTCTCCGTCGATCTGCACCATTACGTCGACGCGCTTTTCGAGCGCCGCACTCACAGCCAGCTTGAAGGTCGCGCCGAGCCCGTGATTCTGGGGCTGCCGCAGGACCTCTGCGCCGGCAGCACGCGCGCGATCCGACGTGGCATCCGTGGAGCCATCGTCCAGGACAAGGACCTCCACGCTCCGTATGCCGGGAATGTCTCTCGGGACGCGGGCGACGACGTCGCCCACGGTTCGTTCTTCATTCAGGCATGGAATGACGACCAGCAAGCGGCTGGACGTTGCGTGGGATGCGTGCTGTTCTGACGGCATTGAATCAGTCATTCCGGCCGGGTCACCTGCGGCATGGTATCAGGATAGGACCCGGCGTCCTTCGCGGCTCCGGTGGTGTCATGCCCCGCATCATGCGGTGGAACGGACCGGACCACCGCGATCCCGTCCGCGCTCAGGCCAATCCTTGCCACGCGCTCCCGGACCTGCGGAACAATCGACAGGACGAACGTGTTCGTCAGGTGTTCGTCGTCACGGTACACGATGACCCCGCTCTCCGAGACCGCGGCACAACGGTCATCCGGGCAAACGAGATCGCTGAGGTCCAGGACGGCCACGCTGTCGAACTCGTCCGCTACCCGACGAAGGTAGGCCGCCACCTGCTTGCTGAGCGTCGATTCGAGCCGCTCTTCGCATTGGCGCCGACTGTCCGTCAACCCGAGCGAGAACCGCGACGGGTGCTGCAGGCAGGTCGGTCCGTCGAAGGTCAGCGTCGGTGTGCCGGGGATCAGGACTGCCGGTATGCCGGCCGAATCGAGCTGCTCCAGCAGGCTGCGCGTACCGGCCTCCCAGTCCGTCCTGTCGAAGTCGTACTGCGCCGAGCTGCCGATGAGGACCAGCCCGGGCCGGAGCTCAACGATACGATCGACGGCCGCTTCGCGCCATTCTCGACAGACCGTGTACGTATCGCCGACGGCACTGTAGTAGATGTCACGGTCGACGATGGGACAGCCGGACTTTGTCAGCACGACAGATCGCCATTCTCGCGGCGGGTACAGTTCCGGCAGCAACGACGCCCATTGTGCGCCGATGCTGTCGCCGATGAGCACGACGGTCCGGTCGGCGTCCGCGCCGGCGATGACACACGGTCGCACGGCGGCCGACCTGTACCAGGTATCGCAGGCGGCGCTGTCGGGACCGAGATAAGGCCGGTCGAATCGCGGGTTCCCGGCCGAGGCGCTCATCGCATCGTTCACGGCGGTCAGATGGCGCGCGCCCGACGCGGCGAGGAATGCGGCCGCGAGAACCGAAAGGGTAGCGGCCAGCGTGCGCCCACGTCCGGCTCTGCTGTAGCGCCCCTTCCAGAACGGCAGCTCAACCCAGCGGTAGGTCAACGCAGCAAGCCCCATAGACAGGGCGATTGACGACAGGACGAACGGCCACCGGTCCATCAGGCCGAACGCGGCAACCAGCGAAAACACGGGCCAGTGCCAGAGGTATAGCGAGTAGGATCGATCCCCGATCCATGCCAGGACCAGGCCGCCGAGGGTCTTTGCCGCATCGGCGCGGCCCGCGTCCGACCCACCGAACAGAACCAGCATCGCGCCCAACGTCGGCCAGATCGACGACAGGCCCGGATAGCGCATGTGCGGACTGATCAGGAGCGCCGAGGCCAGGATCAGCGCGAGCCCGATCAGCGTGCATCCCGCGGAAACGGCAGTGACGGCAAGCCGGCGGCGCAGGTCACCGAAGGCGCCGTGGCCGAAGTCCCGCAGCACGAAAACAAGCGCGCCGGCGGCGAACTGCCAGGCCCTCGAAGGCATCAGGTAGAAGCTCGCCAGCGGCGACCGCTCCGCGACAGCCAGGCAGAACGCGAACCCGGCAACAACAATGGCGACAAAGACCAGCCCGAGCCGGGGACCACGCTCCGCGCCGCCGGACCGAACGGCGAGCATCGCAAGCACGAGCAGCAACGGCCAGACCAGATAGAATTGCTCCTCGACGCCGAGTGACCAGGTGTGCAGGTAAAGGTCGTCGACGGCAACACCGCCGAAGTAATCAAAGTCCGAAAACGTGAAGTAAATGTTGCTCGTCCACGTCAACGCCCAAGGCAATGACCCGGACGTATCGAGGACTTCGCGCGGCGTCAGCATTGCCAATGCAGCCGCAAAGGTGGTGCCGAGGACCACCAGCATCGCGGGCAGCAAACGGCGCAACCGGCGCGCGACGAATCGCGGATAGTCGAGCCGGCCCGTGGTCGCGAGCTCGCCGAGGAGCAACCCGGTGATCAGGTAGCCGGAAATCACGAAGAAAACGTCAACGCCGATGAATCCACCGGCGCCGAACGGCAACCTTGCGTGCGCAAGAATGACGAGCAGCACGGCGACGGCCCGCAGACACTGGATGTCCCGTCGATGCGTCATCGAATTTGCGACCCGGTCAATGCTCACCGTTCGCCGTACTCCCGCAGGCCGTGTCGAGTTTGCGCTCCGCGGCCCGAAGCACATGATCGATCTCAAAGCGTTCGTTCACGGCGATCGTGCACAACCCGGCCAGGAGTGACCGCGCCTCGTCTTCCCGCCCCAGGTCGACCAGCAGCCGAAGTTCCTGCGCAGGAATGGCGGCCTGATCCGGCAGCGCCCGCGATACCCGCTCGTACCACGCGAGTGCGGCGTCCGCCGCCCCGGCCGCCTCGAGCGCGCCGCCAACCTCGCGCGCCAGCCGAACAGCGACACCCGGATACGCGGCACGTGCCGTCCGGTCAATGTCCAGCGCGGCGAGGAGCGTGTCCTGCGCTGCCTCGAGACGGCCAACGCGGATCAGTGTCGCGACCGAATCATACGTCGGCAACGCATCCAGGTTCGAAAGCGATTGGGCCCGCGCCAGGGAGTCGAGGGAAGCGTCGACATCGCCGCGCTGCTCCTGCAGCCAGGACTTCGCCATGAGCATTGTCCGCCGGTCACGCGGCGATCGCGCAGCACCCGACAGCACCCGGTCGAGCAGTTGCTCGACGCGCGCGAGGTCGGCCGTGCATTGGCCGCTCGCCAATTGCCCGACAAGCAAGCTCGCGCTCGACGTCGTATGGCCGTCGATGACGCCTGGCGACCGCACCGCGTTCTTCACCCGGTTGTCGTCCAGCTTCCCGTGCTCGATGCAGTCAAGCAGGAGACCGTGCAAGTCGCGGCCTGCAGAGACCGGGATTCGGCCCAGGAACTCCCGGGCGCTGTCGTACTGGCCCTGCGACGCCTTTGCGTTCGCGTGATAGAGATTGACACGGCCCGACTCGGGATGGGCTGCGTAGGCAAACATGTAGAGCGAATGGGAATTCTCCCAGGTCGCCGTCCGGTTCCAGCTCACGAACACCAGGAGCACGCACAACACCGCCACTCCGCCGGCGATCCGCACCGGCCGGACTCGCAGATCGGCGAGCAGGCCGAGTACGGCGATCACGACTCCCGAAAGCCCGAGGTAGTTCCGATGCTCGAACATGAGTTCGAGGCCGAACAGGGTCGATTCGAGCGCGTGCGACGCGAAGAAGAACAGCACGCCAAACGACGTTACCGGGTGCCGTCTCGCGACGCCTGCCGCCGCGGCGATGATTGCGATCACGAACAACAGGCAGGGCAGCGTGGTTGCAGGGCTCAACAACCCCGTCGAAACGACAACGTCGTCATGAAAGAATCCCATCCTCGATTGCACGGGAAGGAATACCTGCCCGAGGTAAGCCACAAGTACTCGCGGCTGCGTCAGCAGTCGCTCACCCAGCGTGAAATCCCGCGCAGCATAGGACGCCATGACCAACTCGTCGAAATTCAGCAGGACGACGACACCCGCACCCGCGTAGGCGACAAGCCACCCCAGGTGAATATGACGCAACATCCTGCCCGGCCCCGCCCCCGGCAACGACCGGAGCACGGTCAGTTCGAGCAACGTGCAGTACAGGGGCAACAGCAGTCCCGACTCCTTGCTCAATGCCGCAAGCGGCCACGCAACGAGATAGGCGGCGCCGATCAGCAGCCAGCCGGACCCGGGCGCGTGGTCGAGGCGAAACCGGCCCTTGAGATACAGGATCAGGCCGGCGAGCACGAACAGCGTCGATAGCTCGGTCATTCGCTGAACGGTGTACAGGACGGTACTGACCTGCAATGGATGCAGCATCCAGAGGACCGCCGCGGCCGACGCAAGCCACCACGCGCGCGCAGCGTCGTCCGGGAACCGGGCCCGGAGGACCAGGGCCCCGAACCAGGCAACGAGCAGACCGCAGACCAGGTGCAGCGCCAGGTTGCCCGCCTTCCACCACCAGAAGTCGTCACCGTGCGCCAGCCCGTTCGCGATGAAACTCGCCATGGCGACCGGCCGGCCGAGTGGGCCGCTGGTACTGATGATATGGGTACGGACGTAGGCTCCGACGTCGGCCAGGTCCGCGTCGAGCAAGGGCAGAAACTGCGGGAAATCGTCGAGCAGCAGCGGTCCGCCGAGCGCGGGCCAGTACAGCGCGGTCGCGACGACCAGCGCGGCGAGCAGCGCGATGCCGGGGTACAGGGTCTGCCGGGATTCTGCGTCGATGATGATCGTCCTGGTGTCCTTCAATGCCATGTAGCCGCCCGTCAGGGACCGGCGCGACCGGAAGTCGTGTCGCGGCCGGGAATTCCGCCAATCTTACAAGTTCGACGTTTGGCCAAATCGAAGCGATTTCACAGCCCGGGCCAGCGTTTTGCCATAGTCTGTAATCAATACACGTATAATCACGCACTTACGCGTGAAACGCTGCGTTCCACCCCGCATGAAGAGGCCAGACAGTCCTTGTCGGATTTCGCCAGGTTCGGATTGACCGGAAAACTCACGCTTCGGCAAAACCGCGAAGCCCTGTTGACGCGCGCCGCCGACGAACCGGATATCGCGTGGCGCGTGCTCGCGACGCTGAACGTATTCCGGCTGCTCATCGCCGCCAGCTTGCTCCTCCTGTTCTTCGCCGGCGGCGATACGCCACCGTTCGGCGGGCGCCAGGTGCCGCTGTTCACCGCCACGGCCGGCGCCTGGCTCATGTTCGCCGTCGTCTTCGGCATCGGGGTACACCAGCGTGTGGTCGCATCCAATGTGCTGGCCGTGGCCGCGATCCTCGCCGACATCGTCGCCGTTGCGATCCTGATGTACACGAGCGACGGCATCTCGAGCGGACTTGGCGGCCTGCTCGTGGTGTTCGTTGGCGCCGGGAGCCTGGTGGTGCCGGCCCGGATACCGGCGATCGTGGCCGCCGTGGCCACTTTCCTCATTCTCGGGCAGGAACTCCTCGCGAGCGTCCGGGGATTCGATCCGAACTACCCCGGCGCCGGCCTGTTGTCGGCGATCATCTTCGCCATGGCGCTCGCCCTGCGGCCGCTCGCCCGCCGTATCGAGATGAGCGAAGCCCTGGCCCGCCAGCGCGGCGTCGACCTGCAGAACCTCTCGGAGCTCAACGAGTATATCGTTCAGCACCTGCGCGAGAGCATCGTCGTCATCGACGGGGAGGATCGCGTACGTCTGAGCAATGCGTCGGCCGCGCAGCTCCTCGGCGCTACCGAATCGATGCGCGGCAAGCCCGTCGCGAAGATTTCCCCGCCACTGTCCGAGTACATCGATCGCTGGCGCAAGGACCCGGCCGCGTCGTCGCATCCCGAAATCACGCTGGTCTCCGGCGACCACGGCGTGCGCATCACCGCGCACCTCGCACCGCTCGCCAAGGATCACGACCACAGCGGACCCGCACTGATCTTCCTCGAGGACTCCAGCCTGCTGAATGCCCGCGTCCAGCAGTCGAAACTCGCGTCACTCGGGCGCCTGAGCGCAAGCATCGCTCACGAAATCCGCAACCCGGTCGGTGCCATGAGCCATGCGGCGCAGCTTCTCGCGGAGACCGCCGCATCGGAGGACGACCGCCGCCTGACCGAAATCATCCGCACGCACTCGAGCCGCGTCAGCCACATCATCGACAACGTGCTGCAGCTATCACGGCGGGAGTCGTCACGCCCTGAACGCCTGCAACTCCGCCCCTGGCTCGAGGAGTTCGCCCGGGAGTTCACCCGCACACTCGAACTGCAGGAAGGCGAACTCTCGCTGGACCAGGTGCCGCCGGACATCGAGGTCCGGATGGACCCGAGCCACCTGCGGCAGGTGCTGTGGAACCTTTGCGACAACGCGGTCAAGTACGCCAGCGAAACCGGCGGCATCCTGGTCGAGCTGCACGCCAGCAGCGCGCTGTTGCAAGGGCGGCCCTATCTCGAAGTGCGTGACCACGGTCACGGCGTCGACCCGGCAACAGCCGAGAAAATATTCGAGCCTTTCTACACGGAACGTTCCGGCGGCACCGGGCTCGGCTTGTACATCTCGCGCGAACTGTGCGAGCTTAATCGGGCGACACTTATATATCTGGACCGGCCGGGCGGGGGCAGCATCTTTCGCATCGTCTTCGCCGACCCGAGCCGCTGGGACTCACAGGATTGATCATGAAGCAGCCCGTCGCCCTCGTCGTCGACGACGAACCCGACATCTGCGAACTACTGGCGCTGACGCTCGGCCGGATGGACATCCGGACCGTGGCCGCAACGGACGTGGGGAGCGCCAAGGAGGAACTCGGCAGCCAGCGATTCGACATCTGCCTCACCGACATGCGCCTGCCGGACGGCGACGGCCTGGAGCTCGTCGATTGGATCCAGGACAACGTACCGGGCGTGCCGGTCGCCGTCATTACGGCGCACGGCAACGTCGAGACCGCCGTGCAGGCGCTCAAGCTCGGCGCCTTCGATTTCATTTCGAAGCCGCTCGATCTCAACAACCTGCGCGATATCGTCGAAAACGCACTGAAGGTCGACCGGGAACGCGAAGACGACGGCGCGCAACTGATCGGCGACTCCGTCGTCATGCGGGAACTGCGCGACATGGTCGAGAAAGTCGCTCGCTCTCAGGCGCCGGTGCACATCGCCGGCGAATCGGGGACCGGCAAGGAACTGGTCGCCCGCATGGTCCACGACTCGGGACCGCGCGCCGAGGGCCCGTTCGTGCCCGTGAACTGCGGTGCCATCCCGGCGGAACTCATGGAATCGGAGTTCTTCGGGCATCGCAAGGGCAGTTTCACCGGCGCCGTGGCCGACAAAGTCGGACTTCTGCAGGCGGCCAACGGCGGCACACTGTTTCTCGACGAGATCGCGGACCTGCCGCTCGCGATGCAGGTCAAACTGCTGCGCGTCATCCAGGAAAAGACGGTGCGGCCCGTGGGCGCTTCCGCCGAAGAGCCCGTCAACGCCCGCATCCTGTCAGCCACCCACAAGAACCTGGCCCGGATGGTCGCCGACGGCGAGTTCCGCGAAGACCTGTACTACCGGATCAACGTCATCGAGATGCGCGTGCCTGCGCTCCGGGACCGGGGCGACGACGTCCTTCAGCTCGCCAGCCACATCCTGCGCAAGCTCGGTGCCAGGGTCGACCTCGACGATGGCGCGCGCCAGGCCCTGCTGTCCTACAACTTTCCCGGCAACGTTCGCGAACTCGAGAACATGCTGGAGCGGGCCGTGACCCTCTGCACACGGGGCCGGATAGCGGCCGCCGACCTGCACATGCGGACGGCATCGGCCGACGGCGCCAGCCCGGCGCCCGCCGCGGCATCGAACCTGGGCGAGCAGGTGGAGGACGTGCAGCGCCAGGCCATCGTCGAGGCGCTCGAAAAGACGCGGTACAACAAGACGGCTGCCGCGAAACTGCTGGGCCTGTCGTTCCGGCAGCTTCGCTACCGCATCAAGAAACTCGGCATCGATGCATGAGCTCCTGCCAGGCAGTCTTTGCATAAGCCCTGTGGTGGATTGCCGACGAGACTGACATTTTTTGTCAGTTTCTGACAAGGGTCGGGCAATTGTCGCCGCTTTGTCACACCCGGGGACGGCGACGAAATTCACGTGCTTCGCCGGTTTCCCTTGCGCCTTCAATGATTTGTGACGTACCGCAAAAAACTGGCACAGCCCTTGCTTTAGAGTTCGTACAGGCGGTTACGCCGTTTTCGCAGTACGTTTATCTTTCATGGAGAGAAACTGATGAAGAAGCAACAGGGTTTTACCCTCATCGAACTCATGATCGTTGTTGCGATCATTGGCATCCTGGCCGCCATCGCTATCCCGGCTTACCAGGACTACACGATTCGTGCACAGGTCTCTGAAGGCATGAGCCTGGCCTCCGGCGCGAAGGCTGCTGTTGCCGAGTTCTACCAGGACACCGGCGGCTGGCCGGCTGACAACACGGCTGCCGGGCTGGCTCTTCCCAACACGATCGAAGGCCAGTACACGACCGGCGTACAGGTTGCTGGACAGGTTGTCACGGTCACCTACGGTGACCAGGCCAACACCGCGATTGCCGGCCAGCAGCTCACGCTGACGGCGACGGACAACACCGGCGCCATCGAGTGGACCTGTGCCGCTACGACGCTGTCGCCGAAGCATGTTCCGTCGGCTTGCCGTCCGTAAATCGGATCGCAGCAGTAGGATGATTCCCTTCGGGGAAACGCTCGAGGCCCCGGACACCCGGGGCCTCTTGCATACAACCGTCGGAAACCTGCGCTGCTCGCTGTTCCGAAGCTGGATCGGATACCTGTAGTGACTTGATACATCGTGGGGAGGCGGATCATGAACGCTAGGAAGGCTCACGCCGGCTTTACGCTGATCGAGCTGATGATCGTTGTCGCGATCATCGGAATTCTCTCGGCGCTGGCAACCTCCGCGTACCAGACGTACACCGTGCGCGCACAGGTGACGGAAGGCATCAGCATGGCCTCCGGTGCCAAGGTACCCATCACGGATTCCTACACCGCCGACGGCGTTGCGCCGGCGGACCGGGTCGCGGCCGGCATGTCGGCGCTCGCGACCGATACCCGGGGCGGCTACGTCAGCCAGGTCGACGTCACGGACGGACGAATCGCCGTGACTTTCGGCGGGCCGCGGGCGCATGCCGACATTGCCGGCACCATCTTGTACCTGACCCCGTACGAGACTGCCGGAAACGTAATCTCGTGGCGCTGCGGCTATTCCGGCGCACCGACGGGGGGAGCATTGCTGAACGGCGGCGCTGCCCATGTCGACCCCACGGTGAACCGCCGCTACCTGCCGTCTTCCTGCCGCTAGCAAGCGACGTTGCGGGCGTCCCCGCGCCGATTCGTCGGCTTGACTTAATGAATTCCCACATTTGTGATAGGCCGCACAAAATGCAGTTGAATCGGGGTATTGGATCAGTGAGACTGTATCGCTCGGACCCAAATTGAGCTGACGCCCCTCCTATGGCTGCTACGGCATCACAATCGAACCTCGCAGGCCTGCCGCGGCGTCTCGTCCAGGACGGAATCATCGCCGAGGACAAGCTCAACGAGGCAACCGAAGCCGCCCGGAAGGACAAGGTCCCGCTCGTCGCCTACTTGGTCAACCAGGACCTGGCCAACGCCCGCGCCATTGCCGTGGCGGCCTCGCACGAGTTCGGCGTGCCACTGCTGGATCTCGACGCGATGGAGGTCGACCTCGAGGCCGTTCGCTCGGTCGACCAGAAACTGATTTCCAAGCACCGGGTGCTGCCGCTGGTCAAGCGCGGCCAGCGCCTGTTTCTCGCGATTGCCGACCCGACGAACCTGCAGGCGATCGACGACATCAAGTTCCAGTCCAGTTTGCGGATCGACCCGGTCGTCGTCGAGCAGGACAAGCTCGAGGAGCGCATCAGCAAAGCCATCGAGGCCGTGGACACGAGCATGTCCGGCCTCGACGACGAGGACTTCGACCTCGAGAACCTGGATGTCAGTTCGGACGAGCAGGAAGACGAGGACGTCCACCGTGACGACATCGAAGACGCGCCCGTCGTCCGCTTCGTCAACAAGATCCTGCTCGACGCCATCAAGCGTGGCGCGTCAGACATACATTTCGAACCGTACGAAAAGCATTTCCGGATTCGCACACGCCTGGACGGCGTGCTGTCGGAAGTCGCCGCGCCGCCGGTGGCGCTTGCGAACAAGCTATGCGCACGTCTGAAGGTCATGTCCCGGATGGACATCGCGGAACGACGCGTTCCGCAAGACGGCCGCATCAAGATGCGCCTGTCCAAGAATCGCGCCATCGACTTCCGCGTGAATACCTGTCCCACGCTGTTCGGCGAAAAGATCGTGCTGCGTATCCTCGACCCGTCGAGCGCCAAGCTCGGCATCGATGCACTGGGTTACGAGGACAAGCAGAAGCAACTGTATCTGAAGCACCTGAACAAGCCGTACGGCATGATCCTCGTGACCGGCCCGACAGGTTCGGGTAAGACGGTATCGCTGTACACGGGGCTGAACATCCTCAACACCGTCGACCGCAACATCTCGACGGCGGAAGACCCGGCCGAAATCAACCTCGCCGGCATCAACCAGGTCAACGTGAACCCCAAGGTCGGCCTGACGTTCGCATCGGCGCTCAAGGCGTTCCTGCGCCAGGACCCGGACGTCATCATGGTCGGCGAGATTCGTGACCTCGAGACCGCCGAGATCGCGATCAAGGCGGCCCAGACTGGTCACCTGGTGCTCTCGACGCTGCACACGAACGACGCGCCGAAGACGCTGACCCGCATGGTCGACATGGGCGTCAAGCCCTACGCCATCGCGACCTCGGTCAGCCTGATCATCGCCCAGCGCCTGGCCCGCAAGCTCTGCGATAACTGCAAGGAAGTCAAGGACATACCGCGCGAGGCCCTCGAAAAGGAAGGCTTCTCCGAGAAGGACCTGGACGGCAATATCACGGTGTTCGGCCCGAAGGGCTGCAAGTCGTGCAACGAGGGCTACAAGGGCCGCGTCGGTATTTTCCAGGTCATGGAAGTCTCCGAGGCCATGGGCCGCATCATCATGGAAGGCGGCAATGCCATGCAGATCGCGGAGCAGGCCCTGAAAGAGGGTGTCATCGACCTGCGACAGGCAGGTTTGAACAAAGTCAAGGAAGGGGTTACCAGCCTGGAAGAGGTCAACCGGGTTACAATCGAGTGATCCAAGTGCCTGACATTGCTGGAAATCATTGCTGAAAGGCAAGCTCGCTGACGGACGACGAACATGGCTGAAACCGCGATCATGAAAGAACCGTTCTTCTGGGAAGGAACGGACAAACGGGGCAAGAAGGTCAAGGGCAAGTCGCTGGCGACCGACGAGGCCACGGTCCGTGCGGACCTGCGCCGCCAGGGCGTCGTCCCGACGCGTATCCGCAAACAGCGGAAGAGCTTGTTCTCCGGCAAGACCAAGATTACGTCCGGCGACATCGCGCTGTTCAGCCGCCAGCTCGCGACGATGCTCGCGGCCGGCATCCCGCTCGTGCAGGCCTTCGAAATCGTGGGCACCGGGCACGAGAACGCGGCGATGCAGAAGCTGATCCTGTCGATCAAGGGGGACGTCGAGGGCGGCAGCTCGCTGCACGAAGCCCTGGCGAAGCACCCGCTGTACTTCGACGACCTGTTCGTGAATCTCGTGGAGTCCGGCGAGCAGGCCGGTGCCCTCGAGACGCTGCTCGACAAGATTGCCACGTACAAGGAAAAAACCGAGGCCATCAAGAAGAAGATCAAGAAGGCGCTGACCTACCCGGCCGCCGTATTGATCGTCGCGCTGATCGTCACGACCATCCTGCTGATTTTCGTCATCCCCTCGTTCGAGGACCTGTTCCAGGGCTTCGGCGCGGATCTGCCGAGCTTCACGCGCATGGTCATTGACCTTTCCGCGTTCGTCCGCGAGAAAGGCTGGTATATCGGGATCTTTATTGGTCTCGGCATCGGCTCGTTCCTGTATTTCAAGAAGCGCTCGCGCGCCATGCGCCATTGGCTCGACCGCATGACGCTGAAGACGCCGGTCATCGGGCCGATCATCGAAAAAGCCGCCATCGCCCGCTACGCGCGGACGCTGTCGACGATGTTCGCCGCCGGCGTACCGCTCGTCGAGGCACTGGAGTCGGTATCGGGCGCCACCGGCAACATCGTCTACGAGGAAGGCGTGCTGCGAATGCGCGACGAAGTTGCGACCGGCCAGCGGCTGCAGCAGGCGATGGAGAACACGGACCTGTTCCCGAACATGGTGATCCAGATGATCGCGGTCGGCGAGGAATCCGGCTCGCTCGACGAAATGTCCGGCAAGGTCGCGGACTTCTTCGAGGAAGACGTCGACAACGCGGTCGACAACCTGAGTTCGCTGCTCGAGCCGATGATCATGGCGATTCTCGGCGTGCTGGTCGGTGGTCTCGTCGTCGCGATGTACCTGCCGATCTTCAAGCTCGGTGCCGTCGTCTAGACGGAACCGGACGACTGTCACCGAACGGCGCCCGGCGAAAATCGGGCGCCGTTTTCATTTCCGCCGCCCGCTGGGAGAATAACGGCCGATGCTCCAGTTACTGAGCCAGTCACCGGCGCTTTTCGTCACCGTCGTCATCCTGTTCGCGCTGCTGATTGGCAGCTTCCTGAACGTCGTCATTTACCGTCTGCCGGTCATGATGCAACGCGAGTGGCGCGCCCAGTGCGCGGACCTGCAGTCCCAACCGGCCGATGACGTGCCGGAGGGCCGTTTCAACCTCGTCGTTCCCCGCTCGCGGTGCCCGTCCTGCGGCGCCGGCATCACGGCACTCCAGAACATTCCGGTGCTCAGCTACCTGGTCCTTCGGGGCCGCTGCGCGGGCTGCCGGACGCCGATCTCGCCGCGATACCCGCTGGTCGAAGCGGCGACCGCCGCGTTGGCCGCGGTCGTCGCCTGGCGGTTCGGATTCGGCTGGGAAGCACTGATGGGTATCGTGCTGACACTGTTCCTCATCCCCATCACGATGATCGACTTCGACCACCAGCTGATCCCGGACAGCGTCGTGCTGCCACTCCTGTGGATCGGCCTGGCGATGAGCCTGTGGCATCCGATGCCGGGCGCCGACACGCTGTTCATCGCGCCGCGCGACGCCATCATCGGCGCGATGGCGGGCTACCTGAGCCTGTGGTCGTTCTACTGGCTGTTCAAGCTGGTAACGGGCAAGGAAGGCATGGGGCACGGCGACTTCAAGTTGCTGGCCGCGCTCGGCGCCTGGCTCGGCGCGGGCTCCCTGTTCACGATCGTCATCCTCTCCGCCGTGGTCGGTGCGGTACTCGGCATCGCGCTCATCGTGCTTCGTGGCCGCGACCGCCAGGTCCCGATGCCGTTCGGGCCGTTTCTCGCCGCCGCCGGCTGGCTTGCGTTCGTCTGCGGCGATACGCTGAAGACTTTGCTGCACATCCCGTTCTAGATGCCCGAAACTCGAGACGCTCCCCGCCCCCGCTTCCGCGTCGGCCTGACCGGCGGCATTGCCAGCGGCAAGACCACGGTGTCGAGCCTGTTCGCGGACCTGGGCGCCGCGATCATCGATACGGACGTCATTGCCCGCGAGGTCGTGGAGCCCGGCCGACCCGCGCTCGCCGCGATCCGCAACGAGTTCGGCGAGGCGGTCATGGCGGAGGACGGCACGCTCGACCGGGCCGCCATGCGGCGCGTGATCTTTACCGACGCGGATGCGCGGCGGCGGCTCGAGGCCATCCTGCACCCGGTCATCCGCGACGAAACGATCCGGCAGGCGGCGGCCGCTGACGGCCCCTACCAGCTCATCGTCGTCCCATTGCTCGCCGGTTCGCCGCTCGCGGCGCTGATGGACCGCATTCTGGTCGTCGACTGCGACGAAGCGACCCAGATCCGGCGCCTGATGGACCGCGACGCGGAGTCCGAAGGCCAGGCACGGCGCATGCTCGCGGCCCAGGTGAGCCGCGAGGACCGCCTCGCGATTGCCGACGACGTCGTCGACAACGGCGGCGATCTCGACGAGACCCGGGCCCGCGTCGAAGCGCTGCATCGCAAGTACGTCGACCTCGCCGCCCGCTGAGTCGGCCATCGGCGACAGCCGCGCGATTTGCCGGACGCGGTCCCGGAGCGCAGAATACGGGCATGATCCAACCGGCTGGATTTGTTTTGGTTGATGACATGACACCCGTGGCCTCGTACGAGCAGCCACTGAGCGAACGAATGCGCACCTTCCTGCGTCTCGAGTTCCTCTACCAGCAGATGCTGTACAACAATGAGCTGGAGTCCGACTGGGGCACCCGGGCAACCATCGATACGTTGCTCGATATCCTCGCGATCCTGTCGCGCGGCGATGCGCGCAGCGAGGTCCACAAGGAACTCGACTTCCAGGTCGGGGCGCTGCAACGCTTTCAGAGCATGCCCGGCGTGGACGGCGGTCGGCTGGATCACCTGGTCAACACGCTCACGGAGAGCCGCCGCCAGGTCTCGGCGATCGGCACCGGCTTCCTGCAGTCGCTGAAGGACTCGGAGTTCCTCAACGCGGTCAAGCATCGGAGCACGATTCCCGGCGGCACCTGCGAGTTCGACCTGCCGGAGTACAGCCACTGGCTGCGGCAGCCCATGGAGCGCCGCCAGGCGGACCTCAAGGCGTGGATCGACGACATCCGGCCGATCTGCGATGCGGTCAGCGAGATTCTCTGGTTGATTCGCGAGAGTTCGCAGCCCGTCGACAAGCTCGCCATCAACGGCATGTACCAGCACAGCATGCAGAAGGACGCGAGTTGTCGACTGCTCCGCGTCACGTTGCAGGACGGCAGCCGCCTGTTCCCGGAGATCAGCGGCAGCCAGCATCGCTTCACGGTGCGCTTCCTCGAGTGGTCCGCCATCGGCAGCCGGGCCGTGCAAACGGGGCGCGACGTCCCGTTCGAACTCAGTATCTGCTAAAGGCGGCGCAGCGCGTCCACGACCGGCCGGTCTGCCGGCAGCAGGTCGACCGTCGCCAGCTCGTCGGTCGTGACCCAGCGCAAGCCCTGGCCCTCGACCGATGCCGGCTCGTTTTGCCAGGCGTCGACCAGGAAGAAGCGGATGGAGACGTGCCGGTCCGGGTAGCGGTGCTCGAGCTGCAGGAAGAAATGCGCGTCCCCCGCCTCGATCCCGATCTCTTCGCGAAGCTCGCGCGAAAGGGCGTGCTCCGGCGCCTCGCCGTCGCCGATCTTGCCCCCGGGGAATTCCCACAGCCCGTAGAACGGCCCGTCCTCGAGCCGCTCGGTGACCAGGATCCGGCCTTCCGCGTCGCGCAGAATGCCGGCGACGACGTCGAATTTCCTCAGGACAGCCTGCCGTGGCATTGCTTGTACTTCTTGCCCGAGCCGCAGGGACAGGGCTCGTTGCGGCCGACCTTGCGCGCATTGCGCACAAACGTCTCCACGGGCGCTTCCGACGGCCGGGCCGGCAGTGCGCCGGGCGACGGCGGCGGCGCACCGGCCGCGGGCGCACCCTGTCCGAGCGCGCTGGCCTCCGCATGCTTGTACTGCAACGCCGCCGCGCGGCGCCGCTGTTCCTGCATTTTCGCGAGCTCTTCCTCGCTCTGGATACGGATGCGCGCGAGAATGCTGATCGTGTCGTGTTTCACCTGCTCCAGCAGTTCGGCAAACATTTCGAAGGCTTCGCGCTTGTACTCCTGCTTCGGGTTCTTCTGCGCGTAGCTCCTGAGGCCGATACCCTGGCGCAGGTGGTCCATCGCCGCCAGGTGCTCTTTCCAGTGATTGTCGAGCTGTCGCAGCATCACCTGCTTCTCGACGCTGCGCATCAGCTCGCCGCCGACCGTGGCTTCCTTCTCCGCGTACGCGTCGTTCGCGGCTTTGACGCACATCTCGCGGATACCGTCGTCATTCAGGGACTTGTCCTCGTGCACGGCCTTGCCGATGTCGAGGTTGAGCGCGAAATCGGATTCGAGGGCGTTCGTGAGGCCCTCGGTATCCCACTGCTCCTCGAGGCTGCCCGGCGGAATGTGCAGGGAGACCACGTTGCCGATGACCTCCTCACGAATGGCCGCGATTGCGTCGCTGATGTCGTCGGCATCCATCAGATCCGACCGCTGGTGATACACGACCTTGCGCTGGTCGTTCGCGACGTCGTCGTACTCGAGCAGGTTCTTGCGGATGTCGAAGTTGTGCGCCTCCACCTTCCGCTGCGCGCGTTCGATCTGGCGGGACAGCAGCTTGCTCTCGATCGCCTCACCCTCGCGCATGCCGGCCCGCGACAACAGGGCTTTCGTGCGTTCCGGATCGCCGAAGATGCGCATCAGCGTGTCTTCCATCGACAGGTAGAAGCGACTCGAGCCGGGGTCGCCCTGGCGTCCGGAGCGGCCGCGCAGCTGGTTGTCGATGCGCCGCGACTCGTGACGCTCCGTGCCTATGATGTGCAGGCCACCGGCCTCGATCACGGCGTCGTGGCTCTTCTGCCATTCGGCGCGGATCGCCGCCTCGTCCGCGCCTTCGCCCGCTTCCGCGAGCCGTGCTTCGAAATTGCCGCCCAGCACGATGTCCGTGCCACGGCCGGCCATGTTCGTCGCGATCGTGATCGCGCCGGGCTTGCCGGCGTTCTGCACGATGTGCGCTTCACGCTCGTGCTGCTTCGCGTTCAACACGTCGTGCTCGATACGGTGCTTTTTGAGGATTCCCGACAGGAGTTCGGAAGTCTCGATAGACGTCGTGCCGACGAGGACGGGCTGCCCGCGCTCGCGGCAGTCGCGGATGTCCTCGATGATCGCCTCGAACTTGTCCGATTGCGTCAGGTAGACGAGGTCCGGCTCGTCCTTGCGAATCATCGGCTTGTGCGTCGGGATCACGACGACCTCGAGACCGTAGATCGACTGGAACTCGAACGCCTCCGTGTCCGCGGTGCCGGTCATGCCGGACAGGTTGTTGTAGAGCCGGAAGTAGTTCTGGAACGTGATCGACGCGATCGTCTGGTTTTCCTGCTTGATCGCAACGCCTTCCTTCGCTTCGATGGCCTGGTGCAGGCCGTCGGACCAGCGGCGGCCCGGCATCGTGCGCCCGGTGAACTCGTCCACGATGACGATCTCGCCGTCCTTGACGATGTAGTCCACGTCGCGCTGGTAGATCGCGTGCGCGCGCAACGCTGCGTTCAGGTGGTGAACCAGTCGAATGTTCGCAGCGTCGTACAGGCTCTCGCCGTCCTGGAGCAGCCCCGCACGCGCCATCAGGGCTTCGATCTTCTCGTTGCCCTCCTCCGTCATGTGCGCCTGCTTGGCCTTCTCGTCGATCGTGTAGTCGCCGCGCGGCAACAGGACGCAGGTGACCGGCTTGGTCGAATCGTCCTTCAGCACGACGTCGGACGTCTGTGACTCCGCATAATCGATCGCCACTTCGAGGGGCACCGCGTCGCCTTCCTGGCCGGGAATCCGCACGGGTCGGCCGTTGCGGTCGACGAGCGCAATCTTCTTGGCGCCGATGTCATAGTTCGTCGGTTCGCCGCCATCATCGTGCGATGTGAGCTTTGGAATGAGCTTGTTGATCTGCGCGTACAGGTCCGTACTCGCCTCCGCCGGACCGGAGATGATCAGCGGCGTCCGCGCCTCGTCGATGAGAATCGAATCGACCTCGTCGACAATGGCGAAGTTCAGCGCACGCTGCGCCCGGTCCGCGGTCGAAAAAGCGAGGTTGTCGCGGAGGTAGTCGAAGCCGAGTTCGTTGTTCGTGGCATACGTGATGTCCGACCCGTAGGCCGCGCGCTTCTCGTCCGGCGTCTGGCCGCTTTTTGAAACCCCGACGGTCATCCCGAGGAACTCGTAGACCGGACGCATCCAGTCGGCGTCGCGTTGTGCCAGGTATTCATTCACCGTGACGACGTGCACGCCGTCGCCGGACAGGGCGTTCAGGTAAGCGGGCAGCGTCGCGACCAGCGTCTTGCCCTCGCCGGTGCGCATCTCGGCGATGTTGCCGTCGTGCAGGACCATGCCGCCGATGAGCTGTACGTCGAAAGGCCGCATGCCGAGCGCGCGAACCGCAGCCTCGCGCGCGACGGCGAAGGCCTCCGGCAGCAGGTCGTCCAGGGTCTCACCGTCCGCGAGCCGTGCACGGAAAGCCGGCGTACGCTCGCGAAGCTGCTCGTCGTCGAGCGCCTTGATCTCGGGTTCCAGCGCATTGATCCTGTCCACGACCCGCGAATACCGGCGCAACAGCCGCTGATTGCGACTGCCGAACAGTCGGGTGAGAAAGTTTGCCACGAAGGCCTCCTGCATCGGACACCGCGGGCACCCCGCCGGGGTGGCCGCACAAAGCGCGCTATTTTAGGGTTTTGCGGCGCTCAATAGAAACCAATCCGGTCGACATTCGCCCGGTAAAACCGTCATTTGTGGGCAGATTTCGCGATCACAAGGGCGCGATGTCACGCGGGCCGCCGGACCCGGCGCCCCGGCGATACGCCGGATCGGGTGTTACTGGGAGGCGTCCCGAATGAAGCTGACCGGGTTGACGCGCTGCCCGTTGCGCAGGACTTCGAAATGGAGGTTCGGCCCGGTGGCTCGGCCCGACTCGCCCATTCGCGCGATCACCTGGCCCTTGCGGACCTCGTCACCCACCTGCACCAGGTTCTCGGAATTGTGCGCATACCGTGTCGAATAGCCGCTGCCGTGGTTCAGCTCGACCATCACGCCATAGCCGTAACGATCGCCGGACCAGGTGACGACGCCGTCTGCCACGGCCACCACTTCAGCCCCGTGCTTGCCGGCGAAGTCGATGCCGGTGTGATTTGCCGGCTTGCCGGTGAACGGGTCGGTGCGCTTGCCGTAGTAGGACGAGATCCAGCCGGCCTTGACGGGCCGGCCCTGCGGGTAAACGCGCTCCTTGAGCTGTTCGTTCATCAGGACGCTTTCGAGCACGGCAAGCTGGGCCTCGCGGTCCGTCAACTCCCGGTCGAGCAGCGCCATCGCGTCGACCACGTCCGGGACGGCGACGTTGGACCCGCTGTACACCGGCTCTTCCGGGCCGCCCATGGCGGGTTCGGAATCGAAATCGAACTCGCCGTCCTCAATCTCGGCCATGTCCATCAGGCGCCGGCCGAGCGCGTCCAGGCGAATGCCGCGCGCATTGAGCTGGGCAATGCGAATGGCGAGCGCGTCCAGCTTGTCTTCGTTCTCCCGGCGAATCGCCGCAATCGTTTCCTGCTGGCTCTTGAGTTCTTCGCCGAGCAGGGCAAGCTCGGATTCGCTGACGCCGGAACCGGTCTGCGACGAGTACCAGTAACCACCGGCGAAAAAGACCGTGCCGATCATCCCGGCAATGGCCACGGCTATGATTCCCGACGTCAGGCCGGACAGGCTGATCTGCCGGGGCTTGCCGAGCCCCTTGCCGAAGATGACAATATTCATCGATTACGCCTCGGGTGCGCTGTGCTCTTACGTACGAAAGTGGCGCTGCAAGCCGCAAATGCACAGACTTTGGTCGTCTCTCGACGTCTGCTTGGAATTATTAACCCGCAGTCATTCATCGCTTCGGCAGCCCCGCTATCGTAGGGCCTGCGCCCCTTAGACCGGTGGATTTGCGTCACCGCTTTTCAGCGGTTTTGCCTTTCTCGTGCCGGAAACTATGCATAATGCCGGTTTTTATTACAAGAATTAAGCAATTGAAGGGTGACGCGGGTCACCCCCTGCCGGCCGAAAGCGCAAACCACGTCACAGAATCATGACCGCCGACAAGCTCGGAAATCTGTTAAATCGCAATGAAAACGGGGAGTTAGGCGACCTCGTCAGGCGCGCACAGGCCCTGGATACGCTGTGCCGCGCACTGGCCGCGGCGCTGCCCCCGGCACTCGCCGCGGACGTGCTGGCCGCCAACGTACGCGAGGACGGGGAACTGGTCGTGATCTGTCCGACCCCGGCCCGGGCGGCCCGCCTGCGCTTCGAGTCGGAGGCAATGCTCGCCGCCGCGAGATCAGCCGGCGCTGCCCCGACGCGCCTGACGGTACGGGTGACCCACCAGGCCGATCAGGCGTAGGCGGGCGTCGCGTAGGAAATCGGCGCCTTGCGGGAGTCCTCGAACGTGACCTCTTCCCAGGCGTCTTCCTGCTCCAGCAGGGCGCGGAGCAACTTGTTGTTGAGGTCGTGCCCGGACTTGTAGGCTCGCAGCTCGCCGATCAGCGTGTGATTCAACAGGTACATGTCGCCGATCGCGTCGAGGATCTTGTGGATGACGAACTCGTTCGAGTAGCGCAGGCCATCCTCGTTGAGAATGCGGTAATCATCCAGCACGATCGCATTGTCCATGCTGCCGCCGAGCGTCAGGTTGCGCTCGCGCAGCGCCTCGACGTCGCGCAGAAAACAGAACGTCCGCGCGCGGCTGACTTCCTTCATGAAGGACGTCGATGAGAAATCGATCGAGGCATGCTGGTTGATCTTGTTGAACACGGGGTGATTGAAATACACCTCGAAGTTCACCTTGAAGCCGTTGAACGGCCGCAACTCGGCCCACTTGTCGCCGTGCTCGACACGCACCGTCTTGCGGATGCGCACGAACTTCTTCGGCGCGTTCTGTTCCTCGATGCCGGCGGACTGCAGCAGGAACACGAACGGGCCCGCGCTGCCGTCCATGATGGGAACTTCGGCCGCCGACAGGTCCACGTTGACATTGTCGATGCCAAGGCCGGCCAGCGCCGACATGAGGTGTTCGACGGTCGCGACCTTGACGCCGTCCCTGACCAGCGTGGTGCCCAGCATCGTTTCGCCCACCAGCATCGGGTCCGCCGGCACGTCGACGGGTTCGTCGAGGTCCATGCGGTGGAACATGATGCCGGAATTCTCGGATGCCGGGCGCAGCGTCATGTACACCTTCTCGCCGGTGTGCAGCCCGACGCCGGTAGCGCGGACCGCGGTCTTCAGGGTTCGTTGTCGCAGCATCGGCAAGGGAAAAGTCGGCTTTCGGCGAGGCGGGATCGGGTTGTTAAAGAATAGGTCGTTTCAGCGCGGTTTCAAGCCCGCAAAAGCCTAGCACAGGCCTTTCGACGTCTTCAAGATTATCAGTGATTTAGGCAACTTCTATCAGGTGTCACTGGAAGTCGCTCGCGGGAGGGCAGAGAACGGGCCGGCCCGGGTTTGCCCGGGCCGGCTCTGCGGAGGTGGCGGTCGACGCGTGTGAGTGGCGCGTCGGCCGTGTCGTCCCTGTTGGCCCTCAGTCCGCCTGCCGGCGCAGGAATGCCGGGATGTCGAGCAGTTCTTCCTGCAGGCCGCCCTGCTCCAGGCCGTCGCCGACCGCGCGCTTGCGTTGAACCGTCGGCTTGTCGAGGCCGTGGTAGTTCGGCTCCGGCTGCCGTGCCGGGCGCCGAACGATGCGCATCGGCGCTTCCGCCTGTGCCGCGCTCTGGCCCAGCCCGGTCGCAACGACCGTGACACGGATGCGATCGGTCATGTCCGGATCGATCACGGTGCCGACGACGACGGTCGCGTCGTCCGACGCGAACTCCTTCACCGTGTTGCCGACTTCCTGGAATTCGCCGATCGACAGGTCCATGCCCGCGGTGACGTTGACCAGGATGCCATTCGCGCCGGCCAGGTTGATGTCTTCCAGCAGCGGGCTGGAGATGGCCGCCTCGGCCGCCTCGCGCGCGCGATCTTCGCCGGACGACGAACCCGAGCCCATCATCGCCATGCCCATCTCGGCCATGACCGTCTTGACGTCGGCAAAGTCGACGTTGATCAGTCCCGGCCGCGTGATGAGTTCCGCGATGCCCTGCACCGCACCCTGCAGCACCTGGTTCGCCGACTTGAACGCGTCCAGCAGCGTCGTGTCGCCGCCGAGCACGGTGAGCAGCTTTTCGTTCGGGATCGTGATGAGCGAGTCGACGTACTTGCCGAGTTCGCTGATGCCGTGATCCGCGATCGCCATGCGCTTACCGCCTTCCATCAGGAACGGCTTCGTCACGACGGCGACCGTGAGGATGCCGAGTTCCTTCGCCACCTGCGCGACAATCGGTGCCGCGCCGGTGCCGGTGCCGCCGCCCATGCCGGCGGTGATGAAGAGCATGTCGGCGCCTTCGATCACTTCGTGGATCCGGTCGCGGTCCTCCATGGCCGCCTGCCGGCCGATATCCGGGTTGGCGCCCGCGCCCAGGCCCTTCGTGATGTTGCAGCCGATCTGCAACGACGTGCGGACCCGTGAGCCCTTCAGCGCCTGCGCATCCGTGTTCGCGCAGATGAATTCCACGCCTTCGATGCCGGCGTTCACCATGTGCGCCACGGCGTTGCCGCCGCCGCCGCCGACGCCGATTACCTTGATCACAGCACTCTGGCTGTGCGCATCCATCAATTCAAACATCCGTTTAACCTCCGCTGGTTGACCCAGTTATCGCTTCGTTTCGGGGCACTCACTACCCCACTCCATACCCACCGGTGCCTGCGCACCGGGCTCCTAAAACTGTTTCTGGAACCACGACTTCATGCGGTTCCAGACGTCGCTGATGTTCGTCGACACCGGCGTGGACCGGCGGCCGCGACGAACCAGGTTCTCGTAGCCGTACAGCAACAGGCCGACGCCGGTCGCGTGAATCGGGTTCCGGATCACCTCCTTCAGGCCGCCGACATACTGCGGGGCGCCGAGGCGCACCGGCATGTGAAACACCTCCTCGGCCAGCTCGACGGCGCCTTCCATCTTCGCGCTGCCGCCGGTAATGACGATGCCGGCCGCGATCAGCTCCTCGAAGCCGCTGCGCCGAAGCTCGTCGCGGATCAGGCCGAACAATTCCTCGTAGCGCGGCTCGACGATCTCGGCGAGCGTCTGCCGGGCGAGGCGCCTGGGCGGCCGGTCGCCGACGCTCGGGACCTCGATCGTCTCGTCGGGGTTCGCGAGCTGCGACAGCGCGCATGCGTACTTGATCTTGATCTCCTCGGCGTACTGGGTCGGCGTCCGCATCGATACCGCGATGTCGTTCGTGACCTGGTCGCCCGCGATCGGGATCACAGCCGTGTGCTGGATCGCGCCGTGCAGGAACACCGCGATATCCGTCGTTCCGCCGCCGATGTCGACGATGCAGGATCCGAGCTCCTTCTCGTCCTCGGTCAGTACCGAGTAGCTGGACGCGAGCTGCTCGAGCACGATGTCGTCCACTTCGAGCCCGCAACGCTGCACGCACTTCACGATGTTCTGCGCCGCGCTCTCGGCCCCCGTCACCATGTGCACCTTGGCCTCGAGACGGACACCGGACATGCCGACGGGTTCTCGAATGCCTTCCTGCCCGTCGATCACGTACTCCTGGGGAAGGATGTGCAGGATCTTCTGGTCCGCCGGAATCGCGACCGCGCGCGCCGCGTCGATGACGCGGTCGACGTCGCCCGCGCTGACCTCCGAGTCGCGGATGCCGACGATGCCGTGCGAGTTCAGGCTGCGGACGTGGCTGCCGGCGATCCCGGTGTACACCGAGTGGATGTCACAGCCAGCCATCAGCTCCGCTTCCTCGACCGCGCGCTGGATCGAATGCACCGTCGACTCGATATTGACGACGACGCCCTTCTTCAGCCCGCGCGAGGGGTGCGAGCCGATACCGACCACCTCGATGTCGCCGTCCTCGTTGATTTCACCGACGATGGCGACGACCTTGGACGTGCCGATGTCCAGGCCCACGATCAGGTTCTTGTCACCGCGTTTCGACATGTCTTACTCGTTACCCCGCAGGGCGAGCATCTCCTGCCCGCCCGTTTCCGAATCGTCATCCGTCGGCGCCGCATCGGCTTTCCAGCCGACCGTGAAGCCGTTGCTGTAGCGCATGTCGACGTGGTCAATGTCCGCCGCGCGGCCCGTGATCAGGTCGGCGACGATATCGACGAACAGGTCGGCCCGACGATCGACGTCACGGCGGCCCAGGCGTACTTCCACGCCGTTCGTCAGCGCCAGCTCCCAGGCGCCGCGTTCGTCGAGGTGCACGCTGCGCACGTCGAGGCCGATCGGGATCAGCCGCTCGCGAATGTCGAGGTAGCGCCGCGCGACGTCGGGCGAGCGTCCGTCCGGCCCGCTCAGCCGCGGCAGTTCCGCGGGCACGTGGCTGACCGACTCCACGAACAGCTCACCGCGCGTATTCAGGAGGCCGCTCTCGCCCCAGATCGCCGCCGGCACCTGCTCCGTCACGTTGATCGCCAGCCGGTTCGGCCAGCGCCGCGCGACTGCGGCATCATCGACCCAGGGCAGCGCGCGCACCGCGGTGCGGACCCGGTCGAGGTCGGCACCCAGGAAGCCGGCGTCCAGTTCGTGGCCGATGGCCTCTTCGATCTGCAGTGCGGACACGCGCTGGAACGGCCCGCTGATCTCGAGCGCGCCGATCTCGCGATCGAGCAGGTGCGAGCTGAGCTCGTAGGTCGCGACCACGATCAGGGTCGCCACCAGGGGCGCGACGAAACGCCCCGGCCGGATCTGCGGCAGGCGAATCCGCGGCATCTTCTTTTGCGGCTTGCGCCGGCGGGCCTGCTTACGCGCCATTGACGACCTCCCTGGCCCGCTCCGGCTCCGCTGTCGCGACCGCCGGCAGGCTCGTCTCGAGAATGCGCCAGCACAGCTCGCCGAAATCCATGCCGGCGTGAGCCGCGGCCATGGGCACGAGGCTGTGGCTCGTCATGCCGGGCACCGTGTTGATCTCGAGCACCTGCGGCTCGCCGCCCGGCGCCGCCATGAAGTCGACACGTCCCCAGCCGCTGCAACCGATCTCGCGGAAGGCCCGCAACGCCAGTTCGCCGAGACGCGCTTCCTCGTCCGCCGACGACGTGCCCGGGCAGTGGTAGCGGGTCTGGTCGGATTCGTACTTCGCGTGGTAGTCGTAGAAGACGTTCGGCGTCTCGATACGAATCGACGGCAGCGCGCGGCCCTGCAGCACGCCCACCGTGAGCTCCGCGCCAGAGATCCATGCTTCCGCGAGTACCGGCGCGCCAAAGGCCAGCGCGGCGTCGATCGCCGCCGGCAGCGCGGCCGGTGTTTCGACCTTGCTCATGCCGACGCTGGAACCCTGCCCGATCGGCTTGATGATGAGCGGCAGGCCGAGCGCTTTCGCGGCAGCGCGCGCGTCGTCGTGGTCGTGGACGACCCGGAACGCCGGCGTCGGCAAACCGGCCGCGGCGAACAGGTGCTTGCTGCGCAGCTTGTCCATCGCCAGCGCCGAGGCGAGCACGCCGCTGCCGGTGTACGGCATGCCGATCCAGTCCAGGGCGCCCTGCAACGTACCGTCCTCGCCGCCCGGACCGTGCAACGCGATCCAGGCGCGGTCGAAGCCGGCGTCGGCGAGATCGCGAAACCCCTTCGCCGCCGGGTCCCAGCCGTGCGCGTCCACGCCGCGCGTGAGCAACGCTTCGAGCACGGCCCTGCCGGTCTCGAGTGACACCGCGCGCTCGCTCGAATTGCCGCCGTACAGAACCGCGACGCGTCCGAAGCACTCCGCGCTCGTCACGGCGTTGCGCGACTCGGAGGCGGGTACGGCGCTCACCGGGCCTTCTCCCCGAGGATGCGGACTTCGTGGTGCAGGTCGATGCCGTGGATGTCCAGGACCGACTGGTGCATGTGCTTGATGAGCGTCTCCACGTCGCGCGCCGTGGCGTCACCGCGGTTGATGACGAAATTCGCGTGCTTGTCCGAGATCTCCGCACCGCCGATGCTGAAGCCCTTCAGCCCCGCCGACTCGATGAGGCGTGCCGCGAAATTGCCGTCCGGGTTCTGGAACACGGACCCGCAGCTCGGCAGGCCGAGCGGCTGGGTGCGCTTGCGGCGCTCCAGCATCGCGTTCAGCGTTTCCATGCTGCCGGTGACGCCCTCCTCGAACTTCAGCAGCGCCTCGATGAACCACTCGTTTGCCGGGCCGCGCACGGTGCGATAGCCGACCGAGTATTCGGCGGGCGCGCGCTCATGGATCTCGCCGTGCCGGTCGATCGTCTTCACCGACATTACGTGGTTCCAGGTCTCGCCGCCGTGGGCGCCGGCATTCATCGCGAGCGCACCGCCCACCGTGCCCGGTATGCCCGCAAACCACTCGGACGGGCCAAGCCCCCAGCGGATGCACTGGCGCGCGAGTTGCGTGCACGGCACGCCGGCGCCCGCGCGCACCACGTAGGGGTCGACGCGCTCCAGGTCACGCAGCGCCTTCATCGCCGCGATCACGACCCCGCGCAGCCCGCCGTCGCGGATCAGCAGATTCGTGCCCGTCCCGAACCAGTACACCGGCGTGTCCTCGTCGAGCTCGCGCAGGAAATGCTGCAGGTCCCCGAGACTCGCCGGCACGAAGTACAGTTCGGCCGGGCCGCCGACGCGCAGCGACGTGTGCCGGCTCATCGGCTCGTTATGCAGCAGCTGCCCCTGCACCGGGATTTCCGTGGCCGCGGTCATCACGAGTGCACCTTGAATCGCTTGGAGCGCTTCTTCAGGCGCTCCGGCAGGGTCGCGGCGTACGCCCCGATGTCGCCGGCACCCATCGTCAACAGCAGGTCCTCGTCCTCGAGCACGTCGCGCAGCACCGGCTCGAGTTCGTCCAGCGTCTCGACGAAAACCGGTTCGGCCGCGCCGCGCGAGCGGATCGCCCGCGCGATAGCCCGGCCGTCCGCACCGGGAATCGGTGCCTCGCCGGCCGCGTAGACGTCGAGCACGATCGGCACGTCCGCCTCGGACAACACCGTGGCGAAATCGTCCATCAGGTCGCGCGTGCGCGTGAAGCGGTGCGGCTGGAAAACCAGCACCACGCGGCGCCCGGGCCAGCCCGCGCGCGCCGCTGCCAGCGTCGCGGCGATCTCAGTCGGGTGGTGGCCATAGTCGTCGATCAGCATGACCGACCCGGCGCCGGTCGAAATCTCGCCCAGGTTCTGGAAACGGCGGTCGATACCCTCGAAGCGCGACAGCGCGGCGACGATGGCATCGTCGCTCACCTGCAGCTCGTCGGCGACGGCGATCGCCGCCAGCGCGTTGCGGACGTTGTGCAGGCCGGGCAGCCGCAGGGCCACCTCGAGCGGTGGCCGGCCGTAGGCACGGATCGCGCGAAACCGGGTCAGGCCGCCGTCGAAGCGGATGTCCTCGGCACGCACGTCGGCACCGTCGGCGAGCCCGTAGGTCATCACCGAGCGGCCGATGTCGCCCACGATCGCGTTCACGCCGGGGTCGTCGATGCATACGACCGCAAGACCGTAGAACGGCAGGTTGTGCAGGAACTCGACGAAGCCGGCCCGCAGGCGATGGATGTCGCCATCATAGGTCGACATGTGGTCGGCATCGATGTTCGTCACGATCGCCAGCATCGGCTTCAGGTGCTTGAAGGACGCGTCCGACTCGTCGGCCTCGGCCACGAGGTACTCGCCCTGCCCGAGACGCGCATTCGCGTCCGCGCTCTTCAGGCGACCGCCGATGACGAACGTCGGGTCGAGGCCGCCTTCGGCGAGCACGCTCGCGACGAGACTCGTGGTCGTCGTCTTGCCGTGCGTCCCGGACACCGCGATCGAGTAGCGGAAGCGCATCAGCTCGGCGAGCATCTCGGCACGCTGCACGATCGGCATCAGTGCGTTGCGCGCGGCCTGCACTTCCGGATTGGTTTCATCGACCGCGCTGGAGACGACGACGGCGTCGGCGTCCTGGATGTTGTCCGCAGCGTGGCCGATGAAGACGGAGGCGCCCAGCCCTTCCAGGCGCCGGGTCTGCTTGTTCGGTTTCAGGTCGGAACCCTGGACCGCGTAGCCCAGGCTCAGCATCACCTCGGCGATGCCCGACATGCCGGATCCTCCGATGCCGATGAAGTGGACGGTGTGGATACGCCGCATTTTGCTGATCATGCCGGCACCCCCGCCTGTTCCAGCACCACTGCCGTGATGCGCGACAACGAATCCGGCACGGCCAGTGCCCGCGCCTTGTCCGCGCAGGCCGCCAGCGGCGAGCGGCCGCGGAGCCAGCGCGACAACACGTCCGCCAACGATCGGTCACTCAATCCGTGCTCCTGCACGATCTCGGCGGCACCCGCGCGGGCCAGCGGCGTCGCATTCGCGGTCTGGTGGTCATCGACGGCACCCGGGTACGGCACGAACACGGCCGGCAGCCCGACCGCGCAGAGTTCCGCCACGGTTAGCGCGCCGGCGCGGCACACGACCAGGTCGGCCCACGCGTACGCCTCGGCCATGTCCTCGATGAAGGTTTCCAGCGCCACGTCGACGCCGGCATCCGCGTAGGCCTCGCGCGCCGTGTCCGCGGTTTTCTCGCCGCACTGGTGCCGGACCGTGGGACGTTCCGCCGCCGGCAGCAACGCCAGCGCCGCCGGCACGGTACGATTCAGCGCGAGCGCGCCCTGGCTGCCGCCGAGCACCAGGAGCCGCAGGGGCCCTTCGCGCCGCGCGTAGCGTTCGGCCGGCGGTGCGACGGCCGCGATCGCCGGGCGCACCGGGTTGCCGACCGTTTCGGCGCCGACTCGGGCGGAAAAACTGCCCGGGAAGGCTTGCAGCACAACCCGGGCAAGACGCGCCAGAAGTCGGTTGGTAAGGCCAGCGGCCGCATTTTGTTCGTGGATGACGAGCGGGCGCCGGGTCAGCCAGGCGGCAACGCCGCCGGGTCCGCTCGCGAAACCGCCCATGCCGAGCACGGCGGCCGGGCGACGGCGCCTCAGGATGCCGACGGCCTGCGTGATCGCACGGGCCAGCGTGAACGGGGCGCGCAGCCACGCGAGGCCGCCCTTGCGCCGCAGGCCGGTCACGCCGACCCATTCGATGTCGATGCCGGCCGCGGGCACGATGCGCGCCTCGATGCCGGCGCGCGTGCCGAGCCACACGACGTCCTGTCCCTGCGCGCGCAACGCGTTCGCCACGGCCAGCGCGGGGAACACGTGGCCGCCGGTGCCGCCCGCCATGATCAGGATCGGCCGCGCGCTCACTGGCGTGCCCTCCGGCGGGCCGTCTTCTTCGCCGGGTTGCCGGTCGCGCCCGCGCGATTGACCGGTTTCGCGTCGACGACCAGTTCGTGATGAATGCGCAGCAACAGCGATATCGCGATGAGCGTCATGATCAGGCTGCTGCGCCCGTAGCTGATCAGGGGCAAGGTAAGGCCCTTCGTCGGCAGCAAACCCATGTTCACGCCGAGATTGATGAATGTCTGGAGTCCGAGCCAGGTACCGAGGCCAATGGCGATGTACGACTCGAAGAATCGGTCGGCGTTATACGCGCGAATCGCCAGCCGGTAAATACGCCAGAGCAACGCGAGAAACAGGCCGACGAGCAGCAGCGATCCGAGCAGGCCGAACTCCTCCGCAAACACGGCGAACACGAAGTCCGTGTGCGCTTCCGGCAGGTAGAACAGTTTCTGCACACTGTTGCCCAGGCCGACGCCGAGCCATTCACCGCGGCCGATTGCGATCAGCGACTGGGTGAGCTGGAAACCGGACGCAAACGGGTCGGCCCACGGGTCCAGGAAGCCGGTCAGCCGCTTCATGCGGTACGGGGACGCGACCGCGAGCATGGCCATGCCGATGACCGCGACCACGAAGAACAGCAGGAAGTCCCGTATCCGGGCGCCGGCGACGAACAGCATCGTCAGCGTCGTGGCAAGCAGCACCACGGCCGCGCCGAAGTCGGGCTCCGCAAGCAGCGCGACGCAGGCCAGCATGATGACGAACATCGGGCGCAGGAAGCCGCCGAATTCCTCGCGCAGCGACTTGTTGCGGCGGACCATGTAGCCGGCGAGGTAGATGATGAAGCACAGACGCGCGGGCTCCGACACCTGAAGATTCATGATGCCGAAGCGGATCCAGCGGCGGCTGCCGTTCACTTCGTAGCCGACGCCGGGCAGCAGCACGAGCAGCAGGAGCGCCAGGCCGGCCAGCAGCAGCAACGGTCCCAGTGTGCGCCAGGCCTGCATCGGAATGTGCAGGCAGACAATGCCGCCGACGACGCCGATAACCGCCGCGACGAGCTGGCGCTCGACATAGAAGAACGGGTCGCCCGTGGCTTTGTCCGAGAGCGCGATGGACGCCGAGGCCAGGATCACGAGCCCCCCCAGCAGCAGCGTGGACGCGATGGCCAGCAGGACCGGGTCGACCTGCAGCGAAACGCGCAGCCGGGCCGGGAACGGAAACAGCATGCCGGCGGCGCTCATCGGCCCAGCCCCCGGACCGCCGCGGCGAACGCCTCGCCGCGCGCACCGTAGTTCGCGAACATGTCGAAGCTCGCGCACGCCGGCGCCAGCAGTACCGTGTCGCCCTTCTCGGCGAACGCGGCGGCGCGCTCGACGGCGTCGTCCATGTCCGCCGCGACGTACACCGGCTTGACGGTGTCCAGCGCGGCCTCGATGGCGGGCGCGCTCTCGCCGATCAGCACGGCGGCGCGCAGGCGGCCTTCGAGCGCGGCGCCGAGCTCCTCGAACGTAGCGCCCTTGCCGACACCGCCGGCGATCAACACGAGGTCGCCCTTAAGGCTCCGAATCGACGCGATCGCGGCGGCCACGTTCGTCGCCTTCGAGTCGTTGACGAAATCGACGCCCCGTCGCGTCGCCACGCGCTGCATGCGGTGCGGCAGGCCCGGGAACTCGGTCAGCACCTGCAGCATCGGGGCAACCGGAAGACCGGCGAGTTCCCCGGCGGCCAGCGCCGCCAGCGCATTCGCCTGGTTGTGCGTGCCGATCAGGGCGAGTTCCGCGGTCGCGAGCAGCGGTTCACCGCCGCGGGCGAGGAATGGCGTCCCGTCGACGACGCGTATGCCGTACTGGCCCTCCGCGGGCTCGTCGAGGCCAAAGCTGATCGTGCGTTCGGCGCCCGCGGCGCGCCGGCTCGCCTCGGCGTCCTCGCGGTTGTACACGGCCGCGACGGCCTGGCCGTACACGCGGTACTTCGCTTCTCGGTACTCGGCCTCGTCGGCGTGCCAGTCGAGATGGTCGGCGGAGATATTCAGCAGCACGGACACGGCCGCGGGCAGGTGTGCGGTGCGCTGCAGCTGGAAACTCGACAGCTCCAGCACGTAGACGTCGGGAACTTCGCCGGTCAGCAGGTCGAGCGCCGGCTCACCGAGGTTGCCGCCGGCCTTCACGCGGCGGCCGGCTGCCTCGCACATCATCGCGACGAGGGTCGTCACCGTGCTCTTCCCATTCGACCCGGTAATGGCCACGAACGGCGCTTCGGCCTCCGACGCGAACAGCTCGATGTCACTGACGACTTCGATGCCGCGTTTACGTGCCCTGGCGAACAGCGGGTGACTCGCCGGCACGCCGGGCGACGCGATGACGCGCGCCACGCCCGCCGGAATCTTCGGGTCGCCGAGCCGAATGTCCGCGTCCGGCACGAGCGCGCGCAGGTCGTCCAGTCCCGGCGGCGCCTCGCGGGTGTCGCAATAGATCGCGTCCTGCCCGTTGCGTGCGAGGTAGCGGGCAATCGACAGGCCGGTGGCGCCGAGCCCCACGACCAGGTCCTTGCGGCGGGTTTTGCGGACGGCGCTCATCGGATCTTCAGGCTCGCGAGGCCGACCAGCACGAGGATGACCGTGATGATCCAGAAGCGCACGATGACTTTCGGCTCGGCCCAGCCCTTCAGCTCGAAATGATGATGGATCGGCGCCATGCGAAACACGCGCTTGCCCGTCAGCTTGAACGAGGCGACCTGGATCATGACGGAGAGCGTTTCGACGACGAACACACCGCCCATGATCGCCAGCACCAGCTCCTGGCGGACGACGACGGCGACGACGCCGAGCGCGGCGCCGAGCGCGAGCGCACCGATGTCGCCCATGAAGACCTGTGCCGGGTACGTGTTGAACCACAGAAAACCCAGGCCCGCGCCGGCCAGCGCGGCGCAGAAAACGAGGATCTCGCCCGTCCCGGCGACGTAGGGGATGCCGAGATAGTTCGAGAAGTTCACATTGCCCGTCACGTAGGCAAAGACGCCGAGCGCGCCGCCGACGAGCACCGACGGCATGATCGCGAGGCCATCGAGACCGTCGGTCAGGTTGACCGCGTTCGAAAAGCCGACAATAAAGAAGTACGTCACGACGACCTGGAAAACGCCCAGGGGAAGGGCCAGGTCCTTGAAGTACGGGATCAGCAACGACGTCGAAACGTCGTCGGTCGCCGTGACGTACAAAGCAATGGCTGCGGAGATCGCCGCAGCAGACTGCCAGAAGATTTTCTGCCCCGCCGAAATGCCGGCCGGGTTTTGCAATACGAGTTTCCTGTAGTCGTCGACGTAGCCGATCGCGCCGAACGCCAGCGTGACCAGCAACACGATCCAGACGAAGTGGTTCTGCAGGTCCGCCCAGAGCAGCGTGCTGACGGCAATGGCGGTGAGAATGAGCGCACCGCCCATGGTCGGCGTACCGGCTTTCGGCAGGTGCGTCACCGGGCCGTCCTCGCGGATCGGCTGGCCGACCTGGTTGACCGACAAGCGCTTGATCATTCGCGGGCCGACGACAAAGCACAGCACGAGGGCGGTCAACGCCCCGAGGATCGCCCGCATCGTCAGGTAGTTGAAGACGTTGAAGCCGGACTCGAACTGCGCGAGATAGTTCGTCAGGTACAGGAGCATGTCAGGCACCCTCCCCGGCCGCGGCCTGCAACGCGTCGACGACGCGCTCCATGCGCATGAAGCGCGACCCCTTGACGAGCACGTTCGTCTCGCCGTCGAGCGACGGGAGCAATGCAGCACTCAGCGCATCGGCGTCCGCAAACCAGGCCGCGTTGTCGCCGAACGCCTCGACCGCGCGGCGCGAGAGCTCGCCGAGCGCGTACAGCGCATCGACGCCCGCGTTACGAATCGCTGCACCGACTTCCTCGTGCAAGTACTCCGCTTCGGGACCGAGCTCCCCCATGTCGCCGAGTACGAAGACGTTGCGGCCCGGCAGTGACGCGAGGAATGTCGCCGCGGCGACGACACTCGGCGGATTCGCGTTGTAAGTGTCGTTGTAGACCGTCGCGCCGCCGGGGCCGGGCGTGGGCTGCAAGCGACCGCGCACGGGGCGGACCTTCTCGAGACCTGCCTGTATGCGCGCCGGCGCGATGCCGAGTGCGGTGGCAATCGCGGCGGCCGCACACGCGTTGCGAACATTGTGCCGGCCCGGCAGCGCGAGATTGATCTCCACGTCTTCCGCCGGCAGCGACAGTTTGAATTGCGAGCCCGCGCCCGAGGCCTGTACGTCGAACGCCCGCACGTCGGCGGACTCGCCGAACCCGAAGCTGAGCAGTTCGACGTCGGCGGCGAGGCCGCGCCAGTAGTCGAAGTAGTCGTCGTCCGCGTTCAGGACGGCGACACCCGGGCGCGCCCTGCCCTGCAGGATCTCGCCCTTGGCGCGTGCAACGCCCTCGACCGACCCGAAGCCCTCGATGTGTACGTTTGCCGCGTTCGTGATGGCGACGACATCCGGCTCCGCGAGGCCGCAGAGGTACGCGATCTCTCCGGCATGGTTCGCGCCCATCTCCAGTACCGCGTAGCGGTGCGTCTCGTTGATGCGCGTCATCATCAGCGGCATGCCGATGTCGTTGTTCAGGTTGCCTTCGGTCGCGAGCGTCGGCGCCGCTTCCGCAAGACAGGCCGCCGTCATTTCCTTCAGCGTCGTCTTGCCGTTGCTGCCCGTGATGCCCACGACCACGGCCGATTGCCGATGGCGCCAGGCGGCGGCCAGCCGGCCCAGCGCGGCGCGTGTGTCGTCGACGGTGATCTGGGCGAGGTCGTCGCCGGTGCGGCGCGCGACGAGCGCACCCGCGGCGCCCTGCTTCGCAGCCACGCCGACGTAGTCCGCGCCGTCGAAATTCGGGCCCTGCAGCGCGACAAACAGCTCACCGGAACGTATGGAACGCGTGTCGGTGCTGACGCCCTCGAACAGCCGGTCGGCCCCGACCAGTGTCCCCTTTGCGTACTCCGCGGCGACGGACAGCATGGCCATCATGCGCTACCCCCGTCGACGCCGAGCGCCGCGGCGGCGACCGCGTAGTCTGAAAACGGGACCTGGCGAGCGCCGATGTGCTGGCAGGTCTCGTGGCCCTTGCCGGCAATGAGAACTACGTCGTCGTCGCCGGCACGGTCGATCGTCCAGGCGATGGCGGCTGCGCGATCTTCGATCACGTCCGGCCGGGCATCGTCACCGATGCCCCGCAGGATTGCGCCGATGATCGCGGTGGGATCCTCCGACCGCGGGTTGTCGTTCGTCACCACGACCCGGTCGGCGAACGCCGCGGCGACGCGGCCCATCTGCGGGCGCTTTCCGGCGTCGCGATCACCGCCGCAGCCGAACACGCACCAGAGACGGCCTGCGGTATGCGGCCGCAGGGCGGACAGCACCTGCTGCAGCGCATCGGGCGTGTGCGCGTAGTCGATGTACACGGCAGGACCGGCAGCCGGCACCCTTTGCAGCCGTCCGGGCGGCGCCGATACGCCCGCCAACGCGTCCGCGGCATCGTCGAGCAGGATGCCGTTGGCCAGCAGCAGCCCGAACACGCATGCCGCGTTGGCGACATTGAACTCGCCGACCAGCGGCAGCAGGAATTCAACGTCGCCCGCCGCCGACGTCGCCAGGACCTGCGTGCCGTCCGCCACCGCCGACTGCACGGCAAGCCGGACGCCGCGATTACCGGACGGCATCTCGCGGGTCGATACGGCGATCGCTCGCTCACCGAGCTCGGCGGCGAAACGGGCGCCGAACGCCGAGTCGATGTTGACGATGCTGTTCCGGGGACCGTGCTCCCGGAACAGGCGTGCCTTGGCGTCGGCATAAGCCGCCATGTCGCCGTGATAGTCGAGGTGATCGCGCGTCAGGTTCGTGAGTATCGCCGCGTCGAAACGAACGCCGTCGACGCGGCGCTGCACGAGCGCGTGCGAGGACACTTCGATCGCGGCGCACGCTGCACCGGCATCGCGAAATTCCGCGAGCCGCGCATGCGTCTCGATGACGCCGGGCGACGTCATGCCGTCGCCGCCACGCAATTCGCCGAGCCCGTAGCCGACCGTGCCGGAGTAGCCGCAGGGAAGGCCGAGCCGCGTAAAGCACTGCGCGGCCAGCCACGCAACCGTGGTCTTGCCGTTCGTCCCGGTCACGCCGGTCACGCGCAGGTCCGCCGACGGCGCGCCGTACCAGCGATCCGCGATCTCGCCGACCCGGTACTCCAGGTTGTCGATCGCGATGATCGGGATGGCCGGCTTCCTTTCCGGCTGGTGGTTTCTGTCGGTAAGCACCGCCGCCGCACCGGCGGCGGCAACGGCGTCGACGAAGTCCAGGCCGTGGTGCGTCGCACCCTGCCGCGCGACGAACAGGCTGCCTTCGTGCACGCGCCGGCTGTCGTCGGTGAGGCCCGTTACGGGCACCGGCGGCGCGTCGGTGATCCCGGCGAGCAGGCCGTCGAGGTGTTGCGAACCTGGCACGTGTCGGGCCGGCACGCTCATCGTCCCGCCGCCCGGGCGCTCATGGCCTGCATGGCGCTGCCCGCATCGCGCGCCGGCAGCGCATCCGGCGGCACCGCGAGGAGGCGCAGGGACTCGGCCATCACGTCCGCGAATACCGGCGCGGCAACGTCGCTGCCGTAGTACAGCTCGCCATGCGGCTCGTCGATGACGACGACCGCGGCGAGCCGCGGGTCGCTGGCTGGTGCCAGGCCGGCGAAAATCGAGAAATACTTGTCCTTCGAGTAGCCGCCGACGCCGGACTTCCAGGCGGTGCCGGTCTTGCCCGCGATCCGGTAGCCCGTCACCGCCGCCTTCGTGCCGGTGCCGCCCGGCCGCACGACCTCTTCGAGCATGTGCGTCACGGCGTCGGCCGTGTCCGGGCGCACCACCTGGTGGCCCTCGTTCGGGCGCTCCATCGCGACCAGCGAAATCGGGTTCATCCGGCCGCCATTGCCGATCGCGGCGTACGCCTGCGCGAGCTGCAGCGTCGTCACCGATACGCCGTAGCCATAGCCGAGCGTCGCCTGGTTGATTTCCTTCCAGTTGTCGAAGTGCGTCAGCAGGCCCGCGGACTCGCCCGGGAAACTGCTGCCCGTGAGTGCACCGAAACCGAAGCGCGTCATCGTGGTCCAAAGCTGCTCCGCCGGCAGCGCCATCGCGAGCTTCGTCGCACCGACATTCGACGAACGCGCCAGCATCGTCGTGAGACTGATGCGGCCCAGGTTGCGGCGGTCCTCGATCTTCTTCGGCCCGACCGTGATCGAACCCGGCGCGGTATCGACGATGCTGGTCGGGCGAAATTCACCGCTGTCGAGCGCCGCCGCGACAACCAGCGGCTTGATGCTCGAGCCCGGCTCGAAGATGTCCGTGATCGCGCGGTTCCGGTAACGCTCCGGCAGCCGCTGCGCGCCGTCATTCGGGTTGAACGTCGGCTGGACGGCGAGCGCCAGCACCTCGCCCGTCCGCACGTCGAGCACGACGATCGACCCGGAGATCGCGTCGTGCTGGCGTATCGCGGCCTTCAACGTCCGGTACGCGAGGTACTGGATGCGCAGGTCGATGCTGGCCTGGAGGTCCTTGCCCTGGTGCGGCGGCCGGATGCTCTCGACGTTCTCGATCGGCCGCCCGAGGCGATCCTTCAGGACGCGCTTCAGGCCCGGCTCGCCGGCGAGCCAGTGATTGAACGCCAGCTCGAGGCCCTCGCGCCCTTCGTCGTCGACATCGGCGAAGCCCACGAGGTGGCCGGTGACCTCACCGGCCGGGTAGTAGCGCCGGTACTCGCGTTGCACGTTCACGCCGGGGAGATTGAGGGCCAGCACCTGCTCTGCCTTGTCCGGGCTCAGGTGCCGGCGCAGGAACAGGAACTCCTTGTCGATGCTCCGCGAGATGCGCCGGATCAGCTGGTCGGCGTCGAGGTCCAGCAGCGCCGCCAGCCGCGGGATCTCGTCGACGGCCGGCGCGAGCTCCTTCGGGTTCGCCCAGATGCTGTCGACCGGCGTACTGATGGCCAGCGGCTCGCCATTGCGGTCCGTGATCGTGCCGCGGTGCGCCGAAATGCGCTCCGTGCGCAGGTGGCGCGTGTCCGCCTGCCTGGTCAGGAACTCGGTGTCGAGCACCTGCAGGTGCACGGCGCGCGCGACGAGCAGGCTCGCGACCAGCCCGAAGAACACGAGCACGAGCGACACGCGAGCGACGAAGCGCCGCGCTCCCTGGGACTTGGTTTCGGCACCGCGCGTCATGGCTGCTCGATCACGAAGATGTCAGCCGTGTCGGGACGGGCAAGCCGAAGGTCGTCTGTCGCCACCTGCTCGATGCGCGCATGCGTCGCCCAGGTGCTCTGCTCGATCTGCAGCTGGCCCCATTCGATATTCAGTTCGTCGCGTTCGCGCGTCAGCGTCTCGAGTTCGACGAACAGCCGTCGCGACTCGTGTTTGGTGTACACGAGACCCATCGCGGTGATGACGCACACTGCCGCGAACACGAGGACCAGGAGCACTGGCTCTTTCTTTTCGCCGCCCGCCATCAGCGACGCTCCGCGACACGCAGGCGCGCGCTGCGCGAGCGCACATTGCGATCGATTTCGGCCTCATCGGCGGCAACCGGCTTGCCGACGTACGAGAATGCGGGGCGATACGCTTCCGGGACGTTCGGCATTCCGCGGTACGGCGCCGCCTCGCGCGAGTGATCGCGCATGAAACGCTTGACGATGCGGTCTTCGAGCGAGTGAAACGAGATTACGCACAACCGGCCGCCGGCGGCGAGTAAGCGAAGGGACTGCTCCAGCACGCTCCGCAGCTGGCCGAGCTCGTCGTTGACCGCGATGCGGATGGCCTGGAACGTACGGGTCGCGGGATGGCGGCGGGCCGTGCGCGCAGCCGCGGGAACCGCAGCGGACACCACGTCGGCAAGCTGGCCCGTCCGCGTGATCGGACCGGCCGTGCGCGCCGCGACGATCGCGCGCGCGATACGCGGTGCCATCGTTTCTTCGCCGTATTCCCTCAACACTCGCTTCAATTCCGTTTCGCTCGTTCGCGCCAGCCATTCGGCGGCGCTGATGTCCCTGTCGGGGTCCATGCGCATGTCCAGCGGTCCGTCGCGCAGGAAACTGAATCCGCGTTCCGCGTCGTCGAGTTGCGGAGACGAGACGCCCAGATCCAGGAGCAGGCCGTCGACCCTCCCTCTGAGAGATCGCGCCTCGAGAACCGACTCGAGCTGCGCCAGGTCACTCCGCACCAGCTCGAATCGTGCATCGCCGCGCAGCTCTGCCGGCGCCGCGGCAATCGCATCCGGGTCGCGGTCGATTCCGACGAGCCGACCGGATGCGCCGAGCGCAGCCAGGATCGCCTGTGAATGCCCCCCGCGTCCGAAAGTCCCATCGACATAGATGCCGTCCGCCTTGATCCGCAGTCCCTCGAGGACCGGCCCCAGCAGCACCGGCACGTGCGCGTTGCTGCTCATGCAACCCGGCTTCGACTAGAACGCGATCGACTCGAGGTCCGCCGGCATCTCACCGTCGTCGTCCTCGCTGAGCCATGCGTCCCGTTTTTCATTCCAGGTTGCTTCGTCCCACAATTCGAACTTGTTGCCCTGCCCGATCAGCATTGCGTTGCGATCGAGCCCGGCAAAATCCCTGAGCTCCCGCGACACGAGAATCCGACCGTTCGCGTCCATGTCGACCTCGGTCGCGTAACCGACCATAATCCGCACGATGCGCCGTGCGGCCTTGTTCATGCTGGGCAGCCGCACCAGCTTGCGTTCGAGCTCTTCCCAATCCGGGAGGGGGTACACGAGGAGGCAGTGGTCCTTGTCCACCGTCACGACAATCTGGCCGTCACAACGGGCTGCGAGCCGATCCCGATACCGGGTCGGCACGGCCAGGCGCCCCTTGGCGTCCAGGGTGACTTTGGTTGCTCCTCGAAACACGGTGATCTGGACCGACCGGAAACCGCTCTTCTGGCGCGACATCCGGGCGCGATGCCCATTTCCTCCCACTTTTTTCCACTTTTCGACACTATAGGACCGGCCCCCGGACGCGTCAACAGCGTGTGCCAATTAATTCTTGTTCTACAGTGACTTAGGGGCGGATCGGTGGCCCGAAAAAGGCGAAATGTGGCAGGCCACAACCAAGGAAAATCAACCCCTTAGGCCTCGTTCCTAGACGAGTCGTCAGGGGCGGGTCGCAAGAAAGCGACAGGGGGTCCCGAGCCGCGCTTCGGCCGGGAGCCGCGCAAACGGTGCTCGGGCCGGCCCGGCGATCAGCGACATTCGCGGAATTCGCGGTGCGGGGGACAGGGAACGGAAACACCGGAGCCGGCCGTAAGCCGGGTTCTGTCGAGGGCAATCATTCATCTGGAATGGCCGTCACCGGCCACTTCGAGCAACCTACCCGGGAGCCCGCTCGGGACCGGCGGCGCGGACGAATCCGCTTGCTCCCCTATTTGGTCTTGCTCCGGGCGGGGTTTACCGTGCCGCGAGCCGTTACCGGTCGCGCGGTGCGCTCTTACCGCACCTTTTCACCCTTACCCGGCGCCTCGCGAACGAGGAACCGGGCGGTCTGTTTTCTGTGGCACTTTCCGTGGGCTCGCGCCCCCCAGGCGTTACCTGGCGCCCTGTCCGAAGGAGCCCGGACTTTCCTCCGCGCGATGAATCGCGCAGCGATTGCCTGGCCGACTCCGGTGTTTCCGAAGCGCAATTTTACCCGGATTCCGGCCCCGCCGGGTCGTCCTTTTGCCGCGCCAGCAGGCGCGCGTACACGGCATTGCGCTTCTCGCCGGTGAGTTCGGCGACCAGGGCCGCCGCCTCGCGGGTGGGCAGGACGCCCGCCAGCGCGTCGATCAGGCGGTCGACGTCGAGCGCCGCCGACGCCGGCCGCTCGTCGCCGGCGACGACGAGGACGAACTCGCCTTTCGCCGGAATGTCGGCGCTGCGCACCCGTTCCCGCAGTTCGCCGAGCGTCCCCGCGACGCACTGCTCGTGGAGCTTCGTCAACTCGCGCCCGACGAACGCCGGCCGATCCGTGCCGAAGGCGGCGGCGAGATCGTCGAGCATGACGTCGACGCGGTGAACCGATTCGTAGAACACGAGCGTCCGCGGCTCCCGCGACAAGGCCTCGAGACGCGCGCGCCGTGCCGCCGGTTTCGCGGGCAGGAAACCTTCGAACGCGAAGCGATCCGTCGGCAAGCCCGCCACCGACAGTGCAGCCGCCAGCGCGCTTGGACCCGGAACGGGCGACACCGTGATACCCGCGGCCCGCGCGGCGGCAACCAGGCGATAGCCCGGGTCGCTGAGTAGCGGCGTACCCGCGTCCGACACCAGCGCGACATTGCGGCCTTCCCCGAGCGATGCAACGAGGCGTTCGGCCTCGCGCATTTCGTTGTGTTCGTGCAGCGCCGTAAGCGGTGTTTTCACGCCGATATGCGATAGTAATCGCCCGGTGTGCCGGGTATCCTCGGCAGCAATCACGTCGACGGCCGCAAGCGTCTGGCGCGCTCGCGGCGACAGGTCCTCGAGATTGCCGATCGGTGTCGCAACGATGTACAGCGTGCCGCTCAATGTCCCTGCTACTCCCGGAATGACCAATGACGATCGCGTCCCGACATCCTGCCCCGACTCTTCGAAGCCTGGCAAGCAAGGTGGTCCTCGTCGTCCTGCTCGCCGCCCTTGCCGGGTGTGAAACCACGGGCATTGCCGGGCTGCCGTCGCGGACCGGCGAAGCGCGCGCCGAGCGACTGGCCAACGAGGGAGCATTCGCGGATGCCGCGAGCGCCTACATCGGCCTCGCCGCGGAGGCCGCCGGCGCGGAGCGCGAGCGGCTGACGCTGCTCGCCGTCGAGCAATGGTTGAACGCCGGCGACGTCGTACGCGCGAACAAGGCCTTCGCGACCGTGCCGCGACCGGCCACCGGCGAAAACGTGTGGCTCTGGGACGCGAACCGAGCGGCATTCGCGCTGCGCCAGGGCGATACGGACCGCGCGCTCAGCATCATCGAGCCGCTGAGCCGGCAGCCGTTGCCGCTGAGCCACCGCTTGCGGGTCGAGGGGCTGCGTGCCGATGCCTGGTTCGACAAGGGCGACCCGGGCCGCGCGGTACAGCTGCTGCTGCAGCGCGACAGCTGGCTCGAGAACCGCGACGCGCGTGAACTCAACCGGCAGCGCATCTGGCAGGGTCTCGTCGCGAGCGATCCGCAGGACCTTCGGCGCGCGGCCGAAGTCACGCGCGACCCGCGCGTCCAGGGCTGGCTGAGCCTCGGCGCGCTCGCGGCATCGACCGGCCAGCAGGGCATGGGCTGGTCCGGCGGCGTCGCACGCTGGAAGGAACAATACCCGGGGCACGACGCGAACACGATTATTGCCGAGCTCGACGTGCCCGACGCCGACCGCCAGGAGTTTCCGCGCCAGATTGCGCTGTTGCTGCCGCTGTCCGGCAGCGCGGCCAGTGCCGGCGAAGCCATCCAGAACGGCTTCCTCGGCGCCTACTTCGCGAGCGCCGGCGGGCTGGACGACCGCCAGGTCATCCGCGTGTACGACGTCGGCGCCGAAGGCGGCGCAACGGCGGCATACGCGACCGCCGTCGAGGACGGCGCCGACTTCGTGGTCGGCCCCTTGCTACGCCAGAACGTCACCGAACTGGCGAATGACATACTCGTGCCAGTGCCCGTGCTGACGCTGAACTACCTGGCCGACAACGCGCTCGCGCCGCCAGGGCTGTACCAGTTCTCGCTGGCGCCGGAGGACGAAGCCGTCGCGGTGGCGCAACGCGCGATCCTCGACGGCCATACCCATGCCGTCGCGCTCGTGCCGAACAACAACTGGGGGCATCGCCTGTTCACGAGTTTCGCCACGGCGTTCGAGTCCCTCGGCGGCACGGTTCTCGACAGCCGGAGCTACGTATCGAGCAACCCGGACTTCTCGAACACGATCGAGGACCTGATGGGACTGTCGGGCAGCGTCAAGCGCTACCAGCGGCTGCGCGCGAACATCGGCGGCCCGCTGCAGTTCGACCCGCGTCGCCGGCAGGATGCCGAGTTCGTGTTCCTCGCCGCCGACGCGCCAACCGGGCGGCTGCTGAAGTCGCAGCTCAAGTTTCACTACTCGGGCGACCTTCCGGTCTATTCGACCTCCGCGATCTACGAAATGGACGGTCGCTCGGACAGCGACCTGAACGGCGTCCTGTTCGCCGATGCGCCGTGGATCGTGAGCCCGCAGCCCTGGATCCGCGAGTTCCCGTCGCTTTACGCGAAGCACTGGCCGCAACACCGCCGCCTCGGCCGACTGAACGCGATGGGCTACGACGCGTACCATCTCGTCGGCTCGTTGTTCGCCTCGAACGGCACCGCGTTCCGCGAGATCGACGGCGCCAGCGGGCGCCTGTACCTCGACCCGGATGGCCGTATCCACCGCTACCTCGCCTGGGCACAGTTCCGTGACGGCCGACCGGTGCCCGCGCCGACACCCGACCCGTTCGATGGCCCGGCGGACGGCGACGGCGATCTGGACGACGGCACGTGGGCCGAATCGATCGGCGAGCTCTAGGGAAGCGCGCGGAGGAATTTGCCTTCCGCCACCTGGTCCGGCACGGATTGCAGCCGGTGGCCCGAAACTTCCGGACGCGCTTCGGCGAGATCGACCTCATCATGCTGGACCGCGACTGTCTCGCGTTCGTCGAGGTCCGTTATCGTGGGACAGGCGCATACGTCGACGCGCGCCTGTCGGTCGATGCCCGCAAGCAGCGCAGGCTCGGCGCGGCGGCCGAGCTGTTCCTCGCGCGCAACGCGGTTTTTCGACACCACCCCTGCCGTTTCGACGTAGTCGGCGTGGACCGCGACAGGGATGGCGGCGTGTCGCTCGGCTGGGTGCAGGACGCGTTTCGGCCGGGCGACTGAACGTCCGCGCGTTCTGCTAGAATCGCGGCATCCGAAATGAAGCCGGGTGTTCATGACCATGGATCCAGTGACCCGCGTTCGCGAGCATTTCGCGGAGAGTATCGCCACGAAACAGGATGCAGTCGCCGCCATCAGCGAGAGCGTGGCCGCGGCCGGCCGGCTGATGGCCGACGCCCTGCTCGATGACGGCAAGATACTGAGCTGCGGCAACGGCGGCTCGGCCGGTGACGCTCAGCACTTCTCCTCGGAACTGCTGAACCGCTTCGAAATGGAGCGGCCCGGCCTGCCCGCCATGGCTCTCACGACCGACAGCTCGACGGTGACGTCGATCAGCAACGACTATTCCTACGAAGAGATCTTCTCGAAACAGGTTCGCGCCCTCGGCAAGCCGCAGGACGTGCTGCTCGCGATCTCGACGTCAGGCAATTCCGAGAACGTCTGCCGGGCGATTTCCGCGGCGCACGAGCGCGGCATGAAGGTCGTCGCGCTGAGCGGGCGTGACGGCGGTCGCATGGCCGATCTCTACGGGGACGGCGACGTGGAAATCCGGGTGCCGGCTACCCGCACCGCGCGCATCCAGGAAGTGCACCTCGTGGTCATACACTGCCTGTGTGACATCATCGACACGACCCTGCTGGGCGGCGACGCCCACGCTTAGGCCGGGCGAATCGAGCGGGCGCGAACGCGCGCGGAAGCGCGCCAAATCCCTTACTTGATGACGCGGAGGTGCGAGCGGGCGCGCGTCGATTCGATGTCGTCGGTGTCCGCCCGGGTCGTTGCCGGGTTTGCCGATGCGTCGATATCGCCGTCGTTGTCGTGCGAGAAGATCATGCCCTGCCCGGTTTCACGCGCGTAGATGCCGAGCACGGACGCCATCGGCACCCAGACGTCGAACGGCACACCGCCGAAGCGCGCACGGAAGCTGACTGAATCGTTCGAGAGCTTGAGGTTGTGTGCGGCCGACTCGCTGATATTGAGGATGATCTTGCCGTCCTTGACGTGCTCCGCCGGCACGTTGACGCCAGCCACTGCTGCATCGACCACGATATGAGGCGTGTTCCCGTTGTCGCCCATCCACTCGTGCATGGCGCGGATCAGGTACGGGCGCTTGGATCGGTTCGGATTGGACAAGATCTGGGCTTCGCGGATTTGAACGAGTGCGAAGTTTAGCACCGTTTCAAACGTGCGTTGGCAACATGACATAAATCACGGCGCCGGGTCCGCGGCTACATGCGCATTTCCTGCTCGAGTTCCGTCAGCGACTGCTGGAATGAACGGCGGGCGAACACGCGCTGCATGTAGTCTTCCACGGCGTCGAATCCCGGGCCGAGATCGATGCCGTAGAGCGGCAGCCGCCACAGGATCGGCGCGATGCTGCAATCCACGAGCGAGAATTCATCGGACAGGAAGAACGGACGGGCGCCGAACAGGTCGGCACTCTGCAGAATGCTTTCCCGAAGCAACTTGCGCGACTTGGCGCTCAGCTTGCCGTCGGC
Source organism: uncultured Pseudomonadota bacterium (assembly GCA_913055625.1). Taxonomy (GTDB): domain Bacteria; phylum Pseudomonadota; class Gammaproteobacteria; order Steroidobacterales; family Woeseiaceae; genus UBA1847. The sequence goes on along the minus strand of CAJXJW010000001.1, from coordinate 70,604 downwards.
CTGGTCTCCTTCCTCGGCCAGCGAATACCAGTCGGTCTCGATGCGAAACAGGGCGAGCCGAAATTGCGCACGCGTCACCGGGTCCACCGGCATCAGCGGTGGATGCGGAAAACGCTCGTCCAGGTACTCGATGATGACCCGCGAGTCGTACAGGGTCAGGTCCCGGTCGACCAGCGTCGGAACCGTGTGGTACGGGTTCAGGTCCATCAGGTCCTCGGGCAGGTCCGGCCCGGTGACGTTGGCGATCTCGATATTGATGTTCTTTTCGGCCAGCACCAGGCGAGTCCGGTGGCTGTGAATGTCGGTCGGCCGCGAGAACAGCGTCATCACCGAACGTCTGTTGGCGATCACTGCCATTAGGTCACGTCCTTCCATAACTGCTTTTTCAGCATGCGCGCGATGATGAGGAACACGAACAGGTAGATCAGCACCCACACGCCCAGCTTGCGCCGGTCCGAACGAATGGGCTCGGCGATATACGCCAGGAAGTTGGTCGTGTCACGGACGAACAGATCGTAGTCCTCGGCATCGAGGCTGCCTTCCGTTACGGGCTCGAAGCCCTCGAAATGCTGCGTCGTGACTGCACGCCCTTCCGCATCCTCCTCGGAATGCTCGGTGTAGACGGCCTGCTGGTAGCCCTGCAGCTGCCACAGCACGTGCGGCATGCTCGTGTGTTGCAGTACGTGGTTGTTGACGCCGGTCGGGCTGTTTGCGTCGACGTAAAAGCCCTTCAGGAACGAGTAGACGTAGTCGGCGCCCTTTGCGCGGCCGACGAGCGACAGGTCCGGCGGCGCCTTGCCGAACCAGCGCTCGGCATCGGCCTCCGGCATGGCCGCGTTGATCGTCTCGAAGGTCTTCTCCGCGTTGAACATCAGGTTGTCGATGAGCTGCTCTTCCGACAGTGACAGGTACTTGCCGATCGTCTTGTAACGCACGTACTTGGCCGAGTGGCAACCCGAACAGTAGTTCATGAAGTTGGCGGCGCCACGTTGCAACGAATTGACGTTGCCGGGGTCAATGGCAGCTTTCTCGAGCGCCACATCGCCGGCACCGAACGCGGTACCCGCAATGGCGAGGGCGGCGAGAATGAACGGGCGGCAGGTATTGGTGCTCATCAACGAATTCCTAGCCATGGTAGACCACCCTGTCCGGGACCGGCCTGGTCTTGTCGACCGCCGTGTAGTACGGCATCAACAGGAAGAAAGCGAAGTAGACGACGGAGAAGATGCGGGCCGCGATCACGTACGCCCCGTCCGCCGGCTGCGTCCCGAGCCAGCCCAGCCCGAGGAAGCTGACGACGAACAGCGCCAGCGCCGTCCTGTACATCCAGCCTCGGTAGCGAATCGACTTCACACGCGAGCGATCGAGCCATGGCAGCGCGGCCGGCAACAGTACCGACAGGCCGAAGAGGATGAAGCCCCAGAGCTTGTCCGGCACCGCGCGCAGGATTGCGTAAAACGGCGTGAAGTACCACACCGGCGCGATGTGTTCGGGCGTCGCCCGCAGGTTCGCCGGCTCGAAGTTCGCGTGTTCGAGGAAGTACCCGCCCATCTCCGGCGCAAAGAACACGACCGACGAGAAGACCATCAGGAATATGATGATCGCCACGAGATCCTTCGACGTGTGATACGGATGGAAGGCGACGCCGTCGAGCGGCACGCCGTCCGGCCCCTTGTGTTCCTTGATCTCGATACCGTCCGGGTTGTTCGAGCCCACCTCGTGCAGCGCCACGATGTGCACGAACACGAGGCCGATGAGCGCGAGCGGCAGCGCGATCACGTGCAGAGCGAAGAAGCGGTTCAGCGTGATGTCGCTGATCGAGTAGTCACCGCGGATGAATTCGACGATCGCGTCGCCGATACCGGGTATCGCGCCGAACAGCGAGATGATCACCTGCGCGCCCCAGTAGGACATCTGCCCCCAGGGCAGCAGGTAGCCGGCAAACGCTTCGGCCATCAAGACGAAGAAGATCAGCATGCCGATGATCCAGATCAGCTCGCGCGGCTTCTTGTAGGAGCCGTAGAGCATCGCCCGGAACATGTGCAGGTAGACGACGATGAAGAAGAACGAGGCGCCGGTCGAGTGCATGTAGCGAATGAGCCAGCCCCACTCGACGTCACGCATGATGTATTCGACGGACGCGAATGCCTCGTCCGCCGACGGCTTGTAGTTCATCGTGAGGAAGATGCCGGTCACGAGCTGAATGACCAGCACGACCATCGCGAGCACGCCGAACACGTACCAGAAATTGAAGTTCTTGGACGCGTAGTACTCGGTCGCGTGGTACTTCATCGTCGACGTGAACGGGAACCGGTCGTCGATCCACTTCATGAAGCCGCCTTTCGGCTTGCCCACTTCTGCTTCGATCCTGGCCATTACGCTGCTCCCGTATCCTGGCCGATGAGAATCAGGTCGTCACGCACGAACCTGTAAGGCGGAATGCGAAGGTTGGTCGGTGCCGGCACGCCCTTGAAGACACGGCCGGCCAGGTCGAACTTGGAACCGTGGCACGGACAGAAGAAGCCGCCGTTCCAGTTGTCCGCCGGACGCAGCTCGAAGTCCTCGAGCGGCGCGCAGCCTAAGTGCGTGCAGGCGCCCTCCACGACCAGGTAGGCCGGCCGCACCGAGCGGGTCTCGTTTGCACAGTAGTCCGGCTGCTGCTCGGCCACGTCGGAATTCGGATCCCGCAGATTGGAATCATTCTCACCGAGCCGCGACAGCATGTCGTCGGTCCGCCGCAGGATGAAGACCAGCTTGCCGCGCCAGAGCACGCGCACCATCTCGCCCGGCGCGAGCGAATCGATCGGCACCTCCACCGGCGCCCCCAGGGCCTGCGCGCGAGCGCTCGGCTTCAGTGACGACAGGAAAGGAATCGCAACCAGTCCGGCGCCGGCGAGGCCGGTGACCGCGGTAGCTACGGTAAGGAAATGACGTCGGTTTCGATCGATCCGATCCATATCCTCGTCAGACATCAGGCACTCCCATACGCCCGGCTTCTGGAAAGACTGTGTTCCGGCTGTCGTGCCGGAATGTCGGCAGGCTTTCGTTCAGCGCGTTGTTTTGCTTTGTATCGAAACTGGTAGATTTGCAGCAGCCCCGGAATCCCGTCAGGATGTCGGTTGCCCGGGCACCGGGTGCGGACCAATTCAGGATTATACACGGCGCCCGTCGAAATTGGCTAGGGACCGCCGGTCGACGATGGTGTGACCAGCGAATCGAGACGAGAGTGAAAGCAGCATTTGCATTCCTGTTGCAATCCATCGTCGTTGGTCTCGCCGCGGCGTTCCTCGTGGTGCTCGTGCGCCCGGACCTGCTGCCCGTCGCCCGCGACGACGGCCCTGCGGAACTGCTCAGCTTCGCCGACGCGGTGGAAATCAGCGCCCCGTCGGTCGCGAGCGTCTACACGAAACGCCTGGTGAGGGACAGCAACGCCCCCACCGAGCAGACCCGCTTCCGTATCAGCACCAGTTACGCCTCGGCCGTGATCATCGACCCGGACGGCTACCTCGTCACGAACTACCACGGCGTGGCCGAAGCGGCGGAAATCCGGGTCCAGCTCAGCGACGGGCGTATCGCGGAACCCGAAATCATCGGCTGGGACCCCGAAACAGACCTCGCGCTGCTGAAACTCGACATCGGCGACCTGCCGGCCGTCCGATTCGGCAGTTCCGCGAACCTGCGCATCGGCGACGTCGTGCTCGCCATCGGAACGCCCTACGGCCTGAGCAAGTCGGTCACACAGGGCATCGTGAGCGCCACCGGCCGCAGCGGGCTGAATCTCGTGACGTTCGAGAACTTCATCCAGACCGACGCCGCCATCAACGCCGGCAACAGCGGCGGCGCCCTGGTGAACACGCGCGGCGAACTCGTCGGCATCAACACGGCGCGGCTCGACGAGGACGCCAACACCGAGGGCATCAGCTTTGCCGTTCCGGCCGACCTGGTCCGGGGCGTCGTCGACCAGATCAAGCAGCACGGCCGCGTCATCCGCGGCTGGATGGGCATGGTGCCTGACGACCTCACCGACTCGGAGCGCGACCTGCGAGGCCTCGAACCGAATGTCGGCATCATCGTACTCAGCGTGCACGAGGGCGGCCCGGCGGCTATCGCAGGACTGCGCAGCGACGACGTGATCCTGTCCATGAACGGGGAGGTCATCGCGGACAAGCGCCAGGCCCTGCTGATTTCGGCCAGCACGAACCCGGGCGACCCGGTGGAACTCGTGATACTCCGGGATGGCGAGCGCCAGACCGTCACCCTCGCGGCCGCCGAGCGACCGGAAATCCCCTGAGCCGGGCCTGTTCTAGCGCTCGGCCTCCTCCCATTCCGCCGGCGTGAAAGCACGGATGGAGAGCGCGTGTATCTCGTTGCCGACGAGCGCCCCGAGGCTCTTGTAGACCAGCTGGTGGCGGGCAATCGCCCGCAGGCCCTCGAATTCGCTGGCCACGACCAGCGCGCCGAAGTGGGTGTCGTCGTCGCTCTCGACCCGGACCAGCGGGGCCTCGAAAGCCCGCGCAATCAGTGCCTGTACGTCGCTCGGTGTCATGTCCTGTCCTGTCGCTCTCAGTCACGGAATTCGGGGGCGCCGCGGACCGCGACTGCCCTGCCGGCCGGCGCCATTGGTGTATCATACCGCGCTCACAGTCGGCTCACCGACCGGTGGACCGCCTGGGTAATGTCACTTGTACCGAAGGGCGCCGAGCCGGCGGTGGTCGCCGACCCGAACGGGCAACGTGTCGGTTATGCTTCGCAAATATGATCATTGATTTCGTCCAGGTCGTCGGCGGCCTGCTGTTGCTGATCTGGGGCGCGGACCGCCTGGTCCACGGCGCGGCCGGTGGCGCCCGGCGGCTTGGCGTGACCCCGTTGCTGATCGGCCTGACCGTCGTGGCCTTTGCCACGTCCGCGCCGGAAATCCTCGTCTCGATCGTCGCGGCCCTGCGCGACCAGTCGAACCTCGCGATCGGCAACGCGATCGGCTCCAATATCGTCAACGTCGGGCTGGTCCTCGGCTGCACCGCGATGCTGCGCCCGATCGAACTGCGCTCGGCCACGCTGCGCCGCGAGATGCCGGCACTGCTCGCCGTGTCGCTGCTCGTCGTCTCACTGTTTCTCGACACGAAACTGTCACGGGTCGACGGCCTGGTCATGCTCGGCGGGCTGGTCATCGTCATGATCTGGCTGACTCGCCTCGGCCTGAGATCCGCGGCCAACGACCCATTGTCCGCGGACTACGACGCCGAGATTCCGCGGGACATGGCCTTGTGGGTCGCCGGCGCCTGGCTCGGGGTCGGGCTGGTGGCGCTCCTGATCGGGGCGCAGCAGCTCGTCGACGGGTCCATCGACATCGCGCGCGCCCTGGGCGTCACCGAGGTCGTGATCGGCATCACGCTGGTGGCATTCGGTACCAGTCTCCCCGAGCTCGCGGTCTCAATGGTCAGCGCGTACAAGAACGAGTACGGCCTCGCGATCGGCAACATCGTCGGCTCGAACATCTTCAACATGCTGGCCGTGATCGGCGTCGCGTCAACCATTTCGCCGGTCTCGCTCGCACCGTCAGTCCTGTCGCTGCACGTGTTCGTCATGGTCGCGTTCACGCTGGTTCTCTACGCCATGACGTACGACTACGACGGCAAGAGCGAGCTGTCGCGCATCGAGGGCGTGTCGCTGCTCCTCGCCTACGTCGCCTATTCCGGCTACGTCGTATACCAAAACGTTTAGAATAGCCGCGTGGCTCAACCACTGGACAACGACGACCTCCTACGCCTCGCGGACGACACGCTGGCCATCGAAGCTCGCGCCATCGAACGCGTCCGGTCCCGGCTCGACGCCCAGTTCGCGGCCGCCTGCCGCCTGTGCATGGCGACGCCGGGCCGCGTCGTCGTCACGGGCATGGGCAAGTCCGGTCACATCGCATCCAAGATCGCCGCCACGTTGGCGAGCACCGGCACGCCGTCCTTCTTCATGCACCCGGGCGAAGCCAGCCACGGCGACCTGGGCATGATCACCCGCGATGACCTGCTGCTCGCGATTTCCTATTCCGGCGAAACCGACGAAGTCCTCACGATCCTCCCGCTCGTGAAGCGCATGGGCGCCCGCCTGGTATCGATGACCGGCAATGAACGCTCGACGCTCGCGCGCACGGCCGACGCGCACCTCGACGTGCACGTCACCGAGGAGGCCTGCCCGCTGAACCTGGCGCCGACCGCCAGCACGACCGCGATGCTCGCGATGGGCGACGCGCTGGCCGTCGCGCTGCTGAAGAGCCGCGGATTTACGGCGGAAGATTTCGCCCGATCCCACCCGAGCGGCAGTCTCGGCAAGCGGCTTCTCTTGCGCGTGGCGGACGTCATGCGTTCCGGCGACCAGGTGCCCGCCGTGCTGCCCGGCGTACCGCTGCGCGACGGCCTGATGGAGATGACCGAGAAAGGACTCGGCATGACCGCCGTCGTGGACGAGGACCGGCGCATCCTCGGCATCTTCACCGACGGCGACCTGCGCCGCGCCCTGGACGACGGCGCCGACGTGCACTCGACCACGATGCTCGACATCATGCACACGAACTGCAAGACGACCTCGGCCGACCTCCTGGCCGCCGAAGCGGTCAAGGTGCTCGAGGACAATCGCATCACGTCGCTGCTCGTCGCCGACGCCGACCGGCGGCTGATCGGCGCGCTCAACGTGCACGACCTGTTCCGCGCGGGGATCATGTGACCGCGGGCGCCGAAAAGCGCCCGCCGACCGATATCCGGCTGGTCGCGTTCGACGTCGACGGCGTCTTCACGGACGGCCGCTTCTACCTTTCCGACGAAGGCGTCGAGAGCAAGGCGTTCTCGACGCAGGACGGCTTCGGCATCCGCCAGCTCCTGCGGGCCGGTATCGAGGTCGCGGTGATCAGCGGTCGCCGCTCCCTGGCCGTCGAACGCCGCATGCAGGAACTCGGCGTGCGCCATGTCATCCAGGGCTGCGCGGACAAGCCCGCCGCGTTCGACGAGCTTGCGGCCGAGATCGGCATCACCGCAGCCCAGGCCGTCTATGTCGGCGACGACATTCCCGACCTGCCACTGCTCGCCAAGGTCGGCTTCGCCATCGCGGTCGCCAACGCGGCGTCCGCGGTTCGCGAATACTGCAACTACACCACCGCGGCACCCGGCGGCCACGGCGCCGTTCGGGAGGTCTGCGAACTGGTCCTCGCCGCCGTCGACCGCACGCTCACGTGACCGCGCGCAGGGGGCTGCTGCTGGTCGCATTGTCCGTTGCCGCGCTGGCAAGCTGGTATGCCGCCCGTGACAGTAGCGACAGCGAGTCCGTGCAATCGCCGACCCGTCCCGCCCAGCGCGGCTACTACCTCGAGGACGCCCGGATACTCGGCACCGGGCCCGACGGTCAGTTGCTCTACGAGATTCTGGCGGATCACGCCGAGCAGCTCGGGGACGACCAGATTCGCTTCTCGGCGGTCAAGGTGCGGTATTCGCCGGACAGCGACGTACCGTGGATACTGACCGCGCGTTCGGCCACGCTGTACCCGGACCGCCCGGAGGTCCAGCTCGAAGGCGACGTCCGGGCGACGAGTTCGCAGGGCTTTTCCGGACAGGCAACGGAGATCCTTGCCGAGACGATGACGCTCGACCCGGAGCGCTACGAGGCCGAGACACCGGACCGCATCGAGGTCCGCATCGGGGATCGCAGCCTGACGGGCATCGGCATGCTAGCATCGTGGAAGGAAAACCGAATGGAAATCCGGTCCAATGTCAGCGGACGATTCCTGCCCTGAACCCCGAAAGTTGATGACGCATCTTCACCGACTGTTGCCGGGCGGCCTGGTCGTCGCACTGCTGTCGCTGCCCGCGGCGGCGCAAGCACCCGACATGCGCCTGCCGATCGTCATCGACGCCGAGAGCACGGACTACGACGGCAACGCGTCCCTGCTCCACTTTCGCGGCCTCAAGCTGACCCAGGGCAGCATCAGCATCGAATCGGACGACGCGCATTCCACCGGCATGGATTTCGAGAGCAGCACCTGGCGCCTGTCAGGCAACGTGATCTTCGACGTCAACGAGGGCCACATCGAGTGCGACAGCGCAGACCTCACGTTCACGAATTTTCAGCTCAAGGTCGCGACGATCGAAGGCTCACCCGCAACGTTCGAATTCCGGCGTCCCGGCAGCGACGAAACGACCTACGCGAGCGCCCGCCGGCTGCACTACGACGTCGCCGGCGGCGTCATCGAGTTTGCTGGTGACGCGTCGATCACCGAGGGTGGCAACCAGATCGCCTCCGAATCGCTCGTCTACAATATCCAGGAGCGGCGCGTAAACGCCGTGTCCTCAGGCGACCCCGAGGATCGCGTCAAGGTGACGTTCACCCCGCCCGCCGATGCCGCGGACGGCGAAGACGTCCCGGCGGATGACGGGGACGCGCCGCAGTGAGCATCCTGACCGTCCAGTCGATTTCCAAGAGCTACAAACTTCGCAAGGTCGTCAAGGACCTGTCGCTGGAAATGAAAAGCGGAGAGGTCGTGGGACTGCTGGGCCCGAACGGCGCAGGCAAGACGACGGCGTTCTACATGATCGTCGGCCTGGTCGGCGCGGACGGCGGCAAGATTCTGCTGGACGGCCAGGACCTGACGTCTCAGCCGATGCACGCGCGCGCGCGAATGGGCGTCGGCTACCTGCCGCAGGAGGCCTCGATATTCCGGAAACTGACGGTGGAGCAGAACATCCTGGCGGTCCTGGAGTACCGCCGCGACCTCGACCGCGCGGGCCGCGAGGAGGAACTCGAGAAGCTGCTGGACGAACTGCACGTCGGCCACGTCCGGGGGAGTCTCGGCATCAGCCTGTCGGGCGGTGAGCGACGCCGCGTCGAGATTGCGCGCGCCCTCGCGGCGAACCCGCTGTTCGTGCTGCTCGACGAGCCGTTTGCCGGCGTCGACCCGATCTCCGTTCTGGACATCCAGCGCATTATCAGGCACTTGTGCGAGCGCGACATCGGCGTACTGATTACGGACCACAATGTCCGGGAGACGCTCGGAATTTGCGGCAGAGCCTATATACTGAGTGACGGGAGCCTGATCGCGTCCGGGTCTCCGGGCGAAATTCTGGAGAATCACCATGTCCGGGAAGTGTATCTCGGACAGGATTTCAAACTCTGAGCGACAATGGGCCTGCACCTGCCACGACGAACTGAATGCTGAAACCATCGCTCCAGCTGAGAATCGGCCAGTCATTGACGATGACGCCGCAGCTACAACAGGCGATCCGCCTGCTGCAACTCCCCGTGCTCGACCTCAACGCGCAAATCCAGGACGCGCTCGAGGAAAACATCATGCTCGAGATGGAGGACCTGCCGGACGTCCCCCGCACGAGCTCCGAGACGACGGTCGAGATCGAAACGATCAAGGCCGAGGAGAGCTGGCAGACGCGCACGATGGAGCGCTTCCCGGAGGGCGGCTGGACCGGCGAAGGCCGGCCGATCACCGAGTTCGCCGACGAGTCCGGGCAGTCGCTGCGCGAGCACCTGCTCTGGCAGCTGGAGATGGAAGACTTCTCGCCGCGCGAGTCACTGATCGGCGAGGCCATCATTGACGCGATCAACGACGACGGCTACCTGACCGCCACGCTCGACGACATCAAGGCCAGCATCGATGCCGAGGTCACGTTCGAGGACATCGAGACCACGCTGGCCAAGGTGCAGGCGATGGACCCGGTGGGCGTCGGCGCGAGATCGCTCGCCGAGTGCATCGTGCTGCAGCTTCGCCAGCTCGACGCCGACACGGACGGTCTCGACCTGGCCATCGAGATCGCGCAGAACCACCTGGACCTCGTGGCGACCCGCGCCCACGGCGAACTCCGGCGGTCCCTGCGGACGTCCGAGGAAGGTCTGCAGGACGCCCTGGCGCTGGTCAAGGGCTGCAATCCCAAGCCGGGCCTGGCGGTCAGTTCCGCGCCGGCCGAGTACGTCATTCCCGATGTTTTCGTGCGCAAGGTCGACAATCGCTGGCAGGTCGAAATCAGCCCGACCGGCGTGCCGAAGCTCTCGGTGAACAAGACTTACGCCAAGCTGCTGCGCGGCAACGGCGACCACGCCGTGCTGCGCTCGCAGCTCCAGGAAGCCCGCTGGCTGATCCGCAGCCTGGAGATTCGCAACGAAACCCTGCTGAAGGTCGCGACCTGCATCGTTTCCCGCCAGACCGAGTTCCTGGAACAGGGCGACGAAGCCATGAAACCGATGGTGCTGAAGGATGTCGCCGAAGAGATCGGCATGCACGAATCCACGATATCCCGCGTCACGACGAACAAGTACATGCACACGCCACGCGGCGTGTTCGAGTTCAAGTATTTCTTCTCGAGCCACCTGAGTTCCGAGACCGGCGAGGACCAGTCATCGACCTCGGTTCGCGCAAAAATTCGCAAGCTGATCGGTGCCGAGAACCCCCGGAAGCCGCTCAGTGACAGCAAGATCGCAAGCCTTCTCGCGGAAGACGGCATCAAGGTTGCGAGACGCACGGTGGCGAAGTACCGTGAAGCCATGAACATCGCGTCGTCGAGTGATCGCAGGGAACGGCCGGCGCGCTGATTGCCCGCTCCGCGGGCTCGCCAGAAGGGAGGTGTACGCAGCACCTGACCAGAAAGGCATCACAACACATCGCGGCCTTCGGCAAGCGGGGCGTCGCGACGACAAGAACGGGAGGCATCTATGCAACTGAATGTTTCAGGCCATCATCTGGAAATCACCGACTCGCTGAGAGGTTATGTCGAGTCGAAGATCGAACGGCTGGAACGTCACTTCGACCTCGTCTCTGATGTGCACTGCATCCTGACGGTCGAAAAAATGCGCCACAAGGCAGAAGCCAAGGTCAACGTGAACGGTGGTACGATTTTCGCGGAAACCACGGAAGACGACATGTATGCCGCCATCGACGGCCTCGTCGACAAGCTCGACCGGCAGGTGCGCAAGCACAAGGAAAAACTCGTCGATCACCATGCGAGAGAAACCCTGAAGAGAGAAATCGTCTGAGCTGAGCGCCGACCGCGGCACGGAACGCCGTTGCCGGCTGCACGCCCGCGTCGGGGACCCGCCAGACAGTACGGACTGGGACCATGTCACTCGCAGAGATCATCAAACCCGACAGCGTGCTGTGCAACGCACATGCGCGCAGCAAGAAGCATTGCCTGGAGATCCTGAGCGAATTGCTCGTCAGGCCGTTTGCCGACGTCGCTGCCGAAGACATCTTTGAACGGCTGATAGAGCGCGAGCGCCTGGGCTGCACCAGCATGACCCAGGGCGTCGCGTTCCCGCACAGCCGCGTCGATGGCCTCGAAGAGAGCCACGCGGCCATGATCAAGCTGTCGGATCCGGTCGACTTCGACTCGCCGGACGGCGAGCCCGTCGATCTCGTGTTCGGCCTGCTGGTGCCCGTGGAACTGTCGGAGCAGGACTACGCGGATATCAATCTCGTCACCAGCCTGCTCGCGGACGAAGGCCTGCGCCGCCGCCTGCGCGCCGCGAATTCCAGCAAGGACCTGCACGCCATCTTGCTGGATGGCTGCCGCAACCTGCAGGCGCCCGTCGCCGGCGCGGCCGGGAGCGGCTAGTGGCCGACGGAAAGCGACTGATCATCGTGAGCGGATTGTCGGGGTCCGGCAAGTCCGTTGCCTTGCACGTTCTGGAAGATCTCGGCTACTACTGCATCGACAACCTCCCCGTCGCGCTCCTGCAATCCGCGGTTGCGGAAGTCGCGGCGAGCGACGAAAAGCCCGCCTCCCGCATTGCCGTGGGCATCGACGCGCGCAACCGGCACCGCGACCTGAAGGCCCTGCCGCAGATCGTCGCCCAGTTCCGCAGCCAGGACATCCGGACGGACGTACTGTTCCTGCAGGCCGACGATGAAATCCTTCTCAAGCGTTACAGCGAAAGCCGGCGGCGGCACCCGCTCGCCACGCAGGGGTCGGCGCTGCGGTCCGCCATCGAGACGGAGCGCGAGGTGCTCTCCGAGGTCATCAACGCCGCGGACCTGATCATCGACACGTCGACGACCAGCGTCTACGAACTCGCGGACACGATCCGGGAACGCGTCGACCGCCGGCAGCCACAGACGATGTCGGTATTGATCGAGTCCTTCGGCTTCAAGTACGGGATACCCGCCGACGCGGACTTCGTGTTCGACCTCCGCTGCCTGCCGAATCCTTACTGGACGCTGGCTCTGCGTGGCCTGACCGGCCTCGATTGCGAGGTTACCGAGTTCCTGGATTCGCACGAACTGTTCGTCGGCATGTACGACGACATCCTCGGGTTCCTGAGACGCTGGATCCCGGAGTACCGCAAGGCACACCGCGGCTACCTGACCGTGGCCATCGGCTGCACCGGCGGCCAGCACCGCTCCGTCTACATGGTGGAAAAACTCGCGACGGCCCTGCGGGAGAACGGCGAGGACGTCGGCGTGCGGCATAACCAGCTCCGCAACGCTGCCGCCGCCTGATTCCGGGCGGCCCGTGACTCCGGAGTCCCCGGAAAAACAGCATCGCAACCTGACCCGGGTCCGGGAATACCTGGACACGGGCGGCATGCGCGCCGCCCGGCGGATGCTGAACGGTCTGCACCCCGCGGAAATCGGCCACCTTCTCGAATCATTACCCCGCAACCAGCGTGCGTTGGTGTGGAAACTCCTGGAGCCGGAGATCGAGGGCGAGGTACTGGTCGAGGTGGCAGAAGCCGTCCGCGACGACCTGATCCGCGACATGCCGATCGAGGAACTCGTCGTTGCGCTCGACGGCATGGAACTCGACGACCTTGCCGATCTGCTGGCCGACCTTCCCGAAACCGTGACGGGCCAGGTCATCGAATCGCTGGACACGCAGGATCGCGAGCGCCTGCGGCAGGTACTGAGCTACGACGAGGACTCGGCCGGCGGCCTGATGAACGTCGACGTCGTCACCGTGCGCCCGGACGTCACGCTCGACGTGGTGACCCGGTACCTGCGCGCGCGGGGCAAGGTGCCGGACGGGACGGACACGATCTTCGTCGTCGGTCGCGACAATCGCTACGTGGGCTCGCTGTACCTGTCGCGCCTGCTGACGAGAGACCCGGAAGAGCTCGTTTCCAGCGTAATGGTAAGCGGCGTGGACCCGATCCCCGCACACGCACCGACCTCGCAGGTCGTCTGGGAGTTCGAGCACCGGGACCTGCTTTCCGCGCCGGTCGTCGATGCGGGCGGTGTCCTGCTCGGCCGTATCACGGTCGACGACGTGCTCGACGAGATCCGCGACGAGGCGGAACACTCCCTGATGAGCGCCGCGGGGCTCGACGAGGAAGACGACATGTTCGCACCGGTCGTGACGAGCGCGCTCCGGCGCGCGATCTGGCTGGGCGTCAATCTCGCCACGGCGTTCCTCGCCGCGGCGGTCGTCGACCTGTTCCAGACGACGATCGACAAGATCGTGCTTCTCGCCGTGCTCATGCCGGTCGTGCCGAGCATGGGCGGCGTTGCCGGGACCCAGTCGCTGACGATCATCACGCGCGCCATCGCGCTGGACCAGATCGACCGGAACAACGCCCGTGGCATCCTGCGCAAGGAACTGGCGGTCGGGCTGCTCAACGGCCTGGCCTGGGCGCTGGTCGTCGCGACCGCCACTTACCTGTGGTTCGATGACGGGCGCATCGGCGGCGTCATCGCCGCCGCGATGGTCGTGAACCTGGTCGTCGCCGCGCTCGCCGGCTTCTCGATACCGCTGCTGCTGCGCAGGCTCGATATCGACCCCGCGCTCGCGGGCGGCGTCGTACTGACGACGGTGACCGACGTCGTCGGCTACGCGGCATTTCTCGGGCTGGGAGCACTGATCCTGCTGTAGGCCGGCGCTCCCGTGCCGTCACGGCTTGCGCGCGAATTTCTCGCCGAAGAAGTCACCCTCGTTCCAGGTGGGCCGCTCGTCCGCATCGCCGACGTCGTAGCCGATGCGCGTGTTCGTGCGCGCAAAGCGCACCGCGGAATCCCAGTCGACCGGCAGCGACAGGTCGTCGGACGGCCGGTGGTAGTGTTCCTTGCGGAACTCCAGCACCTTGGCCGCGCCGTCGATGGCCGGGTCCGTGGATTGCTGTCCCGTGACCAGGTAGATCGCCGGCACGCCCTGGCGTACGAACGAATACTGGTCGCTGCGAATGAAGATGACTTCCTGCGGAATCGGGTCGGGCGTCAAACCGAAACCCTCGGCCGTGGCGGCCCGTTCGACCGATGCCTTCAGCGACGAGTGCTCTGCCCCGAAAGCCACCAGGTCGGCGACCGGGAACAGGAACAGCGTCATGTCCAGGTTGATGTTCGCGACGATCGAGTCGACCGGTACCGTCGGGTAGTGCGCGAAGTAGTCGGAACCGAGCAGCCCCTTCTCCTCGCCCGTCAGCGCGATGAACATGACCGAGCGGCGCGGCGGATTCTCGGCGAACACCCGCGCGGACTCGAGCAGCAGCGAGATGCCGATCGCGTTGTCGTAGGCGCCGTTGTAGATGTCGTCACCGTTGACCGGCACGCCGCGGCCGTAGCCGTCGAGGTGGCCCGAGTAGACGACGTACTCATGGGCGAGTTCGGGATCGGTGCCGCGCACGATGCCGATGACGTTCGGGCTCTCGATGCGGTCGATCGTGGTCTTGCGGGACAGCGTGACCTCGTAGCCGAGGGACACGGACGCCGGGCGCGACGCCTCGGCGGCGTCGCGCGCCTCCTCGAAGCTGGTCGGCGTTCCCTCGAACATCTGCGCCGCCGCGTCCTCGTTCAGGTACGCCGCGCCCCGGATTTCAGGGTAGAAATTGTCCGCGTCGCCGGCCAGCGTCACCCAGGTCATGCCCGGCTTCGTACCGGCCGATTCCTTGACGCGCTCCCACGGGTACATCGCCGCCGCGTAACGGGAGCGCAGCGAGATGATGCCGACGGCACCGCGGCTGACGGCCTCGCGGTACTTCGTGCGCGACGACGCATAGTAGGCGAGTTCATTGTGCGGTAGCGACGCCGGGCCGCGGCTGAACATCGCCACGATCTTGCCCTCGACGTCGACGCCCTGGTAGTCGGAGTAGCCGAACTCCGGTGCGTGCACGCCGTAGCCGACGTAGACGACCTCTGCGCGGACCGAGGTTTCTTCGCGGACCTTGTCGCCGCCCATCGAGAAGTCCTCGCGGAAGACCAGCGTGCGGTCCTCGCCGTCGCGGTGGGCGACCATCGTCGTGCTTTCCGTGTCGACGAGGTAGGTCTGCAGCGGGACCTGCTGGAACCATCCCTCGGTGCCGCCCGGCTCCAGGCCGTAGCGCTCGAATTCGCCGGCGACGTAGCGCGCGGCCGCCTCGTAGCCCGGTTCCCCGGTGAGCCGGCCCTCGCGGGCGTCGTCGGCAAGGTAGTCGAGGTGCGCCTGCAGCGCATCGGTGCTGATCGAATCGATCGACGCCTGGCGCGCATGCGGCGACGCGGCGTCGACTGCCTCGCGGTCGCCACAGGCGGAAACCGCCGTCATCAGGATAAGGACGGCCGACATTCGGCCGTACCGGCACAATGTGTTCAAGAGTATTCCCCGGTCTGGTTGGCAAGTTGGTCCGTGCGGCGATCGATGGCGCCGGCGGACCCATGCACGGCGGAACCCGGGGGTCGTCCCCCTAGGTCCCGTGCACGTCGCTGAGGTCGTATTTTACCCAGTCCGGAGCAAAAAGCCTCGGGATCGGCTCGCCGGCGATGAACGCCCGCAGCTCCTCGCGGTGCCGCATGGCGTCGCGGTAGCCGAGGTCGATGAGTTCGCGCGTGAAGGATTGCTCGAACAGCAGGTAGCTCAGGAGCCGGTTCTCGCCGGGTCGCCGCCCGCCGATGCCGCGCAACAGCGCCCGCAGCGGCAGCGGAAGATCGCGGCGGTGGCGGTGCGCGATATCCCGCAGGTCCTCGCTCGGCACGACGACCATCGTGTCGATGGGTCGCATTTCGCGTGCAACGCCGTGCTTCTCCTCGTCAGCATCGGCATCGAGCAGCTGGTTGATGCGCGTCATGCGTTCGAGGTCGGAGTACAGGCCGTCGAGAAACAGGGCGTCGAGCATGTAGCCCGCGATGTGCGCGAAGCTCGGGTACGCCGGCGACTCGTCCGCGGGTGGCTGCGGATCGCCGGTCTCGTTGCGGACGCCGACGACCAGGATCCGATCCGCACCGAGGTGTATCGCGGGGCTAAGCGGTGTTGCCTGCCGCATCGCGCCGTCGCCGAAGTATTCGTTGCGAATCAGGACCGGCTCGAAGATCATCGGCACGGCGATGCTGGCCATGATGTGATCCAGGTTGAGGTCCTCGCGCAGTCCGATGCGGCGCGTCCGGTGCCATTCGGCGTGCTCGCCCGTTGCCTGGAAAAAAGTGTGCGACTGCGCCGTGCTGTAGCCCGCCGCGGTCACGGCGACGGCATCGAGCCAGCCGTTGTCCAGCGCGCGCCGGATGGCGGGGAAACGGATATTCCGGGACAGGAGCGCGCGCAGCGGCGCGTTGTCGAGCAGGGACCGCGGCATCCCGACAAGCCCGCCGGTCACGATGGCCGCGAACCAGTGCAGGCTGCTCTTGAGCATCGTCAGGTGGTCGGTGCGGTAGACGTGTTCGCAGCGGAATCCGCTCCACACGGCCTCGAGCTCCGCGGCGGCGAGGCGGAATCGGCGGGCTTTCGATGCGAGCACGACCGCGTTGACCGCGCCAGCCGACGTGCCGCTCAGCACGTTGAACGGGTTGACGGCACCGCGGGGCGCGAGCTCCGCCAGCGCTTTCAGCACACCGACCTGGAATGCACCGCGCGCCCCACCGCCCGGGAGCACCAGTGCCGATTTGGGTTTCATATCGTCGTGCATTCTGCTGCGTCACGGGGCCGTGCCGCCCCGGCTTTCCTGTTGCGCGAGAGGCCCGTATTATAGTGACCCGCCCGACAGACACAGTATCCGGCCTGCATTCCATGAAAAATACGTCGTATCGCACACTCTGGACGCTGGCCGCCCTGCTCGGCTGCGCCGCATCCTTCGCCGCGGACCAGCCGGCCGTGGGTGACCTCGCCCCCGACTTCGAGCTGCCGGACCAGGACGGCCAGCTCCACTCGCTGGAAGACTACCGGGACAGCTGGGTCGTCCTGTACTTCTACCCGAAGGACGAAACGCCCGGCTGCACGACCGAGGCCTGTGAGTTCCGCGACAACATCTTCGCGTACCGCAAGCTGAATGCGCAGATTATCGGCATCAGCCTCGACGACGTCGATTCACACGCGAAATTCGCCGAGAACCACAGCCTGCCGTTCCCGCTGCTCGCCGACACGGACGGCGCGGTCGCCGACGCGTACGGCGTGCGCACGCGCCGGTTCGGCTTCGAGATGGCCCGGCGCGAGACTTTCCTGATCGACCCCGCGGGCCGACTGGCCGTGCATTTCTCGGAGGTGGATCCGGATACGCACTCCGAGGAAGTTCTCGCGGAATTGTCGGCGCGCACCGAGCCGGAGGCCGGCGAGTAGCCCGCACGGCGCGGCGTCAGCGCAGCGCGCGCATTCCCTCGTCCAGCCCGGCCAGCGTCAGCGGGAACATCCGTTCGCCCATCATCTCGTTGATCAGCTTGATCGACGGCGTGAATCGCCACCGCTCTTCGGGTTCCGGGTTGAGCCAGATCGCCTTCGGGTAGGTATCGAGCAGGCGCTGCAACCACAGCGCGCCGGGCTCGTCATTCCAGTGCTCGACGCTGCCGCCCGGGTAGACGATCTCGTAGGGGCTCATCGTGGCATCGCCGACGAAGACCAACTTGTAGTCCGGCCCGTAGGTGTGTACCAGGTCCAGCGTCGGCGTCTTTTCGGTGTGGCGCCGCCGGTTGTCCTTCCACATCGATTCGTAGACACAATTGTGGAAGTAGAAGTACTCGAGGTGCTTGAACTCCGACCTCGCAGCCGAGAACAATTCCTCGCAGACGCGCACGTGATCGTCCATCGATCCGCCGATGTCGAGGCACAGCAGTACCTTTACCGCGTTGTGCCGCTCGGGCACGAGGCGCAGGTCGAGCAGCCCGCCATTGCGGGCGGTGCTGTCGATCGTCGCGTTGAGGTCCAGCTGGTCCGCCGCGCCTTCGCGGGCAAACTTGCGCAGGCGGCGCAGGGCGATCTTGATGTTCCGCGTGCCGAGTTCCAGCGAGTCGTCGAGATTCCGGTACGCCCGCTGGTCCCAGACCTTGACGGCGCTGCGGTGCCGCGACCCGGACTGCCCGATCCGGACGCCTTCCGGGTTGTAGCCGTACGCGCCGAACGGGGACGTTCCCGCGGTCCCGATCCAGCGATTCCCGCCCTCGTGCCGGTCCTCCTGGTCCTCGAGCCGCTCCCGCAGTGCCTCCATCAGCGCCTCGAAGCCGCCGAGCGACTCGATCTGCGCCTTTTCCTCTTCGCTCAGGTGCAGCTCCGCCTGGCGCCGCAGCCAGTCTTCCGGCACCTCGGCGAAGAGATCGGACAGGGAATCCTCGGCACCGCGGTAATACGCGGCGAAGATCCGGTCGAAACGGTCGAGCTGTGACTCGTCCTTGACCAGCGCCGTGCGGGCCAGGTAGTAGAAATCGTCCACGCTGTTGTCGGCCAGGCCCCGTTGCAGGGCCTCGAGCAGGACGAGCAGTTCGGTGACCGAGACCTTGACGCCGCCGTCACGCAGGCAAAAGAAGAACGGGACGAGCATCGCCGGTCAGGACGATCCGCCCGCCTTCCGGTTGAGGAAGACGAGCCGCTCGAACAGGTGAACGTCCTGTTCGTTCTTGAGCAGCGCGCCGTAGAGCGGCGGTATCGCCGAGCGCGCGTTGTCGCTGCGCAATGCCTCCGGCGGAATGTCTTCCGCGAGCAGCAACTTGATCCAGTCGAGCAGCTCGGACGTCGACGGCTTCTTCTTCAGTCCCGCGACATCGCGGACCTTGTAGAAGACCTCGAGTGCCTCACGCAACAGCTGCTTTTTCAATCCCGGGTAGTGGACGTCGATGATGCGTTCCATCGTATCCCTGTCCGGAAACTGGATATAGTGAAAGAAGCAGCGCCGCAGGAACGCGTCGGGCAGCTCCTTCTCATTGTTGCTGGTCACGATGATGATCGGCCGGTGCCGCGCCCGGACGAGCTCGCGCGTCTCGTAGACGTAGAACTCCATCCGATCCAGTTCCTGGAGAAGGTCGTTCGGAAACTCGATGTCCGCCTTGTCGATCTCGTCGATCAGCAGGACCGGCTGTTCCTCGGCGGCGAATGCCTCCCAGATCTTGCCGCGGACGATGTAGTTGCGAATGTCGTGCACACGGTCGTCGCCGAGCTGCGAATCGCGCAGCCGGGCGACCGCGTCGTACTCGTAAAGCCCTTGCTGAGCCTTCGTGGTGGACTTGATGTGCCACTCGAAGAGCGGCTTGCCGAGGGAGCGGGCGACCTCGATCGCGAGCTGCGTCTTGCCGGTGCCGGGTTCACCCTTGATAAGTATCGGCCGCTCCAGCGTGACGGCGGCGTTGACCGCCATCGTCAGGTCGTCCGTCGCGATGTAGCGGTCCGTGCCGAGGAAACGTTGCCTGTCCATGTCGCCGTCCAGCCTGCTCGTCATGAGCCCTGCAGTGTACCCCCGGACGGCGCAAGCTTCAGCGTGTATGCCGCCTCTCCCGGCAGGAACGGCTGTGGCCGCCCGTGCACCCAGTTGTCGTGGCCCGCCCGGTAAAAATCGGACAGCGGGTGCCCGCTCTGCCCCGTCGGCATCTGCATCAGCGCCGACGCTTCGTCGCCCGGCGATACGGAAAAGCGCTCGGATGCGCCGAAGTCGGGGCCCTGTGCCCGCGGCATGTGCGAGTCGCCGGCCAGGGGTTCTCTCGGCATGTCGAGCAGGCCGGACAACACCGGCACCGCCCGGCTCAATGGATGCCGGATGCTCGCGGTGTTGCGCTCGCCCCAGGTACGCTCCGCAAGCGGCGTGTCGAAGTGTGCGGCGAACCATTTCGCGTTTGCGCGAGCCGCCTCCACGAGAAGCGCTTCCCAGCTGTCGGCACCGGCGGGCAGCAGGTGCGCGGGTCGTCGCGTGACGAGTTGCCACAACGGGCCTTCGAACTGGTTGCTGATCAGCAGGTCCACCGGCGCGTCGTAGGCCGCGTGCACGGGCGCCATCAGGCCGTCGAAGACGCGCCGCCGCACCTCCTGCCGGAAGCCCCGGACGAAGCGGTACCCGGCGGAGTCCGAACTCGCGCGCGGAATCCAGTCGGCCACCAGCCGGCGGTACTCGGCGAGGACCGGGTCACCGTCCACCGCGGCTTCATCGAGGACCGCCAGCAGCAATTCGCGCCACGTGGCGAGAAACAATGCGCGGTCGTCATTCTGCAGCGCGAGCATGTCGGCCGGCGTGAACTGGTCCCGCGCGAACAGGCTGTCGCGAATCTGTTTCGCACGCGCGGCAAGATCGTAGCCGCCGTCACCAATGATGCCGAGCGCATCGCCGTCGGCAACGCGGGCATTGGCCGTCCAGATGCGCCCGGCCGGCGGGTTGTACACCCTCGGCACTTCGCCCGGCTCGCGCCAGCCGGTCCAGCCCGAACCGTTGCTCCAGTCCGCGGGGACGGTGGCATCGAAGTCCCCCCGGGCCGGGATCTGCCCCGCGATCGTCCAGCCTATGTTGCCGTCGGCATCGCCGGTCACGAAGTTCTGCGGCGGCATTCCGAGCGTGTTGGCCACGTCGAGCGCCTCGGCGGCCGTCGTGACCGTTTCGAGGTCGAGGATGCGGAGATTCGTGCCACGGGAATGGTGCGCGATCCAGCTCACGGCAATCTCGCCGTCCGGGTAGCCTGCCGTCTCGTCGACGGGCCCCCACTCGGTCTCGCGGACGACGATGTCGACGGGCTCGCCGCCGTCGACCTCGATGCTTTCCCGGTACTCGACGAACGGGCGATCGCCGCCGGCCGTCCGGTACGTGCCAGGCTCGGCGCCCGGGCGGACGAGGACCGCGTCGGACCAGTCACCGTTGCTGTTCGTGTAACCCCAGGCGACGCGGCCATTGCTGCCCGCCACGACGAACGGAACGCCAGGCAGCGTGACGCCGGTGACGTCGCGCGCCGGCACGCCGGTCTGCACGAGGCGCGCGCGGTAGTAGATGTTCGGGACCGCGTGCCCGAGGTGCATGTCGTTGGCCACCATGGCGCGGCCGGTCGCCGTCAAATCGCCGCCCACGGCCCAGTTGTTGCTGCCCGGCATGTGCGGCTCGTCCAGCGGGCCGCGGTGCGCGGCGATCGCCGGCAGGCCGCGCACAGCGTACGACTCCGGGCCGGGCATGGGCGCCACGGTTCGCGCGTCGCCCATCAGCGGCACGTCCCAGGGTGACCCGTCCGGGTACAGCCAGGCGTACACGTCCGGCGGCAGTATGCGGCGCGCGAGCCCGCGGCGAACGTCACCACGGGCGCGCTCGTCGTTCAGCTGCACGTACATCGCGTAGACCACCAGCAGCGAGTCCTCGGCGGTCCAGGGCGCCGGGGCCTGCCCGATGACCAGGTATTCGAACGGACGCACGGCGAGACTGTCGACACCGGCGTTCGCGCCGGCCGCATAGCGTTCGAGCAGGCGCCGCTCGTCCGGCGCCAGCGCCGCCAACACCTCGCGGGCCCGCGCCCGGAATCGGTGAAAGCGGAATCGCCGGTCGGTGTCGAGCGCGCCAGGGCCGAACATCGCGGACAACTCGCCCGCTGCCTGCCGGCGCACGAGGTCCATCTGGAAATACCGATCCTGTCCGTGCGCGAACCCGGTCGCGAACGCGAGATCGTCACGCGTCGCTGCGGTAATGACGGGGATGCCCATCGCGTCGCGCGCAATCGTCGCCGCGCCGTCCAGGCCGGCGACGTCGATCGTGCCGTCGAGCTGTGGCAGGCTGCCGCGCAGTGCCAACCAGGCGCCGGCAAGGGTGATGATGCTGACGGCCAGCGTGACGGTCAGGGCGCGCAACACCCATTTCCGCGCGCGGCCGTTCACTGGCGGGCGGTAACCTCGACGATCTTCATCGCGTTCGTACCGCCGGTCACGCCTTCCTGGTCACCCTTCGTGAAGATCACGCGGTCCCCGACCTTCACGTGCCCCTTGTCGAGCATCATGTCGAAGACTTCCTGGTAGCGTTCGCGCGACACGGTCGTACTCGAGTCGTGGTGCACCGGGAACACGCCACGGTACATCGTTACGCGCCGGCAGGTACCGAGGTGCGGCGTGAACGCGAAGATCGGGATATCGGAGCGGATGCGTGACATCCACAACGCGGTCGAACCCGATTCGGTCAGCGCGATGATCGCCTCGACATCGAGGTGATTCGCCGTGTACATCACGGCCATCGCTATGGCCTCGTCGATTCGATGAAAGTAATCGCCGATACGATGGCGCGTCATCCCTTCCGGCAGCGGGAACTGCTCCGCGCCTTCGCAAACCTCGGCCATCTCGCGGATAGCGCGAACGGGATACTTGCCGACAGCGGTCTCGCCGGACAGCATGACCGCGTCGGTCCCGTCCATGACCGCGTTCGCGACGTCGGACACCTCGGCGCGTGTCGGGATCGGGTTCTGGATCATCGACTCCATCATCTGCGTCGCCGTGATCACGATCTTGCTTTTCTTGCGGGTCATGCGGATGAGCTTCTTCTGGATGCCGGTAAGCTGCGCGTAGCCCATCTCGACACCCAGGTCACCCCGCGCCACCATGACGATGTCCGCGGCATCGATGATCGATTCGATGTTGTCCACCGCCTCGACGCGCTCGACCTTCGCGACGATACGCCCGGTACCGCCCGCCTCCTCGAACAGGCGCCGTGCTTCGAGCACGTCCTCACCGGAGCGCACGAACGAAACGGCCAGGAAATCCATCTCCAGCTCGGCCGCGAGCTTGATGTTCTCGCGGTCGATCTCGGTCAGCGCCGGTGCCGACAAGCCGCCGCCCTTTTTGTTGATTCCCTTGTGATCCGACAGGATGCCGCCGTTCACGACGGTCGTATGGATGCGCGTGCCATCGATGCTGTCGACACTCAGGGTAATCATGCCGTCGTTCAGCAACAGCGTGTCACCCGGCATCACATCCTCGTGCAGCGTTTCCAGCGCGACACCGACGCCGTCGATCGAGCCGTCCTCCATACCCAGCGTGCTGTCCAGGAAGAACGCCTGCCCATCCTTCAGGTCGACGCTGCGATCGCGGAACCGCCGCACGCGAATCTTCGGCCCCTGCAGGTCGCCCATCAATCCGATCTCGCGCCCGCAGGCCGCGGCTGCGTCACGCAGTGCCACGGCCCGCGCGCGGTGCTCGTCGGCGCTGCCGTGCGAGAAGTTGAGCCGCGCGACGTCGAGCCCTGCCTCGATCATCTTCTTCAGTGTTTCCGGGCGTTCGGAGGCGGGTCCGATGGTCGCCACGATCTTGGTCCGTCTTTGCATGGCGGCGATTATTGCACAGCAGTGCCATTTTCGCCGGTCTCGTTGAGGCGCCGACTTCAATCCGAAACAATGCCGGTCTATGCTGTGGGGACACGCACCAAACCGGACGCATCCTTGATACGCCGACGCCGATTCCTGCAGAGCCTGTTTGCTGCGGCGGCCTGCCCCGCCGCCTGCGCTGCCCCCCGCCCTTCGCGCCCGTTGCTCGGCGAACTGAAGGCCGACCCGAACCGGCTCCTCGACGTGCCGGCGGGATTTCGCACGCACGTGGTCTCCCGCGCCGGTGACGCGATGAGCGACGGGCTGCAGGTGCCGCGGGCTCATGACGGCATGGCGGCATTCCCGGGCCGCGACGGACGCGTCATTCTCGTCTGCAACCACGAGATGGAATCCGGCACCCCGGAGTACAGCGCGTTCGGCACGCACTTCACGTCCTTGCCGGAGCCGCTGCGCGAGCGCGTCTACGACTGGGGTGGCAGTGAATCGCCGGGCGCCGGCGGCACGACGACGACGGTCTGGGACCCGGCGGGCCGGCGCACCGAGCGGCAGTTCCTGAGCCTCGCCGGCACGGAGCTCAACTGCTCCGGCGGCGCGACGCCCTGGGGCTCCTGGTTGTCCTGCGAGGAGTCGTTCGCGGACCCGGGCATCTCCTACGCGACCGGCCAGCGGATCGTGCGGGAGGAGAAGCACGGCTACGTGTTCGAAGTGCGGGCCGACGCGGACGGGCTGGCGGACCCGCTGCCGATACGGGCGATGGGCCGATTCGAGCACGAAGCCGCGGCCGTGCACGCAGCCAGCGGCACCGTCTACATGACCGAGGACCGGTATCACAGCCTGTTCTACCGTTACCTGCCGGACGTCGCCGGCGAATTGCTCGCGGGCGGGCGCCTGCAGGCCCTTGCGCTGGCCGGCGAGCCGTCGGCGCCGACGCACAACTGGGGCAGCCGCCCCGATTACGCCGTCGGCGATCGGCTGCCCGTCCGCTGGCTGGACCTGGACAACGTCGACCCGGTGGAAGACGACCTGCGCATGCGTGGCGAGGCGCGCGGCGCGGCCACGTTCGCCCGCGGCGAAGGCCTGTGTGCCGCCGGCGACGCGATCGTCTTCACCTGCACGATCGGCGGCCCGGCGCGCCTCGGCCAGGTCTGGAGCTATACGCCGAGCCCCTTCGAGGGCACGGAGCGCGAGTCGGAGTCACCCGGCCATCTCGAGCTGGTCTGCGAAGCGACCCGGGAATCGTTGCTTCGAAATGCCGACAACCTGACGCAGGCCCCCTGGGGCGACCTTGTCATCTGCGAGGACACGAGCGGCAATTGCGGCATCGTCGGCGTGCGGCCCGACGGTTCGCAATACCCGATCGCGGACAACGTCTACTCCAGCTCGGAACTCTCGGGCGTGTGTTTCTCGCCGGACGGGAGGACGCTGTTCGTCAACGTCCAGTACCCCGGCACGACGGTCGCCATCACCGGACCCTGGCCCGGCGCGAACGCCTAGCTCCCCCGCTGCTCCAGGATCGCGACGGCCGGCAGCGTCTTGCCCTCGACGAACTCGAGGAAGGCCCCGCCGCCGGTGGAGATGTAGGAAATGCCGTCGGCGACGCCGTACTTGTCGATGGCCGCCAGCGTGTCGCCGCCGCCCGCCACCGAAAACGCCTCGCTCGCGGCAATCGCGCGAGCGAGCTTTTCCGTGCCCTCGCCGAACGCGTCGAACTCGAACACCCCTACCGGGCCGTTCCAGATGATGGTGCCGGCGCCGCTGACGATGTTGGCGAACTGGGTCGCGGTGCGCGGTCCGATGTCGAGGATCAGTTCTTCCGGGCCCACGTCCTCGACCAGCTTGATCCTTGCCCTGGCGTCCGCTGAAAACGCATCGCCGACGACGACGTCCGTCGGCACCGGGATGGCCGCCCGGCCTTCGCCACCTTCTGCAAGCCGGCGCGCGGTGTCGAGCATATCGGGCTCGTGCAGGGACTTGCCCACGCCGTGGCCGGCCGCCGCGATGAACGTGTTCGCGATGCCGCCGCCGACGATCAGCGTGTCGACGATGCCGGCCAGCGCATCCAGCACGGTCAGCTTCGTCGACACCTTGGAGCCGCCCACGATGGCCACGAGCGGGCGTGCCGGGCTCGACAATGCCTTGCCCAGCGCGTCGAGCTCCGCGGTCAGGAGCGGCCCGGCGCACGCGACGGGCGCGTGCTCGGCCACGCCGTGCGTACTGGCCTGGGCGCGGTGCGCGGTACCGAACGCGTCCATGACGAACACGTCGCACAGGGCGGCCATCTTCTTCGCGAGAATCGGGTCGTTCGCCTTCTCGCCGGTCAGGAAGCGCACGTTCTCCAGCAACACGACCTTGCCGGGCTCCGTCCCGACGCCGTCGATCCAGTCCTTCGCGAGCGGTACGGGCCGACCGAGAAGCTCAGCCAGTCGTTCGGCGACCGGCGCCAGCGAGAACGCGGCGTCCGGCTGACCTTCCGTCGGCCGACCGAGATGCGACATGAGCATGACGGCCGCGCCCGCTTCGAGCGCGGCCTCGATCGTGGGTAGCGCCGCACGAATGCGCGCGTCGCTCGTGACCTCGCCGTCGGCGACCGGCACGTTCAGGTCTTCCCGGATCAGGACGCGCTTGCCCTTCAGGGCCACGTCCGCCATGCGCTTGACCGGCATCGGGCGTCCTCAGACCTTGTGGAACGCGATCGTGGTGTCGAGCATCCGGTTCGAGAAGCCCCACTCGTTGTCGTACCACGAGATGACCTTCACGAGATTGCCCTCGATGACCTTCGTCAGCGACGCATCGTAGATGGACGACGCGGGGTTGTGGTTGAAGTCGACCGAGACCAGCGGCTCGTCATTGTAGGCGAGTACGCCCTTCAGCTTGCCGTTTGCCGCACTCCTGAGCACGTCGTTGACCTCGTCGATCGTCGTGTCGCGGCTGGCGATGAACGTCAGGTCGACCGCCGAGACGTTGATGGTCGGCACGCGCATCGAGAAGCCGTCGAGCTTGCCATTCAATTCCGGCAGCACGAGGCCGACGGCGGCCGCGGCACCCGTCTTCGTCGGGATCTGCGACATCGTCGCCGACCGGGCGCGGCGCAGGTCCTTGTGGAATACGTCCGTCAGCACCTGGTCGTTCGTGTAGGCGTGAATCGTCGTCATGATGCCGCTCTTGACGCCGATGGCCTCGTGCAGCGGCTTCACCAGCGGCGCGAGGCAGTTCGTCGTGCAGGATGCGTTGGAGATGATCTTGTCATCCTTCTTCAGCACGTCGTGGTTCACGCCGTAGACGACCGTCGCGTCGATGTCGCCGCCGCCGGGCGCCGAGATGATCACTTTGCTGGCACCGGCCTCCAGGTGCTTGCCGGCCGTGTCGCGCGTACGGAAGAAGCCGGTCGACTCGAGGACGATGTCCACACCGAGCTCCTTCCAGGGCAGCTTGGCCGGGTCGCGTTCCGCGAGCACCCGGATCCTGTCGCCGTTGACGATCATCGCATCGCCGTCGACTTCCACGGTGCCGGGGAACTTGCCGTGCGCCGTGTCGTAGCGCGTCAGGTGCGCATTCGTGTTCGCGTCGCCGAGGTCATTGACGGCGACGATCTCGATCTCGTCGTAACCGTCGCTTTCGTAGCGCGCCCGCAGCATGTTGCGGCCAATGCGTCCGTACCCGTTGATGCCTACCTTGATCGTCATTGTGCTCTCCGTTGATGCCTGACAGCCGGGTTCGCCCGGCTGAAAGTGTATTACTGGTTCTTGCCGAGGACGCGGCGCGCCGTATCCGCGACGTTCGCGACTGTGAATCCGAAATGTTCGAACAACTGTTCCGCCGGCCCTGACGCGCCGAAGCGATCGAGCCCCACCACGGCGCCCGCTGCACCGACCCAGCGCCACCAGCCGTCGGACACGCCGGCCTCGATGGCAACACGGGCCGTC
The DNA here is from genome assembly GCA_913055625.1 of uncultured Pseudomonadota bacterium. Lineage (GTDB taxonomy): Bacteria > Pseudomonadota > Gammaproteobacteria > Steroidobacterales > Woeseiaceae > UBA1847. The sequence continues at coordinate 43,280 of CAJXJW010000001.1, read as the reverse complement.
ACGCCCGGCGGCAGCACGGCGTCACGGTAGTCCGCGGGCTGCCCGGCGAAGCGCTCGGCGCAGGGCATGGAGACGACACGGGCCGCGATTCCTTCGCCGGCCAGCGCGTCCGCCGCCCCGACGGCGAGTTCCACCTCGGAACCGGTGGCGATCAGGATAACCTGCGGTGCATCGCCGCCGTCGCGCAATACGTAGCCGCCACGATCGATGCCCGCGAGCTGCTCCGCGTCGCGCGCCTGGTGCGGCAGGTTCTGCCGCGTCAGCACGAGGCTGGTCGGTCCATCCGCGCGCTCGATGGCGTGCTTCCAGGCGACCGCCGTCTCGACCGTGTCGCAGGGCCGCCAGACGTGCATGCCGGGCATCAGCCGCAACGACGCCACGTGTTCCACCGGCTGGTGCGTCGGTCCGTCCTCGCCGAGCCCGATCGAGTCGTGCGTGTACACGAGGATATTGCGGATCTTCATGAGCGCGGCCATGCGCACGGCATTGCGCGCGTAGTCCGAAAACGTCAGGAACGTGCCGCAGTACGGCACCAGCCCGCCGTGCAGGGCGATGCCGTTGCAAATGGCCGTCATGCCGAATTCGCGCACGCCGAAGTAAAGGTAGTTGCCGGAGGCGTCATCGCCGGTGACCGGCGTGGACCCGGCGTGCTTCGTCAGGTTCGAACCGGTCAGGTCGGCCGAACCGCCGGCGAGTTCCGGCAGCAGCGGCGCATAGGCGTTCAGCGCGACGAGTGATGCCTTGCGCGTCGCCATCGTGGCACCGTCGGCGGCGATCTTCGCGATCGCGGCTGCGCTGGTCCCGGCCCAGTCGGCCGGCAGTTCACCCGCCATGCGCCGCCGGAATTCGGCCGCTAGCTCCGGGTGCTTCGATGCGTACGCGTCGAAGCGGGCCTGCCAGTCCGCCTCCAGCCTGGCGCCGCGTTCGCGCGCATCCCAGGCAGCGCGGATGTCCTCCGGCAGTTCGAACGGAGCGTGTTGCCAACCGAGTTGCTCGCGGGCGGCGGCCACTTCATCGGGTCCCAGCGGCGCGCCGTGGGCGGACGAGGTGCCCTGCTTGTTCGGCGAACCGAAGCCGATCACGGTCTTGCAGCAGATCAGGGTCGGCCGCGCCGATTCCGCGACCGCCGTTTCGATAGCGGTCGCGATCTCGTAAGGGTCGTGACCGTCGACGTCACGGATCACCTGCCAGCCGTAAGCCTCGAAGCGCCGCGGCGTGTCGTCGGTGAACCATCCGCCCACCTGCCCGTCGATGGAGATGTTGTTGTCGTCGTACAGGGCGATGAGCTTGCCGAGTTTCCAGGTGCCGGCGATGGAACAGGCTTCGTGAGAGATGCCTTCCATCAGGCAGCCGTCGCCCAGGAACACAAAGGTCCGGTGGTCGACGATGTCGTGCGCATCGCGATTGAACTCCGCGGCCAGCATCTTCTCCGCGAGCGCCATGCCGACCGCGTTCGCCAGCCCCTGGCCGAGCGGGCCGGTCGTCGTCTCGACGCCGAAACCCGGCTCGTACTCGGGGTGCCCGGCCGTGTGATAGCCGAGCTGGCGGAAGTTCCGGATCTGCTCCATCGGGAGGTCGTACCCCGTGAGATGCAACAGGCTGTACAGCAGCATCGAGCCATGCCCGTTCGACAGGACGAAACGGTCCCGGTCGGCCCAGTCGGGATTCGCCGGGTTGTGCCGCAGGTGATCGTTCCACAGGACTTCGGCGATGTCCGCCATGCCCATCGGCGCACCAGGGTGCCCGGAATTGGCCGCCTGCACGGCGTCCATGCTCAGTGCGCGAATTGCATTCGCGAGAACGCGCCGGTCGGGGGCGCCGGCCTCTCTGGCTGTCTCTGACATTCTGCTGATCGTGTCCGGGCCTACGCTGCGGCCGCTTGTCGTATTGAATTGCCGCGCATGGCAGCGCGGGCGAGCGGCGCATTTTCTAAGGTTTCGGGGGCTCCCGCAAGCAAGTCCGCGAATCGGCCCGCGATGTAACAAGCGGTAACCGGTCGCAGAACGATAGTGCGGCCGTCGAGGCTTGCGTTACAATGCGGCTTGATCCCACCCGCAGACCAATCCCAATGACCGACTCATTTCTGTTCACCTCGGAATCGGTGTCCGAGGGGCATCCGGACAAGATTGCCGACCAGATCTCGGATGCGATTCTCGACGCTATCCTTGCCGACGACCCGCGTGCAAGGGTTGCATGCGAAACCATGGTCAAGACCGGCGTCGTCATCGTCGCCGGCGAGATCACGACCACCACGTACATCGATTTCGAGGACCTCGTCCGTGAGACGGTGCTCGACATCGGCTACAACGACTCGTCGATGGGCTTCGACGGCGCGTCCTGTGCCGTGTTGAATGCCGTCGGCAAGCAGTCGCCGGACATCGCCCAGGGCGTCGACCGCGCCTCGGACGAGGAACAGGGTGCCGGCGACCAGGGCCTGATGTTCGGCTACGCGACGAACGAGACGGACGTGCTGATGCCCGCCCCGATCACGTTCGCGCACCGGCTCGTGCGCCGGCAGGCCGAGGTTCGCAAGGACGGGACGCTGCCGTGGCTCAGGCCGGATGCGAAGAGCCAGGTGACGTTCGTCTACGAGGACGGCAAGCCCGTCGCAATCGATGCCGTCGTACTCTCGACGCAACATCATGGCGACATCAGCCTCGCGGACCTGCGCGAGGGCGTCATGGAAGAAATCATCAAGCCCGTGCTGCCGGCCGAGTGGGTCAGCCAGCGCACGCAGTACCACATCAACCCCACGGGCCGCTTCGAGATCGGCGGGCCGATGGGCGACTGCGGCCTGACCGGGCGCAAGATCATCGTCGACACTTACGGCGGCTCGGCGCGGCACGGCGGCGGCGCGTTTTCCGGCAAGGACCCGTCCAAGGTCGATCGTTCGGCGGCCTATGCGTGCCGCTACGTCGCGAAGAACATCGTTGCGGCCGGCCTCGCCGATCGCTGCGAGATCCAGGTGTCCTACGCGATCGGCGTCGCGGAGCCCACGTCGATCAGCGTGCAGACCTTCGGCACCGGCAAGGTGTCCGATGCGCGTCTGACGGCGCTGATCCGCGAGAACTTCGACCTCAGGCCCTACGGCATTCTCAAGATGCTCGACCTGGTGCGCCCGATCTACAAGGCGACGGCCGCCTACGGCCACTTCGGCCGCGACGACCTCGGCCTGAGCTGGGAAAAGACCGACAAGGCCGACGCGCTTCGCGGCGCGGCTGCAGCCTGACCGCAACGATTTGACAGGAGAATGACATGAGCAGCGAACCCGTTGCCCTGAAGACCCGCGACTACAAGGTCGCCGACATTTCACTCGCCGCCTGGGGCCGCAAGGAAATCGCCATCGCCGAGACGGAGATGCCGGGCCTGATGGCGCTCCGCGAAGAGTACGCGGACGCGCAGCCGCTGGCCGGCGCCCGGATCGCAGGCTGCCTGCACATGACGATCCAGACCGCCGTCCTGATCGAGACGCTGACGGCACTGGGCGCCGAGGTCCGCTGGTCTTCCTGCAACATCTTCTCGACCCAGGACCACGCCGCGGCCGCGATCGCGGCCTCCGGTGTCCCGGTCTTCGCCTGGAAGGGCGAGACGGAAGACGAGTACTGGTGGTGCGTCGAGCAGACGATCAAGGGCCCGGACGGCTGGACGCCGAACATGCTGCTGGACGACGGCGGCGACCTGACCGTCGTCATGCACGACAAGTACCCGCAGATCATGGAAGACGTGAAGGGCCTGTCCGAGGAAACGACGACCGGCGTGAAGCGCCTCTACGACATGATGAAGGCTGGCACGCTCGCCTGCCCCGCGTTCAACGTCAACGACTCGGTCACGAAGTCGAAGTTCGACAACCTCTACGGCTGCCGCGAGTCGCTGGTGGACGGCATCAAGCGCGCGACCGACGTGATGATCGCCGGCAAGATCGCGATCGTGTGCGGCTACGGCGACGTCGGCAAGGGTTGCGCGCAGTCGCTACGCGGGCTGGGCGCCACGGTCTGGGTGACGGAAGTGGACCCGATCTGCGCACTGCAGGCCGCGATGGAAGGTTACCGCGTCGTCCGACTGGATGACGTGTGCGACCAGGTCGACATCGTCGTGACCGCGACGGGCAACTACCACGTGGTCACCGGCGCGCACATGGAGCGCATGAAGAACGAGGCGATCGTCTGCAACATCGGCCATTTCGACAACGAGATCGACGTCGCGCACCTGAAGCAGTACGAGTGGGACAACATCAAGCCGCAGGTCGACCACATCGTGTTCCCGGACGGCAAGCGGCTGATCCTGCTGGCGGAAGGCCGCCTCGTGAACCTCGGCTGCGCCACCGGGCATCCGAGCTTCGTCATGTCCAATTCGTTCTCGAACCAGGTCCTGGCACAGATCGAACTGTGGACGCGCGGCGAGCAGTACGAGAACAAGGTCTACGTGCTGCCGAAGCACCTCGACGAGAAGGTCGCGAAGCTGCACCTCGACCGCATCGGCGCGAAGCTGACGGAGCTGTCGGACGAGCAGGCGGAATACATCGGCGTGCCGCCTGACGGCCCGTACAAGCCGGAGCACTACCGGTACTGAGCCGGCGGCGCGTGTCGCAAGCCCCGGCGCCACTGCGGATCCTGCATCTCACGGACCCGCACCTGTTTGCGGACGACGCCGCGGAGCTTCGCGGCGTCGTCACGGCCGCTTCCCTGGACCGCGCGCTCGACGACTATCGCGGGTCGGGCTGGTCCGCGGACCGGGTGATCGTCACCGGCGATATCGCGCAGGACCACAGCGCGGGGGCCTATCGCCGCTTCGTCGACGCGCTGTCGGGCCTCGGCCTGCCGGTTCACTGCGTCCCGGGCAATCACGACGTCCCCGACCGGTTGCGCGAGGCCTGCGAGAGCGCGGGCTTTTACTACTGCGCCGCCGTCGATTGCGGGGACTGGCTGATCATGGGCCTCGACTCGGCGGTCGAGGGCGAGGTCGCGGGTGCCGTCCCGGCCGACGAAGCCGGGCGCCTGCGCGCCGCGGTCGAAGCCAGTGACGCGAAACACGTTCTCGTGCACCTGCACCACCCCCCGGTCATCGTCGGCACGGCATGGCTGGACGCCGTGGGCATGGTCGACGTGGACGGCGCACTCGAGCGCCTGCGCGGCGTCGCCCGCGTACGCGGCATCCTGTTCGGCCACGTGCACCAGGCGCACGACTCGACGCATAATGGACTCCGGATCCTGGGCACGCCCTCGACGTGCCGACAGTTCCTTCCCGGCAGCGAGGACTACGCCGTCGACGACCGGCCGCCGGCATGGCGCCGCGTCGAACTCGGCGCCGACGGTCAAATCGAAACCCAACTCGTGTGGATTGATGAAAATTAGACTTCTCGTACTCCTGTCGCTGCTCGCGCCGTTGCCCCTGCTGGCGGACGGCGAGCACCCCGTGTCGATGTGGCTGGTCGAGGGCGACCGCAATCGCGTGTACCTGCTCGGCAGCGTCCACCTCCTCCGCAAGCAGGACCACCCCCTGCCGGACGTGATCGAGGCGGCCTACGCCGACGCCGAAGCGCTGGTCATGGAACTCGATATGGACGACCTCGACCCGGTTGCGATCCAGGCCGAGACGAACCGGATCGGCGTCCTCCGCGACGGCCGTACGCTGGCGGACCTGATGGGCGCCGGGCCGTACGCGGATGCCGCGGAGACCGCGGCAACGCTCGAGATCCCGCTCGACCTGCTCGGGAGCACGGAACCGTGGTTCGCGGCGCTGACCGTGCAGCAACTCGTGCTGACGCGCATCGGCTTCAACCCCCTCTACGGCATCGAAATGCACATGGCGATGAAGGCCAGCCAGGACGGCAAGGCCATCGAGGGCCTCGAAACGGTCGAGGAACAACTCGCGTTCCTCGACGGCCTTTCGATCGACGCGCAACGCGAGTTTTTGCTGCAGGTGCTGCGCGACGGAGAGACGCTGGAAACAGACATGGACGCACTGATCACGGCATGGCGCAACGGCGATACCGCCTTCCTCGAGCGCGAGATGCTGGCCGAGATCCAGGCTTCGGACGAGCTCTACGAGGCACTGCTCGCGGAGCGCAATCGCCGCTGGCTCGCGGCGATCACGGGCCTGCTCGATGACGACGACGACTACCTCGTCGTGGTCGGCGCGGCGCACCTCATCGGCGACGACGGCGTGCCCGCCTTGCTCGAAGCACGCGGCATCCGTACGCAGCAGATGCGCGAGGGCGACGAATGAGCCTGTTCGACGACGCGCGCCGGGTCATCGCCGGCGGCGTGAATTCGCCGGTCCGCGCATTCGCCGGCGTCGGCGGGGAGCCCGTGTTCTTTCGGAGCGCGGGAGGGGCATGGCTGGAGACGGAAGACGGCCGGCGGCTGATCGACTATGTCGGCTCCTGGGGCCCGATGATCCTGGGCCACGCGGACCCGGACGTGATCGAGGCCGTGGTCGCCACCGCACGCCGGGGCCTCAGTTTCGGTGCGCCGTGCGTGCTCGAGACGCGCATCGCGGAGAAGATCTGCGCCATGGTGCCCTCGATGGAGCGCGTGCGCATGGTGAGCTCCGGCACCGAGGCGACGATGAGCGCGATCAGGCTGGCCCGCGGCCATACCGGGCGCGACACGATCATCAAGTTCGAAGGCTGCTACCACGGCCACTCCGATTCCCTGCTCATCAAGGCCGGCTCGGGCGCATTGACGCTCGGTGTGCCGAGTTCGCCGGGCGTGCCGGCCGGGCTCGCGCGTGACACGGTGACGCTGCCGTTCAACGACATCGACGCCGTCGCGGCGGCGTTCGACGAACTCGGCGAACGGCTCGCCTGCGTCATCGTCGAGCCGATCGCCGGCAACATGAACATGGTGCCGCCGGTGCCCGGGTTCCTCGAGGCGCTGCGCGAACGCTGCAGCGCGGCGGGCGCACTGCTCATCTTCGACGAGGTCATGACCGGTTTCCGGGTTGCGCAAGGCGGCGCCCAGGCACTGTACGGCATCACTCCGGACCTGACGACTCTCGGCAAGATCGTGGGCGGCGGCATGCCGGCGGCCGCGTTCGGCGGCCGGGCCGACGTCATGGCGAGCATCGCGCCCGACGGTCCGGTCTACCAGGCCGGAACCCTCAGCGGCAACCCGGTGGCGATGGCCGCCGGACTTTGCACACTGGAAAAGCTCGGTGCGCCCGGCTTCTACGAATCGCTCACACAGCGCACGCGTGACCTGGTCGACGGCCTCGCCGCGGCCGCATCGGACGCCGGCGTACCGCTGGCCACCGAGTCCGCCGGCGGCATGTTCGGGTTCGTGTTCTCGGACGACGCTCCGGTACGCGACTTCGCGCAGGTCGCGGCCGCGGACACCGAACGTTTCCGGCGCTTCTTCCACGGCATGCTCGACGCCGGCGTGTATTTCGCGCCCTCGGCCTTCGAGGCCGGCTTCGTCTCCGCTGCCCACGGCGAGGACGAGATCGCGCAGACGCTGGCCGCGGCACGCACGGTCTTCGCCGGGCTCGCCTGAACCCTATTCCGGTTCCGGCCCCGGCGACGCTTGCCGCACGCTGTCGAGCAGGCGCAAGACCAGGTCCAGGCGCTCCGAGGCCGAGCTGTTTTCGAGGCAGGCCTGCTTGTCCTCGAGGTCGAGCGGCAACACCTCGACGAAACGCCACGTCAGCCAGGTGGCGTCGTCGTAGCGGCGGTCGAGTGAGTCGTACAGGCGCCCGAGATCGTCCAGCACCGCGGACAGAATTTCGACGATGCCGCCGTACTCGTCCGGCAGCGGCACCTGCGGTTCTTCCGGCAGCAATTCGACTTCGCCCGTGTTCAGGCCGTCCGCTTGCCGGTCCACGGACAAGAGGCGGAAGCGCTGCCCGCCGATCGCGGTCACGCCCAGCAGGCCGTCGCTGCCCTGGTACCAGTCGGTGATACGGGCCAGCGTGCCCACCTCGTAGGTCGTCGCGGGGCCCGTTTCGCGCCCGTCGCGTATCAGCAGGACACCGAACGGCCCGTCGGCGCGCAGCCGTTCGCTGACCATGTCGACGTAGCGCGCCTCGAAGATTCGGAGCGGCAGGGGCCCGCCCGGAAACAGGACGGTATTCAGCGGAAACAGGGGCACGCGCACCCCCTGATTATAGGGGAAGCGCGGCCCGGCCTCCGGTCAGGCGGGCGGCGTCGCGCCCCGGATGCGCTGCAGCATCGCCGTGAGCGTCTGCCGTGCGCCGCCGAAGCCGCCGTTGCTCATGAACACGACCTGGTCGCCACTCTGCAGCTGGCCCGACATGTCCGTCACGAGCCGGTCGTAGTCGTCGAAACTGCGCAGCTTGCGGCCCAGCGGGGCCAGGGCACTGTCGAAGTCCGCCGTCATTTCGCGGGGCCGGTACAGCCAGACCAGGTCGGCGCCGGCCAGCGATTTGCCGAATTCGGCATTGTGCACGCCGAGCTTCATCGTGTTCGAGCGCGGCTCGACGGCGACGACGAGGCGGCGACCGGGATTCCGCCGGCGCAGCGCATCGATGGTGCGCCGAATCGCGGTCGGATGGTGGGCGAAGTCGTCAAAGATCGCGATGTCCGCCACCGTGGCGGTTCGCTCCATGCGTCGCTTGACGCCTTCGAAACGCGACAGGGCATCGACCGCGGCTGCGGTACTGACGCCGACCGAGCGCGCGGCCGCGACGGCCGCTACCGCGTTCTCGAGGTTGTGCGCGCCCGCCATGTGCCAGCGCGCCGTGCCGCTGCCACCGTCCGGGTCGCGCACCTCGATGCGCTTTTCCGCGGCGTCGGCAAACCGTCCCTGCCAGTCGCCCTTGCCACCCGCGCCAAAGCGCTCCGTCGGCGTCCAGCAGCCCATTTCCAGGAGGCGGTCGAGATTCGCATCGGCGCCGTTCACCACGATGCGGCCGGCGCCGGGCACGGTTCGCAACAATTGGTGGAACTGCCAAAGGATGGCGTCGAGGTCGCGGTAGATGTCCGCGTGGTCGTATTCCAGGTTGTTCAGCACCAGGGTCCGGGGCCGGTAGTGCACGAACTTGGCGCGCTTGTCGAAAAAAGCCGTGTCGTACTCGTCGGCCTCGACGACGAACAGCTCACCCTTGCCGTAACGGGCCGACACGTCGAAGTTCGCGGGGATGCCGCCGATCAGGAAACCGGGCTCGAGGCCCGCGTCCTGCAGGATCCAGGCGAGCATGCTCGACGTCGTGGTCTTGCCGTGCGTACCGGCGACGGCGAACACGTGGCACCCGTGCAGCACGTTCTCGGCGAGCCACTGCGGCCCTGACCGGCAGGCGATACCGCGGTCGAGCATGGCCTCAACGACCGGAGTGCCGCGCGACATGACGTTGCCGACGACGACGCAGTCCGGCCGGACATCGAGTTGCGCCGCGTCGTAGCCCTCGTGGATGTCGATGCCGAGGTCCCTGAGCTGGTTGCTCATCGGCGGATAGACGTTTGCGTCGCTGCCGGTGACGCGATGGCCGGCCGCCGCGGCGAGGGCCGCCACGCCGCCCATGAACGTGCCGCAGATTCCGAGGATGTGTACGTGCATCAGCGCTTCCGTGTTCCCGGCCGTGCATGCGTACGCCGGCCCCTGGTGTCATTTTCGCATGTTAACCTCTGCGCATGCCGCACTACACGTACGTCGAACAACCCGATCGCATCGCCGCACGCTTCGACGGTGTCGGCGCCATCGGCGTCGATACCGAGTTCATGCGCGAACGGACGTTTTTTTCGCAACTGTGCCTCGTGCAGGTGTCGACCGCGGAAGAGATCTACTGCATCGATCCGCTGGGCGACAACGACCTCGACGCATTCTGGAGCGCGTTGATGAAGCCGGACTGGGTCGCCCACTCCGCGCGCCAGGACATCGAGGTGCTCTACCAGACGGCCGGCCGCATGCCGCAAACGCTCTTCGACACGCAGATCGCGGCCGCCCTGCTCGGCTATCAGCCGCAGCTCGGTTACGCAGGGCTCGTACAGGAGCTGTTCGACGTCGAGCTGCCGAAATCGCACACGCGCGCAAACTGGGCGGCGCGTCCGCTGCCGGACGAGTACCTCGAGTACGCCGCCGAAGACGTCGAATACCTGCTGCCGGCGCGTGACCGCCTCGGCGACATGCTCGATGCCCGCGGGCGCCTCGACTGGGCGCTCGCCGATTCCGCGCTGTTGCTGGACCCGGCACTGCACGACGTCGACCCGGCAGCCGCGATCCAGCGCCTGAAAGGCGCCCGCAACTTCCGAGGCGCCCGGCGCGCCGCCGCCGAACGGCTCGCCACCTGGCGGGAACAACAGGCGCTGCGCCGCAATCTTCCGCGCCAGTGGATTCTGAAGGACAACGTTCTCACGGACATCGCCTACCGGTTGCCGGCCACGAAAGCGGACCTCGAGCACATCGACGGCGTGACGCCGAAGCTCGTGCAGCGAGCGGGTGGCGAACTGCTGGACGCGATTGCGGCGGCGCGCAAGAACGGCCCGTCGACGGACCCGGCGCCGGCGCGGCGCGGGCCGCCGGACGAGCAGCAGCGATCGCTGCTGAAAGCGATGCAGGACCTGGTCGCAGAATGCGCCGGCGATCTCGGCGTTGCCGCCGAGACCATCGCCTCGAAAAAGGAACTCGCCGCCGTGGTGGTCGACGGCAACCGCGAGTCGCGGGTGTTTTCGGGCTGGCGGCGCGACCTGGTCGGAGACCGGCTGTACTCGATGCTGCCGGCCTGACGCGGGCTGCTGCGGCGTCTTCCTAGCCGAGCGCTTCCTTCAGGCGATCGCTCACGGCATCGACGGTGCCTTCTGCGTCGACCACCCTGAGCTTGCCGCGCTTCCGGTAGTACTCGACGACGGGTTCGGTGTTCTCCCGGTACACGTCGAGGCGCCGGGCGATGGTTTCCTCGTTGTCGTCGTCGCGCTGGAGCAACTCGCCGCCGGCTGCCTTGCACGCCTCGAGCTCCGCCTTCGGCGAGAAATAGACGTTCAGCAGCTTGCCGGTCGCCGAGCAGGTGCGCCGGCCGGTCAGGCGCTTCATCAGGATGTCGAAGTCGACGTCCATCAGGATCGCGGCATCGAGCGGCGCGCCGAGCTGGTCCAGCAGCTCCTCGAGGTCCATCGCCTGCTGACGGGTACGGGGAAACCCGTCGAGAATGAAGCCGTCGGCGGCGTCCGGCTGTGCGAGGCGTTCGGCGATGATGCCCAGCATGACATCATCGGGCACCAGGTTGCCGGCTTCCATGATCGACTTCGCCTTCAGACCGAAGCGGGTGCCCGAGGCGACCGCTGCGCGCAGCATGTCGCCGGTCGAGATATGCGGGACCCGGCGTTTCTCGATCAGAAGCTTGGCCTGGGTGCCTTTCCCGGACCCGGGGGCGCCCAGCAGTACGATTCGCATCGGCAGTTATCCTGAGTTTCCTGGTAACGACGCCGACCGCTCCGCGGGAGCGATCGGGGCGAGGTACGCTACCGGCTCGCGCGGGTGAGGTCAATCGAGGCCCGCCGGGCGCTGAACGGACCGCCCGATTCCGATATGCTCAGGCGCTTCCATCCTCTCCCGGGAGCCCAGCCGATGCCCGCCATGAACGCCTTCTACGCCCAATCCGGTGGCGTCACTGCCGTCATCAACGCTTCCGCCTGCGGCGTCATCGAGACGGCCCGCAAGCACCGCAAGCATATCGCCAACGTCTACGCCGGCCGCAACGGCATCATCGGCGCGTTGACCGAAGACATGATCGACACGAACCGGGAGACGGCGGCGACCATCGCGGCGCTCCGGAACATGCCCGGCGGCGCATTCGGCTCGGCGCGCTACAAGCTGAAGGGCATCGAGGAGAACCGGGCGGAGTACGAGCGGCTGATCGAGGTGTTTCGCGCCCACAATATTGGCTACTTCTTCTACAACGGCGGCAACGACAGCATGGACACCGCGCACAAGGTGTCGCTGATCTCGAAGAAGATGGGCTTCCCGGTGCAGGCCATCGGCGTACCGAAGACCGTGGACAACGACCTGCCGGTGACCGATAACTGCCCGGGATTCGGTTCCGTCGCCAAGTACGTCGCTGTCTCCACCCGCGAGGCCGCGATGGACGTCGCGTCGATGGCGTCGACGTCGACGAAAGTGTTCATCCTCGAGGTCATGGGCCGGCACGCCGGCTGGATCGCAGCGGCCGGCGGCCTCGCCGGCGACAAGCCGGGCGACGCGCCGCACATCATCCTGTTCCCCGAAGTGCCGTTCGACCAGCCCGCGTTCCTCGCGAAGGTGCGTGCGAGCGTCGAGAACCATGGCTACTGCGTCATCGTCGTCAGCGAAGGCGCCGCGTGGCCCGACGGGCGTTTTCTCGCGGAGGCCGGTACTCGCGATGCGTTCGGCCACGCGCAGCTCGGCGGCGTGGCGCCGGTGATCGCGCAAATGGTGCGCGATAATCTCGGTTACAAGTACCACTACGCCATCGCCGATTACCTGCAGCGGTCCGCGCGGCACATAGCCTCCGCAGTCGACGTCGAACAGGCCTACGCCGTCGGGCGGGAAGCCGTGCGCCTCGCCGTCGCCGGCAAGAGCGCGGTGATGCCGGTGATCAAGCGCACGTCGGACAAGCCCTACCGCTGGAAGATCGGATCGGCACCTTTGTCCCGGGTGGCGAACAAGGAAAAGATGGTGCCGCGCCGCTACATTACAAAAGACGGCTTCGGCATCACCGAGGCCTGCCGCCGCTACCTCGCGCCCCTGGTGCGCGGTGAAGATTATCCACCATTTATCAATGGCTTACCGAAGTACCCGACGCTCAAGGGCGTGGCGGTGCCCGGAAAGTTACAGACAAAATTTGTGGTATGATGCGCGCCCTGCTGCCGCCCGTCTGGGGTCTCGGGGGACATCAAGCTCGCGCGGCAGCCTTAATACAATAAAAGACGCAATCACGCTCCGATCTCGCGGATTCCAGACCGACGCCGGCGCCCGGCGCCGGGCTTTCGTGTTGATCGGCCAGCGGCAGGCAGGAGACAAGCATGAGTAACGAGATGGCGCTTTGGCTCTCGATCGGGGCAGGCGTATTGGCGGTGCTGTTCGGCGTACTGTCGACGCAGTGGATTCTCAAGCAACCCGCCGGCAATGACCGGATGCAGTCGATTGCGCTGGCGATCCAGGAAGGCGCAAACGCGTACATGAACCGCCAGTACGCGACTATCGGCATTGTCGGCATCGTCCTTTTCGTGGTGCTCGGTTTTGCCCTGCACTGGGAAACTGCGATCGGTTTCGCTATCGGCGCCGTCTTCTCGGGGCTGGCCGGCTACATCGGCATGTACGTGTCCGTGCGCGCCAACGTTCGTACGGCGGAAGCCGCCACGAAGGGCGTGAACCCGGCGCTGAACGTCGCGTTCCGCGGCGGCGCGATCACCGGTCTCCTCGTCGTCGGCCTGGGCCTGCTCGGCGTTGCCGGCTACTACGCGATCCTGCTGAAGATGGGCTTCACACTGGACGAGGCGATTCACGCCCTGGTCGGCCTCGCGTTCGGCGGCTCCCTGATCTCGATTTTCGCACGACTCGGCGGCGGCATCTTCACGAAGGGCGCGGACGTCGGCGCCGACCTCGTCGGCAAGGTCGAAGCGGGCATTCCCGAAGACGACCCGCGGAACCCGGGCGTCATCGCGGACAACGTCGGCGACAACGTCGGCGACTGCGCGGGCATGGCGGCCGACCTGTTCGAGACTTACGCTGTCACGATCATCGCGACGATGCTGCTCGGCGGCCTGGTGGCCGCGAACTACGGGGCAGCCGCCGTCGTCTACCCGCTCGTCCTCGGCGCCGTCTCGATCGTCGCTTCGATCATCGGCACGTTCTTCGTCAAGACCTCGGATGGCGGCAAGATCATGGGCGCCCTGTACAAGGGCATGATCGTGGCCGGACTGCTCGCCGCGGTCGCGTTCTACTTCATCACCGACGCGATGCTGGGCAGCACCGGACAGGCGATGAACATCTTCTACTCGGCGCTGATCGGCCTCGGCCTGACGGCCGCCATGGTGGTCATCACCGAGTACTACACCGGCACCGAGTTCAAGCCGGTGAAGACGATCGCGAACGCCTCGCTGACGGGTGATGCGACGAACATCATCGCGGGCCTCGGTATCTCCATGAAGGCCACTGCCCTGCCGGTGCTCGCCGTGTGCCTCAGCATCTGGGGCGCTTTCGCCCTCGCGCCGGCCGGCGACAGCCTGGCCGGGCTGTACAACATCGCGATTGCGGCCACCACGATGCTGTCGATGACCGGCGTGGTCGTTGCGCTCGACGCCTTCGGACCGATCACCGACAACGCAGGCGGCATCGCCGAAATGTCAGAACTGCCGTCCGAGGTGCGCAACATCACCGACCAGCTCGATGCGGTCGGCAACACGACGAAGGCCGTCACGAAGGGCTACGCGATCGGTTCCGCCGGCCTCGCGGCGCTGGTGCTGTTCGCGGATTACACGAATGCGCTGCGCAACGAGGGCATCGACGCCGTCTTCCAACTCAACGACCACCTCGTCATCATCGGCCTGTTCATCGGCGGCCTCGTGCCCTACCTGTTCGGCGCGATGGCGATGGAGGCCGTCGGCCGTGCCGCGGGCGCTGTCGTCAACGAGGTCCGGCGCCAGTTCCGCGAGATAGCGGGCATCATGGAAGGCACCGGCAAGCCGGACTACAGCCGCGCCGTCGACCTCCTGACGAAGGCCGCGATCAAGGAAATGATCGTACCCAGCCTGCTGCCGATCCTCGTGCCGCTCGCCGTCGGCCTGCTGCTCGGACCGAAGGCGCTCGGCGGCCTGCTGCTCGGCACGATCATCACCGGCCTGTTCGTCGCCATCTCGATGACGGCCGGCGGCGGTGCCTGGGACAACGCCAAGAAGTACATCGAGGACGGCAACTGCGGCGGCAAGGGCTCCGATGCCCACAAGGCCGCGGTGACGGGCGATACGGTCGGCGATCCGTACAAGGACACGGCGGGGCCGGCAATCAACCCGCTCATCAAGATCATCAATATCGTGGCACTGCTGATGGTGCCGCTGCTCGGCTAGGGACCTCCCGCCGAGCCCACGAGCCGGGCCGCGCGCGTGACGGATATCCTTCTGGGTGACTGGGGCACGTCGCGGCTACGGCTGTGGCATTGCCGCGAATCTGGCGGCCCCTTCCCCGAGGTTCTCGCCGCGGCCGACGGCCCCGGTATCAAGTTCACCGACGATGCCGGCGGTGCGTTCGACGACTGCGTCGCCCGCCTCGGCACTGAACCTGGCGACGCGCCTGCGCTCATTGCCGGCATGGCCGGCGCCGACATCGGCTGGCGCGAGACGCCGTACATGCCCTGCCCGGTCGACTGGTCGGCCTACGCCGATGCAGCGACAACGTTCATCGCACGCGGGCGCCACGTTTCGGTCCTGCCCGGACTGTCGAGCAATCATGCAGCCGGCTACCGGGACGTGCTGCGCGGCGAGGACGTACAGTTGCTCGGCGCCGTACTGACGGGCGAGTTGCAGCAAGGGCGGCACGTCGTTTGCCTCCCCGGCACGCACACGAAATGGGCCCTTGTCGACGACGGCCGTGTTCAACGGTTCGTCACCGCAATCACCGGCGAACTGTTCGACGTTCTGCATCACCACAGCGTCCTGGTGCGCGCACCCGACGCCGAACGCCCGACCGATGATGCCGCATTCGACGTCGGCGTGAATCTCGCGTTGTCGGCTGACGAGCCGCCCCTGTCGCGAAGCCTCTTCGCCGTTCGGGCGCTCACGGTATCCGGGGACCTCCGGAACGGAAACGAAGCTGCCGAGTGTCTGTCCGGCCTGCTCATCGCCACGGACGTGCGCGACGTCGGCCTGCCGCTCCACGCCGGGCACGATGCCCGCGGCTCCGTTATCCTGATCGGCGAGCCGGCGCTGGTGCGGCGCTACGAACGCGTGCTGTCGCGTTCAGGTGTCACCACCTGCACGTTGAATGCGCGAACGTGCACGGTGCGTGGCCTCCGGGCCTGCTATCGCCTTCGGGAAGGAGTGTCGATCGATGAAGCTTGAAGACGCACTGGAATCACTGCCGGTCATCGCGATACTCCGGGGCGTTCGGCCGTCGGAGGCGGTTGCCATCGGGCGTGCACTGCTCGGGGCAGGCGTCCGCGCCATCGAAGTCCCCCTCAATTCACCCGCCGCTTGCGAGAGTATTGCCCGGCTCGCCGGGGATGTCGGCGACCGCGCCATCATCGGCGCCGGCACGGTACTCGCCCCCGACGACGTGCGCGCCACCGCCGACGCGGGCGCCCGCTTCGTCGTCGCCCCCGATACGAACGCCGACGTCATCGCGGCCGTGCTCGAGCGCGGGCTGGAGCCGGTTCCCGGCATCGCGACCCCCTCGGAGGCCTTTGCCGCGCGACGGGCCGGGGCCCGCTGGCTGAAGCTGTTTCCGGCCAACGCGCTCGGCATGGATTTCTGGCGGGCGCTGCGTGCGGTCCTTCCGACGGACATGCGCGTCGCGGCTGTCGGCGGTATCGATGCAACGAACGCGGGCGCGTGGCTGGACGCCGGCGTTGCCGCGCTCGGCACCGGCTCGTCCGTTTACCGGCCGGGTCTCTCGGCCGCCGAGGCCGGGACCGGCGCGAAAGCGCTGGTCGGCGCCGTGCGCGCGACCCCGCTAGCGGCGGGGATCGCCGCCCCTACTGCAGGCTGATCGTGCGGTAAAGCCCGGTGGCCGACAGCGTGCCGAGCGCGGCCGGCGCCTCGACGAAGCGGCCCTGCACGTAGTCGATGCCGTTGTCGCGCAGCCAGTCGAAATCCTCCTGCTGCTCGACCTGCTCGGCAACGACCCGAAACTCCATCTTGCGCGCGAGCTTGATCATGGCCGACACCATCTCCTGGTTGACCTCGTCGGCGCGCAGGTTGCGCGTATACGCCCCGTCGATCTTCAGGTAGTCGATCGGCAGGTGCTTCAGGTTCGAGAACGATCCAAGGCCGCTGCCGAAGTCGTCCAGCGAGAACTCGCAGCCGATGCCATGCAATACCTCGATGAAGCGCTGCGCCTGCTGAATGTTCGCGAAGATGGACTTCTCCGTCACCTCGAAGCAGATCGACGATGGCGACACGCCGGTCCGGTCGAGCGCCTCGACCACGAAGCCCAGGAACGCGCCGTCCGCAAGCGTCTGTCCCGACAAGTTGATCGCGCAACTCCGGCTGCCCGGGATCCGCAGCTCCCCGGACGCCATGGCCGTCAGCGTCGCACTGACCACCCAGCGGTCGATCTGCGGCATCAGCTGGTAGCGCTCCGCCGGGCGCAGGAACTCGGCCGTCCGGGCGCTATGGCCGCGCCCGTCGGGCAGTCGAATGAGGACCTCGACCGCGGGGCCGGTGTCGTCCGCACCGGACATCGCGAGGATCGGCTGGATCGCGAGCTCGAACTTGTCGTCGTGGAGCGCCTCCTGGAGCTTGCGCAGCCACTGGATGTCACCGCGTTCGCGCGCGACCGCCTCGTCGCGCGCCGAGTACACGTGAATCCGACCGCGCCCTTCCTGCTTCGCAACGTAACAGGCCGAGTCGGCGGCGCCGATCACGTCCTGTATCGTCCCGCTCGACCGGGAAATTTCGACGACGCCGATGGAGATGCCGATGTTGAAGATCTTGTCCTGCCAGACGAAGCGATAGTCGCTGATGGCGTTGCAGATGTCGTTCGCGATTTGCCGAGCCTTCTCGATCGGACAGCCGATCAGCAGCGCCCCGAACTCGTCGCCGCCGAGCCGGCCGACCACGTCCGAGTCGCGCACCTTGTCCCGGATGAGCTGCGCGACCTCGCGCAGCATGTTGTCGCCGGCCTGGTGCCCGCAGCTGTCATTGACCGCCTTGAAACGGTCCAGGTCCATGTAGAACAGGATGTGCGCGGCCTCGTCCGAATGAGCCGCGTCCAGGGCCTCGTCCAGCCGCCGCTCGAACTCGCGGCGATTGATCAGCCCGGTCAGCGGATCGTGCGTCGCCTGGTAGCTCATCCTGCGCGTCAGACCGCGCAGCTCGCTGACGTCATGGATGACCACGACCGTCCCCGAGATGCTGCCTCCCGGGCCGCGGATGGGCGAGGCCGTGAGCTCGACCGAGTGTTCGTCTTCCTTGTCCTGGCTGATGAGCACCGCGCGCCGGCCCATGTTCACGCGACGGCGCATCGCGAGGCAGCGCTCGACCGGGTCGCCGAGCGGCCGGCGGTCTGCATCGTCCACCAGGGTGAAGACCTCGCCCACACGGTGCCCGGCGACGTCCTCGCGATTGGCGCCGGTCAGCGCTTCGGCCGCGAGGTTCATGTAGTCGATGCGACCGTCGTTGTCCGTGGTGATCACGCCCTCGGCGATCGATTCCAGCGTGAACTGCGCCTGCCGTTTCGAGCGGGTCAGCGACACTTCGAGGCTCTTGCGATGGCTGACGTCACGCGCGACCGTGAGGATCGCCGGTGAGCCGTGATACTCGATGCTCGTACTCTGCGCCTCGACCCAGAGCCCCGTCTCGTTGCCGTTGATGAACTGGATCTCGAGCCGCCGTGGCGCGCTTTCCCCTGCCAGGCGCCGCGTCACGTTCTTTCGGAACAGGGCCCGGTAGGCCGGCTTGACCAGGTCGGCCACCTCGCGGCCGACGAGCTGCGCCGGCTCGAGCCCGACGAGGCTCGCCGCGGATTCGTTGGCCAGCAGAATCTTCTCGTCATGCACGATGACGATCTCCGGGAGCGTGCGCGCGAAGTCGCGAAACAGCCGGTCGCGGCCCTCCAGCCTGCGGTCGCGCTCGCCGAGCGCGTCGAACAGGCGATTGACGGTGTGTGCGAGCTGCGCCGCCTCCGGGTCGTCCGGCACGGCCAACCGGCGACCGACCGACGCATCACCGGACACTGCGATCAGTTCGGCATTGAAGTCTCGGAGGCTTTGCGCAATCGCCCGTTGCTTCAGCCAGAGCCTGATCACCACCAGAACCGCGACAGCAGCCACTGCGGCGAGCACGATGCTGATCAGGGTTGCGGTCGTCATTTACCGGCCCCCCGCATGCTGTCTTTCGAAGTCCATTTGTTATTATTAGCCGCCCTTCACCCCCTCCTTCGGAGGCGGTGCGGGGTCAGAAAAAGAGCCGCAAACTTAAGGCTTTGCACAGGATATCCCAGCCGGTAAACACAACTCGCCTGATTCACCATAATTCCGCACGGCGGCCGCGCGGCGCAGCGTGCCGGGCGACTCCGAGTCATACAGGTTCCGATGATGAACATAGAAATTGCCCGACAGCAGATGATCGAGCAGCAGGTGCGCGCCTGGGAAGTGCTGGATCCCGACGTTCTCGCCGTCTTCAATGACGTGCCGCGCGAGCAGTTCGCGCCGCGCGACTACCGCGCGCTGGCGTTCAGCGATATCGAGATCCCCATCGGCTACGGGCATGCGATGATGACCCCGACGGTCGAAGGGCGGGTCCTCCAATCGCTCGAACTGACCGGCACCGAGAACATCCTCGAGATCGGCACGGGCACCGGCTTCCTGACCGCCTGCCTGGCCGCGCTCGGCGCGCACGTGACCAGCGTCGAACTGCACCCCAAGCTGCTGAAACGGGCGTCCGAAAACCTCGCCGACGCGGGCGTGGACAACGTCGAGCTGTTGCAGATGGACGCAATGCAGTCACTGCCCGCTGGCCCGTTCGATGCCGTCGTCGTCACCGGCTCACTGTACCGATTGGACACGCGCTTCGTCGAGGCCCTCACCGACGGCGGCCGGTTGTTCGTGATCGTCGGCGAAGCCCCGGTCATGGAGGCCCGCCGGATACGCCGGACGGGCGGCAGCGACTGGGCCGGTGAAAGCCTGTTCGAGACCTGCGTGGCCCCACTCGACGGCGCCGGCGCGCCGCCGCGTTTTTCGTTCTGACCCGGCGCGAATTGCCGGGCAACGAAACCACATCGGAACCTGCTGCATCTATACAGTGTCAGTGTTGACGGAATCGGTATGATTGGGGATTCGATTGCCGTCCCCCGTTGCGCCCCCCAACTGGTTTAGTGATATAGTAGACCATAACACCTTTGTTGCGGTCTTCACCGTGCCGCTGAGGAATGCGAATCAGATGAACATAGTGAAAAAAATCAACATCTTGCTGGTAAGTGCCGCGATTGTCGCCACGGCCGGAAACGCGTCGGCGGCGTCGCTCCTGGAGGTCTACCAGCAGGCCTTGCAGAGTGATCCGCAGATCCACGAAGCCGAGGCACGGCGGCTGGCGGCACTCGAGGCGACGCCCCAGGCCCGCGGCGTCCTGCTGCCCCAGGTGGGTTTCGACGCCGAATGGACGAAGTCGGACAGCTCGGGCAATTCGATCTTCGACGACACCACCGGTATCCCGGTGCGCGTCGAGTCGCAGACCGACTCCGAGGTCCAGCGCTGGGGGTTCAGCCTCCGGCAAAGCCTGTTTCGCTGGGACCAGATCGTCAACCTGCGGCGGGCCGACAAGACGGTCGCGCGTGCCGAGGCCGACCGGGAAGCCGCACAGCAGGACCTGATCGTCCGCGTCACCCAGAGCTATTTTGAAGTCCTCGCCGCCGAAGACCGGCTGCTGGCCGTCCACGCGAACCGCCAGGCGATCGCCCGGCAGCTCGAGCAGGCGAAGCAGCGCTTCGACGTCGGCCTGATTGCCATCACGGACGTCCAGGAATCGCAGGCGGCGTACGACCAGGCCGGCGCCGACGAGATCCTGGCGAAGCGACAGCTCGCGACGGCACGCGGTTTCCTTCGGGAGATCACCGGCGAGTACATCGACGAACTCGCGGCGCCGACGGAGCAGATGCCCCTTATCTCGCCCACGCCGGCGAATGAGAACGAATGGGTGAACCTGTCGCTGGAGCAGAACCTGGCCCTCGTCGCGGCACGCATCGACGAGCAACTCGCACGCGACGAAATCGCCTTCCGTCGGACCGGGCACTATCCCACGATCGAACTGGTCGCTTCGACCGGCGAATCGGATTCGGACGTCGACCGGAGCGTCGGCGGCAGCCCGTTCTTCCCGGCCGACTCGGACGGCAAGGGCGACAGCATCGGCCTGCAGTTCAACCTGCCGATTTTTTCGGGCGGCACGACCTCGTCACGCGTCAAGGAGTCCGTCTACCTGCATCGCGCGAGCCAGGAAGTCCTGCAGCGCATCACGCGCGAAACCGAGCGCCAGGCCCGCGATGCCTACCTCGGTGTTCTGTCGGACATCAGCCGTGTGCAGGCTCTCGCACGGGCGGTGGAGTCGAGCCAGACGGCGCTCGAGGCGACGCAGGCCGGTTTCGACGTGGGCACGCGCACGATCGTCGACGTCCTCGACTTTCAGTTCCAGCTCTACCAGTCGGTGACGAACTACCAGCAGGCCCGCTACGACTACCTGTTGAATTACATGCGGCTCAAGCAGGCCGCGGGTACGTTACAGGTGCAGGACCTGGAAACGCTCGAGCCGTTCTTCGAGGACCGCAAGTCGCCGGAGCAACAGTTCCGCGAGGAAGCGGCCGGTGCGGCGGCGGCACCCGCGACACCCTGAGCCGGCGCCGCTGCTCAACGGGCGTCGAGCAGCGGCTGGATCAACCTGAGCAGGCGCTCCAGCGCGCCGCGGTTGCCCTCCAGTATCGACCGTCCGCTGTCGCCCGCCCGCCGGGCAGCGGCCGGGTCGTCCAGCCAGTCGGCGACGGCCGATGCCAGTTCAGCGGCGTCTCGCACGACGCGGCACGCCTCTTGCTCGATGAACCGGTCCGCGATCTCCTGCGCGTTGAAGACGTGCGGCCCCGTCAGTATCGGGACCCCCAGGGACGCAGGCTCGAGCAGGTTGTGCCCGCCGATCGGCACCAGGCTCCCGGCCACGAACGCAATGTCGCTGGCCGCATAGAACATCGACACCTCGCCCATCGTGTCGCCAAAGTACACGCGGATCGTCGCGTCGCACGCAGCACCACTCGTGCGGCTCACCCAGGCCTCGCCGCGCCGCTCCAGCAGGTCGCGTACCGAATCGAAGCGTTGCGGATGCCGCGGCACGAGGATCAGCAACAGGTCGGGAAATCGCTCGGACAGCGCGCGATGCGCGTCGAGCACTTGTGCCTCCTCGCCTTCATGGGTGCTGGCCGCGATCCAGACCGGCCGCCGGCCCAGGACGCTGTCGCGGAACGCGGCCCCGCGGGCCGGCAGGTCGTCGGGGATCTCGACGTCGAACTTGATATTGCCGGTGACGCGCGTGCGTTCGGGACTGGCACCCAACGACACGAAGCGTTTGGCATCCGCCTCGCTTTGCGCGGCGATGACGATCCCGTGCGACAGCGTTTCACGAAACAATGGCAGCATCTTGCGGTAGCTGTCGACGGAGCGTGGCGATATCCGGGCGCTGACCAGCACGAGCGGAATCCGCCGCACGCCGCAGCCCTGGTACAGGTTCGGCCAGATCTCCGTTTCCATGATCAGCGCGATTCGCGGGCGGACCCGGCTGAAGAAGCGATTGATCGCACCCGGCGTCTCGAACGGGATGTAAGCGTGCGCCACGCTGTCGCCGAACAGCGTCTCGACCCGTGCCGCGCCGGTCGGCGTGACCGTCGTGACGAGGACCGGGTCTTCCGGGTAGACGCGCAGCAGTTCCTTGATCAATGGCGCGGCGGCGACGACTTCCCCGACTGACACGGCGTGCACCCAAAGCGACCGTTGCAGCTTGGGAAAGCGGTACCCGAATCGCTGCGGCAGCTTGTCACGGTAGGTCCGGTTCAGGATCGCGCGCAGCAGCCAGTAGACCGCGTACGGCACCAGGAGCAGGTAGGTGAGCAGGTTGTAGAAGGGTTTCACGACGTTTCGCGCGTCGCCACGTCAGGACTTCAGGCGCTCGATGATCCGCGTTGTGGACCTGCCGTCGCGAAACGCGAGGACCCGCACTTCGCCGCCGGCGTCGAGCACCGCCCTTGCGCCCGCGATCTGCTCCGGCCGATAGTCCCCGC
The DNA here is from genome assembly GCA_913055625.1 of uncultured Pseudomonadota bacterium. Classification (GTDB taxonomy): domain Bacteria; phylum Pseudomonadota; class Gammaproteobacteria; order Steroidobacterales; family Woeseiaceae; genus UBA1847. The sequence goes on along the minus strand of CAJXJW010000001.1, from coordinate 20,388 downwards.
CTTTCACGAGCACGTCCGGCAGGACCGCCGCGATCAGGTCGGCCGGCGTGTCCTCGGAAAACGGCACCACCCAGTCCACCGCTGCCAGTCCGGCGAGCACCAGCATCCGGTCCTCCAGCGGATTCACCGGCCGCGACGCGCCTTTCAGGCGACGTACCGAATCGTCGTCGTTCACGGCAACCACGAGCCGGTCGCCGAGCGCCTTAGCCTCTTCGAGGTAGGCCACGTGACCGGCATGGAGGATGTCGAAGCAGCCGTTCGTCATGACGATACGTTCGCCGCGCTCCCGCGACTCCGCGACGATACCCGGAAGCAGGTCCGCGCCCACGACGCCGCGGCCGCCCTGCCCGCGCGCGTGCAGCGCCACGCGGATCTCGGTGGGCGACACCGTCGCGGCGCCGATCTTGCGAACGACCAGTCCGGCCGCCACGTTCGCGAGCGCCGCCGCCTCGGCCAGCGGCTGGCCGCTGGCGACCGCCGCCGCGAGCGTGGCGATGACCGTGTCGCCGGCACCGGTGACGTCGAATACCTCGCGGGCCGCGGTGGACAGGAACAGCGGCTCCGCGTCCTTCTCCAGCAGCAGCATGCCCTTCTCGCTGCGCGTGATCAGAAGGGCATCGAGGTCGAGCGCATCGATCATCGCGAGTCCGCGCTCGACGAGCCGCTCGTTCGTGGCGCACGGCCCGGCCACGGCCTCGAATTCCGACTGGTTGGGCGTCAGCAGCGACGCCCCGCGGTAGCGCTCGAAGTCGGTGCCCTTCGGGTCGATCAGCACCGGCAGGCCGGCGTCGCGCGCCGCGCGGATCATCTCCTCCACGTCCGCGAGGGCGCCTTTGGCGTAGTCCGACAGGATCAGTGCGCCGGCGCCATCCAACGCATCGCGCAGCACGGACACGAGCGCCGTGCCGGTGACGGCGCGGCTGTCTTCGCGATCCAGCCGAATCAGCTGCTGGCCGCGGCTCTGCACGCGAAGCTTCGTGATCGTCGGGCGGTCCGGGACGCGCTCGAGCCGGCAGTCGATGCCGCGGTGTCCGAGCAGGTCTTCCAGCGTCCCGGCTGCCGCGTCGTTGCCGACGACGCCGATCAGCGTCGTTCGCGACCCGAGCGCTGCGAGGTTCACCGCGACATTCGCCGCGCCGCCGGGACGATCGTCCTCGTGATCGACGTGCACCACCGGGACCGGCGCCTCGGGCGAGATTCGCCGCGTCGCCCCGAACAGGTACTGGTCGAGCATGACGTCGCCCGCCACGACGACGCGGGCACGCGTGAAATCGGGAATGGTCAGGGTCACGGGCGGAATTTACCAGACGGCGACCGGACTGTCGCCGCACCCCGAAGCACCGAGGGCGTCACTGTCGCACCGGATGCAAGGCGGCCTCTGCGAAACGAAACTACTGAGGCCGTGGCTGTTGGGGCAAGTCGAGGCGCGATCGACCAGGAATCGCGCAGCGTACACGGAGTACGTGAGCGATTACTGGTCGATTGCAACGAAGGATTGCGCCGACAGACGCGGCCTCAGCCGCATTTGGAGTCGCCGCAATTGAGACAGGTCATACACCCATCCATGCGTATGACAGCCGCGGTGCTGCACTTTGCACACAGCTGCGCGCCTTCCGGGTAGTCGGTCTTCGCGAACGCGTCCTGCTGTTGCTGCGACGCTTCGAACTGTGCGCGCTTTTCCGCGATGAGCTGTTTCTGCCCTTCGTCCATCTCCGGCCGGCCGAGCAGGCCGATCGCGATCAGGTGCTTCTCGACGATGTACCCCAGCTCCGCGATGATCGACGGCATGAACTTGCCGCCCGGCTGCCAGTAACCACCGCGCGGATCGAAGACGGCCTTCAACTCGTCCACGAGGAACGCGACGTCCCCGCCCTTGCGAAAAACGGCCGAGATGATCCGGGTCAGCGCCACGATCCACTGGTAGTGATCCAGGTTTTTCGAGTTGATGAACATCTCGAACGGGCGGCGCTTCTCGTACTCGGTGCCCTCGTTCAGCACGATATCGTTGATTGTCACGTACATGGCATGGTCGGACACCGGCGTCTTCACCTTGTAGGTGGAGCCGATGAGCATCTCCGGCCGTTCCAGCTTCTCGTGCATGCGGATGACTTCGGCACGCTTGGCACCCGCGGTCTCGCGCGACACCTCCGGCGCCGGCGCTGCCTCCGCCGGCGCGGGCTTGGCCACGTCGTAGCCGACGATCTTCTTGTCGATCTTGATCATGTCAGAATTTTCCATAGTAGCCCTCTTTGAGCGCGTCAAAGAGGTTTGCTGCCGTGTGTACCTCGCCGTCGTACTCGATCTCTTCGTCGCCGCGCAGATTGACCTTCGATCCGTCGTCGAGCGTGAACGTGTACGTCGTGTTCTTGAGATCCTTCTCCTTCACCAGCACGCCCTGGAAGGCCTCCGGGTTGAAGCGGAACGTCGTGCAACCCTTGAGGCCCTGCCGGTAGGCGTACAGGTAGATGTCCTTGAAATCCTCGTAGGCGTAGTCCGTGGGTACGTTCGCCGTCTTCGAGATCGACGAATCGATCCACTTCTGCGCGGCTGCCTGGATGTCGACGTGCTCCTTCGGCGAGATATCGTCCGCGGCCACGAAGTAGTCCGGCAGATCGTTCTCGCCACCGTTTGCCTCCGGCAACGCGTTCTTGTCGACGATCTCGCGGTAGGCCAGGAGTTCAAACGAAAAGACGTCCACTTTTTCCTTCGACTTCTTGCCCTGCCGGATGACGTTCCGGAAATAATGGTGGGCGAAGCTCGGCTCGATGCCGTTCGACGCGTTGTTCGCCAGCGACAGCGAAATCGTGCCGGTCGGCGCGATGGAGCTGTGGTGCGTGAACCGGGCGCCCACCGCCGCAAGCTTGTCGACCAGCTCCGGGTCCACGGACGCCAGACGTTGCATGTAGCGCGAATACCGCGCGTGCAGGACCCGGCCCGGCACCTTGTCGCCCGCGCGATAGCCGTCGGCCAGCATCTCGGGCCGCTTGTGCAGCATCTCGTCCGTGACCTCGAACTGCTCGTTCATGATCGGCGCGGGCCCCTTCTCCTCGGCCAGCGCGAGCGCCTCTTCCCAGCCGGCGAGAGCCAGCTCGCGTGCCACGTCTTCCGTGAACGCGACCGAAGTTTCGTCGCCGTAGCGCATCCGCAGCATGGCGATCGTCGAGCCCAGCCCGAGGAAGCCCATGCCATGGCGGCGCTTGCGGAGTATTTCGTTGCGCTGCTGGGGCAGCGGCAAGCCATTGATCTCGACAACGTTGTCCAGCATGCGCGTGAACGTCTTCACAACCTTGCGGAAGCCGTCCCAGTCGAAGCGCGCGTCGTCCGAGAACGGGTCCACGACGAAACGCGTCAGGTTCACGGACCCGAGCAGGCAGGAGCCGTACGGCGGCAACGGCTGCTCACCGCACGGATTCGTCGCGCGGATGTTCTCGCAGAACCAGTTGTTGTTCATCTCGTTGACCTTGTCGATCAGCACGAAGCCCGGCTCCGCGAAGTCGTAGGTCGACGCCATGATGAGGTTCCACAGCCGGTGTGCCGGCAGCGTCTTGTAGATCTTGCACGCGACGAGACCCTCTGCATTGCCGACGTAGTTGCCGGCCTCCGGCCATTCGCGCCAGACGAACTGGCTCTCGTCGTCCAGGTCGTAGCCGTCCTGCTCGAGTTCCTTCTGCGTGATCGGGAACGCGAGCTTCCAGTCCTCTTCGTTGATCACGGCCTGCATGAACTCGTCGGTGACGAGCAGCGACAGGTTGAACTGCCGGAGGCGCCCGTCCTCGCGCTTCGCGCGGATGAACTCCATCACGTCGGGATGACCAACGTCGAAGGTGCCCATCTGCGCGCCGCGGCGACCGCCGGCGGACGACACCGTGAAACACATCTTGTCGTAGATATCCATGAACGACAGCGGCCCCGAGGTGTAGGCGCCGGCACCGGTTACGTACGCACCTTTCGGCCGCAGCGTGGAAAACTCGTAACCGATGCCGCACCCGGCCTTCAGCGTCAGGCCTGCCTCGTGCACCTTGTTCAGGATATTGTCCATCGAATCGCCAACGGTACCCGACACGGTACAGTTGATCGTCGACGTCGCCGGCTTGTGCTCCTGTGCCCCGGCATTCGAGACGATGCGGCCGGCCGGGATGGCACCGGACCGCAACGCCCACAGGAATTCATTGAAGTACTGCTCTCGCTTCGATTCCGTCTCGACATCGGCCAGCGCCCGCGCCACGCGCACGTACGTGTCGTCGATCGTCGCGTCGATGACGGCACCGTTCTTCGCACTCAGGCGGTACTTGGCTTCCCAGATGTCGAGCGACGCTGCTTGAAAATCGATATCGGCAACCGTGTGTGCTTCCAGTTGAACGGCTGATTTCATCGGACCTGATTCTCCCCAGTGCTCCTTGCGGAGATTTTTTGTTGACGCTCCAACCCGGCGGCTTCGCCGAGGGAATAGTCGCCCGCTCACCGCCTCCCCGAATGCGCGCGGCGAGAGCCAGAGTTGGCTTCGATTCCCTCGTTGATAGGACACAAGATGTTGTGTCCGGATGCAGGCTAGATTATGCCCGTAGACCAGTCGTGTCAAGCGTTTACCCCAAAATTAACGTAGTGCTTTTATCTATTATAAACAACATGTTACGGAACATTCTAAATTCCCGGCATTAAAAAACTCCGAAAATAAATGACACTTTTGTGAAAACTCTTTGCAACAACATCTAGTGGCTTCCCGCGGGCCCCGCAAACGCCTTGAATTGCGCCCGCGAGGCCTTATCTAGCCCGCAATGCAGGGCAATTCCCGCAGTGCTGCCGGGCGCCGAAATCGCCGCCCGCACCGACACATTCGAGGAGAAAAGCATGAATCTGACACGTTTCGAACCGTGGTCGATCGTGGACCTTTTACACCGCGATCTGGACCGACTGGCGGCCGGCCGCCGGGCGCAGGCCGAGAGCGAGAATTCGGTCGCCGACTGGGCGCCCGCGGTGGACATCATCGAGGAAAAAGACCGTTTCATCCTGCGCGCGGACGTCCCCGGGGTCGACCCGGCGGACATCGACGTCAGCATGGACGCCGGGGTGCTGACCGTCTCCGGTGAACGCAAGACCGAGTCCACGACCGAGGAAGACGGCTACCGGCGCGTCGAGCGCAGCTTCGGCCGGTTCTACCGGCGCTTCAGCCTGCCGGACACGGCGGACGCCGACGGCATCAAGGCGACGAACAGCAAGGGCATCCTGGAGATCTCGATCCCGAAGCTGCCCGAGGTGAAGGCCCGCCGCATCGCCATCGAAGCGGCCTGACCGTACGCCTGCCCCGCCTGCGGCCGGGCTGCCCGGTTGCGACGATGTGCCGCAACCGGGCATCTTTGTGCGGTAAGGTGGGGGCGCCTTCGAACCGCCGGCGGAACACCGGCCGGCGGTCACGGTCGAACGCCCTGTCGCAGCGGGGCCGGCGACCACGTACGACACCAACGAGGTAAGGCATCCATGAGCAAGACACTTCGCATGATGGGTTTCGCGGCCCTGGTCTTCATAGCCTCCGCCGCGCATGCGGCACTGCCGGCGATGGTCGGTGACAAGGAAGTTCCGAGCCTGGCGCCACTCGTCGAGACCACGTCGCCGGCCGTCGTCAACATTCGTGTCCGGCAGACGGTCTCATCCGGCCCGATGTACGGCGACGAGGCGTTCCGCCGCTTTTTCGGCTTCCCCAACAACCGCGGCCCGCGCCAGATCGCGAGCGCCGGCTCCGGCGTCATCGTGGACGCCGAGAACGGTTACATCCTGACCAATCACCACGTCGTCGAGAGCGCGGACGAGATCAAGATCTCGTTATTCGACGGCAAGCTGCTCGACGCGGAAGTCATCGGCACGGACGCCGCAACCGACATCGCGGTGCTGAAGGTCGACGCGAAGGGTCTCGTGGAAATGCCGATCGGCGACTCGCAGGGCGTGCGCGTCGGTGACTTCGTCATCGCGATCGGCAACCCGTTCGGCCTCGGCCACACGGTCACATCGGGCATCGTCAGCGCCCTCGGCCGCTCCGGTATCGGCGACGGCCTCGAGGACTTCATTCAGACCGACGCCTCCATCAACCCGGGCAACTCGGGCGGCGCGCTCGTCAACATGCGCGGCGAACTGATCGGCATCAACTCGGCCATCATCAGCCGCAGCGGCGGCAACGTCGGCATCGGCTTCGCGGTCCCGACGGAGATCGCCAGCTCGGTCATGCGGCAGATTCTCGACTTCGGCGAGGTCAAGCGCGGCCTGCTCGGCGTCACGATCAGCACGCTCGACCAGGCGGCGGCGGAGGCGCTCGGCGCGGACGTCGAGAGCGGCGCCCTGATCACCGAGATTTCGCCGAACTCGGCGGCCGAGAAAGCCGGGCTGCGTGTCGAGGACATTATCATCGAGGTCAACAACCGGAAGATCCAGGACAACCGCGAGCTCATCAACGTGATCGGCCTGAAGTCGCCGGGCGACACCGTCGACATCAAGTACGTCCGCGACGGCAAGACGCGCACGGCGCGGGCCGAACTCGGCCAGCGGATCGCCGTATCCAGCGCCGGCGCCGACATCCATCCCGGTCTCCAGGGCGCGGAGTTCGCCGCGAACACGGCCACGAGCCGCGGCGGCGTGGAGGTGACGTCCGTCGAACCGGACAGCCCGGCGGCCCAGCGCGGCCTGCGCGACGGCGACGTCATCGTCGCGGTGAACCGTGTCGGGGTCAGCTCCATTTCGGACCTGATCCGCGTCGCCAGTGACCAGGACATCCTGTTCCTGCTGGTCGATCGCGGCGACCGTCGACTGATGCTGCAGATTCGCTAGGCCGGCTGTACGATAACCCGATGCGCCGACGCATCGGGACAATCGGGATCAGCATCGCGGCGGTCGCGCTCGGCGCGGCGGTCGCCGGCCCTGCGGCGGAACCGGCAGCCGAGCAGCAGCGTGAGCTGTTTCGCACGGCCTGGCAGGAGGCGGAACGCGGGCAATTCGGCGTTGTCGAATCCCTGCCGGCGGACGAGCGCGCGGCGCTGGAGAGCTACGTCCTGTGGCCGGACCTGGAGGGCGCCTACCTGCGGTCGACGATTCGCCGGGCGGAAGCCGCGGCCATTCGCCGCTACCTGGACGCCAACGGAACCACGAAACCCGCGCGCGAGCTCCGCTACCAGTGGTCGCTCGAACTGGTTCGCCGCGGGGATCACCGCGCCTATCTCGACATCTACGACGCGTTCTACGACGAACTCGGCATCGCCCGCCTCGACTGCCTCGCACTGCAGTCGAAGCTGGAACTCGGCAAGTCCGGCGGCGTCGCCGAATCCGCGCGACAACTGTGGCGCGTGGGACGCAGCCAGGTGGACGAGTGCGACCCGGTCTTCGACTGGATGCGCGACCTCGACCTGCTGGCGACCGCCGACTACGAGGACCGCTTCGCCCTCGCCCTTGGCGCCCGGGAATTTCGTCTCGCCCGCTGGCTCGCCCGGCAGCTCGATCCATCGAGGCTGGCGCTGGCGACGGACTGGCTGTCCGCACAGTCCGACCCGGCCCGGTACCTGCGGCGTGGCGGCGACGGCACGAACGCCGACCGGCTCGCGTACGCCGCCGAACAGCTGACGTACGACGACCCGTTGCTGGCGGAATCGCTCTGGAAGGCGTTGCCGGGGAATGCCGTCGGAGGCCCCGGGGTCCGACACCCTGTCGAACGCCACATCGCACTGTGGACCGCGCGCGACCGCCTGCCCGGCGCACGTATGCGCCTCGACGCGCTGCCCGCAGCCGTCGTCGACGCGGAGGTGCTGCGCTGGCGCGCCCGCACGGCGCTCGAGGCCCGGGACTGGCCCGCCGTGCGGCAGCACATCGCGGCCATGACGCCGGGCGAGCGCCAGCACGACGAGTGGCGCTTCTGGGACGCTGTCGCCCGCCGGTACCTGTCCGACCCGGGCGCCGAGGCCGCATTGGCGGCGCTGGCGGCCGAACGCGGCTATTACGGCTTCCTTGCCGCCGATGAACTCGACCTGCCCTACGCGTTCGGTCATCGTGCACTCGACGATGCGCCGGCCCTCCTGCGGGCGCTCGAGCGCGATCCGGCACTGGTCCGTGCGCGCGAACTGTTCCTGGTCGGCCTCGACGGCCGGGCCCGGTCCGAGTGGGACGACGCGATCAGTCGGCTCCCGGCCGACGAGAAACTCCAGGCTGCGATACTGGCGCACCGGTGGGGCTGGCACTCCCGGGCAATTGCGACGGTGGCGATGCTCAGTGAGTACGACGACCTCGAACTGCGCTACCCGCTCGCGTTCCGCGAGGCCTTCATCGAGTACGCAGACGACGCGGGCATTCCGCCGACCTGGGCGTTCGGCATCGCCCGCAGCGAGAGCCTGTTCATGCGCGATGCGCGTTCCGGCGCGGGCGCCATCGGCCTGATGCAGCTGTTGCCGTCCACCGGCCGCGAAATGGCCGGCAACCTGCAGGTTCCCTACGCCGGCATGAACACGCTCGTGGACGCGGCCGTCAACATCCGACTCGGCACCGCGTACCTTGCGCGCATGGCGGCGCGCTACGATGGCAACCGGATTCTCGCGACGGCGGCCTACAACGCGGGTCCGCAGCGCGTGGACCGGTGGCGACCGGCGAACGAGCCACTCGATGCGCGCACCTGGATCGAATTGATTCCCTACAACGAGACGCGGCGCTACGTGCGGCGCGTTCTCGAAGCCGAAACGATTTTCCATTGGCGACTCTACGGGGAGACGCGCCGGCTCCGCGACCAACTCGTCGCCGTCACTCCCTCCGCCCCGTCGCCACGGCTGGCCAGCGCGTCGAGGTAGCGGTTCCGCTCGTCGGACGGCATTGCGGCGACGCGCCCCGCCTCGGCGTAGAAGCACTCGATCTCCCCGGCGCAATCCTCGATCATCCGGCGGAACGCGGGCAGCCGGCCCTCGTACAGGCTGATCGACAGCAGCCGGGCATTATTGAGGGGCGCCGAAAGCCAGGCATCCGCATCGCGGCCGGCGCCTTCGAGCAACGCCCGCAACGCCGCGGACAGCTGTTCGAGCCGATGCTCCTTCAGCAGCCGTTTCTCGTCATCGTCGAGCGTTTCGGCATACATGGCCGACAGGTCGTCGCGCGTCTGCTCCACGAGCGTCGCGAGTTCCGTGCGCAACGCCTTGCCGTCACGGTACGCCGCCAGCGCGGACCCGGCATCGCGGGCAAGCAGGAACCGCTCCATGCCGAACTCCTCCACTGCCCGCGCGAACGATTCGTTGAACCGGGTGTCGTCGGGAATGTAGAGCACCTGGTGCGCGAGTTCGTGGAACAGCGTGGCCACGAGCTGGGCATCGTCCCAGCGCATCATCGTGCTCAGGACCGGGTCGTCAAAGCGCCCGAGCGTCGAGTACGCCGCGACGCCACCGACATGCACGTCGAAGCCGCGCTCCGAGAGCCTTCGAGCCTCACGCTCGGCCTTTTCCTGTTTGAAATAGCCGCGATAGGACACGCAACCGACGATCGGGTAACACCAGTTGACCGCCTGCATCCGGAACTCCGGCGCTGCGAACACGCTCCAGACGACGTAGTCGCGATCGAGTTCCGCGTAACTGCGGTAGCTGCCGTTGTCGGGCAATCCGAGGGTTGCGACCGAGAAGTCACGAGCCTCCTGCACGAGCCGCAGTCTGCGCGCCACGTCGATATCGGTTTCCGGGTCCGCGAGAACCTCGTCGATCGGCTCGCGCCGGACGAGAATATCGACCTGCCCGGTCGCTGCCTGCAGGTAGTAGCAACCGGATTGCGACGCGCCGGCGACCACGACCCACGCCAATACTGCGAGGCGACGCGCCACCGTGCTCAGAACGAGTAGCCGATGGACGTCGTCACCGCTGAATCGGACTTCGCGCCGCCTTCCGGCGGGCTGTTGTCGTAGGAGTAGCCGATCGTCAGGTCCCAGAACACGTCCTCGATCATCTCCCAGCGCAGGCTCAGGTCCGACTCCGCGCGGTAATCGCCGAAGTCCTCCAGCAGCGGATACACCTGCGACGTGAACGTCAGGTTCGCGTCCGGCGCGATGTTGCGGAACAGGTAGCGCGCCTCGATACGACCTTCCGCGACCGAGTCGTTCGGGTCCGAACCGAGGTACATCTCGCGCGCGACCTGCGCGCCGACGGTCAGCGAGAAGAGCTGGCGGTTCGTCTGCACCAGGTAGCGGCCCCATGCGCCACCGGCCGACAGTCGGGCCTGCAGGCCGAGTTCGTCGTTGCGTTCCCAGCCGATGAACCAGTCTGCGAACCAGCGGTCCGGCCGGAAGCGCTGGTAATTGAGGTCGACGCTCTGGCGAGCCGACGTCGGCTCGCTCGGCTGGTCGGTGACGGTGGACGACAGGCGCAAGCCCCAGAGGTACTTCTGGGCCCGGTAGCTGATGTCGGCGGACACCGAGGACGTCGTGACCTCGCTCGACTTCTGCGCCTGCAGACCCAGGCTGAACGAGCCATCGAGCCGCTCCATGAAGCTCTCCTCGGCGTCGATCGGCGTCATTCGAACGACGTCGCGAATCTTGATGGTCACCTCGTCACCGGCCGTCTTGATGCGCAATTCGGCCTTCGAGTCGGACGCGACGAGATGCCCGAAGTAGCGCGTGCCGTCCGTGCGTTCGACCTGGAGGTGCTGGTCGCTGGTGAGGCTGACGACGTCGTTCCAGTCCACGGTCACGGTCCCCATGGAGTCCGTCTTGTAGCTCAGCGAGCCGAAGTCCAGCGACTTGACTTCGCCGGTGACGAAATCGCCGTTCACGAGGCCGAGGATGTCCGTCTTGGCCGCCAGCGCAGGCTGCACCAGGGCAGCGAGCAAGAGCAGGACGGCAGTGCGGGCAACGTTGGGCGGCGTCATGGGCGATCTCCTGGTTCGTGTCGCGCGCTTTCGAGAATAGTCGGATCGACCGGCGAGTGACAGCCCCGACCCCGGCTCGCCGCCGGTCCTGCGGTATAGTCGGGCGCTGATTCCCGGAGTGCCGCATGGCGACGAAGGCCCTGCCTTTCAAAACCTATCTCGTGGGCGGCGCGGTGCGCGACGAGCTGCTCGGCCTGCCCGTTCGCGAGCGCGACTGGTGCGTCGTCGGGGCGACCCCGCAGGACATGCTGGATCACGGCTACACGCCGGTCGGCAAGGACTTCCCGGTATTCCTTCACCCGGCGACGAAGGAGGAATTCGCGCTCGCCCGCACCGAGCGAAAGACCGCCGCCGGCTACCACGGCTTTCGCTTCGACACGTCGCCCGATGTGACGATCGAGGACGACCTCGCCCGCCGCGACCTCACCGTGAACGCGATGGCGAAATCGTCGAACGGCGAACTCGTCGATCCGTACGGCGGTCGGCGCGACATCGACGCCCGCGTGTTGCGGCATGTGTCCGACGCGTTCGCCGAAGACCCGGTCCGTGTTCTGCGCGCCGCGAAGTTTCGTGCACGTTTCCATCGGCTGGGTTTCCGTTTCGCGGACGAAACGATGGCGCTGATGCGCTCGATGGTCGACGACGGCGAAGTGGATGCGCTCGTCCCCGACCGGGTCTGGGCGGAAACGGAGACGGCGCTGCGCGGAACGGACTCACGCGTCTTTTTCGAGTCGCTGCGTGAATGCGGCGCGCTCGCCCGCGTCTTCCCGGAAGTCGACGCCCTGTTCGGCGTCCCGCAACCCCCGGAGTGGCACCCCGAGATCGACACCGGTGTGCACACGATGATGGTGCTCGACCAGGCCGAAGCCCTGTCGCCCGAACTGGACGTGCGCTTCGCCTGCCTCGTGCACGATCTCGGCAAGGCGACGACGCCGGCGGCCCGCTTGCCGAGCCATCCGGGTCACGAGCAGCGCAGCGTGAAGCTGATCGCGAAGCTCGCGTCGCGGATGCCGGTCCCGCGCGCCTGCCGCGAGCTGGCGCAGATCGTCGCGGAATTTCACACGCACTGTCATCGCGCGTTCGAGCTGCGCGACGACACGGTCCTGAAGGTGCTGGAGCGCGGCGATGCTTTCCGCCGCCCCGAGCGATTCGAGCGCTTCCTGTTGGCCTGCGAGGCCGATGCCCGCGGGCGCGCCGGCCTCGAAGACCGGGCGTACCCGCAGGCGAATCATCTTCGGAGCGCCCGGTCCGCCGCGGCGGCGGTGGATGCGGCAGCCATCGCCCGGGACCTTGCGCCCGACCGCATCGCCGACGCGATTCGGCGGGAGCGCATCAGCGCCATCGCCAGCGCGCGAAACGCGGACCCCTGCCGGGTAGCTAGACGAGCAGGTAAAGGATGACGGCGGCGAGCCCGATCCGGTAGGCCGCGAACGGCAACAGGCCGATGGCGCCCACGACGCGCATGAAGAAGCGAATGGCGAGGTAGGCGACGATTGCTGCGACCGCGACGCCGAGGCCGAGTTCGTTCCAGCGTACGGGCTCGGGTGACAGTGCGAGGTGCAGGCCCTCGTACAGCGACGCCAGCAGGATCACCGGCACCGACAACAGGAACGAGAAGCGGGCGGCATCGACGCGCGGAATGCCGAGCATCCGCCCCGCCGTGATCGTAATGCCGGAACGCGACGTGCCGGGTACCAGCGCCAGCGCCTGCGCGCAGCCGATCACGAACGCGTCACGCACGCGGATGTCGTCGATCATCCGTTCACGCTTGCCGAGACGGTCCGCCACGATCATCAGCACGCCGTAGCCCGCCAGCGTGACGACGATGACGGCGGGTGAGCGCAGGTTTTCCTCGATCCAGCCCGCAAGCGCGAGACCGGCGATCGCCGCCGGCACGGTGCCGATCGCGATGCCGAGCGCGAGCCGCGACCAGACGGTGTCCACACGGCCGCCCAGCACCCGGAAACCGCCGTTCACGAGCTGCAGCAGGTCCTTGCGAAAATAGGCGACGACGGCCACAAGCGACCCGAAGTGCACGGCCACGTCGAACGCGAGCCCCTGGTCCGTCCAGCCGAAGAACGACGGGACCAGGACGAGATGCCCGGAGCTGGAAACCGGCAGGAACTCGGTGATGCCCTGCACGATGGCAAGGACCACGATCTGCAGCGTGGTCACCGGCCGCCCCCGGCCACAATCCGTTGTGTCATAGCGTGTGCGTCCTGTCCATGAGGGTCAGCGCGGTCGGCGCCGGAATACCGTTGATGCTGAGCGCGAGGCACTTGAAGCGCTCGCCCATTTCGCCCGGAAGCGTAAGCATTTTGACCTGGTTTGCCAATTCGACCTGGCGCCGGCCGTCGGCCGCGACGCCGGCGACCTCGTCGGCGATGCCGCCGGCCAGCAGGAAATGCGCCTGCGTGACGTAGCCGGCGATCTGCGCACCGGCAGCATGCGCGGCCGCTGCGACGGCCGAGAAATCGACCCAGGTCGTGATGTCCTGGATGCCGGGCAGCACGAGTGGATCATCGTGCGCGCGGTGGCGGAAATGGCAGCGCAGCCAGCCTCCGTCGCGCTCCGGCGCGTAGTAGTCACGCGTGCTGGTGCCGTAGTCGAACAGCAGGACCAGGCCGGAGCGGGTCGCGCCGACCAGGTCTTCGACGAACGGCGCGAGGCCCGGCGAGTATTCCGAGTCGTACGGCCGCGCGAGCGCGCCGCCCAGGCGGTCTTCGATCGCGGCGGCGGCGTCGCAAAGGCGCGGAGAAGCCGGAGCTTCGCACCACGCGAAGCGTCCTTCGTCCGCCGTCACGCGCAATTCCAGCAGCTCGTCGGCCATCCGGAAGCGCTCGACCGGCAGCGCGTCGAGCACCTCGTTGCCGATGATGACGCCGCGAAAGTCGTCCGGCAGGCGATCGAGCCAACGGACACGATCTGCCAGGCCGGGCACCTGCTCCGTCAGCAGCCGCTGCTGCCGTTCGCGCAAGTCCGCGGACACCTCGAGAATGTCGTAGAACTCCGGGATGCCATCGAGTTCGGCCAGTTTCCCGAGTAGTGCCGCGGCAAGCCGGCCGCTGCCAGCGCCGAGCTCCAGTACGCGACCGTGCCCGGGCCGTCGCAGCACGTCCGCGCACTGCGTGGCCACGACGCGACCGAAGAGCGGAGACACTTCCGGCGCGGTCGTGAAATCTCCCGCCGCGCCGAACTTCGTCGCGCCGGCCGCGTAGTAACCGAGCCCCGGCGCATACAATGCTTCGTGCATGAACTCCGCGAAACCGATCGAGCCGCCCTTCTGTTCGATCAACCGCAGGAGATGCGCACGGCAGCGTTCGCTGTGCGCGGCACTCGCGGCATCGGGCACCGGCAGTTCGGGAGACGGGGAAGGTTGCATGGCGAAAACATTGTCTTTCAAAATACGAAGCAATGACAGGAACTGCGAATGTCGATGAGTCTTGACGGAAAAGTGGCGCTGGTCACCGGATCTGCGCGCCGGATCGGCGCAGCGATTGCCTGCGCGTTGCACGCGGCAGGCGCGCACGTCGTCATCCACTACCGGAGCTCATCGAGCGACGCGACGGCGCTCGCCGGGCGACTGAATGCGGAGCGCACCGATTCCGCGATGCTGCTCGAGGGCGACCTGCTGGACACGGCCGGCATTCCGGGCCTGGTGAAGCGTGTCGTCGACTGGCGCGGACGGCTGGACGTCGTCGTCAACAACGCGTCGACGTTCTACCCGACCCCCATCGGCAAGATAGACGAGCGTGCCTGGCGCGAATTGGTCGGCAGCAACCTGGAGGCGCCGCTGTTTGTCTCGCAGGCGGCGGCGCCGCACCTCGCGGCCGTCGGCGGCAGCATCGTCAATATCGTCGATATCCACGCCCGTCGTCCGCTGCGCGATCACAGCGTCTACGGTGCCGCGAAGGCCGGGCTCGAAATGCTGACGCGGTCGCTGGCCAAGGACCTTGCGCCGGACGTGCGCGTCAACGCGGTCGCACCGGGCGCGATCCTGTGGCCGGAAAACGGCATGACGGACGACGTGAAGGCGACGATCCTCGACCAGGTGCCGCTGCAGCGCCCTGGCACTCCGGCCGATATCGCCGGCTGCGTGCTGTTCCTGGTCCGCGACGCGGACTACGTGACCGGCCAGGTCATCGCCGTCGACGGCGGCCGCTCCGTCGGCTGGTAACCGTCCGGATTATCGCGCGTTCGCGTACGCGCGCGCCGGCGTCGTCAGGCGTGGCATTGCGTTGGCGGCCTCGGCGTCGAGCCGCGGCTTGGACACCGTCGGCCCCAGCGACGCGACCGGGCACGCATTGTTCTCGGCGTGGTACATCGCGGCGACGATGTTCGGGTCCGCCGGGTCGCCGACCGGCACCGACAGGTCGTCCGCGGCCGGGCAATCCACCGGCAGGCCGTCGAAGTAGTCGCCGAACCCGTTCGCATTGACGGTCTGGAACGCGGTGGGACGCAGGATCTTGCCGCAGAACTCGAGCCCGACCTGGCCCACCGGCTTGCCGAACGTGTCCTCACCAATGATGACGACCTCGACGTACGGGTCGAGGCTGTTCGTGACCAGCTCGCTCGCCGACGCGGTGCCGTCCGACGCGATGATGTACAGGCGCGAGAGGTTCAGGGAGTTTGCCAGGAGGCTGAAGAAGTCGGCGTCGTTGTACTCGTTCGCGCGGTCCGCATTGAAGCGGGTCTCGGAAAACACGAGGTTCTGTGCAACCGCGCCGCCGAGGAGGTCACCCAGCAACTCCGCCGTGCTGACCAGCCCGCCGCCGTTATAGCGCAGGTCGATGATCAGGTCGGTGATGCCGGCATTGCGAAACTGCGCGAACGCGGCGTCGAGCTCTGCGTTTGCCGTGCTGATGAACGTCGCGAGTTCAACGTAGCCGACGCCCGGGGTGCCCGCGAGCGGGAACACCGTGGCCTGCGGGACCGGGTCGATCGTGACGATGTCGACGGCCACGGACGCAGTGAATTCCGAATCGTCGAGCCGGCGCAGCGTGAACTGCACGGGCGAGGATGCGAGCACCGCGTCGACGCCTTCGGCCGCCTGGATTTCCGCAATCGACCGCCCGTTCAGCGCAACGATGCGCTGGCCGCGTTCGAAACCGGCGGCCGCCGCCGGGCTGCCGGCGAACACGCGCGTCAGGCGCCAGTCGTCCGCCGCGAGAAACGTGCTGCCGAACCCGTAGCCTTCGAACTCGCCCTCGCCGAAGAACGCGGCATCGGCATCGGCCGAGTTGATGAAACTGAAGCGATCGACCGGCCCGCCGGTCCCGAGATCAGGGCTGAACGAGGCGAGGTAGCCGAGGAGCGCCTCGGGCGAGTCATACGCGTCGAGGTCAACGCTGGCCGGCAACTGGTCGTTCCACAGGTACCAGTAGCGCATGTTGTCCAGGACGAACTGTTTCTGCCCGTTGGCGGAACAGCTCGTGTCGACGTTCTGGCCGCTGTCGTCCCCGCCGCCGCCACCGCAGGCGGCCAGGCCCAGCGCCAGCAGGCTCAGCACCAGTGTTCTCGGCATGTCTACTCCGTCCCGGTTCGGCAACGCCGCATTGGCGCAATGATAGCGAATGCCCCCGGTTCGACCCCCGGACGGGACGCACAGTTCCGGGATCGCGTCACAGCGGCAGGTCCACGGCCACGAGCGGGTGCGCGCCGGCATCGAAGTCCGCCCAGTGGCGCGCCAGTGTCAGGCCGGTCACCGGGTGAATGACGTCCGGCGCGATCTCCGCCAGCGGCCGCAGGACGAAGCTGTAGCGCAACACGTCCGACCGCGGCACGCGGCACTCCGGGCCGTCGATCACAGAGTCCCCGTACAGCAGCAGGTCGATGTCGAGCGGCCTCGACGCGTAGCGCTCGCCGCCGCGCGTGCGCCCCGCCAGCGCGTGGACCGACTCGATGTCGGCCTGCAGTGCGGCGGGCGGGAGGCGCGTGTCCAGGCCGGCGACCAGGTTCAGGAAGTCCGCGCCCTCGAATCCGACCGGCTTGTTGCGGTACACCGGCGACAGCTGCAGCTCGCCATAGCGACGCCGGAGCTCGCGAATGCCGAGGGCCAGGTTCGCCTCCGGCTCGACGTTGCTGCCGAGACCCAGGAAAACCCGGACGGGCGCGGACTCAGTCGTCGGCATCCCGATCGCCCGGCGTCCGTTCGATGAGCACGCCGACGTCGCGCGCCCCGCGAATCGCACCCGGCTTGCAGACCCGGACACGGACCCACGGGACGCCGAACTCCCCGGTCACGATCCCGGCGATCTCCTCGGCCAGCGTTTCCACGAGCTGAAACGACGATTCCGACACGAACTGCTGCACCCGTTTGGCCACCTGCTTGTAATTCAGCGTGTCCTCGACGCGATCCGAGGCTGCCGCCTTGCGGATGTCCGCCGCCATCTCGAGGTCGATGACGACCGTCTGCCGGATCTGGCGCTCCCAGTCCCAGATGCCGATGACCGTCTCGACCCGGAGATCGTGCAGGAAAATGATGTCCATCCGATGACGCTCCCGTTCGCTGTCCCGGTTCATGCGGCCCGCGGTTTCCCGAGCGACTCCAGCGCCCAGCGCGCCCGCGCGATGATCTCTCTGCCCTCGTGCGCGTCCGCAAGGCGCAGCGCGCCGGCGAGCGCGATCATGGCGCCATTGTCGGTGCAAAACGCGAGACGCGGGTAATAGACCTCCCCGTCGAAGCGCGTCGCGAGATCCGCCCGCAGGCACTGGTTGGCGCCGACGCCGCCCGCCACGACGACGCGCTCCATGCCGGCGTCGCGCGCCGCCGACAGGGTCCTGCCGATCAGCGTGTCGACCGCCGCCCGCTGGAACGAGGCCGCGATGTCGGCGCGGTCGTCGTCGAGCCGGCCAGCCGCTTCCGACTTCTGGACGGCCTGGAGCACGGCGGTCTTCAGGCCCGAAAAACTGAAATCGTAGCCCGGCCGATTCAGCATCGGCCGCGGCAGGTCGACGGCTGTGTCATTACCGTCCTCCGCCAGCTTCGCGAGCGCCGGGCCGCCCGGGTAGCCCAGCCCCAGCCGCTTCGCGGTCTTGTCGAAGGCCTCGCCGACCGCGTCGTCGAGCGTCGTCCCGAGCATCTCGTAATCGCCGAGGCCGCGGACGGCGATCAGCATCGTGTGCCCGCCGGAGACCAGCAGCGCGAGGAACGGGAACGGCGGCGGCGCGTCCTCCAGCATCGGCGCCACGAGGTGCCCCTCCATGTGGTGGACCGCGATCACGGGCCGGTCCCAGGCAAGGCCGAGCCCGTTCGCGACGCCCCCACCCACCATCAGGGCCCCGACGAGTCCCGGGCCGGCCGTGTAGGCAATGGCATCCGGCCGCTCCACGCCCGCGTCGGCCAGGACCCGCGCCACCAGCGGCACGATCCGCGTCAGGTGGTCGCGTGACGCGATCTCCGGGACCACCCCGCCGTAGACCGCGTGCAGGTCGACCTGGCTGTGCAGCGCGTGCGCGAGCAGGCCCCGGCCCGTGTCATAGACGGCAACCCCGGTTTCGTCACAGCTCGATTCGATACCCAGCACCTGCATAGGGCGCGGAGTGTACCGCAGATGGCGCGAAATCCGCTTGGCATTCGGGGCCGGGACCCGTTAAAATGGCGGGCTCTGCGTCCCAGCCAAGAGCTGGGATTATTTTTGAACGTAAGGAAGTGTTGGTTCTTATGCCGAGCGTACGTGTTAAAGAAAACGAATATTTCGACGCCGCCCTGCGGCGGTTCAAGCGCGCCTGCGAGAAGGCCGGCGTACTGACCGAGCTGCGTCGTCGTGAGTTCTACGAGAAGCCGACCCAGGAACGCAAGCGCAAGAAGGCCGCGGCCGTGAAGCGCCACCTGAAGCGGATCTCGCGCGAAGAAGCCAAGCGCAAGCGTCTGTACTGACCGCGGGCGGCCCCGCGGCCCCGCCGCGCGACGGCCTCTCCGACCGGTCGGGCTTCCCCCGCATGACGCTCAAGTCCCGCATCACCGATGACATGAAGACGGCCCTCAAGGCCGGGGACAAGGAGCGCCTGAAGGTCGTCCGCCTGCTGCTGGCGGACATCAAGCGCGTCGAGGTCGACACCCGCAAGGACCTCGACGACGCCGGCACGCTGACGGTCATCGAGAAAGCCGTCAAGCAGCGACGCGATTCCATCGAACAATACGAAAAAGGCGGCCGCGACGACCTCGCCGCGATCGAGCAGGCCGAACTCGAGGTACTCGAGTCCTACCTGCCGGAGCCGCTGGACGATGCCTCCCTCGACGCCCTGATCGAAAAGGTCATCGGCGACACCGGCGCGGAGAGCATCCGCGACATGGGCAAGGTCATGGCCGCCATCAAGGCCGAAGCCGCCGGACGCGCCGACATGGGCGCCGTCGGCGCACGCGTAAAGGCTCGTTTGGCCTGAAATTTGCCTGTCTGGCAGTTCGCGCCAAACCCGCTATTCTCTGCTTGAGGCCGAGACCCGACACCGGGTCGGCCGCGTTTGAATGCATATGGCCGGACTGATCCCACAGGACTTCATCGACGACCTCGTTGCCCGGGCGGACATCGTCGAGGTGGTTGGCCGGCGCGTCCAGCTGAAGAAGGCGGGCCACGAGTTCAAGGCCTGCTGCCCGTTCCACGACGAGAAGACACCGTCATTCACGGTCAGCCCCGCGAAGGGCTTCTACCACTGCTTCGGCTGCGGCGCGCACGGCACCGCGATCGGCTTCCTGATGGAGTACGACCACATGGACTTCGTCGAGGCCATCGAGAGCCTGGCGGCGAGCATGGGGGTCGACGTTCCGCGCGACGAATCGGACCGCCCTGCGCGGCGTTACGACGAACTGTTTTCCCTGCTCTCGACGGTCGAGAAGGGCTGGCAGAAGACGCTCCGGGACGCGCCGCAGGCCATCGAGTACCTGCAGCGCCGCGGCATCGACGGCCCGACCGCGCAGCGCTTTGGCATCGGTTATGCGCCGGCGGGCTGGAGCAACCTGCTGGACCGGCACGGCAAGTCGGACGAGGCCATCGACCGCCTGCTCGCCGCGGGCCTCGTCATTCGCAAGGACGACGGCCGGCATCACGATCGCTTCCGGAACCGGCTCGTCTTCCCGATCCGCGATGCGCGGGGCCGCTGCATCGGCTTCGGCGCGCGGACGCTCGGCGACGAGGAACCGAAGTACCTGAACTCCCCGGAAACGGTGCTGTTCCACAAGGGACGCGAGCTCTACGGGCTCTGGGAAGCGCGCCAGGCGCTGCGGTCCATCGACCGGCTCGTCGTCGTCGAGGGCTACATGGACGTCGTCGCGCTCGCTCGGCACGGCATCCAGTTCGCGGTCGCAACGCTCGGCACCGCGACGACCGCCGAGCACCTGAACCGGCTGTTCCGGCTGACGGACGACGTGGCGTTCTGCTTCGACGGCGACAAGGCCGGCCGGAAGGCGGCCTGGCGCGCCCTCGAAACGGCGCTGCCCCACGTGCGGGACGGCCGGCAGATCCGCTTCGTGTTCCTGCCCGACGGCCAGGACCCCGACAGCTACGTCAACGAATTCGGCTCCGACGCGCT